>CAWIRL010000009.1:0-155387 GCA_963838545.1 uncultured Acidobacteriota bacterium
TTGGCAGAAACTCAGCGCGCTGGATAAATCTCCAGGAAAAAATTGTATCGCCATCACCGACCCCAATACTCCGCTGCAGAAACTCGCTGAGGAACGCGGATTCCGCCGCGTCTTCCAGGCGACGCCTGACGTCGGCGGCCGCTATTCCGCGCTCACCCACTTCGGCTTAGTGCCCGCTGCTGTGATCGGAGTCGACTTGCACCGTTTGCTCGATCGCGCATGGACCATGCAGGAAGCCTGCGCCGCTAGCGTGCCGGAATCGAAGAGTCCCGGAATTTCCCTTGGCGCTATTCTCGGAGAAGCGGCCCGCGCCGGCCGCGACAAAATCACCATCTTTGCATCTCCATCGCTCCGCCACTTTCCGGTCTCGGCTCGAGCAACTAATCGCGGAGAGCACCGGCAAGGAAGGGAAGGGCATCGTTCCGGTCGCCGATGAAGAGCCTCCCGCCGACGCCGCTCGATACGGCTCCGATCGAATCTTTGCGTATCTCCGGCTTGCCGATGAAAAAGATGACCTGCACGAATCCAAACTCGCGCAACTCGAGGCCGCCGGCCACCCTGTCGTTCGCATTTCTCTTGGCGAGATCGCCGATATCGGCCAGGAATTCTATCGCTGGGAAATCGCTGTCGCCGCTGCGGGTGCGGTCATCGGAATTCATCCCTTCAATCAGCCCGATGTCCAACTCGCGAAAGATCTCGCTCGCCAGGCTATGAAGAAGTCCGCCGGTGATTCCGCTCCGGCCAAGGAATCTGATACCGTCGACGCCTCCGATGTCGCAGCTCTCACTGCTGCGATCCAGCCCTGGCTGAATTCCGCGAAGCCCGGCGATTACTTCGGAATCGACGCCTATCTCGCTCCAACCACGGCGACAACTTACGCCCTTCGCCGCATTCGCATCGCGCTCCGCGATCATGCCCGCTCCGCCACCATGCTCGGCTACGGCCCCCGCTTCCTTCATTCCACCGGGCAGCTGCACAAGGGCGGTCCGAATACCGGGCTTTTCTTGCAGCTCCTTGACACTCCAGCTGAGGACGTCGCCGTTCCCGAGACCGACTACACTTTCGGCCAACTCATCCGCGCGCAGGCCCAGGGCGATTACACCGCGCTCGAACAGCGCGGTCGCCGCGTTGTCCGCGTTCAGTTGGGGCATGACGTGGGCGATAGCCTGGCCAATCTCGAAGAGGTTATTCGTGGCTGAGGTTACGACGTTATTTTGGGATTTGGGCGGCGTGGTTCTGACGAACGGCTGGGATCGCCCGGCGCGTCGCAAGGCCGTCGACGAATTTCATCTCGATTGGGAAGAATTCGAAGATCGCCACGAATTGCTCTTGAATGGATTCGAAACGGGCACCGTTTCGCTTTCGGACTACATGCAACGCACCGTTTTTTATCGTGACCGGCCGTTTACTCGCGATGAATTTAAGAAATTTGTCTTCGAATGTTCGCAATCTCTTCCAGAATCCCTGGAAGTTCTGAAGCAAGTCGCCAGCGCCAGGAAATATCTCGTGGCCGCGCTGAACAACGAATCCTTCGAGATCAACGAATACCGCATCGACACTTTCAAGCTGCGAAGCTACTTCGAGGCCTTTTTTAGCTCGTGCTATCTCGGCATCCGCAAACCCGAGGACGGAATCTATCGCCGCGCCCTCAGCATCACACATCGCAAGCCGGCGGAATGTATTTTCATTGACGATCGCGGATTGAATCTCGAGTGCGCCAAAGAACTGGGCATGAAGACAATCCAATTTAAGAACCCAAAGCAGTTGCGCGATAGCCTCGCCGAGCAGGGCGTCACACTCAACGGAAATTAATCAGGAGAATTCCATGGACCTCGGAATGATCGGCCTCGGAAAAATGGGCGGCTATATGACGGAGCGCCTGCTCAACGGCGGCCACCGCGTCGTGGGTTACGATCGCGACGCTGCGACCGTCCAGAAAACCGCCGAGAAGGGCGCGCAAGCAGCGAACTCGCTCGAAGCCTTAGTCTCGCAACTCAAAGCGCCGCGCGCCATCTGGCTTATGGTCCCCTCCGGCGCGCCCGTCGATGAAACCATCGCCGCTCTCCTGCCGCGCCTCGCCGAAGGAGACACAATTATCGACGGCGGAAATTCCAATTATCGCGATACCGTGCGCCGCGCCTCAGAACTCAAAGCAAAGAAAATCAATTTTGTGGATGTCGGCACCAGCGGCGGCGTTTGGGGCCTCAAGGAAGGCTACAGCATGATGATCGGCGGCGACTCCGCCGTCGTAGATCGCTTGTCGCCTATTTTAAAAACCCTGGCCCCTGCCGGGGACAAAGGTTGGGGACGCGTTGGTCCCGCCGGTTCCGGCCACTTCGTAAAAATGGTCCACAACGGCATCGAATACGGCATCATGCAGGCCTACGCCGAAGGCCTCGATCTCCTCCGTCACAAAACCGATTTCAATCTCGATCTGCTGCAAATCGCGCAGATCTGGCAATACGGAAGCGTCATCCGATCCTGGCTTCTCGATCTCACCGCCGACGCGCTCAGCGCCAATCCGAAGCTCGACGGGATTCAGGGCTACGTCACGGACTCCGGCGAAGGGAGATGGACCGCAATCGAAGGCATCGAGTTGGGCGTTCCGCTGCCGGTGATTTCCGCTGCGCTCGACATGCGCTTTCGTTCGCAGGATCCCGAGCCCTTCGCGAATAAGCTTTTGGCCATGATGCGCCATCAATTCGGCGGCCACGCGGTAAAAACCGTCGCCGGAAAATAATTCCACGCGAAGCCCTGGCCCGATGGTCAACCAGACGAAGGGGTAGAACATGAGCACGTCTATAGTCAACTCGACCAACGCCGCCGCATCCGAGCTAACCGCGCCGCAGCCGGCACCGCAGCCCGCGCCGCAACGCGCCCCCGCCGAACCGTGCCTCTTCGTGATCATGGGCGCAACCGGCGATTTGATGAGCCGCAAGTTGCTCCCGGCGCTTTACCGTTTGCGGCGCCGCGGCCTGCTTCCCGACCACAGCGCTCTTCTCGGTGTGGCCATCGAAACGAACCTGAATGACGATAGCTTTCGCGAGAAGGCACGCAAGGCGCTGATCGATTCCGGAATTCCCGCCGAAGAAATCATCCCTAGATTTACCGGCCAGAATCTTTTCTATTACGGCCTTCCAAATACGGATGACCAGGGATTCCGCGGCCTCTCCGATCGCATCCAGTCCATCGAAAAGGAAAAGCAGCTCCCCGGCAATCGCGTAATTTATTTGGCGCTCCCGCCCGAGGCATTTCCGAAGGTCATCACGCAACTCGGCCGCGCCGGACTAAACCACAGCCCCGGATACACTCGCATCGTCATTGAGAAACCATTCGGCCACGATCTCGAGTCCGCCGAGTCATTGAACCAATGCGTTCATGAATATTTTGAGGAAGAACAAATTTACCGCATCGATCATTATCTGGGCAAAGAGACGGTTCAGAACATATTGGTCTTTCGCTTCGCGAACTCCCTCTTCGAGCCGCTCTGGAATCGCGATCGCATCGCCAGCGTTGAGATCACCGTCGCTGAAGGTCTCGGCGTGGAACACCGCGCTAAGTATTATGAAAGCGCGGGCGCTCTCCGCGACATGATTCAAAATCACATCACGCAACTCTTCACCCTCACCGCCATGGAAGTTCCCCCCGCATTCGAGGCCGAAGCCATCCGCCACGAAAAAGCCAAAGTCTTGCGCTCGGTCATGCCCATTGGCGCCGACGACGTGGTCTACGGGCAATACGCGCGCGGCAAAATCGATGGCGCGGATGTTCCCGGCTACACCGAAGAACCCGGCGTCGCCAAGGATTCAAAGATCGAGACTTTCGTAGCTCTCCGCCTTTGGGTTGAAAATTGGCGTTGGCATGGCGTGCCGTTTTTTCTGCGCACGGGCAAGCGCATGGCTCAACGCGAAAGCCAAATCGTCGTTAATTTCCGCCGGCCGCCCGTCGCGCTCTTCCAGAATTCCGCGTCGGGACCTCCTCTCCATGCCAACGCTCTGGTGATGACCATCCAACCCGACGAGGGATTCGATCTGCGATTCGAAATCAAAAAGCCCGGCGATACGGTGGAGCTGCAATATCAATCCTTGCATTTCAAATATTCTGACGTCTTCGAGCCGCTGCCCGAAGCTTATGAAACGCTCTTGCTCGATGTCCTCAAAGGCGATCCCACGCTTTTTGTTCGCGATGATTGGGTCGAAGATTCCTGGCGTTTATATACGCCGCTGGTGAAAAACCGCCCGCCGGTTCATCCCTATGCCTCCGGCACGTGGGGGCCGAAAGAAGCCAATCGCTTGGTGAAGGATTACCTTGCCTACGGTTGGACGGAATTGTGATCAGCGAGGCTCGCGTATTTCCCGGTGCCTCGGAATTGACCCACGCCATCGCGGAAGAGACTCTTCGCATCGCTCAGGAAGCCATCGCACAGCGTGGCCGCTGCTCCGTCTGTCTCTCCGGCGGCAGCACTCCCAAAGCCCTCAACGAGCTTTGGGCTCGCGATTTTTCTTCCCGCATGCCCTGGAATCAAACTCATTTCTTTTGGGGCGATGAACGCTACGTGCCTCCAGACGATCCCCACAGCAATTTCCGCATGGCGCGCGAGTCGCTCCTCTCGCAGCTTGCTATTCCGTCGCAGAATATTCATCCCATGCCCACGCATTTCCCGCGCGCTGACGATGCCGCCAAAGAATATGAAGCCGAATTGCGTAAATTCTTCGGCGCCCAACCCGAATTCGACGTCCTGTTCCTCGGCATCGGCGCCGAAGGCCACACCGCATCGCTTTTTCCAGGCGCGCCCGCGCTCGACGAGACGCAGCGATGGGTGGTGGCCGCCGAGGTTCCCGCCAAGCCTTCCTCGCGACTGACTCTCACCTATCCGGTTCTGAATCGTGCTCGCAATTTATTTTTCCTGGTTGCCGGAGAAGGGAAGCGCGAAATCGTTCGCGCCATCCGCCGCGACCCCGGAGGCCCTGCCAGCCCCTACCCGGCGGCTCGCGTCAACGCTCCACGCATCGTCTGGTTCCTCGATCAAGCCGCCGCGTTTTCACAACTGTGATCTACGAATTCCGCATCCATCCGCGATAGACAGCAGCCGAATAGCGCATGCGGAAATGAAGAGCTGCCCACTCGGCCATCCGCACTTGAACTTTCGTACCATTGACCCCTCTGGCCCCTGCCCGTAACATCCAATTCGTACGCAAACTGATCTGTGGGCCCCTTCCCCCGCAGTTTCGCAAGCCAAGATTGAGCGGGACGCTGTGTTTCAAATGGAGCGGTGCGCATTTTCAAAAGCTGTTGCCGCCGCTAAGGGAAACGAAGTGTTCTCGGTCGACGCGAGTTAGCCAGTTTTCGCGGCAGCCGAACGGTTCGGCAATTTCCAATCCAATCGACACGCTTCGAGCCCAGCTTAACGGGAAGGTTTGATTCAAATGTCAACTCATAGCCCTGTGGAAGCGTTGCAGACACCAAACCCGGCCGCTGCCGCGAAGACCGGTGGCGAGGAACGGCGTCGCAGCCAACGAGTCCTGCTGCGAATCCGCGCCAACGTTCACGTCAATTTGCGCGGTGAGCAAACCAGCCTCGAAGTTCGCACGCTGAGCGTGAATCCCTTCGGCGCCATGATTATTTCCGCGGAGAATCTTCCTCCGCAAACGCGTCTGGTGCTCGAGAATTCCGTCACCCGCGAAAAGATCGCCTGTCGCGTAGTGCGCGCCGCGAAAGAAATGCCCGAGGGATTCCACATTCCTGTGGAATTCGACGCGCCTGCTCCGAAATTCTGGATGATTGATTTCCCGCCGGATGATTGGCGTCCGCACGACGACGTCTAATCGAATTACCCGCGATTAAATTATCCGCGGTCAAATGCCTGCAGGCAGAATGCTCTTGGTCGAAAAGGCCTTGGTCAAAATGTCCTCGGTCAAAAGGCCCTTGGTCAGAACGGTAATCGGCTGAGGTCTACGTTTCCACCAGACAGAATGATTCCCACGCGCCCACCATCCGCGCCGATCTGCCGAAGAAGCGCCGGTGCCGCGGCAACCGCGCCCGACGGCTCCACCACAATCTTCATTCGCTCCCAAAGCGTGCGCATCGCGTCTACGATCTCATCCTCGGCGACCGTGGCGATCTGATCCACGCGCTCGCGCAGTATGGAGAACGTCAGCGGGCACAGCGTCGCCCGCAACCCATCCGCCATCGTTTCCGCTTTTGCCGCCGGCTCGAGTTTCCCCGAGGCCATGGAACGCAGCGCGTCATCCGCATTCTTCGGCTCGCAGCCAATCACTCGTATCTTCGGATTCATCGCCTTTGCCGCAATCGACGTTCCGCTCAGCAGTCCACCGCCGCTCACCGGCGCGAGAATAAAATCAAGATAAGGCTGATCCTCGAGCAACTCCATAGCCGCCGTGCCTTGTCCGCAGATCACCGTGCGATTGTCGTACGGATGAATCATCTGCGCTCCGGTGCGCTGGAGCAAATCCTGCGCCGTGCTCTCTCTCGCTTCCAAGGTCGGCTCGCACTGCGTTATTTTTCCGCCGTACGCTTCCACCGCCGCACGCTTCACCGCCGGCGCGTTCGAAGGCATCACGATCCACGCAGGAATTCCGCGCACTTGAGCCGCCCGCGAAAGTGCTGCGGCGTGATTTCCGGAGGAATGAGTCACCACGCCGCGTTGTGCGGCCTCCGGCGATAGCGACATCACCGCATTCGTCGCCCCGCGAATCTTAAACGACCCCGTCTTTTGCAGATTTTCACATTTGAAGAAAAGTCGCGCACCGGCAATCTTGTCGAGTAATTCGGAGGTCAGCACAGGCGTGCGGTGGATTTGCCCCGCAATGCGCGTACCGGCAGCGCGAATGTCGTTGAATTCAACGTCCGCAGGCATGTGTGAAAGTCTCTTCCAGAACTGAAAGTAACGGCGCCGGCGAAGGCCCTACTCTAAAAGCGCGTCCTCGCCGCAGTTTCTATTTCCCGGTCACGTTGAACGTAGTCTTGCCGCTGGTCAAATTCTCGTTGCGATCGATCGCGCGCACCGAAATCGTATGCTCTCCCGCCGCCAGATGATGCAAAGCAATCTCATAGCTCTCATCGCGCGCGTCCGAGAGATCGCCTTTCGGAAATATCACGCTCCAATCGCCGCTATCCAGACTATATTCTGCTCGCGCCACCGCCGTCACGGGATCGTGCACTTCAAACGTAACCGTCACATCGCCGTTCCCGCTCTTCTCCGCCGCAGCCCGCAAATTCTGAATCGCCGGCTGCGAATTATCCACTTCGAACCGCTCGCTCTCTCTCTCCGCGCTCAATGCCTCATCCGTCGGATTTGACGGCTTGTCGGACGCCACCACCTTCAGGTAGTACCCGCCGTCAGGCATCGTCGTGGAATCCCACGAATAAAAATGTTGCTCGATCTTGTCTTTCAGCAGTCGCCAATTTTTTTCGCCGTCGCCACGCACGTACAAGCTGAAAGTGAGTTCGTCGTCGTTGTCGTCATGTGACGTCCACACCACGCTCAGGTAGCCCTTCTGCTCCACGCCCTGCGGCGGCGGCTCCACTTTCGCCGGTTTCGACGGCGCTTCCGAAACGTACGGATTCCCGCCGCCGCTCGCGGATGTCGGCATTTGCGGCATGCGAATCTGCGCTGGTGCCGGCGCGCCCGGAGCCGCTGGCGGCGCCGCAGCGCTCGGAATCCGGATCCCGGGATTCTGCACCACGATTCCATCAATCACCGGCGCCACATTTTTTGGCAAGTACGCCAGGCTCACCCACGAAATCGCCGGAGTCGCTTCTCCATCCGTCTGCGAGAACACAACTTTCCATTGCGCGAATCGCGCCGCGGGGCAACTTACTTTGTCCGCCCCCGAGCTCGAGTAAGGCCCGGACCAATCGCTCCAGTTTCTTTCCGGTCGCGAAGTATTTCCGGAACGAACATAAAACGCCAGTTTGCCTTTCGCCGCGCTATTTTCCCCCGACCAGGACAATCGCCCCCATTGCGAAAATATCTTCGCGTCAAACGGCACCGACTCGTACGATCCATCTTTCTCGCGCCCCGGACCGAGTGCGAATATTTTCCCCGGATTCGCGGTTCCCACGTAGAGCACGCCGCCCGCGCCGCCAACCAATGATGTCACTTGATCCGAAGAAGCGTTCGCGACCGTCGAAAACTGGTGATTTTCTCCCAGCTCAATCACCGTGCCATGATTTCCCGTGCCAAGCAGTAGCCGCTCGTCCTTCGAAAATCCCAGCGAGTACACCAGATCGTCGCGCGAACTCCATAGCGATTCAGGCGAGCCACCCGCCGCGATGCGATAAACTTCGCTGCCTCCGCCCAGACTGGTAAAGAACGGAATCGCCACCGGTGGCGCCGCACCAATTCCCGCAACTCCCACGCCAGCCGGCACTCCCGCCGGAACTCCGCCCGGCACCACCACGGGAGGAATCGCCGGCGGAACGTACGGCGCAGTCTTCGATTTTTCTCCGATTGCCGCGGCGTAAATATTTCCATCTTTTCCCGCGATCAGGCTGGTAACTTCCTTCTTGTCGGTTTCATAGATCACGAAAGAATGTCCCGCTTCGACTTCGCCCGCCTTCTTGCGCTCGATTTCTACGCGCAATATCAGTCCGCTCGGATCCGTGCCGATGAGCAAATTGCCCTTGGCGTCGAAAGCCAGCGAACGCGCGTGGCGCTCATCGCTCTTATAGAAAAGTTTGCCGTTGCCATCGGGGCCGATCGCATACACCTGCCCTTGATCTCCCGTGGCCGCGAAGAGAATTCCGTTCGCATCCATCGCCAGCGCCCAAATATATTTCGTCTTGGGATCGTAAAACACGCTTTTCTGCCCGGCAGGCGTCACTTTATAGATTTTTCCGTCCGGTGAGGTGCCCACATACAAATTGTCGTGCGCATCGAAGAGAATCGACTGCGCCGCAAGTTCCGTGGATTCGAAAACCGTGGTGGGCGATCCTTTCTCATCCAATCGCAATACCTTTGCATTCGATCCGCCCGCGGCATAAAGCTTGCCATGCGAATCGAGCCGCAAAGCCCAGAGATACGCCAGATTCGGATCCGCAAACGATGCGAAGTGCGGCGCGGGCGTCAGCGAGCCGTCGCTGCGGATCGCCACTCCCTTTGCCGCGCCGCGCTGAAATTCTGAATATTCCGATTGCCGCCAGAAACGAGTGTGCTCGCTCTCCGCGGGAATCGAGAGCGCCAGCTCGGCGACCACCACCGTCATCACCGCAAGCACGCACACCGCATTCGCTCGCAACTTCATCGCTTCGCAACTCCTGTATAAATCGGATTCACTTCACTGTGATGTTTAGCGCGCGCTGCCCGGTGATCACCTGGTTCATCGCCACGGACCACTCTCCCGCCGACGATTGCCACAGCAGCCGCGCTCCGCCTGGATTTCTCCGCTGATCGAGAACGTTGATTTGCGACAGCGGAACATTCGGAAGTTCCTTGTCCTCGACCAGCAGCGTTGGCGATGACTGCAGCAGCGCGGCATACAGCCGGTCGTTGTGGCGTTCGCGATTCAGAAGAGCGACGAGTTCATCTAGCCCGGAAAGTTGCGACGACCCGCCAAACGTCTGCGTCGCGCGATTCAGCGTATCCGCGTCGCACACCAGCAATTGCAAAGGCCCCCGCGACGCTTGCGGCGGAATCGTCACCGGAATTTCCTGGATAAACGGCTCTCCGCGATACGGTCGCAACAAAACCTTCACGCGAATCGTTTCGCCCGGCTCCACTTCGCTTTTCTCGCTCCAGGCGCTTTCGATCGAAGCGGACCGCCGCTCCGGAACGCTCTTCACGTCCAGCGTGATTTTCTGCACGTGCGCCTGCTCGTAAGGATTGTTGTAGATTTGCGTGAACGTGTTCAGTACGTCAAAGGCCACTTGCACGCCCCCGGGCGCGGGAGCATCGGTCGGCGCATAGTAATCTTCGATCTTTGCCGGCGCGTGGCCTTTCAGGTCAATTGTTCCGGTCACTTCGAGCGTTGTTCCTTCGCTGTAAGCCGTGTTCGTGGAGATTCCATTCACAGTTGCCAGCGCTACGAGCACAGGCGTCAGTTGCCGCACCTCGGCCACTTCAAAGTGAAAATGTTTTTCCGACTGCGGCGTGGAAATCGAAACGTCCATCGGAATCATCGGCGGCGCTGCTCCGAGCCGGCCCATCACGGCCGTGGTGCGATCTTCCGTGAGTGTTCCGATTACGCCGCTGGTGCTCATGATTTTGGTCGAGGCCATCGCGGAATTCAGAGTCATCACCACATGGCCGCGCAGCAGCGGAAGCGCAATTGAGCCGAAGCCGAAGAGCGGATGGCCGCAGGCGAAGAGCCGGTCTCCCACGATCGCCGTAACCGTGCAGCCCGCCGTCAGCGAAAGATCGCCGCCAACGAGTTGCATGCCCACCATGTCGCCCGGCTTGATGTTCGCGTCTTCCGGCGAAGGATCGGTGGTGCCGCCCATCGCCGTGGCCATTCCCAGCGCGGTAAATTGACTGCCGAATTGCGCCAGCGCTTCCGGTGAAATTCCCGTGGCGATGAGTGGCGTCTCAATCGGCGTAAGGTAGTTTCCCGCGCCCAAAGGCGCGCGCCGCAAAATGTCTGCGGGTATCTCAATTTTCATTCCCGCGGCCGGCGCGGCGCCGGTTGCTGTCGCGGAGGATCGCGTGGGGCTTGCCGGCAAGGTGGCGGGCAATGCCGGCAGCGAATTCTGGATATCGAATATATTCTGAATCGGCGTCACGCCGCCGATGGCTTCCTTCGTGAAGATTCCCAGCTTCAACGAGAGCGCGCCGGCGAGTTTCCCATTGATATAGACCGGGCTGCCGCTCATGCCTGCCACAACGCCCGAGTGTTCCACCTTTTCGCCGTGCATTTGCACCAGGATCACGTCCTGCTTCGGGCCCAGCGCATTGTGCAGGATCCCGATGACTTCCAGATCCATCGGTTCTACGGTGTCGCCGGAAAAGATCGTATACGCGATGCCCTTCATTCCCGGCTGGATTTGGTCGATGGAAATAATTCCGCCGTCGTCCGCGGCGGGCAGCGAAGCAGCCAGCAAGAGAAAAACGGCGGCTGCGGCGAATCGCAAAAGTTTTCGAGGCTGGGTGCGCATGAAATTCAATAGTAACCGCGAGGCGCGGCGCAGAGCAACAAAACCGGCCAGCGTGTTTAGATGCCGGTTAACGGTTTTGCGTTAGCACGAAGCTTGGTATGGCGCGCGAGGCTTTTTGCCGGACGGCTTCGTCGGAGCCGTTGAGCGGCGTGCTAAGATTTCGGCGTGAGCAAGCAGAAAATCCGCCCGGGAAAGAAGATGGAAGGCGTTGTCGAGCTTCCCGGCGACAAATCCATCTCGCATCGTTACGCGATTCTCGCGGCGCTAGCCGAAGGCGCGAGCGAAATCTCGAATTACTGCGAGCGCGGCCGATTGCCGCAGCACGCTCGATTGCCTCGAGCGTCTCGGCATCAAGATCGAATCGAAGCAACGGCTCGTGCGCATCCACGGTCACGGCATTGCGGGGCTCACCGCGCCGCGCCGCACCCTCGACGCAGGGAATTCCGGCACGACGATGCGGCTGCTCACCGGCGTGCTGGCCGGCCAATCGTTTCGCTCCACGATTACCGGCGATTCCTCTCTTCGCCGCCGGCCGATGCGGCGAATTCTCGATCCTCTTGCGGCCATGGGCGCGAAGATCGCCGCAACCGATGGCGGCGTCGCGCCTCTCGAAATTCACGGCGCCCAATTGCGCGGTATTGATTACACGCTGCCGGTTGCGAGCGCGCAGGTGAAATCGGCAATCTTGCTTGCCGGCCTTTTCGCGGACGGTCAGACGACCGTTCGGGAAGCAACGCCCACGCGCGATCACCTGGAGATTGCCTTGCGCGAGTTTGGCGCGGATGTCACCGGCGCGAATGGAGCCGTTTCTGTTTCGCCGCGTCCTCAACTTCAGGGCCGCGCTGTCACGGTTCCTGGAGATCTTTCCTCGGCTGTGTTTTTCATTGCCGCGGCGCTGGTGATGCCTGGATCGCAGGTGGTGATTCACAACGTCGGATTGAATCCCACGCGCTCGCGCATTCTCGACGTTCTGATTTCGATGGGCGCGCCGATTCACATCGCTTCTTTGCAGATGCGCGATGGCGAATTGGTCGGCGATCTCTCGGTCACGCACGCCAGTTTGTCGGGCGGCGAAATCTCGGGCCCGCAAGTGGCTGCGCTGATCGACGAATTGCCGATGCTCGCGGCGCTTGGCCCATTCACCGAACAGGGAATCACGATTCGCGACGCGCAAGAGTTGCGCGTGAAAGAGAGCGATCGCATCGCGGCGCTCGCGGCAGCTCTGCGATCAATGGGCGCGCAAGTGGAAGAGTTCGCGGATGGATTGCGCGTCGGCGGCCGCTCGGCGGGAAGATTGCGCGGCGCGAAAATCGATCCTCAGAAAGATCATCGCATCGCGATGGCACTGTCCATTGCGGCGCTTGGCGCGGAAGGCGGTTCGGTGATTCTGGATGCGGATTGCGCGGCGATTTCGTTTCCGGAATTTTTTCCGACGCTGGATCGCCTGGTCGAAACGTAGCGCCGCCGCTATTTCGAAATGCGAAACTACGAGTCCGACTTGCGAACGCTGATCGTTCCGTAGGTTGTATTCAGGATGATCTTCGGCCCGTGCGCGCCGATTTTCCCGCTCAATCGTGAAGTCTCTCCCTCGCTCTGCTTGTTCAAGCCGGAGTCGTCAAATTCAGTATCGACTTCTCCCGACTGCGACGCGGCGCTCAGTTCAAACCCCGAATTCGCGGGCAGCGAGAGGTCCACGCCGCCGGAACTATTTTGCACGCTGATTTCGTCACTGGGCGCTTTCTTGAGGCTGATCGAAACGTCGGCATTGGTGTTGATCACGTCAATCCGCCCTGAGGTATTTTCGAGGGAAATGGACTTGTCGTGAGTCTTGAGCTTCACGCCGCCGTCCGCATCGGAAATCTGCAGCGAGTCGGAATCCATATCGAGCCGCCCGCGCATTTTCAGAATCGTAAGATCGGTGCGCGAAGAATTAAATTGCGTGGTTTGCGCGATGCCGGAGACTTGTATGGGGCCGAAGAATTCGCCGTCAATCGTGGCGCTGCCGGTGACGTCGCTGAGGTCCACGCCATTCCCTTTGCCATGCAAGTGCACGTCGCCGTGTACGTGCTCGATGCGCACATCGCCGTTTTGCATGGTGGCAGTCACGTCACTGGCCACGTCGTGGATGGCGACGTCGCCGCGTTGCGAAAGCGCGGTCACGGAGCCGCTGACTCCGGTGATGGTGATGTCTCCGCTATCCGTCTGCGCCGTCACGCTGACTTTTTTCGGCAAATGAATTTCCAGATCGACGCGCGTGTGGCTGCGGTCTCCTGTAATTCCACTCGGCTCCACGCGGAATCCGCCGCTGACGGGCGTGATCTCGATCTTGACTTCCTGACCGAGCTTCTCCGACTCCGCATCGTTGACCGCGGAGACCGTTTTCGTAGCCACCACGCGAAGATCCGTCTGCTCATCCGCGAAAACCGTCACGTCGCCATGCGGCGAGTGCACGCTCACTGAAGAATTCGGCTTCACGGCCACGGGCGGCACGTCCTCGCTCACCGGTACGCCCTTTTTCGCCCAGATATCATCCCAGGAAGAAAAGCCCCCGCCGCCGATCTGGTCGCGAATTTTTTCCACGCCCCAAATCCCGCTCACTGCCACGAACAGGAGAATGAGCAAGGCGATTTCTCCGCCACTGATCAAAGGCGGACGCGAGTCGCCCGAGCGCCGCGCTGAAAAATTATCGAAGAGTTTCGCGAGGCCCCAAACAATCAGAATCACGGGCCAGTAGAGCCGGATGAGGTGACCGAGGCCAAATTCCGGGAGGTGGTGACGCAACAAGAATGCGACGCCGATCAGGATCAGAAGAAGCCCGCCGAAGATCGATCGCCGTCCGCTGGGGTTTTCGCTCATTGATTCGTGTACGCATCCTTCTGTGCTTCCGTCAAATTCATTGCGGAGGAGCTTCTCCGCTGATGTGGCCTTCGGCCGAAGCCGTCGATTCGACCAGTTTTACCGTTCCGATTACGATCAGCAGGATGGGCCAAAGATCCATGAAGGAATAACGGCTGCTGTATTCCGCCACCAGAAAAAGTATTCCCAACGTGATCAGAATCGCCGGCCACATCAGCCCGCGCATCCGGCATCTCATGCATGAACATTTGGCCCGCACCGGATCACTCATTTCCTGCCTCCTACGCTCGCGACCGCTTCATGTAAATCCAGACTCCCAGTCCAATCAGAATCAGCGGCCATCCTTTGTTTACGTACTCACCGCGAATCCAGCCTAAATTTCCGAGCAGCGCCAGAAAGCCCAGAACCACCAGGACAATCGCGCCGACCGACGACCGCGTCATGGCCGAACCGCCCTCGCCGCCCGGCGCCGCGGATTGGCGGTTTTGCGCCGAGCGATAGGAATCGAGCGACGTGAAAATCGGGAAGAGGCCAAACGCGATCCACACGACTGGCGTGACGTCGCCGAATGCTTCGGTCAATCCGGTGGCCAGCAGGCCGGCCCAAATCGCCACGTGAATAATCGCGCGCGTGTAATCGCCGTTGTAAACCGCACCGAGTCCAGGAATCAGCCCGAGGGCAGCAGCCGCGCCGGCATTACTCCGCGGCGGAAGCGCCGTAGCCTGCGCCGTTCCTGCCAGCGCGCCCACGAGACAATCCTCGCAATAGAGCGCTCCACGCACGTCGCGCGCGCATTGGCCGCAGAGCGGTTTTCCGCAGTTGCGGCAAAATCCTGTCGCGTCCACTTCCACATGCGTGGCGCACTTCATTGTGAACTCCTTGCGAACGTCTGGGCGACGACGAACGCGTAAAGGTTTGTGTCTCGCGTGGAGCTGCGCCCGGGATGCGGCGAGCCTTGCGATTTTTGTTCGGGATCGGTGGCCGGGGGTCGCGCTGCCGGTTGCTCCTGGCGTGCGGGAGATTCCGGTGGACGCAGTCGCGATTGAATCTCGTAGACCACGCGCAAATCGTTGACGTATTTCACGCCGCGCGCGTACACGAGATGGGATTGCCGATTGACGGAGCGAAACACGTTAACGGGGTTCAGATCGCCTTTGCGGATCTTCGCGGGATTCAATCCCGCGGCGTAGAAGAGGATCACGACGCTGGCCACCGCTGTCGCGAGTCCCATGGCAACGCGAGGACGAAGCAGTGCCGAGACCGAAGCGAGCCATGTGGTCCAACCGCGCGGCCCGATGGTCTGGTCAAGGATTGCAGAGACCATGCGCGCGGGCACTTCGACCTGCGGGAGAGCTTGCATGCGGCGCACCATGGCGCCGACGCGAGCTACTCCTTGCTCGCAACGCGAGCAGCCGGCCGTGTGGCTCTCGAATTCCGCCCGTTCGCCGGCGCTGAGCAGATTATCGAGATAATCGCTCAGCCGCTCTTCGATCTGTTCGCAGTTCACTCATATCCGATTCAGTCCGGCTTCAATCCCATCTGTTCCAAAATTCGTGCCAGCTCGATGCGCCCGCGGTTGATTCTCGATTTTACCGTTCCTTCGGGCACCAGAAGAACTTCTTGAATCTCGCTGTATTCCAGACCCTGCAAATCCCGCAAGATGACGGCTTCGCGCAATTCCGGCGAAAGCCTCGCGAGTCCTCGTTGCACCTGCGCGCTGAGCTGCGCCTCGGCAACAATTTTGTCCGGCGTGCGCCCGCTCGAGTGCTTCTCTTCGAGCTGCGGCATCTCGTCGTCGATCGAATCCGTCAAGCGATCGCGCCGCGTGCGCCGGTAATGATCCACCAGCAGGTTGCGCGTGACGCTGGTCAGCCAGGTGGCGAATCCTCCCGAAGCGGAACGGTAGCTCGCGAGCGACCGGTAGATCTTCAGGAAGACCTCCTGGCTCAGGTCTTCCGCTTCCGTCGAATTGCCTGTGAATCGATAACATAAATTGAACACGCGCCGCGAGTGGCGATGCACCAATTCTTCCCACGCCGGCCCTTGGCCCCGCAGGCATTGCTGGACCAGTTGAGCATCGGGCTCCAATAGTCGTCAGCCTCGCCACTTCCATCAGGTTCCGGCCTCACCATAAGAAACGCAAATTGGGGCCGAAATGTTCCCCAGACGGACGGCATCTTAGCTGCGTGCGTCTGCAAAACACAAGCGAGCGCGCTGGAAACGCAGCGCGAGGGCGAAGCCGTGAATCATGCGCGTATTAACCATAAAGAAGCGATCTCTGCAAGAGCGCGGAGTTGACTGAATTTAGCGCGGCGGGATTTTTCTTGAGGCTGGGGCTTTTTTGTCCGGGGAATCGCAGGTCCGGTTTTGGGCTCAAAAGGGCCTGCCGCGAGCGCCAGAAAAGGACGGTTTTATGTCGATTAGAAATTGGGTCCGTCCTTTGTTTTCATTGGGTTACGGCGATTTCTAATCGGCTGGACTGTCGATTAGAAATTTGACGATCGAAAAGGGGACTTTTTTGGCGATTAGAAATGGTCTGCGTCGTTTGTTTTGTTGGGGTTACGGGGATATCTAATCGGAACCGTTGGCGATTAGGGGGCTCAATAAATACCGGGCAGAAATCGGGCGGTCCTGGCGGCGTAGCGATCGTATTCTTTGCCGAAGAGTTCGCGAAGGTGGTCCTCTTCCAGTTTTACGCGGCGCAAATTGACCCAGATCCAGCCGAGGAAGAAAACCAAGCGAGGATGCTGCCGAGGGTGAGCGCGAGGGCGAGCCGGGAGACGATCAGAGCTGCGTAGCGGGGATGGCGGACGAAACGATACGGGCCCTGAGTCATCACTTTGCGTTCCGAGAGATCCCCGGCGAAAACGGTGGCGAGATAGCGATCGGTCCAAATCAGCCAAATGGCGCCGCACAGATAGAGGACTAATCCGATGGATTGCAGAACGGGGTTCATGAGCTGCGGAACGAGATGCCAGTGGCCGTAGTCAAGGAAGACGCTGAGCTCGGCAATGGCGAAAATCCAAATCCAGCGGAGCATCCAGGGGTCGTAGGTGACGCCGGCGGCTTCGTCCATCACTTCGCGGGAGCGGAAAATGGTGCGGTGGAAGCGCATCGTGGCGCAGCCCCACACCAAGCTGAGCAACAGAAAACCGACGGAGAAAATATCCAGGCGTTGCCAGGGCCGCTGCGAGTGCCACTGCCAAAGGCAGGCGATGGTGGCGACGATGTAGGCGGCAATTACGAGGAGGGTGGACCAATACGCGCGCGTCTGCGAGTGAGTTAAGACATCCGGCTGGGATAAGAACGCGCCGGAAGAATTGCGCGCCGCAATTCGACCATCCATCGCGCTAGAGCCGTTCATATCTCCGATTCGCTCCTAATCCCGATCGACGAGATCATTACGCACTCCAAACGGCATCTTAGCTTCGGCGCAGTTCGCATGACAAGCTTCGAATCATGAATATTTGGCGAAGCTCTGCCGTCTCTCATTGGATGACTCAACGACTCTAAACGGCGTCGCCGGAAATATCCTCGCCAAAGCAAAGCACGTAGCCGTTGCAATCCTCAATCTCGACTTCGCGCGTATTGTAAAACGTGGATTCCGGACCGCGAAGAATCCTGGCGCCTTTGGAAGTCAGCTCGCGGTGCAAGCCCGCAACATCTTCCACCCAGATATACGCATCCCAAGCCGCTTCCGGATGGGCCTTTCGATTGGGGCGCATCAGTCCGGCGGCGCCGGGATTGCCGAGCGAGATTTCCGCGAGATCGCGCATGACGATTACGAAGCAGGGAGGCTCACCCCAGAAGCGGTCGAAATGGAAACCAAGTATGTCTCGGTAAAATTCCGCGGACTTGACCACGTCCTCGACAATAAAAGAGGGAGAAACGCCTTTGAATTTTTGCGGCGAGGCGGCTGAGTCCGCGGAGTTCGCAGCCGGTTTGGGAGATTCGCTCTCGGCCATCGCGGGGGTCAGGAGACTTTCTGCAAGCTGGAATACACGCAAAAGTTGAGCTTGGCGTCCTGCGCCGACTTCGCCAGAAATCCCGCAGATTGCAAAACCCACTCCTCCGACGGGGCCACATATACCAGATAAATCGGCCGAGGATTCTTCTGCCATGAGGTGCGCAAGTTGGACATGACCTGCTCGAATATGCGCGGCTCGCAAGGATCGAAGAAGAACAACACCAGCGGGTCCGGCGGCAAGAAATACTGCGTGAAATCCATGCGCACGGTTTCGATGGCTGTGCATTTCTGCGTGGCGCTGGCGTAGCGCGCGATGTTCTTCTTGGCGATCCCGTTCAATTGCGGAGAAAATTCGATGCCGATAATTTTCTTGAAGGGATACTCGGAAGCCAAAAGCAGGGCGCGGCCCTTGCCCGATCCAAAATCCACAAACACGAAATCCTCGAAGCGAATTTCCAAGCTGCCGAGAATGGCGAAGAACCGCTCGGGCTCAATGGCCGCGTAGTTGTGACCCTCGATCCAGTTGGGACTGGGAATATTCAGATCGCTGAGATAAGTCCAGCCGCCGAATTCGCCGTCGGTGTCCACGCCGAATTTGCTGTCGAATTCGCTGTGCTCGGGCTCGCGGGCGAGGCGCTTGGCGAGCACGTACTCGCGCGCGAGATGAACGGGAAGCAGCGCGCTGCGCAAAATGGTGACAAAAATACCGCGCTCCGCGAGCGAGCGCCGCAGGCGCGGAATTACGGTCCGCATCAATCGTGGCATGAAAGCTCTCGAATCAAACGCCAGATAATATCACTCCCGCGGACGCAAGCCTGTCTGCGGGAGCGATGGCGCAGCGATTCGACCTTGAGAGTGATTCTTGACACTGCGCAAGCGTTGCTGCTACGTTGCGCGGCGGATGCGCCGATCGCTACGCAAGCTCCTCATCCTCGCCGTCGCGCTCGTCGCTCTCGCCGCGCTGCTCTACAAGTTTCGAAATTCGATCACGCTGGAAGGATTTCAGTGGAGCCGGTTGGGCAGCGATTTGCGCGAGGCGAATATCTGGCTGCTTTTGCTTTCGCTCGCCGCCATCTACGCCGCATACGCAATTCGCGCGGCGCGATGGCAGCGATTTTCTCGCTACCTGGGGCAATCGAATTTTTCCGGAGTGTACGCCACTACCTTGATGGGCTTTGCCTGTCTTTTTCTGCTCGGGCGCGCGGGCGAGCCCATTCGTCCTTTGCTGATCGCGCGGAAAGAAAAGCTGCCGGTAACCGGGATGTTCGGCGTGTACGTGCTGGAACGCATCATGGATTTGTCGGCGACGGCGATATTTGCCGGGTTCGCGTTGATGGAGATTTCGCACGGATCGCTCGCGAGCGGCACGCAGACGCGGTTCATACACGGCGTGCAGAAAAGTGGCGTGGCGCTGCTGATTGCGTTCGGAGTGCTGGTCGCGTTTTTGATTTACTTCCGGCTGCATGGGGCTGGTGCGCTGGCATTGCGGCTGGAACGATCGAGAGGCCGAACGGGATTGCGCGCGAAGCTGGAAGCGCTGCTCGGCGGAATCAGCGAGGGCTTACATTCCCTGCGAACGTGGGGCGATCTGGCCGTCGGATGCTTCTGGACCGCGGCGCATTGGCTGCTCGTGGTTTTTATTTACGTGTGGATATCGCACGCGTTCGGCGGGTCGCTGCTGCAGCTGGATTTTTCGAATGCGATGCTGGTGCTGGCGTTCACGATGGTGGGCTCCGCCGTGCAACTTCCCGGAGTGGGCGGTGGGGCGCAGGTGGCGACGTTTCTTGTCCTGTCGGTTCTCTTTGGAGTAGAAAAGGAACGGGCGGCAGCCGCGTCAATTACGATCTGGCTGATTACGTTTGCGGGGTCGTGTCTGGTGGGCATTCCGCTGCTATTCCGCGAAGGATGGTCAATGGGAGAATTGCGGCGCAGCGCTCAGGCGGAGTCTGAGGCGAACTTGCTCGAAGCGGAGAGGGAACTGCTCGAGGAAGGGCGCGCGGCTGAGGATAAAGCTCGGGGAGAGGAACACCGGTGAAGTGTCCGTTCTGCGGAAATATTGACGATAAGGTGGTGGATTCGCGCGAAGGCAAAGTGGGCGACTTAATTCGCCGGCGGCGCGAATGTTTGAAATGCGAGCGGCGCTTCACGACTTACGAGCGCATTGATGAAGTGCCGTACATGGTGATTAAGAAGGATGGCCGGCGGGAGCGATTTGAGCGCAAGAAGATTCTTCAGGGACTGCTGAAGGCTTGCGAGAAACGGCCGGTGCCGACATCGCGGCTTGAGTCCATCGTGGATGAGGCGGAGCAGTTCGTTAGTGATAGCAACGAGCGCGAGCGGACCACCAAGGAAATCGGCGAACTGCTGATGAACCGATTGAAAAAGTTGGATAAAGTGGCGTACGTGCGGTTTGCGTCTGTCTATTTGGATTTTAAGGATGTGAAAGAATTCATGGACGAGTTGAAAGGGCTGCTGAAGGACCGCGCCAAAAAATAAACCGCTCTAAGCCTGCCAAACACCCGCGGCGAAAGTTTTGATGATTTTAAATCCCAAGCGCTTGTAGAGGTCTACTGCGGTGACATTCGCCGCAGTGACGGTGAGCGACAGCGCGTGAAAATGGCGCGCCCGCAGAGCCTGAATCGAGGCTTCCATCAATTGCCGGCCGATTCCTGATCCGCGATAGCCGGGCTTGACGCAGATTTGCGTGGTGTGGCCGACGCCTTCGGCGACGGTGGAGGTCAAGACCATGCCGACCGGCGGATCGCCATTTGCGGGGCGCACCACGAATGACGCTTCCGGCAAGAACTGGCCGCATCCGGGGAGAATGACGATGTTGCGCAGAAACTTCATGCCGCCGGACTCGGTGCGATATTGATCGTTGATTTCCGAATCCACGTGGTTGGCATAGGCCAACTGGATCAGGCGTGCGCAGGCATCAAAATTGCGGTCGCTCCAGCGCTCGAGGCGCAAGCCCGGCGAGACGGGAATATTCTTGAGCGCCGCGGCTTTCAAATCGAGGAGCATGAATTCGCGCGCGTAAAGCCGAAATTGCTGCGAGAGAAAATTGGAATCGAGTTCAGCGCCAAACGGCATCAATTGCGCTTCCACGCGATTTACACGCGGCGTAGCGCGCAGCGTGGCCAGCATCTCGCTCAGCAAACCGCGAGTAACTTCCGCTTGCGGCGAGCGATTGGAGGCGAAGAGCCCGCCGATCAATCCTTTGTGATCTTCGAGCACGTAGAAACCGTAGCCTGCGGGCTGGCGATGTTCCACCGCGACGTAACCGCCCAGCGAATGGGAATCTACGAAACGCCGGATGAGGTCGAGCGAAGGCCGGTAGTCCCAGGAAAGTTCATCGCGCCAGTGCTTGGCTTCTTCTTCGAACAGACGCTCCAATTCGCGCGTCTGCACCTGGCGGAGATCCAAAAGCTCCATAGTATTCGGGTGGCGCCCCGAATCTTGATTATATCCTTGCTGCGCCCCGGGAAAAACCAATACTCGGGCAGCAAGTTTCGCGATGGTGCACTGGAGCGCCTCGCGAACTATGCTAACATCCGCCGGGGAATATTTCGGGCCCGGGTTGACGATTGCATGGCAATCGTTTGTCATTGCGATTGCGAGGCAATCGTTTATCTCTGCGATTGCAGGGCAATCGACGCCCGGCCTAATTCATCGGAGGTTTGCGCGCAGTCTGGATGGCTGTCTTCGCCGAGATGCGTTACCCAACCACGGCTTTCGCCAAGATAGCTTCCGGCATTCTGGCGCTGGTGCTATTCGTGTTTTTTGGCGCGGCAGTAATTGCCGGGATTCAACTGCGGCAGATCATTCACCCCTCGCGAAATCCTGCCACAGTGGATTTGAACGTCACGATGGGCCATCCGAGCACATTTGATTTTCCCGTGGAGGGCGGGCAACGCGAGGGATGGTTTTTCCCCGGGCTGCAGGGCGCGCCGACCGTTATTGTGTGCCACGGGTACACTTCGCAGAAGCTGGAAGTGCTCACGCTGGTTACCGCGCTGCAGGATCAGCAATACAACGTTTTCGTTTTTGATTTCGCGGGACATGGCGCCAATGCTACGGCCACGACTCTCGGATATCGCGAGGCGGAAGAATTGCGGGCCGCCGTGAACGCCCTGGCCGGACGCGCGGACGTTGATGCACGCCGCTTCGGAATTTGGGGCAAGGATTTGGGGGCGTACGCGGCGCTCGAAGTGGCAGAAGTGGACCCGCGAGTGATCGCGGTCGCCGTTGATTCTGTTTACGACGATCCCACCGATCTGGTGCGCCTGGAAGTGAATCGCTCGGGAATGAGCATGCTGCCGCTGGTTTCGCGCTTGAGCGTTCTTGGATTTCGCCTCGTGAATTATCCCTACCGGCAGGAACCTCCGGTCTCCGCGCGCCTGGGCCGGTTGCAGAGCACCGCGAAGCTTTTCATTCAGTCTCAGGATCGGCCGTTGCTGGCTTATTCGACTTTTCAGATTTATCAGAAGTCGCCGGAGCCGCGGCGGCAGGTGGTGGAGCGAGTGAGCTATTCGGAGATGAATGACGACGACCGGAAAGCTTACGAGAACATGGTTTCGTCGTTTTTCCTGGCGGCCATGCCGATGGGAGCGCGTTCTTCGCGCTAGCGGCGGGGTCCGCCCACGGCAGCCTTCACGCACGGCGGCCTTCCAAATTCCTGCACGGATACCACTCGCGCCTCACGTTTTAGTTCCGCCAGTCCCGCGGGACTTGTAAAGACAATCGCTGGGCCGGAAATTTCCGGCGACCATTCCGGGACTACGCGCCCGAGATAAAAGTTCAATCCAAATTCCCAATTGCGATGCGCGCGGAAGAGAGCGATCGGATCGTTATTGTACGGCGGGAAAAGTTGCGGTGACGCCGCGGCTCTGCGCGCTGAGAATTGATCGTCCGAACGAATTTCCGCGAGCCGCAGGGTATCGTTCGCCATTAGTGCCAGGAAAAGTCCGGTGGCACAAATGGAGCTGAGCGCCAGCCGCGGAGACCGGAAGAGCACGAAAAGCATGGAGACGGCAAAAACGACCGCGCCATACAATTGCACGATTTTTGCGCGGGCTTGCCAATTCTGGGTGCTCATCAGATCGGGCAGGAATTTCGAGGCGACGTGCGGGGCGGCCAAATAAAGCGTGAGGACCGTGAATGCCAGCCCGGCGAGAATCCAAAGTCGAGTGGGACGGCCGGCTTCGATTCTTCGCTCCAGTGCTACGCCGCACAGGAGCGCCAATGCGGGCACGGCTGGAAGGATGTAGCCTGGCAACTTGGATTGCGAAAGGCTGAAAAAGAAAAATGGAAAGATGGCCCAGCAGGCGAAGAAAAATCCGGGCGAATCGTGGAAGTTTTTTGTTCGCCAAAGGCGCAACCCGTCTGCTGCAACGGGAGCGAGGAGCAAACTCCACGGGAGCAGCGCGATCAACAAAATTGGGCCGAAGAACCAGAAGGGTTGGCGATGCTGAAAGACCGGCGTCAAGTAACGCTGGAAATTATGGAGAAACAAGAAGGTTCGCAGGAAATCAGGGTTGCGTGCGGCGCAGAGCGCGTACCAGGGTAGGGCTACGACGGCAAAAGCGGCGATGGCGGCCGGATGCGCGAGGCGGAGCGCTGCTCGCCATTTTCGCGTGCAGATCATCCATAGCGCGATGCTCCCAGCGGCGATGGCTACTCCGCCCGGCCCCTTTGCCAGCACGGATACTCCCAGAAATGCGCCGAAGAGAATAATGCCGGCGAGCGAAGATCTGATTGCGGGCTCCGCTGTTTCTGGCGGCTGGCGCAGCGCACCATTTGCACGCAACACTCCCGCGGCGCAGGCCATCGCTATGGTGAGGCTCGCGGCGAAGAGCATGTCCGGAGTTGCTGCGCGGGCGAAAGCCAGCGCGCCAACCGTCGTTGCGAAAATAAGCAGCGCTGTCCACGCGGTTTTTTCTCCGTAATGTTTTAGCGCGAGCCAGGCGATTGCTAGCGCGGCGCAAAGAGCCGCTAACGCGGAGGGCATTCGCGCGGCCCATTCGGCGGAACGGAATGTTTTGAATCCAATTGCGGCCGCCCAGTAGTAGAGAATCGGCTTTTCAAACCACGGTTGCCCGTAAAGGCGCGGCGTAACCCAATCGCCGGACTGCGCGACATTCCGCGCGATCCATGCGTAGCGCGGCTCGTCTGGCCCGACGAGCCCTAGGGATGCCAAGCCGCTAAACAGCGCAAGGATCAGCACCAATGCCGCAAAAGAAAATGCAAATGCGCGCGTTTTGGAATCGAAGGAGCTCAAAGCGCCAAGAGTCTAGCAGACCGCGGCGCGGCTTCTGCTGGGTTTCGCAGGAACTGCGCGCGGGAATGCGGAGTACGGACTATGACGAGCCGAGCGACGCGGCAATCTATCCTCGCCACATCCGTCTGTGACAAAATGCTCGCGGATGCGCGAAACCTTCGAGTACTCCGCCGCGTGGCTGCTGATTAAAGGTTTGGGATTGCTGCCGCGGCCGCTGGCCCGAGCTGTGGGGGTAGCGCTGATTCGCGTCGCGTATCTTTTCCGCCCTTCGCTGCGGCGCACCGCGGAATTCAATTTGGGGCTGGCGTTTCCCGATTGGAACGAATCGCAGCGTCGCGCTGTGATTCGAAAAATGCTGCGCAACATCGGCTGGATGGCGGGGGACTTCTCGCAATTCCCGAAGTTCACGCGCAAAAATATTGAGGGAATTATTGCGCTGGATGGGCACGAAAATTATCTCAACGCTTTGCAGCGCGGCAAAGGCGTTTTGATTCTTACTGGCCACATGGGTCCGTGGGAACTTTCCAGCTTTGCGCACGCGGTGTACGGTTACTCGTGTTTCTTTCTCGCCCGGGCGATTCAGAATCGGCGCGTGGATGCGCTCGTGAATCAATACCGCTGCTTATCAGGGTGCCGCGTCATTGATAAAAATGACTCCGCGCGCGCCATGCTCCGCGCACTGCATGCCAGTGAAGCGATTGGCATTCTCGCGGACCAGAATACGTCGCTGGAAGAAGGAGTTTTTGTTCCGTTCTTTGGAGTGTTGGCTTCGAGCACGGCGGGTCTGGCGCGAATCGCTTTGCGCACGGACGCGGCCGTCGTGCCGGGTTACGCATTCTGGGATGTTGCGGCGCGAAAATATGTTCTGCGCTTCGAGCCCGCCGTGGAACTGGTTCGAACCGGCGACGAGACCGCTGACGTTCGCGCCAACACCGCGAAATTCATGAAGGTGATCGAAGATTTTGTCCGCGCGCATCCCGATCAATGGATATGGGTTCACAAGCGATGGAAAACGCGGCCGCCCGGCGAAAAATCTCTCTATCCCTAGCAAGTTTTTGAATTGAGGCAAATATGGCAACCACAGCAGGCGAACTCGCGCGCTATTTGCAGGCGGAGCTCGAAGGCGACGCGTCCGCGCGCATCTCCTCGATTTCAAATCCGGAGTCGGCTGCGGCCGGCGATTTGATTTACGTCGAGCAGGAGAAATTCCGCAGCCGCGCCGAGGCGTCGAAGGCGAATTGCGTGATCGC
Source organism: uncultured Acidobacteriota bacterium (assembly GCA_963838545.1). Taxonomy (GTDB): domain Bacteria; phylum Acidobacteriota; class Terriglobia; order Acidiferrales; family UBA7541; genus Palsa-147. The sequence goes on from CAWIRL010000009.1 coordinate 25,466, forward strand.
TCCTCCCGGGCTATCGCTCGCTGGAAAAACCGTAATTCATGCGGCTGCGCCCAAATTTGCGTTCGCGAAAGCTGCCGCGTGGTTGCTGCCTGCCACGCGCCCGCAGCCTGGAATTCATCCTACTGCCGTCATCGCGGCCACGTCGAATATTGCCAGCACCGCCGCCATCGGCCCTTTCGCCGTGGTCGAAGATGGCGTCACCATCGCCGGGGGCACACAGGTCGGCGCTCATTGCGTGATCGGCGCGAATTCCGCCATCGGCGAAGATTGCATCCTCCATCCCCGAGTGACACTTTATGCCTCTTCTAGGATCGGTTCCCGCGTGATCATCCATTCCGGAACAGTCATCGGCGGCGACGGCTTCGGTTACGTCTTTGGCGATGGCAAGCATTGGAAATTTCCACAAGCAGGCACTGTGGAAATTGGCGATGACGTAGAAATCGGCTGCAACACGACCATTGATCGCGGCTCGCTCGGGGCGACCAGAATCGCTGCGGGGGTGAAGATCGACAACCTCGTCCAAATAGCCCACAACGTCCAAATCGGCACACATTCCATAATTGCTTCGCAGGTAGGCATCTCCGGAAGCTGCACGTTGGGCCACAAAGTCATGCTCGGCGGACAAGCCGGTCTCGGCGAGCACTGCAATCTTGAGGACGGCGTAGTCGCCGGCGGCCAAGCAGGGATCCTCCCCGGCAAAACCATCCACGCGAACGAAATCGTCTGGGGGACCCCCGCCCGTCCTCTCGAGAAGTTCAGAGAGGAGTACGCGTGGTACTCGCGCCTCCCCGCGATGGGGAAGCAGCTACGCCGGCTGGCGGAGCTGGAATCCTAAAATACGGAGCTACCGGCCTCGGCGCGAACAGCTTGCCGGCGGCTTTTGGGGCAGTTTCGTGCTGTGTGCCAGCGGTATACGCAAGTGGCATTTTTTGTTGACCCCAAGAGATTTCCTCGCGATAATCTATGTGGGGTCTTTGTATCTGATTGCATTCTTTGGGATTGCGAAATTCTATTCGTTTACTCTGGGGCGTCTACGAAGTTGGGCGGTCGGTGGGTGAAGCTGTATTTGTGGGGATTGCGGGAAAACCGGGTGGCGCAGTCTGCCATCTGGACCAGTGAGGGGCATATTCCCGGCCCGGACCGTCGTTCTGGTTTGCCGAGGCGATTATCGAAATTAATTTCTGTGCGCGGCCCAAGGACTACCGGTGCAAACATACGGCCGGTTCCCTGGCGCAGCCCTTAAGAGGTTCAATTCAAAAACATCGATGTCGGAAAGCTTGATGGCGCCTCAATTTAGAGCGGTTCCCGAAGGCAACGGACACGGAGTTGCCACGGTACCCGTCCGCGATCTGGAAGGCCAGGTCGCGCAGGCCGTGGAACGAACGGTTCGTTGGCTCTTGGGCGCGCAGGTGGAAGGCCGCTACTGGTGGGGCGAGCTGGAGGCCGATACCACGCTGGAAGCCGATTACACCGTCTTCCAATTTGTTTTGGGACACCTTGATTCCCCTAAAGTTCGCAAGCTCGCGACCTACATCCGCCAGCACCAACTCGCCGATGGGGGATGGAACATCTTTCCGGACGGGCCCGCCGAAATCAACGCGACGGTAAAAGCTTATTTCGCGTTAAAGCTTGCTGGAGACGATCCCGATTCACCGCATATGCGTCGCGCCCGCGAACGCGCCGTCGCTCTGGGCGGCCTGGAAACCACCAACTCCTATACGCGTTTCTACTTGGCACTGGTCGGAGCCATCGGATGGGACTTGGTGCCGGCTATCCCGCCAGAGCTGATTCTCCTGCCGAAATGGTTTGCGCTGAACGTCTACGAAATGTCTTCGTGGACGCGAGCGATTCTTGTGCCGCTGGCATTGTTGTCTGCGACAAAACCGAAATGGGATGTCCCGCAATCTGCGCACATTGACGAGCTCTTCGCCGATCCCAACAATAAGCGCAAGGCGTTTGAGTGGGATAAGACCCCGTTCACCTGGCGGAATTTTTTCCTCACCACCGACCGGCTCATGAAGCTTTACGAGCGCCTGCCGTGGAAGCCGTTCCGGGCGATGGCGCTGCGGAAGATTGAGCGCTGGCTGCTCGATCACATGGAGCGCAGCGAAGGCATCGCAGCGATTTATCCGGCGCTGCAAAATTCCATATTCTGTCTGCTGAGTCTCGAGTATCCGCCGGATCACCCGTGCTGAAACGCCAATTGGCCCATTTTGAAGCACATGAAATCGAAGAAGATGACACGCTACGCATTCAGCCTTGCGTTTCGCCGGTCTGGGACACGGCCATCGCCATGGTGTCGCTCGAAGAGGCCGGCGTGAGCCCGCGGCATCCGGCGCTCGTGGAAGCGGCCGGCTGGTTGATGGACATGCAAATTTTGGGCGGCGGCGATTGGCAGGTAAAAAATCGCGACGGTGAGCCCGGTGGCTGGGCCTTTGAGTTTCGCAACGATTGGTTCCCGGATGTGGACGACACGGCGTTCGTGCTGATGGCTTTGGCGCGCGTGGCGCATCCGGATACGATCCGGCACGAGAAGTCCATTCGTCTCGGCTTGGCCTGGATGCTGAGCATGCAGAATCGCGATGGCGGATGGGGCGCTTTCGATCGCGATAACGATCTGCAACTTCTCAATAACATTCCTTTTGCCGATCACAATGCCATGCTCGATCCTTCCACCGCCGACGTGACGGCGCGCGCCCTGGAATGTCTCGGCAAGTTCGGCTGGACCAGCGAGCACCCGGCGGTGAAGAACGCGCTTTGCATTTTTGCGCAAGGATCAGGCGCCTGACGGCCCCTGGTACGGACGCTGGGGCGTGAATTACGTGTATGGCACCAGCGGCGTGCTGCGCGCTCTTGAAACCGTTGGTCTTTCGCACAGGCTGCGGATTGCCGGCATTCCGCGGACTGGCTTCGTGCTCGGTGCAGAATCCCGACGGCGGATTCGGCGAATCCTTGCACTCCTATAGCGACTCTAACTGGAAGGGGCACGGGCACGAGCACCGCGTCGCAGACGGCTTGGGGCTGATCGGATTGCTGGCCGACGCGGGGCCGGACGATCCCGCGTCGATGCGCGCGGCGAAGTATCTGGTCGGACAGCAGAATGAAGACGGAACGTGGGATGAGAAGGAATTTACGGGCACCGGATTTCCGTGGGTCTTTTATCTGAAGTATCACTTGTATCGCAATTCTTTTCCGCTCTATGCGCTGGCGCGGTACCGCAATATGAAAACCGGCGCGAAGGAATTCTGCGCCTATCAGCCCGGACCGGACGAATTCCGGCATCGCAAGATTGAATTGGGGGTTGAATGAGATTTCCGCTGAGCATGACGGCGAATCTGACCGGCTATGTGGCCGGCAAAAGCGATTCGCCGGGAGAAGAAATTTCCGATGGTGATGATGCTCGAGCCGCTGCACGCGTGCAATCTGACGTGCACGGGCTGCGGGCGAATTCGCGAATATAAGTCGACGATTAACGACACCCTGACCGTGGAGCAGTGCCTCGCGGCGTTGGACGATTGCGGCGCGCCGATTGTCTCGATTTGCGGCGGCGAGCCGATGATCTATCCGGAAATTGGGAAGGCTCGTGAAGGAAATTCTGGCGCGGAAGAAGAATATCTATCTTTGCACCAACGGCATGTTTATTCGCAAGCGCCTGAATGAGTTCAGGCCGACTTCGAGATTCTTTTTCAACGTGCATCTGGACGGACTTGGAGAAGACGCACGATCTTGTGCGTCGAGCGCGACGGAGTGTTTCGCGAGGCCATCGAGGGAATCAAAGCGGCGAAGGCCGCGGGATTTCTGGTGACTTCCAACACCACGATCTACAAAGAAACGGACATCGAAGAAATCGGCGAGCTTTTCGCCTACCTGCAAACGCTGGGCGTGGATGGGCACATGGTCTCGCCCGCGTATTCGTATGCGGCGGTGCAGACCAAAGACATCTTCATGTCGCGCGAGGAAATTCATCACAAATTCCAGCGCGCGGCGGAGCTGCTGGACAACTACAACCTGATGATTTCGCCGATCTATCTCGAATTTCTGCGCGGCGAGCGCGAGCTGGAATGCACGGCCTGGGCCACGCCCACTTACAACACGCGCGGCTGGAAGGGCCCGTGCTACGTGATGACCGACACGCACCATCCGAACTTCCAGGAATTTTTGACCAAGACTGACTGGACAAAATACGGCCGCGGCAACGATCCGCGCTGCGAAGATTGCATGATGCACTCCGGTTACGAGCCATCCGCGATTCTCGGCGGCAACAAAAAGCTCGGCGATACCTGGCGCATGCTCACCTGGCAGCTTTCCGGGCGCATGGGCGGAGCGAAGGGCGCTCCGAAGGCGAACGGCCGCGGCAACGGCCATTCCAATGGCCACTCGAATGGCCACAACGGCAATCACGTACCGGCCGCGACTGCGCCTCCGCAGTCCGGCAAAGACGAGGTTTTTCGCATTCTATGAAGACGCTCGTCACGGGCGCCACCGGTTTCGTCGGCAGCCACGTAGCGGGTCAAGTTCTCGCCGCAGGGCAGTCGCTGCGCGTTCTCTCCCGTCGCGGTAGTGATCTCCGCTCGTTGCAAGGTCTCGAAGCAGAGCGCGTGGAAGGTGATTTGCGCGACGCCGATTCACTTCATCGCGCGGTGCAGGGCGTCGAATCGCGTTTTCCATGTTGCCGCGGACTACCGTCTGTGGTCTCGCAATCCCAATGAAATTTACGAGAGCAACGTCACCGGCACGCGCAATTTGCTGGAAGCCGCAAAGCGTGCCGGCGTCGAGCAATTTATCTATACCGGCACTGTGGCCACGATCGCCGTCGACCGCCCTTCGCTGCCGAACGGAATCCACCGATTCCGCGCTCGATGAAATGGTCGGTCATTACAAGCGTTCGAAATGGCTGGCCGAAAAAGAAGCTTTGAAGGCGGCGCAAGAAGGTTTGCCGGTCATCATCGTAATGCCCACTACGCCAGTCGGGCCCGGCGATTGGAAACCGACGCCAACCGGCAAGCTCATCGTTGATTTTTTGAATGGCAAGATGCCCGGCTACGTCGAAACCGGATTGAATTTCGTGGGAGTCGAGGATGTTGCCGCGGGTCACCTGCTCGCGGCGCAACGCGGCAAATCCGGCGAACGTTACCTTCTCGGCGCGGAAAATCTCACGCTGAAGCAGATGCTGGATGTTCTCGCGCAGGTCACCGGTCTTCGCGCCCCGCGGCTGAAGATTCCGCATGCCATCGCGCTCGGCTACGCCTACACCGAGAACGTCTATTCGCGAATGTTGGGCCGCGAACCGCAAATTCCAGTGGAAGGCGTGAAGATCGCGCGCCACAACATGTTCGTCGATGTTTCCAAAGCGCAGCGCGAACTCGGATTCGCGCCGGCATCGGTTTCCGCGGCGCTCGAACGCGCTGTGCGCTGGTATGAACAAAACGGCTACGCGCGGACGGGGGTCCGGCGCGCCGTCGCAGCTGCAGCCTAAAGTGGAATAAAGCGTGAAAGTGCTGGTCACATTTGCGTTGGAATCAGAGTTCGCGCCGTGGCGGCGCGTGCGAGAATTTGTCCCCGTCGAGCGAGTTGAATTTCCCGGCTTCGAATCCGTCCACGGAAATTTGCAAATCCGCGTGGCGCTCACCGGCGTAGGTCCGGAAAGGGCGCAGCGCGTTGCCCGCGCAGCTCTGGCCTGGAAGCCGAACGTCTGCATCTCCGCGGGATTCGCCGGCGGTTTGCAGCCGGGTTTGCGCGCTGCAGATGTATTCGTGGCGCTCGCGGTGCGAGATGGCGAGACACATCGGACGGTCTCAAGCGATCCGCGAGTCCTGCAACTCGCCGAAGATGCCGGCGCGAGCAGAATCGGCACGCTGTGTACGTCGGCGCACGTAATCGCGACCGCGGAAGACAAGCAACGGATGAGCTGGCGCCGCCGATGCCGTTGACATGGAAAGTTTTTTTATTTTGAACGAGCACAAGAGCGCGGAGTCGCCGCATTCGCGATTCGCGCGGTCAGCGACGCTTGCGATGAAAGCCTGCCACTCGATTTCACGCAAATCCTCAATGCCCGCGGGCAGATCCGCATTTCGCGGCTGATCGCAAAAATCGCGCGTTCCCCGCAGCGGATCCCGGCGCTGATTCGTTTGGGCGCCGTCAGCCGCCGCGGCGCGCAAAAGTTGGCTGGAATTCTCGATAAAACAATTGAAACGCTGTGTAGTTCGCTGGAATCTCATTCTCAGTACAGCACGGAAATCGTAAGTCGCATGAGCTCGCAAACCGCACAACTCGACAATCCCGCCGGCCGTTGGGTGCGGGCGAGATGCGCGCCGGCGTTTATCGCGGCAAGGGCCGCGTCGTGGTCGAAACCGTTCCGATTCCGGAAGTCGGCGAGGGCGAGGTTCTTTTCCGCGTGGCTGCGTGCGGCATCTGCGGCACGGACATCAAGAAAATCCAGCACGGCTTCGTCCATCCGCCGCAGATTTTCGGACACGAGCTCGCCGGCACCGTTGTCGAAGCCGGCCGCGGCGTTCGCAAGTTCAAGACCGGCGACCGCGTCGTCAGTTTTCACCACATTCCGTGCGGCGATTGTTTCTATCTGCGAGCGCAAACTTTTCTCGCAGTGCTCGGGTTACAAGAAGGTCGGGCTTGACGGCAGGCTTCGATCCCGAACGGCGGCGGATTCGCGCAGTACGTTCGCGCCATGCCCTGGATCGTCGAGCGCGGCATGATCTCGCTTGCCGACGGACATCAGCTTCGAGGAAGCCACTTTCGTCGAGCCGGTGAACACCTGCCTCAAGGCCGTGCGCAAGGCGCGCGTCGCTGCGGGCGAAACGGTTCTGGTGATCGGGCAGGGCCCCATCGGCTTGCTGCTGATGATGCTCGCGAAGCTCGAAGGCGCCACGGTTTTCACCAGCGATCCGATGGGGGGCGTCGCGCGGCGAGCACGCGATTCGGCGCCGCTGCGGCATTCGATCCGGCAACCGTGGACCTCGGCGATGAAATGCGCAATCGCACCGATGGCCGCGGGCTCGACGCTGTGCTGCTCGCTGTGCCGAGCCCGGCTCTCGTTCGCGACGCTCTGGCGCTGGCGCGGCCCGGCGGACGCGTGCTGCTCTTCGCGCAGAACGATCCGCTGATGCAGATCGAATTTCCCGCCGCGGCGGTGGGCGTCGAAGAAAAAGAAATTCTCGGCAGCTATAGCGCCTCGGTGGACGATCAGGAAGAATCCGCGCGGCTGGTTTTCGAGCGCCGCCTGCCGGTGAAAGAGCTGATTTCTCATCGGTTTTCACTTGAAGAAATCGCCGACGCACTCGATTTGGCAGCGCGCCCGGCCGATGATACCTTAAAAGTGGTGATCGTGAATTCATGAGCACCCTTGATCTAACTCGAAACGGTCACATGACCGCCGCAGTTCTTTACGGACCCGAGGATCTGAAGGTCGAAACCATCGATATTCCGCCGCTGGCTTCGAATGATGTGCTGGTGAAAGTGGAAGTCGCGCTCACCTGCGGCACCGATCTCAAAGTTTGGAAGCGCGGCTATCACGCGCGCATGATTCGCCCGCCATCGGTTTTCGGCCACGAACTCGCCGGCGTTATCGAAGAGAAGGGCAGCGGAGTGAACGGCGGCTTCCGCAAAGGCATGCGCGTGGTGCCCGCAAATTCCGCGCCGTGCGGCCTGTGCTTCTATTGCCGCAAGGGCCAGCAGAATCTGTGCGAGGATTTGCTCTTCAACAACGGCGCTTACGCCGAATACATTCGCGTTCCGGGCCGCATCGTCGAGAAGAATCTGCTCGAAATTCCGGACGATGTTTCCTTCCGCGATGCCGCCATGGTCGAGCCGCTCGCCTGCGTTCTGCGCGGCGTCCACGAAATGAACGTACACGCGGGCGACACGGCGGTGGTAATCGGCTGCGGGCCCATCGGCCTGAAATTCATTCGCGTGCTTTCCGCGCGCGGCATCCACGTCATCGCGCTCGGCAAGCGCAAGAGCCAGATGGCCGCCGCGGAGCGTCTCGGCGCGCAGCGCCACCATTGACGTCGCCAAAGCCGACGATCCCGATCCGTCGCGTGCTGCAACTCACCGAACGCGGCCTCGGCGCCGATGCCGTGATCGAAGCCGTCGGCGCGCCGCCACCTGGCAATGGGCCGTGCAGATGGTCCGCAAAGGCGGCACCGTGAATCTGTTCGGCGGCTGCCCGCCGGGCTCCGAAGTGAAATTCGATCCTTCGGCGCTGCACTATTCCGAAATCACCATCAAGTCCACTTTCCACCACGCGCCGCAATTTATTCGCGAGGCGCTCGATACCATCGCGCGCGGCGAAGTCGCTGCCGACGATTTCGTTACCGGCGAAGTGGCGCTCGACGAGCTGCCGCGTGTTTTCGAGCACATGAAGAATCGCAATGGCGAATTGAAGACGGCTGTGATTCCGTAGTCGCGTCCCCAGAAATGGCCTCCATGCAAGAGAATCCGGTTCTTGAAATCGCGCGCAATCTCCCGCGCGCGGGCTGTGCGCCCGAGGAAGCGCAGCGCTATACGCGTTGGCTGGCCACGCACCACTACGAAAATTTCAACGTGGTTTCCTGGCTTTTGCCGCGGCGCTTGCATCAGCATTTCTACAATGTCTATGCCTACTGCCGCTGGGCCGACGATCTGGGCGATGAAGTTCCCGATCCGAAGACGGCGCTGAAGCTGCTCGATGCCTGGGACGAGGAATTGCAGCAAACGTATGCCGGCCATCCGTCGCATCCGGTATTCGTCGCGCTGGCGGCAAACCGTGACCGCGCTGGACATTCCCATCGAGCCGTTTCGCGATCTGCTCATCGCTTTTCGGCAGGATCAGACCGTGCATCGCTACGCGGACTGGGACGGCGTGCTCGATTATTGCCGTTATTCGGCGAATCCCGTCGGCCGCCTGGTGCTCTATCTGATGCGGCTATCGCGACGCCGAGCGCCAGGCGCTCTCCGATGCCACCTGCACGGCGCTGCAGCTCGCGAATTTCTGGCAGGATGTGGCTCGCGATCTCGAAAAGGACCGCATCTACATTCCGCTCGATTTGCTGCGAGGAGAAGGGCCTCACGCCCGAAGATCTTTTCGCGCGCAATTTCGACGAGCGCTACGTGCGCGTGATGCAGGCGTTGATCGCGCGCACGCGCACGCTGTTTGCCGCCGGCGCGCCGCTCTCCCGGCGCGTTTCTCCGTCTCTGCGTGTCGATCTCGAATTGTTTACGCCGCGGCGGACTGGCAGTGCTCGATCGCATCGAAGGCATCGGTTACAACACTCTGCAGCACCGTCCGGCGATCAGCCGCGCCACGCAGATGCGCCTGCTCGGCCGCGCTCTGCTCGATCGCTGCTTCAATTGGCTCTTGCCGTCGGCGCCGCCGGATGATCCCGGTGCGGGACCGGATTCGGGCAATGGCGACGCTCTGAGCGACGCGCAGAAACCGCGCAGCGCCGCTGCCTCGTATCCCCGCGCAGACGCCGGCGCAAAAGACGCCGCGACCGAAAACAACTCCAGCTCGCAGAGCAATTCCACATTCGCAGGCCGTCATGCCTGAGCGCACGTCCGTTGCCGCATCCTACGATTACTGCCGCACGCTTGCGCGCAGCGCCGCGCGCAATTTTTATTACGGTTTTCGCTTGCTGCCGCCGGCGAAGCGCGACGCTCTCTGCGCGCTCTACGCCTTCATGCGCGAAGTGGACGACATCTCGGACGAACCCGGCGAAATCGCCGAGAAGCAGCGCGGCCTCGCCGACCGCCGCGCCGAAATGGATCGAACTCTCGCCGGCGAGCCATCGCCATCGCCCGTCTGGCCCGCGTTTCGCGACTACGCTCGAGCGCTACCACATTCCCTCGCGCTATCTTCACGATCTGATTTCCGGCGCGGAAATGGATCTGACGGTCAGCGACTACGAAACGTTCGACCGCCTGCGCGAATATTGCTATCGCGTCGCCGGCACCGTCGGTCTCTGCTGCGTTCACGTTTTCGGCTTCAGCGATCCCAGCGCGCCGGAACTGGCCGAGCGCCTCGGCATCGCGTTTCAGCTCACCAACATTCTTCGCGATGTCCCGAAAGATTTCGCCATGGGCCGCATCTATTTGCCGCTCGACGATATGGCGCGATTTCGGCTGCGACACCCGCGATCTCCGGCAGCCGCAAAGCCGCCGCGCATTTCGCCGAATTGATTCGCTTCCAGGCTGAACGCGCCTGGCAATTTTATTCCGAAGGCTGGCGTCTTCTCGATCTCGTCGAGGAAGACAGCCGCGCGGCGCTCTGGGCCATGGCGCGCATTTATGCCGGCATTCTCGAAAAAATCGAGCAGCGCCGCTATGATGTTCTCAGCTCGCCGCCGGCTCGCCTATCTTCAGCGGAAAAGGTCTGGATTCTCGCGCGTGCGCGGCTCGGTTGGCGCGATCCTCATTATGTCCAAAGAATGCGTGAACGTGATCGGCGGGGGACTGGCGGGGCTGTCGTCGGCCGTCGCGCTGGCTGAAGCCGGCGTTCGCGTGCGGCTGTTCGAAAAGCGCCCCTATCTCGGCGGGCGCGCCACTTCCTATGTGCTTCCCGACGGCAGTCACGTGGATAATTGCCAGCACGTCACGCTCGGCTGCTGCACGAATCTCGCCGATTTCTACCGCCGCGTTGGATCCGCCGATCGCATCCGCTATTACGATCGGCTCTATTTCGCCGACGCGCGCGGCCGGCGCTACTCGATCGGCTCGTTCTTGCTTCGCGCCGCCGTTTCACATGGCCCTTTCGTTTCTGCGCTTTTCGGCGCTCTCCTGGTCCGGATAAATCCGGCATCGGCCAGCGCCATGCTGGCGATCGCGCGTTCGGCTGGGCCATCCGCCGGGCGTGGAAGGGAACTCGATGCTCGATTGGCTGCATCGCATGGGCCAGACGGCCGCCGCCATCGAGCGATTCTGGCGCGTGGTGCTGGTGAGCGCGCTCGATGAAGAACTGGCGCGCACCGATGCGCGCTACGGCATCGATGTTTTCTGGAAAGCGTTTCTCGCCAATCGCGAAGGATTTCGCGTCGGCATTCCCGCCGTGCCGCTCGCCGATCTTTACGACGGTTGCCGCGTGGCCATCGAAAAACGCGGCGGGGAAGTGCGTTTTCGCGCGACGCTGCGCGGCTTTCGCATGGATGGAAACCGAGACTCCGCAGCCTGGTGTTCGATGATGGGCGCGGAAGTGTACGGCGAATACGTTCGATTTTCGCCGTGCCGCAATCCGCGTTGCTCGAGCTGCTCGGCCCGACGCTCGCCGATTCCGATCCGCTTTTCGCGGGCCTTCGCCACTTGCACGATTCGCCGATCACCGGGATACATTTCTGGTTCGATCGGCCGGTGATGAAGGAGCCGTTCCTCACGCTTGCTCGATCACACCGTGCAGTGGATTTTCAATAAGACGCTTCTTTACGCGGAGCGCGGGCGCAAGACCATCCGGCGTCGAGCGCGTCCAAGAACGGTGGCGGGCAATACTTGCAGCTAGTGGTCAGCGCGTCCTATGATTTGGTGAATCGCTCGCGCCAGGAAATCACCGATCTTGCTTTGCGCGAAGTAGCGCGAAGTTCTCCCCGCCGCGCGCGACGCTAAGCTCGTGAAATCCACGGTGATCAAGGAAATCGCCGCAACGTTTTCGCCCGAGCCCGGCTCGGATCAGTGGCGCCCCGGCCCGCGCTGCAGCATCGAAAATCTCTTTCTGGCCGGCGATTGGACGCGCACGGGTTGGCCCGCCACGATGGAAGGCGCGGTGCGCAGCGGCTATCTCGCGGCGGAAGCCGTTCTCGCGGCGGCGGGGACTCCGCGGAATTTCTTGCAGCCGGATTTGCCCGCCGAAGGATTCAGCGCCCGCTGGGCTCGCAACGGAGCGAAACGCGCGTGACACCGCGCGACGCAGCCGTCTTCGCTTTTTGTAGCGCCGCCCTTTTGGAGCGGCATCTTTCGACCGTACGCGGGCCGAAAATTTCGACCTGCAATGATGCACGGCCGCGGCACCCGCATGAGCAAGTCGCGTGAAAAGATCGCGTAGTGGCGTTCAAGCTACAACGTCAATTAACGCGTCCGGCGATTTGCAGGTTGCACCCGTAGATTCAGAGTATGATGGGGTTTCCCCCCGGAGGACCCTCCATGGAGCGGAAGTATAAGCAGAAGGGCTATCACGAGAGCGGTGGCCGCGACGAAAAAAAGAAGGAACACCGTCCGGCAGAGCCGCGCCCGCGCCAAGATCAGCTAGGCCCGCGCACTCCGCGCATGGTCGGCAGCGTCTCTCGCGCTCGCTGTTCGAATTGCGGCGCGGTGTTGATGCCCGGTTTCGATCTCAACGGCCAATGCCCGAAATGCGGTCTCGAACTGCACTCCTGCAAGCAATGCCGCCATTTCGATACCGGCGCGCAGTTCGAATGTACGCAGCCGATTCCCGAACGCATCGCCAAAAAAGATGCCCGCAACGAGTGCACCTTTTTCGATTTCCGCGTCACCATCGAGAAGGACACGTCGCCCGCAGCTTACGCCGCGCCAGCCGCTCCTTCGGCGCCGGTCTCCCCGAACAATTCCCACGGCGCCCGCCAGGCATTCGAGAATCTCTTCAAGAAGTAGAGTCGCGAATTCCGTAGCGCTTGTGGTCGTCTGAGGTCCGCGGCGAAGAGAAGCGCGCCGCCGATTTACACCGGAAACAATGTCGGCTCCTTCGCAGGTCCCGCCGCAATTTTCTCCAAACGCGGATAGTGATGCCGCAAAGCCTCCGGCACATCCACCTTCCCCCCGGTCAGCAGATGAATCAGTTCCAGCGCGTTCACCACGCCTTTGCCCTCAAAGTGATTGTTGGTGATCACGAAAGTCTTCTCGGCATGCTCGCTCGTGCGCCGGATGCGGTCAGCCCACGGCTCCAGCTCCTCTTCCGAATAAAGATAGTTGTACCGCTCGGAAGGCGGCGAAGCGGGATCGTCCGTAAACCAGGTGTCATACCGCCGGCCATGTAAGCGCACGTAGGCCACGCGCGAAGTGGCCCGCTCCGTGGGCTTCACCGATTTTCCGATTACCGGCTGATCGATATTGCAGAATCCCACGCCGCTTTCGCGCAGCCATTCGAAGAACGATTTCTGCATCCAGCTCGAGTGCCTCACCTCCGCCACCAGCGGATAGGCTGCGAATTCTTTCGCCAGTGCCTGCAGCCGCGCGAAATTCTCAGCCGTATTGTGAAATGAGAACGGAAACTGCATCAGCACCGCGCCCAGTCGTCCGGCCTCCGCCAGCACGTCAAATCCTTCGCGCACCGCCGCAACCTCGGCCGCCCCGCCGCCCTCTTCGTGCGTGAATTTCTGCCAAAGCTTCGCGCTGAATAGAAATTTCGGATTCGCAGCCACATGCTCGATCCACAAGCGGCACATGTCCGGCTTCGGCGGCTGGTAGAAAGAAGTATTGATCTCGATCGTGTCGAAAAACTGCGCCAGATAACTCGCCTCGCGGAACCCGCGTTCGCGCCGCACCGGATACACGATCGATTTCCAATCCGCGTACGACCATCCGGCCGGGCCCACCAGCACGCGGTGCGCAACAGGCGCGCCCTCATTGGATTTTCGCGTCATCGCCATCGCTCACTGCGTTGCTCGCCACGTTGTTCGCTACCTCGCTCGCCACACCCCGCGCCCCACCCAACGGCAGGCCGACCAGCCTATGCCGCCTCCGAATCGCCTGTCAAATCGCAAACTGTGTTGCCGCTCTCGCACTGCCCCGTTGAATCGCGCCGCTAGCCTTGCTATCCTGCAATTGCGGTCGCTCTTATGCTGCTTCGATTTCCAGCCCGTTCCACAATCCTTCCAACAAGGTGCCCGGATGAAAATTTCCTTCAGCCGCATTCAAGCTGACGTACGCCAGGCGGTAGAGGAAGTGGTTACCCACCATATCCAGAAACTCGAACGGCTTCTGAAGCGCTACGCGCCTGATCTGGTGAAATTGCACGGAGATCTCGAGCAACGTCGGCGCCGCGAGGATTACAACTTCTCCTTGAATCTCGCCCTGCCCACCGGCACGCTGCACGCCTCGGCCATTGCCGCCGATGCGCCCGCCAGCGTTCGTGCCGCGTTCGCCGAGCTCGAAGGCCAGCTCAAAAAGCACAAAGAAAAGCTGCGCAAAGATTACGAGTGGAAGCGCAAGCGCCCTCGCCCGCAAGTCAAATAGTCGCCAGCAAAATTCGCGACAAGATCCCAGCCCACGCGCGGCAGCAGCCCGGCTATTCACAAATCGCTCGCGCCTGCTTCGCCCTCTCCGGCGCCTTCGCACTACCGTTCCGGAATCGAGATCAAATTCGCGCCCGAATAACCGCTCGCCCAAGCGTTCCTCATCAGCGTTTTTCAGGTAATATATTCGGACGCCTCAGGGGCGTAGCTCAGTGGTAGAGCAGCGGCCTTTTAAGCCATTTTGAGCCTTGCGCACGTCTGCGCATCAACGGTCCCTCATAGCGAAATCGTTAGCGTTTATGCGGCCTTCACGGGAGCCAAGTCCGCCGCGATCGCGCACCGTGGCGAACAGAAACGAAATACCAACCGACACCAGGACCGACACCAGAACGTGCATCAAGTTTGCGGTTGAGTCTCTCAAGAAGATCGATTCTATAGCCTTCTGCTCTACAGGAATCGTCCAACGGGCTTCCTACGCGCGGCGAGATCCAGTTTGCGCGATTGCGATGTCCTTCGGGCTCCAGACGAACTTTCTCGGCAAGCCCGTCGACCCGCAAGCCGGAGCAGTGGAGTCCTGGTACGGCAGATGTCCGGTTAGGCGACTATACGTCCAAGTGACCGGCGGAAACTCGGGTAGTGGGATAATTTCCAAGTGGTCGATCACTCGTCCGCTATCGTTGGATGGGCTGCGCGCTGATGGAACCTGCTACGGGTATGAGTTGTGCATCCGACTCTCGGAACTGAGTCACTCGAAGCGAAGGGCGACCATCGGGTCGATTCGACTAGCTCTGCGGGCTGGGAAAAAGCATGCTGCTAAGCCCGCGGCGAGAATAACGGTTGCCACGACGGCAAAGGTCCAGGGGTCCGTGGCGGAGACGCCCCAGATTTGGCTGGCCATAAATCGCGTTGTCGCCAGACTGACGACTACGCCGACGGCTATCCCTCCTGCAATTAAAACGAGACCGTCTTTCAGCACCATGCGCAGAACATCGTCATGCTGAGCGCCGAGGGCCATCCGTATGCCGATCTCGTGCGTCCGTAGAGAAACGGTGTACGCCATAACGCTGAATACGCCGCCGATTACTAGCAGGAGTCCAATGGCCGTGAACGTTCCGAGCCCATTCAATATGAATTGTGTTTCCGCGAAGTATGAGCGCTTTAGATAACTATCGACGGAGCCCAAGTTCGAGACGGCAACATCAGGGTCGAGCATCGAGATTTGTCTTCTCATGCTCGTCAGAATTCCGCTGGAGTTTCCCGCAGCCCTGACCATGACTCTCAGATGACCAATTCCCGTGATTGTATAGGGGAAATACGCTTCAGGCCTTGCGGGATTCTGTAATCCGTGATTTTTGGCGTCTGCGATGACTCCGATAATTTCAAAGTACGCATTGCGCGGCCAGTCTGAATACATTTCAAAACTGCTGAATCTGATTCTTTGACCGACGGGATTTTCGGTTGAGAAATAAGCGCGGGCGAGCGTCTGGTTGATGACCGCCGCATGCCGCGCCGAGTCAACGTCGCTTTGCGAGAGCAATCTTCCGCTCAGCAACTGCCGGCCTAACGTCGCGAAGTAGCCCTCGCTACACATATTAAACGTCGTGCCCCAAGAACCGGCGTGCGTTTTTCCTGGCACCTCCACTTCAGTCCAACCCCACGAGTAGGGCGGCACCGAACTAGCTACGGTGGATGCGGTTACTCCTGGGATGGCGTCGAAGCGACCGAGAATTTTCCGGAAGAAAACTTTCTTTTGATTAGCGGTATCGTAGCGTCCCTCGGGCAGCCCCAATTCCGCGTACAAAACATTGGCCGGATTAAACCCGATGTCAACGCGTTCGAGCGCACGGAGCGTTCGCACCATCAGTCCCGTGCCTATCAACAGGACGACCGAGGTCGCGACCTCCGCGACCACGAGACCAGAACGCAACCCTCCTTGTCGTGAGCCTTCATTTGTACCTTTTCCTGCTGCCGCAAGACCTGCACGCAGATCGCGGCGGACAGCGTGGACCGCAGGCGCCAGACCGCAGAACAAGGTCGTTACGAACGAGACGCCGACGGCGAAGAACAAGGCTGTCGAGCGGAGCTCGATGGCGACTTCCGAGGGGATCGTATCGGGAGGAACCGCCGCCACCACGGCCTTCAATCCCAAATAGGTAAGTATGCAACCGGCTATGCAGCTTGCCGTTGCCAGCATGAAGTTTTCCACCAACAATTGCCTCACGAGTCTGCTTCGGGTCGCGCCAATTGCGGCCCGAATCGCGATCTCTTTTTCGCGGACAGTTGCCCTGGCGAGCAAGAGATTCGCGACGTTGCTGCACGCGATGAGAAGCAACATCGCAACCGCGGCCAGTAGAGCAAAAAGGGTAAGTTTGAAATGCCCTACAGAATCATCGGTCAACGTGTTGATCTCGATCTTGAACTGAGGCTGGAAATAAGCGGGGTAGGTTTTTTCGAGCCGCCTCGCAATTGCCTCGAGATCTGCCTCCGCCGCTTGCAGGCTGACTCGTGATTTGAGATGTCCAACCGCCCGCACTTCGTTTGGCGTAAGGCCGAACCCAGTAATAAAAGTGTCCCGGTTCATGCTAAGCGGCATCCAAATTTCGCACTCGCCGAATCGAAATCGCGGGGGCATGATCGCCACCAGCGTTCTAGGCGCGCCGTTTAGGTTTAGAGTAGTTCCGATAAACCTCAGGTCCTTGCTGAACTGTTTGACCCACATTTCGTAGCTCATGACGAACACGTCGGGAGAACCAGGTTTTCCGTCTTCCGATGTAATAGGCCGTCCAAACAAGGGTTTGCTGCCAAGAACTTCAAATGTATCCGGCGTGACCCATCCGCCCCAGACTTGCTCTGTCGTTCCATGTTTTTGAAAGCGGACAGGTACGTAAGCGAGCCCAATCATGTCCTCGAACGTGTGATTTTGTTCCTTGAAATCCAGAAAGACCGCGACCGGGAATCGCGACATGTTGTTTTGATCGAACCAGCTGGTAGAAACGGTCGCCAACCTGTCAGCATTTTTATACGGGAAGGGATTGAGCAGGACACTGTCAATGACGCTGAAGATCGTTGTCGTCGCGCCGATTCCAAGGGCAAGAGTAAGGATGGCGATGGCCGTAAAGCCAGGGCTCTTCGCGAATGTTCTCAGACCATACCGAACATCCTGCCATAGACCCGTCATCGCTCAAGCTCGCAAGACTCGGGTACGATTCTATATTCCTCTTGAACGCTTGCTGCAAGCGCTTTTCAAAAATTCATACGTTGCGCGTCTAAGGAAGGTAGTCGGTCGCGAAACACCGGGCCCGCTTGGTCTCGGTGCGATTGTGCGTGAGTGACGGCACACTCGGAAATGATCCAGATGCCTGATAAACGCTGCCAGCTCAGATGGTCGACGCAACACTGATAAGTCGTGCCAGCTCAGATGGTCGACGCAACACTTGCTCGAAGTTTACTCGCCGGAGTCTGAAATCCCAGAGTCTTTCTTGGACGTTGATTCAAGCGCAGCGCGACCTGGTCGAGCTGCGCTTGAGAATAGCCAGACAGGTCGGTTCCTCGTGGGAAGTATTGCCTTAAAAGCAGGTTGGTATTTTCGTTCGTGCCACGCTGCCAGGGGCTTTGCGGATCGCAGAAGTACACTTGAACATCCGTAGCGACCGTAAAGTCCTTGTGTTTCGCCATCTCCAGTCCGCGATCCCACGTCAGCGAGCGCCGCAGAGTAGCGGGGAGTTTTCGAATATGCCGACTCAATGCCGTCACCACTACTGCCGTGTCCTTGCTGGGCACCTTGATCAGCATGGCAAAGCGCGAATGACGTTCGACCAGAGTCACCATGTGACTGTTCTTTGAGCCGCTCAGGAGATCGCCCTCCCAATGACCAGGAACAGCTCGGTCCTCAACTTCGGCTGGTCTTTCCCTGATCGAGATGGCATCAGCGATTTGACCGCGCGAGTCTTTGAAGATACGAGAGTGCTGCGAGCGGCGCATGCGCCGCTTGGTTCGCAGGTGGTCCATCAGCTCTTTTTTCAGCACTCCACGTGCTTGGATGAACAGACTGCGGTAAATGGTCTCGTGGGACACGCGCATCCTCTCGTCTTTGGGATACTCGGTCTTCAGCCACCCGGAAATCTGCTCGGGCGACCATTCCAGGATCAGTTTACTCGCAACGATCTCTCGCAACCTCCGGTGCAGGGCAAGAAGGCACTTCTTGGGCCGCAAGGCCGACTCCCAGGCTTGGTCATCCGCCTCATGCGCTCGATATTCAGGACGGCCACCATGACGCGCCACCTCTCGGCTCACCGTCGACGCCGCGCGCTGCAGACCTTTGGCAATCTCACGAATCGAAGAACGGGAAGCGATCCCCCGCGAGATGTCCTCTCGCTCAGACCGCGTGAGGGCTAGGCGGGAGCGACGGCGTATTGCGGGAGGAATCCCTCCGCGAGGTAACAACAAACAGCGAATGGAGGTATGTGGCTTGTCAAAGGCGCGCCCAATTTCATGCAGCGTCTCTCCCGCCTTCCATCGCCTCCAGACGTCGCTCTTCTCAATCGCAGACAGCCCAAACCGTTTCCCTGGCTTCATACCAACACCACCTTTAGAGAGCAGACTTATATCAGATGGTGTTGCATCGACCTATTGAGACCACCCGGCTTAGCGGACAGAAGCCCGCATCCGAAGAGTCACCTAGAGCCCCCGATTCTTGTTCAGCCACTCACGCTGATTCCATTGCGCGGATACGCAGCCGAGGCTGTCAAACCGGGTGTGTGGGTCATCCGTTTGTACGAGCGTTACCAACCGTCTTCCAGTCAATAAGAAATGCCTTGAAGCTCGGGCAAGCAGATCGAGCACAATCTCCGCTTCGCGACGCCCAGAGGCAATGGGAGTAGCTCCGGGGCCTTTGGCGTACGCGTCGAATCGAGTCAGTGCCAGGGCCATTCCGCCCGTGTCTGGCACTTGCAAATCGCCCAAGCAATCATTCAAGGCATCTAGGTTTTTGCCGTAGTACGCAGGGAAACTAAGCTTCTGCTGGAAGTCCGCGTGCATTTCCTTGGTCGAAGCCCATAGTTCGCAGTCGAAGGAGAATACCTCGTAATGCGCTTGGCGGAACCAATCAAGATCCTTGTCAAGGAGTTCGCGTCGCCAATAGATAGCGATGCTCCCGTCGCGAAGAATCTTCCAGTCGAGTCGGTTTTCGTGCTTGTCTCGCTGATTGAACGATCCAGTTTCATGCGCGGATAGCGGCGCTGCCGAATGCAATTCGAATTCGCGTCGATATCGAGAGGCTGAATAGCCAGCTCGGCGACGCTGAGCCCGCTCATGCTCGCTGAGCGTAACGCCGCCGCCGAGATTCATCTCCGGAATTTCGATATTGCAGTTCTCCTTCAAATTCATCGTCTCGCCGGCGAGCGCGTGAATCCATCCAACCAGTCCGGTGGCATGCAGGCAACGGAGCCCAGTGGCCGCGAACGCCGCCGCGATCCGCGCTACCCGCTGATCGCCGAAGCTCGCGTCACCGACATTGGCTCCGGTTCCGAGTTCAAGGTGCGCATCTCCGAACTCAGCATCAGCGGATGCTATCTCGATTTTTTGAATCCGATTCCCGACGGCACCGATATCGTGGTCAAAATTTCCCGCGATAACGGCGTTTTCGAAACCACCGCCAAGGTCGTCTACAACCATCCCGGCATGGGACTCGGCATCCGGTTTGTGGACACCAAACCCACGCCGCAAGCCATTCTCAATCGCTGGATCGCAGAAATTGCCGCAGCTTCCGAGTCCTAGTTTTCTTTTGTCCGCTTTCTGATTGAGCCGCGCTGCGTCTAGGCAGTAACTTGCCGGTGGCGCCGATCTTGAGATTGCTCGGAGTGGCCATTCGCGTCCAGCCAGGCCAATAAACAGCGGACGCTGCCGGTGGCTAACGCAATGCTGGAATCCGCGGCGCCGTAGTAGAGATTGATGGTGTCCCCGTCCGCTGCCAGCGTATAGCCGCAAGGAAACACGACATCCTGAACGTCTCCGTGATGTTCGTAGTCCGTCTCGGGCGCAAAAATCCACGAATCCCCGCGATTCAAACATTTCTCGGGTGCTTCGAGATCGAAGAGCGCCAACCCCAGCCTGTAAATGGAGCTGGATGGCGTCCTGCGAACGCCGTGATAGATCATCAGCCAGCCCTGCGGCGTTTCGATTGGCGGTGGCGACATGCCGATCCTGTTGGCATCCCACCAAGCACCGCGACGCGCTTCCAACATGAGTTTGTGCTCGCCCCAATGATGGAGATCTTCGGAATACGAAATCCAGATGTGCGCTCCGAGAGGCGTCATGGGGCGGTGGATCATCGCCCACGATCCATTGATTCTGCGCGGAAGTAGAGCTGCATCCTTATCGTCCGGCGGCATGATCACGCCGAATCTTTCGAAACTGCGAAAGTCCTTGGTGAGAACCAAAGACACGCCTGGGCCGCCGCGAGAATAGGAAGTGTAAGCCACGGCGTATTGCTTGAGCTCCGGGACATAGGTAATGCGCGGATCTTCGATGCCCCATAGTTCTTCAGGATATCGCTCGACGTCGGGAAAGAGTGTCGGTTCGCTATCGATCAGCCAGCCATCCACGCCATTGGCCGAGCGTGCGGCGCAGAGATGGGAAAGTCCGCGGCGATCTTCCACGCGACAAAGCAAGAGCGTAGAACCGTCGGGCAATCGCGTGGCGCCGGGGTTAAAAACACTGTTCATCGAGTACGGCCAGTCTTTCGCGGTCAGGAGCGGATTGGCGGAGTGGCGGGTAAACAATACTTCGTGTCGATTCATTGTCTCTCTCAAGAAAAATTTGATTGCAAGCAACCGCAAGCTCTCGCGCGGCCCCGCGGCGCAGCAAGATGATTACGCGCAGACTAGGACTTGATCTCGATGACGTCCGACTCTTCGAGGCTGCGCATTTCCATCAACGCCATCAAGAATGACAGTGTGGATTCCGCTCCCTGATTCTCATTGGCGCGATCGGGATGCAGGCCGTCGCGGCATCCGCCGGTAGTGGAATCGTAGAGCGCGATCTGCAGGTCGTTGTCGCCCAGGAACCAATTGAACGCCGTCCACGCTTTTTTGCGCCAGCGGTCTTTTCGCGTAGCGCGATAGGCCTCCAGATAAGCGGAAACTGCGGCGCACGCCTCGACGGGCTGTTGGTCGAAACGCGCCTTTTCGGAATTCTTTGCGTGGAAGCCGTGCGAGCCGACCGGCACGAAATGGCCCTTGATCTCGCAGCTCTGTACAGTGGCCAGCCAATCCAGGGCTTCAAGCCCCGCCGAGACCATTTCCTTGTTGGAACTCCGCCTTCCCGCGCGGATGAGCGCCTGCGGCAATCGTGCGTTCGAATACGCCAGCTCGTTTTCGTACCATTTCCAATCGAGCGAACGATTGGCGCGGTAGGCCTCCAACAAACGATTGGCCAGCGAGTCTGCTGAGTTCAAAGCAGCGCGATCGCCCGGAAACGATTCGAGATATTCCTGAAACCCCAGCAATGCGAACGCGCAGGCTCGCGGACTCTTGAAAGCGACGGCCGCGGGAACCGCCAGTTCAAACAAGCGGCCCGCTGCGCCTCTTAGCCCGGAGTCCTTGGATCTGCCGAGCACCGTGCCGAGACCCCACAGGGCGCGCCCGTGGCTATCTTCCGAGCCTTCCAGTTCCTGCCACTGGCGGTCGTAACCCAAGGAATTTCTGAACCTCTTGGTGGCGGGATTGAAAGCCAGCCACAAGAAAGCCAGGTAACGCGAGGCCAAATCAAGCGCCGCGCCCTCTTGCGTGCTCGCGATTTCCGTCCCGGATTCTTGCAACAGAATCGCGAGAATCAGCGCACGCGCATTGTCATCGGTTGAATATCCCTCGGGATAGTTGGGAACCACGAAAACGGCATGCTCGACAATTCCGGTCTGGTCGGTCATGCGAATCAAATGATCCAACTTCACAGCGGGCAGGCGGTCCAGAGCCTTTTCTGTGTTCTGCGCAGAAAATGTGGCGCGAGGGTAGCGCAAGCGCTCGTTGTAAACGCGTTCGAAGCTCCCCATGTATTGCTGGGCCACGCGATCCCACACCATATCCCGGGTGTAAAGATACGCTCGTTTCCGCATGGCGTGGCGCGCGGTTCCATTGTCGAGCAACTCGATCGTCTTCGCGGCAATGGCCTGGGGATCATCGAACGGAACCAGCGCACCGCGTTCGTCATCCAGCAATTCGATGGCGTGCAAATACGGCGTGGAAATGATGGCCTTGCCGGCGCTTAAGGCGTACGCCAGCGTGCCGGAAACCACTTGCCCCTTGTGCTTGTAAGGGGTGATGTAAATGTCCGCAGCGCCGATCAGTTCCACCAACTCTTCCGGCGTAACGAAGCGGTTGCGAAAAATTACGTTGTCCGCGACGCCGAGCTCCTTGGCCATGTTTTGCAGATATTCCCTGTACTTCTCGCCCTCGTGCCGCAGGACATGCGGGTGCGTGACGCCGGATATCATGTAAACGACATTGCTGTGCTGCGCGAGGATGGCCGGCAGCGCCTGGATCACATTCTCGATCCCTTTATTCGGCGAGAGCAGGCCAAACGTGAGTAGAACTTCCTTGCCCTCCGTGCCGAAAGCGTCCTTGTAGAAATGGGGATCAATGAACGGCAAGTCGGGAATGCCGTGCGGGATCTCATCGATTTTGGAAATCGGCACGTGAAAAACTTCCTGCAAAATCTCCGAAGATTGCCGGCTCATAACAATCAAGCGATCGGATAGCGCTGCAATTCCCTCCATCACGGTGCGCTGCCCGGGGTTTGGATCTCGCAGCACCGTGTGCAGCGTGGTGACCACCGGCATATGCAAGCGGCGCAAGAGCTCCAGGATGTGGGCGCCGGAGTCTCCTCCGAAGATGCCATATTCGTGCTGCAGGCAAACGAGATCGATGTTGCCGAAATTCAGAAAATCGGCAGCCTGCCGATACGACTCCAGATCATCCTGCGAAAGTTCGAAGCGAATGCGGGCCGGGTAATCGTAACCCTCCGGCGTATCGTTCACGGGCACTGCCAGAATCTTCGTGGCGCCATATTCGGCGTGAATTGCATCGCAAAGATCCGTGGTGAACGTGGCGATTCCACATCGCCGGGGAAGATGGTTCCCGATGACCGCGATCCTGGCAGGCAGGGCCGGCCGTTGGTGCATCTGCGCCGGAGGCGCGCTTATGGATTCGGCGATTGCAGGCGAAATATTGATTTTGTCGCAGAAATCCAGGAAATCTACCCCGTCATGGTTTTCAGGCACATCGAGAGGAACGACATTTGTAATCTGAGAAATCGGCTTTGGTGATGACATTTTAGTACGCACCTTCCGCTTCGGCCGGCGTGGGCAATTGGCCCAAAGTTAAGAGGAGGCCAAGGACGCCCGGCTCAAATTGACTAACGTATCGAGGCGCATCGAAATGAAGGCCAGTCTCGATTTCTGGCACTACTGCCTTTTGGCGGGCGTCGTCGTTTCGCTCGCCTTTACACGGAAAACTCGTTGCAAGAATTGCAGCGCCGGCTCGACGAAGCATTCATAGAGCAGAGTTCTTATTGGATGACGCATGATGTTGCGCGAGTCCCCGGCACCTTAAACGAGCCTGAGAGCCCTCGAATCAGTTTGCATCGAGAGCTCCCAAGTCCGCATACCTTCGAGCGATTGGCTTCGCCTCGACTAATTGACTGCCGTTGCTTTCGATTCATTGCGTGGCGCATTCTTTTGCAGAACCGCGACCAGGTGGCGTCCCGATGCCGGTACTTGGACTTTGCCGCCTAACACGATCTCTCTGGCCGTGAGCTTGCGTCCGTAGACATCCGCCGTGGCGTCATCATCGGGGCGAAGCGTGGTGCCTTCGAGTGAGATTCCGGCAAAAAGCCCGCGTGAACGCGAGTAGCTGAGCACTTCCGCTCGCATATACGCATCCGTGGTTGCAGAAGCGTCGCGACCCACGGGACCTGCCGCAACGGAAGCGTCGGCGCCCAATTTAACTTTGCTATTTAGAATTGAGTCCGCGCCCCGGTGGTTCATGATCAGCAGAACCAGGTCAGTAGCTTGTCCGCCGATTTGGAATCCGACGCTGCCGCCTTCGAGGGCGTACATGGCCGGCGAACCCCACGGACCTCTAAAATCCGCTCCGGTGCGGCAAACCATCGCGCCGCGGCCGTAGCTTCCGCCAACGACGAACGCCGCCTTCAGAACGGACGGAAACACGATTACGCACTCCGCCTTTTCCAGCACTTCTTGCGGAATATTTTCCGGAGTATTCATGATTTCTTGCATCACGACGCCGGCATTCTTGAGTCGCTTTTGCTCTTTGTTGGCGCCGAATAGCGGCGCTGTTGCAACCAGTCCCAAACACAGAACGAGCATTGATTTTCGTATCATCAGCTGACCTCCAGGATCAGAATTGCGGCTGCGGAAGTTTGTCCACTCCGAAACCTTTGTGAGGCGCTTTCGACCGCGCCTTGAGCCGGGGGGAAGCCGCCGGATGAAATTGCATCCTGCAGTTATCCCCAACCGAAAACTTCCGTTAAGCTTTGCGCCGCGAGTCGGCCACCAGCAGAGCAATTCCCCCAAGGACGGCGACGCCCCCGAGTATGGGAGGCAGCGGAATGGTTTTCTCCGTGTCTTTCGTGGCGTGGATCGGTCCGATGTCGAGGACCTTTTCGCGGCGAGTGTACGTGATGCCCTGGTAGGCAAGCGCCAGAGCTCCGAGAACGATCAAAAGAATTCCAGCAATGGATGTCGATTTCATGTTTTCGTTTTCACGGCTACCGGGCGATTCCTGCGGTCTTGAAAGAGCCTTACAGCCGCGGCTACACCCGCCAGCAGTAAGAGAAGGTCAATGAAGCTAATCAGTGTGTGAGCGGCGGCGACTCCCAAGAGCCACACGACCAGCAAGCTCATGAACGGCGCCCAGAGCATTTGTGAACCCATATCTCGTTTCCTCAGTGCAGGATTGAAGCCGAGGCGGTCAGGTTGAAGCGAGTGGAGTGATTAGCGAAACGTCTCTGCTAGTCAACCTACACACCGACAGTCTAGCCGGATCTGCTTGCGGTATCTGTTCACTAGTGCACACAATTGTGAGTCCCGTTTCTTTGCCCTACAACTGATCGGATGCGGGGCCGGTGGCGGATTGCTGCGGGGGATCTGCAATCTGGCGGGCGCGCACGATGAATCGCTTCGGCGCCGGGCCCACGAAGTAGAACGGGAAACAGGTGATGAGCGTCAAGGTGTTCTCGCCTGTGGATTGCAGCACTTGAACGTCGTCAGGCGACACTACCTCAGTCGATTCCACCTGGTACTCAAATTCTCCAC
This sequence comes from uncultured Acidobacteriota bacterium, assembly GCA_963838545.1. Lineage (GTDB taxonomy): Bacteria > Acidobacteriota > Terriglobia > Acidiferrales > UBA7541 > Palsa-147. Next base: position 50,963 of record CAWIRL010000009.1, read on the forward strand.
CGGGCGTGACGATCGCTATCGCATCACCGACCTGGATATTCCGCAACGGACGAAAAAATGTGTCGCGATGCCCGGCGAGAGCCACGTTGCCAGGCTCGCCCGGCAATGCAGTGGCCGGAAGATGGCCCACTGCGCGCCGCAATATTTTGGACGACTCGCCTTGCACGACGGCGATTTTGAGCTCCAGGCGGGGAATATCGATTTCGCCGACCAGCTCACCTTCCGCCACCACGCGCGAAACTCGAGCCGGGAGCGATTTGGGGACGTTCGTCAATTTGGGGAGGTTCGACAATTCGATCGCTTGATAGGCGCGGGCAGCTACGACAACAAACGTCGCGTACCCAAGTAAGGAGAGTCCGGCGACGAGGAAAAAATAAAAAAACGCGCGAACGAAACTTGCTCTCACTATTGGATGGCGGCTCGTGCTGTGAGTTTTCATTTTGTGATGTTCGCCGACGAGGGGGATGACGGTTTGTCCTCGGCCGCGGAATAGCCAGCCCGCGTTCGCACGCGAATCTTGCCGCGCCCCGGCGCCGCAACCTTTACTTCAATCTTTCGAAACGAATAAGCCTTGCCCGCTTTCGCTGGGACAAAGCCCAGGAGATATTGTTCGCGGAGGTCGCGAGCAATCTGTGTCGAGACGTTTATAACGGTATTGGCGCCATCGGGAAAGTAGGCGATGCCCCCTGTGGCTTTGGATAGCCGCCGGAGGGCAGTCGGATTGCCGTCGGCGTCGTCGGTGATCAGCCCAATGGAATAAATTGCCACCTGCGAATGTTGGGCTTCCGCCAGAATCTGGGAGAATTTCTGCTGGCTGGCATTGTCTCCGCCATCGCTGACAATGATCAGCGCCTTTCTCTCGCAATGCCCGAGTTTTATATGGATGAGCCCCTCGGAAATAGCGTCGTAGAGCGCGGTGCGTCCGCGTGCAGAGACGGCCGTCACAGCTTTTCCGAGTTCCTTCGCGTCATTTGAAAAAGCCTTTCCGTCGAGGAGCTCCACCGAGACGTCGTCGTTGAAATCCACCACGAACATCTCGTCTTGACGGTTGCTCGAGCGTGCAAACGCTGAAACCGCAGTGGCTACTTCGGAGAGCCGCAGGCCCATGCTGCGGCTGTGGTCAACGATCAGGCCCACCGTGACGGGACTATCTCCCTGTCGAAACAAAGTGATCTCTTGCGGACGCCCGTCTTCAAACACGTGGAAGTCTTGCTGTTTCAACCCGAGAACGATGTTTCCGCCGGCGTCCGTCACGCTGACGGGCAGCACGACCAGCTCAGACTTCACGGATATCGTGGATTGTCTGGCCCAGCTCAAAGAAGGCAAAGCCGGCGAGTGCAAAGACCGCGAATAGCCGGCAAGACTGCAGATGAGGAGAGCTGCGGCAAGGATAAATCCCCGCCGGAAGAGCTTGCGACTCGGAGATCGGATGGTGCGATTCACCGGCTTGTCTCCTCGGGCCGCGGGATGATGAACCATCATCAGGCCGCGGCGTAGCGGAGCGTTGTGTGCGTTCTTATATCTTAGCTCACGAAGCGCTTCAGCAGGAATGCGATGCCAAGCGAGATACCGCCAAGCAGCGCGTAGAGAGGAACGGAGCTGCCCGTCTTCGGCAACTGCGTGGCTTCTACTGCGGGTGCTGGGGTCGTGTCTTGCGCGGTTACCGGTGGCGCTGTCTCGATTACCTGGGATACCGGCAATTCCTCTTGCTGCGGGGTCACCGCGACAATCGGAGCGGTCTTCAGGTCTTCTGTTTCGGCGGCGAGTGCGGGAACGGGTTCATGCGTTGCCACGGCCAGTTGCACGGCGCGTTGCTTCGGATAAACGAATTCCTGGCCAAAATTGTCGCCCGGATAAAACCAAGCCTTGAGTGCTTCCGGATTGTCACCCGACCGCTCCGCGAACTTGACCACGGTATCGCCAGTCGGACGCAAACGGTAGTTATTGATCGCCAGGACTGTGGCGATTATATGCATACCATCGGCACTGAAAATCTGCACGATGTGGCGGTCCGAAGGCGAATCGAGCAGTCGAAAGGTGTACGTCCCGGCGGGCAGAATTTGCCCGGGGATTTCGATCGGTTGACTGAACGTCATCACGGTCTTTTTATTCCACTCATCCGCACGAGCGCCGGGAGCCAACGTGGCGCCGAGCAACGAGAGTGCAAGCACAACTAGAATTGTTTTTACAACCTTCATGCGCATTTCCTCCTAGATTCTAAATGATCGGTCGTAAGCTGAGGTCCGTATGTTAGCCCGCAGCGTACGAAGAAGCTGTTCACTTGTGGACAGATACGCCTTCCTGTTGCGAATTCGCGGTAGCGGAGAGGCCTGGAGATGTGTGCTCGGCGTCGCGCGAAGACTTTTGTCTCAAGCCGGCTTTCTAAGTTCGGTTACAAGCTTCCTGGCCTCTCTCATTCTTTCCTTGTAGTAGGCGGGGCCAATGACGAGCTCTTTCCACCCCACTTGCACGCGCTCTTTAATGCCTTCTTTTGACAGGAACAGAGCGAGCGCTATGTAGGTTTTGATTTCCTTTTCCAGGAAATCGACTGCTTTCCGTTTGGATTCATCCATCTCTCACCTCGCGACGGCCAGGCATGGCCCGCCTTGAAAACTGGAGACCCGGTCCCCACGGGCCTCGGTTGATTCGGATTGCTGCATTAAGCGCGCTTTTCTGGCGGCGGGGAGTCCGCCAGAATCAACTGCACGCCGTGCTGACTAGATGCGGCCAAGAAGCAGAAGCACCACGACGATGACCAGCACCACTCCAACGCCGCCCGTCGGGGCGTAGCCCCAATTCTGGCTGTGCGACCATCGCGGCAGCACGCCAAGAAGCGCCATCACCAAGACCACGATCAAGATTGTTCCTAGCATTTGTTCTCTCCTCTTTTTCCATTCAACCGAAAACTGAATCGTTTGCTCTTCTTCGAACGCCATCAGGGCGACTCGAACTGCGACCATTCGGTCGCCCGGGAACTGTTCCACGAAAAGTTACATCACGACGTTGATGGCGATGCGCACGCCGGGATAGTACGGGTTGTACAGGTAGTAGCCGTCATCGACGTAATCAACGTAAACGTCGTCGGTGTAATACCAGCCTTCCGGCCACGGCTCCACAAACCCAAACCAGTAGCCGCCGTATTGAAATCGCGAATACCCGCCGACGATTCTCGGGTTGCCGATGCGGAATCTATGCTCGTGCCCAAAATTCGAATGAAAGCGCTCTTCGGGTATGCGCCCTTGGCCGCGGACACTGAGTCGCAGAGCCGGCGCCGAGCGTTGTCTCTGTTGTTCAGCCTCGCTCCGCTGAGCGTGTTGATGCTCCTCGGATCTTGCTTGCTGTTCGTGCTGGTTATTGGCTTGCTGCTCGTGTTCGTTTCTTGCGGACTTTTCTTGTTGCTGCTTTTCAGGCTTGGCTTTCTGCTCGTGCTGCGCCTTCGCCTGCTGGTCGTGTTCCTGCTTCGCGGACTTTTCTTGTTGCTGCTTTTCGGACTTCGCCTGCTGTTCCTGAGCCTTCGCCTGTTGCTGGTGCTCCGGCTTCGCGGGCTTATCCTGTTCCTGTTTTTCAGGCTTGGACTCCCTTTCGTGCTGAGCCTTGGCCTCTTGCTGGTGTTCTGGTTTCGCCGGCTTCTCCTGCTGCTTCTTGTCAGGCTTGGCTTTTTCTTCCTGCTTCGCCGGCTTGGTATCTTTGTCGTGCGGATCTTGCTGCGCGTATCCCGGGGCGGCAGCTCCGAAAAGAAGGAGCAGCGCTGCGGCACTGATGAGTCCAACTGGCTTCATGAGTATTGCCTCCATTGCGAATCCGTTCATGCGCCAGCGGTTGCTACGGCCTGGCGCGGCCATGCTTCTAAAATTTGCTTAAGTCCCGATGCGGATGCGGGACAGGGAATGAAGCACCCCGAATATGTTCAGGAGCCACAAAACTACGCCGATGACGACCACGCCATTCAGGATGGACTTGATCGTTCCCTGCATTGGGATATAGCGGTTGACCAGCCAAAGCAGGAGACCCACAACCGCGAGTACGACTACGACTTGAAGTAACGGCATGAGCTATAAACCTCTTTTTCTTCGCAGGCAGACACTTCGACCGTGCCACTATAGGTTTGCATCAATTTTTGCGTTGACCCTGCGATGCTGGTGCAAGCCGAAAGCGAATGTACCTACGATCCCCAGTGGTAATGCAGGTGAGCCATCCAGGTTTAATACTCGCCTTGAGGCGCTTGCCTGACCTGCACGTCAACATATTAGGAGAATCTCCGGTGCTCGTCTGTTCACTTGTGCACACATTAGCGGGCAATCGTAAAGATGCGCAGGCATGCTACGATATTAGCCAGAAAAGGGGTGGCGATCGTGGCGATTGCGGCGGCAAAGCGTCCAAGACTTGGAGCCAAGAGCGACTTCAACGCACAGGAGTTTCTTGGTTCCGCGGGCATTGCCAGAAAAGTTGCTGATTTTCGGAGAAAAGAAAGAGTCTTTTCGCAGGGCGATCCCGCCAACCATGTGTTTTACATTCAAAAAGGCGGTGTACGTCTTTCCGTGGTCAATGAAACGGGAAAAGAAGCCGTCGTGGGAGTCTTGGGCTCCGGCGACTTTTTCGGTGAGGGCTGCCTTGCGGCTCAACCGATTCGCATCGGCAGCGCGACGGCTATCGCCGCGACCACTGTCTTAATTATCGACAAGAAGGAAATGATCCGCGTCCTTCATGCCGAACAATCGTTCTCCGACCGCTTCATTTCCTACATGCTCTCGAGGAACATCCGCATCGAAGAGGATTTAGTCGACCAGCTTTTCAATTCCAGCGAGAAGCGACTGGCTCGCACTCTGCTGCTGCTTTCTCGCTATGGCAAGGAAGATAAACCGCAACGAGTGCTTCCCAAGGTATCGCAGGAAATGCTGGCGGAAATGGTGGGCACAACAAGGTCGCGCGTGAACTTCTTCATGAATAAATTCCGCAAGCTGGGCTTCATCAAGTACAACGGCGGGCTGCAGATCAATACCTCGCTACTCAGCGTGGTGCTGCACGACTGAGGCAAGGCGCTCTTCCCGCGGACTTCGGGGCCATCCAGGGATGGCGAGAGAACGAATCAGGCCAAGCTCTCCGCTCGGGCTCGTTGTATTGCAGTAATTTCTTGAGATTCGTACACTGGCAGGAATAACGCCCGGGTGGCGGAATGGCATACGCGGGGGACTTAAAATCCCGGCAAGGTACTCCGCAGCCTCACGCACCGAAATGCAGCGCCGCGAAAATCGCTTGTTCATGGGCCATCCGTGAGCTTCAATCGCGCAGCACACGGCAGCGACACGCAACGATTCCCAAAACCAACCGACACCAGAACCGACACCGGAAATCAAAACAGAGTCCCCGAGTCCTGGTGACTGCGTCAGGATAGCCGTTTCTCGCGCACTAGGCCGATTCTGGCGAACGAATCTCGCGCCGTGCGCGTGGTAGACTCCCGGGATCAACTGCGCGAATCTGCTCTCGCCCTAACCTTGAGGTGACGCGATGCAAAGCTCGACTTCGGACTTCCACTCGCTTGCCGCCCGAGTTGAAAGGCTCGAAAAACAAAACCGCCGAATGAGACGACTCTGCGTGATGCTCGTGCTCACGCCTGCCCTTGTCATCGTGGCATGTCAGTCTCGTCCCGCCCTAACTGTGGAGGCCCAGAAATTCGTCCTCCGAGACAAGAATGGGAAAGTCCGTGCCGAGATTGCAATGAACTACGACATCGGACCGAAGGGGTATCCCGTCGTCCGCCTGCTAGACGAAGGCGGCAAAGAACGCACGACCATCGGTGCTGGTGTCCTAAACATCTCTGGTGAAGATGGAACACGAGCGGTCTTTCTTGACGACACATTACAGCTTACGAACAAAAGTGGCGGCGTGACCGCGCGGCTTAGTGGCGGTGACGTTGGCGGCGGCAGTCTCTCGCTGTTCGGACAGGAAACGGGCGGCTCCATCGTGCTCAACGCCGACATGCCAGACGTTGAACTTGTCGATGCCAAGGGATTCCGGTCGAATCTGGGAAGCAGTGAATTGGTAACTCCGCACACGGGCGCGCGGACAAGTACTTCGGCGGCGTCTCTCGTGCTCTCCGGCAAAGACGACAAGATTCTGTGGCGGACCCCTAAATAGGCAGCAGCCAGTGACCAGGAACCCTGCTGGCGAGGGAATCGCTCGTGCAATCCAAACGAATTCCGCTCCGAGCTTCCAATCTGTGGTGTGGCGTCGAGTCATCCGTCAATGAAAGAAATGTTTTTCGCGAAAATCGCTGGCCCTTTTCTGTTACAACGCGCCTAGTTTAGTTCCGTGGGACAATCCGTCGAAGGGGAAGGTGAAAATATGAAACGAGTTTTTGTTGCAGCGGTGTTGTTGCTCGCAGCTTGGCCTTGTTTGGCCCAAGACAACAGCTTTCCCTCGAAAGAAGAAATTCGTGAATTAGTTCACAAAGCGGACGAGAAAGTAACCAGCTTTGAGCAAGCGGTTCGGGCAGCCAAACCATTTCTATCCGAAGACCGATTCAAAACAGATATGGACACGGCGTCTGCGGCTCATCAAGTCATTACCGCCCTAAACAAGAATGGCGCTTCCGCGTATTCACTCGTTGCTTTGGTGATCACGCTGGATGATGTGGTGGTTGATGCGGGTCTGAGTTCTCAAGATATTTTGAGAGACAATTTAAGCGCGATGTCAAAAGGGAAAACGGCAGGCCTCGATTCTTTGAGTACCGTAGTTCTGTTCAACACTGCGGCGACAGCATGCAACGATATTTCTGAGCTAATAGGACATGCCACGTTGCGCTTAATCAAGGCCGAAGAAACAGCCTTAGGGCGAGCAACGAATTAGCGAAGGGCACGAGATAAGGCACACTAGGTTGAATTCCTAACAAGTCAGGCTAACGAGGAGAAGCGAAACGATGGGATTCCTCGGAATCGCACTCATTCTGATTTTTGTTCCGTATCTCATTGACAAACGTAACCGACGGCGGCAGGCATCCAAATCTAACTGTTGGACCGTTGTGCTCAGCATCGTCGGCGTCATATTTTTGGCTGGCTGTAACCGTCTTGGCGTTTCCCAGTATGGTCTACCAGTCAAGCTGGGTTCGTCTTCTGACGATGTGCGCAAGGGCTTAGGATCACCCGATTACTCCTACAAAACCCCGTCGGATGACATTGTGGAATGGTATTACTCGCACGGGATCGTCGCTGTATTTGAGCGCGACCGACTGTCGGTGGTTACTCTTCCCCCGGACGTTGCTTCTTATAAAGGTTTTCTTGCCTACTCTGGCCCGATCATTCGAGGTGTGAAGCTCTCGGACAAAAAGCAGAAAATCCTTAAAGCACTTGGTGAGCCAACCAAGATCGAGTCCGATGATCTCCCTTCGGGGACCGATCCTGGTGTGCCGGTAGTATGGCCGAAAGAAAGCCGATACTACTGGCGATTTACGGAGTATACAGTTGAAGTCGATTTCCTGAATCAGGCGCAAGAGGTGTCCGATGAGAAGCACCTCACTTTACCTGTCGACACTGTGGCGATGATCTCGGTGAGGAAATAGCGGGCGAATTAGCCGTATCGAAACGGCAATCCTGGTCGCCGGTGCCGCCGATTCAGGCGTAAACCCGAAGGCGACAATTCCTTCTCACGTGAGCCATTCATTCTAAGATTCCACCGGTGCAAGGCGTTGTAATCGAGTTCTCTAGGGATTGCTGGGGTTGGTGCATCTGGCAAGAAGCGATCCTGAGCTACCAATGTCGCTGCATTGGGCTTGGTTGGCACGAAATCGCGCACCACGGTATCGCCGATTTTATATTCTACGGTTTTCCAGCGCCGCTGTGAGCGCAGCAAACCGCGTTCCGTTTCCTGACGGGATCCCTCTCGTGCGTGCCTGAGAGCATCGGTTGTTGGTGGACCGAAGTACCGTACCTCTCGGAGAAAATCGCTCTCATCTCTTGAGAGCGTCCGCGACAGCTTCTGAATGCAGGTGTGACTGACGCCTAGCCATCTTGCGATCGCACGCCCTGAGCACCACGGTCCGTGCCCCAGAATCCAGTGCCAGACGAACATTCGAATCAGTCGACTCTCCGCTCGGCTGCGCCACGGTCGCGGCTGACGCCAATTCTCTCGCGCTTTTTTGAGGTTCTGTAGCGATGCTTCACGCGAGGGCACGCGTCTCTACCTTAGCGGAGTTGCCAGCCTTAGCAGTATCGGTTCTAAAGGACTTAGCTTTGGCGGTCGTTTTCACTGGCAAATTATTTTTATGCTGATAATGCACGTCGAGAATTTCCTGCGCCTTCCGATGGCCTCTGCGGGCAAGAAGTTTTGCAATTCTAACGTGTGTCCTTAAGAGAGCCCTAGTTTTGATTTGTCGCCCAAGTTCCCTAAGCATTCCGCAGGCTACGGAGTCAGCCACCGCGACGAGTGATGCTCTGCTATAGGCAATACACTGGTCCTGTTCCTCTCGGCTCATCGGTCGGTGCTCAGTTACCGCGCGGGCGTGAATTTCTTGGGCCTTTTTCTCATATCCCTTCATTTGCCACTTGTGAAGCCGCCGAAGATGGAAGCTGAGTAGTTGGTGTGAAGTGCCGACCTCTATTGCGAGCGCCCGGAGCGAGATTCTTTGCGGTTCCGGCGTCTGCCTCCATGCCAGGAGTCTCTCGCGAATCTCGGTGGCACGCGACGCACCAGCGGGCTTGCGTCCCCTCTTTTGTTGGACGCGGTCGCTCTCGTGTCCCGCACTGGCTTGGCTATCAGTGCATCGCCGACCAACGAGCACCACGTTCTCAGGCATAGGGCATAGGCTCTCGTGCGAATTGTACAGCGAATCTGGCTCACCGGGCACAAAGCGAGATCGGACGACACAGGGTAGAATGTCGGCGCGGGCCGAGTATGACAAAGGAAATTCCCGAACATCTCAACAAGGTCCAGAAGGTGATAGGAGAGGCGAAGGGTCTCCTATCTCGTCACGGCTATCCCGACACTTTGCGAACCGTTATCCTTGCGGGTTGTATCGACCAAATGATTGAACACCACGAGGCGGTGCTCCTCTTAATACGCAACGGTAAAGTTGGGTCAGCTTTCGCGCTGGCACGCAGCATCGTTGAGAGCATGTATCGCGGTCTGTGGTTGAATTTTTGCGCAACGGACGCGCAGATTGAAGGGTTCGAGCGAAAAGACGAACTGCCCATCACGATGGCTGAAATGGCCGACGCTATCGACGAGAGGTATCACGGCGAAGGATTCTTCGCGGATTTGAAAAAGCGGACTTGGCCCGCGTTGAACAGCTACACGCATACCGGAATGCTTCAGTTGGGGAGAAGATTCACCGGCCACAAGATCGAGCCATCCTACCGAGACGGCGAAATTGCGGCAGTTACAACGACCGTTACGACCTGCATTTTGCTTTTAGTAAGTAAGTTCCTTGCCGTGCAAAATCATCCTGAGGACAGCCGCGAAGTCGAGGCGATGCTCGGAACGTATAGCTTCGATCAACGGGGAGGTTAAATATCGGATGAAGCGAATCGTCAGCGTTCTTTTATTCGGTGCATTGTTTGCCGCAGCCAGTTTTGCTCAGAGTGAACCTGCACACCCCAAACCTAAGCAGGAACCTACTTCGAAGGACTCCCAGCAGCCCCGGAGCGAGATCGACGAAGAGAACGAGCAGTACTTGAAGGAGTTGAAAGTAAAAGACCCTGCGACGTGGAAAAAGCTCAGAGCGCAAGAAATACTCGACACCCAAGAGACTCTCGCGCGCTTCGGCTATGGGACCATTTTCACGGGCATTTTGGATGAAAAGACTACGGAAGCATTGCGTAGCTATCAAACCCGGAGCGGGCTTCCAGTTACGGGCGATGTCGACACGGCCACGACGCGGCGCTTAACGCTAGACAAGGCAGAGCTCGAACCACACATACCCTTAGGGCCGGTTTACGTGTTTCAGGACTCGGATTGGAACGACTTTGTTAAAGTCGAGGGATTGTGGCTTGAGCAGGGCAAACAACCCGACGCCAAAACTCCAGTGCTTCCCGCTGTTGTGGAATGCTTCAAATCTTCGGCGACTTGCGCGGTCGCAACCGTGGGCTCCGAAGTGTCGGAGTACATTCGCTTGGAATGGTATGAGGTTGAAAGATGGGACGAGTACGAAATTGTAACAAAACCGGACGATTTACCCTGCGGGCGGGAAACCATCCACATAAACCGGCCCGGTAAGGAATTGCTGGTAATAAATACCGCTGCATACAAGGACACGAAGGCGTGCACAAGTCTGTTCGGGCCTCCGAGTGGAGAAACCGTATCCCGCTTAGGCGACGTGCGCAAAATCATGAACGCTAGAGTGGACGCACTGCGGGCAGCCTCCAGTCGTATCAAGGTCATCTCCGCTGACGTACGAAACCGCATCCAGCCATAGTCAAATTGGTGGGAAAGTCGGCATTTCGCGCATATTGCGCCGCTATAGATTCAGTGGCGGACTGCAATTTCCAGCTGCAACAGTGAGGAGGCAAGCTGCATGAACCCAGAAACGACTCGACTCCTTTTCTCTCAATTGGCGTACCGGCCACTTGGAAGGCTCGCCCTAATCGGTGCTTTCATTTTTGGAGTAAGCGGCCACGCTAATGCCGCAATTGTCTCCCTCGCAGTCGCTCTGTGAATGATCTGGTCGTCCCTGCTTCACATCACGGCTGAGTTAGGGATTGAAATAGAGCGACGTGGAAAAGAAACCAACCCCTAAATGCGGGGTCTCCGCTTCGGCGCGCCGAAAGAGACTGCGCAAGGAACCCACCGCTCACGAAAGGCTCGAATTCCGAACGCGTCTAGGATGCGTTAGGGACGCGAGGGGTCGGATTCCGTATTTGGGCCTTTTCGTACACGACGTTAATGGTCACTGGCATCTTAAGTCCGCGCCGTTCGGCTTCCGCGAGGATCGCGTCGTCGGACGCACCCTCCAAGCCTGCGCCGTTCGCACGACTCAGCAAGCTACCCAGTGTTTCAAGGCATTCTCGAACCTCGCGCAGGGCCACAACCGAACCTCTGTGATCGCCTTCGGATTGCATTGTGTCGAGAAGCTCCCACGCCTTGTCGCGCACGCGCCTAGCTTCCGTGAGAAGATCAATGGCGCGCTTCTCGTCGTGCTGCTCGGAGGCTTTCACAAGAGCCTTAGAGACATGCTTCTTGTGTCGAAGCAAGGACTGAGGAGATATCGGAACACGTTCCGCTATGTTCCGCAATGGGACGCCTGCGATGAGGGCCTTGTCAATTTCGTGTCGCCGAATGCTAGTACACACTAAGCAGGTTCGGGGCAAATTTGGTCCTCACGTCGCGACGGGGCTTACCTCGGATGGCAGGAAACGCACGCATGCTCCCTTCCGGTCCGAATCGAGCAATACAGTCACCTTGTCTGAATAGACCTGAATCAGCGTGCCTAGGCCGCTCGGGGTCCGCACCTTGTGTCCGATAAGTGGGAACAGCCTTGAGTGCGGATGGCCGAACCGGAATTCGGCGTCCAATGAAACAAGAGACGATTCATGCTCGTCGGGTTGGGCGGGGGACCTCTCCGGCGCTCGCGATTTGTCGCGGCTGGGCGTGGATCGGCAGCTAAAAATCCGGTTTGCTCGCTCAATCGCCGCGTCGAGTTCCGTTTGGTTCATACGCCCTCTGCCATCTTGGAGCCTTCTTATCCGCGACATCCGCGACAAGCCTTTGTTTATAAGGAGTCTGCGCGATTTCCCATCCGCGATAGCCGCCTCTTGTCGCGGATGGGAAAACCCTCATTTCCCTAGTATTCATGCGGGTTGTCGCCCTTGTCGCGGATTGGTGACAAGTAGCTGACAAAAGAGTTCTGGAAATCTTCAGTTTTGTAGCCCTTGCCCGTTCCCAGTTCCGTGCGCACGTCCCCCGGATGCACCCCATACGGAGCGAGAAATCGCGCCAGCTTGCGGGCCGTTAATTCGACTTCGCTAGACCAAGGTGCATCGTCGATGGCTTTCAGTCGAGACAGCAGTTCGCTTGTCAAGACTCGCTTCTCACCTTCCAGCCACACGGCTCTGACATCGCCGAGTAATCGTAGACTCAGACTGTCATCTTCGGCAGCTTGTGACTTTCCGAATGCCAGCGACTCTACAGCCACACGGAGTTCGCCGAGCCGCGAAGGATCGCATGCAGTAAGTATCGCCAAGAGCGGCTCGACGTTCTCCAATTCTCGGTCGCTGAGGAAATCCACGTCGAGCATTTCGTATGTTCGTCCGATGGCTTGGCGATTCGCCACGGCCCAATTCGCAATGCGCGCGCAGAGTGGCTCAGCTTCGGGCCGGATGCGCCGCCGAATGAAACGCTCAACCGTGTCGGTCGGTTTCTTCCGCTGCATCGGAATGACGATGGCGCGGTCCTTTACGGTCTCAGGGCAGACGCGAATCGCACAGATCACCTTCGGGCAGAAAACGTCGAAGTATTGGAGTTCGTGAGACGGTCCAACGCATCGTGGAACTGCCACTCCTTGACAGTTTCGAGCATTTAGGATTGCCCGCACAGCATCGGCACGCTCGCCCTTCCCGGTGAGCAGTTCAGCTTCGTCGAGGATCAGCGTGGGCTTTTTTCCGTGAATTAACCGGAATAGCGCAGCCTCCGATATGCTTACGGCACACGTGGGATTCGCTGACAGGTATTGGATGATCGTTGCAGTGTGAGATTTTCCGCATCCTTTTTCCGGCGAAAGCAGAGCAACGTAAGGGAATGTCTCAAAAGTCTCGAACGTATGCGTACCGATGGTCCAAAGCGCCAGCGGTAGATAGCTGAAAGATGGCAGTACCACGAATCTCGAAAAGAAACTTTCAACGTCGCGCAACAGGCGTGCTCCATCCGGGCTAGTCCTTTCCTCTTCGTCTGAGAGCGACAGTGTTTCGGCCTTCACAAGAAGTGATGGGCTGGATTCGAGTAGTCGGGCAAAGTTCGTCTGTTCGCTCATTTCCCAGGCACCCACGTTGAGATGATAGCCCGGCGTTCACTCGGCAAAGCCAGGGCGGCACGCGTCAGAACATCAACAGAGGCACTGAAGAAGAAGTTCCATGCGGCGAAAAAAAATGTTTGTGCAGGTGCGAGACGCGCGAGCGCGCTCCAGCAAGAGTCGATCTCGTCCAGCGTCGAGGAATGGCTCAGGTGCTCACCGATACGCCAGCACAAACGCTCAGCCCGCAGCATCGCGGAATTGTAAAACCGCCGAAGCCTGTGCACGTTGTCGCTGACGCGCCACGCGGCCCGCTCCGCGCGATCACGCCCGAATCGTGGGCCCGCAATCTGAGCGCGAGATTGTCTGCGAATTTGAAACTGAACTCCAGCGAGCTTGCCCAGGAAGGTCATGGCTTCGAGAAAGCTGCATTGTTTTGCGGCTCGTACGAGAGCGATGCGGTCGCCACCGCGTCCACAGGAAAAGCAATACCAACGGCCATCTTCTCGCCACGAAAATGCCGACCGATTCGATCCGCAGTGCAAAACGCACGCACAGCGTCGCGTTCGCTCGTTGACCTCGAATTTGAGCGATTCGAGAAGTCGAGGCATTGGAATCTCGCCCACGACTAGGCGCGCATCAGCGAGATTCGGCGGCATCGCATTCGACTCCAAGGGGTGAGGAATGGTCAGTGCGTAGGAAAACTTCGAGGGCACGCATTGGAATTACGGTGCGACCAATCTTACGGAATGGCAATACCTTTGAACGTAGATAGTTTTGAATCGTCCGAGGCGAAACGCTGAGCATCCGAGCGGCCTCACGGATGTCAACTGCGAGTCGTTCCGGGCTTATTTTCGTTTGCATGGTCGCAGTTTCGAGCAACGTAGCGAAGAAGTCGAGCCAGCCCACTCGAAATGCTAACTTGCGGTGATAACTATTGTGGATTGATTCAGATAGACATGACGTCGGGCTGACGACGCTAACTACTTCCAGAAACTCGTTTTAGTATTCCAGAATCCCGTTTGAGGGTGCTGACGTAGGTCTTTACTCGTCCTGGGAATTTCTCGTAGGCCTCGATCCAGCTTCGTACGCCGCCTCGTCGCCACGACCTAGGAACCTGCGCGCTCTCGGGTCTCCTTTCTTGCTGTGCATCTAATTTGGCGCAAACTTGCTTCGCGGTTAGCTCGGGGTTCGCTATCAACAGAAAGGTCACCGCCCGCTTGCTGGGGTCGGCGAAGTTCGCTCGACGCTGAGATGCGCCGCTGAGCAGGCTTCGCAAATTTATCTTTCTCTCCGCCTCTTCCAGCCATCCCGTCGAGGCGTGTCTAACTCTCTCCATAAACTGAGGTGTAAATTCTTTCGCGAATTCGTTAATCGGAATTTGCTGTTTTGAGCTTTCTAGTCTGTAAAGTTGCGGCAATACATTTTCACGAGGATCGTTGCCCCATGCGACCTGCACCCAAAATCCCGCGCTTTCCCACTGTGCGAGACTCATGGCGAACCGCAGGCACTCCTTCCATATCGCGGTTCGGAACTTATGGGAAAAGTCTTTTCGCCCACGTCGGGCAATAATCGCTTGTGTGAGTAGGTCGGCGTATACGCCTGTGGCTCGAGTGATAGACTTCTGGCACGCCATCGCGAACAGGAGGGCCTGTTCGCTGGCCGCGCGGCGTATCTCGGGACCAGGATTGCTCAGAAAGCGTGCAGCTCTCTCCGAGAAATGTTCTCGGTACTTTTGCCGTTCTTGTCGCAAGGCCTCCGAGAGGATTGCGTCGTTGAAGAACCCCCTCACTGCTTCGTGCCGAATAGACTCCGTTTCAGCGGGGTTGAATCCCAGTGCCCCCTTGTTTACCGATGGTCTTGTGCCATCTTCGCGTCCCGACTGAGCCAATCGTCGCCTGTCGATTTCTTGACGACGAATTCGAGCCTCGATTACTTCATCGATTGAACTCGGATCGTAGGTCCAACCCTCAGTGTCATTGGACAAGCTAAATCGGCGCATCGACCTTCCTCTACTTGTTTATAGATTGCCTTGGTGCAACGATGCCCGTCAATACGCGTGCCAGCGAGTACGATGGGAGGGTGTGAGAAACTGTTGACAACTTGACCGCTAAGTATTATCTTAGCGGCTAGGTTATGCAGAAACGGAAGGACAAAATGATCCGCGAGTACCTAGCAAGCATCGGTCGAAAAGGCGGAAAATCACGCGCCGCAAGACACAGCAAGAAGCAGCTCTCGAAATGGGCGAAACTCGGCGGGCGTCCGTCGAAAAAGGAAGCCAAGCGATGAACTCAGAACTGGTAATCTCCGAGCCGCAGACGAAAGTGCAGAGGAAACGCGAGTCCGCCAAGGTGCGCGGAGTGTTCGAGCGTAAGCCGAGCGAGTGGTGGATTCGATATGTGGACGCTGAGGGCCGCTACCGCCGCGAGAAAGCGGGCACCAAAGGCGCGGCGATTGATTTAGTCAGAAAACGGAAGACAGATGCCCTGATAGGGAAGAAGCTGCCAGAAAAGCTCCGGCGAGCGACCGTGACGTTTGCCGATATTGCCCGCGATGCTTTGGCATATTCAAAAGCGCACAAGCGCACTTACACAGACGACGTTGCGCGAATGGAGAGGATTCTTACTTGGTTCCGTGACCGCTCGGCGGATACCGTCACCCCACAAGAGATCGAGCGCCACTTCGAGCAGTGTATCGAGATCGAGGGGTGGGCACCTTCTACTGTGAACCACTATCGTTCGCTGCTTTCGCTCACGTACCGCCTCGCAATTCGCAATGGTAAGGCCTCCTCCAATCCGGCGCGCTCCACTCGGCACCGCAGGGAAGATAACAGCCGCGTTCGCTACCTAACGCCCGAAGAGGAAACCAAACTGCGCGCTGTTCTCGTAAAAGAATGGCTCGGCCATATTCCGGAACTTGACCTTGCCTTGCATACTGGGCTTCGTCTCTCAGAGATGTGCGGCTTGGACTGGCAGGACATTGACCTAGCACGGCGATTGCTAGTGGTACGCAGGGGCAAGAACGGAGAGGCTCGCTATGCCCGGCTCAATTCCGTGGCGCTCAAGGCGCTCGATGATCTGCGAAGGCGCAGCGAGGGCACGGGGCCTGTGATTCGCAACCTCGCGGGCGAACCTCTGGCCGGGCCGCGATACTGGTTTGAGAAGGCTATCGTAAAGGCGGGACTTGCTGATTTCCACTGGCACGACCTCCGCCACACCTTCGCGTCAAGGCTGACAATGGCAGGGGTAGGCTTGCGGGCCGTCCAGGATGCCCTAGGGCACAAGAGCGTTGCCATGACCGTGCGCTATTCCCACCTCGCACCCGACTTCCTGTTCGACGTTGTAGAGAAGCTTGTGCCAAGCCCAACGGACGCTGCCTCAGACGGACGAACCGACACCACTACCGACACCAAGGCTATTCCGCAAGTTAACCCACAAGTGGCGCATGTCCAGTAAGTCTTTTTCGTGTAAGATGTTGTGAATGATTTTAGGGGCGTAGCTCAGTGGTAGAGCAGCGGCCTTTTAAGCCGTTGGTCGTGGGTTCGATCCCCACCGCCCCTACCAGTTTCCCTTCAACACTGGCAAATCGCGATGAATAAACTTGATTTTTTGAATATCGGTCGGGCCGCACTGCGTTGGTACCGCTAAATCAAGGCGGCGCCGCGCAGCGATTCTTCCTCAATATCAATACATGATCGTCCGCGTCAAATGATGCGGCCACACCGTCGTGTGATAGTGCGTCCACAGCCGCTCGTTCACCTGCGGAATGATCACCTGCTGTTCGGGCAAGCGGATTTTATTGATCTCTTCGCGCAATAGAGCCGTCGCGTAAATGCTATGCGCGCGAATTTCCACTTCCTGCGTCGAATTGCGCGGGATCATCTGATACGAATGGATCGCCTGCTCCAGCGCCGGCGAGTAACTCGTAATGCCCAGCAACCGCAGCGCGGCAGGCACGATGTAATCGGCGAAAGTAGTCATCTTCTCAATATCATCGAGCCGCACCGGACCCGTTCGATGGTACGTGATGCACGCAAACCACAGCCCCAGCTGTGCCAGCTTGAAAAACTTGATTTCGTGACCCTCATACTCGCTCACGTCATTAAATCGCGGAAATTCCCGCGCCATCCGCTCCACTAATCCATTCCCGCTGTCGTAAAGTCTTGGCGGACAAGCTTTGATGAAGTTATGAAATCGCCCGTCATATTTTTCAGCCAGCACCGAGCCCACCTGATGCAGCACCTCCATCTTTTCCTCGAGCATCGGCATTTCCATATTGCCGGCAAAAATCTTCTCCAGCTCGGGACGCGAAACTTTCGCAAGAAATTTCCCGTCCAGAATCGGTATCCCGTTGTTCATGGCCCGGTTCAAGCACGCAAACATCGCATCCGAGTCCGACGTATGCTGCCCTTCGTAGTCCACTTGAAATTTCACATGCGTGGAAAAATCCGTGAACGCAGTATCAATGCAGTTGGCCACCAGCAACAAGTCCACCACATCATTCGGATCAGCCGCCTTCACCCCGCTCGGCACCGGATACTCCGGCATCGCCAATTCTTCGTAGCCCATCCACCCGGCCACTTCAATAATCTTGTCCAAGTGCACGCGCACATCCCGCGAATTCTCGATCACCGGCGGAAGACTCTCCAGCACCGGGCTCCCGATCGGTTTCGGCCAGCGAATCGCAGCCTTCTCAGCGAAGTCACCGGCCGCCACGCCGGCAATTGCAAAGGATGAAATGTCCCGAAAGAAATTCCTGCGGCTGGTAGTCACAAGCTGTCCCCCAACTGGCGCGCCAAAATGCGTTCAATGCTCCCGGCCTTATACCATGAATGACCGTTGCTGACGCCCACCTGCGCACCTCGCCGCATCCCAGATTCTGCCACCGCGTCCGCTAAATCTAATTGTTACAGTCCTGTAACTTGACATTAATTTCGAAACGCATTAGAAAGTGTTCGCATCACATCGGCGTAACCTACGTCTAGCCGGATCGGAGGCTCATTCCCCATGCAAGCCTCGCGCAGAGACTTCCTCAAAATTGCGGCCCTCGGTGGCGGAGCTGCGTCCGTTCTTGGATTTGATTTGCGTCCTGCCTACGCGCAACTTCGCGCGCTAAAAATCGGCCGCGCGAATGAGACGCGCTCCACGTGCCCGTACTGTTCGGTAAGTTGCGGCGTGATCATTTACACGCTGGGCGATAAAGCCAAAAATGTTACCCCGCAGGTCGTGCACGTAGAAGGCGATCCCGATCATCCCATCAATCGCGGCACGCTTTGCCCCAAGGGCGCCTCGCTTTATCAAGACATCCTCAATGAACGCCGGCTTGTGAAGCCGCAGGTGCGCCGTCCGGGCTCCGATCATTGGGACGACATCACCTGGGACTCAGCCATCAACGAAATCTCCGGGCGCGTGAAGAAAATCCGCGACGACACTTTTATTCAGACCGACTCTGCCGGGCGCCTCGCCAACCGCCTCGAGAGCATCGCTTTCAGCGGCGGATGTACCGACACTAACGAATTCAATTACCTCGTAGTGAAAACCATGCGCGCACTGGGGGTCGTGCATCTCGAAAATCAGGCCAGGGTTTGACACGGCCCCACGGTCTCAAGTTTGGGACCAACATTCGGACGCGGGGCGATGACCAATGGCTGGGTGGACATCAAGAACACCGACATGATGTTGATCATGGGCGGCAATCCTGCCGAGAATCATCCCTGCGGCTTCAAGTGGGTCGTCGAAGCCAAACGCAATCGCAACGCGAAAATTATCGTCGTGGACCCGCGCTTCACGCGCACCGCCTCGCAGGCGGACGTCTTCGCGCAGATTCGCGCCGGTACCGATATCGCGTTTCTCGGTGGATTGATTCACTACGCCATCGAGAATAATCGCGTCGCGCACGACTACCTCGTCAATTACACCAACGCTGCGTTCATCATTCAAAAGGGCTTCAAGCTCCCGGACGATGGCCTCTACTCCGGCTTCGACGCTGCCACGCAAACATACGACCGCGCGAGTTGGAACTATGAACAGGGCGGCGATATGGTGGGCAAGCCTGACTTGGCCTCGCCCAATCCACCGGAGAAATCCGCGGTTCCGGCTGACGCAAAACCCGGCACTCCGCCTGCCCTGCCCCCGCTCCCGCCGAACGTCGCCTACGACTTGTCGCTGCAGCATCCCCGCTGCGTCTTCCAATTGCTGCGCCAGCAATATTCGCGCTACACGCCGGAAATGGTCGAGCGCATCACCGGCATCCCCAAAGATCAATTCCTTAAGATCGCCGATCTCTTCACCTCCATCCGCAAGGATGGCGATATGAAGAAGGCCGCGACGATTATTTACGCCGTTGGTTGGACGCAGCATACCTTCGGGACGCAAATCATTCGCACTGCCGCGATGGTGCAATTGCTGCTGGGCAATGTCGGACGCGCCGGTGGTGGCGTGAACGCGCTTCGCGGTCATTCCAATATTCAGGGCGCAACCGATTTGGCCGGAATCTACGACATTTTGCCCGGCTATCTGAAAGTGCCTACGCCTGCCGACACGGATTTCGCGGCCTACCTGAAGCGCATCACTCCGGCGGCTTCAAAGCCGGGGCCTTGGGATTCCTACAATTATTGGTCAAACACGCCGAAGTTCGCGGTCTCGTTCTTGAAGGCGATGTACGGCGATGCGGCGAAGAAAGAGAACGGCTACGCCTTCGACTATCTTCCAAAAGTGGACCGCAACTATTCCTGGGTGAACATCTGGGACAACATGTACCGCGGACTCGTAAAGGGCCTCTTCGCCTTTGGAATGAACGGCGTCGCCATCGGCCCCGATTCGCGAAAGAACATTGAAGCGCTAAAGAAAGCCGATTTCCTCGTTGTCGGCGAAATCTATCCGGACGAAACCAGCGAGTTCTGGAAAGCTCCCGGCACCACAGCCGATGACATGAAGAAGATCCAGACCACCGTGTACCGCCTGCCGTGCGCGGGCTTCGCGGAAAAAGACGGCACCTTCGTAAATTCCGCGCGTTGGCTGCAGTGGAAGAATGTCGCCGTCCCGCCCCCGGGGCAGGCGCGCCTCGATCAAGACATCCTCGCGCAGATTTTTCTGAAAATCCGCGAGCTCTATAAGCAAGATCCGGGCAAGTTCCCCGATCCGATTCTAAATCTCGCCTGGAACTACACCGATCCGTATCATCCTTCGCTCTCCGAAGTCGCCAAGGAAATCAACGGCAAAGCTCTCGCCGACCTTAAGGACGATAAGACCGGACAAGAAATCAAAGCGGGCCAGCAGTTGCCCGGATTTGCTTGGCTGAAAGATGACGGCACCACCATCTCCGGCAATTGGCTCTATTGCGGATCCTGGACCGAAGCCGGTGCGATGAGCATGCGCCGCGATCCTTCCGATCCTTCCGGTCTTGGAATTCACGCGGGCTGGGCCTGGTCGTGGCCGGCCAATCGCCGCGTGATGTACAACCGCGCGTCTTGCGATCTCGATGGCAAGCCATGGGACGCTTCTCGCCGCCAAATCTGGTGGAGCGAAAGCGGCCAAAAATGGGTCGGCAATGATGTGCCGGATTTCAAGGTCGACTCCCACCCCAAAGATCACATGGGTCCGTTCATCATGAATGCCGAAGGTGCCGGCCGCCTCTTCGTCCCGCTTGGCGCCTGTGCCGACGGGCCATTCCCCGAGCATTACGAGCCCATCGAAAGCCCGATTGATAATCCGCTTCATCCCAAGCAAACGCACAATCCCGTGGTGAAAAAATACAAGACGGACATGGACAAGTACGGCGCCGTCGCAGACGGCTTCACCATCGTTTGCACCACCTACCGCCTGACTGAGCACTATCACTACTGGACCAAAAATAATCCCATGAATGTGCAGCTTGTCCCCGAGCCTTTCGTTGAAATCCCCGCGGAGCTGGCCGACGAAATGGGCTTGCGTGGCGGCGAACACGTGAAAGTCACCAGCGCTCGGAGCGAATACATCGCCAAAGCCATGGTCACGCGTCGCATCAAGCCCATGCAAATTGACGGCAAGAAGGTCTATCAGATCGGCATCCCCATTCACTGGGGCTATCGCGGCATCGCCGAAGATGAGGGCAAGACGGCGAAAACGCCCGCGAATTACCTCTCGCCGACCGTGATCGATCCCAACGCCTACACTCCCGAATTCAAGGGATTCCTTGTGAAGTTGGAGAAGGCCTAAGGTGAGGCCGCGATGAGTCAAGCCACTCTCGAAATCAAACGCATGTCAGGCCACGCCGGAACTCCCCCGGGCGCCGGAGCCTCGCGCGATTACGATGTCTGCAAAGTCATCGACACCACCACCTGCATCGGCTGCAAAGCCTGCGAGGTCGCCTGCCTCGAATGGAACGGCTATCCCTTCACTCCCACCGTCTTCGACAACACCTACCAAACCATGCCGGAGACGCGTTGGAATTATTGGAACCTAATCAAATTCACCGAGCACATCAACGAAGAAGGCAACTTGATGTGGCTCATGCGCAAAGACGGCTGCATGCATTGCGAGGAGCCCGGCTGCCTCGAAGCTTGCCCCGCGGACGCCGCCATCGTGCAATTCGCCAACGGCATCGTCGATTTTCAGCAGGATCACTGCATCGGCTGCGGCTATTGCGTCTCCGGCTGCCCCTTCAATATTCCCAAATTCAATCCCGATACCAAAAAAATGTATAAGTGCACGCTCTGCTCCGATCGCGTCAGCCAGGGGCTCGAGCCTGCCTGCATCAAATCGTGTCCTACCGGCTGCCTGCACTTCGGTTCTAAAGATGACATGACCATGCTGGCGCAATCACGCGCCGCGCAATTGCGCGAGCACTCCAATTACAAGAATGCCGGCGTCTACGATCCCGCGGGCGTTGGTGGCACGCACGTGATTTATGTCCTTCACGACGCCTCCAATCCCGAAATGTACAGCGGCCTCCCGAAGAATCCCCGGATTCCGTGGACCGTGAAGCTCTGGAAGGGCCCGCTGAAGTGGATCGGCAATCTCGCCATCGTCGGCGGAATTATCGGAGTCACGCTGCACTATCTGCGATTCGGTCCCAAAGTCGTGCACGACGACGAAGATGCCAAACAGAATGGAGACCTCCATGAGCGGCGCTGATATGGCCGTTCGCAGCGGCACGGTCACCCACGGCGGCGACTGCATCCTTCGCTATTCCCTCAGCGAACGCATCATTCACTGGATCGCCGGCCTCGCTTACATCTATCTGCTCCTCACAGGCCTCGCCTTCTGGTCTCCGTACTTGGCCTGGTTCGCCGTGATTCTCGGCGGCGGCCCCGCTGCGCGCTTCTGGCATCCCTGGGCCGGCCTGCTTTTCTTCGTCGCGGTCATTTGGATGTACAAGATGTGGGACGTGGACATGCGCACCACCAACGCCGATCTCGCCTGGAAGGAAAAAGTCGGCGACTATATCCGCAACGAAGACGAAAATCTCCCGCCCATCGGCCGCTTCAATTGGGGCCAAAAGCAATTTTTCTGGGGCATGTTCTGGGGCGCAATCCTGTTGCTGATTTCCGGTGTCGGCTTGTGGTTCGTGGACGATATCCCTTGGAATCTGCGGTACCTGCGCTATGCGGCGGTCATCGTCCATGTCGGCATCGCGCTGATCACCATTGGCCTCTTCATCATTCACGTTTATATGGGCACCGCGATGGTGCGCGGCGGCTTCAGTTCCGTGATCCGCGGCGAAGTCACGCGCGCCTGGGCCAAGAAGCATCACCGCCTCTGGTATGAAAAGGTCACCGGCGACACGTCCGTTCGCCGATGAAGCTTCAGCATTGGGACGCCCGCATCGCTCGCGCTGAGCTTCTGGCCTCGCGCTATTCCTTCGCTGCGGAATTCTTGAAATTTTATGCCGCCGTTGCGCGCGCGCAGAAAAACCTCTATTCCGATATTTCTTCGCAGCGCGGTCGCGCGAAACCCCAACCTGTCGCCGCGCCTCTTCGCAACGCCCTCGATCTCCCGCTTTTCCTCCCTCACTTTTCCCGATTTCTCGAAGCCATCGCTCCTGCCGCCCCGCCTCCGCTCTCCGCTCACGCCCGCACAATCGCGGCTCAATCTCCCGCCGATTCCGCCGCCATGCTCGCGAAGTATTGGGATAATGGCTGTCGCTTCGAGCCCGTCCTCGACGAGCCCTCCACTTTTTGCGCCCGCTCTTTCTTGCAGCCCTGCGCCGAACTTCTCGCCGATTCCAGAGAACTGCCACCGCCGGCAATCTCGCGAGCTTCATGTCCCCTCTGCGACGGTTTGCCCCAGCTCGGAATTCTTCGCCCCGAAGGCGATGGCGCGCGCCGCTCCCTGCTTTGCTCTTTCTGCGCCGTCGAGTGGGATTATCGCCGCATCCTTTGCCCCTCCTGCGGCGAGGAAGACGAAAGAAAACTCTGCGTCTACGCCGCCAAAGAATTCGATTACCTCCGCGTCGAGGCCTGCGACTCCTGCAAAATTTATATCGTCACAGTGGATCTTTCGAAGGATGGCCACGCAATCCCCGTCGTTGACGACCTCGCCGCCGTTCCTCTCAGCCTTTGGGCCGGCGAGCAGGGCTATACCAGGCTGCAGAAAAACCTTCTCGGACTCTAGTCGCAAAAATCCGCATTGCGATTCGCCTTGCCCCCATTTCTTATCGCTTGCATCGCATACTTAGGACGGGTTGAATACTCGCTCGTCGCTTGCACCGCGCTGGGGAGATGGCATGATCAAAGAATTCGCGCTTCGCTGGCCGCTGCTCCGCCAGATTTTCGAAGGCGGCGACGGCACCGGCCCCGAAGCGATGAGCCATCCGCACTCGCAACTCTTCGCCCCAAAAATGACGGCGCGAAGGTAGCCCGCTCCGTCTGCCCCTATTGCGCCGTGGGCTGCGGCCAACTGATCTTCCACCAAGACGGCAAAGCTGATTTCCATCGAAGGCGATCCCGAGTCGCCCGATTTCGCGCGGCCGCCTCTGCCCCAAAGGCGCGGACAGCTTCGAACTGCTCACCCATTCCAAGCGCCTCACCAAGATGAGATATCGCCGCCCGTTTTCAAAGCAATGGGAGGATCTCGATCTCGATAAAGCGATGCAAATGATCGCCGACCGCGTCTGGGAAAGCCGCGAGCGCACTTTCGTCGAAACCGAAGATGGCCAGAGTCTGATGCAAACCATCGCGATCGCCCACCTGGGCGGCGCCACTCTCGACAACGAAGAAAACTATCTCATCAAGAAACTTGTTCACGGCCGGCCTGGGCATGGTCTGCATCAGCAATCAGGCCCGTATATGACATAGCTCGACCGTGCCCGGTCTGGGCACAAGCTTCGGACGCGGCGGAGCCACCACGGCGCCAAGCAGATCTGCTGAATTCCGACGCGATCCTGATCATGGGATCGAACATGGCGGAGAATCATCCCGTCGGCTTTCAGTGGGTGATCGAAGCCAAGGAAAAAGGCGCGAAGGTCATTCACGTCGATCCGCGCTTCAGCCGCACTTCGGCAGTCGCAAACATCTGGGCTGCCGCTGCGCGCCGGCTCCGACATTCTTTTCCTCGGCGGCCTCGATACATTACGCGCTTGAGAACGAGCTCTACTTTCGCGAATACGTCGTCAACTACACCAACGCCGCCGTAATCATCCCCGAAGATTTCAAGGACACCGAAGATCTGGAAGGCGTGTTCTCCGGCTGGAACGCACGAGAAGAAATCCTACGATCCGAAAACCTGGCTGTACGAAGGCGTGGCAGCGCGGCACAGCATCACGAGCACAGACTGGCGCAGACTTCGCACGGTGATCGCACGGCGGCCACGCGCAACAGGGCGCCGAACGTCACGCCTGACCTTAGCCGCTACATCGCGATCCCACGCTGCAACATCCGCGCTGCGTTTTCCAGTTCTCCGCAAACATTTTGCGCGCTACACGCCCGCAAATGGTGGAGACGCTACTGCGGCGTTTCGCAAAGACGCGTTCCTCAACGTCGCAAAAACCTATTGCTCCGCATCCGGACCCGAAAAAACCGCCGCCATTTGCTATGCCGTCGGTTGGACGCAGCATTCCAGCGGCGTCCAGATCATTCGCTGCGCCGCGATCCTGCAATTGCTGCTCGGCAATATCGGCCGCCCCGGCGGCGGCATCTTGGCCCTTCGCGGCCATGCCTCGATTCAAGGTTCGACGGACATTCCCACACTCTACGACATTCTTCCCGGCTACTTGCGCATGCCCAAATTCGGCGAGGAATCGAAAACGCTCGCCAACTACATCAAGAAGTACCAGCCGCGCACCGGTTGGTGGAACAATTTCGACAAATACATCGTCAGCCTGCTGAAGGCCTATTACGGCGAAGCCGCGCACACCGGAAAACGACTTCGGCTTCAACTGGCTGCCGCGCGTCACCGGCGATCATTCCCACCAGGGATACTGGCTCGAGATGCTCGACGGCAAAATGGATGGCCTCTTCGTCATGGGCCAGAATCCTGCCGTCGCCGGGCCGAATTCCGGCATGGAGCGTCGCGGCGCTCGGCAAACTGAAATGGCTCGTCGTCCGTGAAATGGTCGAGACTGAAACGGCATCCTTCTGGTACGACTCGCCCGAAGTCCAGCGCGGCGAGCTGACGACCGAAGATATTCAGACCGAAGTTTTCCTGATGCCTGCCGCCGGCCACGCCGAAAAAGACGGCACCTTCACCAACACGCAGCGGCTGCTGCAATGGCGCGAAAAGGCCGTCGATCCTCCGGGCGACGCCCGCAGCGAGAACTGGTTCATGTATCACCTCGGGCGTGCTGCTGAAGGAAAAAGCCAGCGCAAGATCCGCGTCCGCGCAATGCCGGACTGCTCGCGCTCACCTGGGATTATCCCATCGAAGGCAAGCATCGCAGAGCCCGTCGCCGAGGAAGTTCTGCAGGAAATTAACGGCTGGACGCATCGCCAGACCGTAAGTTGGTCCCCGGATTCACCGCGCTGAAAGCGGACGGCTCCACCGCCTGCGGCTGCTGGATTTATTCCGGCGTTTTTCCCAAGACCCGGCGAGAACCGCGCGAATCAACGCGCCTCCAAAGATTTCTACGGTCACGGCTGGGGCTTCGCGTGGCCTTCCGATCGCCGAATTCTTTACAATCGCGCTTCCGCTCGCCCCGACGGCAAACCCTGGAGCGAACGTAAGAAACTCGTCTGGTGGGACGATGCCGCACAAAAAATGGACCGGCAACGACGTTCCCGATTTCGTCGCCACCAAACCGCCCGATTACCAACCTCCCGCCGACGCCGTCGGTGACGACGCTCTCGCCGGCGACAAGCCTTTCATCCTCCACGCCGATGGCTTCGGCTGGATCTGGGTCCCCGTCGGCCTCAACGACGGTCCTCTCCCCGCGCATTACGAGCCGCTCGAATCTCCCGTCCGAAATCCCATTTACCCGCAGCAACAATCGAATCCCGTCGCACAATTCCAAAACGCGCGCCGGGAACGACTATGCGCACTCGCCGGACCCGCGCTTTCCTTATCGTTCTCACCACCTACCGCCTCACCGAGCATCACACCGCCGGCGGAATGACCCGCACCCTGTCGCATCTCGCCGAACTGCAACCCGAACTTTTCTGCGAAATCTCTCGTGAACTCGCCGAACAACTCTCCATCACGCCCGGCGAGTGGGTTACCATCGTCACCGCTCGCGGCGCCATCGAAGCGCACGCTCTGGTCACCCCGCGGATGCAAGATGCTCACCATCGAAGGCAAGCCCATCCATCAAGTCGGCGTCCCATTTCACTGGGGCTACAACGGCATCGTCAAAGGCGACATCGCCAACGATCTCGTCGCCATCTCCGAAGAGCCCAACGTCCGCATCATGGAAACGAAAGGCCTGCTCTGCAATCTCTACCGCGGCAATCGCGCCGCAAATTCCACCCGCCATTGACGCGCTCCTCCAAGGAGCAACGCCCTAATGCCCCTCACCGCTTTCCTCACCGACGCCACTCTCTGCATCGGCTGCAAAGCCTGCGAAGTTGCCTGCAAGGAATGGAATGAAGTTCCCGACGATGGCATGAGCTGGACCGGCCTCTCCTACGACAACACCAAAACTCTCGGCGCTTCCACCTGGCGTCACGTCCTGTTTCTCGAACAACCCGCCGCGGCCGGTCCGCAGCTTGCCGACATGAAAGATCCCTTCCGCTGGATTTTTCTTTCCGATGTTTGCAAACATTGTGAGAATGCCGGCTGCCTTGAGGCTTGTCCCACCGGCTCGATCGTGCGCACCGAAGTCGGTTCCGTCTACGTTCAGCCCGACGTTTGCAACGGTTGCGGCTACTGCGTCGTCACTTGTCCGTTCGGCGTGATCGATCGCCGCCCCGACGATGGCCGCGCTTTCAAATGCACGTTTTGCTATGACCGCCAGAAAGCCGCGCTCGTCCCGGCCTGCGCCAAAGCCTGCCCCACCGAGTCCATTCGCTTCGGCCCGCTCGAAGAATTGCAGCAACGCGGCGCCAATCGCGTGCAGGAATTGCAGGCTCGCGGATACCACGATGCGCGCATTTAC
The DNA here is from genome assembly GCA_963838545.1 of uncultured Acidobacteriota bacterium. Lineage (GTDB taxonomy): Bacteria > Acidobacteriota > Terriglobia > Acidiferrales > UBA7541 > Palsa-147. The sequence continues at coordinate 78,402 of CAWIRL010000009.1, forward strand.
GATCCGCGCGACACCAGCGTCGGCGGCATCCACGCCTTTTTCGTAATCCTAGGCCAGCCGGAATCGTACAATCTGCCGCCCGCTCCGGAAGTCCCCACCGCGTATCTGAAAAGCGCGTGGACTTCCGCCATACTTTCGGCCGCCATTCTTTTTGCAGCCGTCTGCGCAGCATTCGCATTTTGAGCGCCGCCTTTTGTAGCGCCGCCCTTTTAAGGCGGCAGAATTCGCCCCATACGCAAAAATCATGACCTCACCAGCCAAACCAAAAGCCACCGAACAACGCCTAGACGAACTCCGCCGCTCCGCAACTGCAACCACGCCCCCAACCGCAAAAACCTCAAACACCCCAATCCAACCCAGCTATTACAACCTCCCCGTCCTCAAACCCCCCGTCTGGACCTGGGAAGTCCCCCTCTATTTCTTCATCGGCGGCATTTCCGGCGTCTCCGCCTGCATCGCTTTCGCCGCGCAACTTTTCCACGCCGCATTTCCGCTCGTTCGCCTCTCCCTCTGGATCGCCCTCATCGGCGGCGCCATCTGCCCGCTTCTCCTGATCGCCGATCTGGGAAAGCCGTCGCGCTTTCTGAATATGTTGCGCGTCTTCAAGATTCAATCTCCCATGTCCGTAGGCGTCTGGGTTCTCGTGGCCTTCTCCAATTGCGCCTTACTCTCCGTCGTTTGTATCGAACTCATCGCTCGCGGCCACGCGAATTCCGCAATTGCCGCGATGCTCTGGTTCGGCGAAGCCGCGGGCGCCCTCACCGGCCTGCTTCTCGCCAGTTACACCGGCGTGCTCATCGGCGCTACCGCCATCCCCGTCTGGTTCGAAAATCGCACCCTCCTTCCCGCGCATTTTCTAGCCTCCGGCCTCGGCGCATCCTCCGGAATTCTCGAGCTGGCAGGATTCCTGATTCCCGCCACGCAAATTCTCGGCTACGTGGCCTCCTCCGTCGAAACTTTAGTCGGCATCGTCCTCGAATTGCGCAAACATCGCGCCGAAGCCCCCCTCCATCAAGGCGGCTCCGGCTGGCAATTGCGCATCAGTGGCTTCGCGGCCGGCCCCGGTGCGCTTCTGTTGCGCTTTTTCGCCGGCGCAACCCCCGCGGGCCGCTACGCCGCAGCCGTCTGCTTCCTCGTCGGCGCGCTCCTAAGCCGCTTCGGCTGGGTCTGGGCCGGCCGCGTCTCCGCCCGCGATCCCCAAGCCCTCTTCCAAACGCAAACTCCCAAGCAAACTTCGCATCAGTAGTTCCCAGACCCGTACTCTTGACCCTATTCGAATTACCATGCTATCCAGCGGGTGTTATGGCCATTCACCAAGCCCACGCCAACCCACAGGATGTCGGACGAAGGCAAGTTCTACTCGATACACGCAAACGAATAGAAATCCGCGTAACTCCAACAAAACAAACAGAAATCTCATTTTCTACTCGAGACAAAATGAGGGGTATCCCTGCTCGCAAGATCCCTGGCAAAAGCCCATTTCTAATCGTTACACGCAAACGATTAGAAGTCGCCGTAACCCTAACAAAACAAACACAAATCACATTTTCTAACCGTGAAAAAAGAGGGGTCTGAAAGGCCGTCACGCGCGGTGAACGTGGAGCCTTCGCCAAGACGCAAGAGTCCCGCCATACTACCCCGGCCTCAGTTTGCCCCCGCCTCCATCTCGCGTTACTCTAGTCCCCCAACCCCAAATCCGGAGGCAATCCAAAAATGACCGACGCCGCACAAAAGCTTTCGAAACAATCCGACGCATCCAGCGCACAGCCCGCCACCGCCAGAGCCTACGCCGCCACTAGCGCCACTTCCAAAATGTCGCCGCTCACCATCCAACGCCGCGCTCCTCGGCCGCAAGACGTCCAAATTGAAATTCTCTACTGCGGCGTCTGCCATTCCGATCTCCATCAAGTCCGCAACGAGTGGGATTATGCTCAGCCCACCGTCTATCCCTGCGTCCCGGGACACGAAATCGTCGGCCGCGTCGTGAAAGCGGGCAGCGCCGTCAAAAAATTCAAGGAAGGCGACATCGCCGCCGTCGGCTGCATGGTTGATTCCGACCGCACCTGCACAAATTGCCGCGCGGGCGAAGAACAATATTGCGAAACCGGCGCGACCTACACTTACAACTCCCAGGACAAGCTATCCGGCGGTGTAACTTACGGCGGCTATTCGCAAAGTATCGTTGTGGATGAAGCCTTCGTTCTGCGCATCCCATCGGGACTCGATCTGCGTGGCACTGCGCCGCTACTCTGCGCCGGCATCACCACTTATTCGCCGCTGCGCCACTGGAAAGTCGGCAAGGGCCAGAAGGTCGGCATCGTCGGCCTCGGCGGATTGGGGCACATGGGAGTGAAGCTCGCGAAAGCTTTCGGCGCCAACGTTGTGCTCTTCACCACTTCTCCCGGAAAAACGGCGGACGCCGTGCGCCTCGGCGCGGATGAAGTGGTGATTTCGAAGAATGATGCGGAAATGCAGAAGCACGCCCGCTCTTTCAATTTCATTCTCGATACCGTTTCCGCGCAGCACGACGTCAATTCCTATCTCAACCTCCTGAAACTCGACGGCACGCTCACCCTCGTCGGAGCTCCGGAAAAGCCGTTGCCCGTCGCGGCCTTTAGTGTGATTCCAAACCGCCGCAGTTTTTCGGGCTCGGGAATCGGCGGCATCCGCGAGACACAGGAGATGCTCGATTTCTGCGCGGAGAAGGGAATTACCGCCGATATCGAGATGATCAAAATCCAGCAGATCGATGAGGCCTACGATCGTCTGCTCAAGAGCGATGTGAAATACCGCTTCGTGATTGACATCGCCTCGCTTCAATAGATGTTTGCGGCGGAAATTCAAAAGCCAAGAGCAGCCGCTGAGGCCGGCTCGAATTAGGGAACGAATGGCTGAAACACTTCGCCCGCTCGCGACTCTAATCTACCGGAGGCACCACTCGTGCTGCTCTACCTGCTCGCGTTCCTCGGCGGCGTCTTGACGATTGTCAGTCCGTGCATTTTGCCGGTGTTGCCGTTTGTGTTTTCGCGCGCCGATCAACCGTTCCGGCGCAGCGGCCTGCCGCTCCTCGCCGGCATGGCCGCAACTTTCGCGCTCGTCGCCGGCCTGGCCACTTTCGCGGGCGCCTGGGTCGTGCGCGCAAATCAGATTGGCCGATACGTCGCGATTGTGATTTTTGCGTTGCTTGGTTTGGCGCTGCTGTTTCCCGCAATTTCGGAAGTTCTCACGCGCCCGCTTGTCCGCCTCGGCGGAAAAGTGCAAGGCCAAAGCGGCGCGGAAGCGCCCAGCGCCGGAAGATCGCTGCTCCTCGGTATGTCCACGGGATTGCTCTGGGCTCCGTGCGCCGGCCCGATCCTCGGATTAATTTTGACCGGCGCGGCGCTGCAAGGCCCCAGCGCTCACAGCACTTTCTTGCTCTTGTCGTTTTCTCTGGGCGCCGCCGCTTCGCTCGCCGTCGCGTTGTTGGCCGGGAATAAAGTGTTCGCGCTGATGAAACGCTCGCTGGGCGCGGAGGAATGGATTCGCCGCGGCCTCGGCGTGGCGGTGCTGATTGGCGTGGTTGCCATCGCCTCCGGATGGGACACCGGCGTCCTCCGCAGACTTTCGCTGGCCAGCACTTCCGGAATCGAGCAAGGCCTGATCGATCGCTTCCATCCCGTAGCGCACGCAAATTCGAATCGCCCGGCGCCCGATGGAAATGCGAGCGAGCCGCCTGAGCTGCAGCCCGTCGCGCAGAAAATGCCGGCGGTAAAACTAGACGACGAAGGCGCATTTCTCGGGTTCAACGGCGCCGTGAAATGGCTGAATTCGCCGCCGCTAACCCGCGAGCAACTCAAAGGCAGAGTGGTCCTGGTTGATTTCTGGACCTACTCCTGCATCAATTGCCTTCGCGCGATTCCCTACGTGAAAGCGTGGTCGGAAAAATACAAAGACGATGGCCTGGTGGTGGTTGGCGTCCACACTCCTGAATTTGCGTTTGAGAAAGATCCGGCGAATGTTGCGAAGGCTATCGCGGATTTGAAAATAACCTACCCTGTGGCGATTGATAGCGATTACGCCATCTGGAAGGCGTTCAAAAACGAATATTGGCCCGCGCACTACTTTATCGACGCGCAGGGGAAGATTCGCTATCACCATTTCGGCGAAGGGAAGTACGACGAGTCTGAAATGGTCATTCAGGAGCTCTTGCGCGAAAGAGATTCTGCGCTGAAGGCCGGCGGGTTGGTGCAAGTGAAGGGAACTGGCGCGCTGGCGGCGCCGGATTTTGGGGATGTTGGCTCGCCGGAAACTTATGTCGGTTATCGGCGGGCGCAGAATTATGCTTCGCCTGAGCCCATTCGCTACGATGACGCGCAAGTTTATAGCGAGCCGCACCGCTTGACCGTGAACCAGTGGGGATTGGTGGGGAAGTGGGATGTCGGCGGCGAGGAGGCTGCGCTCGTGGCCGCGCCGGGGAAAGTTATTTTTCGATTTCATGCGCGCGATTTGCATTTGGTTTTGGGGCCGCCGAAAAATGGGAAGCCGGTGCGCTTCCGCATCAAGATTGACGGCACAGCGCCCGGCGACGATCACGGCATGGACGCCGACGAGCAGGGAAATGGCGTGGTGAAAGAATACCGGCTGTATCAGTTGGTGCGGCAGAAGGGCAAAGTGGAAGATCGCACGTTTGAGATTGAGTTTTTGGAGCCGGGTGTGAAGGCGTTTGCGTTTACGTTCGGGTAGCATTCGTCGCCGGAGTTTAGATTGAACACTCTTGAATCGCAGCGGGTGACGGCGCTTTTGCAGGCGCAGCAAAAGGCCGATGAGCTTTTCCGCGCCGTCGAATCGCAGGGATTGATCCGCCCGGGAACCACGGAGAGCCGCATCAATCAGGCAATCTACGATCTAGCCGAACGGATGTACGGAATTTCCACCTACTGGCACAAGCGCATCGTGCGTTCCGGGCCGAACACGCTCGCTCCCTACGATGAAAATCCCCCCGATCTCACCGTGGGTAACGACGACATCGTGTTTCTAGATCTGGGCCCGGTCTTCGAACAATGGGAAGCCGATTTCGGCCGAACTTTTGTGCTCGGCAACGATCCAATGAAGTTGAAACTGCGCGACGATATTGCCCAGGCCTTTTTCGAAGGCAAAAAATATTTCCACGAGCATCCGGAAATCACCGCCGCCGAACTTTATCGCCATGCGCAGAAAATGGCAGCAGATCGCGGCTGGGAATATGGCGGCCCAATAGCAGGGCATCTACTGGGACAATTCCCGCACGAAAAAATTCCCGGCGATATGGTCACGCTTTATGTGCATCCGGATAATCCCAGGAAAATGCGCGGAGTGGATGCTGACGGGCGCGAAAGGCATTGGATATTGGAAATCCATTTTGTGGATCGAGTGCAGCGAATTGGCGGGTTTTATGAGGAGTTGCTAACGGTAGGTTGAGGTTGTTGCGCGAATACAAGTACAACGGGGTTGGCGGGCTCGTGCGTCCGTCGATGTGAGCGGCGATTGTTGATGTTGTGGTCGCCGGATGCCGGCAGGGACGCCGGCGCTACCTCGAACAAAAATCGGCCGAGTGGGATCGCGGAAATTTAGCGGGCTGGTTTTTTCCAGATTTTGCGTTTGTGCATTAGTTCGATCTGCTTGGTTGTCACTTCTTTGAAGTATTCGGCGTGCTTCATGGGCTTGCGTTTCAGGTAGAGATTTTTTGGGTAAATTGGTTGGTCGTAGATGATTTGGTAGATTTCTGTGCGCAGGTCCTTCATCCAGTTGTCCCACTTGGCTCTTGCGCGGTGATCGCGCATGGCTTCCACGTCAATTACGCCCGCTACGTAGCTTGAGCCGCCGCTGTATTCGAGCTTGCCTACTTTTTGGCCTTTGTAATTGAAGATGTAGGAACGGCCGCCGAAAGTGTCGATGGGCGTGGTGTCTTCGGGAAAGAGGTAATAGGTGCCAACGTTGGGAGCGACGATGTACATGTTGTTGTCGAGGGCGCGAGCGGCGCTTTGGATTTCGAAGTAATCATTTCCTGTGCCGGGATGCGGATAGGACGCGCGATAAACAATCTCCGCGCCATTCATTGCCAGGGCGCGGGCGTTTTCGGGATACGAACCTTCGTTGGCCATCATGATGCCCATGCGCCCGATCTCCGTATCCACCACGGGCCAGAAAGCCTGCAAATTGCGACCGTATTTTTCGATCCACCAATCGTAAATATCGTGCGGGCAAACGGAATGTTCGACGGGCCAGAGCGGGACTACTTTGTAATGCTGCAGAATCACTTTGCCTTTGGGATCGAGAATGAATCCGACATTGAAGAAGCGATCCTTCCAATCCGGATGCCGCGCTTTCGCCTGGGCCATGATGAAGCAATCCCATTCGCGGGCGAGCTTGCCGAGCTCGTGGGTTTCTTCGCCGGGAATATCAATGGCACATTCGCGCGCGAATTTGGCGTGATCGAGATCGAGAACCTCGTCATTGAAAGCTTGCAGAGCGCCTTCGGGAATGGCGAGCAGGCGCACGGGAATGCTCAGGCCGGAAAGCCAGTTGGCGGCTTTGGTGAGGTGCTTCAGATGCTCGATATTGATCTGGATGTCTTTGCGCGAGCGAATTCCGCGAATCGAGGGAACCAAGCCGACGGCGGTGTAAGGCTTAATCATGGCTTTTTCCTGGCGTGCGGGAGTGGGAACGGAAAACCGCGCCCAGCACAGCGGATCGAGCGATAAATGCCGATCCGAACGCCGGGCGCGGTGAAATCATCGAGCTCCGCTTAGAAGTTCAGACGGAACGAAAGCTGCAATTCGCGCGCCGGGGCCACGAATTTCGGCGAACCGAAAGTGGGATTGCCGGGGCTGCTGATGCCGTCCTTATAGTGCTGGGGAATCGGGGCGCCGGCAAAGAAAGGCGCTCCGTAAACGTGGTCAATGTCTTCGACGTTGGCGCGATTGAACACGTTGAAAACCTCGAAGCTGAGCACGCCCTTAAATCGCTCGGAGAAGGGAATGGACCGCTGCAGGCGCAAGTCGGTGGTGTAATTGGGATCGCCGCGGTAGGTATTGCGGCCGATGTCGCCGACGCGATCGGAGAAGGGGTAAATGTCACCGTTGACGTCGAAGCCGGCAAAAATGGTGTAGGCCAGCGAACTTTGCAGCGTGCTCAGAACGGAGAATTTGAAATCGCGGGCGACGATGTTCCAGGTTGCCGGAGTTTCCGTGAGGATCGCGAGTGTGAGGCGGTGACGGATGTCATTATCCCCGCGCGCGCGATCCAAACCGGTGCGCAGATAATCTTGCGGCGTATTGCCGAGTTGAACGTCGGTGGCCAGATCGATGGATTTGGAATAGGTGTAATTGGCCATCAGGCTGTAGTGCTGCGCGAAATTCTTGCGCAGGCCGACGGTGCCGCCGTGATAAATCGAGAAGCCGATGGGCGAGACGAGCAGCGAGAACCCGAAACCCGGATCAACGGGCGTAAACGCCTGGCCGCCTTCGGGAAGCGTGCCGCTGGGGATGCCGTTGATACTGGTATAGAGCGGCTCGTGGAGGCCGTGCGTGTATTGGTAGCTGACGGAAACGAACCAGTCCTTGGCGAGCTGATTTTCCACTTCGAGAGTGGCTTGCTCGGCGAGGGCGTTGTCGAATTTCTTCACGGAATAGCCGAGCGGGAATTGCAGCACGGGGCCGGTGTTGGGATCGGGATAGATTCCGTTGTGCGTGAAATTGCTGAACGCCGGCGCGGAGAGCACAGGTCCCGGAACACCGACTGCGCCCGAAGGGCCCAATCCGATCAGAAATTTGGACGGATTGGCAAATTGCGGCTGCAGCGGCTGATTCATGTAAGTGAATTCCGAAGCGCCCACCCAACTGACGAGCACATCACTGAAATCAAATGGGCCGGTGAACAAACCCGCGCCGCCGCGAATGACGGTCTTTCCGCCGCGCAGGGAATAAGCAAAGCCAACGCGCGGCTGGACGTTGCCGTAATTGGTGGGGCTGGCGCCGCCGTTCAAACGCAGAGCTTGCGCGGAGGGCATGGCATCCACGTCATAGCGCAGGCCGAGAGTGAGAGTGAGATTGTGGCGAACGTGCCATTCGTCCTGGCCGTAGAGCGAATACATTTTGTGCGAGAACTTCAGGCCGGTGCTATCGAGGAAGTCGGCTTGGGCCGGACCGTTGTAGAGACCAGTTTCGAAGGGAAGCGTGCGCGTAGGCACCTGAGTGCCGAAGAGATCGCGCGGTTCGAGGAAGAGGAAGACTTGCGTTGTGCCGATGGGCGTGCCCAGTCCGAAGAAGCTGGGCGGCGAAAAGACGCCGAGGCCGGGACTGAAGAGGGTGACTTGCGCGTTGATCCAGACGGGCTCGAAATTGCCGCCGAATTTGAAAGTGTGGTTGCCGTAAACGTGAGTGAGATTTTCGGCGATCTGAAAATGCTGCTCTTGATAGTAGTGGACGCTGCCGACGAACCCGCCGGAGGAGAGCAGGTCAGGGATATTGAGAGCGGGCTCGAAACCGGCGCCGACGGGATTGAGATTGAAAGTGCGGCGGCCGACGGAAAGGACGGTTTCGGAAGTCCAAGTGTTGGAGAAGAGATGAGCGAGGTTGGCGTAGAGAGTTTGATCGCGGACGGGATTGTCGCGGAAGGCGGAGGGGAGGCCTTCGCCGGGAGCGGCGCCGCGGGCGTTTTTCTTGCGATCGTCAACGAACAGGTAGGCGAAATTGAGGTTGGTTTTGTCGGAGATGATGTTGTCGCTTTTGGCGAAGAACTTATCGTAATTGTCGATTTGCAGGATGGAGCCGAGATTTTCCGGAGCGAGGCCGAGGCTTTCTTTCACTTCATTGATGCTCGGGGTTCCCGGAGCGAGGCAGCCTTCGGAATCGATGCAATGCAAAATGAAAGAGGAATAGACGGGAGATTCGGCGCGGCGCTGGCCTTCGTAGCCGGCGAAGAAGAAGCTTTTGGTTTGAATAACGGGACCGCCGAGAGTGGCGCCGAATTGATTGAAGCGCAGAGTATCGAAGCCCGGCGCGGAAAGAAGATTTTTGGCGTCGAGATCATTATTGCGGAAAAATTCGTAGAGCGTTCCGTGGAAATCCTTGCCGCCGGACTTGGTGATGGTGTTGACGACGGAGCCGAGATTTTGGCCGTTGTCGGCGGTGAAAGGGCTGCTGACGACGCGGAATTCCTGGACCCAATCCTGCGAGGGGCTGGAATGCTGCACTCCGGAGATGCTGGTGGTGTAGTCAATGCCGTCGAGGCCGAAGAAAGTGCTGTGGGTTTCGCGAAGACCGCCGAAGCTGAGCTGCAGAACGGTTTCGGTGAAGGGCGATTGCGCGCCGACGGCGGTGCTGCGGCCGACGTTGGCGGTGGGAGTGAGCAGGACGAAATCGATGAAGTCGCGGCCGGAGATGGGCAGGTCGAGGATGTCCTGCTTCTGAATGACCTGGCTGACTTGCGCGACTTCGGTGTCAATGGCTTGCGTGGTGCCGGTGACTTCGACGGATTGCTGCGCGGCGGAAAGGCGCATGGTGACGGTGATGGCGGCGATCTGGCCGACGGTGAGAGTGACGGGAGATTTATAAGGATTGAATTGGCCGGACTCGACGGTGAGCTCGTAATTGCCAGCGGGCACGGCGGTGATGACGGCAACGCCGGTTTCCGCGGAGACTTCGGTGCGCTTGCTGTCCGTCTCAAGATTGCGAAGGGTGACGCGGGCCTGCGGGATGACGCCGCCGGATTGATCGGTGACGGTGACGCGCAAAGTGGCCAACTGCTGAGCCGACGCGGTGATGGCGGTGACGGCGAGAACCGCGATTAAGAATGCGAGGCGCACCGCTGCACGCGAAATAAATCGAATCATCCTTACCCCCTTTTTGATCTAGCCCCTGGACCCGTTGAGCGTGTACGGAAAAGCTTAAATTCGATTTTGCGCCAGGCGTTCGACGGCGGACTCGACGGCCTGGCGGCTGACTTCGCGGCGGTCGGCGTGCTCGTCGAGGACGGGGCGCGGCGTTTTTTCGAAAGCTTCGACGGCCAAATCGGCGAAGGCCTGATCGCTATTTTTCAGATATTGCAGGCGGACGATATCCGGGCGCGCGTAGTGGCCCACTGTGTCAATGAGCGATTTCCAGACTTTGATCATGTCGGCCTGGCAGTCGGCGTAAAGAATGGTGTCGCCGGAAGTGGGCGGGACGAGCGGGATGCCGAGAGGCGCGACGATTTGGCTGCCGCCGTGGGCGTAATCGAGATTCACGGTTTCGCGAAGCGGGAAATCGGCGGGGAGATCTTTGGCGGTGAAGTATCCGCAGGCTGCGAGGACGAAAGATCCGGCTTCGAGGGCGTGGGCGCGGGTGGAACTGTGGCCCCAGAAAAATTTACCTTCGAGATCGGGCTCCTCGAGTTTCGGGCCGCAATGAATCGAGAAAGCGCCGGGAAAAACGGCGATGTGGAAGTCTTCGCCCTGGTCGATCATGCGGGCGCGGATCAGAGTCATGAGATGTTCGCCGCAAATGAGGCCGCCGATGCGGCCGATGTCGGTTTCGTAGGTGACGAGATCGCTGCCGTCGCCATTGCCCCAGACGGCGCGCTCGACGAAGGTGGGGACAGTCTTGCGATGACGGCCGAGAATGCGGCCGGAGCGATCGATGAAGAGCAGAGTGTTGTAGATGGTGTGCACGCCGGGCCGCGAATCCATTTCGTTGCAGCCGATGACGACGTGAGTGTTGGATTTGGCGGCGGCGTCGCAGAGGCGCTCGGTATCTTCGGAAGGGATGAGTATGGCGTTATCGTAAAAGCGGACGCGGACGGGGAGCCAGTCTTGCAGCTTGGATTCCCAGCCTTCGCCCCAGTAAGGGTAGCCGGAGAGCCAGGTTTCGGTGAAGACGACGAGCTCGGCGCCTTGTTTGGCGGCTTCGGCGATTTTGGCGCAGGCTTTGGCGACGCTTTTTTCGCGGTCGAGATAAACCGGTGGAGTTTGAATGATGGCTACTTTTACGCTGGAACGACCGCCGAGAACTTTTTGCTTGGGATTCAATTTTGGAGCCTGTGGTTGAGGCTGTGGAAGTGCGCGGCGATGTGAGCAGGGTGCATCAGAGCCTCGCGTGCCTTCAGAATATGTCGTTAGCGACGCGGCGCAGAAAGGGAGTGAATCCGTATGCACCGCGCATGCGGGAGTTATTCAATACCGGGAGTAGAGGTTTGTCAAGGTGTGTCAGTCAGCTGGGACTTCTTCCTTTTCGCGTTTTTTTGATGCCGGCTGTGCGTTGGAATGTGTTGGAGGTTTGAAAAGGCCGCGGGCCATGATTTCCTGCATTACTTTGCGGCGGATGGCGTCGTGGTCTTCGTGATTGCCCGGGGGTTCTTTCATGGAGAGATTCTTCGGGTAGATGGGTTGCTCATAGATGCAGCGGAATTGTTCGGTGCGGAGGTCGCGCATCCAATTGCCCCAGAGGGAGCGGCTGCGATATTGGCGGAGCGCTTCGATATCAATGATGGCGCCGGCGTAGGATGCGCCCGAGCCGTAATCGTGCTTGGAGAGGACGCGGCCTTGATAATCTACGATCATGGATTTGCCGCCGAAGGTGTCTATGGGATTGAGCGAATCCTGCGAGAGGTAGTAGGTGGCGGGATTCGGAGCGACGACATAGCAAGTGTTGTCGAGAGCGCGGGCGCGATTCTGGATTTCCCAAATATCATTGGCGACGTAGGGCTCCGGGTAGGCCGGGCGGTAGATGACTTCGGCGCCGTTCATGGCCACGCCCCGGGCTGTTTCGGGGAATGATCCTTCCATGCAGATAACGATGCCGATGCGGCCGATGTCCGTTTCGACGACGGGGAAGAAGGCGTCGAGATTATCGCCGTAGAGTTCGATCCAACGATCCCAGACGTCGTGCGGAACAGTGGAATGCTCGCGAGCGAAAACCTGCAGCTTGTAATGCTTGAGGATGACTTCGCCGGTCGGGGCGATGACGAAACCGGTGTTGAAGAAGCGCTCGGGAAATTCCGGGTGCTTGGCTTTGGCCTGGCCGATGATGTAGGTGTTGAGCTGCTTCGCTTTGCGGCCGAGGAACTCGGTTTCGTCGCCGGGGATATCAATGGCCAGCTCGCGGACGTATTTTTTGTGATCCCAGTCGAAGACTTCGTCGGTGAAACCTTGCAGGCAGCCTTCGGGGATGGTGACGAGGCGGACGGGTAGATCGATGGCGCTGAGCCAGGTGGCTGCGTCAATCAATTCGGAAATGTGGCGGAGATTGACGATGATTTCGGAGCGCTTCTGGCAGCCGCGCATGATGGGCTGGAGAGCGAGAGCCATATATTGTTCGATCATGGGAGCCTCGAGGGAATTGGAATTGAGAGCATGATACCTGCGGCGCCGGGATTCATTTTTTAGAAATGCGTGAGCGGATTAAATACTGCGTGAACGGATTTGTCAAGGACGCGAGGCACACGCTCTAACTCCGCTCCCAGACGGTTATGCGCCGGCTTGTTGTTTGGCGATTAGTTTTTGTGCTTCGTTTGGATCGAACCACCAGGGATTGTAGTCTGGCGGATTATTGAAGCCGTTGGCGATGCGGCTGGCCAGCGGTGGGATTTGCGAGGCCGCGCCCATCAGCTGCAGGATGTGCGGCGGAGGTGGGGTGAGCAGGGTGTTGGTCCATTTCACGACCCATTGAGCGTAGGTCCAGAAGTTATCGAAGGTTTGCTGCATCCAGGCGGCATCGAAGGGCTTGTCGCCGCGTTCGAGAATGCGCGTCATGTACATTTTCGCGGCTTTGCTGGCGGTGTTGGAGCCTTGGCCGGTGATGGGATCGTTGAGAACTACGACGTCGCCCATTCCGAACGCGAGGCGGCCTGAGGGAAGCTTGGCGACCGGCTTGCGGACCGTGGGAGGGAATTTGCCGGCGAGGATGCCCATGTCGTCGGTGAGCTCGATCTTTTCGCAGCGAGCTGCTTCGAAGGGCAGAAGTTTTTGCAGGATTTCCTTGCTGCGCTGCAAGTGCTGCGCGGGAGTTTTCACGTCGCTCCAGCAATCCATCGGGCCGCCGGGAACGCCTTCGAAGACCATGATTTCGCACGGGCCGCTGAGGGTGAGGGCGGGGAAGACGAAATATTCGCCGACTCCCGGAATTAAATTGAATGCGACGGCGGTGAATTTTTCGCGCGGGCGCATGTTATTGACGTAAGTGAGAGCGAGGGCGCGCATCGGCGTGGTGTAGGGAGTGTCGGCCGTGTCGGTTTCGAAGAGGCGCGCGATTTCGCCTTTTCCGGAAGCGACGATGGCCAGGTCATTGTTCTTGGAGTAGTCGTCGAGTTCTTGCACGCCGACGTCTTGAATGATTACTTTGCCGCCGCGCTTTTCAAATTCCTCGGTCCAGCCGGAGAACTTCACGCGTTGATCGACAGACTGGCCAGGGCGATCGAGCTTGGCTTCCCAGAAGAGAGCTTTATTGCCGTCGGGGCCGGGAACGGCGAAGGCGACGCCATCGGTGTTGGGGCATTTGGATTCCCAGAAATTGATGCCGAGTTCGCGCTCATTTTGGAGGGAATCGTTGAACATAAACTGGCTGGAAGTGACGCGGCCTTTGCGGATTTGGTCCGGGGTGCGATTGGAAACGACGGTGACGTCGTAGCCTTTTGCCTGCAGGCCAAAGGCGAGCTGCAATCCGGATTGTCCGCCGCCGATGATGGCGATCTTGCGCATGAGTGGGCACCTCGCAAACCGTGGATGAAAGCGGCCTATTTTGCGCGTTCCGATTGAGCGAGTCCAGATTTTTTTGGAGCGGGCGCGAGCGAGCGGATTTGACGGGATTTGTGAGTTGGATTTTGTGGGTCTGGACACGCGTGATAAGGTTACGCGCAGCGACTCGAACGAAGTTGGAATCGGGGGTTTCTTCGATGGACGGACTCAAAGATAAAGTTGCGATTGTAACCGGCGGCGCGACGCTGATCGGCGCTTCGTTGGTGCGCGCGTTTCATCGCGAGGGAACAAAAGTTGTGATCGCGGACGTGAATGAGAAGGACGGGCAGGCGATCGCGAGTGAGCTGAAGCCGAATGTGCGTTTTGTGAAAACGGATTTGGCGGACGACGCGCAGATTGCGGCGTGCGTGAATGAAACGGTGAAAAGTTTTGGCGGCGTGGATTTTCTGGTGAATCTGGCGTGCGTTTACATTGATAACGCGCTGGAATCTACGCGGCAGGAATGGCTGGATAGCTACAACGTGAACGTGGTCGGCGGAGTGCTGATGCTGAAGGCGGTGAGGCCGCATATGGCGAAGCGCGGGGGCGGCGCGGTGGTGAATTTCGGGAGCATCAGCGCGAAAGTGGCGCAGACAGGGAGATGGCTCTATCCCGCAACGAAGGCCGCGATTTTGCAGGTGACGCGAAATGAGGCGATGGATTTGGCGGGAGACAAAATTCGCGTCAACTCGATTTCGCCGGGATGGACGTGGTGCCGGTTGATGGATGAGCTGACGCACGGCGATAAAGTGAAGACGAACCAAGTAGGCGGCGCTTTCCATTTGCTCGGGCGCGTGGGCGAGCCGGATGAAGTGGCGCAGGGCGTGCTGTTTCTTTGCTCGTCGAATGCGTCGTTCATCACCGGCACGGATCTGGCGGTGGACGGCGGGTATTCGGCGATGGGCCCGGAAATGGCCGAGCCGGCAATTCCGAAGTTGATGCAGTAGCGATCGCTCCTCAGGTTTTCTTCATGAAACGAATCGCCATTATTGGCGCGGGACAATCCGGGTTGCAGCTTGCGCTGGGGCTGCTGGACGCCGGATACGAAGTCACGTCGTGTCCGATCGCTCGGCGGAGGAAATTCGCACGGGGCGAGTGATGTCGAGCCAGTGCATGTTTGATTGGGCGCTCGAGACGGAACGGGATTTGGGATTGAATTTTTGGGAGGAGGAGTGCCCGGAAGTGGAGGGGATGGGTTTCGCGGTGCCGGGGCGGGCGGCGGCGAAGGAAGGCGGTGGATTGGGCGGCGCGATTGAATAATTCCGCGGAGGCGGTGGATCAGCGGGTGAAGATGCCGCGATGGATGGAGGAATTTAAGAGGAAGGGCGGGGAGTTGGTGGTGAAGGAAGCGAGTCTCGCGGACATCGAGGGATATGCGAGCAGCCGGGATCTGGTGATCGTGGCGGCGGGGAAGGGTGCGTTGGGCGCGCTCTTCGAGCGGGATGATGAGCGATCGCCGTATCGGACGCCGCAGCGAATCTTGGCGCTGACTTATGTGACGGGAATGCGCCCGCGAGTGCCTTATGCGGCGGTTTGCTTCAATTTGATTCCGGGAGTGGGCGAATATTTCGTTTTTCCGGCGCTGACCACTTCGGGGCCGTGCGAGATCATGGTTTTTGAGGGAGTGCCGGGCGGCCCGATGGATTGTTGGGGCGAGGTGAAGACGCCGGAGCAGCATCTGGCGAAATCGAAATGGATTCTGGAGACTTTTTTGCCGTGGGAAGCGGAGCGGTGCGCGGAGATTGCGTTGACGGATGCGAATGGAGTGCTGACGGGTTCGTTGACGCCGGTGGTGCGCAAGCCAGTGGCGACGCTGGCTTCGGGGAAACATGTGCTGGGGATGGCGGACGCTACGGTGCTGAACGATCCGATTACCGGGCAGGGATCGAACAACGCGGCGAAGTGTGCGGATATTTATTTGCGAAGCATCATCGAGCACGGCGACCGGGCTGCGGATCGGGAGTGGATGGAGCAGACGTTCGACAGTTACTGGAACGGGTATGCGCGCTGGGTGACGGAGTGGACGAATACGCTGCTGAATCCTCCTGCGCACGTGATCAAGATTTTGGATGCGGCGGGGCGGTTGCCGGAAGTAGCGGAAGCGGTGGCGAACGGGTTCGATGATCCGCGATCGTTTTTTCCGTGGTTCATTGATGCGGGGGAAGCGGAAAAGTTTTTGCAGCAGGCGGTTGAGGCCGCCGCGAAGAGATTCGACCGGCGGGATTTCCGGCGAGCGCTGGGACAGTTTGCTACGGGAGTGGCGGTGGTGACGACGTGCGCGTGGGACGGGCGGCGAGTGGGGTTGACGGTGAATTCGTTTTCGTCGGTATCACTGGACCCGCCGCTGGTGCTGTGGAGCCTGGCGCGGCAATCGGCGTCATTGGGAGATTTCACGAGCGCGAGCCATTTTGGAGTGAGCGTGCTGGCGGCAAATCAGCATCATCTTTCGCGGCAATTCGCGACGGCGCTGGCGGATAAATTCGTGGACGTGGATTGCGCGGAGGGCCGCGGGAAATGCCCGATGATCAAGGGCGCGACGGCGCATTTTGTTTGCCGCAATGTGCGGCAGTGCGACGGGGGCGATCATGTGATTTTTATCGGCGAGGTGGAGGAGTATCAATGGAATGAGGGCGAACCATTGATATTTCATTCCGGGCGGTACCACGTACGGACGCGACATCCGGATTTGCCGGAGTGAGATGCCCGTTGGCGTTCGTCGGGCAAGGATGCGCGGTGACGGATTTCGGATTATCATGGCGAATCACTTCTGACAATTGAGAGGGAACCTTATGAATCAGTTTGCGAAATTGAATCAGCAATATATTGGCGGCACGTGGCGAGACGGGGCGGCGGGGAAAGTATTGGTGAACCGGAATCCGTTTAATCAAAAAACGATTTGCGAATTCAAGCTGGGGAACCTGGCGGATTTGGATGAGGCGTACAGGTCGGCGGCGGCGGCGCAAAAGATTTGGGCGGGAGTGAACGCGTACGAGAAGCGCGCGATATTGGAGAAGGCGCACGCGTTCGTGGAGAAGAATGAGGCGGAGATCACGGACATCATCATCGAGGAGTTGGGCGGGACGGGGCTGAAGGCGTTTTTTGAAATCGCGATCGTGAAGAACATCATCAAGGAGGCCTCGACTTATCCGCTGCGGATGGTGGGCGAAATAATTCCGTCGTCGGTGGAGGGCAAGGAAAACCGGTTGTATCGCGTGCCAGTGGGAGTGGTGGGAGTGATCAGCCCGTTTAATTTCCCATTTTTCCTGAGCATGCGCTCGGTGGCGACGGCGATCGGCGCGGGGAACGGAGTGGTGCTGAAGCCGCACGACGATACGGCGATCACTGGCGGGACGCTGGTGGCGCGCGTATTCGAAGAATCGGGAATTCCGAAGGGCTTGTTGAACGTGATCGTGGCGGACATTCGGGATCTGGGCGACAAGTTCATCGATCATCCAGTGCCGCGCGTGATTTCATTTACAGGATCGGAAGGAGTGGGGCGGAAGATTGGCGAAACGGCGGGGCGCTGCTTGAAGAAAGCGATTTTGGAGTTAGGCGGAAACAGCGCGTTGATCGTGCTGCAGGATGCGGATCTGGAATTGGCGTTGAATGCGGCCGTATTCAGCCGCTTCACGCACCAGGGGCAGATTTGCATGTCGGCGAACCGGATTTTGGTGCATCGCTCGATTTACAATCAATTTTTGGAGCAGTACGTGAAACGCGTGTCGGGATTGAAGGTGGGCGATCCGCGCGATCCGAAGACGGATATCGGGCCTTTGATGAACAAGGCGCAGGCGGAGACGCTCGAGAGGCAGATTCAGAAGGGTGTCGCGGAAGGAGCTCGGGCGGCATTGCGCGGGAAGGCGGACGGAAATGTCTTTTCGCCTACGGTGTTTGCGGACGTGCGGCCGAATATGTCCGTGGCGCAGGACGAGATGTTCGGGCCGGCGGTGTGCGTGATTCCGTTTGATTCGGAGGAAGAAGCGGTGCGGATTGCGAACGACAGCCCGTTTGGATTGAGCGGGGCGATTCACACGCGGGATGTGGAAGCCGGCGCGCAACTGGCGAAGCAGATTGATTCGGGCGCGATTCACGTGAACGACGGGACGATTAACGATGATCCGCTGGTGGCGTTTGGCGGAGAGAAGGCTTCGGGAGTTGGGCGATTGAATGGGAGATGGGCGCTCGAGGAGTTTACGACTTTGAAGTGGGTTTCTGTGCAGCATACGAGGCGGCATTATCCGTTTGAGTTGGCGGCGGGGGCGTAGAGGACAGCGGTTGACGAGTTTGTGTGAGTGGCGCCGCGGTTGCTTGTGGTTGATGCTGAAAAATTGGACGTGAGATGCTGCCCTGAACGGGCAGCGCTGCAAAAGGCGTAAGAAGCGACAGTCGAAAAGGCGCTTGGTGGGACTTATTTTGAGTGAGATCGAGGCGCGAGTGCTGGGCGCGCTGATAGAGAAGGAAATTACCACCCCGGAATACTATCCGCTGTCTCTGAATGCGCTCGTGAATGCCTGCAATCAGAAATCGAATCGCGATCCAGTGATGACGTTGGACGAGGATGCGGTGCTGCCGGCGTTGCGGACCTTGCAGGAAAAAGAATTGGCGGGGCCCGCGGATAATTTCGATAGCCGCGTGCGGAAGTATGAGCATCGGCTACAGGAGTTTTTTAATTTCGACCGGCACGAAGCGGCGGTGCTCTGCGAATTGCTTTTGCGCGGGGCGCAAACGCCGGGCGAGCTGCGCGGGCGCGCGGAGAGGATGCAGCATTTTGATGACTTGACCGCAGTGCACTCGGCGCTGCAGAAGTTGATGAGCCGCGAGCCTGCGTTGGTGAAAGTGTTGCCGCGGCAGCCGGGAACGAAAGAGGCGCGGTATGTGCACTTGCTTTCGGGGGATGTGGCGGGAGCGGAATCGCCGCCGGCTCCCGCGGCAAAGGTCAGAATCGCGGGCGGAGTTGCGGAGGTTGAGCGCATCGAGCGGATGGAGCAGGAGATTGGCGGGTTGCGGAAGGATGTGGAGGATTTGAAAGCGCAGCTAGCGGCGTTTCGAAAGCAGTTTGACTAGCCTGGATCGCGGCTGCCAGCGATGGCGGAAAAAGATTATCGCCGAAATGTGGAGTCCGCCGGGACTAAAGCAGAAAGTTTTGAGCAGTGAACCAGCGCGTGGCCCACTAGGAGGATCGACGGCGTTTCCGTCGCAGGTACATGAGAGAGGTTGCCGAGATTCGTCACTTCGCGAGTTTCCTGCGGAGTGGAGACCTTCGAAATTACCGCGCAGGGGACTGTTGCGGAGATACCGGCTTGCATGAGTTCGCGGGAAAAGCTCGAAAGATCGCGGCCGGGCATGTAGACCACCAGGGTGGTCCCTTCAGTTACGATCTCGCGCCAATTTGATTTTACATTGCGTTCGTTGGCACTGGCGTGATGTCCGCTGACGATTACTATTTTTGAGCTGATTTGGCGATCGGTGAGCGGCACGGCTAGGGATGCGGCGGCGGCCAGAGCTGCGGTCACTCCTGGAATTATTTCAAACTTCACATTCGAGGCCGCAAGCGCATGGATTTCCTCGGCAAGGCGTCCGAAAATTCCGGGGTCTCCGCTTTTTAGACGGACTACTTCCATTCCTTTCCGCACGAACGAAATCATTTGCTGATTGATTTCCTGCTGCGTGATTTTTTTTGCGCCGCAGCGCTTGCCGACGTTGACCACGGTGGCGTGCGGGCCGGCGAGGGAGATGATGGCGTCGGGCACGAGATCATCGTGCAGAATCACATCGGCGCGGCGCAGGAGCGAATGTGCTTTCAAGGTGAGAAGTTCGGGGTCTCCGGGGCCGGCGCCGACGATGAAGACTTTCCCTGTGGCAGGCGAGCTCACGAGTTTTCCTCGCGCGAATCGGACGGTTGTGCGTGCCCGCTAGGCGCCGAGCTGCCGTGGCGGAGAAGCTTTGCGCGTTCGTTGATTGCCAAATCGATGAGCAATTGCTTTCGCGCTTCAGAGGGCGGAAGCGAAGAGAGAATTTCGCTGCGGCGTTCGCCCAGGGCGCGAACTCCATCGCCTGCGGATTCATCGAAAATGCTTTCCAGATCGCGGCGAAGTTGTTGCGCGAGAGCAGGACTTTGGCCGGACGTCGAGATGGCAATCTGCAGATCGCCGCGGCGGACCACGGCGGGGAAATAGAAATCGCAATTCGGGGGATCGTCCACAGCGTTGCAGAGGATCCCGCGACTTCGGGCGGCGAGGAATACGGCGCGATTTACTGCGGCGTCCGAGGTGGCGGCGATCACGAGAAAGATGCCGTCGAGATCATGAGGCTCGAATTCGCGCGCGCGCCAGGAGATTTTTCCCGCGGAGGCTAGACTTTCAACGTCTTTAGTGGCGCGCGGGGCGATGACCGTAACGCGTGCGGCAGATTCGAGAAGTGCGGCGATTTTTGCGGACGCGATTGCGCCGGCGCCGACGACCAGGCAGGTACGGTCCGCGAGCTTTACGAAGATCGGAAAAAGATTTGCCGCGGAGCTCATCCGTTTACACCGTGCGGAACTGGGCCGGGGGAAAGATCGCGGGCAACGGCTGCCGTGGCGTAACCGGCCAATTGAGCGCGAAGCTCGTCATTGGAGAAGCGCGCAAAGTAGGCGCGCAGATTTTCGTGGGGCTCGCGAGCCGCGAGATATTGGCGCAGAAGACGTTCGATCGCTTCGGGAACTTCGCGGGCGCTGCAACGGAATCCAATTTGTCGCGCAATTTGCTGATGCTCGCCGACGGCGCCGCCGAGGCAGAAGTAGTAGGCGTCAACGAGTTCGCCGCGATCTTTGATTTTCTTTCCTTCGAGGCCGATATCGGCGATCCAGTGCTGGCCACAAGCGTTGGGGCAGCCGGCGACATGAAGCTTCAGAGATTCGTCGAAGCCGGGGATGCGCTCTTCGAGCTCTTCAACAAGCCAGCGGGCGAAGCCTTTCGTTTCGGTGACGGCGAGCTTGCAAAATTCCGTGCCGGTGCAGGCGATCGCGCCGCGCCAGAAAGGCGACGCTTCGACGCGCAGGCCGATGGCATCGAGAGCGGCGGCCAGCGGCTGCACGTTCGTTTCCGGCACATTGATGATGAGGAGATTTTGCATGTTGGTAGTACGGAGTTCGCCGCTGCCGAAGCGATCGGACAAATCCGCGGCGGCGCGCATTTGATCGGCGCTGATGCGTCCGCGAAGGACGGCGGCGCCGAGATAGTAGAGGCCCGGCTGCTTTTGCGCGTGGATGCCCACGTGATCGCGGTAAATATCCGCGGGCGGGAATTCCTCGGGTGCAGGATCGAGTTGGTAACCGAGCCGATCGTTTAGCTCGTGCAGGAAACGCGCGGCCGTCCAGCCGTGTTGCGTGAAGAGATGCTTGAGGCGGGCGCGCTCGCGATTTTCCCGCAGCGAATTTTGATCGCGGAAAATTTCGGCGATGCAGCCGAGGACGCCCAGGGCCCGATCGGGCTGGATGAACGCGTCGAGACGCACGGCGAGGTGCGGATCGGCGGAAAGGCCTCCACCCACGCGCAAAGAAAAACCGGCCTCGCCGCGGCCATTGCGGTTGCGGCGAATGGCGGTGAGGCCGACATCATTAATTTCGGGATAGGAACACCAGACCGGGCAGCCGGTGATCGAAATTTTAAATTTTCGCGGAAGATTATAGAACTCATCATTGGCGCGGAGGAGTTGCGAGGCCTGCAACGCCAGCGGAGAGGCATCGAGAATTTCATCGGGAGCGATGCCGGCCAGCGGGCAGCCAGTGATGTTGCGAACGACGTCGCCACAAGCACTTTTGGGGCTGAGTCCGACGGAGTCCAGAATTTCGATGGCTTCGGGAATGGATTCGATGGTGAGCCAGTGAAGTTGAATATTTTGTCGCACGGTGAAATCGGCGGTGGAACGCGCGTGACGATCTGCGAGCCCGGCGATGGCGCGCAGTTGATGGGAGCGGAGCAGGCCGTTGGGAATGGCGATGCGCATCATGAAATATTCGGTGGCCTTGCCTTCACCGCCGAGGCCGGGTTGAACGCCGGCGCCATCGCCTTGCGTGTAGATGCCCCACCATTTGAAGTACATGTTGGCCCAGGCGGGAAGAACGGCGGCGCGGCCCTGGCGAGCGAAAGCTTTGATTTCCTGCAAGGACTGCCAGGGATTTTTTTCGCGCTTGAGGCGCTCGACCTTCTCGGCTTTGGTTTCTTTCGGCGCGCTTCCGTTGGGACTGTGACTCAAAACTCCCCCGTGGTTCGCTCAAAATCCGAATTCACGCAAAATCAGATCGAAAATATGAGCTGAAAATAAAAAACCCGCCATCCAGCTCTAGATGCCGGTCAGCGGGTGACTTAAATCCGATATCGGAAGGACTATCTCCGCCGGATCGAACACCCGCGCCAGCCGCGGTTATGACAACAACACGGCATGCAATGCAGCGCGCAGATGCAAGAACTCATGGCGAAGCGCGAGATCAAGACTCCCCTCCCACGTTGGCATCGGATGCAGTTAATTGCGACGAAGATTCAGCAATTTCATCCAATTTTCGAGGGACGTAACAATTGGGCCGCGGCCTGAGTTGCGATATCCTGCGCAGACCGAATCGGGCATTCCTTCGATACAATGGAGTTGCTGAATTGCCCGCGGAATTTTGCGCAGCGAAAGTTTTGCGCGGCGCAAGGCGTAATACTGGATAGGGCGGTACACGAGGAGGTCCTCTAACTGCAATGGTGATTGAGACCGAGAATCCGAAGCACGATCTGGGGTCGCTGCGCATCAGCGATGAACAGCGCAAAGGCGGACGCGCGGGCAAAATCTTCGGAATTTTCGGCGCGATACTGGGCCTGGCAGTGCTGGTGACGGGCGGAGTGCTGCACTTGATGCGGCAGAAGCCCGAGGTGGAAGTGGCTGCGGCGCAGAAAGTCGGGACGGACCGGCCGGCGCTTTTGAACGCGAGCGGCTACGTGACGCCGCGGCGGCGCGCGACGGTGGCCTCGAAAATTACCGGGCGCGTTACCGGCGTGTTTTTTGATGAGGGCATGCACGTGCCGCAGGGATTCGTGCTGGCGACGCTCGATGATTCCGATGTGCGCCGCGCACTGGAATCGTCGAAAGCGGATCGCGATTCAGCATCGGCGGCGATCGCCGATTTTCAAGTGCAATTGAAGAATGCCGAGCTGGAGTTGCATCGCGCGAAGGAATTGCAGGCGGCCGGCGTGCAGACGCAAGAGGCGCTGGATAACGCAGGAATGGCGGCGGACAGTTTGAAAGCGAAGATTGCGCTGGCGACGCAGCAAGTTGCGGCGGCGGAATCGCGGGTGCGGGAAGCGCAGCAGGCGGTGGACAATTGCGTGATCCGCGCGCCGTTTGACGGAATTATTGTTTCGAAGGATGCGCAGATCGGCGAAATGGTGTCGCCGATTTCAGCGGGAGGCGGATTCACGCGCACGGGCATCGCGACGATCGTGGACATGAACTCGAACGAAATCGAAGTGGACGTGAACGAATCCTACATCGCGCGTGTGGTACCGGATCAGCCGGTGACGGCGATTTTGGATGCGTATCCGGACTGGCAGATTCCTTCGAAAGTGCGCACCGTGATTCCCACCGCGGACCGGCAAAAGGCCACGGTGAAAGTGCGGATTTCGTTCTTGAAACTCGATCCGCGAATTTTGCCGGATATGGGAGTGAAAGTAGCGTTTCTGGGCGACGAGCCGGAAAAGAAGAGTGGAGCGTCGGCGGCGACCGTGCTGATTCCGCAGGGCGCGGTGCGTGACGAAAATGGCGCAAAGACCGTTTACCTTGTTAAGGACGGAAAGGTGGAGCGGCGCGCGGTGAAAGTTGGAATGGTGCAAGGCAGCGATCAGCAAGTGCTTGCGGGGCTAGTCTCCGGAGAAACCGTGGTGGTGAAAGGCCCGGCCGATCTTCACGATGGGCAAGCGGTGGAAATCAAGAAATAGGAGCGGACGAAATGGTGCGAGTGGACGGCAGGGGGAATGGCGGCGCGCTGATTCAGGTGCGCGGAGTGGATAAAGACTATTCGCGCGGCGGCGAGATTATTCACGTGCTGCAATCGCTGAACCTGGACGTGGATAAGGGCGAGTTTGTGGCGTTCATGGGGCCGAGCGGATCGGGGAAGACGACGCTGCTGAATTTGTTGGGCGGCTTGGATCTGCCCACGCACGGCAGCATCACCGTCGACGGCGATGAGATCACGCACATGTCCGGCAGCAAGCTGACGCAATGGCGAGCGCGCCATGTGGGATTCATTTTTCAGATGTACAACCTGATCCCGGTGCTGACGGCGTTTCAAAATGTGGAGTTGCCACTGCTGCTGACGAAGCTTTCGAAATCGCAGCGGCGCGATCACGTTGGGGCGGCGCTTTCGATCGTGGGGCTGCCGGATCGCATGGATCATTATCCGCGGCAGCTTTCGGGCGGACAGGAACAGCGCGTGGCCATTGCGCGAGCGATCGTTGCGGATCCCACTTTTTTGTTGTGCGATGAGCCTACCGGAGACCTCGACCGCAAGAGCGCGGACGAGATTCTGGAGTTGTTGACTCGGCTGTCGAGCGAATACAAAAAGACCATCTTGATGGTGACGCACGATCCTGCGGCGGCTGAACGCGCACACACTTTGCTGCACCTGAACAAGGGCGTGCTGGTGGAAGGCGCGGCGGTGGATTCGGTGGCCGGAGGCCGGGCATGAAATACGGAAGCCTGCTTTTCGCGAATTTGTTCCGGAAAAAGGTGCGCTTACTGCTGACGATCGGATCGTTCGCGGCGGCGTTGTTTCTCTTCACGTTTTTGTCGGTAGTGAAGAGCGCATTTAGCCGCGGAGTGGAAGTGGCGGGAGCGGATCGCTTGATCGTGATCAACCGAACCTCGATCATCGAGCCGCTGCCGTTGGCGTATCGCGATAAAATAATGACCATCCCAGGAATCAAGGCGATCACGCACAACAATTGGATCGGCGGCGTTTATCAGGACGAGAAGAATTTTTTCCCGCAATTTGCGATTGACGTTGAAAACCAGATGCAGGTGCTGCCGGAAATGCACGTCCCCGACGATCAGTGGCAGATTTTTTTGAAGGATCGCGAAGGCGCGATTGCCGGCGCGCGAACCGCAAAGCGATTCGGCTGGAAAGTGGGCGATCGCATACCGATTAAGACGACGCTTTATGGCGATACGAGCGCGTGGGAGTTCAATCTCGACGGCATTTACACGAATTCTCGTCCCGGCGGCGACGAAAGCCAATTTTGGATTCAGTGGAAATATTTCGATGAGCATATGCCCGCCGACTACAAGGGGCTAGTCGGTTGGTACGTGATCCGTCTCGAGAATCCGGATAGCGCCGCGCAAGTGGCCAAGGCCGTGGACGATAAATTTGCCAATTCGACGTATGAGTCGAAGACGGAGACGGAGTCGGCGTTCGCGGCGGGCTGGGTGAAGCAATTCGGCAACATCGAATTTTTGATTTTGTCGATCGGGACGATCGTGTTCTTCACGCTGCTGCTGGTTACCGGAAATACGATGGCGATCGCGGTGCGAGAGCGCACGGCGGAATTCGCAGTGTTAAAGGCCGTGGGATTTTCGGACCGCGCGGTGCTGGTGATGGTGCTGGGCGAATCGCTTTTGATCTCGGCGATAGGGGGCGCGCTGGGACTGCTGTTTGCGGGAATTGTGATTCCAGCGATCGCGACGGCGCTCAATGGAATGTTGCCCGTGCTGGTGGTTTCTTACTCCACGCTGCTCGCCGGAGTGGGATTTGCGCTGGGCGTGGGTGCATTGAGCGGGTTGATTCCTGCGGTGGGCGCGATGCGCATGCGCGTGGTTGATGCGCTGCGGAGGGTCTGAAGATGCCGATACCGGTGGTCTACAACTTTCGAAGCGTGCGGGCGCGGTGGGCGTCGGCGATCGTTGCGGTGCTGGGCATTGCCGGCACGGTCGGAGTATTCATCGCCATGCTCTCGCTGGCAGTGGGATTCAAAGCGACGCTGGTTGCTTCCGGGTCGGCCGACAATGCGCTGGTAATTCGCGCGGGTGCGACTTCGGAAATGATGGGAGCGGTTACGCTCGATTCCGTGAAAATCGTTCAAGATGCGCCGGGAGTGGCGCGCAATGGATCGGCACCGCTGGTGAGTCCGGAGGTAGTGGTGATCGCACCGTTTCCATTGAAAGCCACGGGGACGGATGCGAATGTGCAGGTGCGCGGTGTTTCCGGCAATGCGTTGCTGGTGCGCGACAAAATCAAAATGAAGGAAGGGCGATTTTTTCAGCCGGGATTGAGCGAGTTGGTGGTCGGAAAAAACGTGCCAGGGACGTACTCGGGGATGAATCTGGGAGACACGGTCTCATTTGGTGGCGGAAAATGGACCGTGGTGGGCGTATTCGACGCCGGTGGCTCGGCTTTCGATTCGGAAGTGTGGTGCGATTCGCACGTGCTGAGCCAGGTATACAAATATCCGGAAAATATTTTTCAGTCGGTGACCGCGCATTTGACTTCTCCGGCCGCGTTGCAGCAATTCAAGGATTCCATCACCGCCGATCCGCGGATGAATGTGGACGTGAGCAGCGAAATCGACTATTACGCGAAACAATCCACGCGCATGACGAAACTGATCACGATTCTGGGCGGAGTGGTGGCGGCGATCATGGCGTTCGGCGCGATTTTCGGAGCGCTGAATACGATGTATTCCGCTGTGGCGGAGCGGAGCCGAGAGATTGCCACCATGCGCGCGATCGGATTTGGCGGACCGAGCGTGGTGATTTCATTTTTGATTGAGGCGCTGCTGATTTCGTTGATCGGCGGCCTGCTCGGATGCATCGCGGTGCTGCCGTTGAATGGATTCACGACGGGCGCGATGAACTGGCAGACGTTCTCGCATTTGGCGTTCGCATTTCGAGTCACGCCGTTGCTCCTGGCGATGGGCGTGGTTTTCGCGTTGGCGATGGGGCTAGTGGGTGGCGTCCCGCCCGCGGTGCGAGCGGCGAGCCGGCCAGTAGCTCAGTCGCTGCGCGAGTTGTGAACTACGAGGTTTAACGCGTGCGCAGATCGAGCCGGCCGGCGTTGGTATTCGAATTTACCGGCGCGGGAATCTGCGCGGATTCAGAAGTCGCGGAGATTTTTGAATGGAAGCGCCATGCGCACCGCGTTCAGAACCGCCGCGGTGTCAATGATTTCCTGCGCGATTGCTCCTCCGATGGGATTCAGATAACCGGCAGAGGCCGCCAGCATGCCGACAATGCTCAGAGCCATCCCGCCAATTGCGCTTTGCAGCGCGATCGAGCGCATACGCTGGCCAATGTGAATCAGTTCATCGACCTTCCCCAAGGACGACTCTAGAATCACGGCATCGGCAGCTTCCGCCGTGATCTCACTGTCGTGCCCGAAGGCGACTGCAACGGACGCCGCTTGCATCGCCGGCGCGTCATTGATTCCGTCGCCGACAAAAAGCGTCCTCGCGCGCTGCGTCTCCTCACGAACGATCGCAACCTTCTCCTCGGGACTCTTTGCGGCGTGAATTTCAGTAATTCCGACTTCTGCGGCCAGGTAGCGCACCTCTTCCTGCCGGTCTCCCGACACCAGCAGAATCCGGTTCACCTTGTGCCGCGGCCCGAGATGCTTTACGAACACGTCGGAATCTCGCCGCGGCGCGTCGCGGAATCGAAACAGCGCCGCGTACTGGCCATCAACAAACAGCACGCATTCCAGTCCCGATCGCGCGCCCGGCAATTCGCGCACTTCATCTCCGAGACGGTCCCGGCCTGTCAGCAGCACTTTTCTTCCGCCGATCGTGCCTCGCAATCCGCGGCCCGGCTGCTCCTGAATTTCCGACGCGGATTCAGCCTGCACACTATTTTTCGCTGCGTAGTCGAGAATCGCCTGCGCCAGCGGGTGCTTCGAATAGCGCTCCAGGCTGGCGGCAAAGCGCACCACGTCCTGCTCTTGAAAGTGAGGCGAACAGTCGACTTCCGTCAGCGTCGGCCGCCCGTAGGTGAGCGTGCCGGTCTTGTCAAAGATGAACGTGCGGCAAGTTTCGATCTGCTCGAGCACCGCAGGATTTTTGACGATGATGCCACGGCGCGCAGCCAGCGAAATCGCCCCGATCACCGCCACCGGAATCGCAATCAACAAAGGGCAGGGCGTCGCGATGACCACCACCGCCAAAAATCGATGAGGATTTCGCGTGAACACCCAGGCCAGAACGGCAAGCCCCACGGCGATCGGCGTATACCACGCACCTAGCTTATCTCCCAGTCTCCGCAATCGCGGCCGCTGCTGCTGCGTCTCCTCCATCACGCGCATGATCCGCGCGTAGCGCGAATCCACCGGCAGCCTCTCGGCGCGCATGACGATTGCGGCGTCACCGTTCAAGGCTCCCGAAATCAGCTGCGATCCTGGCGCCTTCTGCATTTCGAATGGCTCGCCCGTGAGAAACGCCTCGTTCATCATCCCTTGGCCGTCGACCACCACGCCATCCGCAGGACAGATTTCATGCGGGAAAATCTCGAGGATGTCGCCAACGCGCACGTCGTCGAGCGCCACGTCCACAATTTCAACGTCCTGCTTTCGGTGTGCCGTTTGCGGCTGGCGTTTCGCCAACTCGTCAAGCACCGAAGACGCGCGCCGCGACGCCATCTCTTCCAGTGCCGTGCCCCCCGAAAGCATCAAGACGACGATTGTCCCCACCAAATACTCGCCCTGCAGCACCGCCGCGACGATTGATACTCCCGCCAGCAAGTCCGAGCCAAATTCCCGCGCGAATACTTTACGAATTAAATCGATGAGGAGTGGCAAGCCGCCAAAGGCCAGCGCCACAAACAGCGGCAGGTTATAGACGAGAGGAGAAGTCTGGAATCCGAATCGTAGAAGCAGATGGTACCGCGATTGCCACGAGCGCGAGAATCGCGAGAGCAAACTTTCCGCTCGTCACGGCCTCCTGGCGATTCGGTCCTGCGGCGGTCCGCGCGTCGCTTCCGGCTGGGCCGGGGCGCCGGCGCACCCTGGTCGAAACGGACGACACCTCGGACGGTGTCGGCAGGATGTCATATGACTCCATCACGCGCTGGATTCTCGACCCGAAGAATCCGATCCTGGAATCGGTTCTGCCTCAACGCTAGCACGACGCGCCGCGGAATCAAGCAAGCTGCGAGCAGTCGCGTCGATTGGCCGGGCAAAACGTGGCGCCACGCGGAGGCGAGGATTTAAGATGAAATGCCGTGAGAATGGCGCGCGCAGTCGCAGGCTGGACGTTCGCAGTTGCGGCGCTGTCGCCGGGCTGCTTACATTTGCGATTCACTTTACTTCCGGCACAAAATGAAGAGCGCGAATTCGTCAGATGCATTTGGCAACGTGGAGTTCTATCCAGCCACGAAGCTGAAGAATGGCAAGCTCGATATCTACACGGAGTCCCCCGGAAACGAAATCTGCGTGCACGCTCTTTTTCCTCATTACGGATACAATCCGTGCTGGTACGCGAAGCGCAATCCCGTCCACGTGGTAGCTGAAGAAATACCGCGCGATGGACAATCCGGCAAGAGTTCGGCTCGCTCTCGCAATCTTTATCGCGTTGGGGAATTTCGGCTCATCCGCGGCGACACCGAGCGGCGGAATGGTGCGTCTAACGAAGCGACACCCGTTTCAAACAGGAGGAAGCATGAAGAAGCACTTGAGATGTTGGCGCGGCGGCGTTGGCGCTCGCGATGCTCGCAACCCAAGCTTTGCGCAGCAGGACAAATCGAAGCGGCCGAGCCCGCCGGAAACCGTGAAGCTGCACTCTGGCGGCGGCAAAGCAATCAAAGTTGACTACTCCAGTCCGCGCATGAAAGGGCCGCAAGATTTTCGGCAGCCTGGTCCCCAACGGCCAAGTCTGGCGAGCCGGCGCGAATGAAGCGACCGCGTTTCACACCGACGTGGACCTAACCGCAGGCGGCAAGACCGTGCCCGCCGGCGATTACACTCTTTTCGCCGTTCCAAACGCCGACAAATGGACTCTCATCATCAGCAAGAAAACCGGCGAGTGGGGCACCGACTATCCCGGCGAAGCCAACGATCTCGCCCGCGTGGACATGAAAGTAACCGCACTCTCGACGCCCATGGAAAATTTCACCATCTCCTTCGCGCCAGCAGGAAACACGTGCACGATGACATGGAGTGGGAAAACACGAGCGCATCCATCGAATTGACCAAAAAATAGCCGTCTTGTCAGCCGCAAGGCCCTGCGATAAAGTAGCCGCCTTCTTGCTCTGAAGGCGGAGAGGAATGGCCGACAAGGGACGCAGTCACCTGAAAACGCTGATTCGCCGATCCGCGATTCAAAAGCGCGTGCGCGAAGTCGCGCACCAAATCACCAAAGATTTCGAAGGCGAACGCGTTCATCTCGTCGGCGTGCTAAAAGGCGCGTGCATTTTTCTTTCCGATCTCGATCCGCGAGATCGATCTCGAAGTCTCGCTCGATTTCATCGCCGTCTCGAGTTACGGCAAGGACAAGCAGTCCTCCGGCCAGGTCCGCGTCAATAAGGATCTCGACAGCAGCATCGAAGGCCTGAACGTGATTCTCGTCGAGGACATTCTCGATACCGGCCTGACGCTCAGCTATTTGCGCCGCGTGTCTCATGCAGCGGCGGCCGCATATTCTGAAAATCGCGGCGCTACTCGACAAACCTTCGCGACGAATTATCAAGGACATCAAGGCCGATTACGTCGGATTTTCCATCCCCAATGAATTCGTCGTCGGCTATGGCCTCGATTACGCCGAGCGCTATCGCAATCTCAAAGACGTCTGCATTCTCTCTCTTCCTCCGGAATAAACGTGCCGCGCCCCGTACTAACCGCGCAGGATCTCGATGCCATCGCCGATGGCGGCGAAATCGCCATCGCGCCCGACACTCTGATCACGCCGCTCGCTCGCGACGCAGCCGAAGCAGCGCGGGATTCACATTCGCGTCGAACAGCCCAAAGCAGAATCGGCAACTTCGAATTTCGCGCAAGCGTGGTGGCGATTGGCGCCGATCACGGCGGCTTCGCGCTGAAAGAACAATTGAAGACTTACCTCCGCGATTGGGGCTACACGGCTCTCGATCTCGGCACCTCCAGCACCGAAGCCGTGGACTATCCCGATTTCGCGGAAGCGGTCGGCCAACGCGGTCGCGCGTGGTGATGCCTGGCGCGGCGTGGTGATCGACAGCGCCGGCATCGGCTCCTCCGATCGCCGCCAACAAGGTGCCGGGAGCGCGCGCGGCGCTATGCTACGATCGCGCCTCGGCGCGCAACAGCCGCGAGCACAATGACGCCAATATCCTGACTCTAGGCGCGCGCATGATTTCCGAAGAAACCGCGCGCGAAATTCTGGCCGTTTGGCTAGAGACGCAATTTGCCGGCGGTCGACACCAGAACCGCATAGACAAGATTCGAGCCATCGAGTCGCAGGCATCTAAAGCCAAGGAGCGAGTGACAGGTGTTGCCGCCAAGCCGTCGTAGGGGAGGGTCTTCAGACCCTCGCGGTGTTCGGCAGTTTTCGGCCCTGAACGTCGGTCCGAAGCGGGCTCGATGGACCATGAGGAGCGAGCTAGTGGATTCCCAAGAATCTCGAAAAACTAATCCAGGCGATCACCGAAGAAATGCTCGCGTATCTCGGCGCGCAGCAGGGCAGATCTTCGCGGCGTCGAGCTGGCGCGAGATTTATTGCGCCGAATGCAACTGAGCGCTGCTGCCATCTCTGCGTCCACAAAACGCAAAAGGCGTCGAAGCAGGCGCCGCGCGCATTTCCGCCGGCGGCGAAGTCGCCTCCGTTGATGCGCAGATCGCGCATCTGATCGATCACACCTTGCTAAAACCCGACGCCACGCGCGATCAGATCCGCAAGCTCTGCGAAGAGGCCGTGAAATTCGGATTTGCGTCCGTTTGCATCAATCCCTGGAACGTGCGCGCAGGCCGCGGAATTGGTGCGCGGCAGCGAAGTAAAAGTTTGCACCGTAGTCGGATTTCCCCTCGGCGCGACTCTTCCGCAAGTAAAAATTTACGAGACCGACGCCGCCATCAAGCTCGGGCGCGCAGGAAATCGACATGGTTATCAATATCGGCGCCCTGAAATCCGGCCTCGACGACACGGTGGAAGCCGATATTCGCGGAGTGGTGGAAGCGAGCCACCGCGGCGGCGCGATCTGCAAAGTGATTTTCGAAACCGCGCTGCTTACCATCGAAGAAAAGATCCGCGGCTCGCTCGCGGCGAAAAATGCAGGCGCGGATTTCGTCAAAACTTCCACGGGCTTCTCCACCGGCGGCGCGACCGCCGAAGACGTGAGTCTTGATGCGCGCCGTAGTTGGCGGACGAAATCGGAATAAAGGCCGCGGGCGGCGTGCGCAGCTTCGAGGATTTCCAGAAAATGGTCGCCGCCGGCGCGACGCGAGTAGGCGCCAGCGCCAGCGTAAAAATCTTGGAGCAAGCTCGCGGTCTCGCCGCCGATTAGTCGCTGCCGAGGCTGCGCCCTCACGCTCTGCGGCATTGCCGGTTCCTGGCTCAGACCCGCAAATCATTTGATTCAACGCAAATATCCGCGCCCAAACTCGTCAAGTTCATCCCGAAGCCCAGAGCACCTGCTGTTATAATTGCGTTTTCCGAATATGCCTGTGTAATGTGCGCCTGCGAGCGGAATTCGCTCGCCGGGCTCGAAGAATCAGCCATGGATCCAGTCGAGACCAAATCCGCCAGCGAGATTTCCGCCGAAACTCTTTCGACGCTGGTCGAAATCGGCCAGGAAATCAATTCGTCGCTGAACCTCGACGAGGTTCTGGCGAAAGCCGCGCAGCTCATCAAGCGCCTGATCGACTACGAGATTTTCGCCGTCCTGCTTCCCGAGGAAGGCACCGACCAGCTCTATTTTCGCTTCGGCATCGGCTACAGACAGGAAGTGCTGGAGCATTGGCGCATTCCCTACGGGCAGGGAATCACCGGCACGGCGGCCGCCACGGGCCGCGCTGTCCGCGTCGGCGACGTGCACAAAAGATTCGCGCTACTTCAACGCGATCGACGCCGTGCGTTCGGAGCTTGCTGTTCCGCTGATGGTCGGCGGAAAAGCGATCGGCGTGCTCGATATTCAGAGCCACGAATTGAATTACTTCACGCCCGAGCAGCAAGCCATTCTCACGTTGTTGGCCACCCGAATCGCCAGCGCGATCGAGAACGCCCGCCTCTTCGAGCGCGTGCGCAATCAGGCCGACACGCTTCTTGCTGCTCAACGAAGTGGGCCGCGAAGCCAGCTCGGTGCTGGAGGTGGAAGAGGTGCTGCGGCGCGCCGCGGAATTGGCCAAGCGCATCATCGATTATCAGATTTTCAGCATTTTGCTTTATGACGACGCGGACAAAGTGTTTCGTCATCGCGTGACGGTGAAATTTGGGCAACGCATCCAGGAAAAGCACGCGGTGCCCGCGCACGAAGGTCTTGTCGGCGCGGCGGCGACGCTCGGAAGGCCGGTGGTAGTGCCGGACGTCTCGCACGATCCGCGCTATTTCATGGTGAATCCGGAGACGCGCTCGGAGCTTGCCGTTCCGCTTTTGAGCAAAGGGCGCGTGATCGGCGTGATGGATCTCGAAAGCCCGCAGCTGAATTATTTCACCGCGGATCACGTGCAGGCGCTTTCGATTTTGGCGGCGAGCCTGGCAGTCTCGATCGAGAATGCGCGCCTCTACGAGAAGCTGGCGCGAGATGAAGCGCGTCTGGAGCGCGATTTGAATGCCGCGCGCAGATTGCAAGGCGCATTGCTTCCGCGAATGCCGGGCACCGATTGGGGTCTCGATATTGCGGCTCGCGTGGTTTCCTCGCGCGAATTGTGCGGCGATATTTATGATTTTCTGCGCTACGGTCCGCAGGAACTGGCGCTGGCGATGGGCGACGTGAGCGGCAAGGGAAGCGCCGCCGCGCTTTACGGAGCCGCTGCCATCGGAATCATGCGCAGTCTCGGCCCGAATAAATTCGGCGCCGGCGCAAATGCTGCACGACATGAATCAATTGATCGTCGAGCGCCGCATCGAAGGCCGCTTCATGACCATGTGCTTCGCCACCTGGCATCGCGGCAAACGCAAGCTGCGCATCGCCAGCGCCGGTCAGGAAAAGCCGATTATTTGCCACAAGGGCCAGTGCAGCAAGATGGAGATTTCCGGATTTCCGTTGGGCATGTTTGATGACGTGATCTATGAGGAATCGAGTTTCGTGCTCGACCCCGGCGATATTCTTGCTTTCTACTCCGACGGCATCAGCGACACCCAGAATTTCGACAAAGAGTTCTACGGCACGGACCGGCTCGCCGATTTTATTCGCACGCACGCGGAAGACACGGCTGCATCCATCGCCGATCGCGTTCTCGAGCAGGTCGAGCTTTTCTCGGGCACGCCGCATGCTTTTGACGACCGAACTCTTGTCGTGTTCAAGGTGCTCTGACACCGGCCGTGGCAACTCATGCAAGAAGAGTGCGAGTTGCGCCGCCGATCGATCCCACCGATTTCACTCCGCAATTTGAATGGCGCGACTCGGTGGTCTTTGCCGAAAAAGTTGCGCTTTCCTCGCTCGCTGAAAGCCATGGAACTCCGGCTTACGTTTACAGCCGCGCCGCAATCGAAGGCGCGTATCGCAGTTACAGCCGCGCTTTTCGCGGCGTTCCGGCTTCGATCTGCTATGCGGTAAAGGCCAATTCGAATCTCGCCATTTTGCAGCTCCTCGCGCGACTCGGCAGCTGCTTCGATATCGTCTCAGGCGGCGAACTCTATCGGCTGATGCGCGCGGGAATCGCGGCCAATCGTGCGG
The DNA here is from genome assembly GCA_963838545.1 of uncultured Acidobacteriota bacterium. GTDB lineage: Bacteria > Acidobacteriota > Terriglobia > Acidiferrales > UBA7541 > Palsa-147. The sequence goes on from CAWIRL010000009.1 coordinate 112,924, forward strand.
TGTTCTCAGGCGTCGGTAAATCGCGAGAGGAAATCCGCGAATCGCTCCGCGCCGGAATTCTCTGCTTCAATATCGAATCGGAATCCGAAATGGATTTACTGCTGAGTGAAGCAAGCCGCGCGCGGCGCCGAGCTCCGGCCGCCATTCGCGTGAATCCCGACGTCGAAGCCGGCGGGCATCGCCATATCGCCACCGGCGCTCACCGCCACAAGTTCGGCATGGACTGGAGCGAAGCGCGGCGCCTCTATCTTGCCCATCGCGGCGCGCGCTGGATCGAGTGGAAAGGAATCAGCGCGCATATCGGCTCACAGGTTTTTCATGTCGAGCCGATGCGCAAAGCCGCCGCACGCATGGCCGCCTATTTTACCGATCTGCGCAAGCACGGCGTGGCCCTCGCGCATCTCGATCTCGGCGGCGGGCTCGGAATTCGTTACGCGAAGGAAGACCCGCTGCGGATGGACACGTTTGCCCGCGCGATAACGAGAGCCGTAGGCCCCTGCGATGCCGCTTGCTGCTCGAGCCCGGGCGCAGCATCGTGGGCGCGGCTGGAGTGCTGCTGATGCGCGTGCTGCACACAAAATCAAATCGCGGAAGGAATTTCGTCGTCGTGGACGCGGCGATGAATGATTTCATGCGCCCTGCGCTGTACGGTGGCGTTCATCCCATCACGCCGGTAACTCACGGCCCGAACCGCGCGAAAATTATCTGCGCTGATATCGTCGGTCCGGTTTGTGAAACCGGCGATTGTTTCTTGCAAGATTGGCCGATCGAGGAAGTAACAGCGGGAGACGTGCTGGCGCTCTGGGGCGCCGGCGCTTACGGCTTTTCCGAATCCAACAATTACAATTCGCGCCCGAGGCCTGCCGAGATTCTAGTCGAAGGCCGCAAGTCCCGCGTCATCCGCCGCCGTGAATCCCGCTCCGATATAATTCGCGGCGAATAAAACCCGGTGCCACAAGCAAGCCCCGTCGCGTCTAGTGGTGTGCGCGATGATGCTCAGGATGCAGGAAATTATCGATTGCTCCGACCCACAGGTTAGTCTGATCCACAAAAGCCATATGCCCGCTTTTTGGCAAAATCAGCAATTGCGATCCGGAAATCTTCTCGTGGATCTCTTTTGACAGCGAAGGATCGCATTCATCATGATCGCCCGCCAAAATCAGGGTGGGCACGCGAATTTCCGACAGCCGATCCACATACTCGACGGATTTCAAATTTCCATCGATCACGTATTCCCCGTGCGAGCCCCACATTTCCCGGTACAAATCCCAGGAAGTGACGCCCATGGCGATCGGATCGAAATTCGCGTCCGGCCGATTCTGATAGAGGTAAGGAAAATATCCTTCGCCCCAAGCCGCGATCATGTAGTCGTTCGTATAGCGATTTTTCTCGTAATCCTTCCCGTGGCCGTAAAGTCCCTCAGCTTCCATCTTGTCGATGCGCTCGCGGAGTTCCGGCGCCATTTTCGCTTTGATTTGCGCGAGCACCTCATTCATTTGCTTGGTGCTCGGAAAGGTGCTCGCCAAAATCAAATGCGACAAATTCTGCTGATATTTGAACGCATAAGCTTGCGCCAGCACGCCTCCATACGAATGTCCCAACAAAGTAATTTTGCCGAGACCCAAACTGCGTCGCACGCCTTCCACATCTTCCACCATATTCTCGACCGTATAGCCCGAGGGATCCTGCAGCTTCTGCGATTTTCCGGAGCCGCGCTCATCAATGAAAACGAGCTTGTTCTGCCGCGCGAGCGGCAACAAATACGGCAGAAAATAATCGTGCGAACCTCCCGGGCCGCCATGCACGATCACCAGCGGCTCGCCTTGCCCCACCGTCATGTAATAAATCAGCATGCCCTCGGCATCCACATATCCCTGCGTCGAGCCGTTCACATCTACGAAGCCATCATTGATTTGATAATTCGGAGTGGTGGATTTCGGCTCAGCCGCTTTCTTTTTTTTGCGTTGCGCGAGCAACGGCGCCGCACACAGCGCCACCAAAATCGCCGCGCACACCCCCATCCTCAATCGCGATTTCATCATTTGCTCCTTTGCGGATTCAGCAGCCCCGAAAACTCACCGCTCGCCCCAACCCAGCTTGCTCCGCAGCACTTCGAAATACGATTTCCCCGACGCACGCACCAGAAGCACTCGCGTTTTCGCGCGCTGAATTACCACGCGGTCGCCCGGCTGCAATTGAAATCCAATTTGCCCGTCGAGCGTCAAATGCACCGGTTCGCCCTGTTGCTCGGGCGCAATTTCGATTCGCGAAGTATCCGGAATCACGAGTGGCCGGTTCGTCAGCATGTGCGGGCAGATCGGCGTAATCACAAACGCATGAATATCCGGATGCACGATTGGCCCGCCGGCCGCGAGCGAATAAGCCGTCGAGCCGGTGGGTGTGGACACAATAATTCCATCGGCACGGTAGCGTCCCACGTGATTGCCATCCACGTGCACGTCGAAATCCATTAGCCGCGCCAGCGCCGCCTGGTTCACCACGGCGTCATTCAACGCGCGCGCGCCGCCGCTAATCGCGCCGCCATGCACCAATTGCGCTTGCAGCACCATCCGTGCGCTGATTTCATTTTTTCCCGCCAGCGTAATTTCCAATAAGGGATAGAGCTCATCGAGCGTCACGCTGGTCAAAAATCCCAGTGAGCCGAGATTCACCGCGAGTATCGGAATCTCGCGATCGCATAAAAGCCGCGCCGCGGCGAGTAAAGTGCCGTCGCCGCCGAGTACCACCAGCAAATCGGATTCACTGACAAGCGTTTCGCGCGCCGAGGCCTTATCGAGTGAGCTGCAGGATTCCGCCGCGCTTTCGTCCAGCAACACTTGTAATTTCCGCGCGCGAAGCCAGTCCACCAGTGGCGGAAGCACGGAACAGAGATCTTCTTTGCGCGGTTTGCAGAGAATACCGACAGTAGAAATCATTTTTGCCAGGCGGAAATTGTACTCTAGGCCTTGCGGCGCGCGTGGAGAAAAAACTCCAGATTTCCTTCGGCGCCGGGAACGTGGCTGGGCAAGACATCCAGCACGTCCAGACCATGCTCACTTGCGAACGTGCGCACGCGCTCCACGGCTCGCTCGTGCAAAGCGGCATCGCGCACGATTCCGCCCTTGCCGATATCCGCGCGCTCCAGCTCGAATTGCGGCTTCACCAGAATCAGAAAATCAGCGCGTCGTCTGCTCACGCGCACCAGCGCCTCCAGAATCTTCGTCACGGAAATAAATGACACATCGGCGGTCACAAAATCAACGGGCTCGCTGATTTGTTCAGGTTTCAGAGTAGCGCGCGTTACATTCAATCGGCCACCACGCGCGAATCCTGCCTGCAGCTTCCAGTCCAATTGCGCGATATTCACGTCCACCGCGAAAACTTTCCGCGCTCCATGTGCCAGCAGGCAATCTGTAAATCCGCCAGTAGAACTTCCGGCATCGAGACAAGTCTTCCCAGCGGGAGAAAGCTCGAAATCCGCCAGCGCGCCTTCGAGTTTCAGGCCGCCGCGGCTCGCATAGCGTTGCGAATCTCCGGCGATGGTGATCGGAGACTTCTTCCGCGACGAGCGAGCCGGGTTTTCCGGCGCGCTGCCCATTCACCATCACCTCGCCCGCGAGCAGCATGGCCTGCGCTCGTTGCCGGGAAGGCGCCAGTCCTCGCGTGACCAGCAATACATCCAATCGCTGCTTCGAAGTTCGCCCAACCATCAGCGCGTCACGATCGCCGTTCGACGAGAAATTCCGCCAGTTCCCGCAAATTCTTTCCGCGCGCGCCGAAGGCTCCAATTCCGCTACGCTTTCGCCGCGAGTTCCGAGGCGACTTCGCGCGATTGCGTCAATCCCAGCAACGCGGGATAGGTCGCCTTCTGCTGCGCCTGATCTTTTCCAGCCGTTTTCCCCAGCGCCGCCGAAGATTCCTCGACGTCCAAAATATCGTCCACCACCTGGAACGCCCAGCCGATGTTCTCGCCGAAATTCCGCAGCCGCTCGATATCCGCATCGGCAGCTCCGCCGGCAATTGCGCCGGCCACGCAAGCCGCGCGAATCAGAGCCGCTGTTTTCGAGCGATGGATGTATTCGAGCGTGGCCAAATCGGCGCGCGTTTTCTCCGCTTCGAGATCCGCCACCTGCCCGCCCACCATCCCGCGCACAGTCCCCGCCGCGCGCGCCACTTCGGAGATCAATTGCACGCCGCGCGCCGGCTCGATTCGGCGTTTGCGCCAATGTCTCGAACGCCAGCGTCAGCAATCCATCGCCGGCAAGAATCGCGATCGCCTCGCCGAATTTCTTGTGGCAGGTTGGCTTGCCGCGTCGCAGGTCATCATTATCGAGGGCCGGCAAATCATCGTGGATGAACGAGTAGGTGTGAATGAATTCGATCGCGCAACCGGCCGGCACCGCCGCGTCCGGTGGATCCGAAAATAAACGCGCTGCTTCGAGACAAAGCACCGGCCGCAAGCGCTTGCCTCCCGCGAAAACGCTATAGCGCATCGCTTCGTGAATCGAAGGCGGCGTAGTCCGCGCCGGCGGAAGATATTTATTCAGCGCCGCGTCAACCATCGCCCGGTCGGTTTCAAAAAAATCAGACAAGCTCATGAGCGCAACGCAATGAAGGATTGAAAGTACAACCGCCTAAGCGATAGACAGGGAACTGCCGTCCATCAGAAAATCAAAGAATGAATTGCAAATATTGGGAAATTGGAGCGGAGCAACGTTCTGATTTGCAATCTCAAATTTGCAAATGTGGAATTCTCTCGCGATAACCGGCGCCTCAACCCAAGCCCCGCTCACTAACTCGATTCCTCATCCGTTTCAAACGGCTGTGCCGCGATCTTCCCGTCGGCTTTCTTCAACAAAATCTCAATCCGCCCCTCAGCCTCTTCCAATTGCTTCTGGCACTCGCGCGAAAGCGTCACGCCTTCCTCAAATAGCTTCATGGCCTCGTCGAGAGAAAGGTCTGCGCTCTCGAGCCGCTTCACAACTTCCTCGAGGCGCCCAAGCGACGTTCGAAATCGCCTTTCTTAGGCGCTTCCACAGGTTTATTCGCACCCGGACTCAAGCGATCCTCTCTTCCCGACGATCGAATCACATTCTAGCCCACGAACGAACACTTCACCAATCGCGAACTATTCTATTCCGCCGGCAAAAGTTTCAGCCGATGCGTCGGCGCACGCGGCCCTCAGCCGCGGCACTAAAAGCCGCCGGGATCCCGCGCCCAGCAAACCACTCCGGAAACTGATCGCGATAATGATCGCTGGCATACTGTCCCGATTCGCCCGCGGGAATTTCCATCAGCGATTGATCCCAATTCGAAAGATCGGCCACAAAGCGCATAGCCGGTCCGTGCTGGTAACCCATTGCGCGCACGGTATCGAGCGACCCACCCTGCTCGATCGGCCCAATACTCAAAATCCGCCGCAGAAATCCGATCGCGCCGAAGGGATGATAAATTTCCAGCGCGATGCAACTGGCCCCAATTCGCATGCAAAGGATCGCCGTCGCCGCGCTTCCCCCGCAAGCCTCTCGATCGCCGTATCCGCCGCCGCGATCAGCAGCGAGTCGTAGTCCGCAGTTTGCTTCGGCAACCATGCCGCCGGCCGGTCGCGTAGCACGTTCGCCAGAAATACCTTATCGCGCCACCACACGTCATCGTAATCGCTCTGCGGCTCCCACAATTCGTAGCGCTCCAGATGATCGCCGATATACGGCTTCAGGATCGCTTCCATCAGCGCGTGCCGCGAATTTTCCACGAAGGACGTTTCCACCGAATCCGCCGAAGTGCGCCCATCCCAATTTTTCAGCCGGTCGAGCAGCTCCTTCGTTCGCGGATCGTTCGGCTGCGCTTTCTGGCTGGCCGCAAAAAGCTGCTCGCGCCAGAAATTGATTCGGCAGGCTGACAATGTCGTTCTGCACGCGTATTGGCATCGGCAGGCCGTAAATCCTTCCGCGCGCCGAGCAGTTGATAGATTCGATCGGTGCGATACGGCCCCGCCCAGCGATCGCTGATGAAATATTTGTAAGCCGGCCCGACGGTTCGCGCGTTCGCCGTAGCGATGATGCCGCCGCGCGGATTCAGCACTTGCGGCAATTCGCCGAACGGAATATAGCCGGTCCATTCAAAATCATCGCGGTCGCCGGCCACCGGCAAATCTCCGTTGCCCGATTTGCGAATGGGAATGCGCGCGGCCATCACGTAGCCGATATTTCCCTCAACATCCGCGTAAATTCCATTTTGCCCCGGCCCTGCAATCTTGCTCATCACGTGCAAAAATTCATTCCAATTGCGCGCGCTGCCGATCAAGGGATACGAAAAATCCAGCGCGCCCGGTTCCACCGCCGTCCATCGCAGCGAGTACGCGCGCCCGCCATCTTCCGCCGCATCGCGATGTACGATCGGGCCGTGGCGCGTGAGAACCACGTCGAGCACCTCATCCGCTTCGCCGCGCACATGAATCACCTCGCGCCGCGTCTCAGCACGCACCCAATTCCCATTAACTTTGTATTCCAGCGCATTCGCGGGATTGAACGTCTCGACGTAAAGATCCTGCACCTCCGCATTGCTATTCGTGAATCCCCACGCAATTCGATCGTTGTGCCCGATCACCACCAACGGCGATCCCGGAAACGTGAAACCGGCGACATTCCACCCCGGCGCGGTCAAATGCAGGATGTACCAAATCCCGGGCAGGCTGAACTCAAGGTGCGTGTCGTTCGCGAGAATCGGCTTGCCCGATGCGGTATGCTCGCCGCTAACTACAAAATTGTTGCTGCCAATTATCTCGCTGGTCTGCGATTCGAATTGCGAGAGAAAATCGCGCGCCGCGCTCCAGGCGATCGAATGTTCCGCATCGCTGGCCATACGCGCCCCGATCAGGGTGTTTGCCGCGTCCACGTTCGCCGCGCCCCGATTCGCGTCCAGCGATTTAGCCGTCTCAAGATCTGAATCTCCCCCAACCGGCCGCGCCGCCCGCCCCGGCAAATTCCTCTCAGCCGGCGATGCGCCCACGATGAAATGATCCAGCGGCGAATCCTCTACAAATAAATCCGCCGCCCGCTCCGGCCCCACCTGCGCCGTAATCCGCGCTCGGTTCAACTTCGCCTTCCACGTGGTCGTCAGCGTCTTCCACATGTAGGCGCTGATCAAAAAAGTATCCGCCGGCGTCCACGGCCGCGGCTTATAACGCAGCACGGTGAATTCAATCGGCAATCGGCCCGCGCGCTCCTGCATGTAACGGTTCACGCCCGCGGCATATGCATCGAGGATCTTCTTCGTCGCCGGATCCATCTTCGCCGCCGCGGCCTCCGCCGCCACTCGCAATCCCAGTGTGCGATTCTCGCGATCCACCGGCAGCGCTACGCTTCCAAATATTTCCGACAAGCTCCCCGCCCGCCGCACGCCGCAGCAAATCCATCTGCCACAAACGATCCTGCGCCACCACATACCCCTGCGCCGTCTCCAAGTCTTCCACTGACGATGCCTGAATCCACGGCACGCCCCAGCCATCGCGATCCACCAGCACCGGCTGCTTCAATCCCGGCAGCGACACAGTTCCATCCATCTGCGGCAGCGGACGCCATATCATCCACCAGCCAATCAGAAACCCGGCGCCAAGAATGAGCAGGAGTCCCGCGAAGAGGAACCGAAACCAATGAGAGCCGCGTTGCGAGTTCATCAAGTGAGCCCGCGCGAAGTCTAGCGCAGCGACCATCGCCCCGCAACCTGCGCCCGCCAGCCGGCGAATCCCGCCACCGCGGTCCTGCGCCTCGCAAATCGCAATTCCCGACACCGCCACAACTGGAAAATCGCTATTCCCCCCGCCATCTTGCTAGAATTTTCACTACATGCTCGCACTCCACCTATTCGTGGTGCTCGCGCTCGTCGGCATCAATGCGTTTTTCGCCGCTGCGGAATTTTCGCTCGTCGCCGTGCGCATCTCGCGCGTGCGCCAATTGGTCAGCGCCGGCGATCCACGCGCCAAAGTAGTCGAAGGTCTCCTCGGAGATTTGGGCCGTGTAGTCTCCGGCGTGCAAGTGGGCATCACGCTCGCGAGTCTCGCGCTCGGCTATCTCGGCGAACTCACTCTTTCCGAAGTTCTTCGCCCGCTTGTTGCGCAGATTCCCAGCCGCTGGGCTTCTGTCGCCGCGCATGGCATCGCGCTCGTTCTCGCCTTCGCCCTTCTCACCATCGTGCAGGTGATTCTCGGCGAACTCGTTCCGAAAACCATCAGCCTCGCCCGCGCGGAACGCGTCGCTCTCCTCATCGCCCGTCCGTTCCATTGGTTCCTGAATTCCTTCAGTTGGGCCATCGATCTTCTCGATGGCATCGCCGACAAATTCGTCCGCAGCCTCGGCGTGAAAGAAGCTCCCAGCCACACGCTGGTGCGCTCGGCCGAAGAACTTCAAGTACTCATCGAGCAAGCCCGCGAACGCGGCGTGCTCCCCGCCACCGAAATGCAAATCGTGCAGGGCGCCATCGGCCTGGCGCAGTTGCAAATTCGCGAAATCATGGTCCCGCGCCCGGATATTCACGCGCTACCCATGAACGCGACCCTCGAAGAAGCCATGCGCATGTTCGCCACCACGCAGCGCTCGCGCATTCCCGTTTATGAAGGGACGCTCGATCACATCAAAGGCTTCGTGCACATCAAGGATTTGATCTGGATTCAACTCGATCGCGCCCGCCGCGCCGAAGAGGGACTTCCGCCCGCGGATTTCAATCTACAGCGCTATCTTCGCGAGATTCTGATCGCGCCGGAAACCAAGCTCGCCAGCGAACTTCTCGTCGAATTGCGCTCTCGCCGCACGGAAATTGCCATGGTCGTGGATGAATTCGGCAGCATTCTGGGCGTCGTCACCCTCGAAGACATCCTCGAGCAAATGGTCGGCGAATTTCACGATGAATTCGATGTGGTCGAGCGCCCCATGCGCCTGCCCGATGGCTCGCTCATTTTCGACGCCGCTCTCAAAGTCCGCGACCTCGAATCGCAATACGCCATCAGCCTCCCCGACGATCCCGCTTACGAAACCATCGGCGGTTTCGTCCTCACGCATCTGGGCTTCGTCCCCCGCGGCGGCGAAAGCTTCGAAGCCAACGGTTTTCTCTTCACGGTAATGGATATGGAGCGCCGCCGCGTCTCGCGCGTAAAAATCCGCCCGGTCGCCGTCGCTGCCGCCGCGCCGCGAAGCACGGAATCCAAATCAGAAGACGAAAGCGCGCGCCCAGCCGAAGCCGCGAACGCCTCTGCCTCCGCGGCAGCTTCAGCCACGAACTCTTCCGATTCAATCGCCGCCGAAACCTCCGTCGCTCCAGCCCACGCGCGCCGCTCGCGCCGAAGCCGCTCGTGAAAATCCTCCGTCACGTCGCGCTGCGCGTCTTGCTCGCTCTGCCCACCGTCTGGCTGATCATCACCATGGTTTTTCTTCTCGCCCACATCGTCCCCGGCGATCCCGTGCAACAAATGCTCGGCGAAGGCGCACGCGCCGAAGATCTCGCGCAACTCCGCCACGCCCTCGGCCTCGATCTCTCGCTCCCGGTGCAGTACGAGCGCTATTTAACCGGTGTACTCCGCGGCAACTTGGGCGAATCTTTCCGCTATCAGCGCCCGGTCACAAACGTAATCCTCGAGCATTATCCCGCCACGCTCGAGCTCGCTCTGGTCGCCTTAATCGTCTGCGCCGCCATCGGCATTTCCGCTGGAATCCTTGCCGCACACAAACGCGGCCAACCCGCCGATCGCGCCGTCAGCGTTCTCACTCTCTTCGGCTTGTCCGTCCCAAATTTCGCTATGGGCCCGGTCTTGATTTTAGTTTTCTCCGTATTGCTCGGCTGGCTTCCGGTCTCCGGACGCGGTGGCCTCACTCACCTCATCCTCCCCGCCATCACCCTGGGCGCCGCGCTCGCGGCAATCCTCACGCGCATGGTGCGCAGCTCGATGATCGAAGAACTTTCCAGCGATTACGTCCGCACCGCTCGCGCCAAAGGCCTCTCCGAATCCGCCGTCCTTTTCCGCCACGCATTTCGCAACGCGCTCATCCCCATCCTCACCATCCTCGGCCTGCAATTCGGCACGCTTCTCGCTGGCACCATCGTCACCGAATCCATTTTCAGCTGGCCGGGCATCGGACGCCTCGCCGTCACCGCCATCGAAGCGCGCGATTATCCGCTGCTGCAAGGCTGCATTTTGCTCATCTCCATTTCCTACGTGCTGGTAAATCTGCTCACCGATTTCGTCTACGTTCTCGTGGACCCGCGGGTGCGCTTCGAATGAACTCTCCAACGCCAAAATCGAACCTCAGCGCTTCGATCGACGAGCTCGCAAACATATGCAGCGCCAACGAAGCGCTCGGGTGCCCCATGCGCCGGTTTTGCGCGTGGGGTGCGACCGGTGTCTAGGAGCAGCGAAATCCTTCGCCGCCCCCCGCACTAGTCCACCGAAGCGCCGCAGGTGCGCCACAAATGAAATCCCTCCGCCAATTCTGGCGTCAAAGCCCACTAGCAAGATGGGGCCTGGTAATCACGCTGCTCTTGGCTCTAAGCGCGCTGCTAGCCCCGTGGATCGCCCCCTACAGCCCCATCACCCAAAATCTCCCAGCCCGTCTCTCGTCGCGCCGAGCGCGCATCACTGGATGGGCACCGACGAACTCGGCCGCGACATCCTCTCGCGCATCCTCTTCGGCGCCCGAGTCTCCATGCTGGTAAGCATCTGCGTGGTCCTAGGCAGCGGCATCACGGGCCTAGCCATAGGCGCAATCGCCGGCTATTTCGGCGGCTGGCTAGATCGCATAGTCAACATAGTCCTGATCAACGCCTTCCTCTCGTTCCCCGGCATTCTCCTGGCAATCGCCTTCGCCGCGTTCCTCGGGCCAGGCCTCGGCAAAGTAATTCTGGCTCTCACAATAACCGGCTGGGCAGGTTACGCCCGCCTCGCCCGCGCCCAAGTCCTGCAAGCCAAAGAAATGGAGTACGTCCTCGCCGCAAAATCCCTAGGCGCCAGCGACGCGCAGAATTCTAATCCGCCACTTGATTCCAAATATTCTGCAACCAATCCTGATCCAAGCCACAATCGCAATGGCAGGCGCAATCCTCGCCGAATCCACGCTGAGCTTCCTCGGTCTCGGCGTGCTAGCTCCAATGCCAAGCTGGGGCGCAATGCTCAACGACGCCCGCGGCCACCTCTTCGACGCTCCGCACCTCGTAATCTTCCCAGCCGTCAGCAGTAATGACCGCAGTCCTGGCCTTCAATCTACTAGGCGACGCCTTCCGCGACTGGCTAGACCCCAGAATGCGCAGCCAACTAGCCGTAGCCGACCTGGCCAGATAATTTCTACCTCGCGCCGTGTGTCGTCCTTGTGTTGCGGTGATTCCTCTTCCGTGCGGCATCTCTCGAGCAGACCTTCGCCGGCGTCCGCAAATCTGAAATTGCGGATCTGACGTAGCCGTTTCTCGGTGAGAATCATGAAGATGCTGTCAAATCCTGAGCGAAGCTGAGGATCTCGTCGTTCAATCGCTGCAAGCCAACGCGCAAACGTCCACGCAGTCCGCACAGCCAACGCCTAATTTTTCAATTGGAAACTAACTGACTACTGGCAGGACCTACCCAACTTCAACCGTAACTTCCGACCCGCGATTCACTCCCAGCGCCTTCGCCGCGTGTCCCTTATTCACCGAAATTTCGAGCGCCCCATTCGATCCGATCAGCGCAATCGGCTCGGCCGCCGCGCCATCCGCAAATGTTTGCGACAAATGATTGATCTCTTTGTTCCCAACCTTAATCCGCACCTTCGCGTCGTTCGTAATCAGCGCAGGAATCTCATCCGGCGTCAAATTCGTCAGCAAATTCCCGAACGAATCGACGCGCAGCACCACTCCCTTGGTCACGTTCCCGTCCGCCTTCGGCTTCGGCACGCTCAACCGCACGTAATCTTCCACTTCCTCGCCAAAGCTCGCCGATCTGCCACGCCTTGCAGAACCACGCCGCCACCGGCGCGAACACGTCGCGCCCATGAAACGTCCGGCTCAGCGGCTGCAGGAAATAATGCTCCGCGGTAATCTGCCGCACCGTCAAAGCATCCTTTTCGCGCTCGTAAATCAACGAAAGCACGCCATTATCCGGCGCAATGTAATACTGCGACCCGGCCGTAACCAGCAGCGGCCGCCGCTCCGTCCCCACTCCCGGATCCACCACCACCACGTGAATCGTCCGGCTGGGGAAGTACCGCGAGGCGTCATTGATGATCAACGCCGCGTCCAGAATATCGTGCGGCGCTACGGCGTGGGTGATGTCCACCACCTGAACGTCCGAATTTATGCCCAGTATGACCCCCTTCATCGAGCCCACGAGGTGGTCATTCGTGCCGTAATCGGTGGTTAGGGTGATTATTTGCCGCGACAAAGTGCGTCTCCCAGCGTCAGCACAGATCGCGCCGACGCACCTAACGCCTAATTCCACGGTAGCGAAGCCCGCGTGCGCTTGTCAAGAAATCCCCCGCCAAGTGTTCACGGCCAGCAACTAGCAATGTAGCTTGTCCGTCCCCGCCAGGGTGCCCCATGCGCCGTAGTTGCGCGTGGGGTTCTTCGCCGCCCTCTCCCAAAGAAGAAATCTTGACAACCTCTAACCCCAAGTGACAACCTTCCCGCCGCAACTACTAACAAAGGAGTTCCCATGCCCACAAAATCGAAGTCCAAATCCAAACCCAAGAAAAAATCCTCGAACGTAGATCGCCTAGAAACCGCCGGCATCCTGGTCGCCGAGCAATTCACAGATGACGACAAAAAAACCGTCGAGCGCCTGACCGCCTCCGAAGTAACAGTCCTAATCAAAATGCGCAAAAAAAGAGGCGCCGCCCCCGAAGGCAAGCATCACCTGCGCCCCAACGTCTTCGTCTAGTAAGTACCGCCGGCATCCGGCGAGCAAACGCAGCGCAACAAGCAACAAACAACGACGGAGCAACCCAGCCCAAGCCTCGAGGCTCCGGCATCCGACGACGAAAATTCGCGCCAAGACTTGCGCAGCCCCGTGCGAACAACCATTTCCGGCCAATCCTATTGAACTCAACAACCCACAGCCAATTCCTCCGCGCCAAAATCCGCCTAGCCTATCCCTGCCTGCAAACCGCCTCCGATCGCTTCTGGAATCACCCTCACCTAAACCAACTCTTCCCCGAATTCCTCATCATGATGCACACCATAATCCGCAGCAGCGTCTCCCTAATTAACGCCGCCGGCGATTCCGCAGCCCAGCGCGCCAATTCCGACGAAGTCTCCCGCAAAATCGCCACGTACTACAAATCCCACGCCCAGGAAGAACTGCACCACGACGATTGGCTGCTCGAAGACATCATCGCTCTCGGCACGCCCCGCGCCGATGTCCTCGCCCGCCTTCCTTCTCCAGCAGTAGCTTCACTGGTCGGCGCACAATACTATTGGGCCTTACACGTCCATCCCGTCTCGCTCTTCGGCTACCTAGCCGTCCTGGAAGGAAATCCCACTTCGCTAAAGCAGCTCGACGCCATCCGCAAAAAACACGCGCTCCCGCCCGACGGCCTCCGCACCATGATCAAACACGCCCGCCTCGACCCACACCACCGCGACGAAATCTTCGCCCAACTGGATGATTTACCGCTGACAGAAAATCAAGCCGCTCTGGTAGCCCTGAGCGCTTTCCACACCATCGCCCAAATCGCAGAAGCCATCGAAGAAATCCTGGATTCCCATCGCAAGGTACGCCCACGCCGCCGTACCGCTTCGAACTAATCCGCGCTCCTAGTGCGCGTTCTTCCCACCCTCCAACGCCTCCAACAACCGATCCCCCAACGGCGTCCCTAATCCCGTACACGCATTCCATCCCGGCCCCGCGCGAAACGCCCCATTCTCCCCATGCGTAATCGCTCGGAACGCCGCGCCTGCCCCATCACGCCCCGCCACCTTGTACAACAACGAATTCAAATACCCTGAATTCGCCCCCACCGCATGATTCATCCTCGCAACCAACGCCGCCCACAACGGCGCCACCGCGCTAGTCCCCGCCGAAACACTTTCCACTCCGCCCACCACAATCCGGCATCCCGTGTGCGGATCCGCCACTCCAGCCACATCCGGCACTCCCCGCCCGCCATTCTTCGAAGGCGCATGCGGCACATTGAAATCCTGCTGCCAATACGGACGCGGAAACATCGCGCTCACCCCGCCGCCCGTCGCCCCGTGCATCCCATCAAACACCGAATTCCAAACCACCTCGCTATCAATCTTGCTCCCCGAAACTTTCAAGGTCGTCCCGCCGCATCCCAGCGCATACGGGCTGCTCGCCGGAAAATTCACCGAAGGTTTTCCGCTCGATCCGTTATGCGCCCCGTAATCGCCTGACGAAACGCACACGGTCACGCCCACATTCGCCAAATGTTTCAGCACGCCATCAATCAAAGCCGCATACTTCGGCGAAACATTAGGCTCTGGCTCGCCCCAGCTCAACGACAGCACCGACGGCCGGTGCTTCTTATCCGCCAGCGCCGTCGTCAACGCGTGATAAATTCCTTGCTCGCTGTTTGGCGCAAAATACACAACGATATGCGCCCCCGGCGCAAACGCCGCCACCAGCTCGATATCCATCGTCGTCTCTACAGTGGACTGTACCAAGTCCGATTCGCGCCGCGCCGCCGCGCTCCCATTCTTCGCGCCATTCTTGTTTTTCGCCGCGCTCGGCTTTTCGCCGTTCATCACTGCCATAAAAGCCGCGAGCCCCGCCCGGTCGGCCGGCGAATTCTTCACGCCATCCACGGAAACATCGGTAATTTTCGGCGCCGGTATCTTCAGTGACGAAAAATAATTCTCGATATCGCTTTTATAATATCCGCCGCCCAGCTCGACCACTCCGATGCATTGCCCCGCGCCGTTCGCATGCTTCGGAAAGCGGTAAAGCTCCGCGATATCCTGCGGCGAAAAATGCGGGCGCGCCGCCCGCTTCACTCCCGCCGCCGGTAAATGCCGGAATGCTCCCGGCCGGTCGCTCAGTCCCAGCACCGCCTCCACCGATTCCGCCAGCTCCCGTGGAATATAGATCGGCCCATTGATCCCGCGATGCCGTCCGCGTTCGTGCTCATAGTCAACCATCTCCACGCGAAACGCCTTGCTGAAATCCGCCGCGCGCCCGCGAATCACCACGCAATGCCGCGTCGCCGAGCTTTCCACAATTTCAAATCCCGCCGCCCGCGCAAACCGCTCCACCCGTGTCATTTCATCCGCGTCCGGCCCATGATGCGTCTCGAAATCCTCGCGCGAAAGAAATCGGCGTTCCCGCGGCAATCGCTCGGCAAATTCACGGTCCAAATGCAATTCCGGCGCAGGCTTCCGCGGCCGCAGCACAATCGTTGCTTGAATTTGTCTCTGAGGATCAACCGGCGCAATTACGCTGGCGCCAAAAGCAGGGTATTCGCTCCCAGAAATGGGAACATGCGAGCTGCGAGCAGACATACTACTCCTCCGACTCGCCGGGGCAGGGCGCCACCAATGGTATCACCGCGAAGCCACTCCGCGTCTTTGTAGCGCCGCCCTTTTCGGGGCGGGATCCGACGACCGCCAACCCACAACAACCCCACACCCCGCCGGCCCGATATCGCCCTAACTCCACCGCTCCGAATCTCAACCCACTACCGAATCCCCACCTGCCCCCGCACACTCCCAATCAATTTCCTCGAGTCATACCCCACGCCCGCCTTAAACACCGTCTCCACATTCTCAATCTCTTCAATCTTCTTCGAAGGATCTCCCTTGATCAAAACCAAATCCGCCTGTTTCCCCGCCGCCAAAGTTCCAATCCGATCTTCGCGCCCCAAAAACTCCGCGCCGTTCTTCGTCCCGATCCGAATCGCCTCCACCGGCGTGAATCCCGCTTCCACCAGTAATTCAATTTCGCGCTGATCTCCGAATCCCGGCAGAACTCCGCCATTTCCGGTCGGGTCCGGCCCGCCCAGCAGCAAACCTCCTGCCTTCGCGAACGCCATCTCAAAATCCATTTCCTTGCGCATCACTGCCGCCCCCGTCCCGTCCATCGGCGCGAACGCCCGCTCCGTCAAATAACTCTTCGCCGATTCCGCCGACATGGCATTCAGCATCCTCTGCTCCAACGGCGGTCTCCCCGGCAGGAACGCTTCAAACACCGGCAGCGTTGACGTCACCGCCACATGATGCGACACCAAATTTCGAATCAATTCCTGCACCGGCGCGCTATTCACTTCCACCTTCGCCCACGGCGTAAAACTTTGCGGCGGGCACGCATCCGGCTTCTTATCCGCCACGAATTCCGTATCCGTAAATATCGGCCCATGCTCCAAATCATCGATCCCCAACGCAATCGCCTCCGGCCACGTCACCGAGCAAAGATGACCCGTCACTTTCAATTTATGCGCATGCGCCGCTTGAATCGCCGCGCCAAGTTCCGCTCGCGTAATATTCATGTACGCCTTGTACGACGTCATGCCGTTTGCCGCCCAGAAATCCACCATGTTTTTCGCATCGTCCGCGCCCGTCAGCTCATGCATCTGCGAAATAAACGTAGGCGCGCCCTCCAGGTACGGCGCCGTCGCGTCAATGCTCGGTCCCACCATCAAATTCGTATCAATGCGATTCTTCATCTTCAAATCCGTATAAGGCTCCACGCTCCCGGTAGTCCGCATGGTCGTAACGCCCGCCGCCAAATAAAGCCGCGGCGCCGTATACGGAAGCTCCACAACAAATATTCCCGGCTCCTCAACTCTTCCCGCGCCAAATTGCAGCGCCGCCGAATCCGTATAATAGAGATGGTTGTGCATCCCCACGATTCCCGGTATCACCGAATATCCCGCCTTGTCCAAAACCTTTGCCCCCGCCGGTATCTGCGCCGCCCCCGCCGCGCCAATCGACTGAATCTTTCCATCCGCGATCACCACCGCCTGATCTTCCACCGCCGCCGCCCCAGTCCCATCAATCACGCGCACATGCTTCAACACAATCACCGGCGCATCCACGCTCACAAACTCCACCACATCCGGCGCCTTCGAAGTCTGCGCCAAAGCCCCCGCCGCAATCACCAACGTACCAATCAAAATTAAAATTCGCATCTTCTCACCTTTTTTCTCGCCCCCTTCACGCGCGCCATCCTATCGAATCTCCCCCTACAAATCCAAGCTCCATCGAATTCCAACTGCTAACCTCCAACTTCCCACCTCTGAATTTGATAACATCCTCGCCGTGCCTGACTCCCGCCCCATCTCCGGCGAGACAATTTCCCACTATCGCGTTCTCGAATTAATCGGTGGCGGCGGCATGGGTGTCGTCTATAAAGCTGAAGACACCCGCCTGCACCGCCCCGTCGCCCTGAAATTCCTTCCCGATGAAGTCGCCCGCAATCTCGGCGCTCTCGAACGTTTCCGCCGCGAAGCCGAAGCCGCCTCCGCGCTAAATCACCCCAATATCTGCACCATCTACGACATCGGCGAGGAAAACGGCCGCGCCTTCATCGCCATGGAATTCCTCGAAGGCAAGACTCTCAAGCACTTGATGGAAAACCATCCGCTCGAAATCGACACGCTCCTCGATCTAGCCACCGAAATCACCGACGCGCTCGAAGCCGCCCACTCCAAAGGCATCATCCACCGCGATATCAAGCCCGCAAATATTTTCGTCACTTCCCGCGGCCACGCCAAACTTCTCGACTTCGGTCTCGCCAAGCAAATGTCCCGCCCCGCCGACCTCGGCAACACCGCCGCCAAGCACGAAGATCCCCATCTCACTCCCGAGCAGCTCACCGAATCCGGCATCGCCATAGGCACGCTCCCCTACATGTCCCCCGAGCAAGCCCTCGGCAAGCAGCTCGACGCCCGCACCGATTTATTTTCTTTCGGCGTAGCTCTCTACGAAATGGCCACCGCCAAGCGCCCCTTCCACGGCGATACCACCGCCGCCATGCTCGATTCCATCCTCCACAAAATTCCCGTCGCCCCCGTCCGGCTCAATCCCGATGTCCCCGCCAAGCTCGAAGAAGTCATCAATAAAGCCCTCGAAAAAGATCCCAAGCTCCGCTACCAGCACGCCGCCGACATGCGCTCCGATCTCCAGCGCCTCAAGCGCGACACAGTAGCCATGAACCTCAGCGCCTCCACTCGCGCCGCCCAAGCCTATCCCGATTCCGAGCCCGCCTCCGAACACCCGAGCTCCCGCACGCGCACCCGCACTAGCGCCGCCGACGCCCACACCGAAACCAAATTCCCCACGCGCACCGTCGCCCTCGCTGTCGCAACCATCGTCGCCATCGCCCTTCTCTCCGCCGCCGGCGCCTATTTCTTCCGCTCCCGCACCAACACTATCGACTCTCTCGCCATCATGCCTTTTGAAAATGCCAGCGATAATAAAGACGCCGAATACCTCAGCGACGGCCTCACCGAATCCCTAATCAACAGCGCCTCCGAACTCCCGCACCTAAAAGTCATCGCCCACAGTTCCGTCTTCCGCTACAAAGGCCGCCAGATCGATCCCCAAACCGTCAGCCGCGAGCTCTCCGCTCGCGCCATTCTCACCGGACGCGTTCTCGAGCGCGGCGACACTCTCTCCGTCAGCGCCGAGCTGATGGATTCCGCCAACGACCGCCACATCTGGGGTGCCCAGTACAACGAAAAAATGGCCAATCTTCTCGACATCCAGCAAAACATCTCGAGCGAAATCATGTCCAATCTCCGCTCGCATCTCGAAGGCGCCGCCGAGCAACGTGCCGCCAAGCACTACACCGAAAACAACGACGCCTATCAGCTCTATTTGAAGGGCCTCTACAATACCGAGCAGTTCACCCAGGAAAGCGTCACCAAGGGAATCGATTATTTCCACCAAGCCATCGCCAAAGATCCCAATTACGCCCTGGCTCACGCCGGCATCGCCCAAGCCTACTTCGAAGTCTCCAGCCAATATCTTCCCCCGCGCGAAGCCATGCCCAAACTAAAAGACGCCGCCGCCAAAGCCCTCAGCCTCGATGACTCCCTCGCCGAAGCCCACACCCTCATGGCCATGGCCGACGCCGCCTACGATCACGATTACCCCGCAGCCGAAAAAGAATTCCAGCGCGGCGAACAGCTCAATCCCGGCAGCCCCTTCGTCCACGAGTGGTACGCCTACGTCCTCACCGGCCTCGCCCGCAACGAAGAAGCCGAAGCCGAACTAAAACGCGCCCAGGATCTAGATCCCCTCTCCGACACCGTCGGCCTCCTCTACGGCCTGCACTACGTCTTCTCCGATCAATTCGATCGCGCCGTAGACGAATCCCGCAAAATGATTCAAGCCGATCCCAATTTCTGGTTCGGCCATTTTTTCCTCGGATGGGCTCAAGCAAGAAAAGGGAACTACGAAGAAGCCATCAAAGAACTAAACGAAGCCATCCGCCTGGGCGCCAGCCCCTACGCCCAAGGCTACTTAGGCTACGCCTACGCCAAATCCGGCCAGACCCAAAAAGCCCAGGAAGTAGCCCAACAAATGGAAGAAGCCGCAAAGAAGACCTACATCCCCAAATATCAAATCGCCCTAGTCTACGTAGGCGCAAACCAAAACGAAAAAGCCCTCAATCTCCTAGAACAATCCTTCAACGATCGCGAAGAAATCATGACCTTCCTAAAAGTAGACACCACCTGGACCCCGCTACGCCCCGACCCCAGATTCCAATCGCTACTCCACCGCGCCAACCTCCAATAACTTCTGCCTTTGAACGTGCCTATGCGGCGCCACCCTTTTCAGGGTGGCATCTCCCTCTCCCAAAATCCCGCCTCTAGCGTTCACCCACGTTCCAGGTCCAATATTGACTCTCCATGACCTACCAATCCCACGAACACTACATAACCCGCGCATA
This sequence comes from uncultured Acidobacteriota bacterium, assembly GCA_963838545.1. GTDB lineage: Bacteria > Acidobacteriota > Terriglobia > Acidiferrales > UBA7541 > Palsa-147. Next base: position 132,785 of record CAWIRL010000009.1, read on the forward strand.
CCAACAAGCCCTCAAAAGCTACAACGAAGGCGGCTGCCCCATAGGCGCCGTCCTGGTAGACAACAACACAGGCAAGATCCTAGGCGAGGGCCACAACGCGTTAGTGCAAGAAAGCAATCCAATCCTCCACGGCGAAATGGCCGCCCTACGCGCCGCAGGCAGAATGTCCAATCGTCACAACACCACAATCTACACAACTCTCCAACCCTGCTTCATGTGCACAGGCGCAATCACCCAATTCGGCATCCCCAGAGTAGTGATCGCCGACACAAAAAACGCCTCCAGCAACGAAACCATCCAATTCATGAAAAGCCGCGGCATCGAAGTAATCATCCTGGACCCAGAAAAAAGCCCAGCCTCAAAAAGCTGCATCGAACTAACAACAAAATTCCGCAAAGAGAACCCGCAACAATGGCAAGAAGACTGGGGCGGCCCTCCCAATTCCACGTTAACCCGCGTCCCGCCCTTGCCGTCGTAGGGGCTGGCGTTCACCCCCGCCCGCCTTTCGTCCCCAAAGGGTGCCCCATGCGCCGTAGTCGCGCGTGGGGTTTTTCGGCCCCGCGTTCGCCCCGGCTCTAGTCCGCCGTCATTTCGACAAACGCGGAATCGGATGATGGCCTTTCTCCCCCGGAGCGAACTCGAAGAGCAGTCATGCCGCAAAGGCGCGAAATAAGTAAGGTTTGAGCCGCTGAGGTTTTTTCTAAATCTCAATGCCCGGTCTTAAACGCGATCACCACCGAAGATTCCGTAGCAGACACCGAAGTCATTCCCGTAGCCGTATAACTTCCCGCCGCCACGCCGATGCGGTCCTCAAAATAATTATCATCCGCCACAACGCTATCATGCTGCGCCAATCGCCCAATCCATCCGCCGCTCGCAGCATAACCAGCGTTCGCCACCGACCGCGTATCCGCCAACCCAAAAACCAAATCCGTAGCCGAAGTAGCAGTCGCCGCCGAACTCCAGTTCTTCGACGCGCTAGTCTGATTCCTAACCACCCCGCAAATATCCAAAACCGCCCCCGTCGCCGGCATTCCCGAATATTCCGCCACGATCCCTTGCGACCGCCGGTTCGGCGTAATGCTGATCCCGGTAATCCCTGCAGGCGCGTTCAACAAGTGATACACAGTCACCCGCCGCGCTCCCGCCCCCTGATTAAATGTCAGGTCGCAATCCCGCGTGTAAACGTCCCCGCGATTGTCGCCAACCGCCGAAGGAGTCGCCGCCCCTTCGCTCTGCCACACAAACACCGCCAGAAAATCCCCAGCCTTCGGCGCAAGTGAAACCGTATATTTCGCCGATCCCTTATTTCCAGCCGCGCGCACAAACGCAACGCCCGTCCCCGCCGCTGCATTCACCGTTAGCGTGAAATTCTGCACCGCGTCCGCCCCTGCTCCGTTGTGCGCCGTAAATGAGATCGCGTACGTGCCAGCCGTCCCCGAAGCCGGCGTTCCCGCAAGCTTTCCAGTCGCTGCCGCAAACGTCACGCCACCAGGTAGCGCCCCCGATTCACTAAGCGTCGGCGCAGGAGAACCAGTAGCTGTCACCGTAAATGATCCCGCCGCTCCGACCGTAAACATCGCCCCATTTGCGCCAGTAATCGCCGGCGCCGTTCCAGTCCCCGCACCGGTAAGCTGTATCGTCTGCGGGCTTCCCGCCGCATCGTCCGCGATCGCAATCGCGCCGTTGTCCGCGCCAATGATTCGCGGCGTAAACGTAACAGAAATCGTGCACGCAAGCCCCGCGCCAACCGATGCCCCGCAATTATTCGTCTGCGAGTAATCGCCCGTCGCGCCAATGCTGGTGAAGTGCAACGTCGCTCCGCCCGTATTCGTAAGCTGCACATTCTGTGTCGCACTCGTCGTATTCAAAGCTTGCGCACCGAATGCCAAGCTACTCGCCGAAAGACTGACGCTCGGCGACCCCGCCGCATTCGCCGTAAAATTCCAAATCGGCCCCGTCGTCGTGTAAGCCCCGTTCGTCACCACCGCGTACCATTCGTATTTCGTGCCCGCAGCCAAATTATTCCAGGTAAAAGTGGTGTGCGCCCCCGAAGCCACATTCCCAACCGTCCCCAAGTTCGCATACCCGCTATTCGCCATGTTCCACGGCAATGAAAACTGGCTATTCGCATCGGTCATGTATTGATTCAAAACCGGCGAATATGTTTGCACCGAGATCTGATTGCTGGCCGGCATGAACGTCATGGTCCGTAACCAACCATTCCCGCCATTCGTCAGATTCTGAAAATCCGACAGCACGCTTTGAATCGCATTTCCTCCAACGCTATCCGCCCGCTGCCCCTCGCCATTCGGATTCACGTGCCCCGAAAGCATCAGAAACACATTCGCATTACCGCTCAGCGCATTGAATAGCGCTTGCCCCTGCGCCCCGAAAGTCCCCGGATTCCCGGTGTTGATAATGTAATGGCTCACCAGAATCGCGTGGCGATTCGAATATTGCTTCAAAACCGCATTCGCCCAAGCCAACACGCCCTGAAATCGCGCTCCGGTCGTCGCCGTATCGTAAGCGAAATAAATCGCAATAAAATCCATTCCGCCCGCGCTAAATAAATCGTAGTGATTGTCGTTCGTAGTCGAGTAGTGCCCTCCGTAATAAGGCCGTCCGCTGAATCGCGACACGCCAAACCAGGTGTTGTACGCGTCCGTCACCGCCGTGTCCCCGTTGTCGCTCAGGCTCGTCCCCTCATCGTGATTTCCGGGATGCACGCCAAACGGAATCCCGGCCGCCTCCAAAATCTTCAAAGCCGCGTCCGCATTCGCCCATTCCGCTCCGCTCCCGCCGTTGTCTCCGCTCTGCACCATGTCGCCCAGGTGCGCCACATACGCCACGTTCAACGCAGCCTGCATGTTCGCGATCCACTGCGTCTGCGCCGCAAACATCGCCGGCGTTCCGCCATTCTCCGCCGAAGAATAAAACTGCGTATCCGGCAAAGCCACCAAAGTGAACGGCGCCCCCACAGTCCCAGCCACGCGCCCATAAAATGTCACAGAAAGCGCTGCACCGGCAGGATCGGAAACTGCAACATCCAAGGTAGGAGAAGTAGAAGAAACCCCAGCCCCATTCCCAGGCGCAAAAAGCACAGGCGCACCAGGCGGCCCCGACGGATTCTGTAGCGCTGCAACCGGGGCGAATTCTCCAGAAGTTGCCCGCGACCCTAACCCAGACATCAGGATGGCAAGCAAACAACAGATGGCAGCAGGAGCGGTCCAACCAGCGAGTCGCATTAGCCGCGCAGTCTATCCCCGGGAAATCCCTGACGTCAACAGCACCAGTACTCACAAACTCACAGGTTCGCCGGCCCGCCCTCGCCGTAAATTCCCGCCGTTCGGCCGCGTCGTTGCCATGTGACCGCGCCGTTGCGGTGCCGTTGCCGTGCTGTTGCCGTTGTAGGGGAGGGCCGGGTTAGCCCTCCCGCGGGCGGCGGTTTCTGCCGCCCCCCACCGTCTGCGGCTGAAATGTCAAAACTAGGAAACTCAACGCCGCAGACAGCTCACGACTTCGGAGACGATTCGAATGTTTCGAAATTGTTGCCCGCGCGGGGACGGCCCCACACCGGCCGTCGCGGGAGGGCCAACCCGGCCCTCCCCTACAAATTCAAATTCGCGACCTCCGTATTCTCCGCCTTTGCATCGCTTGCGAATCTGCAATTACGCTTGCCGCCCATGGAAACGCGCAAGCCGTTACGGCTTCCCGCTCCTGCTTACACCGGCCGCGGCCGTTATTTCATAACCGTTTGTACGCAATTTCGCTCGCCGTTTTTCAGGCAACCTTCGCTAGCCGCATCGTTGGTTCAACTTCTCATAGCCGCTGCATCGCATCGCAAATTTCTGCTCCATGCCTGGTGCGTCATGCCCGACCATCTCCACCTTCTGTGCGAAGGCGCAAACGAACGTAGCGCCGTCTGCATGTTCGTGAATCGTTGGAAAGTAGCAAGCGCCACCCGATTTCAGCGGGAACTAGGCCTCGACATTTGGCACCGTTCGTTTCACGACCACGTGTTGCGCCCGCGAGAGTCTCTCCATCCGTTTGCCTGGTACATCTGGATGAATCCTGTCCGCAAGAGATTGTGCCAAGATCCCCGCAAGTATCCGTGGTCGGGATCAGCTACGATCGAGTGGATGCAAGCAGAAGCCCCCGCAGAAAATTGGAGTCCTCCGTGGAAGCAAAGCAAGAATACCGAAGCTGCCTGCAGTTGAATTCGCGTTTGAATTTGTAGGGGAAGGCCGGTGTAGCCCTCCCGCGGGCGGCGGTCTATGCCGTCCCCTACCGTCTGCGGCTGAAACGTCAAAACAAAGAAAATCAATGCCACATGCAGATGCTCCCAGCAGCTGAATTCGTATTTGAATTTGTAGGGGAGGGCCGGTGTAGCCCTCCCGCGGGCGGCGGTCTATGCCGTCCCCTACCGTCTGCGGCTGAAACGTCAAAACAAAGAAAATCAATGCCACAGGCAGATGCTCCCAGCAGCTGAATTCGTATTTGAATTTGTAGGGGAGGGCCGGTGTGGCCCTCCCGCGGATGGCGGTTTATGCCGTCCCCCACCGTCTGCGGCCGCGAGCGTCCTCTCTCCCCACCCCCGCATCCCGCCGTTCGTCCCCGTCGTTGCCGTGCGTCCCTCCGTAGCCGTTGTAGGGGAGGGTCGGGTTAGCCCTCCCGCGAGCGGCAGTTTTTGCCGCTCCTTGCCGTCTGCGGCGGAATCGTCGAAGCAAAGAAACTCAACGCCACAGGCAGGGCACCCGCTCGGAAGGCGTTTCAAATGTTCTGAAACGCTTCGGCCGCGCTGAAACGGCGGCCATTTCCGATTTCTCTCGCCTTTCCCCTCCTTCCAACCTCCAAATTCTAATCGCAAACCTCCATTTCTTCATTGACTAACTCGCCAACCCATGGTACTCTCCCTCTGCAGTCTACGTGAGCCGCACAACCCAGCACCTTCGGGCGGCCAAGCACCACCAGCGAGGCCCCGCACCAGGACCCCACCGCCGCCCTGCCGCAGAAATGCAACCCCGCGAAAGCAAGCGGCTCCGTAAGAAACAAAACAGCGAGGAGCGCCATTTCTAATCGCGCACAAACCGATTAGAAATCGCCGAAAGTCATTGAAAATGAAAGGCATACATAAAATTCGATTCGCGCACCCCAATTTCGACGAAAATCGCCGAAAGCCCATGAAAATGCTCATGTTAGAAGACAAAGCGATGACACCCCGCGCAGCCAACGCTCGAATTTTGTTTCGGTTAGAAATGACCTCGACCGTTTGTTTACAAGCAGTTACAAGAAATTCTAATCGCACCATGTTTCGATTAGAACCGATGCGGGCGGCGAACAAAAGGCGAGAGAGCGCACTCCGCCAGCGCCATGCAGCGGCCCCGCGCCAATCCTTGACCCCCGCCGTAACACCCAGCTATCCTGAATCACCACGGCGCAGGCCGATGCCGAATCCGGCCACACGATCCTAAAATGCGCGTCTACCTCGACCACAACGCGACGACGCCCATGGCACCGGAAGTTCTCGAGGCCATGTTGCCCTATTTTTCTGAGCGTTTCGGCAACGCCAGCTCCATCCACTCCGTCGGCCAACGCGCCCGCTACGCCGTCGAGGCTGCGCGCGAATCCGTCGCCGCGCTCATCGGCGCAAAGCCCGCCGAAATCGTCTTCACCAGCGGCGGCACGGAAGCCGATAACCTGGCAATCTTCGGAACAGTCGCAGCAGCAACCGCCGCGGCAAGCGCCGCAGATATTAACGACGCAGCTCAGCCGGCCCGTGGCTCGCAAACGGACGCAGCCCGCGGCGGCGCGCGCCACATCATCACCAGCGCGATCGAGCATCACGCCGTGCTTCACGCCTGCGAGCAGCTCCAGCGCGACGGCCTCGACGTCACCTACATCCCCGTCGGCCGCGACGGCCTACTCGATCCCGAAGATATTCGCCGCGCCATCCGCCCCAGCACAATTCTCATCACCATCATGCACGCCAACAACGAGCTCGGCACCATCCAGCCCATCGAGGCCATCGGCGAAATCGCCCGCGAAGCCGGCATCACTTTTCACACCGACGCCGTGCAATCGGCAGGGAAGTTGCCGCTCGACGTCAACCGCCTCGGCGTAAATCTTCTCTCGCTCTCCGCGCACAAAATTTACGGACCCAAGGGCACCGGCGCGCTCTTCGTGAAATCCGGAACGAAGTTGCACCCCATCCTCTACGGCGGCCATCACGAACGCGACAAGCGCCCCGGCACCGAAAATGTCGCGGGCATCGTCGGCCTCGGCCGCGCCGCTGAATCGGCCAAGGCGCTGCTCGCTGAAGATACGCAACGCATCGCCGCGATGCGCGATCGCTTCGAGCAAACCATTCTCGAGACTGTCCCGCAATGCCACGTCAACGGCAATCGCGACCGCCGCGTGCCCAACACTTCGAACATGACTTTCACTGCCGCCGAAGGCGAATCACTCGTCATCGCTCTCGATCTCCGCGGCGTGGCCTGCTCCGCGGGCGCCGCGTGCAGCTCCGGAGCAGTCGAACCCTCCCACGTGCTCACGGCCATCGGACTGACGCCCGAAGAAGGACGCTCGACCATTCGCTTTAGCTTCGGCCGCGACACCGTCGAAGCCGAAATCGATTTCGCGCTCCGCGCCATCCCGGAGGCCGTAAATCATCTCCGCGAGATGTCGCCGAAATTCAAGAAGGCCGCCGTCCCGGCAACGCAAACATGAGCAGCGAAATCACAACCCGATCAATGCTCGATGCCGGGGAGGCGACTTCGCCGCTGCGCGGCCGCGAATCCAATCCGCCCACGAATTCCATTGCCGTGGCTATGAGTGGCGGCGTGGATAGCTCGACTGCTGCTGCGATTCTTCAGCGCGCGGCCACTCGATTGTTGGGCTGACTATGCAGCTTTGGAATCACCGGCGATTGCCGGAGCTGCAGGGCGACGGGCCGGTGGCGCATCGTTGCTGCTCGCTCGATGATGTTTATGATGCGCGGCGCGTGGCGGCGCATCTGGGGTTTCCGTTTTACGTGGTGAATTTTGAGCGGCAGTTCGAGGAGAGCGTGATTCGGCCGTTCGTCGAAGATTATCTTGGCGGGCGGACGCCGATTCCTTGCACGAGCTGCAATAGCCACGTGAAATTTGACGAGCTGCTGCGGACCGCGCGGCAAATCGGGGCGGAGCGCCTGGCTACCGGGCACTACGCGCGCGTGCGGCCACAATGCGGAGACTGGATCGCTGGGAACTTTGGCGGGCTGTGGATGAATCGAAGGACCAATCTTATTTTCTTTTCGCGCTAACGCAGGAGCAACTGGCGCGGACCGATTTTCCGCTCGGGGAATTGACGAAGAGCGGAGGTGCGCGAGATTGCGCGCGGCGGCGAATCTTCCTGTGGCGGAGAAGCCTGAGAGCCAGGAAATTTGCTTTGTGCCGTCGGGCGATTACGTGCAATTTATCGAAAGTTATTTGAGCGAGCAGGGGCGGGCGCTTACGGCGGAATCCGGAGAAATTGTGACGACCGAAGGAAAAGTTAATTGGGCGGCATGAAGGATTGCATCGGTACACGATTGGGCAGCGCAAGGGATCTCGGATTTGCGGCGGGGCGGCCGATGTACGTGGTGGCGATGGATCGCGACGGCGAATCGATTGATCGTCGGCGAAGATGCCGAGTTGCGCTCGACCACGTGCGAAGTGCGCGATGTGAATTGGATTGCGTTCGACGCGCCGCGGAATCCGGTGCGCGCCGAAGTGAAAATTCGCAATCGGCATGAGCCCGCGGCGGCGACGATCACCCCGCTCGAAGCAGTTCCGCGCGCATCGTTTTCGATGCGCCGCAGCGCGCCATCACCGCCGGGCAAGCCGCGGTTTTCTACGCCAACGAAAAAGTTCTCGGCGGCGGTTGGATTCGGTGAGGCAATCGAAAAAGTTGAAAAATCAAAAATGCAGAAACTTCAAAAAATGAAGGAAGGGGAAAAGCCCGGAGAGTTCGGGCTCAAATAAATAGTTCTTCATCCTGCGTCGGGGCATCGGAACGGCGCCGGTGCTGTTGTTGGCCGCGGATGAAGTCGAGGCCGACTTTGATGCCCTTGAGAACCGCGGTGACTTGAGTTACCGGGCCGGTTACGGTTTTGCGGACTTTCGAGCCGGTATCTTCCAGCACTTCGAGCGCGCCGGTTAGAAGATGATCGGCGCGGATCACTTGCACGCGTAGGCGGTCGACAGCGTCGGTGAAAACGCGATCTACCTTTTGCGCTTGGCCCCGCGCGATGCGAGTCACTTCTGCGGCGTCGCCGACGATGCTCGAAATCCGGTCCTGCGAATCATCCAGAATGCGATTGATGCGCAGAAGAATCGGATTCACGCGCGTTTCCAGATCAGTGGTCACGCGCTTGATGTGCTGGTTCATGTCCCGGAACTGAAGATACATCCCCAGCATGATCGCCATTTGCATGACGATGGCGACCGCGGCGATGACGATGAATGCTTCAGTCCAGCCAGACATTTTTGACCTCGCGTGGTGCTACTGCTTTACCTTTTCCCGATAGGCTTCTTTGCCCGCTTCGACTGCGCCGGAGACTGCGCTGGTCATGGCGTCCTTCTGCCGCGACATGATCTCTTTGCTGCGTTCGATCATTTCTTCGGCGCGTTCGCGGAGTTCGCGGGCTTTCTTTTGGGCGTACTCTTTGCCTTCGTCGGCTTTGGACGCTAGATATTCGCGCGTCTCTTCGCCGGACTTGGGAGCAAAAAGGATGCCCAGCAGTGTGCCTACGCCGAGCCCTACGAGAAAGAAGCTGACTTTGGAACCTACATTGTTATCACTCATGGCTCACACCTCCACTATGAAGCTAGCACAGGCTTTGCGCGCTGGCAACTTTTACGCGGGAGCGGAGGGTTGCTAATTTCGAGATGCGACGCGAGCGGGTTGAAACTGCTCCCGGAGCGCGTGCGGGAATTCCCGCGCTAAAGCGCATGTGCAACGCACGTGCTCTTTTCGGCGCGTGAAGCGTCCTCCCGCATAAATGCGGGGGCTGCCACCGAAATGCGGGGGCGCAGCAAGCCGCGCCCCTGCGATCGGAGAGTCGCGATGCCTACGCTCGTTCCTCAGCGCTGCTGCCGTGGCGTAAGATGCGTTACTACCTTTTCGGCTTGGCGGCGGGGGATTACTTTGGAGATTTCTTCGGCGCTTGACTTCTTGAGTTGGGCTACGCTGCCGAATTCTCTTAGCAGCTTTTGGGCTGTGCGCTCGCCGATGCCTGGGATGTCGGCTAGCTCGGTGCGGATGCGGGACTTGGTGCGGCGCTGGCGATGAAACGTTACGGCGAAGCGGTGGGTTTCGTCGCGAATTTGTTGGATGAGATGCAGGATGGGCGAATGTTTTTCGAGGACGATGGGCTCGTCTTCGCGGCCTAGGACGTAGAGGATTTCTTCTCGCTTGGCGATGCTGGCCATTGGTTGATTGATGATTTCCAGTTTGTCCAGGGCTGCGGCGGCGGCGTGGAGTTGGCCGATTCCGCCGTCGATCAGGATCAGGCTTGGTAACGGCTTCTTTTCTTCTTGTAGGCGGCGATAGCGGCGCTCGACGGCTTCGCGCATGCTGGCGAAATCGTCGCGGAGGACTCCGGGGAGATCGGTGCCGCTGGATTGCTCGCCGCGAATTATGAATTTTCTGTAATCGGATTTTTTCATTTTGCCGTTTTCCCAGACCACCATCGAGGCGACCGTATCCGAGCCTTGAATGTGGGAGATGTCGAAGCTTTCGATGCGTCTGGGTTCTTCGGGCAGCGTGAGCGCGGATTGCAGGGCTTCGGCGATGGCTTTCGAGCTGGGCTTGAGGACGCGGAAGCGCTGGGTGAAGGAGTGCTTGGCGTTTTTTTCGACTAGTTCCATGAAGTGCGTGCTTTTGGCCCGCGTTGCGGCGTGAAGATTTCCACGCGATGGCCGGCAGTTTCTGTAAGCACTTCTTCGAGCAGTTCGCGATCTTCGAAATCCATGGGCACGTGGATGTAGCGCGGCAGATAGCGCGAATCTAGATAGATTTGCTTCAGCAGCGACGAGAGAAATTCCTTCGGGGCGAATTCTTCCTGGTCTTCCCAATAGAAATCGCGGCGATCCATTACGCGTCCGCCGCGCAGGTGAAATAGATTGACGGCTACTTGCGGCGGCTCGGCGTACCAGGCGATTACGTCGGTGTCGTCGCCGGCGGCTGCGGCAATTTTTTGGCGCTCTTCCATTTCGCGGAGAGTGCGCAGGCGATCGCGGTAGCCGGCGGCTTCTTCGTAGCGCTCGGCTTCGGAGGCGCGTTCCATGCGTTCTTCGATATTGCGGGCTAGATCTTTGTGGCGGCCTTCGAGGAAGAGGCGCACGTCGGCGGCGGCTTCGGCGTAGCGCGTCGTCGGTGGTGAGGCCGGCGACGCACGGGCCGAGGCAGCGGTGAATGTAATATTGCAGGCAGGGGCGCGGATGGATGCGGGTGAGATCGACCGTGCAGGAAGGGACCAGAAAATGTTTGTGAATGAAATGGACCATGCGCCAGGCTAGGTTGGCGGGGAAGTAGGGGCCGTAGTAGATCGAGTCGTCTTTGATCAGGCGGCGGGTGACGTAGACGCGCGGGTATTTTTCGAAGGCGGTGTAGCGGATGTACGGATAGGTTTTGTCGTCGCGGAGTAGGACGTTGAATTTTGGTTTGTTTTGCTTGATGAAATTGTTTTCTAGGGCCAGGGCTTCTTTTTCGTTGTCTACTACGATGTAGTCGATGTCGGCGATTTCGCGGACGAGCGAGCCGGTTTTGGCGTCGAGCGAGCTGGCTTCTACGAAATAGTTGCGGACGCGGCTTCGTAGGGAGAGGGCTTTGCCTACGTAGATGATTTGGCCGGCGGCGTCGCGGTAGAGATAGACGCCGGGTTGGGTGGGAAGGGTGGCGGCTTTTTCGCGGAGGTCCATGAGTATTTGTTACGGCGAGATGCGAACTTCGAGAGTACAAGAAACGTCAAAAGCAACGGCGAAGGCCAAGGCCAAACCGAAAAGCCTCGGGTCTGAAGACCCGAGCTACATGGGCCGAGCTACATCGCGCTACAATTGGCGAACAACTTTGATGATAGCAAACGCCATCGTATTGTTTCGAGCGGGGGCGCTACTGTGAGATTGGCTGGATTGAGTTTGAAGATTTGGTTGGCCGTGCTGATTGGCGGCTGCCTGTGCGGGGTTGCGTGCGCGCAAGACTCGGCGCCGCCTGCGCCTAATCAGTCGCAGGAGCAGAAGCCCCGCCCGCGGATCCTGATGCGAAACCAAAATCGGATCAGCCGGCTAAGCCGCCCGGGCACTGTGGATGCGGAGGCGCCATCACCGCGCGTGGCTACTGATAAGAATGAAGTTTACGATCCTTATCACGCGAACAAGAGCATTGAAGTGGGGAAGTATTACATGCGCAAGGGCGATACGGATGCGGCTATCGAACGATTTAAGGACGCCATTCATTACAAATACGATTTCGCCGAGCCGAGAATTTTGCTGGCCGAGGCTTACGAGAAAAAGCATGAGGATGGGGAGGCCATTCGCTATTACAAGGAATATTTGAAGATCCTGCCGAATGGCCCCGATGCGAAGCACGCCAGAGAGCGTATTGAGAAATTGTCGAAGCGTTAATTAGCGGTGGCAGATCGACACGCTACCGGAGTAGCGGTTCATTCTCCGGATGCCGGAAAGAATTGAAGTCTTATACCGGAATATCGCTTTTGGCCGGACGGTCTAGGCGGTGAGAAACACTTGCGGCGTAAGAATCTGAATTCCGCGAAAGGGATGAAGCACCAAAAGGTCCGCATCGCCGGAGACAATATGAGTGGCGTCTCCGCTGACCGCGAGTTCGAGAAATTTGTCGTCTTTCGAATCACGATAAGCGTGGATTTCAACTGTCACATCCACCCACGAAGTCCCTAGGGTTAGCGTAGCGAGGAAACGCCGGATGTCTACTTCATCCACGTAGCGGCTAAACCGCTTACGCCTCAGCACCTCGGATAACTCAGCCAGGACAGCATAAGAGAGAAGGACTTCCCCTTCGTAGCGCGGTCGCTCGAGCGCCCGCCGCGGCGTTGATTCCGGTAGTAAGAGAGAGCTTACGAGGACGTTCGAATCAAAAACGCAGCGCAACATGCGCCCTTTAGAAGTGAAACCAACTTCTAGGAGTAAGACCGCGAGCTTTTGCTTTGCGCCCGACCTCGTCGAGGATTTCTCGAGCGAAACAGAGTCTCCGGCAGCGAGTTCGCGGAGCCACAGCCTCACCAGCGCCCGGATCTTGCGTTTGTCCTCGGGCTTGGCGGCCTTGTAGGCACGCGCTGTCTGCGTATCCAACGGGATTGTAATCTTTGAACTGGCCATGATTTTCCTGGCGCTTATTATACTACGGCAGTCATTGACTTTCTGCGATTCCAAGCAGCCGCTACCGCCGAAGGAACTTTTGCGCGCGGGCGTAGTTCTCGTAGCGCTTTTCTTCGGCGCGGAATTTTCTGAATGGGATTGCAGGCGGCAGCGGGCGAATTTGATGGGGTGCTTTACGTGCAGCATTTCGTGGAAGAGGACGTATTCGACTACGAATCTTGGGACGCGATCGCGATCGAGGTCGCAGCTTAGGACGATCTGATTTAGCGCGGGATCGAAGTGGCCTAACGTGCGTCGCCAGGGGCGGCGGCTCCAGCCTAGGCGAGGGCGAGGCAACGAGCTTTCGAAATATTCGCGATTCAATTGATCGAAGAGCGGGGCGAGATCGTGGAATTTGCCGGCGGGGCTTTCGGGGATGCGGCGTCCGCGAGTGCGACGGAGATTGGTGAGTCGGGCGCGCGTTTCGGCGCGAATAGGTGAATTCGCGATAGGCGTCGAGAAATTCGCGCGGCGTTTTGCGGCGATACATGCGCGAAAGCAGAATTGCGGCGGCGGATTCGAAGACGTGCAGAGTCGGCGTCGCGGAGAATGTCGGAGAGGCGGACGTAGGCAATGTCTTGGCGCAGGCGAATGGTGTGGGTGAGATCGGCGTAGGGATGGAATTCGACTACGAATTGCGGGGGGCGGCCGTGGCAGCCGAGACGGGTGAAGATGCGAGAAAAAGTTGGGCGCCGCCGGGGACGTGGCGATCGATCAATGCGGCGGGTTTCATGCAGCGCAGCTCACGATTGCGGCCTTCGAACGGGCGGTGGGGCCATTTCTTTTTCGGCTTTTGTGGGCGTCCTGATTGCGTCTTGGTGCCGTCCATCGCGTCTTCTAGAGTTTCCTTGTACGACTCTAGATCCGTGCCCTTTTGCTGAATTTTTTCTAGCGTGGCTAGGTATTCCTTGCCCTTTGTTTTGAATTTCTTTGATGCCGGCGCGGATGTCCTGCTGCTTTTCTACGGCCAGACTGATTACGTCGGCGGCGTCGTCGATGCAGCCGGAATAGGCGTTGAGCAGACCGTTGAGAGTTTCGCCGCGGCGGCTTTGCGGCATGGTGCGATCTAGTTCGTACTGAAATTTTTTCAGGCGATCGGCGGCGAAGGAGAGATAGAGCTTTACGCGGATGTTCGGGGAGTCGGCGTTGCGGATTTTGTCGGCTTCTTCGTCGGAGAGATATTCCTTTTTTTGCGGTGCGGACGGGCGCGCGGATGCGGAGCGGGGCATCGCGGCGATCGAGAAAATCGATGCGGCGGATAGGGCGAAGATTATGGCGGCACGCATGGCTGCTCCTATGGTTTCGGATTCTGCTTGGCCGCCGCGCCGCCCGGTTGGCGCGGGAAAAGTTCGTGAATCAGTTCGTTGTTCGAGATTGCTCGAGCTGCAAGCGGACTTTGCGCGTAGTGTTTCTGATCTTCGCCGCCCATGCCCGGCTAGAATTTCGCGCAGGCGATGCAGGCTTTCGCGGACGGAGATTTGCAGCTCTTTGAAGCCGGCGGATTTTCGTTCGGGATCGGCGACTTTGGCTTTGAGGGCTTGATGTGTGGAGACACATTCGTCGCGGAAGTTCTCGAGATCCTTCAGGCCGTCGTCGGTCTTGCCGGAATCGGCTTCGCTGCGAATCTGCTGGAAAAGATATCGCTGAGCTTGACTAGAATTTTGGCTTTGTGGACGGGATCGGTTTCGCGATCGAATTGCGATTTGTATTGAGCGAGATGATCCTGTTGCAGCGGCGGAAGAAAGAGCAGCGTCATCGCCAGGGTGCAACTGAAGCCGCGAATCGCGTGGCATGGCATGGCGCTTACTTCTTTTTCTCCTTCAGGTCGCGCTCGAGGATGCGGACGCGTTCGGCGGAGACGAAGTATTCGTCGCTGGTCTTGCCGTTATTGAGATCGAGAAATTTGCGGTACGTGTCGAGCGCCTCCTGCTTTTGCCCCAGTTTATCGTAGCAGTACGCGCGGACGTACAGGAGTTGATGGAGAGCGATTCGCGTTTGGCGACTTCGTCGAGCAGAGTGAGCGCGGCGGTGTAATTGCCGCCTAGATATTCGGCGGCTAGAAGATCGTGGAGCACGTCGTTTTGTTTCGGATCAGCGCGGAAGGCAATTACTAATTCTTTTACCGCGCCGGGGTAATCCTTTTTCTCGAGGAGGACGTGACCGATGCGGGCGTGGAGGTCGATGTCGTTGGGTGCGGCGGCTTCGAGCTTTTGGAGGGCGGCTAGAGAAGCGTCGTAATTTTTCAGGCGGAAATCTATTAGCGAACGGAGCTTCAGAGTTTCGGGAGTTTCGGGGCGGACAGTTGCGGCGCGATCGAGTTCGGCCAGGGCTTCGTCATTTTTGCCAAGGTCGGTGAGGATGCCGAGCGCGCTTGATGCGGGCGATTGCGTCCTTCGGTGAGGATTGAAGATAGGTGGCTAGCTCGGCGGCGGCTTCTTCATTCTTTTTTTGCTGCAGCTAGACATTCGGCCAGGCCGTAGTGGGCTATGCCGGAATCGGGGCGGAGGGTTAGCGCGGCGCGGAATTCTTTTTCGGCTTCGTCGTAGCGCTGGGCTTGGAGCAACACGCGGGCTAGCTCTAGCTGGATGTCAATGTTGCTGGAATCTAGATGGCGGGCGGCGCGGAGTTGCTCGAGCGCGGCGGCGGCGTCGCCGGTTTTTTCAAGGCTACGCCGAGGAGAACTTTGGGGCGCGAGGCGTCGGGGGCGAGCTGCTACGGCCTGGCGCAGCGGGGCGATGGCCTCGGCTGGTTTTTGATCGAGAAGCGCAAGGCCGAGATTCACAAACGCGGGTAGCATTTTGGGATCGAGTTCGGTGGCGCGGCGATATTCTTTGGCGGCGTTTTCTGGATCGCGTGCGGCGGTGTAGGCGTAGCCGAGCTGGAAGTGGATGCCGGCGTCGTCGGGTTTTTGGGCGAGGTAGTCGGAATACGATTTGATTGCTGTGGGGTAGTCCTTTTTGTCCATTGCCTCCTGGGCTTGGGTGAGGAGCCGCTGGAGAGCGGGATCTACTTCGGGGACGCGGACTTTGGTGTGGGATGGTGCTTGAGGTGGGGCGGAGTTTACCGGACGTGATGGCAACGGGTTGATTACCAGGAGAGGTGAGACCGAATCCGACAAGTGAAATGGTGCAGTGGCTGTTTGGGCGGTGGCGGGCGGAGCAAGCCCCGCCCCTACGGCCGAAAGGCTGAGAGAGGCGACGATCGACAGCGAGGCGCGGCGCACGATCATTTTCCTGCGGGCGAATTGCGCGATGCGGCGTTTGCGGCGGCGTTCGGCGCGGCATGATTCGCGTGATTTAGGCCGTTGTGACTATTGTTGAGCGCGCGAGCTAGGAATTTGCCGGTGTGCGATTGATTGTTGCGCGCTACCTGCTCGGGCGTGCCCGCGGCGATTACGCGGCCTCCGGCATCGCCGCCTTCGGGGCCTAGATCGATCACCCAGTCGGCGGATTTGATGATGTCGAGATTGTGCTCGATGATGAGCACGCTGGCGCCGCCTTCGACTAGTTTGCGAAAGGACGTTAGGAGTTTCTGAATATCGTCGAAGTGCAGGCCGGTGCTCGGCTCGTCGAAGATATAGAGGACTCCTGTGTTCGTCTGGCGAGTGAGATGCGCGGCGAGTTTCAGGCGTTGTGCCTCGCCGCCGGAGAGAGTGGTGGCGGATTGGCCGAGACGGAGATAGCCGAGGCCGACTTCTTCGAGAATTTTTAGGCTTGCGAGACTACTTTGGGAAATGGGGCGAAGAAAGTCAGCGCTTCGCGGACGGTTAGCTGCAGGACATCGTGAATATTTTTGTCGCGATACTTCACTTCCAGGACGCTCGATTTGTAGCGCGTGCCGCGGCATTCTTCGCAGACTAGTTCGACGTCGGCGAGAAAGCGCATCTCGACGGTGACGGTGCCGTCGCCTTCGCAGGCTTCGCAGCGGCCGCCGGGAATATTGAAAGAAAAATGGCCGGGGCCGAAGCCACGCTTTTTCGCTTCCGGCGTGTTGGCGAAAACTTCGCGGATGGGATCGAACGCCTTCATATAAGTGGCCGGATTCGATCGCGGCGTGCGGCCGATGGGCGATTGATCGACCATTTCGATTTCGCTGATGGCGACGTCGCCTTCGATGCGATCGCAGAAATCTTTCCAACTGGCGCCGATGCGCTTGGCTTGCAGGGCTTTATAAAGCACGTCGTAGACCAGCGTGGATTTTCCCGAGCCGGAGACGCCGGTGATGGCGGTGATGCATGTTGAGCGGAATCATCACGTCGACATTTTTTAGATTGTGGACGCGAGCGCCGGTGATTTTCAGAAATTTGCCGCGAGGCTTGCGGCGCAGGGCGGGCAGCGGAATGCGCAGGTCGCCATTGAGATAGCGGGCGGTGAGCGAACGCTTGTCGCGGAGCAGGGCATCGAGGGTGCCGGCGAAAACCAATTTGCCGCCGTGTTCGCCGGCGCCGGGACCGAGATCGAGGACGTAATCGGCGGCGAGGATGGTGTCGGGATCGTGCTCGACGACGAGGAGCGTGTTGCCCAGGTCGCGCAGACTTTTGAGAATGTGGATGAGGCGATGCGTGTCGCGCGGATGCAGGCCGATCGACGGCTCATCCAGGACGTAGAGCGCGCCTACTAGATGCGAGCCTAGC
This sequence comes from uncultured Acidobacteriota bacterium, assembly GCA_963838545.1. Lineage (GTDB taxonomy): Bacteria > Acidobacteriota > Terriglobia > Acidiferrales > UBA7541 > Palsa-147. Next base: position 149,831 of record CAWIRL010000009.1, read on the forward strand.
GATGTGGCCAGTTGGATGCGCTGCGCTTCGCCGCCGGAAAGAGTGGAGGTCAGCCGATCGAGCGTCAGGTATTCGAGACCGACTTCGACCAGATAACGCAGGCGCTGCTCGATTTCTTCCAGAATTTTCGGCCAAGCTGCGTGACCCCGGCCTCGCCCGCAAAGCCTTTGCATCTCGTCGGAAACTCTCCTGGTCGCTTTCCTTGGCGGCTGGCTGTTCGACCTCGCCCGGTTTCCGGCTGGGTGGATGGCTGGCGCGATGGTTGCGGTTGCCGCGGCGGCGCTCGCCGGCCGCCCCATGCATATGCCGACCCTGCTGGCACGGGGTTTTTTCATCGCGCTGGGAATCACAGTCGGCGGCATCGCCACCCCGGAAACCGTGCACGGGATGGCGACTTGGCCGCTGAGCATTGTGCTGATCGCGATTGCCATGGTGGTGACCACGGTCGCGGCATCGCTCTATCTCATGAAGGTGCACGGCTGGACTGCGCAGACGGCGATGTTCGCCGCCGTTCCCGGGGCGCTGTCTCAGGTCGTGGTCATCGCGGTCGATCGCGATGCGGACGTGCGTGGCATCGTGGTCGTGCAAACACTGCGGGCGATCGCAACTACCATCGGTGTGCCGGTCGCGTTGCTTGCCTTTGGACTTGCCGGCCCCGCGCGCTTTCCGGTGTCCGGACCGGGCATCATGGATGCTCCCTGGCAGGCTGCGCTGCTGACCGGCGCCGGGGTCCTTGCCGCCGTGGCGCTCTATCGGATTGGCTTTTCCGGCGGGTTCTTCTTCGGGCGATGGTGGTCTCAGCCGTGTTGCACGGCAGCGGGTTTGTCGAACTTCGGCCGCCCGGCTGGTTTGCCAGCATGGCGATGATCGGACTTGGAGCGGTGAACGGTTCGCGTTTCGTCAACACCCCGTTCCGGACGCTGCTGCACTATCTGTCGGCATCGCTGGGCTCACTTGCCGTCGCGGTGGCCGTGCTGTTCGGGTTTGTGGTGATCGCCGCGCTGACGACGTCGGTGACGTATGTCCGACCTTATCGTGTTCTACGCGCCCGGAGCGGTGGATGCGATGATGATCCTGGCCATCGCGCTACACGCCGACCCTGTTTTTGTTGGAGCCTGCGATCTGGCGCGGATCATTGTCGTCTCGGCCGCGCTCCCATTTGGAGCGCACATCAGCGAACGGTTCGGGCACAAGCCGTATCACCACGACTTGCCCGAACCGCTCGATACCGCGCGCGACGCGCTCGAAGACTAGAGCGCATCCCGATTGGAAGGATTCGGGAATCGCTCTAAAATTTCATTTTGCAGCATGTTCTTCTCGGAAAACCGGTGTCCACTTTTCCCGGGACATGCGCCACGCGAGCGCTTAGTCCTCTTCTTCTTCGAAGATCCAGAGGTCGCCGCTGCTTGGGCCGTGATTGATTCGCCGATGCCAAGGAACACGGGAACTCGTCGCTTTTGCTCGGGCGTCAACGAAGCGACGAGCGGCTGCGCGGCGGCCACGAACTTCTTCCAGGGCCTGAGCACGGGCGATTTCGTGGTCAGCAACAGTATCAAGCAGTTCGAAAACCGTGTTGGGCTCCGATGCCGTATGCATTTTCTACGCGCGCTCTTCTGATTGCTTGGCGGCGTCGCGGATCGCGGTCTGAACGGCCCCCACAGCTTTTCCTGATCGGGCGTGAGCGCGAGCACGGCCTTGAGGGCCGCGATGCGGGCATTCAGGAATGCAGCTTTGTCGGACGGAGACGCCTCTTTTTCCTGGTCGGCCTGGTCTTGGGTCTGCTTTTGCCCTTGGCCTTGCGCGACCACAGGCGCTGTGAACGTCGCCAAGCTCAGGGAAGCCCCAAGGGCGAGCGCAACAAGGAACGGTGTTTTCATGGATTGGAGCAGCGGCTACCGTTGAACGGCAGCAAACCTAAAGAGGCGCCATGTCGCGATTGTGAATTGTAGACCGGAGCGCATTCACTCCGGGGCCGGTTAGTCCCGGATACGTGCTGGCCTACTCCGCCGCCAGCGCGCGCCGGTTGAGGGGCAGCCCCAGCTCCTCCCACACGTCGACCAGCGCTTCGGCGAGCTGGTCGGATCAGCGCGTCGTCGTGGTACGGGGAGGGGGTGATGCGCAACCGCTCCGTGCCCTTGGCAACCGTCGGATAGTTGATTGGCTGAATGTAGATCCCGTGCTGTTCGAGCAGGAGATCGCTCGCTTGTTTGCAGCGCTCAGGATCACCCCACGAGTACCGGCACAATGTGCGTATCATTCGGCATGATCGGCAGTCCGGCCGCAGCCAGCACCGACTTGGTGCGCCCGGCGCGATCCTGGTGCCGCTCGCGCTCCCAACTCGATGTCTTCAAGTGCCGGATCGCTGCCGTCGCAGCGGCGCAAATCGCCGGAGGCAACGCTGTGGTGAAGATGAAGCCCGGCGCATAGGAGCGCACGGCGTCGACCATGCGGGCGGATCCTGTGATATAGCCGCCGAGACAACCAAACGCCTTGGCGAGCGTGCCCTCGACCACATCGATGCGATGCATCGTGCCGTCGCGGGCGGCGATGCCGCCGCCGGCGCGGGCCGTACATGCCGACGGCGTGCACCTCGTCGATGTAGGTCATTGCGCCATAGCGGTCGGCGAGATCGCAAATCGCCTCGGTCGGCGCAACGTCGCCGTCCATGGAATACAGGCTCTCGAACACGATCAACTTCGGCCGCTCGCCGGCGCCACGCAGCAATTCCTCAAGGTGGCCAATGTCGTTGTGGCGGAAGATGCGCTTCTCGCAGTTTGAGTGACGCCCCCTTCGATCATGGAATTGTGATTGAGCGCATCCGACAGGATCAGCAGTTCGGGATGAGCTTCGCAATCGTCGCAATTCCGGTCTGGTTGGACACGTAACCCGACGTGAACACGAGCGCGGCTGCCTTGCCATGCAAGTCGGCGAGCTCACGCTCGAGCTCAACCAGCGGATGGTTGGTGCCGGCAATATTCCGGGTCCCGCCCGCGCCGGTACCCATTCGGGTCGCGGTCTCGATCATGGCGCCGACCACCGGTGCTGGCCCATGCCGAGATAGTCGTTCGAGCACCAGATTACGACATCGCGGGGGCCTTCCGGGCAGTGCCACTTGGCGCGCGGAAACCGGCCAGCATGGCGCTCCAGATCGGCAAACACACGATAGCGCCGCTCATCGCGCAGTTGGGCGAGGGCATCGGTGAAATATGCTTCATAATCCATCGTTTAGTTCCCTTCTCCCGCTCGCCTCAAGCTTTTCTTAGAAGAGTTCCACGGCGGTTGTCGAGGCGTTATTGGCCATGCGGCTTTATGGCGCTTTGCGTTGGATCAAGACTGGAGAACTGCGGGAAATCAGCGGTTTAAGCGCATACCTGGGAGACCCCCGTGATCATATCGTGATCCAGACGGATACCGGGATCCCGCACGCACACGCGCAGAATTCGTGCTCAGACCACGACCAGTTCGAATGGCCACTCATCGACGATCTGCCGGCCGGTCTCGGTCACGATGTACGTATGACCAAGAAAGATCCCAAAATTTCCATCCGCGGTAATCGGGTTCGGTTCGGCCATAAAGACCATGCCGGGCTTGAACGTGCGCTCGAACGGTTCGGCGTCGACGTGCTCGCAGAACACATGCGGCCCATCGGTGATGAGGTCGATCCCATGGGCGTGAAATCGGTGGCGAACTGGACTCCCATTTGGCGGAAAAACTTGCCCGCTGCCTGCACGGCCTCGACCGGATTGCCGGGTTTGATCTCGGCGGCCATGCGTTGGTATCCAGGGAGCGTGATCTCGTCCCAAAATCGGCGCACCATGTCGGTCGGAGGCCCTAGGCAAATGGGTGAGCCCACCTGCGCGGTGTAGCCGCGGTAGCCGGCCGCAAGCTCCATGTTGATGATGTCGCCGCGCGCAAGCTTGCGCGCAGAGGGACGCGGATTGCCAAACACCATTGCGGGATCTGCCATCGAGGTCGACCCGATGATCAGGAAATCGATATCGCCGCCGCCTTCCAGAAAATCGCCGCGCCGGCCGCGGCGCGCAGTTCGTATTCGGTGACGCCCGGTTTGGCGCGCGCCGCCATCGCCTCCATGGCGCGCTGGCAGAGAATGCCGGCCTCGCGCACGCAGTCGAGTTCCTCCGCACTGTGGATCGACAACAGTTCGTGGATCCAGCCGTGTGTGAACACGAACGTCGCGTTCGGCAACTGCGACTTGAGCGTCTCGTATTGATTGATCGGCAGATAATCGCCGTGCCGCGGGTCGACTTCCAATAAGCCGATGCGGCCGGCTCAAGTCCCAGCTCCTTGATGCGTTCAACCATCACCTCGGCGTAACGGCCGCCGCGGCTGAGAGCGCACGTCGGACAGCGCCCCTGCCGTCTCTGCGCCGCACCGCCTCGCAATGCGTTCCACCCATGGAATAGACCAGGGTCGGCTCGCCCGTGAGCGGCACGACGACGTAGCAGCACAGGGCATGCCACTCCCAGTGACCGGTGAGCCACGACATCCGCGCCGCCGAAGCTCCAATGGCTCGGCCCGCCGGGCACGATGACGCAATCGAGACCTTCGGCGCGCATTTTGTCGCGCAACGCCGCATAGCGGCGCGCGTATTCCTGCTTGGAGAATTGCTCATAAACTGCGTCACGATAATACGGCGTGCCGCGCATCGTGTTGAAAGGCTGGTTGCGGTCGAGCTGCGTGCGCAGTTCGTCCCAGGCGAGCGAGGCTCGCCGCGGTCTCTCGTTCATCAGAGCTAGTCCTTGCAATTGTTGATCGTGGTGTGGCCGCCGGCGGCGTCGACAGCTTCCGACGCAAGCTTGAAGTCGACGATCTGGTCGAAGGTGAGTTTTTTCTCCGGCGGGATGTCGCCGTCATTGATGTTGTTCTGGTGGGTCCACTCGGTGCGCTCGCGTACGAAGCCCTCGTTGACCGAAAGGATGCAATTCTTGGTCAGCACCTCGATGGCGTATTCGACGGCGTCCTTGGGCTTCTGCGTTGCTTCCATGATGATCGGCACGACCTTGTCGCGGTCGCGGTAGATAGCGCGGTTCGCTTCGATCATGGCGGCGATGGTGTCGCGCACCAGGTCATGGTCCTTGGCAATCATCGTATCCGCGGCGCCGTAGTGATTGAACGCAAACAGCGGCATCAGGTCGGTCACCATCATCAGCACATGTGCGCCGGGCTTCTGCTTCTGCACGAGGATAGACGTCTTCCGGATGCAGCGCGACGCCCTCGATCTGGCCGGCTACGGGTTCCGGGCGAGCCGTCCGGCGGTGCCCTGGGAAATAAACTGTGCGTCTTCGACTTTAAGCCCCGCCGAGCGCAGCACTTCGCGTCCCAGCAACCAATTGAACCCGACCGACGCCGCCTGCCGCGGACAGGCGCCGGCCCTTGAGATCGGCTGCGGTTTTCACGTCGGCCGGCACCACGTAGGCCTGCGGCGGCCGCGGAGCGAGACCCCAGACTTGGCGTGCCTTCAGCCCTTGAGCGATCGCAGTATCGGGCAGGTTGGAGATCGCCGTGCCCTGGCCGACGGCGGTCACTGACGTGCCGG
>CAWIRL010000010.1:0-174525 GCA_963838545.1 uncultured Acidobacteriota bacterium
TTTCCTGAAAGCTCTCAGTGAACTTCAGTTTCAGCCCGGCGTTCCGGCCTCGCTCAACGTTGCCGGATGGACAAAACCATTTCGCGTGGTCTATCACCCGCGCGGCAGCGATGGCGGAACCTATCTGGGGTTCGCCGACATTGCAGCCGAACGCATGCTGCACCGCCTCACCGGTGGATTCGTTCTTGTCTGGTGGGGCATGGTGGTTCTGGGCTTTCTGATTTCGTTCGGAGGCGCTTATCGAACGCTGATGCGCGTCGAACGCATCACCGAGACGGTGGATCACATTGGCAGTGATGATCTCAGCAGCCGGCTGCCGGTCTCCAACAGCTCCGATGAAATCGCCCGCCTGTCGGCAACTTTCAATCGCATGCTGGATCGTATCGAAGCCTCCGTGAACCAGCTTCGGCTGATCACAGACTCAGTTGCACATGACATGAAGAGCCCCGTGACTTCGATTCGCGGCAGCCTCGAAATCGCCCTCTCGGACGGCAAGGACAGCAGATGGGCGAGATTCCGTGGAGAACGCGATTGAATCGCTCGACGGGCTCCCCGCGCATGCTCAATACCACGCTGGATCTGGCAGAAGCGCGAGCCGGTGCTCTGAAACTACGGAAGGAGACGGTGAGCCTTAGCGATCTAATCCAGCAGCTCGCGGATTTGTATCACCCAGCAATGGCCGAGCATGACCAGGAACTGTCATTGCATCTGGAATCGCAAGTTATGGTGGAAACGGATGTGGCCGACCCACCCGCGCCATTGTCAATTTGCTCGACAACGAACTTACTCATCTGCCGTCTGGGTCACGAGTTGTAATCAGTGTGCGTTCCGCCGGCAATAATGCCGAAGTCTTGATTCAGGACAATGGGCCGGGGTTCCCTGCCGAGCTGCGCGGCCGTATCTTCGAGCGTTTCGTTAAGGGAGCGCATTCCAAAGGTCACGGCCTCGGATTAGCCTTTGTGAGATGCCCGTTGCTCGATCGCATGGTGGAACCGTCACCATTGCGGATGTCCCCGAAGGCGGCGCGCAGATTTCGCTGAAACTGCCTCTGGCGCCGGTCCTGGCGGTGTGAATCTCACTTCAAAGTTCCACGGGTGTCGATCTCGATTGTTACTTCTTTAGCGACACGCAGGATAAATGTGCTCGGGTCCTTCAGACCCCAGGCCACATAAGGCACGGTGAACTGCGCGGTCGCACTCACTTCCCTCCCGTTAATCTGAACCGGGATCACCATCGTTAGATCATGATCCGAGCCATGCACCCGGAAGACTCCCTGCACTTGAATCTGCGAAGCGCCCTGCGTGGGAACGCTGCCAATCACTTTTTTGGGATTGAAAACGATGTCGTGGTACTGCTCGGTCTGCAATATCTCCTTGTCCATCTTCTTGTCGCGGCCTTCGGTACCACTATTGCCACTGGCGGCGTCCACGATGATCGCGCCGCTGGCCGCTCCGGTCGCTGGATCGAAATTGATGACGCCACTCTTCATCTGAAAAACGCCGTGAACAGTGTGTGCGGCGGCTCCGAGAACGTAGTGGATCTGCGTTTTAGCCGGATCAAGCTTCAGTGTTCGCTGCTGCGCCGTCAGGTTCGCTGCACACAGCGCTTCTCACGAGCAGGATGCTGGCAGTGATCACTGGTCCAAGTCGCCGCATCACTCCGGCTTTGTCCCTCACATTTTGCGAGCAGTTATGCACTCATCAACCCCCAACCGAAAGCGAAGCGCGCCGGTGCAATCCAAACTGCACCGGAGAAAGCGTTCCAGTGTGAATCGCGAGCAGGCGGGAAAACACACTAGGTTTGGACGAGAAAGCGTGTAAGACACGACGCCGGATTGATGGGTTGGCGGTCCATCAACAGCAGCAATCGCGCCATCGCGCGCGGCCGGCGCATGATGTTTCGGTGAGCAGACTCATACAGGCCCAGATCATCGTTCTTGATCGCGTTTACGAACGCGTTTGCCTGACGAAACGCAGTCGAGAGTCCTTCGCCAGTGATCGCGTCCACCGACCCTGAAGCTTCGCCCAACAGCGCGACCCGGCCTTTGCGCACCGATGCCAGACTCTCCGTCTGATGTAATCGCTCCCTGCTCTCGCGTTACCGGAGCGCATCCTCGGAGACGCTCTTCGATTTGTGGAAACTCGCGCAAAGCCTGGCGAAGCCGCATAGTCGGATTCGATGTAATCAGCGCCACGCAAATTTCGTCTTCTGCCGTCGGCGTAATGTAAAGCTGACCGCAATTGGCCCAGTGCACTTCAACGTATTTCGACCATGGTACGACGCGGAAGTGCTGTCGGAACCCGTATCGCCGTCGGAGCAAATGAACGGAATCGAGCCCAATGGCTTTGCGTAATCGCGAGTTCTGGCCGTCAGCGCATACCAGCCAGTGATAGCGAATCTGTTGCGATCCGAGCTGTGCACAGTATCGCGTTACATGATCAACGGAGACGCCCCATTCCATGGGAAACGCCCTCCTCAGCAGCACGCTCCAGCAGCGCTCGATGCAAGACGGTGCGACGGATACCCAGGCCATTTCCACCTCCGAAGTGGGCCATTACGTCGAGGCCGTCTCCCACAAAACGAATGCCCTCAAAAGGAACAGCTGAGGTTGACTCGAGATGAATTCCCATCTCGTGCAGAGCTGCCAGGCCGTCCGGCATAATGCCCTCGCCACAGGGCTTGTCGATGGGAGGAATTGCGCGATCTACTACGGTGACGCCGAACCCCGCACGCGCCGCGGCGATTGCCGTCGCCAGCCCGGATGGCCCGCCACCTGCGATCAGTATTTCCGTGTGACGAATGCCTCACTCCTTTGCCTGGGTCAATTCCTGGCGGTAATACTTCAAGCTACATACAGATTCGCCAGTTCGCGCTTAGTTACATAGGAATGCAGGCGACCTAAAGCGTTTCTTCTAACCCTGCATTGTTTTCCGTTCCTGTACCCTACGGGACGCGCGTAACAACCGTCTTTCCTCACAATGTTTTTAACAATTACAGCGGAGTGCTGAGCCTCGGAGCCCCAACGGTCACCGTCGAAACCAACCCGGCGCCCACGCACGTTTTGCTCACCGTGCCGTGGGCCAATGGTTTGATCGGCAATACCGACGGTGTGGAAATCGCTCCCGACTGGAAGGTCCGCGAATGGTGGCACTTGAAAGGGTCATATTCCTACCTGCAAATGCACTTGAAGGATAAGCGCGGGATTACCGATGCCACGACGGCAGCTTCAGATACTGGCTCGAGCCCTCATCATGAGGTGGTCGTTCAGTCGCTCTTCAATCTTCCGGGGAAATTTGAGTTTGATCCTACGTTCCGCTACGTCAGCGCTCTGCCTGCGCAAATCATAAAAGCTTATTCAACGATGGACGCCCACTTCGGCTGGCATTTCAGCAACCAATTCGAAGTCTCCGTGGTAGGTCAGAACCTTTTCCGCCCGAATCAGATGGAATTCGGCGTCGGCGTTCCGAATGTGCCAAATGTCGGCGTCAAGCGCGCCGTTTACGCCACGGTGACCTGGAGACGCGAATAGGTCCGGCATCTAGGAGAAACTCTTTAAAGTGAGCCGCGGTCAAAACTTTCTAAAGGTCCGAATTTGTATGCGGCGCCGGACTGCCGGCTGGATTCTCTGCCTGCTGGCGGAGCTCGTTTGCTTCCCGTGCATTCTCTCCGCGCAACGGCAGGCTCCCAGCGAATACCAGATCAAAGCCATCTATCTCTATAACTTCACGCGCTTCGTGGAATGGCCGCAAGAGGCTGCCCAGAAGAATGAACCGTTCGCCATTTGCGTCATAGGAAAAGATCCGTTTGGCGCGATTCTCGATAACACCGTCGCTGAAGATGTCCACACGGGCCGCAATCTCGTCGCCAGGCGGATTTCAAAACCTCAAGAAGGCTTGGGCTGCCGCATCTTGTTTGTATCTGCTTCCGAAGAAGCGCGCCTCAAGGAAATTCTCGCGGCCTTGGAAAAATCCAGCGTCCTCACGGTCAGCGATATTTCGCGCTTCTCGCAGCGCGGGGGAATGATTCAATTTGTTCTGGAGGAGGGAAAAGTCCGCTTCGAGGTAAATCTGAAAACCACTTCGGACGCCGGCCTGACGCTGAGCTCCGAACTTCTCAAAGTAGCTGTGGCCATTCGTCGCAATCCACAGCCAGGAGACTGAACTCGCGATGTCGCCAAGCCGTCGAGCATCGATTTCGAAAAAGCTGACGCGCATGAACTTGTTGGTGAGTGCTGTAGCGCTGGTTCTGGCGTGCAGCGGTTTCGTCGCGTATGACCTCGTCTCCTATCGCAGCGCAATCGTTCGCAATCTCTCCATTCAAGCGCAGGTCGCAGGTTCCAACAGCGTTTCCGCTTTGCTCTTCGACGATGCACGCAGCGCCGAAAAAACTTTGTCGTCTCTGAGCGTCGCGCCAAGCATCGTTTCCGCTTGCACGTATACCGCCGATGGCAGTCAGTTCGCGTCCTATCGGCGCGATAAAGATAGCGACATCCCCGCAAGTCCTCCCATTGCTCCCGGCCAGCAGGAAAGCTACTGGTACGAGAACGGCAATGTGATGCTCACGCACACAATTTTTTTCCAGGGGAAGCTCACGGGATACGTCTTCGTGCGTTCGGATCTGCACGCGCTGGTCGCGCGCCTCCAAGGCTACATTGTTATCGCCGCAGGCATGCTCGCGCTCTCACTTTTGGCTGCGTTATTTGTGTCGCGCATCGCGCGCCGCTCGATTGCCGAACCGATCGTGAATCTGGCCGAGGTGGCGCGCGAAGTCTCGCGCGAGAGAACGTATTCCGTTCGCGCAGAGCGGGGAAGAGAAGAAGGCGAGCTGGCGGAGCTCGTGGAAACGTTTAATGAAATGCTCGGGCAAATCGAGAGCCGCGATCACAGTCTCCAGGCCGCTCACGACGAACTCGAGAAGCGCGTCGAGGAAAGAACTGCCGAGTTAGCCGCTGCGAACAAGGAACTCGAATCCTTCGCCTATTCCGTCTCGCACGATTTGCGCGCTCCGCTTAGAAGCATCGACGGATTCAGCCAGGCACTGGCTGAGGATTATTCCGACAAGCTCGATGAGCAAGGCAAGAACTACGTGGTTCGCGTGCAAGCGGCCACCAAGCGCATGGGCATACTGATCGACGATCTCCTGAATCTTTCGCGGGTCACGCGCGCCGAAATTAACCGCGAGCGCACCGATTTATCCGCGATAGCGCGGTCCATTGCCGCCGAACTGGCGAAAACCGACCATGAGCGCCAGGTCGAATGGATTATCGCTGATGGCGCGCAGGCCTTCGGAGATCCTCGCCTGCTGCGAATTGTGCTCGATAACCTGATCGGCAACGCCTGGAAGTACAGTTCCAAACACTCTCACTCGCGCATTGAATTTGGCACTGTGCACAACAATGGCTCTTCCGTTTTCTTCGTGAAGGACGATGGCGCGGGATTTGACGCGCAATATTCGCAGCGGCTTTTCGGCGCATTCCAGCGCCTTCACGGCATGACCGAATTTCCAGGCACAGGAATCGGCCTTGCGACAGTGCAGCGGATCGTTCGCCGGCATGGTGGAGACGTTTGGGCCGAGGGCGCGATCGAAGAAGGCGCGACTTTTTACTTTTCACTCTAAAGAAACAAAGCTTGGAGGATGCGATGCAAGATTCGGCAATTCTGCTGGTGGAAGACAATCCCGATGACGAAGCGCTCACTCTGCGCGCGCTGAAGAAAAATAATATCAAGAACGAGGTGGTCATCGCGCGTGACGGCGCCGAGGCTCTCGACTATCTCTTCGGCAAGGGCGCTTATTCCTCGAGAAACACAAGTGTCATGCCACAGGTGATTCTGCTCGATTTGAAACTGCCCAAGGTCGATGGATTCGAAGTTCTGCGGCAGCTGCGCTCGGACGATCGCACCAAACTTTTACCAGTCGTGATCCTTACGTCTTCGAACGAAGAGCAAGATCGCATCAACGGCTACGGCCTCGGCGCCAACAGCTACGTGCGCAAGCCCGTTGAATTCGAGCACTTCATCGAAGCCGTCAGGCAGCTAGGTCTCTATTGGTTGATCCTCAATCAAACCGCTCCAACTCATGGGAGAAGGTAAATGGCAATACCTTTGCGCACGCTGATCGTTGAGGATTCGGAAGACGACGCCGCTTTGGTGGTGCGCGAGCTCAAGCGCGGCGGATTCGACGTTGACCACATTCGAGTCGACACCAGCGAAGCCTTGTCCACCGCTCTCGCCGAAAGCCAATGGGACATTGTGATTTCCGATTACTCCATGCCCGGTTTTTCCGGTGCGGAAGCGCTAAAAATTCTTCGCGCGATGGATACGGAAACGCCCTTCGTTTTTGTTTCCGGCACGCTCGGGGAGGAAACAGCCGTTGATGCGCTGAAATCGGGCGCGCAAGACTACGTGATCAAGGGCAAGCTGGCCCGGTTGGTGCCCGCCATCCAACGCGAACTCAGGGATGCTGATGGCCGCCGTGAGCGCAAGCGTCTGGAAATTCAGATTCATCAGCTGCGTAGATTTGAGGCCATCGGCCGGCTAGCAGGCGGAATCGCCCATGATTTCAACAATGTGATTGGCGCGATCATGGGCTGGGCCGAGCTCGGACAGCAAGAAAAGTTCGATGAGATACGCACTCGCGAGCGATTCCGCAAAATTCTGCGCCAGGCAGAGCGCGCCGGCGGTCTCACGCGTCAACTTCTGGCCTTCGCGCGCAGGCAGGTTTTGCAGCCTCATAATCTTGACTTAAATATTTTGGTCCGAGAGACCGTGAATCTTCTAGGCCGAGTGCTTGGCGAACAAGTTCAAATCGAGTTGGACCTGGCGCCAAATCTGGCGCCGGCGTGGGCGGACACCACACAAATGGAACAAGTGGTGATGAACTTGTGCATCAATTCTCGAGATGCCATGCCGGGAGGCGGGCAGATTACAATCCGCACCGAACAAGTCGAAATTCATTCAGGAAACGAAGCGCTGCGACCATATTTTCGCCCCGGAACATACGTCCTGCTATCGATCACCGATACCGGAACCGGCATGGACAAGGCCACGCTCGAGCATATCTTCGAGCCTTTCTTCACGACGAAAGAAGTCGGCCGCGGAACCGGACTTGGCCTGGCCACCGTTTACGGCGTGGTGAAGCAACACAACGGTTTCATCGAGGTGGATAGCAAGCCGGGAGTCGGCACCAACTTCAAAATTTTCTTGCCCGTGGGATCGGGAGCCGCAATCAACACAGAGCAAAAAACCGAAGAACGGCTGGAAGGCGGCTCGGAAACAATATTGGTAAGCGAAGATCACGACGGATTGCGCGAAACTGCCAAGGAAACGCTCGAAGCCCTGGGATATCGCGTCCTATTGTCGGCCAATGGAAAGGAAGCCTTGGAATTATTTCGAGACAACCTGGCGTCGGTTGACCTGGTTGTTCTTGACGTTGTCATGCCCGAATTAAGCGGTCCGGTTGCATTCGAGATGATGACGGAAATGAAGCCAGGGCTTAGAGCGATATTTACAACCGGATACTCCCGAGAAGCCGATTCCCTGCGCGCAACGGTCCGCGGTGGAATCTCCGTAATCCAGAAGCCGTACAGCTCCAAGATCTTGGGACACCGTGTTCGCGCGCTCCTCGACGAAAGAAACTAACCGCAATGGGGAGACAGTTCCGGCGACAAGCGGCCCGGAAAAAGTCTCACGTGATAGAGAGTTTTCCCTGTATTGTTGCCTGTTCTCTGTCGGAGAGTAGCTCGTTCGTGACCGGCTCCTCCGCCATTGAGGCTGGGTAATTTTTATTTCGGAGGCTCGGAATGAAAACCGGAGCGAGGCCGCTTGGCATTTTTTTGAGCGAGCTTCGTGCATCGGCGCGCATTGCTGCTGCCATTTTGTTGCTTGGGCTTTGCGTGTTCGGCGCTTCTTTCAGTGTTCGCGCGCAGGAGGCTGCGAATCCGCTGGCTGGCGATCCCAAGGCGATCCAGGAAGGCGGGTCGCAATTTCGCATCGATTGCGCGCTTTGCCACGGGCTTGCCGCGCAAGGTGGACCGCGCGCGCCGGATCTCACTCGCGGCGTTTGGAATCACGGCGGGAGCGACGCGGCGATTATTCGCACGATCCGCTCCGGCGTGCCCGGAACGCTGATGCCCGCGAACGATCTCTCCGATGCGGAAACGTGGGAAATCATTGCGTATCTGCGCAGCCTGAACGCGGGAGAATCGAAACCAGTTCACGGCGATCTGAAAGCGGGAAAGCAAATTTTTTTCGGCAGCGCGAATTGCGCCACTTGCCACATGGTGAATGGCAAGGGCGGGCGATTGGGACCGGATTTGTCCCGCATCGGCGGGGCTCGCTCGCCGAATTTCATTGCTGAGAAACTTCGCAATCCCAATGGCAGTTTGGCGGTCTCGGGCGCGGATCAATACCGTGAATGGCCGCTCGAATATGAAGCCGTTACGGTTGTTACCAAAAACAATCAGACGCTGAGCGGCGTTTTGCGCGACGAAGATACATTTTCGATTCAATTCATGGACTTGTCCGAAAAGCTGCACTCTTATTGGAAAAAAGATCTGGTCAAAGTTACGCATGAACACCGCACCGTTATGCCGGCTTTCGGCGAGGACGTGCTGAGCGCCGGAGAACTGCACGATCTGCTCGCGTATCTCGACAGCCTGCGGCCGCACGAAGGAGAATCGCATCCATGAGAACGCTGCGGTTCGTGCTGGCACTTGCGATCGTGGCGGTCAGCGGGCACGCTGCGAGCGGACAGCTCCGCACGGAGCGAATCGCGCAGTCAACACGACACGCGCAGGACTGGGTGACGTATTCCGGAGACGATGCGGGAACGAGATTCAGCCCGTTGAAGCAGATCGACACAACGAATGTCACGCGACTCTCGCCGGCGTGGGTCTATCAACTTGGCGTACTCGGGAAGCTCGAGACCACTCCTCTAGAGATGGACGGAATTCTTTATTTCACCGGCCCGGATGATCACGGTTACGCACTCGACGCGCGCACCGGCAGAGCCATTTGGCGCTACGACCGCAATTTGCCCGAGCACATTCCTGCCTGTTGCGGCCGAGTGAATCGCGGCTTTGCGGCGCTGGGCGATCGGCTGTTCATGGCCACGCTCGACGCGCACGTCATCGCGCTGGACATGAAAACCGGAAATGTACTTTGGGATGTGGAAGCGGCCGACTACCGGAAGGGATATGTTTTCACCGTTGCGCCACTGGTGGTGAAAGACAAGGTCATCGTTGGAGTTTCCGGCGGAGAGTATGGAATTCGCGGGTTCATCGACGCGTACGACGCAAACACCGGCAAACGCGCGTGGCGTTTTAATACCATTCCCGGTCCCAACGAAAAAGGAAATGAAACGTGGACCGGCGATTCCTGGAAGAACGGCGGCGCGCCCGCGTGGATAACCGGAACGTTTGACCCGAAACTAAATCTGATCTACTGGGGCATCGGCAATCCGTCGCCTTCGGACGACACAAGCGAACGCGGCGGCGACAATCTCTACAGCAATTCGGTGGTAGCGCTGGACGCCGGCACCGGCGCACTGAAATGGTACTTCCAATTCACGCCCGCTGATTCGCACGACTGGGACGCCACGGAAATTCCGGTGCTGGCTGATATAGAAATCGAGCACGCGCCGCGGAAAGTGCTGATTCACGCCAATCGCAACGGATTTCTCTACGTGCTGGATCGCACCGACGGAAAATTACTATCCGCCAAACCATTCGCGCATCAGACTTGGGCCAAGGAAATCGGCGCCGATGGGCGTCCCGTTGTACTTGCCAGCTCAGCTCCTACTGAAAAAGGAACGGTGGTTTGCCCGGGCGCGATCGGAGCTACGAATTGGATGTCGCCGTCGTACAGCCCGCAAACCAATCTGCTCTACGTGGTAGCGCGCGAAGAATGCAATCTGTTCACAGCAAAATCCCAGCCATTTCATGAAGGCCATCCCTATCTTGGCAGCACATATTTCAAGCCTGTCGGCGAGCCTTCCTGGGGCGCACTTCGAGCACTCGATCCATTCACGGCAAAATTGAAATGGGAATTCAAATTCGATTCCACCTCGTGGTCCGGCGCGATGTCCACGGGCGGCGGCCTGGTTTTTTCAGGAGACCTGCAAGGCTCGGTGATTGCGTTCGACGCAAACTCCGGCAAATCGCTTTGGCACTTTCAGACCGGCGCGTCGATCTACTCCGCGCCGATCAGCTTCGAGTTGGATAACAAGCAGTATGTAGTAATCGCTTCAGGTGATTCGATTTTTGCGTTCAAGTTGGCCGACTGAAAGCGCGATTCAGAGATCACTGCGATAGATTTTGCCCGCCTTCATTACCACTCGGATTGTGCGCAGCGCTTTAATGTCCTGTGTGGGATCACCGTCGACGATTAAAAGGTCCGCGAGCTTTCCTTTTTCAATGCTTCCCAATTTATCGGATATCCCGAGGAGCGTGGCCGGCTCGATGGTTGCGGCGCGGAGCGCTTGGAGCGGAGTCATGCCGGCTTCAACGTAGTATTGGGCTTCGCGAATTGTGGCCGTCGTTCCGTCATTCGGCTCAAAAGGAAATTGATCTGTGCCGAGCGCGATTTTGACGCCCTCTTTGATGGCCATCTGCAGCGTGGCCCAGTGCTGCTTGCCGACCGAGGCGACGCGCGCGAGATACCAGTCGGGCGAGCCGATTTTTTCGAAGAAGGGAAGCGCGCTCGGTTGGCTGACAACGATGGTGGGAACCAGCCAGACGCCTTTTTCTTTCATCTTGTGCAGAACTTCGGGCGTGAGAAAGTAGCCGTGCTCCACGCAATCAAGTCCAAGGTCAACCGCTTCGTCGGTGGCAATCGGTGAGCCGGAATGGGCGGTGACTTTTACGCCGTGACGGTGCGCGGTGTCGATCACCGCTTCCATTTCTTCCTTGGTCATCGTGGATGCGGCGATCGCGCCGTGGGTATCGGCGATGCCGCCGGAGATGGCGATTTTGATCCAGTCGGCGCCTTCGAAAATTTCCTGGCGCGTCGCTTTTCGAAATTCATCGGGGCCGTCGTTGCCTTCGCCGTCGCGGCCCGAGCCGTGGCCGCCGGTCACGGCGATCAATTCGCCGGCCGTGTAGATTCGCGGGCCATCCACTTCGCCGCGCTCGATCGCTCTGCGAAGAGCGAAATCGGCGTGACGCGGGCTGCCGGTCATGCGCACGGTAGTGGTACCGGAAAGCAGAGACTCTCGCGCGTTGCCCGCCATGCGCAGGGCGAGTTCGGCGTCCGTTTCGTTCGCTAATTCCGCGCCTTGCTTGCCGGGAAGAACCAGGCCGAGGTGCACGTGCATGTTCATCAAGCCGGGCACAATCCATTTGCCGTCGGCATGAATGACTTCAGCGCCTTCGGGCACCTTGGTAGTTGCGCGCGTGCCGACTGCGACGATTCGATCGCCGTCGATTATCACCACGGCGTCTTTTATTGCCGCGGCGCCGTCCAACGACATAACTGAGCCGCCGACAATGGCCTTCAGCTTTGCGGGCGACGTTGCCTTGGAGGGTGATTGCGCTTGGCCCATCAGCGGAGCCGCAATCGTCAGTAGCAAAATGCAGAGAAATTTTCGCATGACCCACTTCCTTTCATTGCAGCGCGGCGGAGCACTGGGCGAAGTTCTTTCTTGCAAGTCGCCGTGTCTTCGCCGTTCGGGATCAGACGTGCTGGTGCGCTTTCTCCGTGTCGAAATATTCGCGCACCCAATAAATCTTGCCGTCCTTAATCTCGATAACGAATACGCCGGTGTTGCTGTAGTCCTTGCCGGTTTTGGGTTTCAAGTGGCTGCGCCATTCGACGATGACCACCGATCGATCGCGGTCTTCGTAGAGATGGACGATTTCAAATCGGACCGCATGGAATGACGGGAAGACATTTTTTTTGAAATAGTCGGCGATTTTCGGGGCGCCTTCCATATCGGCGCCAAAATCGGAGCCAGGCGCGGTGTGCTTTGATTCGGGATGCAGCAACGGCAGCAGACTATCCGCGTCCATGGCGCAGTAGCAAGCGATCATCTTGTGCACGACTTGAGTGTGATCCGGCATTCAAGGCCTCCTGAGTACTTTCGAGGTAGAGATTCGAATTTTATCGTTCATGAACTTTGGCTGCAGGGCTGCGCTCATTTACAGCACGACTCCCGCGCGAATGTGTGCTTCCTCCAGCGAGCGGCGATCAATTCCCAGGGCATGGCGCGCAATGCGCGGGGAACTGCGAACTTTTTCGTCAACGGATTCGAGCACAGCTCCGCTCAGCAATGCCTGCGCGTATTTTCCCGAGGCCAGCAGCGCTTTCACTTGCGCCGAGCTCTTGAATGGAATCACTTCGATCCGCACGTTGGGGCAAAGTGCGCTGAGCCCGTGCGCGAATGGATCGCCGTAGCCGAGACATTCGGATTTCTCCAGAACGATGGCGATTCGAGAGCGGGAGGGGAGAGAACGCCACTCGCGGATTTTGCCGCGATCCCATTGCAGCCTTAGCGCGACGACATTCGTATTTGGATTCTGGAAAAGGGCTTGCACTTCTTCGTGATGATAGAGAGGAGTGAGGACAGTTTTGAATCGGCTGCGCTCTTCTTCGGGAAATGCCCGGAGCGCGCGAATCTCGAGGCCGGGCACATGCAGGTCCCAAAGTTCGCTGATCTCCGCGGACCACAACTGCGCCTGAAGATGGTTACACTCGACAAAAACCACATCGCGGGCCAGGAGATCGAGCTGCTGAATTCGGTGGCTCAAGAAGCGTTGAAATGATTGCGGATTAATGCGCAGAGCTTGAAGCCGCTGAATCACATCTTTCGCGAGCCAATCAAAAACTTGCACGAGCTCCGCGGCCTTCTCCGGCTGGTTCGTGGTGTTAATTGTGGCGCGGCGGCGGCTCTCGATGGTAATTGCGCCTGATTCCGCGAGCTTAGAATAGGCGCGCCAGACGACATTGCGCCCCACGCCTAAGTGCGTTTCGAGTTGCCGGACCGAAGGAAGCTGCTCGCCTGGTTTCAGGTCGCCAAGCATCATGGCGATTTTCAGATGGGCGATAAGCTGTCCTTCCGGAGAAATCGGGCTTTTGCGTTGCAGGGCCACTTTCAGAATCGCGGAGGATTTTTTCTGCATCATGGCAGGCGGTCCGCAGCGCAAGGGCTTCCGGATTTCTGTTCGAGCGGGGCGCGGTTTACTAAGAGTGTCATACGCGAGGTGACAAACTATCACGTTCACCGGAGCGCGCGCAATAGAAACGCGGATCAGGCCTTGGAACGCATGTCCCGGGCGAGGCGTTCCGGGGCTATCTATGGGCCTTCCGAGCGCTACCGCTACGCTTGAGTTTCCCTTTTCCTCTTGACAAGTTTTGGGGCCCTGTGTCTAATGGCCGCCACTGTCCCGACATGCGTGACATCTCTGATCGTACAAAGGAGCACGCACAAATGCCAATGACGCGCCGCGAGATTCTCAAAAGTTTGGCCGTCGCGGGCCTTAGCCCGACGTTGAGTTCGGCGAAGTCAGGATCGCTCACTCCTGCGGAGTTGAACGCAAATCCGGCGGCGACGGAAATCGACGATCTGATCGCGCGCAGCATCGTCATCGATGATCTTTCCGGCTTCGAGCCGAAGCCGTCATTGCCGGACGCGGGATTTCCGATCATCAAGGAAGCCGGAATCACCATGGTCGGCCCGACGCTCGGTGACGTGGTGCCCGCCGATGCGTACACAACCTCGGTCGCGGAAATTTCAAAAACGCTGAACCACATCGCGACTTATTCCGATCGCATGATGCTCGTTCGCGGCCCGAACGATGTTGAACAGGCCAAAAAGCAAAACAAACTCGGCGTGCTGATCAATTTCCAAAATTCCGCCGCGATCGGGCAGGATTTGAAAAATCTCGACACGTTCTACGACATGGGGCTGCGCCAGATTCAACTGACATTCAATTGGCGCAATTGGGTGGGCGACGGCTGCACGGAACGCACACAGGCGGGACTGAGTTATTTCGGCGTGGACATGGTTCACCGAATGAACGAGCTGGGCATGCTTGTGGATGTTTCGCACACCGGCTATCAATCGACGCTCGATGCGATTGAGGTCTCCAAAGGGCCGATTATTTTTTCGCACGCAAATTGCAAAGGCCTCTGCGATCACCCACGCAACAAAACCGACGATCAGATCAAGGCGCTGACTGCGAAGGGCGGGGTGATGGGGCTCACGTGCTTCAACTGGTTCGTCAGCGACAAGCCGCGCTCCACTCTCGACGATGTGCTCGATCATTACGATTACCTGAAGAAATTGGTCGGCGTGGAACACATCGGGATCGGTTCGGATTTCAATGTGGCTGCGTGGGCAGGCAAGGCCCCCGATGCGGAATGGGATCGCCACATGATGCTCTACGGCGAGCGCGAAGCGAAAGTTTTGAAAAGCCGCTTCCCGCCTTATATCGACGAGGTGAACGGCCCGCAGCGTTACCGCGTGATCGCCACAGGGTTGCGCAATCGCGGTTATTCGCTGGATGAAATTGAAAAAATTCTGGGACTCAATTTCCTGCGAGTGTACAAGCAGGTCTTAAAAACAAGCTGAGGCGCCGACGCGCTTACCGGGCGGAGCAATGCGGCCACTGGTTGCCAGAGGAGACAGATCGCGATGCGAAAGAGCCGAATCGAAATATGCATCATCCTTGTCGCGCTGCTTTTGTGCGCCATTCCGGCCTTCGGACAATTGACCGCGGGCTCCGTTGCCGGATCGGTGTTTGACTCGAGCGGTGCGGCCATGGCCAACGCCACGATTGTGCTCAAGGCCGTCGATACCGGCGCGACTCTGACCACGACCAGCAACGATGCCGGAAATTTCATATTCCCGGTCGTACCCAGCGGCGAGTACACCTTCACTGCGGATGCCAAGGGATTCAAAACTTCTGTCGGTAATCTGCAGGTGCAGCTGAACGTCCGGGCCTCGCTGAAAATCACGATGCAACTGGGCGAGGTAAGCCAAAAAGTGGAAGTGACAGATGCGGTGGCGAACGTTGAAACCACGAGCACTCAGATCACCGCGACCTTCTCGCAAGACGAGGTGCTGAATCTTCCCATCGCGTCGGTGGACGTGAATCGTCTCGCGTTGCTGAGCCCCGCGGTCACGGACATCAATACCGTCGGACTCACGCGCGGACAATCTTTGCAGCAAGTGAGCACTGTTGCAGCCGGCTCGGTGGGCGCGATCGGCGGGGCTCGTGCTCGCAACAATAATTTTGTGATCGACGGGGTCGACGACAACGATCCGATCAACACCGGCCCGCAAGCCCTGGTGATTCAGGACGCAGTGAAAGAGTTCAGCTTGATTAAAAATAATTTCGACGCGGAGTACGGCCAATTCGCCGGCGGGCTTTTCAACATCACCACGAAAACCGGCACCAATCAATTTCACGGCAGCGCATATCTCTACAATCAAAACCGCCATTACAACGCCACCGATTCCATCACGCAGCAAGGCGTAGCTTCGGGCAGCCTCTCCGGAAGTCCGCGCTTCGATTTCAATCGCATCGGCGGCGACGTCGGCGGACCGGTGATTCGCAGCAAACTATTTTTCTTCGGCGCCTACGAACACGAAGCCACCGGTGTATCCAGCCTCTCGAGCACGACGATTTTTCCTACCGCTGAGGGATACACGACGCTCGGTTCGCTGCCCGCCGGCACTTCGCGATTCGGCACCACTGCCAGCGTCAGCCCGTTCATCCTGAGTTTCCTGCAGCAATTCGGCGCGGTGGCCAATACGGCGTCCGATCCATCCATTTGGCCGGTAGTTCTCGGCACGGCGATTCCCGTGGGGCCGGTGACGAATGCGATTCCCACTTTCGCGAATGATCAGCGCGTGCTGGCCAGTTCTGACTGGGTGCCCAGCACCAGCGACCAAGTGAATTTCCGCTTTGACTACAGCCGCGGCCCGAATGGAATTCTCGCCGGCGCGCCCGTCGCTTCGCTCAATGCCAACGGACGAATCAGCAACTACCTGGCGTCAATCGGTTACGCGCATACTTTCAGTCCCGCGCTGCTCAATGAAGCGCACATCGCCTATCATCGTCAGGTAACGGACTTCGTGGTGGTGAACCCAGCTGCGCAAAATATTCCGAACATCGTGATCGGCGAAATCCCTTTGCAAATCGGACCTCCCGGCTCGGTGCCAAGCGGCTCGTTCAATGACATTTATCAATTGCTGGACAATGTCTCCTGGCAAAAAGGGCGGCACCTGTTCAAATTCGGGATCGATCTTCGCAATAACATCGTCACGGCGATCAGTAACGTCGCGCCGCGCGGCGACTACGATTACGTGAACTTCGAAGATTTCGTTACCGACATTCCGCCGACAGTCAGCGGCGAACGCGGCGCCGGTGGCACACACATCGCCCTCAATAATCACGAAATCAATTGGTACGCACAGGATCAGTTCCGATGGACGCGCAATTTCACGCTTTATCTCGGCATTCGATATGAGTTCAACTCCCTCCTGCGCGACATGGCTACGCAATCCGAAGAATCCATCGCGGATGTTCCGGGCGTGCTCGCGTTCGGCAAGCCCAGCGTTCCGAAAGATAATTGGGCTCCGCGCGTGGGTTTTGCGTGGGATGTGTTCGGTAACGGCCGGCTCGCCGTGCGTGGCGGTTACGGAATTTCCTACGCGCCAATTTTTGGCGCCTATGTCGGTGGCGGCGAGCTGCCTTCATCGCTGCAGCAAGTAATCATCACTCCGTGCAGCCCCTGCGCTCTGCCGATTCCCACCGCAAACTTTCTTGAAGGCGGCGGAATTCCCGATACTCTCGTTCCGCTCACTACTACAGCGGAAGCTCGCAGCATCATTGCCGCATTCGTCCCCGACCAGATCCGTCCCAATTTCCAGACGGCAACGCTTAGCGTCGAGCACGATCTCGGGCACAACTGGATCGTCCTCGGGCGTTACCTTCACACGAAGGGAACGCACCTCAGCGTGCAGGCGCGCCTGAACGCCGGAATTGTTCCGCCGGCAAATTTGTTCTTGCCGACTTTCTTCAGTGCGGCGGATGTTCCATCGCAAGCTACGCTCGATTCGCTGCCCACGGTCGGTCAATTCACCGCCGCGGTGGTAAAACCGTTTGCCGCCGATGGATTCACTAGCCCGCTTACGACTCACCTGCCCATCGGCAATTCCAGTTACAACGCGGGAATCTTCGAAGTCACGCATCGCTTCAGTCACGGCTTTCAATTCGACGCGAACTATACGTGGAGCAAAGCCATCGACGATGCGACCAATGAGTTCTTCATCAATTTCACGGATCCTCGTCGCCCACAGGACTGGCGCAATCTTGCCAACGAGCGCAGCGTTTCGGTGCTCGATGTGCCGCAGCGATTTGTTGCCGAAGCCGTCTGGAATCTGCCGTGGTATTCCAGCGGCAATGGGCTGAGCCGACAATTGCTCGGCGGCTGGAATGTTTCTTTCACTTACACCGCGTCGTCCGGCACACCGTGGACGCCGCTTAGCCTCGCGAACGCTGTTGGAAACGGTGATAGCACGGTGCAGCGGGTGATCATCAATCCCGGCGGTACCAGCAACACGGGCACGCTGGTTACGCCGATCACAAATTCCGGCGGTGCTACGGTCGCTTACTTGGCTAACGACACGTCGGCTCGTTTCGTACAGGCGCAAACCGGTTCGTTCCCCACTGCGGGACGAAATAGTCTGCGCGCTCCCGGATTCAACAACACCGATTTTCAGGTGAAGAAGAGTTTTCCGTTCGGCGAATCGCGAAACGTTGAATTTGCGGCGCAGTTTTTCAATATCTTCAATCATCCGCAATTCACGCTGGCGAACCTGCTCGCGGTGGATCCTGCGGAAGGCCAGAACTACGCCTTTGTGGGCAGCGCATCGTTCAACAATATCGTGACGAACGGCGGCACGGGCGGCGCCCGAATTATTCAATTCATTCTCAAAGTCAATTTCTAGTGCAGGGCTCGTTTAGATGACCTGCGTTGGTTTTAGTTTTTTAAAATAAACGTGAACTTAAAAGGTCAGACCGCGCTCATCACCGGCTCCGCCCGGGGCCTCGGGCTGCTAGTCGCCGAACGCTTGGCAGCGGAGGGAATGAATATCGCGGGCGTTGATCTACGCGGGCCGGAATTGGAAAAAGCTCTCGGCCAAATCGGCCGGCAGCACTCCGTGAAGACGCTTGCTGCCCCGATCGATTTAGGAAACGAAAAAGCGATCATCGATACCGTGCAGAGAACCGTTGCGGAGCTGGGCAAAATCGCTGTGCTGGTGAATAACGCTGGAATCCGCGAGACCGCACCCGTTTGGAAGACGTCCTCGGCAATGTGGGATCGCATTCATGACAGTAATCTGAAAGGTCATTTTTTGTTCACGCGCGAAGTTCTCGCGCAGAATATGCTGGCGCGCGGCGAAGGCACGCTGATCTTCGTTTCCTCAGGCTCAGGCAAAAAAGGCGAAGAAATTTCCTCGGCCTATTGCGCTTCCAAGTGGGGAATTATCGGTTTTGCGGAATCTGTCGCCAAGGATTTGAAGAACACGCGAATTCGCGTTACCTCCGTCACTCCCGGCATGATCGATACACCCATGGCGCGCGAATCGGAAGAGTGGAAGTTGGGCCTCACCTGGCTTGATGCGTCCGCCGTTGCGGATGGAATCGTCTACTGCGTCAAACAAGATCCCGACACGATTATTCCGGAATTCCGCATCTATCATCGCGCGCAGATTTAACGCAGCTTAGATGCTTTTGCGGCTCTCGCGCCAGAGAAGTGCGCAGAGTCCCGCGCAGACTACAAGCGTCCACGGCGTCGATGACAAGAAATTCCAACCGAGACGCCGTCCCAGATCGAAGCGATCGCTCCACCCGAGACTGGCCAGCACCGCGATGCTAATCGCGCTGATCGCTCCGCCCGCAATCAGTCCGGAACTATAGAGCACGCCGGGATCGGCGCTTTCCTCTACTTTGGCGTCAGCTCGCGTGCGTCCGCGTGCGAAATGCCCAATCAATGCGCCAAGCAAAATCGTCGCTGTCGCGGATAACGGCAGATACATTCCTACAGCGAAAGGCAGCGAGCGGACCCCGCACAATTCGATTACGAGCGCGATCACAATTCCAATCAGCAGCAAACGCCAGCGCATCCTGTTGTTCAGCAGCCCTTCCACAAGTATCGCCATCACCTGTGCCTGCGGCGCCGGCAACTGCGCCGATCCAATCCGTTGCGGCTCGCGAAATTCCATTTGTTGCGTGTCTTTCGATACCGGATACCGGCCGGAGAGAATCCCTCCTCCCGAGCGCACCGCGTACACGTCGTAACTCTTTCCGCCGAACTCCATTCCCGATTGCACCAATCGGCTCTCGGCAGGCAGCGGACCAGGCGGAATCGCCTCGGGAGGTCCATCTCCGCCGTTCAACCACGTCAGAGTGAAACCGATCACGAGAACTGACGTCAGCACTCCGATTACGAGTGCGATTTGCTGCAGTCGCGGCGTGGCGCCCACTAAATATCCGGTCTTCAAATCCTGCGCTGTGGTTCCCGCATTTGACGCCGCTACGCATACAATCGCGCCGATGCTCACCGCAATAATTTCATGCGCGCTGCCCACCCATCCGGCCCACACAAACAAAAGGCACGTCAGCATCACCACCGCGATCGTGATTCCTGAAATTGGATTCGCCGAAGATCCCATCAAGCCCGTGATTCGGGCTGATACAACCACGAATACAAATCCCAGCACTGCCACAAGCACAACCGACAGCAAGTTCGCCGAGCCCCGTGGATTGATTTTCCAAACCAGCAAAACGTAAAGGCTTCCCAGCATTGCCAGAGATCCCGCGAGCACATAAAACATAGGCAGATCTTGCTCGGTGCGCTTCATTCCTGTTTCCGCTGCACCGCTCGGCCGGAGCGTTCGAAGGCCGCTGCGGATCGAAGCGAATGCCGTCGGCAGGGCGTCGCCAAGCAGAAGCCCACCGCCGGCAATCACTGCGCCTGCTCCAATGTATCGCAAGTAGTTCGACCAAATTTCGCCCGCAGTCATCTTATCGATCGGCAAACTTGAAGGATAAAGCGCGATTGGCAAGTGTTCGCCGAAGAAATAAATAAGCGGGATCAGCACGATCGCGCTCATCACCGAGCCGGCAAAAATCAGGCGCGATACAGGCAAGCCGATCAAGCAGCCGATGCCAAGCAATTCGGGTGACGGATCCATGCTGAGCACCGCGCCGCGGAGGCTCGTTGAACTCCACTCCACACTGGACCGCCAGAGCCGCAGCCCGCTCATCGCAAATTTGTAAATCAGGCCCACCGCAAGCCCCGCGAAAACTTTGCCGGCAAACTTGCCGCCTCGCTCGCCGGAAATAAGAATGTCCGCGCACGCTGTGCCTTCGGGATAAATCAAATTCTTATGTTCTTTAACCACGAGATAGTGGCGAAGCGGAACCATGAAAAACACGCCGATAAGCCCGCCGATCAGCGCCAGCCAGAAAATTCTCCAAATCTCCAGCCGATAACCCAGGAACAAAAGCGCCGGCACGGTGTAGACGATTCCAGCGGCGATGGATTCGCCCGCCGAGCCCGTCGTCTGCACAATGTTGTTTTCGAGGATTGAAGTGCGGCCGAAATATTTGAACACGGTGATGGAGAGAACCGAAATGGGGATCGAAGCGCTAAAATTCAGCCCGACTTCGAGCGCGATATAGACAGTGACCAGCCCAAATACAATCCCCAGCAAGGCCCCAAGCAAAATTGCTCGCGCGCTAAACTCCGCGGGAGTAGCGGCGAAAGCTTCGTCTTTCACGATTTGAAGCGCCGGATTGAAGTGATGAGATTTTGCATATGGGCGCGATTTTTTCCGGCTCAACGTCGAGCCTATCGACCGCTACTGTCGACCGCGGTTCCGCGCTATCTTACGAGGCCGGCGAGGCGCTTCGCTTGCCATTCCCAGTACTTCGGTTTTGGATTGGACGATATGATCGTACATGAGGCGGCGCGCCAGCTCGGCGTGGCCATCTTGCACCGCTTTGAGGATTTGCTGGTGCTCTCGCCATGCCGAATCGCCGTAATAGTGGACGTTCATGGCGGCATACATGATGCGTTCCATCTGCGCGCGCGCATCCACTACAGCTCGCAGCAGCACCTGGTTCCGAGAAAGCCGGGCGATATTTACGTGGAAGGCCGTGTCGGCGCCGATAAAGCGGGCATAGCTATCAGCATCGCCCTCAGTGTACGAGGCTTGCGCGAATTCACTGAGCTGCTTCAGAGAATCGGCGTCCACTCCGTTGCGCGCGGCGCGATCTGCTGCCAGCGATTCCACAGCAGACCGGAATTCGTAAATGTCGTTTACTTCTTGCAGCGTGAGTTGGTTCACGAAATATCCGCGGTCAGGAACGATGCGCAGCAATCGCTCGTGCTGCAGACGCACCGCGGCTTCTCGGACCGGAGTCCGGCTGCCTTTGTAACGCACAGTAAGAAGTTTTTCGCTGAGAGCCTCTCCAGGCTGATAAATGCAACGAATAATGTCGCGCTTCAGTGCGCGATAAACTTTTTCACTGAGGGTATCGGCTTGCGGCTCTATGAAGTCGCGCTCGAATAGAGGAAGCAAATTCGCGAGTCCCTGGTTCGAGTACTGCTGAATCTTGATCTTTGGCAAAGAACCTCCTGACGCCGCAATTCGGAACGATTAGAGTGACGCCTTCACTTAACGACCATCGCGCCCTTCATTTCTTTAAACGCGTCAAGGAGCGCTTCGATATCTCCCGGGGTGTTGTAGTAGTGAAATGCGACGCGCACGTTATTGTCTCTGCTGCTCGCAGTGATGTTGCGGCGCGCCAATTCCGCCACCGCCTTCTCAGCGTCGTTCGAACGGATCGCCACCTGCGGTCCGCGCTTGGCTGGGTCGAGCGGCGTGGCGGGAACGAATCCCTCCTCCGTCAATCTCGCGATCAAATAGGCAGTGAGTGACTCAATCCATGGCCCGATGGTTTGCAACCCGATCGTTTCGAGGAGCTTCAAGCCCGCCAGGCTATCGTAAACGGACGGAATCGCGGGCGTGCCGCTCTGAAAGCGTGTGGCGTCCTTTGCTTCGATGTGCCGCTCCACCTGAAAATCATTCGGGTTATCCTGGCCGAACCATCCGGTGATCGTTGGATGCAGCTTTTCAAGCAAATCCTCGCGAACGTAAAGCAAGGCAACCCCAGCCGATCCGAGAAGAAATTTGACGGTTCCGGTGATCAGTATGTCGATGCCCGCTTCTTTGACGTTCAGTTCCCTGCTTCCGCAGGATTGATAGTCGTCGACAATGAACACCGCGCCGGCATCATGGCAGCGGCTGGCGAGCGCCGGAAGATTCATGCGATGCCCGTTTTTGTAGCAGACGTGCGCGACAGAGAGAAACTGCAGGCGTTCGTCGAAGACGTGATTGAATGCTTCCACTGGTATTTCGTTCGCGTCATTGGCGTGTACTCGCCGGATTTCGGCGCCGCGCCTCGCCTGCGCGTGCCACAGGTACGTGACCGACGGAAAACTGAAATCATCAAATGCCAATGCGGAACGCTTTTTATAATCAAAGCATGAAACCACTCCTGCAAGCCCCAGCGTAGCCGAAGGGCAGACGGCGATTTCGTGCGTCTTCGCGCCGATCATTTTTGCGAAGGCAGCGCGCAACTCTTCCTGTTTGCCGACCCATAGTCCCCACGGCGCGCCGTCGCGCATCCAGCTATCGAGATACTCCTGATACGCCGCGATTACCGAATGGCTGAGGGCGCCTTTTGAATTGTTCGCGAGGTGAACTTTCTTCTCGAAAATTGGAAACTGCTTTCGAAAATCGAGTACTTCGCGCGGTGTTTGCAGGCAAGTTGCGACAGCTGTATTCGTTTTCATTGTTCACCCGTTAGTCCGTTCGATCGAAAGAATGCCGCTATCGAGCACGGTGGCGCGATCGTTCGGAGAAAGTAATGTGGTGGAATCTGTTTCTTCGATGATCGCCGGGCCGTTGAGAGTCTCCCCGCTGCGCAGAGATGCGCGTTGCACGATCAGCGTTTCGATGAATCCAAGATTGCGGAAATATACCGCGCGTCTATGTGTGCGGTCATGCGACAGTTCGTTCGTTGCGAGCCGCGGCAACGACGTTGAAGTGGGCCCCACCGCGGTAACTCCGATTGTGACGATTTCAATCACCTCGCCCGCCAGATGATATCCATAAAACTTATCATGAAGCTCTGCAAATCTTTTGAACGCAGCGGCTAAGCTCGACCCAGTGACTTCACTTCCGGATATTTCGATTTCATGCTCGTAATTTTGGCCGAGATAGCGCATTGCCAGCTTGGAGGTGACGATCGGCACCCCATCGAATTTCTCGGCAGCGAGTTCCGCGCGCGCCGCCTCAGCAAGCCGCTGTAAGTGGGCATTAATTTCTGCGGCATTCACGCGATCAGAGCGCAATGTTGCGGTGAAAACTTGATCGCTGCGCAAATCCGCGATCAATGCCCCAAACGCCGAACACAATCCCGGGTGCGGGGGAATCAACACTCTTTGAATGCCCAATTTCCGCGCAATCGAGGACGCATGCAATCCACCGGCCCCTCCGAAAGCCACAAGGCTAAATCGCCGCGGGTCAATTCCGATCTCAATCGTCGCCAACCGCACCGCATTGGCCATGTTCTCATCCGCAATTTCAATAATCGAAAGTGCGGCCTCTTGCAAACTCATTTCCAGAATCTCGGCAACTTCCCGCACCGCTTTCTCCGAATTCTCGACATCCAATTTAACCTCGCCAGCGAGCAAGCCATCGCGTCCAAGTCGCCCCAACACAAAATTCGCATCGGTCACTGTTGCATCGCGGCCGCCTCTCCCATAACACGCCGGCCCCGGCTCCGCCCCCGCGCTCTGCGGTCCAACGCGCAAAAATCCACCGCGATCTACCCAAGCGATCGATCCTCCTCCTGCTCCAATCGTCGTCACTTCCACCGTGGGAAATGTTAGCGAAAGCCCAAACTCAACATCAAACTTCGCCGCGTCACGTTGTTCGCCATTCGAGATCACCGCAACATCGCAACTCGTTCCGCCCATATCCAACGTGATCATGTCGCGCGCCGAACCAATTCCGAAATGCCGGCCGCCGATCACCCCGCCCGCTAGACCGGAGAGCAGCAATTGAATCGGCGTCCGCGCTGCATCACGCGCAAGCCGCGTCCCGCCGTTCGACTTCATCAACGCCCAGCTTCCTCCAAACCCGCGCTCGCGGAGCCCCGCATCCAGTTCTCGGATGAATCCATCCAGGAGCGGTTTCAAATAAGCATCCGCAATCGTCGTCAACCCCCGCTCATATTCTCGCCACACCGGCGCGACCAAATGAGAAAGCGACACCGAAATGCTCGGGAACCGTTCCGCCAGCCATTCCCCAAGTATTTGCTCGTGTGCAGAATTGCGATACGAGAAAAGCAAACTGACTGCAATCGCTTCGATTGCATCGGCCTCGATCAGCTCTCGAATCGCGCGCTCCACGCCGCAAAGCTGCCGCACATCCAGCGGCACCACCACATTCCCGCGATAGTCCACGCGCTCGCGAATGCCAATGCACTGATGCCGCTCGATAAACGGGCGCGGCTTCACCCAATGCAAATCGTAGTGAAATTTTCGATTACCGCGCTGAATGAAAGGAATATCTTCAAATCCCTCGGTGGTCAGATACGCCACCTTCGCTCCGCGCCTCTGTAGCAATGCATTTGTGCCAACTGTCGTGCCCAAAATTAAAAATTCAATTTGACGCAAATCAATCCGCGCTGCAGCAATCGCATTCAAAACTCCACGAATCGGCTGTTCCGGCGTAGATGAAACTTTCGCAGTCAACCATCCGCCGCCCTTGCTGTCCAGAGCAACGAGGTCCGTAAACGTTCCCCCGGAGTCGATTCCTACACGTAGCGTCATGGTTTTCCGGAACCATACCGCGGCAGCCAATAGTCGCGATAGAGCCGCTCGCACTCTGCATCGCAGAAAATAAGTTCCCTGCCATCTTCCATCGCCACCCAAGCGCGCCGGGGAATCGACTTCCCGCAAAAAAAGCAATCTACCGACCGTTGATGCAGATAATCCGCAGCCTTGCCGCGCTCCTGCCACTCACTCATTTTTCACCGGCTCGATATCGTTGCGTGCCGCGCCATAGATTTCCTCAGCTCGTTTCGCGGAAACATAACGATTGCGCACATCTTCTCGGACGCGCTTCCGCTCCCGCGTAAGCGGATCCCCGAACCCACCGCCGCCACTGCTCACGATGCAAATCTGATCACCCTCCCGAAGAATGATGTTCGAAAACTTCGAAGGCGAAACAGTATGGAAAACTTCCGTGAATAGTCTAAATTCGGAATCACCCGCACGCCGAATCGCAATTCCCGTCATCCCTCCTGGGAATCCGCCGGCCAGGCCCCACGGCGGGATCTGCATGCGATCAAAAAGAGCGCTCACCGTTATTTCGGGGGCGCGAACTTCCAGTATCCGCTCCGTCCCAAGTCCTCCGCGAAATTGTCCCGCACCTCCGCTATCGGTCACCAATCGAAACGAGCGTGTTAGCAAGGGATATCTCGTTTCAAAAATTTCCACCGGCACATTTCGGCTGATCGCCAGCGGCGCACATTGCGCATCGTTCCCATCGTGCCTCGACGATGCGCCCCATCCCACATTTTCGAAATGATAATTTGCATAAAATTCTCCGGTCTCGGGATGCACTCCGCCAAAAAGGAAGTTACAGCCGGTGGCTCCATCCGCAGCGGCCGCGCGCTGCGGCACCGCTTTCGCTAAGGCTCCCATGACGACTCCGATAATTCGGCAATGCGTCTCCGAATTTCCGCCAACCTCCGCTCCCGGCAGCCGCACGTTTACCAGCGAACCCGGCGGCGCAACA
Organism: uncultured Acidobacteriota bacterium; assembly: GCA_963838545.1. Lineage (GTDB taxonomy): Bacteria > Acidobacteriota > Terriglobia > Acidiferrales > UBA7541 > Palsa-147. The sequence goes on from CAWIRL010000010.1 coordinate 25,888, forward strand.
ATATGAATCGGCCGATGGCAGCCCGCGTTCCGCGGAATATTCGGATCGATAAGGTGAAATACGGAGTTATAAGTCGCCGCTGCAGTCACGGCATAAGTCGCATTGATCGGGCCGCGCGTCTGCGCCGCCGTCCCCGTAAAATCCGCGATAATTTCTCCGGCTTTCACGCAGACCGCCGCCTTGATCCGCAGCGGCTCGTTCGTAATCCCGTCGTTTTCCATCCAATCTTCAAATTCGTAGACGCCCTCCGGAATCGCTTCGATCTCGCGGCGCATCCAGCGCTCGGAGCGGTCCATCAGTTCTTCGGTATCGCCTAAAATATTTTCCACGCTGCGTGTTTCGAATAGTTCATTCAGCCGCAACTGCGCCGTCCGCAGAGACCCAAGCATCGCGTGCAAGTCGCCCCAGGTTAGTTTCGGCGTGCGGTGATTCGTCATCAGGATTTTCCAGATGTCCATCACGTGCTCGCCGCGATCCATTAATTTCACGGGCGGGAGCCGCAGCCCTTCCTGATAGATTTCCGTCGCGTCACCCGCCAATCCGCCGACGGCCTTTCCTCCAATTTCAGCGATGTGCCCAATCGTCGCAGCGAATCCGAACAATTTCTCGCCGTTAAAAATCCCGCGGATCAACATGTGCTCCGGCAGATGGCACCCGCCACGGTAAGGATCGTTGTGAATCCAGACGTCTCCTGGCCGAAACGCCTCCGCGCCCACTTCTTCCAGCAGCCAGTGCACGGTGTGGTGCGCGGCGCCAAGCATCGAAGGGTTGTATTCCGCCTGCGCGATCATTCGCCCGCGCGGATCAAAAAGTGCGCAAACGAAATCAAATCCTTCATTGAAAACCGGCGAGTACGCGGACGTCATCATGGCCACACCCATCTCGCGGCAGATACTCGTCAGCCGGTTGTGCAGTAGCGTCAGGTCCGTGGCGCTCGAAGCCAACTCGAATCCTCCTTATCTCGCTCGTCGCCGGGCGCGGTTCGATCGCGGCCGCAAAATAATATTGCCCACTGCGTCCAGTGCGCCGCCCCAACCTTTCTGAACAAAAGTGGTCGACGTCGGCTCTTCGATCACGAAAGGCCCGCGCAAAATTTCGCCGCCGGAAAGTTCCCGCCGGTCATAAACTGGCACCTTCGTCCAGCCGCGCGTCGTATCAATATATATAGGTCGAGCAGTCCTCGGGGTGCGGCGCAAGTCCTTTTCTTTCTTTAGGCTCTGTGTCCGCAATTTCCCGCCGATCGGTTCCAAAATGGAATCCACGAATAACGTCACGAACTCCGTTGCGCGGTCTTCGCGCGAAAACCCATATCTCTTCCGATGGACGTCGTGAAAATCTTTCTCGACTTGTTTCAGCGTGCGCGCGTCAATCGTTTCACCCGTAATCGGAACGCGAATCTCCCACTCTTGAAGCGCATAGCGCATGGCCACTGTCCGCACGTATCGAATCTTTCGTCCCTTCGCTGGCGATTTCGAAAGAACTTCCGAGCCGATGCGCTCGAGACCCCGGAATTTTTCGTTGAGCTCGCGAGGCGGTACGTCAGCGAGCGGCTTCAGATAACCAAGTTGGTCGTAATAGGCAAGATCAGCGCCCACCATCCCCGCAGCGGAAAAAACGCCGGGCTCGCGCGGAATAATCACTTCTGGAATCGAGCACTCCTCCGCCACCAGCGTCGCGTGCAGCGGCCCGGCTCCGCCGAATGCCACCAGCGAAAATTCCCGCGGATCCAAGCCACGATCGATAGTCTGCAGGCGAATCGATTCCGCAATATTCGCGATCGCAATTTGATTGATGGCACTCGCCGCTTCTTCAACACTCCATCCAAATGTCCGCGCGATTTCCTTCATGCTGTTCTTTGCTTCGGAGCGATCGAGACGCATGTGCCCGCCGCAAAATTGCTTTTCGCTTAATCGCCCCAGCAATAAATTCGCGTCCGTCAACGTCGGATTCATTCCGCCGGTTCCGTAGCAAGCGGGCCCCGGTTGCGCCCCCGCACTTTGTGGTCCGACTCTCAATGCACCGCCGCTATCCACATAAGCGATGCTTCCGCCCCCGGCTCCGATGCACTGCACGTCCACAGTAGGAGTTTTGATCGGCAAATAGTTCACGTCGGTTTCGTCGACCGCGGGAATTTCATTATCGAGTATCAGGCTCGTGTCCGTGCTGGTGCCGCCGATGTCGCACGAGATCAACCGCCGCCGCTTCAATGCACGCCCGAGCCGGCTCGTGGCCACCACTCCCGCGACAGGCCCACTCCGCAATGTCAGTATCGGCTTTTCTTGAAGCACTGGTGGCAACGCGATTCCGCCATGCGACTGCATCAGGTAAAGGACGCCGCGAAATCCCTGCTCTCTTAATTCCTTCTCCAGGCTCGCGACGTAGTTTCTCATCAGCGGCATCAGCGAAGCATTCACCGCCGTCGTAACCATTCGTTCGTACTCGCGTACCACTGGCGCCACTTCAGACGACGCGCAAACATAAATCGCTGGATGCTGCTTTCTGATGGCTTTTTTCACGCGCAATTCGTGCTTTGGCAAAATCGTGGACCACAAAAAGCAAATCGCGACCGCTTCCACTCCACCCGCGACCAGCTCATCTGTTACTTTTTTCGCTTGTTGTAAATCAAGGTTCTGAATCACCGTGCCCGGGTACGTTACTCGTTCGTCCACTTCGCGGCGCAAATGGCGCGGAATGAATGCCGGTGGTTTCTTTTGGTGCAGGTCGTAGACCGAAGACCACTCCGTTTTGCCCCATCGCCGCACCATCCGCTGAATATCGAATTCGTCGGAAAAGCCTTTGGTGCCGATGAATCCGGTGCGCGCGTGCTTGCCTTCAATCAGCGCGTTGGTGCAAATTGTGCTGCCGTGAACGATCTGCGAAACTTCGCTCAACTTTATCCCCAAAGCTTGCACGCTGTTCTCAAGGCCCTCGGCAAATCGTCCCTGGGTCGTCGGCGCTTTTGCGGTGTGAATTTTTCCTGTCTTGGTGTTTAGCGCGATGCTGTCGGTAAACGATCCGCCGATGTCGATTCCTAGAATGTACGGCAGGAGAGCCTGCGGCATCAGGCGCGGCTCCCGGATTTCGAGGGAGCAGAAATTTCGCGCTGAAGTATTGGCTGGGGTTCCTTTCGAGTTTTAGCTTCTTTAACTAAGCGCGCGCGCAGAGCTCTCGTAGCACCTTCATCAATCTCGAATGTCCGCGAATCGATCGCTACTCCGTAATCCTCCCGCGCGGACTCCGGCGTGACGATCCCGTCCATCACATCCGTGCCCACAAGATTCGTCTCACGCAGCAGCGGATCGCCATAACCGCCTCCGCTGGGCGCTTCGATCACAATAATTTCGCCCGCTCGTAGCACAATGCGATCCGCTTTCATCATCGTAGGCGCCACACGTTTCGCATCTCCGCCGAGGCTATAAATCGTGCAGGTTCCGGTTGCGCCGGGATGACCGCCAAAAACTCCGTAGGGCCTCGTCACCGCACGATCGCCGTTGATCGAGAACAGCACGTCATGGCCCACCGGAGTCAACGCCAAATAATTTCCTTTACCGCCGCGGTGCCGGCCCGCTCCCGAAGAATCCCCTCGCAGTTTGTAAGCGACCACCCTCCACGGATAGCGATACTCGATCGTCTCGACGGGAATGTCCCAACCGTTGGCTTCAATGAAGCAGACATTGTGCCAACCGTCGCCATCAACGCGGCCTCCCCACCCGCCTTGGGAATTGATCGAATACCAGACATAAGGTTCTCTCGTTCTCGGATCAATTCCACCAAAGAAAATATTCGTCGTGGTTCCGCTCGTCCCCGCGATCACGCGCTCTGGAATCACCGGCGTCAACGCTTCCATCAACACCTCGACGATGCGATTGCAGACATCCGGAAATCCCACAGCCGGGGAAGGGAAAATCGGATTTACCAGCGTTCCGGCGGGTGCGCGCACGTGGATTGGCCGGTAAAATCCATGATTCGGCATGATTTCAGGATCGGTAAGCGCGAGCAACGCGGTTACAACCATCGAAGCAGTCGTTGTGAAAACACTGTTAATTGGCCCGGGTGCCTGCCCGTCGGTTCCCGTGAAATCTACGAACACATCTGTGCCACGCACGGTAAGCGCCGCACGGATTTTTTTCGGTCCCTCGGTCGTGCCGTCGCCGTCCATCCAATCTTCCGCGGTGTAGACTCCTTCGGGCAATTTCAGACTCGCGCGAAAGGATCGCTCTGAGTGGTCCATGTACCCTTGAATGCAATTCAAGAGGGTGTCGCGGCCGAATTTCTCGATCAATTGAATAAACGCTCGCGCGCCTGCGTGGTTGGCCGCCACTTGCGCTTCGATGTCTCCTTCCACTTCCCGCGGGCTGCGCACGTTTGCTAGCAGAATTTCGAGAATTCCTTCCGTGCGCTTCCCGCGTGCCAGGTATTTCACCGGTGGAAACCGCACGCCCTCTTCAAAAATCTCGCGCGAAAGCGGAAAGCTTCCCGGGCAGCTTCCGCCCACATCGCTGTGATGCGCGCGGTTTCCCGCAAACATCAAAAGTTCCCCGCGATAAAAAACCGGCGAGAGCAGAGTGATGTCAGGAAGATGCGTGCCACCTTGATAGGGATCATTCAGCAGATATATGTCGCCTTCGGAGATTCCGTCTTTTCCGAAAGCGTCCAGGCAAGAAAGCACCGCGAAGTGCATGGACCCGACGTGCCCGGGACAGTTGCAAGCTTGCGTCACCAGCTGCGCGTCCGCGGTAAATAGCGCACAGGAAAAGTCTTTTCCGATATTAATGATCGGGGAGAGCGAAGTGTTGCGCAGCGTCATTTCCATTTCGCGCGCAAGCGAATGAAGAGCCCCGGCGATCACCGAAAAAGTGATCGGATCTACTTTCCTCCGCGGGACTTTGAGACGGGGGATTCCGGGAGCCAGCTCGCCGAGACAGACATATCCGCGGTCAGCCGCGGCAGCCCAATCTGTATTCGAAAAGTGTACACGTTTCATACAATGCGGGACGCTGCGTTCCGGCACAACTCAACAGTTTCGCAGTTACCGCTGGGCGGGTGTGCTCGAATTCCACATGTCATACGTCGTGCGCCAGCGCCCGTCTGAACCTTTCTTCAGCACGTTCAGATACTTGCCGCGATCTTTAATCACCGGGCCGTCGGGAACTCGAATCGTGAGCTCGAATTCTCCGGTCTCAAATCCCAGGTCGCCGGAAGACGAGGACGCTACGGAGTGGGATTTCACTTCCGAAAGGCCCTGTTCCAATAATTGCTTCCAGCACGCTTCGATGGCGGCCAGACCTCGCATTGGCTCACCGTTGGGAGGCAGCAAAACCGCGTTTTCGGTATACAAAGCGGTTGCTCGCGCAACGTCCTTGGCATTCAACGACGCGGCGAATTCATCGCCCATTTCGGAAACATCGGAGACGCCGCCGGGTCTCGCGCTCTTTTCGCCTTGCAGTGCTAGCAGCACACCCGAAGATGCGGCAAACGCCAGAAACTGAAGGAGCAGTGGAGTGTTCATAGGCTCTTCTTCCGGAGGATGATTGCGGCTGGCAGTGTAGAGCGAAATCAGAGAGCGCGTCAAGACAGCCGCGCAGCGAATCTTAATGACCCTATTGTACGCATATGGTATACAAACGTGGCCTTCGCGCTTTTCATCCGGGGTGAGCTGCACGTGTTCATTTCTCTGCAAAATGTTCGCAGTCAGTTTCCCGTCTTGCGGGACAAGACTTTCTTCGATTCCGCAGGCGTTGGACTCGCACCCGTTGCCGCGGCGGATGCCATCCGCAAGTTTCTCGATTCGGTCACTTTGATTCAGACGCGCTCGATGGTCGAGCATCACATGAATTTGGAAGAGGCGCGCGAGGCCGCTCGACCCGAAGCGGCGCGCCTGATCAATGCTTCCGAAGACGAAATTGCGCTCATTGAAAGCACGACGCACGGATTGACGATCGCTGCTCGCGCTTTGCCTCTCGAACCCGGCGATAATATTGTCACCTCCGATTTGGAATTCATCGAAGTACCTCTCGCCTGGCGCCAGGAAGGAACGGGAATCTCGCCGGAAATCCGACTGGCTCGAAATCACGCTGGCGCGCTTCCCGTCAGCGCATTTGAGGAGCAGATCGATCAGCGCACTCGCGCTCTGGTGATCAGTTCCGTGCAATGGTGTAACGGATACCGCTGCGACATGGAAGCTCTCGGAAGCCTCTGCGAGAGCCGCGGAATTCTGCTTGTCGTTGACGCCATTCAACAGCTGGGTGCTTTCCGCCTGGATGCCAGCCGCCGGCAAGGCGACATCATCATTTGCGGGGGACACAAATGGCTTAATGCTCCATTCGGCGCCGGATTCCTGTATGCCAGCCGGAAAAGTTGGGACCGGTTGAAAACTCCGATCGCGGGATACATGTCCATGAATCCGCAGCAGGGCGATTGGGGGCAAATGTTCGAATCGCCGGAAAGTGTTCCACTGCAGAAGTTGAAGATGACGCGAAGCGCACGGCAATTCGAAAATGGCGGCACCGCGAACTATCCCGGTGGCGTGGGTTTGGCCGCGTCGCTGCGATTGATCAATGAGCTCGGCCACGAAGAGATCGAAGCTCAAATCGTCCGCATCACCGATCATTTGATCAAAGGAATAAAGTCACTTTCGATTCGAGTCGTCACGCCCGAATCGCACGCGACTCGGTCTGGAATTATCGTTTTCGATTTGGGGCAGGGCGCCGCGAAGAACATCGCACTGAAGGAGCATTTGCTCGACAAAAAAATCCTCACGTCCGTGCGCTATACATCAGGCGTCGGCGGCGTGCGCGTCTCTTGCCATTTCTACAACACGATCGAAGATGTTGATCGCTTGCTCGAAGCGATTAGCGCTTATCTCTCGCATTCAGATCCCGCCCGCTCCCTTAGGAATTGAGCATTTGCCGGATTTTTCGGCCACCGAGAATTTGTTTCGCTGCCATCAAGCCGGAAGCTCCGTGCAATCCCGGCCCGGGATGTGTCGACGCGCCGATGTGATACAGCCGCTCGATCGGCGTGCTGTGCCGCGGCAGTCCCGGTAGCGGCCGCAAAATAAAAAATTGACTCGGCGCGCACGACCCCGCGTACGGATCTCCTCCCACCAAGTTTATGTTTGCCTCCGCCAAATCCGCCGGAGAAAGCACGGCCCTCCCGATTATCGCTGATTCCAAATTCGGAATCTGCTTCGCGAGCTTGCCGATCGCGCGGTCGGCGAAGGATTCGCGCAGAGCTTTGCTCCATGTGCCGCCAGAAGTTTCGATTTGGTTGGCGGCGTCGCCGATGGGATGGGTTGGGAGTTCTTGGAGTTGCAGCCAGAGGATCCAACGACCGGCGGGGGCGCGGGATGGGTCGACTGCAATTGGCTGGCCGACGACCACAGTGGGATCGGCGGGGAGCAGACCGCGCTCGGCTTCGTTCACGGCGCGGGATACCCCGTTCAATCCATCGCAAACATGGATCATGGCGGTTTTGAGGAAGCGCTCGTCGCCGCCCCGCCATTGCGGCGGTTCGGAGAGCGCGAGGTGAATCTGCATGTCGCCGCGGCCGTACCGGAAACGGCTGGAGCTTTTGACCACCCAGTCGGGCGTGACGGCGCGATCGAGCAAATCGAGGTAGAGCTGCTGAGGCGTGACGCAACAAAGGACGGCGCGGCGGGCCGGGAAATCCGAGTCCTTTGTGCGCACGCCGACGGCTTTGCCGGAATTTACCAGCACTTTGCTGACGTGCACTCCGGAATGGCACTCGCCGCCGAGGTCGCAGATCAATTTCACCAGCGACTCGGCGAGTCGAGAGCCGCCACCCTTGGGCACGGGCATGCCGCCAATCTGCAGCGCGACCGCAATCAGCTTGTTCATGAAACCAGAGCCCGCCTGATCCGGGCCAAGACCGGTATGCAGCACCCACGGCGCGAAAAGCCCGTGAACCTGCTCGGACTGAAAGCTATCCGTCAACCAATCGCGGCTGGAACTTAAAAGTTCAGAAGTAAATTCCAACGTGCCACGCGTGCGAAAGCGGCGAAGCGCTTTGGCTACCAGGCGGAGACCATCGCGGGACCACAATTCGGTTCCGAGCAGACCAAACGCGATATCGGCCTTGCTCAAAAACGAGCTGACAACGCCGTCCCACGATTTTCCATCGCCGACTGCGAAAGTGTCGAAGTGCTCGATGTTCTTCTCGTGCGAGGTCGAAAGAAACGCGGCGCTGCCGTCGGGAAGTAAGGACGCGGTGGGATATTCGGTGTTCAAATATTCCAGTCCGCGCGATTGCAGATCGTTTTTTAGCAGCGCGTAAGATTCAGAACCGGCGAAAAGGGGATGCCAGCCGGAAAATAAATCGTGACGGAATCCGGGCGCGGTGATTTCGGCAGTGCGAATATTTCCACCGAACCACGTATTGCGCTCGAGAACGCAAACCTTCCATCCGGCTTTAGCGAGAATCGAGGCGCCGACGAGGCTATTGATCCCGCTGCCGACAAAAACCGCATCGTACTCGGCCATCAATCCTCCCAATTCGCAGCAGACACAATGTGCGCGGCGAATGGTAATTCGATCTCTCGAAAAAAATCCATCATTGGGCCTTTGCCGCGAAGGGGAGCTTGCTGATCCTGACTCATCATTGCTGTGGCGCTCTCGAGCGCGGAGAGATAGGAGCCATCGAGAAACGCGGCCAGGATTGCTCCGGCCACGATCCAAAGCGCCACAAAAATTTCCGCATACGAAAGCGGCGGCGGAGGCAGCGGCCAGACGATGAACACTAGGCTTATGGCGAGGAGAGCGGTGGCTGCCAGCGGAATCCAGAGGTGGAGAGATCCATTCCAGCCAGCAGATCCGGCATTGCGGTAGACGCGAATGACAGCGAGATTTCCGAGCGCGTAGACGATGATCGTTCCGACTCCAAGTAGAACACCTATAAAATTGAGGGCGTTGATTGGGCCAAGCCAAAGACCCAGGCCAATGGAAACCGTGACGCTCACGAAAGACTGAACGGCGAGGGCGATGTGCGGCGTTCTATGCCGAGGATGGATATTTCCAACCCAGCCGGGAAGGATCGAAGCGCGGCCCAATGCAAATAGAACGCGAGAACCGGCGTTTTGTCCGGCGATCGCCGCTGCGAGAGAAGAATTGACGAGCGCGAATACCACCAAGAGCCAGCCAACTCCCCAAACATTTCGTGCAAGGGAGAAAAAACGGATTTTCGGCCGCGTTGATCGCCTGCCCGGCATTTTCGACTCCCATCCCAACGACCATCGCGTATCCGGCGAGGACCCAGATGGCCCCGACGATCAAAAGAGAGAGGATCATGGTGCGCGGGATGGCGCGCTCCGCGTCGGCAGTTTCTTCGGCAAGTGGAACAGCGGATTCGAAACCCGAAAACATGATTACGGCAAAGGCGAACCCGATGGCCAGAGACTGCAATCCGAGCGACGGAAAATGAAAAGGCACCGCGGATTGGCTGGACCGTCCGACGTGAAAGATGATCGAAATGCTGAGCATGACGAGGACGAGAGATTCGATCAGGCTAAGAATTACATTGAGTTGCGTGGATTGTTTTACGCCCAAGTAGGTGGAAATGTGCACGATGGCCAGCAGAACCAGGGTAGTGAGCCACCATGGAATGTTTATGTCCATATTCTGTTTGAAAACTTGCTCCAAAAACCCGGCGGCGATGAGAATGGAGGCGGTCGGAACGATGGGGTCGTACAGAAAATAAGTCCACGCGGTGAATAATCCGAAGCGCTTTCCAAGGCCTTGCCCGACGTAACTGACGTAGCCGCCCGCGGAAGGAATTTTCCTGACCAGCGACGAGACGCAAATACCGGTGAGAATGATCGCGCCGAGGCAGACGACCACGATAAAAGGTAGCGAAGCTCCGACGAATTGGGTGAGGAATGGAAAGATGACGATGGCGGAGCCGCACGGGCCGAGGTGCGCCACTGATTGCGAGAGGACTTCCAAGCGGCCAAGTGCGCTGCGGGCTAGCTGTCGTCCGTCGTCAGGCATTCGGGAATCCGCAGAGAGCAAGGCGCGCGCGAGCGGCAATTTATGACAGAAATCAAAGCGCAGTGCAATCAAGAAATACCGATTGTATACAGCGGCGAGATTGCCGTTGTTTCGCTAGCTGCGCGCAGTGTGCGGACCGGAATTTGCGTTTATCGAGCGAGCGGTAGACTTCGTCGTCGGTGTTTCCTTCCGTGCCGATTACCACGATCCGGCTTTCCGTAGGTCAGTCCAATGTGCTGTCGGAGATCTGCATTGTGAGAAGCGAGCAACGCCGCGGCGAGGCCCGCGACGGCTGATTCGCCGGCGACGATGGGGCGGATGCCAAGCTGGAGGATTGGCGAGCAAGCGCATGCAAGGGGCTACCACATCGTCAGAGAGAGTGATGAAAGTGGAGGCGCGAGTCCGCAGCACTTCCCAAGCAAGGGGCGAAATTTCTGCGCAATCTAGGCCGGCCATGATCGTGTGAGTGGGGCTCGGTGCCGGCGTGGGTTTTCCGGCTTGCGCGCTGGCGAAAAGACAGGCGGCGCCTTCCGGCTCGACGACAATTATTGTGGGCATCGCGGGGCCGAGGCCGATTCGAGAGATGAGCGCATACGGACGCGGCAAGTCCGCCGACGCCGCCTTGCACGAAGACGTGCGTGAGCGATTCGTCTCGAGGTATTTGCTGCAGAACTTCTTCGACCAAGACGGTATAGCCGTGCATGATTTCTCGCGGGACGTCCTCATAGCCGGGCCACGAAGTGTCGGAGATGATGACGCGGCCGTGCTTTGATGCGTCACTGGCGCAGACGCGGACGGCCTCGTCGTAGCCTGCACCAACGCGAACAACTTGAGCGCCGTATTTCGCGATGGCGCGTTCCCGCCCAGCACTGCACGCCTTCGGGATGTAAACCACTGACTGGCAATTGAAAAGTTGCGCGCCCCACGCGACGGAGCGGCCGTGATTGCCGTCGGTGGCGGTCGTTACGTTAATTTTGCTCGTGATTTGTGCGAGCGATACATCGCGCAATTCTTTTGAGGTCGGCTCGCGGCCGATTTTGCGCGAAATTTCGCGCTGAAGAAATCGCAGAACTGCATAGGCGCCGCCGAGGGATTTGAAACTCCCGAGACCGAGGCGCGAGCTTTCGTCCTTGTACCAGAGGCGCTTGATGTGGCAGAAGTCTGCCATCGCATCAAGCGAAATCATGCTGGACGAATGGAATTCGGGCCAGGAACTGATTTCTTGCATTGCGGCGGCGTGACCCGCGAGAGAAATGGTCTCGCTCGAAGCGAAGACAGGCTTCGAATTCGAGAATACGTGAATTCCTGTTCCCATTTCAGCCAGGGTGATGGCTAGTGAGGACATGGAATTGAGAGGCTAACACAGCGGCTATGGTTTGCATTGCTCGGAAAGCGCGTACGGAATAAAAGCGAGAGGCGATTTTTCATTCGTGATGGTTTGCATCGAGGACCGTGATACAAACATTTGATGTCGCGTTCAAAGCCGCTTGCACACATACGAATACTGGACCTTTCGCGATTGCTTCCGGGGCCGATGGCCACGATGCACCTGGCAGATTTGGGAGCAGACGTGATTCGAATCGGCAGTGTGGGAAGCGAAAGCGCGGAGCGAACTTCGCGATCTCTGACAGCGCCCATTCGCAATGCCGCGTATTTTCGCGAGCAGATGCTGAATCGCAACAAGCGAAGCGTGCAGCTCAATTTGAAAAGCGTTGCGGGCCGGGACATTTTCTTTCCGCCTTGCGAAATCGGCGCAGGTGATCGTCGAGGGATTCCGGCCGGGAGTGGTCGATCGGTTGGGAGTTGGATACCAGGCTGTGCGTGAAAGAAATCGCGCCATTGTCTATTGCTCGATTTCCGGATACGGGCAGACGGGGCCGGACCGGCTTCGCGCGGGCCACGACATTAATTATTTGGCGGCGTCGGGAGTGGCGCGATCAGATTGGCGTTGCCGGCGGGCCGCCGGCGATCCCGAATTTTCAGATCGCGGATATTCTGGGTGGCAGCTTGACGGCGGTGACGGGAATTTTGGCAGCGCTGCTGGATGCGCGGGAAACCGGAATTGGACGCTACATCGATGTGTCGATGACGGACAGCATGCTGGCTCATTCGGTACTGGCGCTGGCTGCGCTGACGGCCGACGGAAAATCTCCGCAGCGGGGACGGGCGGAACTTTCCGGGGATTTGCCTTGCTACAACTATTATCGAGCGGCGGATGGAAGGTATCTGGCGGTCGGAGCGCTGGAGAAAAAGTTTTGGGATACGTTGTGCGATGCGTTGGAGCGTGAGGATTTGAAGACAAAGTATGCGGCGTGCGAGGAAGAGGGGCGGCGGGTCTACGAGGAGCTGCAAAATATTTTCGGGGCGCGCAATTCCGGTTACTGGATGGCGAAGCTCGAGGGGAGAGATTGTTGCGTGTCGCTGGTGCTGAATCTGGAAGAGGCGCTGAAGAGCGCGCAGATCGAGGCTCGGAAGATGGTGGTTCAGGTGCGGGATGCAGATCGTGCGGAGAAATAGCACAGCTTGCGACGCCGTTCAAAATGTCTGAATTTGATTTTTCGATTGAGTCGCGCGCGGATGCCGGGACGCAATGCGACGAAATATTGCGAGACCATGGATATAGTTTGGAAGAAATTGCGAAGCTTAAAGCGGAAGCGATCGTAGCGTGAACGCGCAACGCTATGCTCGAATTGCCTGCAGCTGATCCTACCGGGATTTTTCAACAGCGAGATGGAGTTTATGCCAGCCCGCTTCTGGCTTCGGCAATTGTGCAATTGGATTTGTTCTCGCAATTGGCGGAACGACCGGCGAGCCTGCGGGCGATTTGCGCTTCGCTGCATCTTGCCGAGCGGCCCGCGGACGTGATGCTGACGCTTTTCGCGGCGATGGGGTTCCTGCGGAAATCTGCCGGGACATATCACGCGACGAAATTGGCGCGGCAGTTTCTCGATGCGCGATCGCGCTGGTTTGTGGGGCCATATTTTGCGGCGCTCGCCGCGCGGCGCGAGTGCGACGATTTGTTGCGCGTAGCTGCGAACGGGGAAATCGGTGGGGCTGCCGGGGCAAAGAAAGCCGAAGCCATGGGCGACGGCAATGCGATCCGCCGCATTTGCGGAGAATTTCATTCGCATGATGCATTGCAGGGCGCTTTGCTTGGGACCGGCTTTGGCGAAGCGCCTGCAAATCGGGGCGAGGCGGCGATTACTGGACGTCGGCGGAGGCTCGGGAGGGTATTCTTGCTGCATACTGGCAAGGCACCGCGCCGTCCGTGCGGCAGTGTTCGAAAAGCCGCCGGTGGATGCCATCGCACGTACGTATATTTCGCGCATGGGCTTCGCGAAGCGGGCGGAGGTGATATCCGGGCGATATGTTCGCGGAATCGCTGCCTGTGGGATACGACGTGCATTTGTTTTCAAACGTGCTGCATGACTGGACCGAAGCAACAGTGGCGAAACTGGTGAGCAAATCATTCGCCGCACTGCCACGCGATGGAATGATCGCGATTCATGATTCACATTTGAATCGAGAGAAGAGTGGACCTCTGGCCGTGGCTAGCTATTCGGTGTTGTTGATGGCATCGACGGAGGGAAGATGCTATTCGATTTCGGAAATCGGAAGAGTTCTGCGCGACGCGGGATTTGTGGATGCGAGATTTCGAGGGACGATCTCCGATCGAAGCGTGATAACGGCGCGCAAGCCCTGATGGAATCGAAGTGAAGCAGAAGAAAGGAAAATGCCATGACGCGGAACGATGCTGTAGACCCTATGGATATTGATCCGGAGCACTATAGCGTTCTATTTGAAAACGATCGCGTGCGCGTGCTTGAATTTCGCGACCGGCCCGGCGATCGAGTGGGCATGCATGGTCATCCGGACCGGCTGATCTATTCTTTCGGGCCGTGGAAGCGAAAATTCTGGTATCCGGATGGAAGATCGGAAGTGGTGGAAGGCAAGGGCGGGGAAATGAAGTGGAGCAATGCCCTGGAACATGCAGGCGAGAATGTGGGCACCACGGAAACGCACAACTTATTTATCGAATTCAAGCGCTGAAAAGTGGCCCGCCGGGAATAGTTTGCCTCGAGCAGAGTACTGGCACCAGAATTTTTGTGGCCACCGGTCAAAAGCTGCGATTCTTCTTGACAGGAAATCCGGAAAGCTGCTAAATCCCTCTCACCGTTCCCAAAATGTGTATACAGAATACTCTCCGCCTTTGTCCAGCGACGCCTAGCGTACCCAGGAGGTATGCATGATGCATTTCGATTGTATTTGACGGGGCTACGGATGAAATCTGATTTGGATCTGGCATTGAAGTACAAAACGGTGCAACAGCTGGTGACGGAAAAAATCCGCACAGCGATCCTGGACGGAACATTTCAGCCGAATGAAAAGCTGAACCAGTGGGCGTTGGCGAAGCGACTGAACGTAAGCCGAATCCCGACACGAGAAGCGCTGCGCACGCTGGAGGGCGAAGGACTGATCCGATTTTATCCGCACCGCGGTGCGGTGGTGGCGGCGATGACGCAGCGGGAACTTCGAGACGTTTACGAAATACGCGCGGTGCTCGAAGCCAAAGCCGCGGTTGGGGGCATGAAGGCGATCACGCGTGAGAAAAATAGCGCGAATGAAAAGGCTCGAGAGAGAAATGTCGCGCTGCCAGGATGCGGACCGATGGATCGCGTTGAACGATGAATTTCACCTGCTGCTTTATCACGAGGAAGGTGCCGTACGGCTGCTGCAGGTGATCGAGACACTGCGGAATTGGGTGGCGGCGCACATCCGCAGCCTGGTGCGGGACGATTTGCGACGCACGCGAGCAAACCAGGATCATTTGCGCATCGTTCAGGCCGTGGAGAGGCGCGATACGCCGGCCTTGCGGGCAGCGATCGAAATGCATTTGCGGAAGAGCTGCGACGCCGTAATTGCGAGCATGGAACAGGCTGAATTAAAGAAGGCGATTGACGCCGACGGGCATAAGCGCGGCAGGGGGAAGACATGGGGAGCGTGATGTACATCGGTGACACATGCGCGGCACGCGAGTCGCGGTACGGCCGGCGAATTATCGTCGGGATCGGCTTGTGCTTGATGATGTTTACGGCCGCGATGGCGACGCAGGCGCAGCAGCTATTCAAGCCGGAACAGTATCGCACGATTCGCGAGAACGCTTCAGGAGAGCTCCCGTATTCCGATTTTCAGCGGATCGTGCAGTTCCCTGGATTTTCACCTTCGCCGGGAGCGGAGCAGGTGGCTGAGTATTTGGCGAATGATTTGCGCTCGAGCGGATTGACGGGCGTAACTGTGGAGCATTTCGCGCGGATGGCTCGAAATATTTCTGGGCATTCCGATCGGAGCCTTCGTGGGAAGTGAAGAAGGCGCAGCTGTGGCTGGAGCAGCCTCACGGGAATTATTGGCGGATTATAAGGTTTATAAAGGAGTAATCGCAAGATTCAGCCGCTCGGCGTCGGTTTCAGGCGGATCTGATCGATGTCGGCGCGGGGACGCAGGCCGAGGATTACACCGGGCGCGCGGTGGAAGGAAAAATCGTGCTCGCGACGGGAAGCGCGTTCGTCGTGATGCGCATGGCAGTCTGGGAGCGCAAAGCAGCCGGCATCGTTTTTTACCGCACGGACGATCCAGTCGAACATCCGGGGCTGATTTCGTCGCTGCAAATTGGGCCGTGGAGCAGGGCCGCACGGAGAGAAGCCGACGTTTGCGTTTTCGCTTTCGAATCGCGAGGGGCTGAGATCTTGAAGAATCGGCTGTCGGCGGGCGAACACGTGGTGGTGCACGCGGAAGTGGACGCGTCAGACGGGCGCCGGGAGCTTATCCCGAAGTGATCGCCACGATTCCCGGAACGGAGCCGGATTTGCCGGTGGTGCTTTTTACCGCGCACGACAACAGCCGCGATTCCGGCGGCGCGAATAATTTGACGGGCGTGGGATGCAATCTGGAGATCGCGCGGCTGTTGAACGGGCTGATTGCAATCGGGGAAATTGCCGAGGCCGCGGCGCACGATTCGATTCATGTTTGGGCCGGAACATATGGGCATTACTTACCATTTTCACGAGCATCCGGAAGATCTGGCGCGGATTTTGGCGATGATCAATATCGACATGATCGGATACAGCCAGAATCCAAGCGGGGCCGGCGCCGTGCTGCATTTGTATCGCTCGCCATTCTCGAATCCAAGTTTCATTGATGATGTGGTGGAGACGTTTGTCGAAAAGGTCGGAACGGAAAATACGATTTCGATCCGCAATGCCGCATTTCTTTCCGGGACGCCGTCAATTGGATTTCTCGATCCGATTTTTGCGCCGACGGGGACGCACGACGAATATCACTACAGCACGGAGCCGTATTGGGGGCCGAGCGATCACGAGGATGCGCAGACATTTGGAGTGCGCGCGATTCTGCTGAACGATTATCCGGATCATTTTTTCGGCACGCAGGATGATTCAGTGGCAGCCGCGGGAGATCCGACGCAGATGCGGCGCGGAGTGGTGCTCGGAGCCGCGGCCGGATACGCGTTAGCTATGGCGAAGCCGGAGGATATGCCCGCGTTTCTGCAAAACGCCTGGACGAAGGCGCAGGCACGGTTGGCCAACGCACAGAGCCGGGCGTTCACGATGCTCGGCGGCGCGTCGAGCGAAACTTTGGCGGCGGCGAATCGGGATGCGCGGAATTTGATTTTTGGAGACGTACGCGACTGAATTGACGGCGCTGCAAAGCTTGAGCCTGGTGGCGGATTCGAAATCGTTTGAGCCGGACGCCGCACCGTTCGTTAGCGCGCTGCAGGACGCCAAAGGAGTCGATTGAAATTCATCGAGGACTACGCGCAATCGAGCGCCGGACCAATTGAACGTTGCCGCCGATAAATTGAGGCCCGCGGAAGCCGATCCGCAATATTGCAAAAGCAATTCCCTGCGCGGACCGCGGAACTGCGCGGCCCGGTGAATATTTTCAGACCGGAATATGGGCGCTGGTGGCTGATCGACAAGACTGGCGACGAACATTTCGAGCGCAAGCTGGGCATCGCGGAACGCGGCGAGTATGCGTATTACGAAGCGCTAAATCTCGCCAACGGGAAGCGCAGCGTCGCGGAGATTCGCGACGTCCTGAGCGCGGAATTTGGAGCGATACCCGACTCGGACGTTTATGCAATTTTTCAAATTCTGAAGAGAGTCGGCGTAATTCGAATCGAAGCAGCAAAGTGACGAAATGTGGCGAAGAAACGCATAGAAGCGGGAACAAGATTCGCGGGTGATCGAACAAAGCCGAAACCCCTAAGGAGGGCCCGATGAGAAGCTCTACACGTTGGATTTCAATCCTGATGCTCAGCCTGGCGGCGCACATTTTTGCACCGCTCGCGCATGCGCAGCTTCCTACCGGTGAGATTTCCGGAACCGTGACCGATCCGAGCGGAGCCGCGGTGCCCGAGCGCGCAAATTGAAATCGTGAACGAGGCCACGGCGGAAAGCCGCACGACAAACGTGAACAGCTCGGGCGTTTATTCGTTCCTGACCGTCGTGCCCGGCAACTACACGCTGAAAGTAACGGCCACGGGATTCGCGCCGGCCGTTGCGAAGGGACCTGCTGGTGCTTGTCGGCCAAACGACGGTCCAAAACATGCCGCTTTCGATCGGGAAAGCGACGACGGAAGTAACGGTAACGGGCGCAGCTCCGCTCGTGCAGACATCCACTTCGGACGTTGGTGGAGTGGTAGACAGCGAGCAAATCGCCGCCCTGCCGCTCAAGAATCGCGACTTCACCGACCTGGCGACACTCGTGCCGCAGATTGTGCGCACCCCGCCGATCGATCCCACCAAGACACTCGTGGGCGAAATCAGCGTAGCGGGAACCGGCGGGCGCCAATCGAACGTGTTCGTGGACGGATTCGAAAACTTCGACTTCGTGGTGGGCGGCCTGGCGTACGACGTCAGCCCCGAGGCCATTCAGGAATTCGACGTCGTGACGAATAATTTCAGCGCCGAACAGGCGCGAGCGGCCGGCGCGGTCGTAAACATCGTCGAGAAGTCGGGAACCAATGCATTCCACGGCGACGCATTTTATTTCTTTCGCAATCAAGCGCTGACAACGCGCGACCCGGAGCAGCAGGTAAAGAGTACTTTTCGCAGACAGCAACAGGGAGTAAGCGCCGGCGGACCTTTGAAGCGCGACAAGCTGTTCTTCTTCGGAGCCTTTGAAGACCATCGCGAGCTGGACACCGGGATTGTCAACACGCTCGGAGCGTTTCCTCAATTCGACGGCAACGTGCCGCTGCCTCTGCGCCGTGATTTCGTGACGGCGAAATTGGATTACGCCATAACGGACAAAAATCACATTTTCTATCGCTTCAATCTCGACAATTTCGACGCGCAGGAAAATGTGGGAGGCATCCGCGCCAAATCCGACGGTGAAAGCAACCTGACCAACACGCAGGCCCACGGAGTGAGCGACACCTGGATCATCAGTCCGACGAAGGTGAATACGCTGGGATTTCAATTCTTCCGCTACAACAACACCCTCGCTCCATTCTCCAACGATCCGCAACAGCAGCGTCCGGATTTGATCATCGGGCGGCGCACCGGCGATCCGCAGGGAACCATCGAGAAAAGATATGAAGTGAAAGAAGACTTTGCCATGTCCCTCGGGCATCACAACCTGAAGTTCGGCGGCGAATATCATCACGTGGAAGGATCGGCAACGTTTGATTTTGCAACGCTCGGCGCATTCGTTTTCTTTTCGGACGCGCCACTCGACGCCCAATTCGCCGACCTGCTGATTCAGAGCGCCTGCAGCACGCCGAACTGCTTGCTCGGCACGGGAACCAGCAACATTTCCGGATTCTACGCGCAAGACGACTGGAAAATACTTCCGAATCTGACGCTCAATGCTGGCCTTCGCTGGGATTATTTCAGCAACGCAAATGACGTGAATTATCCGGGAGCGTTGCGATTGCTCGCGCCGCCGGGAAGCCGTTCGTCGGACAAAAAAGATTTTGCCCCGCGCATCGGGCTGGCATACGACCCATTCAGCAATGGCAAATTCGTCGTCCGCGCGGGATATGGGATGTACTACCAGAACATCAATTTCCTGACGACCCTGTTGGAACAAGGATTCGATGGGATCAACATCGGGCTGCAATTTTTCGGCGGTCCGATCGACGTGAACGATCCATTCCCGGGACTGACGCAACAGCAGATTCATGACTTGTTCTTCGTCCCGCCGATCAGTCCATTGGCGGAACTGGACAATCATCTGCGCACGCCTTACCTGGAATACACGACCGCAGGATTTCAGTGGTCGTTCAAGCCGAAGTGGGTTTTGTCGGTGACGGGCGTGCACACACTCGGCGTGCGCGGTTTCATCAGCCGCAACATCAACGTCGACCAGAATTTCAACACCGCGACGCCGGATGCTCCGCTCTGCCAGATGTACGGACAGTCCGTGTGCTCGCAATTTGGAGTGGTGCCGTGGGTGCAAAACGGGGATCACTTGCACTACAACGCGTTCGTCGTGGCCCTCCAGAAAAACTTCAGCGATCGTTTCCTGTTCAATACGTCCTACACGCTTTCGAAGGCTGAAAACGAGTCGGATGATTCCACTGGGTTCAGCTTTGGCCTCTGATCCTTTCAACTTCAAAGCGGATTATGGCGCCGCGCAGACGGATCAGCGCAACCGGTTCATCTTCAGCGGAGTGTTTGATCCGAGCCACCTGCCGCCGTTCTTTGGAAAAGGCTGGCAGATTTCGCTCATCAGCAGCTTTTCGACGCCTCTGCCATTTTCAATCACGGAAGCTTCGCCGGCTCCGGATGGCAGCACGCCCGTGCGGCCGCCGGGAATTCCGCGCAATGCCGGCGCGCGCGGAGATCAAGCGCAGCAACTGGCGGCGATCAACGCTTATCGCGCGACGGTTTTAATTGACCCAACTGATCCGAGCCAGGGCACCCTGGGACCGCTCGGCCGGCCGATTCTGACCAATTCGCTGAACATTCGCTCGACTGACTTGCGCCTCTCGAAGCGTTTCATGTTCGCCGACCGCTTCGGACTCGATCTGCGCGCCGAGGTCTACAATTTGTTCAACTCCGCAAATTTTGTGTCGAATAGCGGCAACGCAGGCTCGGCGTCGTTCGGATTTTCGGGAGTGAACGGGACTGCAGAGTCCGACAACCTCGGAAAGCCCACGTCGAGTCTGGGAGTGCTGGCGGACGGCGGGCCCGAGATCGTTTCAATTTTCAGTGAAGTTCGATTGGTGAGCCTGCGCCTCGGCTGGCGAATCGCGAGTTGAAGTTCGTTTGAACGACGTGGCGGTTCGGGAGTCTAGCATGAAAGATTGGCGGATGATCGTTGTCGCTCTTGCAGCGCTGGCGTCGTCCTCGGCAGCATTTTCTCAAGAGCAGCCGAAGACTTACCAGATCAAGTCAGGCCCGAAGACGGTCGAGTGGGGCTTTTTCGATCCGGCAATAAAGCCGCTCGTCACCATTCGCTCCGGCGACATCGTCGAACTCGATTCTCCGCTCGCGGGCTCAAAGGAAATGGAATCTTTCGGCATGCCGGAGGATCTGATTCGCCCGGAAATGCGCGTGCTCGAAGCCGGAGTGGACGATCGCAGCCGCTCGTACGGAAATATTCTGGTCGGGCCGATCGCCATCGAGGGCGCGGAGCCCGGCGACGTGCTCGAAGTGCGAATTCTGGAGTTGAAGCTTCCAGACAATTACGCCGTGAACGTTTTTCACCCGGGCGGCGGCACTCTCCCGGATGAATTTCCGTACGCACGCGCGCGCGCCATTCCGCTCGATCGCGAAAGAAATGTCGCGCTCTTCGCGCCCGGGCGTGGAGATTCCGCTGCATCCCTTTTTCGGCACGATGGGAGTGGCGCCGGCGCCTTCCGTCGGAAGAATCGGCGACGGGCCGCCGGGATATTACGCCGGAAATTTGGATAACAAGGACATGGTCGCGGGAACCACGCTTTACATTCCGGTGCAGACCAAGCTCGCGCTTTTCTCCGCCGGCGATGGACACGCCGGGCAGGGCGACGGCGAAGTGGACGGCACCGCGATTGAAGTCGCGCTGTGGGGAAAATTTCAATTCTTCGTCCGCAAAGATTTGAAATTCAAGTGGCCGCAGGCCGAGACGCCCGATTATTACATGACCATGGGCTTCGACCCGGACTTGGACAAAGCGGCGCAGATGGCGGTGCGCGAGATGGTGCACTATCTCGTCGCCAATCGGCATTTGAGTCCGGATGATGCCTACATGTTGTGCAGTCTGGCGGTGGATTTGCGCGTCACCGAAGTGGTGGATGGGACCAAAGGAATTCACGCGATGTTGCCGAAAAAATTATTCATCGGCTCGAAGTGATCCAGCAGCAAGCGTGTTTCTGAAGTTTGCTGTGAATGAGCTGGCCGCGATTCGCACGAAGATCGAAAAACCAAACCCTAGGAGCGTTCATGAACAAGAACTTCGCTCGATTTCTGATTCTGGGCGTGGCCCTGCTGGTGCTTTCGCCTTCGATTTCATTTTCGCAAGGCAAACCGGCCGGCGAGCCATCCGGGCATATCATCGTCATCACCATGTTCAAAATTCCGCTCGGGCAAGTAAGCGATTTCATGAATTATTGGGAAACAGTTTTCGTGCCGCTTGAGAAAGAGGATCCGGATCTGATCAGCTCCACTGTGATGCGGCATCGCTACGGCCCAACGGATTATTCCGTGATGCTGATCCAGGAATTCAAGGATCTCGCGAGCGTGGAGGCGTCGCGCAACCGTGAAGAGGGGCCGCTGCTGCAACGCCAGGCGTCCGATCCGAAAGCGGCGGAGATCATGAAAAAATTCACGGACTTCGTGAATGGCCACGTGGACTACGTGCTATTCGCCCCGGATGCGGCGCGGAAATAAATAGCAACTTGCCGAATCCGCAATCGTCCGGCGAGGTGTGACAAAAGCAAATGCGTCGTATCTTACTGCCGCTTTCTTTACTCTGTGCGCTCACGGTGATGGGCGCGTGGGGCCGCGTCGCTTCGCCGGCGGCTTCCGTCGTCTACCAGAAAAGCGATAACACTTGGTTTGAAGGCGATTGGTCGCACGTCACGGTCTCGGCGGATGGGAATTGGGCCGCGTTTCAAAGATTGAATCGCGTTCACCTTGTTTCGCACACAAACCGGCAAAGAAGATTCCACGCGACTCGCTGCGGATTTGAGTGAGATCAGTGGCGTTGCATTTTGCGGCGCGGGAAAAATCGCCCAGCGCGGCAAGCGCGGATCGCAAGAGGGTTGGTTCCTGCCGGACGAAGGCAAGCTTGTTTTTTCCACGATTCCGAGCGATGCGCAGCTGGCTTGTTCTTCTGACGGCAAGTCGGTGGCTTTTTATCGCGAGTCGCAGCGCGCCGACGGAATTTTTGCAGGCAGCGCGACTGCGAATAAAAATTTCCGCTTCAAGGGCGAGGCCGGCGGCGTCGCATTCAATGCCGGCAACACCGGCGTTTTCGCAATTTTCACCGGCGAGGATGGCGCGTCCTCGCTGGTCCTGATTTCGCTCGCTGACGGCGCCACCAAGCTGATCGCCGCCGATCTGGACATGAATAACGGAAATAATTCCATCGGTGTTTCCGCGGACGGCCGTCACGTTTATCTCGCGCTCGCAAGTGCAGGCGCGCCAAATAATAAGGCTCGCCATCAGCCGGACGCATCGCGCTGGCTCGCAATTTTCGAGCTTGATCTTGCGACGGGCGTTCGCCGGCCGGTGGTGACTTCGCAAGAAGATAATTACGATCCCTCCATCGCGCGCGGCTCGCTCTACTGGACGCGTTTTTTGCGCCACAAAGCGATCGCCGCGTTTCCATCGAGCGGCGGCGACGTACACGAAATCCTGGAAGACGCGGAATTTCCGCTCTGGACTCCGGACGGAAAACAAATCGCCTACATTTTCGATAGCGACCGCATGGCGGACGGCCCTCTGCCGATGGATGACGGCATCATCTCAGTCAATAACGATGCCCGAAAAGCGTCGCAGCCCTCGGTGATCGTCGCGGGCTATCACGAGGATTTCACCCCGGCATTTTCGCCGGACGGGCGGTGGATCGCGTTTCATTCGCACCGTTCAGCGACGGCGGTGCCGTTTTACTTGAGCGCCGGAAGCACCGACGATGTTTACTTGCGGCTCGCCGCGGATAATTCCGCTCCCGAAATTCGCCTGACGGATTTCGGATGGGAGACGGGACCCGCGTTTTGGTCTCCCGATGGACGCAAGTTGATGTTCAGCTCGTGGGTGAAGGGCGGAACGCCGGGCATCGATAAAATCTGGGTGCTGACGATCGACGCGCAGTCGGGGCGCGTTTCGAGCCGCGACCTTTTTCCGCTGCCGCCCGGCATTCGCAGCGCGCAGTGGACCGCGTGGTCGCCGGACGGAAAAGAAATCGCCATCGAGGATAACCAAGGCGGCGAGCGGCGAAGTATTTGGATTGTCGGCGCCGACGGGTCCGCCGCGCGAAAAATTACGGACTATCAAAGCACCACTTATGGCGGCCTCGATTGGATGCCCGACGGAAAATCGATTGTGTTTAGCGGATTGAGCGGCGAGCGAATGCAGATTTTTTCGATCGCGCGCGCCGGAGGAACCGCCCGGCAGCTGACCCGCGATTCCGCGAATCTATTTCATCCGAAAGTTTCTCCCGATGGGCGTTGGATTGCCTGCACACGCATGATCAAATCGGAACAGATTATGCGCCAGACATTTTGATTTCCTCGAATTGCTTTGCGGCCATGGCCGGTTCCGCAGGCTTAAAGTTAAAACTCTCAAAGCGGTTGGGATTTATGCGCGGCGTAGTGGTACGTTCGCTGGAACAATTTGCTTTGCACATTCCTGATGCAGGGAGGGACTGATGCGCTTGGCGAGATTCGCGATTTTGTTTTTTCTTTTTGCCGGCTCGATCGCCGCGCAGACGGTGGCAATTCGCGCCGGGCATCTGGTGAATCCGTCAAACGGATCCGCCGCGGCCAATCAAGTGATTTTGATCAAGGATGGAAAAATCACTGAAGTTGGCGCCGATGTGCGCTTGCCAGCCGATGCGCAAGTGATTGACTTGCCAAACGAGTGGGTGTCGCCGGGCTTGATGGACGCGCACACGCATTTGACGCTCACGGAAATTCCCGGCGGCGCGCCCTTCGAATCATTTTATTTGAAGGAAAGCTCGGCATACCGTGGATTTCGCGGGTTGAAGAATGCACAGCAGCTTTTACGCGCGGGATTCACCACCATTCGCGATGTCGGCAATGACGGAAATTATGCCATGGAGGATTTGCGCCGCGCGATTGCGGCCGGTTGGTTCGACGGGCCCACGATTTTGAGCTCGGGGAAAATTATCGCGCCGTTCGGCGGCCAATCGACCGCGATTCCCGCTGAGCAAGGCGAGTTTTGGAGATTCGAATATATTGATGCGGATTCGCCGCAGGAAATGCGCAAAGCGGTGCGCGAGAATATTTATTACGGCGTGGATTTGATCAAGCTGGTGGCAGACAACAATCCTTACTTTTTTTCGTTGGACGAAATTCGCGCCGCTGTGGATGAAGCGCACAAGGACGGGCGAGCGGTGGCTGTGCACGTACTCGGCGGAGATGCGGCGGATAATGCGATTGAAGGCGGCGTGGATTCCGTGGAGCACGGCTTTTTTCTCACGGACGCGCAACTGCAGCGCATGAAGGATAAAAATATTTTCTCTGGTGGGAACCGAGTTTCCCTTGGCACATCTGCAGGCGATGGGCGGAGCGGGGGCGGGCGCTGATCCGCCGGAAACAATGGCGGCAAAAATTGTGGATCGGTTGCAGCGTGCGCGGCGCATCGGAGTGAAGATGGCGTTTGGCAGCGATACGGCAATTGACATGCCGAACCGGACGCGCGCTGAAATGATGCTGGATTATCTGGCCGTGTGGCGCCAGGCGGGGGTGCCGGCAGCGGAGATTTTACGCTGCATGACCGTGAACGCGGCGGAATTGCTGCGCGTCGATCACTCGCGTGGCGCGATCGCGGCTGGAATGGCTGCCGATATTGTTGCCATGCCGGCGGATCCTTTTGCGGATATCGAAGCGCTGAGGAAAATTAATTTTGTGATGAAGGACGGTAAGGTGATTGCGCGTCCGAACTGAGAGCATGCTTCACATCCCCGCTGTTGTCGAATTATGGTGACAGGGCGCCGCGCCGTGCGATCGCGGCATTCGGACGCTGCAAACGGCCATTTTGCGATTAGTTACACGCGTCGCTCACTCGATCATTTTGCGTTAGCCGACTTCAATTTGAAGGTAGTACGATATTCACCCCGGCCACAGGAGCGCTTTACGACATGGGTGCCATCGATGTTCGCGTTTTTTCCTTTCGCAATCTGATTCTTCCAGGCCTTGCAATACTTCTGCTGGCTTTTTTCGGAATTGAAATCGCCCGCGCCGATGCCGCTTTCGATTTGGCCGGTCCGCGCGTTGAAATGACGGTCACGCGCTCGGGAAAAACTTTGCCGATTTCCGATGTGCCGAATTTGCAGCCGGGCGACCGCCTATGGATTCATCCGGATTTTCCCGAGAGCCAATCGGTGCGCTATTTGCTGATCGTCGCGTTTTTGCGCGGCTCGACGAATCCTCCGCCCGACAATTGGTTCACGCGCGCGGAAACCTGGAACCGGCAGGTGCGGCAGGAGGGAATCATCGTAACGGTTCCGGCGGAAGCGCAACAAACACTCCTCTTTCTTGCGCCCGAGACGGGCGGGGACTTCAGCACGCTGCGCGGCACCGTGCGCGGGAAGCCGGGAACATTTGTGCGCGCCTCGCAGGATTTGAATCAGGCCAGCCTCGACCGCTTGCGTTTGGAAAAATATCTGGACGACGTGCGTGAGACTTCCAATACCGATCCGAAAGAGCTGCACGAGCGACTCGGTGCTTCTCGCGCGAACGCTGAATCTCAAGCTCGACCAAAAATGTTTCGATAAGCCCGCCGAACAGCAAGCCTCCTGCCTCGCGCAGAACACCGATCAGACTCGTGCTCGACGATGGACACAGCGAATCGATGGTCACGGCGCTCACTTCCGGCCCTTCATCCGATTTCATCGGCGCGGTGAGCAGCACTTCGGTCATGGGCGGGGGATATTACAGCGCGTACGTTGGCGCGGTGGTGGATCTGGCGCGCATCATGAGCAATATCCACACCGCGGAATATCAATATATACCGGCGCTGGCGCGAGCCGAAGCAGCAGCAATTGAATTTGCGGTTGAATAATCCGCCGTCGTTCCGCAAACCGAAGTCCGTGCTGGTGGTCGGATTGCCTGCCGGTGGAGGCGGCGCAATTGCCGCCGCTGCGCGCGTTGAATGTGGACGAGGTTTTCTGCCTGCAAAAATCCCCGCTGGTGCTTCCGGCGGACGGCGCTCCTTTGGTATTTGCGAGCGACATTGCACACGATTTTGTGCTGCACGTGGAAAGCAAATCGGGCACGGGCATGGATCTGCCGGCTACGGCGGACGCGGCTCGCGGCGGATTCACGATCGATACGCACGCGCTTCACGCCGGGCAATTGGATCAGGAAGTGAAGGGCACGCTTCGCGGCCATTGGGGCTTCGAGGCTTTTGACGGCCCGAGTTTTCATTTGCGCTCCGCACATTCGTCGAAATGGATTATTCCGCGCGGAAGACCGGAGCGCGGTGATTGTGGGCCGCGATGATTCCATTCACCTGCAATCGGCGGCTGCGGCGTGCGTCGAGAAAGTCAGCGTCACCGCCGCGAGCGGCGAAGAGCTGAAGACAACTTGGAAAACGGGGAAAGCGGACGAACTCGAAGTGCAAATTCCGCTCAAAGACCAAGCGGCCGGCGTCGTGAAATTGAAAGTGAAGCAATATGGACTGGCGGAGCCGGACGAACTCAGCTTGCACGCGTATTCCGAGGTGGCGCGGATAGAGAGGTTCACGATCAACGCCGGGGACC
The DNA here is from genome assembly GCA_963838545.1 of uncultured Acidobacteriota bacterium. Classification (GTDB taxonomy): domain Bacteria; phylum Acidobacteriota; class Terriglobia; order Acidiferrales; family UBA7541; genus Palsa-147. Next base: position 52,845 of record CAWIRL010000010.1, read on the forward strand.
AGCAGGGCGTGCTGAAAGGCACGCGGCTCGATGAGGTCGACAGCTTCGAATTGAACGGAATTCACTTCGTGCCCGCAAAATTCTCGCGCGCGGATCAAAAAGACGAGTTGCGGCTGGCGGCGCTGAACAACGCGCCGACGGCCGCGCTGCACGCCGACGAAAAACTGACGGCGCACGTGACACTGAGCGGATGGCCGGGTGCTCGACGTGCAATCGACGGTGGAGCCGCCGCGCCCAAAGGTCGTGCTGCTCAGCAAAAGCGTGCAGCGCGGCCCCGCGCTGTCGGCGATCCGCTTCGGAAACGAGGAGGAATTGGCGCAGGGCGCCCGGCTGACATTTTTCGTGAAGTCCGAGGTGCCGGACAAATTTTCGCACAGCGAGAAAATCGAAGTCGCGACGGCGGATGAATCGTTTCACGTTTTGCTGAGCGAGGCGGACGGCAATTTGATTCTGCAGGATTCGCAGACGGCGCTGGCGATTTTCGATCCGGCGAAAAGCTTCGGCGCTTCTACGTTCGGCCCGCTGCGATTTCGTCCCGTGGATGCGGAGGGCACCAAGGGCGACTTGGATGCCTCTCGCAAATCTGGTGCGCGTGCCGTCACTCAAGGAAATTCGCTGCCCGGACAAGCCGGACCAGCAGTGCAGACTGAGCGGCTCGAATTTATTTTTGATCGATTCGGTCGCGTCCGATCCGGAATTCGCCACACCGTTCCGGTGCCGGCGGGCTTCGCGGATTCGACGCTCAGCGTGCCGCGACCGAATGGCACGTTGCTGTATCTGAAATTGCGCGATGACCCGGCGACGGTAAACATGATGGTGCTGCCGGTGCTTCCGGAGGAATGACCGCCCAGGTTTGGGATAATCCGATTCACGGGTGGGATGGCAAAAAATCCCAGATGGCCGGATCTTCGGTGCCCAGGACCCAGGAGCAGAACCCTTCAATATTGTGCTGCTGCGCCAGCGCGTAGCGTTCTTTAAACGTGCGAACGTCGGTATAGAAAATCCACTCGCGCTCCATCGCGCGGTAGAAATAAAACCACGCGGTGCGATCCTCCGCGTCCCATTCCATCTTCCCACCGTAGGCGTGCGCAAGATCGAGCGCGTCGGCGGTAGAGATATATTCGGCCGAGGGATTCGGTTTTTCGACGCCCTTCGCGGGAGTGCCGGCGAACCAATGATATCCGTAGAGCGGAATGCCGAGTGATAGCTTCGCTGGCGGAACGAATTTGACCGCGTATTCGAGATTGCTGACAGTCCAATCCCAGCCGGCCACCGGGCCTGGTGCGGTCCATCGTGTGTGCTGGTCGTAGGTCATCAGACAAATCAGATCCACGGACTTTGCAAGCGCAGCGAGATCGTAAGCACCGCGCCAATTTTTAAAGATCCACGCGGAATAACCGGTCTCGCCCGCGGCTCCCGGAGCATTCGGGACGGTTGCGATCGTGAGCTTCAGACCGTTTTCATGGAAGACGGCTCCGGCTTCCGCGACCATCTGAGAGAAGACCGCGCGATCGGTCCAAATCACATTTTCGAAATCGAATTGAATTCCGGTGTAGCCCGAATCCGTTGCAGGCGCGCACGAGTTGCGAAAACATTTCGCGGTAGCCGGCCGGATTCATGAGCAACTTGTGAAAATCGTCCTGGACGAAGCCGGCATTGGCCACCAGCGGCATTACCGGGACGTGATGCTGGCGCGCGGCATCCATGACCATCGGGTTGGGCCCGCCGGAGACGAGGCCGTTGGCGTCAACGAGATACCAAGCCGGCACGAGCGTATCAATCTTATCGGCGTGCGCCAGGAACGAGCGCACGGAATTGGGTTCGCGGGTCATATAAAAAAGCGACTTGGGCGTTTGCGCGTGCGTGGAAAGGGGAATGCAAAACACGAAGCCAAGAATCGCCCACCCGATTTTCATAATTGACCGTCCTCGTAAGAGCCGAGCGTAAACATCTCTCACGATCGAAACAAGAGCTGAGTGGAGTTTCTGCGCATGTCGAGGTCAGCTTGGATTGACGGTTCGGGCCTAAAGGGGTGCTATGAGGGATTTTCAGACCCCTCATTTTTTCACGGTTAGAAAATGAAATTTCCGTTTGTTTTGTTGGAGTTAGCGTGATTTCTAACCGTTTCCGTGTATCGATTAGAAATGGGCTTTTGCCGGGTCCGGCAGGCCAAGGTAGGGCTTCTCGAGTGGGCCTTACGGTGAGGCAGGCTAACTCACTGATTCTACTACGCCGGCGTTGCAGAGGCCTTGTTTTGTCTCGACCTGAAAATGAAATTTCTGTTTGTTTTGTTGGAGTTACGGCTATTTCTGGTCGTTTCCGTGTATCGACCAGAGCTCGTCTTTTGAGGGCACCCGGCAAGCCGGCTTGAGCTTTGTGCATAGCCATAACGCTACGTGGATAGCAGGGAAATTCGGATAGGGTCAAGAGTACGAGCTTGGGAACTACGGATGATTGCGGCGGGGTCCGGCACTACAAAGTGCGGCTCGGTTGCTCCCTGGTGGGAATCAGCAGAAAAGCGATAGCGGCGCTGGCAAAGGAAAGCGCGGCGCAGATGAACATGATCGCGCGGAATCCGATGACGAAGGCGCGGGAAATCGCTGAACTGATGAGCGACGTGGTATGCGAGTCGAGCCCGGCGGGTGGATCAAGCCCCGCGAGTTTGATTTCGTTGGATTGAAGGTACTGGAGTGAGCTGGAGGGAAGATTCAGGCCGGCGAGGCTGTGATTCAGGCTGGCGCCGAACAGATGGACCATCCCAATACCCAGCACGGCGATGGCGAGTACGCCGGCCACTCGAGCGACGGCATTGTTGATCCCCGAAGCGGCGCCCGCGCGATCCTGGCTGACGGAACTCATCACCACAGTGGTGAGAGGAGCCACGCTGATGGCCATGCCAAAACCAAGAACGAGAAATGCGGGAAAAAATTCCTTCCAGTAATTGACTCCCACACCCGGCGCGGCGAAAAGCGCGAAGCCCATCGCGGCGATCAGCGGACCGATTACCAGCGGTTTCTTGCGGCCATAAGTCGCGACCAATCCGCCGGACCAGCGCGAGAGAAAAAAACTCAGCAGGATCAGCGGCAGAGCAGCAGCGCCCGCGGCGGTGGTGGAGTAATGCTGGACTTGAATCAAATTCATGGGGAAAAGGAAAAAGAAAATCCCGAGCGCGGAATAAAGGAAAAGAGTGAGAAGGTTTGCGCCACTAAAACTGCGCGACGTGAAAAGCGCGAGCGGAACCAGGGGTGAAGCGGATCTGCTCTCGATGAATAGGAATCCCCCGAGACAAACGCAGCCGGCAATCAAAGCACCGTACACAAAAGGATTGGCCCAGCCCAGACTTGTGGATTCGATCAGGCCGAAAACCACGCCGCCCAGCCCGAGGGTCGCAGCGGCTGCGCCCCACCAATCGAGATGGCGGGAGAGAGCGTTGCGGCTTTCAGGAATGTGCCACAGAGAAATAATGATCACAGCGGCTGCGGCGGGAATATTAATGTAGAAGACCCAGCGCCATGAGGCGTGCTCGATGAACCAGCCTCCGAGAACCGGACCGATGGCCATGGTGATGGCGGTGAAGCCGGACCAGGTGCCGATGGCGCGGCCGCGTGATTTTTCGTCGAAATTCGCGCTGATGATGGAGAGGCTGCCGGGAACGAGGAGGGCGGCGCCGACGCCTTGAATGCTGCGGGCCATCACGAGTTGCTGGATATTCGAGGCAATGCCGCAGGCGGTCGAGGCGGCTGCGAAAATTCCCACGCCAATGAGAAAAATCCGGCGGCGGCCAAGCAGGTCACCGAGCGAGCCGCCCGCAAGGATTAGAGCACCCAGAAATAATCCGTAGGACTCAACGACCCATTGAACGCCGACAACCGTGGCGTGAAGACTGGATTGGAGAGCGGGCAGAGCGATATTGACCGCGGTGCTGTCCGTGAACGCCATGCTGGAACTCAGGATTGTTGCGGCGAGAATCCAGCGAGCAGCGTGGCGCGAGCAAGGGATCGCGCCGCTCGCTGATTGAATCGCGGCTTCATCGCACGGCGGCTTCAGCATATATAAGGATAGATTGCGAATCTGCCGCGCGTGGTGGCAGGAGCTAGCGCGCTCTTAGCGATGCTTGATGAAATCGCCGGTTTGGAGATCGGTCATGGCCTGGCGGATTTCTTCCTGCGTGTTCATTACGATCGGCCCATACCATGCCACGGGTTCCTGGATGGGCTTGCCGGATACTAGCAGAAAGCGAACGCCATCCGGGCCGGAGCGCACGGTGATTTCATCGCCGCGATCGAAAAGCACGAGCGAGTGATTGCTGGCATCGTAGACGGGCGCAGACGCGGGATCGACGGCTGATTCGGTGAGAACCGCGCGCGGCTCGGAAGAATCGCGAAACGTGCCGGAGCCGGCGAAAACGTAAGCAAAAGCGTTGCGCGTGGTTTCGATATTAAATCGCTTGCGCTGATTCGGGGCGACCGAGATATCGAGATAATTCGGATCGGCGGCAACACCTTCGACCGGGCCCGTCTTCCCCCAGAACTCACCGCAGATTACGCGGACGCGCGTGCCATCATCGTCGGTGATCTCCGGAATTTCGCTCGCGGGAATATCCTGATAGCGCGGGTCGGTCATTTTCAGCGACGCGGGCAAATTGGCCCAGAGTTGGAAGCCGTGCATGCGGCCATGCGGATCGCCCTTGGGCATTTCTTGATGAAGGATGCCGCTGCCCGCGGTCATCCACTGTACATCGCCGGCAGTCATTTTTCCTTCGTTACCGAGACTATCGCCGTGCTCAACGGAGCCGGCCAGAACATAGGTGATTGTCTCGATGCCGCGATGAGGATGCCAGGGAAAACCGGCGATGTAGTCGTCGGGATTTTCATTGCGGAAATCGTCGAGCAGGAGAAAAGGGTCGAAATCCTTGGTTTTGCCGAAGCCGAAAGCGCGCTGGAGTTTTACGCCGGCGCCTTCGATGGTGGGCTGGGTCTCGATAATTTTCTTGATAGGGCGCAGGGACATTTTATTTTGCCGGGCTTAATCATAAGCCCGGACCCGATCTTAATCCTTTCTTTCGACGAGGGGCGCGCGAATTCTCGCGACATAGATAATTTAAAGCTTTGTGGAGTTTACGTCGAGGGTCATGGCGAGCGTCGGGCCGGTGGAAGTGCTGGAGGCCCGGGCGTGTTACGCCAGGCATGATTTGCGGGCGAAATCCTTGACAAAGATAAGGAAAAGAAAGTAAAAGAAACAAATCGAAAGTAGTCGTAATGGGGTGTTTCAGTCGAAAAATCGCTTGGGTGGGCGGAGGTGAGAGATGCGCAGCGCATTTCTGAGCATGCGATCGTGGATGAGCATTTTCGCCGTGATTTTCGTGGCCGTTGCGGGCGCGAGCTCGCCGGCGCTGGGGCAATCGTCGTACACGTCACAGCTCTCGGGCGTGGTGACGGACGCGAGTGGCGGGGTGATGCCCGGCGCGACGGTTACGCTGACGGACGAGGGCACGGGCGTGGGCACGACGAACACCACCGATAGCCACGGGATTTATGTTTTCACCGGAGTGCGGCCGTCCACGTACACGATCCGAGTGGAAGCGCCGAATTTTACGGCGCAGGAACGCAAGGGACTGGTGTTGGCGGTGAGCCAGCAGGCCACGCTCGATTTCAAGATGTCGCCAAGCACGGTGACGGAGACGGTGAACGTGACGGCGCAGGCGCCCTTGCTGGACACAGCGAGCGCGTCACTCGGCACGGACGTGACGAACGAATACGTGCGCGATATTCCCCTGGTGGACCGGAGTTTTTTCAGCCTGGTGTTTTTGGCCGGCGGAGTGACGGAAACCGCGGGACAGGGGACGGAAGATACCTATCCGACGGGGACGAACTTCGTTTCGAACGGGCAGCGAAATTCGACGGCGGAAGTGCGCGTGGATGGCGCGTTGACGAGCGCGCCGGAGCAGGGCGAAGGCGCGACGACGAATACTTATTACGAGCCTTCCGTGGAGATCGTTCAGGAATTCAAAGTGGAGAACAACAGTTTTTCGGCGGAATTTGGAAACAACGGCGGGACGGTAGTGAACATCGTGCTGAAAGAGGGCGGGAATAAATTTCACGGGAGCGGCTGGTGGTTCGGGCAGCGGTCGGGATTGGATGCCAACGATTTTTTCAACAACGCGGCAGGCGTGGAGCGCCCGGATCATTTGCGGGATCAATATGGATTTTCGTTGAGCGGGCCGATCAAGAAAGAAAAGACATTTTTCTTCGTGGATTACGAGCAGATACGGCAGAACGATCCGGTGAACATCAAGGGATTTGTGCCCACGGCGCTGGAGCGCATGGGGGACTTCCGCAACACGCAGGTGATTTGCTCGGATAGCTCGCTGGGCTGCAACATCGGCGATCCGGTGCAGCAGCAAATTTTTAATCCATTCAACGTGGATGCGGACGGCAATCGCGCGGACTTTGCCACGCCCAATCTGATCGATCCCGGATTGATCGATCCGATCGGGCAGAAGATCATCAATCTCTATCCGCAGCCGACGGTGAGCGATCCGGCGCCGGGAGATTTCAATTTTATCCAGTCGGTGCTTCAGCATACGACGGCGAGGCAATTTGACATCAAGGTGGACCATCATTTTTCGGAGAGGCAGCGAATTTCGGTGCGCTACAGCAACCATCACGATGAGCAAGCGGTGCCGACGGTTTTCGGAGACGACGATTTTGGCGATGGATTCAGCAGCACCACGGACGTGCACAATGCGGCGATCGAAGAGAGCTGGAGCCCCAGTTCGACGATGGTCATCACCAGCCGGTTTGCGCTGGATCGCGCGAAGCAGCCGGTGCATGAAAACTATCCGAGCTTGACCAGCGTTTTCGACCAGCCGGGCGATGCGATCCTGGCGTCGGTGAACGGAATTTCGCGCTTTCCGGTGATCCAGATGGATAACAACGCAACTTCGATTTTCAATCAGTGCTGCACGGACACGGATTTCGCGCACACGCTTTATTCCTACGGAAACTCGATTTCCTGGGTACGCGGACGGCAGATCTGGAAATTCGGATGGGAGCAGCGGCTTTTCTTCAACGATTTCTTCCAGCCGAATCCGCCGACGGGATTTTTTCACTTCACGCAAGGGGTGACTGAGGAAGTGGTGGGAGGCGGAAATCCAATTCAGGGGAACTCGTTTGCGAGCCTGCTGCTGGGATATGGAGACACGGATTCGAGCAACGACCCATCGAGCTTGAGCGCTTTCAAGCCGGTGGCAAATAAATCGAAAGAGACGGCGTTTTATTTTCAGGATGACTGGAAAATCAATTCCAAGCTGACGGTGAATCTGGGCCTGCGCTACGAATGGAGCACGCCTTACACGGAGCGGCACAATCTGCTGCAGTTCAGCGATTTTACGAGCGACAGCGGAGTTGCCGTGCCGTACTCGGTGCCGGGACTTGTGGACGTAACCGGAAACCTGCCGGGCAGCACGATATTTCCCGGCTCGGGGAACCGGCACATGGGCGTGGACCGCAACAACGTGGCGCCGCGATTGGGATTCGCATACGCGTTGAATTCGAATACGGTGATTCGCGGCGGCGCGGGAATTTACTACGGGCTGAACGTGGCGACGAATTTTCAATTTACGGGCACGGCGTTCGGCAATACATCGCCGATTCGATTCACGAAGGATAATTTCCAAACGCAATTCGCGACGCTCGAAGATCCGTTTCCTTCCACGTTTCCGGAGCCGCAAGGAGACAAGTACGGATCGCTGGCGCTCTGGGGGCTCGCGAACAACAACAGCCTGGACACGTCTACGGCGCGAAACGCGGAAATTTATCAGTGGAATATCGGGATCCAGCGAATGCTGCCCGGGCAGATCGTGATCGGCGTGGATTACTCGGCGAGCCGAAGCACGCATTTACCGTACAGCTCGTTTTCCAACACGGCCAATCGCAACTTTTTGCCGTCGTCGCTGAGAAATCAGCTGGTGCAGCAATTGAATCCGACGCACGATCCAAACAGCACGGACGTGAGCGACTTTTTGAACAGCCAGGTGGACAATCCATTTTTGCCGCTCTTCCAGGGGCCGGATGCGACATTCCACGAGCCGGACTCGCTCTACAACGATCCGACAATTCCTTTGATCAATTTGCTGCGGCCGTTTCCGCAGTACGACGGAGCGTTTGCGGGTTTGACGCGGTTGACCGCCGAAGCTTCGTACCATTCGCTGCAGGTGCGATTTTCGAAGCGGGCGAGCCACTACATCAGCTTTGAAGGGAACTACACGCTATCGAAAGCGACCGATAATTCTTCGGCGGGCGCCAACTCGTTCATCACTCCGGTCTTGAGCGCCGGCAATCCGCAGGAATTGGATAATTTGCGAGCGGAGCACTCGATCAGCGCGAATGATGCGACGCATCGCATGGTGCTGGCGACGATCGTGGATCTGCCGGTGGGGCGCGGCCGGTGGATCGGGCGAAATATGAATCGGGCTCTCGACGCGATTGTGGGCGGCTGGTCCATTTCCACGATTCTGACTTTTCAGAGCGGCACGCCGATCAACATCAGCATGGCATCGCCGCGACTCGCGGATGGCAGCCAGCGTCCAGACGTAATTTGTCCGCAGGTTTCTTCCGGCGTGAGTTACCACTCGGCTGCGGCCAATGGGCTGAGCGGGAATGGGAATCCTTCGGTTTTCAACGCCGCGTGCTTCGCGGATCCCGGCGACGAGATTGCCGGAAACGCGCCACGGTATTTTTCAAATCTTCGCGGCGACGGCATTCACAATTCGGATCTTTCCTTCAGCAAGGAATTCGCAATCCGCGAAGGGATGAACTTGCAGGTTCGCGGCGAGTTCTTCAATTTCACCAATACTCCGCGATTCAATACTCCTGATGCGTTGTTCGGCGATTCGCAATTCGGGCAGGTGACGAGCACATTGGGATCGCCGCGGCACATGCAGATCGGCGTGCGGTTCGAATTTTAGCCGCGGAGATGCGCGCGATATTTAAATCGAGTCTACGTGGCGCGGGGCAATGGTGTTGGCGCGCCGCGATGGCGGCCGCGGTGCTGGCGCTGGCAGCGGGCGCGCAGCAGCCGGAGCAGGATTGGACGCATTACGTCCGCATCGGCGCTTACGGACTGGAATCGAAGAGCGCTGACGCGATTGTGCGCGATGCGCAGACGAGTCATGTCTTCGGGATCGAAGTGGACAACGACATTCCGGGGCGATACGAAAGCTTCCTCGATCCCACTGAAAAATTGAATGCGATTCGCGCCGTGGCGGAACGCGCGCATCAGGCGCGGAATCGCGCGTTCGTTTATATCGCCGGCACGGAATGTATTACGGCGAACGCGGACAAGTCGCCTCATTCCGTGATGAAGGATCATCCGGACTGGCTGCAGAGGAAAATTACCGGCGAGCCGGCGGTGTTTACGTCGGGAGCGGCTTTTTGGATTCGCGCCGGCGATGAGGATGTTTGGATCAGCCCGTACGCGAAGGCGTGGCGGAAGATTTATATGGAGCGAGTGCGGCAAATTGCGGCTACGGGAATTGACGGCATCTACGTGGACATACCCTACTGGATGACGCATTTTGACGGATGGGAAAATACCTGGGCGAGTTTTGATGACGCGACGGTTGGCGCGTTTCGCGAGAACACCGGCTTGGAGGCAAGAAAGGAAATTAAGCTTGGCGATTTTCAAGATGCGAATTTCCGGAAGTGGGTGGATTTCCGGATTTCGACAATGACCGCGTTCATGGCGGAGATTCGCGCGAATGCGCGCAGCGTGAACGCGAGCATCATGGTGATTCCGGAAATTTATCCCGGGATCGAGGAAGAAGCTACGCGAGTGGGCGCGGATGTGTATGAAATGTATGCGGTGACGGACGCGATCGCGCATGAGTATGAATTTGGCGACGGAGATCACATGGCGTCGTCGCGTTCGCAGCTGGATTGGTTTCTGTATCAGGCGGGAATGTTGTCATTTCGCGCGTTTGCGGAAGGGAAGGCGACGTGGATTCTGAATTATTCGTGGGATGGGGACAAAGGCGTGGACGCGCGGGAGGCGATGAAGACGCTGGCGATGTCGCAGGTGATGGCCGGCGCAAATTTCTGGGATGCGCCGGGACATTCGATGGCGGGATCGAACGACCTGGCGACGCGGGCGCAGATATTTGAGTGGATCGGTAAAAATGAGAAGCGCTTATACGCGCCGCGGGCGCCGATGCAGCCTGTGGGCGTTTATTTTTCGCCGAAGAGCCGCGATTATGATGCGGGAGGTTTTTTGCCGGCTTACCGGGGCGCGCTTTTGTTGCTGCTGCAAAGCCATCGGGAGTTTCGGGTTGTGACGCCGCGAACTTTGGCGGCGTTTCATGGCGCGGTGCTGGTTCTGCCGGATGTGAGCGTGATGAGTGATGCGGAGAAAAGTTCATTTGCGCAATATCGGAAGAGCGGCGGGCGGCTGGTGTTCGCCGGTAAGGATGCGCATGATCTATGCGGAGCTTCGAGCGATTCCTGCGTGATTGGCGACGCGCCGACTGCTTATGTGGATGAATTGCGGCATGATTTTCCGGGGGCTAGCGGAAAGATGCCGAAGGAATTTCTGGAGATGCTGCGGGTGAAGGAGCCGGCCGAGATCGAAATTGACGCGCCGGCGACGGTGGCTGCGAATTTTGGGCGCGTGAATGGCGAGGCGCACGCATTTTTGGCGAATTTTGGCGGGATTGTTCCCGGCAAAAATCTTGTGCCGTCGGTCGAACGGGAAATTCGCGTTCGAATTCCTGCGAAGATGGGAGACGCGCTTGGGTACCTTCCGTTTCTCGGCGAAACGCGGACGTTGAAGGGAACGAAGCGCGGTGACCGCGTGGAATTTACGCTGCCGGAGTTGGAGCGCGGCGCGGTTGTTTGGATCGAGGCCAAAAAGTGATGCTGCGGGATGAGGGCGATCTGTGTTTCTTTGCGTGAGTCTGAATCCCGCGATTGACAAGCGGTTGCGGCTGGACCGGCTGCGGACGGGACAAGTAAATCGAGCGCGTGAAGTGGCGCCGGCTCCGGGAGGAAAAGCAGCGCACGTGGCGATGGTGTTGAAGACGCTGGGCGCCGATCCGCTGTGGCTGGGATTTGCCGGCGGCTCGACGGGGGCGATGCTCGTCGAGGGATTGCGCTCGTTATCCATTTGCGTGGAAACGATTGCGACGGCGGGCGCGACGCGGATGAATTTGGAGATTCTGGACGATGACGGCGCGATCACGGAAATTCTGGAGCCGGGCGAAGCGGTGAGTGCGGAAGAGTTGGCGCGGATGCGGGCGGCGTTTGAGGGCGCACTGAAAAAAGCGGGCGGCGATGCGAAGGTGATTCTTTCGGGAAGTTTGCCGCCGGGTGTGCCGAAGAACTTGTACGCGGAGCTTGTTGATGCGGCGCATGCTCTTGGGGCGCGCGTGATTTTAGATACGAGCGGGGAGGCGTTGAAACTGGGGCTGAGCGCCGGGCTCGATTTCGTGAAGCCGAATCAGGAAGAGGCGGAATCTTTGAGCGGCGGCGCGATCGATGGAGCGCGAGCGGCTGACGCTGCGCTGAAAACTATTTTGGCGGCCGGCGTGAAAGAGGGAGCGATCAGCTTGGGAGCGAAGGGGCTGGTTTGGCGATCGTCGCGTGCGGAGCATGGGCTATTTGCCGGCGCCCCGGCGGTAACGGTGCGATCGTCGGTGGGCAGCGGAGACGCCACGCTTGCGGGATTTGCATTCGCGGCAAGTGAAGGGCTCGAGCCGGCGGAGGCGCTGCGACTCGCGGCGGCATGCGGGGCCGCGAATTGTCTTGCAGATGCGCCGGGCCGCGCGCGCGCGGAGGATATCGCGCGCTTTCGAAAACAGATTCACGTCGAGCAAATTTAGCCAGCCCAGCCGCTGGCGAAAGGAACTTCGGAGCCGCGCATGTTGAGCGAAGAACGCCGCCGCGCCATTCTGGAGTTGCTGCAATCGGACGGGCGCGTGCTGGTGAGCGACATCGCGCGGCGCTTTCGCACTTCGCTGATTACGATTCGCAAAGATTTGGAGGCGCTGCACCGGCAGGGTGAACTGGAAAGGACGCACGGCGGGGCGCTGCCGATGAAGACGGGCGCGCTGCAAGATCGTTCGCTGCAGGAAAAAGAAGGGATGCACCGCCGGGAAAAGCTGCGGATTGCAGCGGCTGCTTCGCACATGATCCGGCAAGGGCAGGTGGTGATTCTCGATTCGGGGACTACGACGACGGCGATCGCGCGCGCTTGCCGGCATTTCAAAAGCCTGACGATCGTGACCAACGCGACGAATATCGCGGCCGAGCTGGCGGATACGCCGGTGGAAGTAATTTTGACCGGCGGAGTGCTGCGAAAGAATTCATTTTCGCTGGTGGGGCCGCTGGCGGAAGAGTCGTTGCGGAAATTGAGCGCGGATTTATTGTTCTTGGGAGTAGACGGGTTCGATGTGCGCTATGGATTGACGACGCCGAATTTGCTGGAGGCGCGCGTGAATCGCGCGATGGCGGAATCGGCGCGGCGGACCGTGGTGGTATGCGACTCGAGCAAATTCGGAAAGCGGAGCTTGTCGCTGATTCTGGCGACTTCCGCCGTGCACGAAACGATCACCGACAAGAAAATTCCACGGAGCGATTTGAAAGCGCTCCGGCGCGAGAACGTCGAAGTGAAGCTGGTGTAGTGCGCGAAACTTGAAATCGGGAGCCCGGGGCAAAAACTGATGGCCATGAGCGGCGCGCAATTGCGGCAAACGGACACTTGGAAAGAAATTCTTTCTCAGGGAGAGGTATGGCAGGCGGTTCTGCGCGAGTTGGGGCGGAGCGCGACGCCGGAAAGAATTCTTGCGGAGAGCGCGGCGGCGAAGGAATGGATTTTTGTGGGCTGCGGGTCGAGTTTTTATTTGGCGGAGGCGGCGGCAAATTCCTGGAATCTTTTGACCGGGCAGCGAGCGAGGGCCGTGCCCGCTTCGGAGATTTTGCTTTTCCCGGGGCTGCTGCAGGCGAATGGGCGCGAGACGCAGGCGGTGGTGATTTCACGGTCGGGACAGACGTCGGAAACGATCCGGGCGGCGAAGGTATTGTCGCGGGAGCTGGGCGTGCCAACGCTCGGGATCACGTGCGCGGCCGGATCGGAACTGGAGCGCGTCTGCGATATTTCGATTGTGCTGCAAGTTGCGGATGAAAAAAGCACGGTGATGACGCGCTCGTTTACAAGCATGCTGCTCGGATTGCAATTTCTGGCGGGGCGGCGCGCGCGGAATGAAGGCTTCCTCGGCGAATTGACGAGGATGGCGGAACAATTTGCGCCGCGGATCGGTGCGATTGCGGACGCGATGGAGGAGTTTGTCGCGAAGGGCTCGTTCGCGGATTACGTGTTTTTGGCGCAAGGTCCGTTTTACGGAATTGCGCGCGAGGCGTCTCTAAAGGTCATGGAGATGTCTTGCTCGTACAGCCAATTTTTTCACGCGTTGGAATTTCGCCACGGGCCGAAAGCGATCGTGAGCCCCGACACTTGCTTACTGTTTTTTTTGAGCGAGACCGGCCGCGATGCGGAATTGCAGGTGCTTGCGGAAATGAAGGAATTGGGCGGAGCGACGATTGCGGTGTGCAATCATGCGGATGCTACGATCCGCGGCGCGAGCGATTTGGTGATGGAAGCCGGCGTCGAAGGGCACGAACTCGCCTTGCTCGCTCCTTTTGTCGTCGCCGGGCAGTTGCTGGGGCTTTTTACCGGCGCGAAAAAGGGTCTCGATGCGGACCATCCGAAAAATCTGACGCGCGTTGTGATTCTCGACTGAGCTTTCGGGAGAGCAACTGTGGCTTCGTTCGACGTTAGCGTGATCGGCGAATTGAATCTCGATTTGATTTTGTACGGGCTGCCGCAAGAGCTGCAGTTGGAGCGCGAGCATCTGGCGACGGACCTCAGCATCACGCTGGGAAGTTCCTCGGCTATTTTCGCTCACAACCTCGCTGCGCTGGGAAATAAAGTCGGCTTCAGCTCGGCAATCGGCAGCGATCCATTCGGTGAAATTTGCGTACAGAGGCTGGGAGCGAGCGGCGTGGATATGTCGCGCGTTCGCCGGCTCGCCGACAAGACCACCGGGCTTTCGGTGATCCTGCCACAGCGGAAGCAAAGATATATTCTTACGTATCCGGGAACGATGCACGAGTTGAGCGAGAAGGATTTGGACTTGGGGTACGTTTACGACGCGCGGCATTTGCATGTGTCATCGTATTTTTTGCAGAAGGCGCTGCGTCCCGGCTTGATCGAGATTTTTCGGAAAGCGAAAGAAGCTGGCCTGACGACTTCGCTCGACACGAATGACGATCCCTCCGATCGTTGGCCGACCGACATTCAGCTGCTCTTGAGATACGTGGATATTTTCCTGCCCAACGAAAGAGAAGCCTGCAAGTTGACGCAAGCGAATGACGTGGCGCGAGCGGCGGAAATTCTTTCGCAGCGCGTTCCGATGCTGGTGATTAAACGCGGGCCGCAGGGCGCGCTCGGATTTGCCGGCAAAGAGAAATTCTCGTCGTTTCCGCCGATGGTGGACGCCGCGGATCCAGTGGGCGCGGGCGATAGCTTTGACGCGGGGTTTGTACACCTATTTATTCGCGGCGCGAAACTCGAGGATTGCCTGAAGTTTGCGAATGTTGCCGGAGCGCTCTCGGTGACGCGGGCCGGCGGGACGGAAGCGTTTCGCGACGCGAAGTATCGCACGGAATTTTTGGCCAAATATGCGCCGGGGATGGGCACGGGGCCATCGAGCACTCCGCCGTCCGCACCGAAACAGCGCTAGCCTGCGAATTATGGCGCCGGCGCGGCTTCCAGAAGAAGATGATCGGTGAAATCCACTTTTAGTTTGGCCGTCGGGCCTTGGACGGTGCCGAGGTCTTTGCCGCTGACGTAATCCGTCACGCGATAACTTTTCTGCGCGAGACCCCGCAGTTCAATCTCGCCGCTCCATGACGGCTCCGCGGATTTCGTTTCGTGCGTCGCCGGCGGATTCGCCGGCGCGTAGAACGCATAGAACATGTGTCCATTCTTCTCGATCGCGTAGGCTTCCGGGACGTCGTAACCGTAGATATATAAATTCAGGAAATTTCCCTTGGAGAGCATCTTCTCGTTGTAGAGCCCGATCCATTTCTTCCAGTGCGCGTCCTTCTCGGGAGTCAGAAAAACATTTTTGAATTTCGGTCCGTCGTCGGGCCAGGTAAATTTCGTGCCGAGAACGCCGCCGGTGCCGAGAGTGGAAGCGAAATCATCGCCGACGTCGATTTCATTATCGGTATTCGCGCCGCGGATGCGCGTGAGTTCCACATGATCGCCATAAACGGCCGCACGCGGCCCAAGCAGCGCTTTATACATTTTCACGCGCCGCCGCACCTGAATGGAACCGACGGGATCAGCGGTGACGGCCTGATCCATATCGCGCAGCCAGGCGATACTTGGCGGAGTTCCGCAGGGGCAGCTTTGCGTGACGCTGTTCGGCTTCAGCGCGCGCGTGGTTTCGAAAATTGTCTTGTAGACGTCGCCCATGGCATAGACGGAATCATACGGAGATTTGTGATGGTGCTTCGGGTTGTAACACGGAGGCGTGGTGTAAATATTGTCGAGCTTGTGTCCGTCGAAATCCCAGTCGCGGATAAAACGTTCGGTGACTTGCTTGAAATATTCGCGGACTTCGGGCAGCGCGGGGCAAAGCGTGGCGAGATTGCGGGCCATTCGCGCGGGCTTTCCTTGTTTATCGAGAATCAGCCAGTCGGGATGCTGCTTCAAAACGTCGGACACGACATATTTCCGGCCGCCGTAGCCTGAGTGGCCGTCTTCCACGCCGAGCGGCAGCCACCAGAGCTGCACTTTGAAACCTTGCTCGTGAAATTTTTTCACCATATCGGTGATGGCGTCGCCGGCGAAGGCGGGTTTGCGCGGCTGCCAATCGCCGTAATCGTTAAACCAGCCGTCGTCGAGCGTCGCCCAATGGATGCCGAGCTCTTTTAATTTGGGAATGGTTTCGAGCATTTGCTTCGGCGTGACGCCGAATTCGTAGCCCCAGCCGCACCAGCTTACGGCGTAGTTCTCGTCATTGTTGGCGGGCTTGGCGAGGCCTTCTTTTTCGACGGCCGCGGACCAGAGGCTGAGCGGTTCGTAGAAATCGCCGGAATAGACGGCGAGAAAAGTTCGCGGCGTGGAAAAAACGCCTCCTGGTTCGAGTGTGGTATTGGCTGGGACGCGGACAGCCGCTTCGACGCCCTGGCTGGGAGCGGATTGCACGGGAATCGAAACGGCGAGCGGAAGCGTTTCGATGTGGCCGATTGCTTCGCCAATGTTGCGCGTCCAGAATGCAACTACGGGGATGCCGCCGCCGACGCGGCCGAGATCGTCTTTCGTTTCCACGGGAGCGCCGAATGGATTTTCCTGCGTGAACTTCGCAGGCATCAGAAACGTTTCGTCCTTGCCCCATTTCAGACTCGAGCCTTGAAATGTCCACATCGAGTAAGGCGCGGTAGATGCGTCGGCGAGTGAGGCGTCGAAGCGATGCCGTTGCAGCGTGACGTCTTCAAGCGAGATGGCCGCGGCGCCGGTATTGCGCAGCCGGAGCGAGAGCAGGGCGAGATTGGGGAAATCGTCGTAGACCTCAAGAGTGGCGGTTTCTTCGAGGTCCGTGCCGGGGATTTTCCCAGTCAATTCGACTTGTTTCCCAAGCTTGCCTAGCTTGCCGGCGGCGTCGTGAATCGCGGCATGAGAAACATCGAGTGCCGCGCCGGAAAATTCTTTTTTGGCGATGGAGATCGATTGGGCAAAGTCAAGCGATCGCGCGTCGAGTGACGACGAGGCGCCGTTTTTGAGAAGCGATGCGGTCAATCTGCCATCGGCAGCGAGCAGAAATTCCGCTACCGGCGTTGTCGCCCGAACGCCATCATCGCTGATCTTGATCTCGATTGCCGACTTCGCGATTCGTGTAGCGGCGGGAGCTTCTTTCGCTTTCTGGCAAGCGGACATTCCTACCAGCCCAGCGAGCAGAATGATAGCGCGGATCGTGACAACCGACTTTCCGCGAGCTGCAGCGTTCGGTGCGAGCAATTGTCGCGGATGGAGCGCGGCGCGCGTATCCATTTAATTTGATCCTTTGAATTGGGCGAAGACTCGCTCGGCGTTGGCGTGATAGACCTTCTCCAAAATCGAATCCGGCAATTCCATTCCATAAATCTGCCAGCGGCCCTGTCCCGGATAACCCCAATATGGAAAATACTCGTCCGCGGTTTCCAGCCAGCGGAAATAATTCGCGTACATCGCTTCTTCCGGCTCGCTATCGGTGCCGAAAAGAATTCGGTCCTGGTAGTCGGTGAAAAACTTCGTGGCGCGTCGCGGCTGCCGGCCCAATTCGGCCTGGCGCGCGCCAAACTCGACGTACATATTCGGGTATTTATCGAGCCACGAAGAAACGGCATCCAAATTTTCCGGCCAATTGGCCACGTGCAGGGCGAAAAATGTGGTGTGCGGATGTTTCTCGATAATGTGATTGCGCTCGGCGAGCAGCTTCTCCTTGCTGGGAAACTTCGGGCCATAGAAGCTCCAACTCGGATTTTGCATCAGCTCCTCGTAGCGCTCGTTGTGGCGGTTGATGGGAGTGAAGAACGCCTCCGGGTCGGTGGTGTGAATCGCGACGGGGATGCCCAAGCGGCCACATTCTTCCCAAATGGGATCGAGGCGCTCGTCGTCGACGGCAATGAGCTTGCCGGACTTGTCGCGAACGCCGAGTCCCAGATCCTTGAGCACTTTCAATCCGCGCGCGCCGCGGCGGACGCCGTCATCGAGTTGCGCCACCATTTCCGCGCTGAAATTGGGATCATCGATTTTCTTCCAATCAATTTGCGTGAAGACGATGAAGCGGTCGGGATACGGCTTCACCATCTGGTCCAGCACGCGTTGCAGCTTTTCGCCCCACATGCCGGTGAGAATCACGATCTTATGAATGTTAGCGCGATCCATGCGGTGCACCAATTCATCGGCGGGGACGAGGTCGCCATGGATTCCGTCGGCGTCGTTTACGTGATTGTGGACGTCAATCACCGGGAATTTTGCGCGCGGCACGGAATGTTCCGCGGCGTGCAGCATGGACTTGGGATCGTAATCCTTGAGCTGCAGCGTCATGCGCTTGGACGCGTTTGGGTCGCCGCCGTATTTGATCTCTTGCGCGAAAACCAGACGCAATCCCGCCGCCACGAGAATTAACACGAACGCCGCGAGGACGTACGCCATGCGGGATTGCGCGGTGCGCCGGATCGTTCCAGCCATGAGAACCTCCCCTGGCGCGGGCAGCGGGCTAAGCGTGGCTGGCCGCGCTTGATTCCGAAGGATTCGTGAGTCTACTACAAACGAAAGGATAAGTAACAAAAAGAAGTTAAACGTAACTGGGGTGCCGGTGAGGAGCGTTTTTGTTTTCCGGCGATTAGGCCGTAAGATGCCGCACGGAGATCCTTCGAGGCTCAGGCTGGAGCGGCGGTATTCGGAATACCAGATGATTGAAGCTACGCGCATCGCTTATGGAGATGATCCTTCGCAATTTGGGGATCTGCGGTTGCCTGCGACTGGAAAACCGCCGCATCCCGTTGCCATCGTCGTGCATGGCGGTTTTTGGCGGGCCCGCTATGGCATTGGGGAAATTGAAAAGATCGCCGTAGCGCTGCCGGAGCGGGGGATCGCCAGCTGGAGCATCGAATACCGGCGCGTGGGGCATGCGGGAGGCGGATGGCCCGGAACACTGAAAGACGCCAGCCGCGCCGCGGATTATTTGCTGACGCTGGGCCGTGCGCATCCACTGGATCTCATGCGAGTCGTGAGTATCGGTCATTCGGCGGGCGGCCACCTGGCGCTCTGGCTCGCGGGCCGGCAACGGTTGAAGAAGCCGAATGAATTCGTGAGCGGGGAATCGGTGGCGATTCGCGGCGTCGTCAGCCTGGCCGGTGTTTGCGATTTGCGGATGATGGCGGAAGTGCAGCGCGAAGATAATCCCACCGCGGCACTTCTGGGTGGAAGCCCCGCCGAAGTTCCCGAAAGATACGCGCAAGCTTCGCCTGCGGAAATGCTCCCGTTGGCGGTGCCGCAGATTTTGCTGCACGGCGACCTAGATGACTGCGTGCCCGTGGAGATCGGCCGAGACTACGCGCAGCGGGCTGCCGCAGCGGGCGACAGGATTCACTACGTGGAATTTCCCGGTACCGGGCATTTCGAACTTGTTGATCCAAAGACTGCGCCGGGAGAACAGGCGCTGCTGGCAGTGGAAAAATTGATCGCAGGCCTGCGGTAAATCCTGGAATGGTGCGTGCGGCGGCAAATTTGCGCTAGAAGCGCAGAGAGAGGCAGCTCAGGCCGCCGTCCATTTTTTCAAATTCCGACGTGTCGAGCGCAACGACTTTGTAGCCGCGCTCTTTCAACGCGGCTTCCACGTGCGGGCGCCCGGCGGGCAGCAAGACGAAGTCGTTTACGCGCACGCAATTTGCGGCGTAGTTTTCTTCGGGTTGGACGCGGATGCGATCGTAATTGTGAAAATGCGGAAGGTCCGCCATCGCTTCCATGGTCACGAGATGGTTTTCGCCGATGTAGGCGATTCCGCTTTTCAAGTGCAGCACGCCGCGGATTCCGCGGATGTCAACGGTGGAAGAGGTGAATCCGTCGCGGACGAGAAATTCCGCCAATTGCCGCGCGCCCTCTTCATTCGTGCGCTGCGAGAGGCCGATGAAGAAATGATTTTCGGCTTCGCAGATATCGCCGCCGTCGAGCGTGCCGGGCGGCTCGATCTGGTGAAATTCGCGAAAGAAGCGCGCCAGGGCCTCGCGGATGCCGGGCACTTCGCCCTGCCGGCTCGTGGCGCCGGGGCGCGTGAGGATCGCGGAGCGTGAAGTCACGATCGCGGCGTCTTCGACGAAGGTCGAATCCGGATGCTGCGAATCGGGCGGAAGAACGAGCAGCTCGAGACCGCAGCGCTGCAGCGCGACGCTGTATGCGGCATGCTGCTCGAGGGCTTTTCGATAAGCCGGCTTGCCGAGCGTTCCGCTGGTCAAGCCGTCGGCGAAATTTTCGCTGGGAAGCCGGACGATGGCGTTTCGAAACAATCTTTCCTCCGAGAATTGGAATGGACTAACTTTTTGAAAAAAGCTGCGTTTCGCCCTCCCAGCGGGCGATCACTACCGTTGCGAGACAATTTCCAAGAACGTTCACGCCGGTGCGCGCCATGTCCATGAGCTGGTCAATTCCAAAAAGAAGGAAGACGGGCTCGAGCGGCAGATGGAACGACGTGGCCGCGGCCAGCACAATGACCAGCGACGCGCGCGCGACGCCCGCGACACCTTTGCTGGTCACCAGTAGCGTCAGCAGCATCACGGCTTGCTGGCCGACGCTCAAGTGAATTCCGGCC
Source organism: uncultured Acidobacteriota bacterium (assembly GCA_963838545.1). Taxonomy (GTDB): domain Bacteria; phylum Acidobacteriota; class Terriglobia; order Acidiferrales; family UBA7541; genus Palsa-147. The sequence continues at coordinate 73,258 of CAWIRL010000010.1, forward strand.
GCCTGCGCCACGAAAATCAGACGCGAGCGATTGATAGAGACTCGAGCCGTCCAAATTGAAGCTGTAGCCGGTGGGAAGGACGAAGGCGACGATGTCGCGCGGCACGCCCAGGATCTTCCATTTCTTCCATGGCGCGCGGCAAAGCGGCTTCCGAGCTTGCCGTGGCAAACGCAATGGTCACAGGTTCTGCGGCCGCGCGCAGGAATCGCCGGATGGGAACGCCGACAATCACCGCGATGGGAAGCAGCACGGCCAGGATGAAGACGTAAGAGCGACATACATTGTGCGCGAGCAATCGCAGCAGCGGCATCAGCACGCCGAGCCCGAGATGCCCGACGGTGTAAGCGATCGCGCCGAAGACGCCGATCGGCGCGAGCAGCATCACCAGGTTCGTGAACTTGAACATGGTCTCGGCGAGACTTTCGGCGAACGTGAGGAGACGGCCGGCGCTTTTCCTCCGGCACCATCGCCAGCGCGAGACCGAAGATGCACGCTGAAGATGACCACTTGCAGCACTTCGCCCTCGTACACGGACTTGGCGATGTTCTCTGGGAAAAATGTTCACGATGAAATCGCTGGCCGAGCGCGGCGCGGCATTCAGCGCGAGCCGTGGCGGTGCTTGGCGGAAGTTTCACGCCTTCGCCGGCGCGGCTGAGATTGATGGCGACGAATCCGATGACCAACGCCAGCGTCGAGACGATTTCGAAAGTAGATGAGCGCCTTCACGCCCATGCGGCCCACTTTTTTCAGATCGGCGTGGCCCGCGATTCCCACCACCAGCGTGCTGAAAATCAGCGGCGCGATAATTACTTTGATCAGGCGCAGGAAAATCGTTCCGAGAAGCTGCAGATTCAGAGCCGCCGCCGGCCAATCGTGGCCGAATTCAACGCCGGCGGCCATGCCGACCAGAATCCATGCCGTGAGCGTGCGCTTCTGCATGGCGTAGCCCGCAAAAATCGCAATCACGCCCCAGCGCAGAGTCTCGCCAATCGCCGCCGAAAGATGCACCCAACCGAGACGCTGGCCGAGGCTCACAAGCGGCCACCGACGAGCAGTCCGATCAGATCCGGCGAGGAGAAATTTAGATTTCAAGGTTCTCCTATTTTGTGGCCAGACTCTACTGGAACTTTGCCCCGCACGCCACCGCGATTCGCATCGCAGGCTCGCGCACCGCCGCGTCGCACGCTCGCGCACCGCCGCGTCGCACGCCCGCGCACCGCCGCGTCGCACGCCCGCGCACCGCCGCGTCGCACGCCCGCCGTACGCCACGTCGCGCGCTACGTCGCACGCCACGTCGCACGTACCCCCGCAATCGCTCGATTCCGCGCCGACAATCCCAGCCCAACCGCGCAAAATCCCCTCCAGGTTATCGAAAAATCATTTCTCTCCAACGCAGTAATCTTTAGGCGCGCACCCCCAAGCTTGATGCGAATCCGCCCCTTCCGATTGCGCTAAGCTCGAAGCAAATGGGATCCGAGGCCAATCCCTCTCGCACGCTGTCCGTGTCGCTGGTCGCGCCATGGCTGCTGCTCGGCGCAGGCTTTGCGGTGGTATCGCTGGTGCTCCCGCGCGGGCAGGCGCAAACGACTTTCGGCGATATCTTCCTCTGCCTCCTGCCGCTTCTCGCCAATGCCGCGCTCCTCGCCAACGCCGGCACTCCCTTCCGCCGCACAAATTCCTTCTGGATCCTGATGGCCGCGGGATGCGGTCTCTGGCTGGTGGGCTCGCTAATCTGGACGTACTCCGAACTCGTCCTCCATCACCCGTCCGGCTACACCTACGCCGGCAACGTCGCCTATTTCCTGCATCCGGTTCCGTTCATGGCCGCGCTCGCGCTGCAGCCCCACGCGCGCGGGATGCGCGAAACGCTGCGCTACGGCATCATCGATCTTTCGCTGCTCGCCACCACCTGGCTTTATATTTACGCGTTCTCCACGCTCCCCTGGATTTACGTCGCCCCCAATCCGCAGCTCTACCTGGTCCGCGGCTGGCAAGCCTACATTGGCGAAAATATCGTTTACATCTGCGGCCTCGCTTTCCTGCTGCTGCAGACGCGCAGCGCCTGGAGAAAAATCTACGCCCATTTGCTCGGCATCGCCGTCGTGCACACGATCGGATTCCTGGTGATCGCCTGGGCATCGCTCTCCGGCTCCTACTCCCCGGGCAGCATCTACGATCTCGCCTACGTCGTAACTTTTCTCTGGCTGGGAATGCTCGGCGTCATGGCGCGGCGCATGACGCTCGCTCCCGATCAAGATCCCGTCTGGCAGGAATTCGGCCGCCACTGGCCGCAATGGTTCGCGATCGCCGGCGTCCTGTTCATTCCATTTCTCGCAGGCGTGGAGCATGTTTCTCAGCCGCGCGCCCTCCGCCGTGCGCGAATTCCGCCTGATGCTCACGCTCGTCGCGCTGATCGTCGGCATGGGCCTGGTCTTTTTCCGCCAGCAGCTCATCAATCACGAGCGCCAGCGCCTGGTGAAAACGCTGCAGAATTCGCTCGACAATTTCAAGCGCCTGCAGAGCCAGTTCGTGCAATCGGAAAAGCTCGCATCGCTCGGCCAGCTCGCCGCCGGCGCGGCTCACGAAATCAATAATCCTCTCACCGCCATTCTCGGTTATTCGGATTTCTTGCTGGATGAAGAGTCGGCCGGCACCCGCGCTCGCAAGTCTCGCCGAAAAAATTCGCGAGCAGGCGCGCCGCACCCGCGAACTCGTCACCAATCTGCTCAGCTTCGCACGCCAGGTCCCCGCCGAAAAGCAGCTCCTCGATCTCACCTGCCACTCTCAACGGCGCGGTGCAGCTCCGCACTCTCGATCTGCGCACTAAAAATATCCGCATCGAAGTGCAGAATCGCGGAATTCTTCCCGCCGTTCGCGGCGACCCGAATCAATTGCTGCAGGTTTTCTTCCAGATCATCAGCAATGCGGTGGACGCGATGGAAGCAACCGGCGGCGGTGTGCTCACCATCCGCACCGAACGCGAGCGCGCCAACGTCGTCATCGAATTTTCGGATAGCGGCCCGGGCCTCTCCGGAACCCGAGCGCGTTTTCGATCCGTTTTATACCACCAAGCCCGTCGGCAAAGGTTCCGGCCTTGGCCTGAGCATTTGCTACGGGATTATTCAGGAACATGGCGGCACGATCACCGGCTCAATCGCGTGGATGGCGGCGCTATTTTCCGCATCGAGCTGCCCGCGGTTCTCGCCGTGCTGCCGCAACTCGCCGTGGCCGTCTCGCCCGTCGCCCGCATGCGCTGAGCCCCACGTCGTTGTGCTACATTTATCCGCTCATGTCCGCTCCCGCCATCGCCACGGAAAATCTCACGCGCCACTTCGGCCAGCTTCTCGCCGTGGACCACGTTAATCTGACCGTCGCTCCCGGACAATTTTTCGGGTTTCTCGGCCCCAATGGCGCGGGAAAATCCACCACCATCAAAATGCTCACCGGGCTTGCTCGCGCCCAGCGAAGGGCGCATGACCATTCTCGGCAGCGATCTGGTGGCAGGATCCGGTCACCGTGAAACGCCAGATCGGCGTGGTTCCCGAAGGCCTCGCGCTTTTCGGACGCCTCACCGGCGCGGAATATCTCAATTTCGTCGGCCGCATGTACGGCCTCGATCGCAAGAGTCGCCGCGCAACGCGCCACCGAGTTGCTCGATTTCATGCAGCTCAGCGATCGCCCGAAGGCGCTGGTCACCGACTATTCGCACGGCATGCAGAAAAAACTGGCCATGGCCGCGGCGGTGATTCACGGGCCGAAAATTTTATTTCTCGATGAGCCGTTCGAAGGCGTGGACGCCATCGCTTCGGGCACGTCTGAAAGCCATGCTGCAGCGGATGATTTCTCACGGCGCGACGATTCTTCTCGACTTCGCATGTTCTCGAAATCGTCGAGCGCCTCTGCAGCCACGTGGCCATCATTCATCAAGGCCGCCTCGTGGCACAGGGCTCGATCGACGAACTGCGCAGCGGCGTCGAAGCGCGCGTCGCAGGCAATGGCGCCGGTGAACGCCGCCGCCGCCGCACGAAAAACTTACGCTCGAACAAATCTTCCTCGAGATTGTCGGTGGCGCACGCCTCACCGGCCAGGAACTCACATGGCTGGCGTAGGCTCGTCTCCCCGCGCAAGTTTCCGATCGCTTGCGCGGCCCATCAATCGCGAGCTTTTTTCCGCCGTCACCGAACTTCGTTGGCGCATGCTCGTCAATTCATTGCGCACAATCCGCGGACGCCTGGAGCTGGTGTCGCGCGCTCTGGTCGGCTTTGGCGTGACCATGCTTTCGCTCGGCGGCGCCGTCTTTCTCGTTCCCATGTCTCTTATCTCGCGATTGTCCACGAACCATCCCGGATATATCGCCGCCGCCCTATGGTTCATCTTCGGTTTTTGGCAGCTCTATCCCGTGCTCGAGCTCGCTCGACTTCCGTGCCTTTCGAGTTCGCCACGCTGCTGCGCTTCCCGATGAATTTCTCACTTATTGGTGGCTGGCATTTATTTACGGATTTGTCGATCCTGTCTGCCTCGGCAGCTTGCTGTGGCTTTTCGCCATCCTTCTCGGAGTGGGCATGGCATCGCCCGCGATGTTGCCCGGCGCTCTGCTGGCGTTGCTGCGTTTTGCGCTCGTCAATCTGTTCCTTTGTCGCGCGCCACCTATCTATGGCTCGAACGCTGGCTGGCGCAGCGCAAGACACGCGAAATTCTCGGCGTGGTTCTTAATCTTCTGCATGGTCGGCTTTCAATTCATCAGCCCACTTGATGCGCCCGCCTGGGAAATCATCCTCGTAACACCGCATCTTCGCTGCAAGCTGCCATGCAGATCTCGCAATTTTTTCCACCGGGTCTCGCGGCCCTTTCGCTCCAGCATATCCAGGCCGGCCAGACGCTCGATGCTTTGCTTCCCTGCGCCGGCCTCGCCGTTTATCTCGCCTTGCTCGCCGCGCTCGTGAATCGCCGTCTTCGCGCTCAATTCCTGGGCGAAAATCTCAGCGAAGCAGCCGCTCCTTCCGCCATCCGCTCTCGCGAAAAAGTCCGCGAGGGTTGGAATCTGCGCGGCTTCTCCGCTCCCATCGCCGCAATTTTCGAAAAGGAAATGCGTTACCTGATGCGCAGCGGCCCGGTTCTTTTCATGTTTGTAATGCCCATCGTCGTCCTCGCTCTCTTTCGCATTTCTCCGGCCAGGTCCGGCGCGGGCGGCGCTTTCCTGGCGCGCGCTTCCGATTGGGCATTTCCGGTTGGCGCCGCCTACGCGCTGCTGATGCTCACGAATATCGTCTACAACTCCTTCGGCGCCGATGGCGGCGGCCTGCAATTTTTCCTCCTCGCTCCGGTCCCCATGCGTGACATCTTCTTTGCCAAAAACCTCTCGCAATGCGCCGTCCTCGCCATCAATATCGCCCTCGTCTATATCGCCACTTCCTTCCTCTACCATCCGCCGGAATTGGCTGTCGTTTTCATTACTCGTCACCGCCATCGTCTTCGCTTTCCCGCTCAATCTCTCTGCCGGAAATTTGCTCTCCGTTTATTCCCCCAAGCGCTACGACCTGGCCGCTTTCGGCCGCCAACGCGCCAGCGCCGCCACCGGAATCATCGGCATGTTCGTGCAGCTCTTCGTTGTCGGCGTTTCCGCGCTGGTCATCTTCGCCGCAAACCGTTTCGGCCGGACCTGGCTCGCCGGTTTCGCATTCCTCCTGCTCGCGGCTGCTTCATCGCTGGTCTATTGGTTCGTTCTCAATAAGAGCGCGAGCGCCGCGCTGAATCGCCGCGAAATTCTCGTCGGCGAAATCTGCCGCGTCGGCGCCGATTCCACGGCCTCTGGCCGCGCTTCCTGAAGGGAATTGCGAGAAATTGCAGAAGGAGAAATCGTATGGCGCGAATCTCGATTGGAATCACCGTTGCCGCCGCGGCGCTCGTCGTTCTTGCCGCCGCGCCCATCGCCACGGCTCAGCCTCAGAATGAATCCCGCGTCAGCGGGGACATGAACACTGACCTGCGCGAATTTGCCGCCACTCCCGCTATTTCCGGCTACGAGCACGAACTCGCCGCGAAGATCAGCAAGCAACTCGCCAGGTTTTCGCCGCAAGCCGACAATCTTGGCGACGTCACCGTCACGATCGGCAGCGGCGCGCCGCATCGCTTGATCGTTGCCGCGCTCGATGAGCCTGGATTCGTCGTCAGTAACATCACCGAGGATGGCTATCTCCGTCTTCAGCGGCTTCCACAAAATGGCGCCATTCCGTTATTCGAAGAGCTCTACGCCGCGCAACCGGTCCGCGTGCGCACCGCGCAAGGCAAATGGACCGATGGTGTCGTCGCGGGCCTCTCCGTCCATCTGCAACCCGGCCGCACAGACACTCCCAAGATGGGCGACATCGAGAATTTATACGTGGACATCGGCGCCACTTCCGCCGCCGACGTGCGCCGCGCGGGCGTCGACATCCTTAGCCCCGTCGGAATCAATCCGCCAAGCCGAAGAATGTGAACTCCCATTGGAACGCGGCAGGCAATCGGTGATCGCTATGGCGCCGTCGCGCCTGCTCGACTCGCTGCGGCAATTCGATCCGTCGAAGTTGAAAGGCACGCTCACGGTCGCCTTCGTCGTCCAGCAATGGACCGGCGCGCGCGGCCTGCAGCGAGTTCTCGAGCGCGTGAAGCCGGATGAAATGCTTTACGTCGGCCGGCTGATGGCCGGTGGTGTCGTTCCCGGCATGCAAACGGTTCGCCGCGCCCCGCGCCAGGAAATGGGCAGCGGCGTCCTCATCGGCCTCGACGCAAGTCGGCGAGACCGTCGTAGATTTTCCGGCCGAGATCAAACAAGCTCGCCGAGCTGAACAAAATCCCCATCGCCGCGGATTATTCCGCTCCGCTGCTCCCGCAAAGCTTATCTGCCGCCCGCGACTCTTGCCCGGTCGCTCGGCGCACATCGGCATCGCCACGGCTTGGCCCTCAACTCCAGCGGAGATGATCGACGAGCACTGACTTGCGCCTGCTCTCCGAACTGCTCGTGAGCCTATGAGGGCGCACAGCCCGGCTCGGCTTCGACGCACGCCATGAGCTGCCCGATGAAGATCGCCTCGAAACCGCCAGCTGGACCGCAAAAAATCGAAGTCCTGCTGCGCGAGTTGGTAGAAACCTACGGCGTCAGCGGCCACGAAGGCGCCGTCCGCCAGGAAATCCAGCGTGAACTTCCGCCCTGGGCCAAAACCGAAACCGACGAAGACGGCAATCTGATTCTCCATCTTGGCCCGCAATCCGCAAAAGGTCCGCGCATCCTGGTCGTCGCGCACATGGACGAAATCGGCTTCGAAGTCACCGCCATCGCCAAAGATGGCCGCCTCGAAACCGTCTGGAAAGGCGGCGGTGATCTCAGCTTTTTCGCCGGACATCCCGCAATCCTACATTCGGATAATGGCGCGAGCCATCCCGCGATCGTCGAGCTGCCGAACGGCTGGGATCAATCCGGCTTCAAATGGCCGCGCGGAGAAGAAACGATAGTGCACGTGGACATCGGCGCGCGCAGCGCCGATGAAGCCGCGAAGCTCGGCGTGAAAATCGGCGACTGGGTCACCATCCCGAAAAAATACCGGCCGCTGCTGGGCACGCGCGCCAACGGCCGCGCTTTCGATGATCGCGTCGGCGATGCCGCGCTGGTCTCCGCCGTCTGGGCGCTAGGCCAGCCGCTCGAAAATCGCGATGTCACCTTCGTCTGGTCCACGCGTGAAGAAGTCGGCCTGAATGGCGCCGCCGGTGTCGCCAAGCGCCTGGCCGCCGAAGGCCGCCCGCCGGATTTCGTTTTTGCCGTGGATACTTTTGTCAGCTCCGATTCGCCGCTCGAATCCAAACGCTTCGCCGACGCCCCCATCGGCAAAGGCTTCGTAATCCGCGCCGTGGACAATTCCAATATCGTTCCCACAGCCCTGGTCGAAAAAGTGATCAAGCTCGCCAACGCCAACAAAATCCCCGTCCAATTCGGCGCCACCGGCGGCGGCAATGACGGCTCAGCCTTCACCCGCCTGGGCTCGGTGGATATCGCCCTGGGCTGGCCGCTACGCTACTCCCACTCCCCAGCCGAGGTAATCGACGTCCGCGACGCCGACGCCCTCTCCAAAATCGTGGCCGCCATAGCCAAATCCTGGTAATTCTCGGCCCGTAGCGCCGGCTGCCAGCCGGCGTTTGTCCGCGCAAACGGCGATGAGTCCGCCACTATCGGCAGCGCAGGCTTTCCAACCTGCGTCGCGCTGACGTCGGCAACTCGCCACGCGTCTACCGTAAGGCAGGCCACGATGACGATATTTCGTCTCGACGACTCATTTCGGGTACTATCGCGACTTTCGCTATTTCTTCGAAGAATTCCGCCTCGCCACCACCTATCTATTTATGTATTAATACGTTACGATAGGCCCAGTCACAAATTGCCACTTTTTCAAAAACTCACAAAAACAGGACAACAACTCTTTATGTTTCAGAATGTTACGGAGAGACTTAAAGTATTACTTTCACTAATGTTACACGTGTAACGTTTTCCCGTAAATGACATTCCGTGTCACCCCAAAAGCCCCTGCAGCCCCAATTCTCTCCGGCCTACCCGGCCCCGCGCAGCTTCACGAACGCCCCACTCCCACTTTGCTATAATCCCCCGCCGTGACCACGCCAGCCTTCAAGTCTCCGCGCCACATCGTAATCGAAGGCCCCATTCGCGTCGGCAAATCCACGCTGGCCAAGGCTCTCGCCGAACGCCTGCATGCCCGTCGCGTTTTCGATTGCGACGACAATCCTTTTCTCTCCGACTTCTACAAAGAAAAACCCGGCTCGGCCTTCAGCTCGCAAATGTATTTCCTGCTCGAGCGCTTTCGCCGCCTGAATGAGCTCCGCACCGAAGAAGATGCCGCCCCCATCGTCAGCGATTTCCTTTTCGAGAAGGACAAGATCTTCGCCTACATCAATCTCGATAACGAAGAACTGAAACTCTACGAACAATATTTCGCGATGTTCGCGCCCTCTGTTCCCTCGCCGGATCTGGTGATCTATCTCCAGGCCAAGCCAGAAGTGTTGCGCAAGCGCGTGACCAAGCGCGGTGTCCCCGCTGAGAGCGATATCTCACTCGAATATCTCGAGGCCGTCTCGCAAGCCTACGAACATTTTTTCTTCCGCTATTCCGCGTCGGATCTGCTGGTGGTGGATACTTCCGAAATAGACTTCGTCGAACGCAACCAGGACTTGCAAGAACTCCTGCGCCGCCTGCAGCACCCCGTAAAAGGCACGCAATATTTCCTTCCGCTAGGGCCTGAATAGCGGCTCCCAGCCACGCACAAAAAAACGGGTGAACCTTTCGGCTCACCCGTCTTCACGACCCGCTCTTAAGGAGAGAGAAACTCTCGAATCAGCTATTCCGCTCGGCCGGCCCCTCGCAAACGATGCCGCAATCTTCCCAGCGTCCGGTTCACCGGATGGCTGCGATGCAGGAAAGTAAGCACTGGCGCGCGGCGCATTCCGATGCGCTCGAGCGCGCGGCGGATCCGGAAATCACGCCCCGCCGAAACCAAGCCCTTTTCGAGCGTGGCGATCGCTTCCGACGTCCGCCCCGCCTGGTGATACACTTCCGCCAAATTCAAATAAAGCTGCGCATGATTGCACTTTACTCCCAGCGCTTCGCGGCATAGCGTTTCGGCGTCTCCGAAGCGCTTTTCAGCCACAGCTGCCAGCAGGCCGGTATACGAGAGATAAAACGGGTTCTTCGGCGCCACTCCCAGCGCGCGTCGCGCGTGCATCAATGCATCCGTGGCCGCGCCATCCCGCAGTCTCCGCAAACATTCCTTGAATTCCACCATGCCAGCGTCGGCCGGCGTTGTCGTTCCTATCCAGTGCGACATTTTCTTCCTCCCAGCGCCCGAGACATCCGGAGCTGTTGCAGGAAGACTACTCCTGGGTCCATACCGGAAACTACCGGGCAACCGACCAGTTTTGGACCATCGCCTCACCCTGTCCCAACTAGCAGGTATTCCGCGCCGAAGAGTACCCTGAGGCTGGCCCGAGGCAACCACCCGCAATTTTCTGCAATATTCTAAGCCGCCGCGAACGCCGAATCGCCGCTCCCGCAGCTCACTCACTAAATCTCTTCGGCAAACTCCGGCAAATCCTTAGATCGCCAGCCGAGCCGGTGTCATCGCGGCCACGGCCTAAGGCTTTGGAGCTGCCGGCGGCGCGGTTGCGGGTGAAGGAGCTGCTGGCGACGGAGTGGGGCTGGTAGCAGTGAGCGGCGCGGGCGAGGCATTGGGCGATATGCAGGCGGACGAAATCACTTGATTGTAAAAAGTTGCCGTCGTTGCCGTCGTAGCGTATTCGGCCGCGGCCTGGCCGTGGAAAGTGGCGTGGCGCCAGCGGTTGTTGTTGGCCCAGAGGCCTTGTGAGTCGATCCCCATTACTCTGCCGGCAGCATCCTTGATCCAGCGCTCATCGGTCGAGACGCTCAGCAGCCAGTCGGCGCGCGCTTCGGCATCGGCGGATTGCGTATCGGTGGAAATTTTCAGGCCGGCGACGTCGTTCGCATAAGTGATGTAGTAGGTGAACGGCGCGCGCTTTCCGTCCTTGCGCATTTTTGCGCCGCTGGGCAATTCAAAAAGCAGATCACTGCCGATTCGCTTCTGCTTCATTTGCGTATCGGTGCAGGTCTGGATCGTCCAGTCGCTCGCTTTGGAATCGTGGAGCACAACTCGGAACGAACCGGCACTCAGATCGAGAAGGTCGCTATGCGGTCGCAGATCGTCTTTACGGAATTGCAGCACTTGGCCGGGATAATCGAAGTGGAAGCGCCCTTCGGAGTCGGTAGTCGCAGTGCGGCGCTGCGGTTGCAGCGTGGGTGTTTTGTTGATCACCGTCACGCCGGCGACGGGCTCGCCGGATTCGGAGACGACTGCGCCATCCACTCCCGCGCTGGCGGCGGGATCCGATTCCACATTCGAGACGCTGGTGATCAGCAACAGATTGCAGCAATTGAGATGGCCGTAAGCGGAGGTGAGTTTGTTGCCGCCGGAATTCAGCAAGCTGCTGCCCGCGGCGAAAAAACCGCCGGTGAGAGTAGCGGTGACGCGATAGAGAGGATTCCTGTCGCTGCGCGCCGTGATCAGCGAGAAAAGTTTCAGAAAATTATCATCCTTGGTGAGCGCAAACGAGCTTCCCGCGAACACAACATTCGCCCCGGGAGTGCGTTCGGTATCGCCCGCCGTCGAGTCGGTAGGCGTGGCCACATCTCCTGCGAACATCATCCAGATGTCAGGCTTGGTAGCGCAGTCGCTCGCGTGCAGCGTGAAATCCTGATAGCTGAGGCGAATCGTTCCGCGCACTTTCACGTATTTGTGATCGTAGCTATGGGGATCGCCGAGGACTTTGCAAAGCGGAGTTTCGGCGACGCCGGATTGCGCGCCGGTGTGTTGCGGAGCCGCCAGAGAAATGATCGCGAACAGCAACGAAAGCACGAGGAGCTTCGTCGGGCCGCAGCCGGAGAGGGCACATATGCGCATGGCCGCGAAATAATAGCACCGCAGCAGCGTCGAGGGCGCGTAGAGATGCGCAAGAACCGGCAGGCAAAGCGGCTGCGTCTTTGAGGATTCATGGGCGGTTCATACCCGCGTAATCCGCGACGGATAATATTTTGTCGCGGAGAGTGTAATTGGCCCGCGGGGAGGCAGCATGGCGACGGCGGTCAACGAAGTGGATGGAATTTATCAGGCGGCGCTGGTGAATTATCTGGTTTCGATGGCGCGCACGGTGGAGGGTTCGGTGAATCGCGCGATCGAAGCGTTGCTCGATCGCAATGAAAAACTCGCGGGCGAAGTTTTTCTCACCGAGCCGCGAATCAACGAGATGGAAATCATTATTGACGAGCACGCCATCCGCTTGCTGCGCGGCGGGAATTTACCCGAGGGCGCGGTGCGCCTAATCGTGGCCAGCCTGAAACTGAATAACGACCTCGAACGCATCGGCGATCTGGCGGTGAATATTTGCCAGCGCGTGATTTCGCTCGCGGGCATGGAGGAAGTCGAAACGCCCGCGGAGCTCACTCCCATGGCCGCGGCGGTGCGCGCGATGGTGAGCAAGAGCCTGGGCGCGTTGATCTTCCGCAACGTGACGCTGGCCACAGAAGTGCTTGAGAGCGACGACATCGTGGACCGTTATCGCGACCAAATTTTTGAGAGCCTTCTGGCGGGCATGCGCGAAGACGCGTCGCAAGTGGCGCCGAATTTGCATTTTGTTCTGGCCGCGCGGCATCTGGAGCGCATCGCGGATCACACCACGAATATCGCCGAGGATATTTTGTTCTGGGTCCGCGGATTGGATGTACGCCACGGCCGCGCGCTGCAGATCGAGCCCGAAAAGGACATCGAAAGGCGCGTCACAGCCGCCCCGGAACTGCGCGCCGAAGAGGCCTGATCGCCCGAGATTTCATCGCCCTGCTGTTTCTTACGGCGCGAGATTATCTACGCACGGCATGAGTTGCATCTCCGTGGCCGCTAACCCGTGGTGTATTGCCGCGTCTATCGGCTCACATCGATCGTGATTCCGGGGGCGCACGATTCCGCGCCGCACTAAAAATTCATTTTCGAATCCCGCCGTCCGAGGCCGCATCCAAAAAAGCGGCGTGCCAGTTGCGCTGCATTTATGGAGGCTCCGCCGATGGAACTACGATTACCGGATGCAATTTTGATTCTCGGCAAGACGCCCGCATGCCTGGATCTTCTGCTGCGGGATCTTCCGGACGAATGGCTGCGCGCGAACGAAGGGCCGGACACCTGGAGCTGCTACGATGTGGTCGGCCACTTAGTTCACGGCGAACTCACCGACTGGATGCCGCGATTGCAGATCATTCTCGAGCACGGCGCCGCGCGCGCGTTCACGCCCTTCGACCGCTTCGCGCAGCTGCAGAACGATAAGTCGAAACCGATCGGCGAGGTGCTCGACCGCTTCAAATTTCTACGCCAACAAAATCTCCAGCGCCTTGAAGATTTGCATCTGACGGCACAAGACTGGAGCCGCCCCGGCAAGCACCCGGAACTCGGCGCGGTGACACTGGGCCAACTCATTTCCACGTGGGTAGTGCACGACCTGACGCACTTCAACCAAATCCATCGCGTGATGGCCAAGCAGTATTCCGAAACGGTTGGCCCCTGGAAGCAATATCTCTCCATCCTGACGCGGTGAAGCGGCATTGGTTATTTCAAACGCGCTGCTTTGCGATGTGACGGAATCCGCGCTGATCCGTCAAAACCCTGCAGACGTCCTCGGTGTGGACTATAATTCCGCGCGAATTGCGCTTGGATGCAAAGATGCAAACCAAATTCGTTTTCTGAGAGATGAACTGATGCGAAGGATTTTTTTCACTGTTGAAGTGCTTGCGCTGCTGATCCTGGCTTCGGCGGCCACGGTGGCTCGCGCGCAATCGAAAGAGGATTCCGCCGACGCCAAGCCGAAGTCTGCAGCGCGCGAAATTTTCAAGGTGGAGCAGCAGGCGAGCAAGGGATCGGTAACGATCGGCGGAAAAAGCATCGCCTATGACGCCTATGCGGGAACGATCGTGGTGCACCCGAAAGGCTGGGACGACGTGCCGCAGAATTACGAGGCCGACACCGAAGCCTCGAACGACAAGAGCAAGAAAAATTTGCCGCAGCCGGAAGCCAGCATGTTTTACGTGGCGTATTTCAAATCCGGCGATGCGGCCGCGCACCGGCCGCTGACGTTTCTGTTCAACGGCGGACCGGGCTCCTCCACCGTGTGGCTGCACATGGGCGCGTTTGGCCCCAGACGCGTGGTGACGGCCGACAATTCGCACACCGCGGCGGCGCCTTATCCCGTGGTGAATAACGATTACAGCTTGCTCGACGCGAGCGATCTCGTTTTCGTGGACGCGCCCGGCACGGGCTTCAGCCGCATCGCGGGCAAGGATCGCGAAAAGGCTTTCTATGGCGTGGATGCGGATGCCGAGGCCTTCGCCGATTTCATTTCACAATTTCTCTCGAAATATTCGCGCTGGAATTCGCCGAAATATTTATTCGGCGAAAGTTACGGCACCACGCGCTCGGCGGTGCTCATCAATGTGCTGGAAAACAGCCGCGACATTGATTTCAACGGCGTGATCCTGCTTTCGCAGATTCTGAACTTCGATAACAGCGCGGATATTCCGCAATACAATCCCGGCATTGACTTGCCTTATCAACTGGCGCTGCCGACTTACGCCGCGACGGCGTGGTATCACCACAAGCTGGCGCCCGATGCGCCGAAAGAATTGGCGCCGCTGCTCAGCGAGGTGGAGCATTTTGCCATGACCGACTACGGCGTAGCGCTGGCGGAAGGATCGGCGCTCGCACCGGAGCGGCGCGCTGCGATCGTCGCGAAGCTGCACGAATACACCGGCCTTCCCGCAGAGTACATCGAGAAAGCCGACCTGCGCATCAGCGGCGGCGAATTCGAAAAAACGCTGCAGGACAACGACTCGACCACCACCGGACGGCTGGATTCGCGCTTTTCCGGTCCCACGCTTGATCCGCTGAGCAAGGAAGCGGAATACGATCCGCAATCCGCGGCGATCAGTTCGGCGTATGTTTCGGCGTTCAATGATTACGTGCGGCAGGAGTTGAAATTCGGCGAGGGCAGGGAATTCAAGCCGGGAATTGACGCTTGGAAATTCTGGGATTTCCGTCACAAGCCGCCCGGAGCGAGCGATCCTGTGATCTCCGCGGCGAATGTGATGACGGATCTGGCCAGCGCGATGAAGCAGAATCCGAATCTGAAAATTTTGTTGAATGCTGGTTATTTCGATTTGGCCACGCCTTTTTATGAGGGCATCTACGAGATGCAGCATTTGCCGATTCCGATGAAGCTGCAGGGGAATATTGAATATAAATTTTATGAGTCTGGGCATATGGTTTATGCGCATGAGGCTTCGTTGAAAGAAATTCACGATAATGTGGCGGCGTTTATTCGCGGTAATGTGACTGGGAGTTCGAGGTAGTAGGTGGCGAGGTTGCCGGTTTGGGGGGACAGACGCCGGCAGGCTGCCGGCGTTACGAAGATCACGGCAATGTGGCGTTCATTCGCGGCAATGTTGCTGGCGAGTTCAGAGTAGTAGGTCGCAAGGTCGCCAGGTTGGGGGACAGACGTCGGCAGGCTGCCGGCGTTACGGGTTCGCGGCTCGGCTTCCGCGTTACGTTGCCAGCGGGATGGTGAAGTGGAATTGCGAGCCTTGGTTTACTGCGCTGTCTACCCAGATGCGGCCGCCGTGGGCTTCTACTATGTGCTTGGCGATGGAGAGGCCTAGGCCGGTGCCGCCTACCTCGCGGCTGCGGGCTGCGTCCACGCGATAGAAGCGCTCGAAGATGCGCTCTTTGTCGGCTAGCGGAACGCCCACGCCGGTGTCCGCGACGGTGACCACCGCTTCGGAATCGCGCGTGACGGCGCTTAACGCGATTTTGCCGCCGGGCTGCGTGTATTGCACCGCGTTATCGAGCAAATTCTGCAGCACTTCGCGCAACAGGCTGGCATCGCCGCGCACCGGCGGCAAGCCCGGCGGAAAACTTACATCGAGCGACAAATTCCGCTGGCTGGCTTTCAGCAGTGTGGTGGTGGCGCAGCTTTCCATGATATCGGCCAGCGCCACGGGCTGAAATTCCAACTCGAGCTTGCCGGCTTCGATGCGGGCTAGTTTCAGGAGATCGTCGGTGAGGCGCCCGAGGCGCACGGCGTGATCGCGGATAATTTGCAGGAAGCGGCGATTATTTTGTTGGTCTTCGAGCGCGCCGCTTAGCAACGTTTCAGAGAAGCCCTGGATCGCGGTGAGCGGCGTTTTGAATTCGTGGGAGACGTTGGCGACGAAATCCTGGCGCACGCGCTCGAGGCGGCGTAGCTCGGTGATATCGTGCAGCACGATCACCGCGCCGCGCTGCTGTGCTTCCGCGCGCGACGAAACGCCGCCGGCGGCTTCTGCGGCGGCGCCCGCGTGGGCGTCAGCCTGCGAAGCTAGCGCTGTAATTGGCGCAGCAGTGACGCCAAAATTCCGCGGCGCCACGGTGCCCAGCACCAAATCGCCCTGCACATTCTCGCCACTCTGCAACGCGCGGCGCGCCAGCTCCACCAAATCTGCCTGCCGCACCACTTCCAGCAGCGGCCGGCCTTCACTCCGCGCTGCGTCAATGCCCAAAATTTCCGCGAACGCCTGATTGCAGAAAACGACGCGCTCTTTGGCGTCAATCACCGCAACGCCTTCCACCATGCTGCGAAGGATGGCGCTCGAGCGATTGCGCTCGTCGGTGAGCGTGCGAATATTTCCGGCCAGGCGCGCCGCGGTTTCATTCAGCGCGCGAACCAGGTCGGTAAGTTCGTCCTCGGTATCCTCGCGCTCCAGCGGACGAAAATCTCCGGCGGCAACGCGTCCGGCGAAATCCTTCAAGCGCTCGACGCGCATGGAAAATCCGCGCGAAACGAAAAACGAAACCGCGCCGCCCAATATAAGGATGAGCAGCGAGGCCACAATGAGCCGATGGCGCACCACGGCAATCGCTTCGCTTACTTCCGCCAGCGGCACAGCCATGCGCAGCACTACGGGCGATCCGGCCGGCGGCTGGTAACGCACGGCGCGGTACACCAAATCGCGATTGACGGTCGCGCTGTGACGCACGGATTCTCCCGCGCCATTCGCAAACGCCTCGCGAATCTCGGGCCGGCCAGAATGATTTTCCATTTTGGCGGGATCTTCGGCGGAATCGGCGAGCACCAGGCCGTCGAAAGCGATCACGGTAACGCGCGCGCCGCTCTGCGACATCCCTTCCGCCCAAGCGCGCAACGCGGGAAGGTCGTCAATTTGCGGCGGATGCGCCTGCGCCGTTTTTTCCAGCGCGGCCAGCTCGTTTTCAGCGGACTGGATATATTCGCTCCGCAAGATGCGCGAGACGTAGAAATTCACCGCGGCCAGGACGGCCAGCAGGAGCAGCAGATACGTCAGCCCCAATTTCCAGAAGAGCTTAGCTCGCACGGGTTTCGAACAAGTAGCCGGCGCCGCGAATCGTCTTTACGTAGGAGGGAACCTGCGGATTCTCTTCGATTTTCTCGCGCAAGCGGCGGACGTAGACGTCCACGCTGCGCGGCGTGACGAAGCGGTCGGTGCCCCAGACGGCGTCAAGAAGCTGGTCGCGCGAAAAAACTTTGTTGGGCCGCGCGGCGAGATAGTAGAGCAGGCGGAATTCGAGCGTGCTGAGCGGCACTTGCTTGCCCGAGCGCGTCACGCGATAGGCCGCAGGATCGATGCGCAGCACGCCGACATCAATCAATTTTTCGGTGGCGACGGCCGGCTCAACGCGTCGCAAGAGCGCCTTCACGCGCGCGACGAATTCGCGCGGGCTGAATGGCTTCGTGACGTAATCATCCGCGCCCAGCTCGAGGCCGACGACGCGGTCCGCTTCTTCTCCCCGCGCCGTAAGGATCAGGATGGGCAGGCGATTGAGCGCGGCATCGCGGCGGACTTCTTTGCAGATTTCCAGGCCCGAAAGTTTCGGCAGCATCAAATCGAGCACCAGCAAATCGGGCGGCGACTTCTTCACCTGCGCCATGCCGATGGCGCCATCGGTGGCGGTGAAGACCTGATAGCCGTCCTTCTCGAGGTTGTAGCGGACCAACTCGATGATGTCGCGGTCGTCTTCGATGACCAGAATTTTCTTCTTGATCACAGCCTCCCGGCCCTCTTTTCCGTCCACCTTAATGGAACCTGCCGATTCAAGCAAGACTTGGAGATAGGGCTATTTTGCCTTGCGAGTTTTGTGACGCAGATTACGGGAGCATTACAATCGCGTGACTCGGAAACGAACCGCGGGTTTCAATCCGAACCAATTTGCGCGGCCTGAAGCGGAATCCGAACGAGCGGGGGAAATTCCCGAAATGGCAGGCGTAGAAGGGCTGTGCTTGCAGTGATTTACGCGTCTGCTCCGATTTGAATTTGGCCATCCTTGTGCTCAATGCCTCGCGGGTTCATGCGGACGCCGGGGCGGCCGCAGCGAAAAGGGGGACCCCATGAGCACCCAGCCACGCAAACTTCTCAATCCATTTTTGCGCAGCAGCGAATCGCAGGATTTCGAGTCTGGCTTGCGGCGAAAAATTGTGGGCCAGGACGAAGCCGTGCAAGCGGTGGTGGATCTATACCAGGTATTTCGTGCCGGACTGAATTCGCCCGGGCGCCCGGTGGGCAATTTGCTTTTCCTTGGGCCGACCGGTGCGGGGAAGACGCGGGTGGTGGAGGCCACGGCTGAAATTCTCTTTGGCGATCCGCGCGCGGTGATCAAAGTGGACTGCGCCGAATTTCAGCACTCGCACGAAATCGCGAAATTGATTGGCTCGCCGCCGGGATATCTCGGGCATCGCGAGACGCACCCGTTGATCACTCAGGAAGCTCTCGGGCAGTTTCAAACCGAAAAGCTAAAGCTCTCCTTTTTGCTGTTCGACGAAATCGAAAAAGCCTCGGACTCATTGTGGCAGTTGCTATTGGGCATTCTGGATAAAGCCACACTCACGCTTGGTGATAACCGCCGCGTGGATCTCTCGCAGACCATGATTTTCATGACTTCGAATCTCGGCGGCGGTGAAATTACGGAACTGATGACCGGCGGCCTGGGCTTTGCTCCGCAACAACTGCCGGAGAATCGAGCAGGACTTGATGAAAAAGTGGAACGCACCGCGTCCGAAGCCGCCAAGCGGAAATTCGCGCCTGAATTCATGAACCGCATTGACAAAGTGGTTGTCTTCCATCCTTTGCGCACCGAGCAGCTTGAATCCATTCTGGAGATTGAGTTGGGCATGGTGCAGCAGCGCGTGCTCGAGACCGCGCGCGGCAGATTTCTGTTCCGCGTCACTCCCGCGGCGCGTGAATTTCTGCTCAAGGAAGGAACGGATCTGAAATACGGCGCGCGCCACCTGAAGCGTTCGATCGAGCGGCATCTCGTCTACCCGCTGGCGAGCCTGCTGGCCACCGAGCAGGTAAATCTCGGCGACGTGCTTTCGATTGATTGGGACGATAGAAATTTCTGCCTGGCTTTCGATCGCGTCGCGGCCGGCGCGCCATTGCCGCCTATTCCCGGACAACGCACGGCCGTCGCCGCTGCCGGAGAAACTACCGGCCGCGGCGAACCCGCCACCGGAATTCGCGGCGTGCCCGATGCCGTCTGGAGCGGCTTGCGCAAACCGGCCGATGCCGCTTCGCCACTTGGCGGCAACACCGCCCATACCGCCCACGCCGTTCCGGTCGAAGACAAGAGCGCCGAATCGAAAGGGAACAGGCCCACGCCCGTCGAGCCTCGCAAGTGAAGTTCGCCACGGGTCCCGATCGGCGCAGCTCGCTTGATGGACTCGACGAGCCACCGACCGGTGCGGCCGCGCGAAATTTATCCCGCCGCATAATACTTGCCATTCTCGCTCTCCCATCCATATGGCTGATGCTCGCCGCCCCGGCGCGCTCGCAGTCGGATCCCCCGCGAAGCCAATCTCCTTCGCCCGATCTTTCGTCGAAAAGCCTCGAAGATTTGATGAATACCGAAGTGACTTCGGTATCGAAGAAGGAACAAAAACTTTCGCAGGTGGCCGCGGCGATTTTCGTGATTTCCGCAGAGGACATCCGGCGCTCGGGCGCCACGAACATCCCCGATTTGCTGCGCATGGTGCCGGGGTTGGACGTCGGCCAAATCAACGGCAGCACCTGGGCCATCAGCGCGCGCGGATTCAACGCGCAATTCAGCAACAAACTGCTGGTGATGATTGACGGCCGGGTGGTGTACACCCCGAATTTCGCCGGCGTTTATTGGGACACGCTCGATTTTCCTCTTGAGGACATTGAAAGAATTGAAGTAATTCGCGGCCCGGGCGGGACGGTTTGGGGCGCGAACGCGGTCAACGGTGTGATCAGTATTTTCACCAAGACCGCGGCGGAAACGCGCGGCGGCGTGGTGCAGGCCGGCGCGGGAAATATTCAGCAGGGTTTCGGACTCGCGCAATACGGCGGAGGGTGGAAAAACGCGGTGGACTACCGCGTCTACGCGAAATATTTCAATCAATATCACCTGTCCAGCCTCAGCGGTCAAAACGGGTTTGACGATTGGCACATGTTGCGCGGCGGATTCCGCGTTGACAGCACTCTCTCGCCGAAAGACACACTGATGCTGGAGGGCAGCCTCTACACCGGCCGCGAAGACGAACTCGGCTTCGTGCTGCCTGCGGTGATGCAATCCACAGAACCCTCCCGTTCTTTTTTTGAAGCCACTCCGGCTCCGGCGCACGAGGTTCAGCTCTTCACCTATGAAAACTTGATGCGCGGCCACACCTACGGATTTGAAATTGCCGGAAAGTGGAAAGCCACGGATCGCTGGAGCCTCAGCCCCGGTTATGCGCTCAGAGCTTCTCCAGATGCATACCGATCCCGCAAGCCTGGACACGATTACTCCGTTCTTCGTTGCAGACGGTGCGCCGCGCCACAGCGCTCAGTTGCGCTCCCACTTCGACGCCGGCCACGGGCTGAGCTGGGATGCTGCGGCTTATTTTAACGGCCGCCTGAGCCATCAAGGCCTCACCGACGATCAGGCAATTCCAGCATACGCGCGGCTGGACGCCAGCCTCACCTGGAAGCCGCGCGAAAGAATCTCGTTCGTGCTCGCCGGACAGAATTTGCAGCGCGACCATCACCTCGAATTTGAGGACGTCTTCGGAAGCATGCAGAGCGGCCAGGTGAAGCGCAGCGGCTATCTCGCAATCGAGTGGCGTTTCTAGACGAAAGCCGGGAAGAATTTGAAAGCACAGCACGCATTGGCGGCGTCACGTAAAAGCCGGCGGAGCTGCGCCGGACGGCAATGGGCGCGGCCTCGTCTCGCGAACCAATTCACGTTGTTGCACCGCGCCGCGCTGCAACGCACCTTGCTCCTGTTTGCCTGGCTTTTGCGCAGCAGGCTCCGGCAGTTCCGCGCCGCCGTGTTGTTGGCCATGCTCATATCGGCAGCCGCGCCGGCGGGGGCGCAGCAATCCTCCGTTGATCTCGCCGGCAAAAGCCTCGAAGACTTGATGAACACCGAAGTGATGTCCGCCTCGAAAAAAGAACAAAAGCTTTCGCAAGTCCCCGCGGCCATGTTCGTGATCACTCAGGAAGATATCCGCCGCTCCGACGCCACGAATATTCCCGACCTGCTGCGCATGGTCCCGGGCGTGAACGTGGCGCAGATCAACGCCAACACCTGGGCCATCAGCGCGCGCGGGTTCAATGAGGAATTCTCCGACAAATTACTCGTGCTGCTGGACGGCCGCGCCGTTTACACGCCCACCTTTTCCGGCGTCTATTGGGACACGCTCGACGTTCCGCTCGAAGATATTGACCGCATCGAAGTAATCCGCGGCCCCGGCGCCACCATTTGGGACGTCAATGCCGTCAACGGCGTCATCAATATCCTTACCAAAAAAGCCGGCGACACTCGCGGCGGCTTCCTCAGCGCCGGATTCGGCACGCAGGCGCAGGGCCTCGGCACCGCGCAATACGGCGCACCCATCGGCGCGAAAGCCGACTACCGCATTTTCGCCAAATACGCCAACGTCAGCGATTTTCCCGGCATTTCCGGCCAGCCCACGGAAGATGCCTGGCACCTGCTGCGCGCCGGCGCGCGCCTCGACGCGCAGCTTTCCGCCAAAGACTCGCTCACTCTGCTCGGCGACATTTACACCGGCGAAGAAGGCACCATCCGCGAGGACATCATTTCCATTTCGCCGCCGCTGAATGGCGTCGCGAACACCATCACGCATGTTTCCGGTGGAGACATCGTCGCGCGCTGGACGCAAACGCAATCCGAGCGTTCCGAGACTTCGCTGCTTCTCTATTACGATTATGACGAGCGCAGCTCTCAGGACGCCATTCACGAGGACCGCAGCACCTACGACGTCGAATTCCAGCATCACCTGCAAATTTCCCCGCGCAACGACCTCGTCTGGGGCGTTTCTTACAGAAATTCCCGCGCCACGACGCAAGGCAATCTGAATTTCTCGTTCGATCCCGCCGCGCACACCAGCCAATTCTTCAGCGTCTTCGCTCAGGACGAAATCACCGTCGTAAAAGACCGCCTGCTCTTGACCATCGGCGCGCGTTGGGGCTGGGAGGATTACACCGGCGATAGCCTGCAACCCGCCGCGCGAATTCTGTGGACGCCCACTGCCGGCCAGGCGCTCTGGTTCGGCGTCTCCCACGCGCATCGCACTCCTTCTTTCCTGGAGACTTCCGGGCGCCAGAACATTTCCGCCTTCACCGGTCCAGGCGGCGTCCCGGCGCTCGAAAGCGAAATCGGAAATCCGCATCAGAAAGACGAATCGTTAGTCGCGTGGGAAATCGGCTACCGCCGGCAACTTTCGAAACGCGCCTCGCTCGATCTCGCCGCGTTTTTCAATCGCTATTCGCATATCGGCAGCGTCGAGCCGCAAGATTCTTTCACCGAGTCTGCTCCTCCTCCGCTCCATTTGGTATTTCCGTTCCGTAACGCCAACGGCCTCCACGGAGAAACGCACGGCATCGAACTCGCCGCCAACTGGCAAGTCACCGCGCGATGGTCTCTGCGCCCCATTTACTCCCTGCTCGAAATGCACATGCATCGCGATCCCACCAGTCTCGATTTCGATACCGCGCCGGAAATCGAAGGCAGCGATCCCCGCCAGCGCGCCGGCCTGCAATCGCATGTCAATTTCGGCCACGGCTTCAGTTGGGATGCCTCCGCCAATTTCGTCGATCGTCTGCGCGCCCAGCGCGTTCCTGCGTATACGCGCCTCGATACCGGCCTGCTCTGGCAGGTGCGCGAGCGATTTACGCTCACCGTCGCCGGTCAAAATCTGTTGCGCGACCATCACGCCGAGTTCAGCGATCTTTTCGGGGACAGCATTCCGGATGAAATCAAGCGAAGCGCTTACGTCAAGCTGGCCTGGCGCTTCTGAAAAATGGGCGTGGCGAAAATAAACGACTGCCGGAATCCACGAATCTCGAAAGCGGCCGCCGCTTCTCGCTCGCGCGCCGTCGTTCGTGCGTCGCTGCTCAGCGCCCCGCTGCTCAGCGCCCCTGTGCTGGCCGCCGCGCTGCTCGCCGCCGCGCTGTGCATCGCCGTTCGGCCGCTGACTTCTTTCGCCGATGGCGGCGCCGAGCAGGCGCCCACCGAATATCAGGTGAAGGCCGCGTTTCTTTTCAATTTTGCGCGCTTCGTCGAATGGCCGCCGCGCGCCTTCGCCTCTCCCACTTCGCCGATCGGCGTCTGTGTGCTCGGCGAGGATCCTTTCGGGGAGGCGCTGAACCGCGTCGTCGCCGGAAAAATGCTCAACGACCGCACGCTGATGGTCGTCCGCGCCAAAAAACTTCGCGAGCTCAGCGGCTGCGAAATTCTTTTCATCAGTTCTTCGGAGCGCCAACGCTTGCCGGAAATTCTCGAGGAATTGCGCCATGCGCCCGTGCTCACCGTCGGCGAGACCGAAGGCTTCGCTTCGCGCGGCGGCGAAGTGCAATTCACTCTCGAAGAAAGCCGCGTGCATTTCCTGATCAATGTGGATGCCGCCGAGCGCGCCGGCCTGAAAGTCAGCTCCAAGCTGCTGAACCTCGCGCGCGTGGTGCACGACGATCCGCCGCGAAAGAAGGACTAATATGAACTGGATGCGCCAGCGTTCCATACGCCAGAAATTAACCCTCATCGTCATGGCCACCTGCGCCGCCGCGCTCATCCTCGCCGGCAGCGCTCTCGCCGGATACGACCATTACGCCTTCCGCCGCGAAATGGTCCGCGAGCTGGAAACTCTGGCGCAAATTACCAGTTCCAATAGCTCCGCGGCCCTGGCCTTCAATGACACCAGCGCGGCGGAAGAAATTCTCGGGGCGCTCGCGGCGCAAAAGCAGATCGTTCATGCCTGCCTCTATGCCCGCAACGGCAAGCCCTTCGCCACGTACTCGCGCTCCGGCAGCGGGAAGGATTTCCAGCCGCCCGCGGCGGAGCCCGGCGGCAGCCGCTTCACCTCCGGCCGCCTCATCGCCTTCCAGAAAGTGACGGTGCAGGAAGAATCGGTGGGAACGCTCTACCTCGAATCCGATCTGGAAGGCGCCCGCGCGCATTTAATGCGCAATATCGCCGCCATGGCCGCGGTGCTCTTGATTTCCATTATCGCCGCTTACCTTCTGGGCTCGCGTCTCCAGGAAACCATTTCGGGGCCGGTGCTGGAACTCGCGCGCACCGCTTTCGCCGTGACCATGGAGAACGACTACACCATTCGCGCGCAGAAGACCACCCAGGACGAAATTGGCTTCCTTTACGAACAGTTCAACGAAATGCTGGATCGCATCCAGCAGCGCGATGTCGAGCTAAAGCAGCACCGCGCCGATCTGGAGCAGCGCGTCGCCGATCGCACCGCCGATCTCCGCCATAAAGTCGCCGAAGTCCAGGCCGCCGAAGAAGCCGTGCGCAAAGGAAAGGAGCGCCTGCAGGCGGTGCTCGAGTCGGTGGACGACATCGTCATGGAGGTTGACGGCGAGTGCACCTACATCAACGTCTGGAACCAGCGTAACGACCTGCTGCTGAAGCCTCGCGAGGAGCTACTCGGGCGAAAAGTGGGCGAGTTTCTGCCGGAGGAGATCACCGGGCGGATCTTCGAAGCCATTCGCCGCACGCTGCTGACCGGAAAAACCGAAATCGTCGAGTATCCGAAGGCCCTGGCGGCCGGCGAGCGCTGGTTCGCCGCGCGCTTGACGCGTATTCCCGCCGAGGCAGGTGTGCAGCCCACCATCTGCGCCGTCGTGCGCGACATTACCGAGAGCCGCAACGCTGCCCAGGAACTCCAGCGCGCCAAGGAAGCCGCCGAAGCCGCCAGCGACGCCAAGAGCGAATTCCTCGCCAACATGAGCCACGAAATTCGCACGCCCATGAACGGCATTCTCGGCATGACCGAGCTCACTCTCGACACCGAATTGACCCGCGAGCAGCGGGAGTATCTCAAGACCGTCAAAAATTCCGCCGACGCGCTTCTCATGGTCATCAACGACATTCTCGACTTCTCCAAAATCGAAGCGGGCAAGCTCGAGTTCGAGCGCGTTGATTTCAATTTGTGGGTCTCGCTCGGCGAAACCATGGAGGCCCTCGCTCTGCGCGCTCACCAGCGCGGGCTCGAATTCGCCTGCCGCATTCGCCCCGACGTGGATCAGTGGGTCACCGGCGATCCCGGCCGCCTGCGCCAGGTGCTTGTGAATTTGATCGGCAACGCCATCAAGTTCACCGAGAGCGGCGAAGTGGTCCTCGAAGTCGCCAAAGATGGCGACGACGCCGCGGGCGCGCTGCTGCATTTCGCCGTCCGCGACACCGGCATCGGCATCCCCAAAGAAAAACAAAGTCTGATCTTCGGCGCCTTTACCCAAGCCGATAGCTCCATGTCCCGCCGCTACGGCGGCACCGGCTTGGGCCTGGCCATCACTCATCGCCTAGTGGAAATGATGGGCGGGCGCATCTGGGTGGAAAGCGAGCCGGGACACGGCAGTACTTTTCATTTCACCGCGCGCTTCGGCCGCGCTCTGCCGCAGGAAATTCCCGCGCATCGCGGCAAGCCTGAGAAGCTTCGCGGCCGCCGCGTTCTGATCGTTGACGACAATGAATCCGTCCGCGACATTCTCGAGGAAATCTTTACCGCCTGGCGCATGCTGCCCACCGCGGTCGGCGACGCTGCCGCGGCCATTCGCGAACTCGAACTCGATCCGCAAACGCGCTCGCCGTTTGCACTCGTGGTCGCCGATGCGCAGATGCCCGGCGGGGGCGGTTTCGATCTGGCTCGCGAAATTCAGCGCCGCTTCGGCTCGCGCGCGCCCAAGTTTGTGATGCTCAGCTCCACCGCAAAAAGCGAACTGGCATCCGCTGAGCGCAGGCAGGGAATTGACGCGTTTATTTCCAAGCCCATCCAGCAATCCCAATTGCTCGATACCCTCCAGGACATTTTTGATCCGGCATTCGAGGAGCCGCACGACGCCGCGCCGGCGCCAACGCGCGCGCCGGAAGAAGGGAGCCCGCGAATGAGAATTCTGCTGGCGGAAGACAACGCGGTGAACCGGCTGGTCGCCACTCGCTTGCTCGAAAAGGGCGGATACGACGTGATCGTCGCGGAGAACGGCCGCGAAGCCGTCGAGCTGGCGGCGCAGGGAAATATTCAGCTCGTGCTCATGGACGTGCAGATGCCGGAAATGGACGGCTTCGAAGCCACGCATGCTATCCGCGATCGCGAACGCGAATCAGGAGCGCACCTGACCATCGTCGCCATGACCGCGCACGCCATGAAAGGCGACCGCGAACGGTGTCTCGCCGCCGGCATGGATGACTACCTCACGAAACCCATCCGCAGCGCCGATCTCTACGAAATGCTCCGGCAGCACACTTCAAGCAGCTCTCCAAAATTGCCGAAAATGCCTGAGCTCGAGCGCGTCTCGGGATTGCAGGTCTGGGATCTCGAGAAAGCCCTGGGGCGCGTCGGCGGAGACCGCGACCTGCTCGGCGAGCTGATGCTCATTTACGAAAGGGAATGTCCGAAATTGCTCGCGGCCATAGGCTCCGCAATCGTGCGCGGCGATTCTGCCGCTCTCGAATTGAACGCGCACGGCTTGAAGGGCGCATCCAGCAATTTTTCCGCCGGGCCCGCGGCGGATCGCGCGCGCGAACTCGAAATGATGGGGCGCAACGCGCAGCTCGAAGGCGCCGCCGAAACGCTGGCTCGCCTCGAAACGGAAATCGCACGTCTGCTCGCTGAATTCGAGACGTTCCCGAGGAAAGTGGCCACCTGATGCCGCAGCCCGGCAAATTTCGGAGCGCGCTCGCCGATTGGCGCGGCCGCAATGGCCCGCAGCGGCTGGCCATGGGCATCGCTTTCGTGTTTGTCTATCTGCTTCTCGATCGCTCGACGGTTTACTTTCAGCTCTGGTCCGGCATCAGCGCCTGGTATCCGCCGGTGGGAATGGCTCTGGCTCTTCTCACCGATCTCGGTCTCTCATTCGCTCCCTGGTTTCTTTTGGCCGGCTGCCTGGCCGGAATCGTCAACTATCACACCCCGGTGCTCTCCTACGGCTTCCTCTTTGAAAATCCGATGATCGTCGTGGGTTACACCATCACCGCCTGCCTTCTGCGCCGCAATCGCGCCAGCGGAGAAGGATTCCCGCGTCTGAACGGCGTCATCCGCTTCGTGCTGATTTCCACCTGCGGCTCGTTCGGAGTCGCTGCTCTGGGCGCCTGGGGAGTGCTGGCCGATGGCGGCATCACTCGGGCCGAATATCCCACGGCGCTGCTGAATTGGTGGGCGGGCGATGCCGTCGCGATGATCTGCCTCACGCCCTTTCTGCTCGTGCACGTCACGCCGCGCCTCGCGGAGTTCGCCGGGAAAAGCACTCGCAGCGATCGCGCTCAAAATCGCCACGAAGCAATTCCGGCCGCAAGCTCGCCCCGCGAAAATTGCATTCATTGCATTGAGACCGCCGGGCAAACCACCTCCATTTTCCTCGCCGTGTGGATCGTGTTCGGCTGGAACCTGGCCCGCAGCTATGAATTCTTCTATCTCTTTTTTCTGCCGATTATATGGATTGCCGTGCGCCGCGGGCTCGGCGGAGCGTCTGCGGGAATCCTGGCTCTGAATTTCGGCGTCATGCTCATCCTCAGCCAGTTCCCGGACGATCGCCACCGCCTGGCGCTGATGCAGGTCCTCATGCTCATCGTTTCATTGACCGGCCTCAGCCTCGGCGCGCTCGTCAGCGAAACGAAAAGAATTCACGCCCTGTTGCAGGAGCGCGAAGAGCGCTTCCGCCTCGGTTTCGAGGAAGGCCCCGTAGGCATGGCCATGGTGGACCGCGACCTGAAATTCGTAAACGTGAACCGCGCCTACGCCGAAATGCTCGGCTATACGCCGGAGGAAATGCGCGCCCTCACCGTTCTCGACATCACTCATCCCGCCGACGTTGACCAGCAAGTTCCGCGAGCCGGCTACATGTTGCGCGGCGAAATGGAACGCTTCCGCATCGAGAAGCGCTACTTCAAAAAGTCCGGCGAAATCGTCTGGGTAGACGTCGCCGCTGGACTCATCCGCGACGCCGCCGGAAACGCCCTCTACGGTTTCGGCGTCGCCCAGAACATCACCGAGCGCAAACACGCCGAAGCCGAACTCCTGCGCGCAAAGGAAGCCGCCGAATCCGCCAATCGCGCCAAAAGCGAATTCCTCGCCAACATGTCCCACGAAATCCGCACGCCCATGAACGGCATCCTCGGCATGGCCGAACTCGCTCTCGATACTCCCCTCAACGATGAGCAATCCGAATATCTCCGCAACGTCCAGATCTGCGGCGAAACCCTCCTCACCCTCCTCAACGACATTCTCGATTTCTCCAAAATCGAGGCCGGCAAGCTCGAGCTCAACTCCGAACCCTTCAATATTCGTGAAGCCATCACCAACGTCTACAAATTACTCGCCCCTCGCGCGCAGCAGAAAAGCATCCGCATTTCCTGCCGCGCCGCGGAAAATCTTCCCCCCTCCGCCGTCGGCGATGCCATGCGCCTCAAGCAAGTGCTCACCAATCTCCTCGGCAACGCCATCAAATTCACCCTCAAAGGCCACATCGCCGTCAACGCCGCCATCGAAAGCGCCGATCCCGATTCCTTCCTCGTGCACTTCTCCGTTCAGGATTCCGGCATCGGCATCGCCCCGGAAAAGCAAAAGCTCATCTTCGACGCCTTCACCCAAGCCGATAGTTCCACCACTCGCCGCTTCGGCGGCACCGGCCTCGGTCTCACCATTTGCCGCCAGCTCGTGGAATTGATGGGCGGACGCATCTGGGTCGAAAGCACGCCCGAGCAGGGCAGCACCTTCCATTTCACCGCGCGATTCGGCCATTCCCAGGCAGACCGCGAACTTCACGCCGCCGTCGCAGGCGGAATTCAGGAGAAAACCGCATGAACGCCGAAGTCACTCCCAATAGCACCAACATCCTTGTCGCCGAAGACGATCTCGTTTCCCGCCGCGTCCTCGAAGTGTTTCTCGCTCGCTGGGGTTACCGCGTCACTTCCGTTTCCAGCGGCGATGATGCCTGGCGCGTCCTCACTTCCGACGCTGCGCCTCGTCTCGCCATCCTCGACTGGATGATGCCCGGCATGGAAGGCGTGGAAGTCTGCGCCAAGCTCCGCGAGCGCAAGGACAAGCCCTACACCTACGTCATGCTTCTCAGCTCCCGCACCGAGAAAAAGGATATCCTTCAGGGTCTCCAGGCGGGCGCCGACGATTACATCACCAAGCCCTTCGACGCCGAAGAGCTCCAGGCCCGCCTCTTCGTCGGCGAGCGCATCCTCCATCTTCAGGACGAACTCATCTCCGCCCGCGACGCCCTGCAATTCCAAGCCACCCACGATCCCCTCACCGGCATCGCCAATCGCGGCGAAATTCTCACTCAGGTCCAGCGCGAGATCGCCCGCTGCCAGCGCACCGGCAAATCCATCGGCCTCATTCTCGCCGACGTGGATCACTTCAAGAAAATCAACGACACGTACGGCCACCTGACCGGCGACGCCATTCTTCGCGGCGTCTCCATGCGCCTCACCGCTCTCCTGCGCACTTACGATTCCGTCGGCCGCTACGGCGGCGAGGAATTCGTTATCCTTACGCCGCTCTCCGATGCCGCCGGCACCGTCCGCGTCGCCGAAAGAATTCGCGCCGGCATCGAAGCCACGAAATTCGACACCGCCGCCGGAGAACTCCGCCTCACCATGAGTTTCGGCGTCTCTTCCCGCGATGACGGCCACACTCGCGATACTGAAGCCCTCCTCCAGGCCGCCGATGCCGCGCTCTATCGCGCCAAAGCCGCCGGCCGCAATCGCGTCGAGCTGGCCACCTCCGCCGATTTCGAAAATCTGGTCCTCGCCGGACCGCCGCCCATTGACGCGCGCCGCCCCTGATCCCCGCGCGCCGCGGATCTCCATCGCTAGCAAATCAATCCGCCCTAAATCTCCACCCCGCGGCGCTGCTTGCGCCCGCGCCCCCGCCCGCACCATCGCAACATCAACTCCCCGCACCCGCCCTTTTCATGAGACATTTTCTCCAGCCGCGTGTTTAACAGGAAGCGTTCGACCGAGTGTTTCGAACAACTCGCGTCGCACGCAGACAAGGCCCGCATCCCATGACCATCGCCACTCGCCGCCGCATCGCGATCATCAGCGTCATGGCGCTCCTCGCCGCCATCGCCTTCCATCGCGCCCATCTCTTCGCTGCCAATCGCGACGCCAATCGCGCGCAAAAAGCCGCCGAATCTTCCGCCTACGCCGCCGTCGCCGGCCCATTCGAAACCGCCGAAGAAAATGATCTCGTCCTCCGCGACGCCCAGCGCAACAAGTCCCTCCACATAAAAATCACCTATCCCACCAGCCCCGGCAAATTTCCGGTAATCATTTTCTCTCACGGTTTCGGCGGCTCCAAAGACACCTACGCCTCGCTCACTCAATACTGGTCCGCGCGCGGCTACATCGTCATCCAGCCCACTCACGACGATTCCATCGCCCAGCGCAAATCCTCCGGCGAAATCCGCGGCCCGCTCGAAGGCCTCTCCACTCTCCGCGAAGATATCGCCGATCCCGCCGCCTGGCGCAATCGCACTCGCGATATTTCCTTCACCATCAATTCCCTCGACGAAATCGAGCGCCGCATCCCCGCCGCCTCCGGAAAATTCGATCGCACTCATATCGGCGTCGGCGGACATTCCTTCGGCGCGCTTACCACCGAGCTCATCGGCGGCCTCACCTTCACTCCGCCGGGCGCATCCCATCCCGAATCTCTCGCCGACCGCCGCGTCTCCGCTCTCCTCGTCCTCTCCGGCGCAGGTCCGCGCCAGCGCGGCGTCGAAGAATCTTCCTGGCAGAATATTGACGCGCCTCTCATGCTCATCACCGGCACCCGCGACATGGGCGTCGCAGGCCTCCGCCCCGATCAGCGCATCAAGCCCTACGAGCTGGTCCGCAGCGTCCACAAATTCGCCATCGTCCTCGACGGCGGCACGCACATGACCTTCACCGGCAATCCCGCAAAATCCGGCCGCGAGCCTGCCGTCCTCTTCGAAACAGTCCAGACAGCAACCACCGCCTTCTGGGACGCCTACCTAAAAAACAGCGAAAAAGCAGAAACCTATCTCCACTCCCCATCCCTGGTAGATTTCAGCCAAGGCAAAGCCAAACTAGACGCCCAATAATTCCGCGGAAGCAAAGGGTGCCTCCGCCTAGGCGGACGCCGCCGTTGCGCGTGGGGTTCTTGAATCTCCGGTGCTTGAGCCGTGTCAGGACCGCCTTCAGCCACAAAGGTTTTGTCTAGCCTGTTCTCACGCTGGTCCATCACAGTTCGCGGAAAAATGTGCCGCGCAGCAAAACAAAGGGTGCCCCATGCGCCGCCGTTGCGCGTGGGGTTCTTGAATCTGCGATGCTTTCCCCCCACAAATCAAATCCCCCCCACCCGCTACCATTGCGCTACCTTATTCCCCACCCCAAATGCCCGAAACCTTCCTTCACTGTTCCCTAATCCCCGCCTCAGCCGAAAAAGTTTTCCAATGGCACGCCGCCCCCAACGCCCTAGCCCTCCTCTCCCCACCCTGGGAACCCGTAGAAATCCTCACCCCCGCCCCCGGCATCCGCAACGGCGATCGCGGCGCCTTACGCGTCCGCCTCGGCCCCCTAAAACTCCGCTGGGAATTCCAACACGCCAACTTCATCGAAAATCGCCAATTCCAGGACATCCAAACCAAAGGCCCCTTCAAATCCTGGACGCACACGCACACCTTTACCCCCGCAGGCCCAGACTCCTGCTGGCTCGAAGACCGCATCGAATTCGAATTACCGCTGGGAATCCTGGGGAAATGGATCGCTGCAAAAATGGTCAGAAACAAACTGGAGAAATTATTCGCCTACCGCCACCGCGTAACCGCCGAAGCCATGCAAGTACCCGTGCACCTGCCGCTCACCTCTCCGCCACGATAAAAATCCTCCGGAACGGAAACAGCGTCTTCCCATCCGCCTGCCGCGGATACGCCCGCGCAATTTTCTCCGCATACGCCGCCACAAATTCCCGCCCCTCGCTCTCCCCCAACGCCTGCACGTACGGCCGCAATTGCGTCCCGCGATAAAATTCCACCACCGGATTCTCGCCCTCCATCACGTGCTGGTAAATCGTCTCCCAGATATCCAATCGCGACGCCGCCGGCGAGAGCCAGCGCCAATATTGCTCCGGCGTATGCACCACCAAGCCCAAAGTCAGCGGCAGCAATCTCTCCCGCCACCGCGCTTCCCGCGCCGTCTCCAACAGCAGCAAATGTCCCGGCGATTCCACATGCCGCGGCATCTGCATCGCCAGAATTCCCCCGCGGCGCACCTGCTCCATCAACCGCGGCAAAAGCTGCTCGTGGCCCGGCACCCATTGCAGCGTCGCATTCGAAAAAATCAAATCCGCCGCTGCATCCGCGCGCCACTCCGCAATGTCCGCCTGCACCCACTCCATCTCCGGAAATTCTCCGCGCGCGTGCGCCAGCATTTCCGCCGAGGAATCCACTCCCGTAACGCGCGCTCCGGGCCAGCGCTCCTGCAGCGCCTTCGTCAAATGTCCCGTGCCGCATCCCAAATCGTAGACGCGCTCGCACCCCTCCAACGGAATCCGCTGCATCAAATCCAAAGCCGCGCGAAAGCGGATATTTGAAAACTGCAAATAAGTTTCAGGATTCCAGACGGTCATCGCTGTTCAGCCAAATAACTCCGCCGGCAGGGAGCCGGCGCCGCGCTGCTTACCAAACTTCCCGCTCTTCTTCTTTTTCCCGTTTCGTTTTCTTCCGCCGCTCCGCTTCTTCCTGCTTCTCGTACTCCGCGATTTCTTCTTCGGTCATCTGATATTCGCTGCGCGAGGCGAACATGGAATTTCCACGCTGGTCTTTCACCGCCTGATTCATCCGCGTCTTCCCCGATGTTTCGAATCGCGATGTCCGCGTCGATCGCGCTATCGCCCCCGCTTCCATCAGCAGGTCGCTGATCTTTTCAAAAAAATCATGAAAATGATAAGGCAAAATCGCGTACGGCAATTCCTCGCGCTCCAGTTCCATCACCGCGCCCGCCGCTAGCTCCGCCGGCACCAGAAACATTACCCGCAATCTCCCGCTTCCGCACTTTCTTTACTTCATCCGGGCTTCGTTTCACCGCCGACCGCGTCAATTCCTTCTCATCTTCCTCCTCGATCGTCACTCCTTCCGCGTGCGCCAGGTCCTTCAGTATCGGAAACAGCGCTCCTTCCAGCGGCGCCAGTTCGACATTCGCGATCACCAGATCCCACGCCCCGCTCACCAATTGCTGCAGCGTCTCCTGCGCGCCCGTCACCACCTGCACGTGCCAGCCTTCCGCGCCCAGCAGCAGACGCAAAGCCTGTTGCCCCGCCGGCGTCGGATCCAATATCAGAATCCCCACTTCCCGCGCCGCAGCCTTCGTTTTTTCCGCGTTGGCCATCGCAGCCAGTATAAAAGTCCAGTTCTATAACCCTGTTCTTTTCGTCGCCCCGGTTTCCACGCCGCCACTCGCACTCCGCGCAGGCCCATTTCTGCGCCCCTGTCCCTCTGTACAGGCGAAAGGAAAGCGAAAAATAATCCTTGACTTGGCGAACAAAAGGCGAATACTATCCCTCTCGTGCGGCGAGGCTTTCGATGGCCACTACTAACACTCTTCGACCGGCAGCGCATCTTTCCCGGATTCGCTCCGTCCGGACGAAGCAGACCAGTCTCTCCTTATTCCCCCATGCCGCTCGCCACGGCAACGATGCAATCGCCTGCAGCGCTTCCGCGCCCACCCCGGCGCCTAACCGGGGAGCGAAGCCTGCGGCGGAACTGGTCGGCATTGCGCGCCTCGCCGCTTCCTCCCCCTGCGCCGATGCCAAGCGGGGCACCGAGTATTTCGTTCTTCCCGTTCGCTCCATAATCAATCGCTGCGATTCCGATCGCGTGCCCTTCAAATTCACCGTCAATCCCTACCGCGGATGCGAATTCGGCTGCCACTACTGCTACGCCCGTTACACCCACGAATTCATGGAGCTCGATGGCGGCGATTTCGAAAAGAAAATCTACGCCAAGCGCGACGCGGGCGCCCTCGTGGCCCGCGATCTAGAAAATCCCCGCCTCGACGGCGAGCACATCGCCATCGGCGCCGCCACCGATCCTTATCAGCCGGCAGAACGCGAATTCGGCGTCACTCGCACCATCCTGGAAAAAATGGCCGAGCGTTCCGGCTTAAGCGTCTCCATCACCACGAAATCCAATCAGGTCCTCCGCGATCTCGATCTGCTCAAGCGCATCGCCGAAAAATCCTCCATCTCCGTCAACCTCTCCATCACCACCATGCGCACCCGTCTAGCCGCCCTCCTCGAGCCCCGCGCTCCCAGACCCGACTTGCGCATGGAAGCCGTCAAAGAATTGAACGCCGCCGGGATCGCCGCTGGAGTGCTGGCCATGCCCATCATTCCCGGCATCACCGATGCGCAGGGCGATCTAGAAGAACTGGTCCGCTCCGCCCGCGATGCCAACGCTCAATGGGTCGGCGCACGCGTCCTGTACCTGATGCCCGCCGCCCAAAAGCAGTTCCTGCCCTTCGTACAAAAAAGATTCCCGCGCCTGGCCCGCCAGTACGACGAATGGTACAGGCGCAGCAATGGCGCCCCAAAAACTTACACCGACGAACTGACCCAGCGCTTCGCCGCCCTCCGCAAAAAATACAACATCAACTCCCGGCCCACGGTCCCGATGCCGCCGCCCCAAAGCGCCCCGCAAATGACCCTAGGCCTCTCGCCATCCGGCGACCAAGCAACAATCGTCCTACTACCGGGCATGCCCGCAATTCCGAAGCCCTGTGTAGCGCCGCCCTCTCGGGGCGGCATCCGGCCCTCTCCCTCAAATGATGAGGAGCACCACTCAATTTCTCTCACCAATTTTTCAGTGAATTGTTGAAGCTCTGCTTGCAACCATCAAACGCGAAAGGACGCGCACAATGAAGATGAAAATTAAATCCGCCAGCTCCCTAATCCTCCTAACCGGCATCCTCTCCTACGCCGCCCTGCAAATCGCTCTAACCGGCCCAAACGCCACGCTAACCGCCGGCCCCCAACCTCAAATCTCCTCCCCGCAAAAAACCGATCGCCCCGCGCCCGCTCCCCATCGCGAAAAATCCCCTCGCCACTCGCAAATCTATTTCGCTACGGCACGATAATCCGCGAAGCCTCGGCCGCCGGCGCTTCCGCTCCCCGCGGAAACTGCCCCCGCAGAAAATCCAAAAACGCCCGCGACCGCGGACGTCCATTCGTCTCATACTTCGCCACTCGCAAAAGAAACACGAACAACCGGTACATCTCCGAGTCCTTCACCCCTCCAAACGCCCCGCGCTTCTGCTCCTCCGCCCGGTATTCCGCCAAGAATTGTCCCAGCCGCTCATAAACCCCGCGCGCCGCCAAACCATCCGGCGGACGCTCATAGATAAGCCCGGTTCCCAAAGTCCGGTAAGTCTCCGCCAAAGCCCCCAGCGCCTCGATCGCACCCGAATCATCCACGGCAGGATTCTCAAAAGCCGCCTTCAAAATCGTATCTCCCAACCCCGAAATCAGCGGCTGCCGCTCATGAATCAAATCCATCGGAATTGATAGATCCGGATAAGGCGTCTCCCCCGGATTCACAGCCTTCCGGTGCTCCCGTTCCCACCGCCGCGCCGCAATCAAATAAGTGCAGTCCGCAGGACAATCAATCGAAACCTCCCGCTTCTCCCCGCAACAAACAGCACAGATCATCTCCGCCTTGGCAGGACAATACCTCTTTTGTTTCCTAATGTTACAAAGTGGGCAAACCAAGTAACCCTCCCGATCGCCGCGGCCGCCACCACACCCCGTAACGCCGGCTCGTCCTGAGCACAACGAAGGGCTGCCAGCCGGGGTCTGTCCCCAGGGAATACCTACCTCGACCACGAAAGTCCGCCAAACCGTCGTTTTTTATTGACTTATCAGTCAATATATGCTAAGTTCAATCAAGCTTCGCAGCCAAGCAGCACAAAAAACGCGAAGCAGCGACAAAAAATGTCACTCAGACCCATCATGAACACAATCCAACTCCCCAACAAAAAACCCACACCCCGCAACCCCACAAAAAAGGCGAACAAAAATCTAATCCATATTCAATTATTAGAATCCACTCTACTCCATTGAAAACAAAGGAGGGCCACTCGTTCTAATCCATACAAAATCACGTTTTCGAATTTCGATTTCAGCCGCCGGACAGGCAAACTGGCGAAGATCCTGCGAAGAAGAAGCACTCCAAGCACTAAGCAGACGACGCCACGGCCAGGGCCATTTTTTCCGCCAGCGCCACGCCGTTCAGAATCGTCTCGATCACGTACTCGTCGCCGCGATCCGAGTTGATCATCAAATCGTAGAGCTGCCGGCAGGGCCAATCCGCCCCAAAGTGTCGCTTGATGAATTGCGCCCGCTCGCGATCGATGGTGTCCACCAACTCGCGCGCCTCGGCTTCGCTTTTTCCCAGCGACCGCACCCGACGTATTTTTTCCTGCACCGGCGCAAACACAAACACGTGATACACATCCGGACGATTGCGCAGGATGTAAGGCGAACCGCGGCCCACAATCACCGAATTGCCGGTCTCCGCAACTTCTTCGATCACGCGCTGCAGCAGCGCCACCATCCGGTCGGTGTCGAAGGCGTGCCGCTCGCCGATCGGCAACGCCCGCTCGTGGCTGCCGCGCGCAAAAACTTTGAACAGCCGGTAGACCAGCGGATCGTTTCGTTCATCGTGCCGCGCCGCGGCTTCCGGCTCCACGTTCGCGCGGCGCGCGATTTCCTGGGTCAGTTGCGTGTCCCACAATTTCCAGCCCAGCCGCTGCGCCAATTTTTCCGCGATGCGCGCGCCGCCGCTGCCATATTCGCGTTCGACCGTGATGATGCGCATGGACATCGTCACCCGTGTGATGCCGATTCAATCCCGGAGGAGTCAAGCAAGCCTGCGGCGGATTATAACGCCGGAAAACGCGAAGGAGGCAAGCAGCAGTTGCAAGGCGGGCGTGAATCGCCGATGTCATTCATTAGCGCAAATCGCCGGCGTCAACAGATTGATCGGAGGGAATTGACCGGACAGGATTCGCCGGAAGCGATTCGCCGGAAGCCGCGCGAGCTAGTGCGCCGGAGCGGCAGCGCCGGGTTTTGGTTTGCGCACCACGAACGCCACGGGAACGAGGCACAAAATCAAAAACGCTAAAATGCGAAACGTATCCACATATCCCAGCACTGCGGATTGCCGCGCCACCGTCGAAGCCACCAAACCGTACGCCTGCTGCTTCGCCAGCGCCGCCGACGATCCGTGCGCCTGCAGCGCGTGCGAAGCGCCCTGGATGACTCTTTGCAGCGCCGCATTTCCGGACGTCAGAAATTTCGAGAGGTCCACCTGATGCGCCTGCGACCTGCGGCTGATCATCGTTTCGACGAACGAAATGCCCACACTTCCGCCCATGTTCCGCGCGAGATTAATCAACCCGGAAGCGGCATTGTTCTTCTCCGGCGGCAACGTGGCGTAAACGAGCGTGTTGATGGGCACAAACAAAAACGCCAGCGACGCCGCCTGGTACACGCGCGCCATCACCACGGTGTAAAAATCAATCTGGAGGTTAAACCGCGTCATATAAAAAAGCGATAACGATAGGACGAACAAACCTGCCGACACTAGGTAGCGCGCGTCCGCTCGCCGGTTCAAAAGAAAGCCCACCACGGGCATGAACAGCATCACCGTGAATCCGCCGGGCATCAGCGCCAGCCCCGCTTCCTGCGCCGTGTAACCCATCAGCGTCTGGACGAATTGCGGCAGCAGCACGGTGGTGCCGTAGAGCGCCACGCCGAGCATGAACATCATGCCGTTGCCGACGGCGAAAGAGCGGTCCTTGAACAATCGCAAATCGATGATCGGATTTTTATGCCGCAGCTCCCAGATAACCACGGAGACCAGCGCCGCGGATGCGATCACCGTGAGCGCCACGATGAAGCTCGATTCGAACCAGTCATCGCGCTGGCCCTTATCGAGCAAAATCTGCAGCGCGCCCAGTCCCACGGCCAGAAGCCCCAGTCCGAAATAATCGATTCCAGTTTTCGGCTTCTTCTGCTTCAGGCTCGGCGGATCGAAAATCAGCCGCGCCGTCAGCAGCAGCGAAAGGATGCCAACGGGAACGTTGATGTAAAAAATCCAGCGCCAGCTGTAGTTGTCGGTGATGTAGCCGCCGATCGTCGGCCCGATAGCCGGCGCCAGCACCACGGCCATTCCGTAAACCGCGAACGCCATCCCGCGCTTCGCGGGCGGAAACGTATCGGCCAGGATCGCTTGCTCGCTCGGCTGCAAGCCGCCGCCTCCGGCGCCCTGCAAAATCCGGAACACGATCAACATTCCGAGATTGGGAGCAAAGCCGCAAAGAAAGGAGCTCAACGTAAAGAGCGCCACGCAGCTCATATAAAAACGCTTGCGCCCAATCAGCCCGGAAAGCCAGCCGCTCAACGGCAGCACGATCGCGTTGGACACCAGATACGAAGTCAGCACCCAGGTGCTTTCATCGTTGCTGGCCGAAAGGCTTCCGGCGATGTGCGGCAGCGCGACGTTGGCGATGCTGGTGTCCAGCACTTCCATGAACGTCGCCAGCGTCACCGTCAGCGCGATGATCCACGGATTGATGAGAGGCCGATCGAACGTCTGGCCCGGCGAAAATGTGGCTGCTGCCGCGCTCATTTCACCTTGACCTTGGGATCGACGGACATTCCGGGGCGCAGCAGATGATCTTTATTCTGGCCGGGCTCGAGAACGATTTTCACGGGCACGCGTTGCACCACTTTCACGTAATTGCCGGTGGCATTTTCCGGCGGCAGCAGGCTGAAGCGCGCGCCGCTCGCTCCGGCGATGCTGTCAACGTGGCCTTTGTAAGTGCGGCCGTAGGCGTCCACGGAAATTTCCGCGGGCTGGCCCGGGCGCATGCGCTTGAGCTGAGTTTCTTTGTAGTTGGCAGTGACCCAGACGTCTTCGAGCGGCACGATCGAAATCAATTGCTGGCCGGGCGAAATATTCATGCCCACTTCGACGCTCTTGCTCACCACGCCGGCAACCGGCGCGACGATGGTGCAGTACTGCAAATTCAGCAGCGCTTGATCCAGCGCCGCTTTTTTCTGCGCCACGGCGGCGTCCGCGGAAGAAAATTGCGCTTTGCTCACCAGCACTTGATGCGGCGCGGTTTGCGCGGATTGCAGCGTGGCCTGCGCCTGCAGCAAGCGGCTCTGCGCCTGATGCACCTGATCTTCGGCGGCGTTGGCCGATGCAGAGGCTGCGACCACCGTTGCGGCGGCGGCTTTGGCGGCGGCCACGGCCTGATCAAATTGTTGCTGCGAAATTTCCTGCTTGCTGACGAGTTGCTTGTAGCGTTCCAGATCGCTCTGCGCCTTGGCGTCATTCGCCTGCGCTTGAATCAACTGCGCATCGGCGGCAGCGGCCTGGCTTTTCGCCGCGGAAATTCCGGCGCGCACATTTTCGATATCGGCGTTCGCGGAACTGAGCTGGCTCGCGGAGTTCGCGGAAATAATCGGCAGATTGTGCTCGGCGGCCATGGCGCTGGCCTGCGCGGCTTCGAGATCCGCTTTCGCGCGGTCCACGGCGACCTGGTAATCCTTCGGATCGATTTCGACGAGCACCGCGCCGGCTTCGACGGCTTGATTGTCGTCCACATTCACTTTGGTGACGTAGCCGCCGACGCGGGCGCTGATCAGATTGATGTGGCCGTCCACTTGAGCGTCATCCGTGGATTCGTACTTCGAAAAATAATTCCAGGTGAGCGCGCCGCCGACGATGAGAATCAAAATGACGGCGATGATCACGCCACGCGGAAGAGTGCGGCGATGCGCCGCGGCCTGAGGCTCGCGCGACGGCGGCGCGGCCGAATGATCGGAAGAAGCCTGCTGCGGCGGAGCGCTGGATTTGGTTTCCGGCGGGAATTCAATTTCCGTCTTTTGTGGCATTACCTTTTCCTCTCAGATAGTTCAGCACGCCGGTTTCCGCGACGCCTTCGGCACGCGCGAGCGCGATTCTCGCGACGGTGTAGTTGAAGAGACTGGAGATGTAGGAATCGTTGGCGGAGGCCACAGCGTCTTGAGCCTGGACGACTTCAATATTGTCGGTGACGCCGGCGGCGAAACGGTCGCGCGCTTGGTCGAGCGTCTGTCCGGCGAGATCCACGTTGCTGCGGGCCACTTCCACCTGTTCCGCGGCGGATTGCAGATCGAGGATGGCGTCGCGAACGTCTTGATCGATTTGCTCCCGCAAATTTTCGAGTTGGTTGCGGCTGTTGGTCAGAATCGCGTCGGCCTGCAGCGTATCCGCGTGAACTTTGCCGCCCTGAAAGATCGGAACTTTCAGCGAGCCCTGCGCTTGATAGGTGCCGTTCAAATGCGCCGGCGTCTGGCCGCCCGCGCCATAATTCGCGTCGAAAGAAAGCGTGGGCAAATATTCGGCGAGCGCGGCGCGCCGGGAAAGTTCCGCGGCGCGGACTTGCAATTGCGCGGCCTGATAATCGGGGCGCGTGGAATAGGCTTGTTGAATTGCGGCATCAATGGAAATGGGTTCGGGCTTGTCGTAAGGAATTTTAGCGGTGAGCTCGAATTGCTGGCCCGGTGGCAGTCCGATGGTGCGGGCGAAAGCGAGGCGCTGCTTTTCGTAATCGTTGCGCGCGGCGATCAATTGCTGCTGGCGGGTTTGCATTTCGACCCTGGAGCGCAGCGCGTCAATCTGCGGAGAAGTGCCGGCGTTAAATTGATCGGTGGCCTGCTTCGAGAGCGCTTCGGCGGTTTTTAACTGCGCTTCGGCAGTCTCGATGCGCGAGGCCGCGGAGATGGAAAGCAAATAATTGTAGCCCACGGTGAGAACAACGAGCTCGCGCGCATTTTTATAGGAAAACTGCGAAGCGCGCAGGCTTTCGCTCGAGGAGCGAACTTTCTGAATCGCGCTCCAA
Organism: uncultured Acidobacteriota bacterium; assembly: GCA_963838545.1. Taxonomy (GTDB): domain Bacteria; phylum Acidobacteriota; class Terriglobia; order Acidiferrales; family UBA7541; genus Palsa-147. Next base: position 114,360 of record CAWIRL010000010.1, read on the forward strand.
TCGAGGATTTTGGTGCTGACGTAGGCGCGCGTATCGAAAAATCCGAACGGGCCGGCAATCGGGCTGATGCCCGCGAACGGGGAATTGGGAACGCGAATTTTCGTGAAGCCGTTCTGCTCGAGATTGATTTTCGCCGCTGTCTCGGTGGTATTGGTGCTGAGATTCGGCAGCACCTCGCTCAATTGCTTCCACTTCTCGCCGCGAGCGGAGGTCATGCCCTGCTCGGCGAGGAGCAATCCGAGATTGTATTTAAGGCCGCGCTCGATGGCGTCGGCAAATCCGATTTTCAAAACTTCGGACGTGACTTTGTCCTTCGCGACGCTGCCGGTGTAAGGGCTCGGCGGAGTGATGGCGCTCGAGGGACTGGAAGAAATTTGGCCGAAGGCCTGCAGCGCGCAGAGCGCGATCGCGGCGCAGAGGAGCGCCAGGCGTTTCCCGATCATTGGCGGACACCTTTCTTGGCGCGCGAGCGAGGAGGCGCCGCCGCGGAATCCCAGAAGAGTTCGAAGGAGCGATTGATGGCCGCGGAGAGGCTGCCGGTAGGTTCGAGCGACCAGAGCAGGAGCGCGCCGAAATGAGATTCCTTGAAAAAACGCGCGAGATCGACGGCAGAAACATCGCGGCGGATTTCGCTGCGCTTTTGTCCGAGAGTGAAAATTTGCGCGAACATGGATTGCGCGAGCTTGAGACGCGCGCAACCGTGCAGACGGACAGTCTCGCTGGAGAGCAGCGTGAGCAGAATGCTGCGGGCCAGCTCGCCGGAACGGCCCGGATCTTCGGCGAGAGTCAATTCGAGGCGGTGGAGAATCGCGGAGATGGGTTCACGTCCGAGCTTGGCGGCTTCGAGAGCGGCGCGCACTTTGCCGAGGCGAATTTCGCCGAAGGAAGTGAGCAGCTCTTCCTTGCTGGGAAAATAATTAAAGAAGGTGCCTTTGCCGACGTCGGCGGCCTGGGTGATTTCCTCGACAGTGGTGGCCTGGAATCCGCGCTGGGCGACGAGATGCATGGCGGCGTCGAAGAGGCGCTGGCGGACCGCGGCGGAATGGCGCTCGCGGCGGGAGAGGGGCCGCGCGGGGGAAAGAAGGGCGGGAGAATTGGAAAAGGAGCGCTTGGTCTTCATGGATGCCGACTCGCGGTCAACTCTGACTTTAAGTCAGTAATCGCCAGTTTGTCAAGTCGAGGTTTCGCGGGCCGAGGTTTCGTGGGCCGCGAACAAGGCGGCGGGCAACGGAAGCGCGCGGCTCACAGAGATTTGATGTGCCGGGCAGAAAACGGATGCGCGGGACATTCGATTTTAATGTCGAATATCCCGCGCGAATTGAGGGGAACGGAAAGAGTTTACTTGTGGGCCGAGTCGTTGCGCGGCGAACGCTTGTTGAGCAAAGTGAGCAACTGATGAGCGGCTGCCGGCGGTTTGACGGAGCTATGGAGGACGATGTCGCGCGCGCGGATGTCTTTCTGACCGTAGACGGTTTCATTGCCGTCGTTATCCGCACGCACGGTGGAACCTTCGAGAGAAATTCCGGCGAAGAGGCCGCGCGCGCGGGAATAGGTGAGCACTTCGGCGCGCATGGTCACGTCGGTGGCGGCTTCCGCGTCGCGGCCCTTGGGGCCCGCGGCGGCTGAAGCATCGGCGCCGAGTTTCACTTTGCTGGAAAGAATGGAACTTGCGCCGCGGTCGTTCATCACCAGCAGCACAAAATCGGTGGCCTGGCCGCCGATTTGAAATCCGATGCTGGCGCCTTCAAGCGCCATCATGGAAGGCGGGCCCCAGGGTCCCTTGAAATTTTCACCGCTGCGGCAAGTCATGACGCCGCGGCCATAGCTGCCGCCAACGCCGAAGGCCGCTTTCAACACGGAAGGGAAGACGATGATACATTCCGATTTGTCGAGCAGATCCTGCGGGATATCGTCCGGAATATCGAGAATTTCCTTGAGGACGACACCGCTATTTTCGATGCGGTCGAGATATTTGCTTTTGTCATCGGCCGAGCGAGTTGGCTGCGGCGCGAAGAGCGAGACCACTCCCGTCAGCAAAACCATGGCGACGAGGGACACAAACTTCTTCATGTTCGATCCTCCTTATTTTTACCGGGCCGCAATGATAGGGCTTCCCGTTGCGCGGCGCAACACTATGAGATGCACCGAGCTAGCGGACGGTTAGAATATAATTCGACGTTTCAAAATGCTACTTAAAGGCGGACGGATGAGGGCGCGCGAATTGCGGGTGAGGGGGGCATGCGGCGTGCTGGTTTGCGTGCTGGTTTGGGTGCTATTGCTGTGCGCGGGCGGAGAGACAGTGGCGCTTCCAGCGCAGCAGGCGAAACAGCAACGCAAGCAGGCTTCGCCGAAAAGCGCGACGGGGAAACCGGGGCGGCAGAGAGCGGATGTGGTGCGATTTCAGGCGCGAGTGACGGCGGCGCTGGCTACGGTGAATGCGCGAAAAGCGTATTGGGGAATGTTGGTGACGGACGCGACGAGCGGCGAAACGCTCTACGAGTTGAACGCGGACGGGCTTTTCACTCCGGCATCGAACGCGAAAATATTCACGAGTGCGTTCGCATTTGCGACGCTGGGCTCGGATTACACATTTCGAACGACGATTGAATCGGCGGCGAAGCTGGATGCGAACGGGCGGCTGCACGGCGATCTTGCGCTGGTGGGCCGAGGGGACCCGGATTTGTCGAATCGCAAGCTGCCGTTCGTGCAGAAAGTGGAGCGCGACGGACCGGCGGAAAAAATAATCGCCGAGCTTGCCGATGCGGTGATTGCACGGGGGGTGAAGCGCATTGACGGGGACATCATCGGGGACGACAGTTATTTTGCCTACGATCCGTATCCCGAGGGCTGGACCACCGGCGATCTTTATTTCAGCTTTGGGGCGCCAATCAGCGCGATCGCGTTGAACGACAATACGGTGACGGTGAATATTCAGCCGGGGGAAAAGCTTGGCGATCCCGCGCAGATTACTTTGGATCCTGCGGCGGGCTATGAAACGTTCGGGCACGAAATTACGACCGGGCCTAGCGCTTCGAAGGCGAAATTTTCGGTGGTGCGCGAGCCGGGGGAAAAACCGGTGCTGCTGCGGGGATCGATTCCGCTTGGCGCGGCGGCGGTAAAAATTGATCTGGCGCTGCAGGAGCCGGCGGAATATTCGGCGACGTTGTTGAAGAAGCTGCTGGAAGCGCGCGGCGTGACGATCGCGGGGAAAGCGCGGGCGCTGCACGGGGCGCCGCCGGAAAGAGAAGCCGATGGCGGAAATGTGCTGACGCCCGAGCCGGTGACGGCTGCTGCGCCAGCGAGCGGCGATGCGGCGGTGGTGCTCGCGGAGCATAAATCGCTGCCGTTGATTGAATCGATTCGATTGTTGAACAAGATCAGCCAGAATCTTCACGCGGAATTATTGCTGCGCACGATCGCGCGCGAAAAAGCGGGAGTGGGAACGACGGACGCGGGAATCGCGCTGGAGAAGGAATTTTTGCAAGCGGCGGGGATTGCGGAGGGCGACGCGGTGCTCGTGGATGGCTCGGGGCTTTCGCGGCAGAATTTGGTGACGCCGCGAGCGGCGGTGCAGATGCTGGAGTATGCGTCGAGGCAACCGTGGGGCGATAGTTTTCGTTCGACGCTGCCGATTGCGGGGGAGGATGGGACGCTCGAGGATCGGATGAAGGGAACGCCGGCGGTAAATCGCGTGCATGCGAAGACCGGGTCGCTGGAGCATGTGCGCGGGATTTCGGGATATGCGACGACTTTGCATGGGGAGAACTTGGTGTTTTCGATTTTCACGAATAACAATGCGGCGCCGGCGCACGAGCAGTCGGCGGTGATGGATGCGATTTTGACGGCGATGATTGAGGAATTGCGGGCGCCGGCGAAGCGGAAGTGATTGGGCGGCGCGACGGGCGAAAAACAAAAACAGAACCCAATTCGCGAAAAAACCTAAAACCCAAAAGCTAAAAACCAAAAACGGAAGACGACAGCAGATTTGATCATCTTCTAGAAATCGGTCAACTGCGGTTGTGTGTCTGCGAATTTCCATGCGGCTAGAAATTCTGCGTGCACCCAGGCGGCGTCGGCATCTTTTTTCTGTGCTAGCAAGGATTGCCAAAGGCCGAATTGCGAGCGCGGGTTGCGGGGATTGTGCGCCAGGTCATCGCGAAACGTTTTTTCCGCTTCGGCGGGTTGATTATTGGCGAGCTGTGCGGCGCCTAGCGATTCGCGGAGGGGATAAAACCAGTCGGGCGGATCGTTGTAATTCATCGCGTCCTGAATGGAGACGGCATTTTTCCACAACGCGATGGCCGCGGCGGGATCTCCGGCGGCTTCGGCGATGCGCGCGTCGAGCGAATTCGCGGCGAGATCGAGAAGCACGTGAGATTCATTGAAGAGCATGCCGAATGCGGGGCCGGGAGGAATTTGCTTGCGCATTTCGTCCATGGCAGCGCGTTCGGCGCGAGCGCGATCGAGTTGATGAGCGGCGGCGAAGGCGGCGCCTTGCGCAAAATGCCAAATGAAAGTGGACATCAGGAGTTTCGCATCGGGCGCGGGAATTTTTTTGATTTCATCCCACTTGGCAAAACGCATTTCGACGAAGGTAGCCCACGGAAGAAATGCCTCGACCATCGGCATGGCTGCGAGCGCGGGGCGGACGGTAGCGTCGAGCTGAGCGGCGGCGTCTTTTGATTGCGCGTAATTTCCTTCCATCATCGCGGCGTAAGCGAGGAAGTGGAGATTGTGGCTGAAATACATGGCACCGTACATTCCGCCGGGCGGCGCGGTGGCGATGTAGGCGAGATCGGAAGCGACGGCGTCCTTATTCGAAACTACGGCGAGTTGATAATCGCCGGTTCGTTCGTAAATGTGCGCGGGCATGTGCACGAGATGGCCTGCGGCGGGCACCATCGGACCGAGGCGAGCGGCGCTGGGGAGCGCGCGTTCGGGAAACGGCGATGCTTCCAGGGCGTGAATATAAAAATGATTTGCGCCGACGTGATTGGGCGCGCGGCGGAGAACTTGTTCGAGAGTGGCGACGATTTCCTCGGTGCCGGGAGCGGGCTTGCCGTCGTTGGTCCAGAGATGCCAGGGATTTAAATCCATCATGCTTTCGGCGAAGAGAGTGGCGGCGTCGAGATCATCGGGATAGCGATGAGCGAGTTGGCGCATGGCGTCGGAATATTCGACGGCGAGATGTTTCAGATCGGCGTGGGGATCGTTGGTGAAGCGCTTGGTGAGCGCTTCGACGTAGGCGCGCTCGATGGCGGGAGTGTTCGCGGCTGCGGCGAGTTGAGCGGCTTTTTGGATCGCGTCGAAGGCTTGCTTCTCGCGATCGGGATCTACGTCGAGATTGTAATTTGGTCCTACGGCGAGAGCAACGCCCCAGAGCGGCATCGGCGATTTGGGATCGAGCTCGGCGGCGCGCTGAAATTTTCTGAGGGCTTCTTCGTGATTGAAGCCGTAGGTGAGCGTGAGACCTTCGTCGAACATTTGCTGCGCTTCGGAATTCGCGGTGGCGATGGGGTGATGAAGATCGCCGAGGCTGAGTTTGGCGGCGGGTTTGGATTGCGCTAGGGCGACGGGAGCGATCAGCAGAGCGGCGATTGTGGTGAGCAGGAGCTTCATCGGTGACTCCGTTGCAATTGAGAATTTGGCTGGGGCCGAGTTCAATGCGAATTGCAAAACGCGACGTATTCTATCGAAATTTTTAGCGCGATGCATGGTGACGAGCGGCGCATCGGCGTGAGCGGGATTGCTGCCGGCGATTTCCTCGTATCCTTGACAGGCGTGCGTTCCTCCGCCATTTTGAACGGGTGAGCCGTAGCGCTGCAGAGCTTCTGGAATTTCCGCGCCTGCGTGAAATTGTCGGCGGACGAGCTACATGTACGCCTGGACGGCGGGCGATTTTGGCGCTCGAGCCGCGATTTGATGCGGCGATATTGCGCGATGAATTCGCGTGGATCCGCGAGGCGGTTGCTTATTTGCGGGCGGGATCGGAATTGGGATTTGGATCGCTGGCTGATCCGGAAGGCTGGCTGCCGGCGCTGAGCGTGCCGGCTTCGGTGCTGACGGCGGCACAACTTTTGGATGCGGCATCGCTGGCGGATACGGCGGCGGCATTGCGGGCGACGTTTCGCGGGGATGCGGCGAAATTTCCGCGGCTGGCAGAACGCGCTGCTTCGATTGCGGATTTGCGATCGTTGAGCGCGAGCATCCGGCGGGCGATTCTTCCGAATGGCGAGATCAGCGACAACGCATCGCCGGCGCTGAAACGGATTCGCGCGTCGAGCGCGCAGACGCGGGAGAAAATTCAGAAATCGCTGGAGGCGATTTTGCGAGCGCGCGGCGGGGATGCCGGGCACGATTACGTGACGCTGCGCAACGAGCGATTCGTGATTCCGGTGAGCGCGTCGGAGCGGCGGGCGGTGCCGGGAGTGGTGCACGGCGCGAGTGGCACGGGGCAGACGGTTTTTGTCGAGCCGCTGGAGACGATCGATCTAAATAATCGTTTGGTGCAGCTTGCGGACGATGAAGCCGCGGAGATTGCGCGGATTTTGGCGGAACTTACGGATGAATTGCGGATCGAGCGCGGACCGCTGGCGTTTGCGGCGGAGCGGATAGCGGAATTCGATGGGGTGTTTGCGCGCGGGCGTTATGCGCGGGAATTCGATTGCACGATGCCGGAGTTTGTCGCGGAGTTCGCGATTCGCTTGAAGGACGCGCGAAATCCGGTGCTCGAAGCGTCGTTGAAGCCGCAGGGGCGCAGCGTGGTGCCGGTTACGCTGGCGCTTGGCGGCGCGGCCGATGGAGCGGGGAATTCCGGCACGGGCGGCGATTCGATGGGGCGCGTGATGGTGATCAGCGGGCCGAACACGGGCGGAAAGACGGTGGCGCTGAAAACGCTGGGGCTTTCGGCGCTGGCGGGGCAATCGGGAATTCCTGTGGCGGCGGAGCGCGCGGAGCTGCCAATTCTGGATGCGGTGCTTGCGGATATCGGCGACGAGCAGTCGATCACCGCGGATCTTTCGACGTTTTCGGCGCACGTGTTGAATTTGAAAAGCATGCTGGAGCGCGCGACGGAGCGGACACTGGTGCTCGTGGATGAATTGGGAACAGGGACGGCGCCGGAGGAGGGCGCGGCGCTGGCGGTGGCGCTGCTGGAAGAATTTCGTAAGCGCGGGTCGCTGGTGCTGGCGACGACGCATCACGACCGGCTGAAATCGTACGCTTCGACTACGCCGGGGGTGATCAATGCGGCGGTGGAATTCGACGAGGAGGAGCTGCGGCCGACGTATCGATTGCTGGTTGGAGTGCCGGGAGTATCGAGTGGGATTGAAATTGCGCGGCGGTTGGGACTTGCGGAGGAGATTATCGAGCGTGCGCGCAGCGGGCTTTCGCCGGAGACGCGCGAGGCGCGGGAACTAATCGCCTATTTGCATCGAAGCCGCGAGGAATCGGATGAGATTGCGCGGAGATCGCGCGATGAGCTCGCTGCGCTCGAAGCGGAGCGGCGGAGTTTGCGAACGGAGTGGGTGGAGCGGCAGCGCAAGCGGATTGCGGAGCTGGAGAAAAATTTCGCGGAGACGGTGAAGAAGCTGGAGGCCGACGTGGCAAAGCTTTCGGCCGATATTCAGGACCGCAAGCTGCGAGCGGAGCTGGAGAAATCGTCGGGGCGGAAATTCGGGAAGATGGATGCGGCGGCGCGCGACGATGCGAATGCGGCGGTGCTCGAAACGCTGGTGGCTTCGCAGGCGGACTTGGGCGTGTCGCCGGATCTGGGGAAGCCGCTATCGCTGGATGAATTGACGGAGGGTACGCGGCTGCGCGTTCGCGGGATGAAGCAGGCGGTGGTGCTGCGGCGCGTGGACGGACGCTCGGCGGAAGTGGAAGCGGGGCCGATGCGGATGAAAATTTCGCTGGAAGACATTCTTGGGATTGAAGCTCCCGCACCGAAATCTACGCGGCCGGTGGCTGCCACGCGCAGTGGAATCAGCGTACAGGCGCAATCTACCGATGAGCCGTCAGTGGAAGAGATCAATGTGATCGGCTGCACGGTGGAAGAAGCCACCGCGCGGGTGGACAAATTTATCGACACGGCGGCGCTGAGCAATCAGGCTCGGGTGCGCATAATTCATGGGCACGGCACTGGCGCGCTGCGACGCGGGCTGGCGGACTTTCTGCGCACGCATCCGCTGGTCGCGAAGATTCACGCGGAAGCAGCGGATCGCGGCGGGACGGCGATTACGGTGGTGGAGTTGACCTCGTGACCGCGCGACGAGAGAATAATCCCGAACGATTGAGGCAGGCTTACGATTTTCTATTTTCCCTTTTCCATTTTCCAAAAACATGGCTGAAGCTGGATCATTTGCCGAGCGCGTCAAGCAGCAGGCGGATATCGTCCGCGTCGTCGGCGAATACGTGCGCCTGAAAAAGACGGGGCAGAATTTCAGCGGGCTGTGTCCGTTTCCATTCGGAGAAGACGCCGTCGTTCGCGGTGCATCCGGTGAAGCAGATTTATCACTGCTTCGGCTGCGGCGTGGGCGGCGACGTTTTCAAGTTTGTGATGGAGATGGAGAAGTGCGCATTTCCGGATGCGATACGCATCGTGGCCGAGAAATGCGGGATCGCGATGCCGGCGCCGCGCGAGCGTTCGCCGGAAGAGCGGCGGGAAAATCAACAGCGCTCGGCGCTGGTGGAAATGCATCGCGAGGCTGCGGCATTTTTCGCGCGGCAACTGAATGACACGGCGGAAGGCCACGCGGCGCGCGGTTATCTGGAGGATCGCGGGCTCGATCGCGAAGCGATCGCGCGATTCGGAATTGGATTCGCGCCATCCGCGCGGCGACGCGCTGTATCGCCTCCTGAAATAGAAATATCCGGACAAGCTGCTCGAGCCTTCCGGGCTTTTCTCGCGCGATTCGAGCGGGCGGCTTTACGACCGATTTCGGCGGCGCATCATGTTTCCCATTGCCAATGAATCGGGGAAGATGATCGCGTTTGGCGGCCGCGCGCTCGGCGACGACATGCCGAAATACATGAATTCGCCGGAGACGCCGATCTATTCGAAGAGCAACGTGCTCTACCATCTCGACCGCGCCAAGGAAGCGATCCGCAAGAACGAATTCGCGATTCTCGTGGAAGGTTACATGGATACGATCGCGGTGGCGCGCGCGGGATTCACGAACGTGGTCGCCAGTTGCGGCACCAGCCTGGCGGAGCCGCAGGTGAAGCTGCTGAATCGTTTCACGCGCAGTATCGTGGTGAATTACGATCCCGATACGGCGGGACAGGCGGCCACGGAGCGCTCGTTGGCGCTGCTGCTCGAAAAGGAATTCGACATTCGCGTGCTGGCGCTGCCGGGCGGCGCCGATCCGGATACTTTCTTGAAACAGAAGGCGCGGCCGCGTACGAAAAGTTGCTGCGCGAGTCGCCGCCGTATCTCGATTATTTGATTGGGCGCGCGCGGATGAGAGATCGAGCGACGGCCGCCGGAAAACTTGCCACGCTGAATTTTCTGATGCCGTACGTGCAACGCGTCCCGAACCGGCTGATGCGATCGGAATGGGCGTCGCGGATCGCGAGCGAACTGCGCGTGGAAGAGCCGGTGCTGCGCGAGGCATTGCGTCGCGCGGCGGCCGAGCGGCGCAGCGAAGTGAAGCCGAAGGCGGAGTTGGTCGCGTCACCGGTCAATCAGGCGGAGCGGCGATTGATGCAGATGCTGGTGGAAGCCGACGCCTTCCGCGAAAGGCTGGCGCGCGAAATGATCGAAGCGCGACTGCATACGGGACTCGAATCGGAAAAGATTTTCGAAGCGCTGCTGGCTGCGGTCGCATCGGGTGCCGCGCCGGACGCCGCAGCGCTGGCTGAAGCGCTCGACACGCCAGACCGGCGCGTGCTGTTCGACATTCTTTTTGACTCCGGAGCTTCGGCTACGTGGGAGGAAGCGGAGAGCTGCCTCAGCGTGATGCGCCGGCGGCGAGTGGAAGACGAGCTGGCCACCGTGCAGCGGGATATCGAAGCGCGGCCTTCGGGCGCGGACCTGAATCGTCTTTTGGCGCGCAAGCAGGAACTTCGGCGGCTTCTTTCCGGCCAGACTGCCTAGGGCGTTTCATCGCCATCGAAACGCCCATCGAAAAGCGACTTTTGCGGCGGCGCGATTTCCGGACCGTTTCCTCTTGAATTTGTGTCACTTATGAAATTCGACACGGGTTGAAACAAAATTGCCCCGAAGAACATCTAAATGTCATCCAATTGACTCGATATCGCGCGGCGATGTATTCTCCTAAAGTTTTGCGGAGAAACGGCTTGAATCCGCCGTGCATCCCATGATGGTAAGGCGTGGCGGGAGCGACATGGGCAGCGCGCGGACGGCAGGCATCGGATTCGCCATCGGATTCACTGGAATTATATCCGTCAATCGAAACGCTTCACCGGAACGAGCGCAGCCGGGGTGTAGGCCCACGGCGCGATGGAACGCCGGCGCAGAAATTTGCGTCCTGCGCAGAGTGCAAACTCTGCGAGGAGAGACATGGTGACTCTGGCGCTTGAAGAAAAATACGATCAGGTACGGCAGCTCATCAATATGGGCAAGGAGCGGGGCTACCTGCTCTATGATGAGGTGAACGACCTCCTTCCGCCTGAAATTCATTCCTCGGAAGAAATTGACGATCTGCTCTCGACGTTTGAGCGCTATGGGATCGACGTATACGAAGATCTCGCGAGCGCGAAGGCGGCGCTGGCGGCTGATTCTGCCGACACGCCCGAGCCTGCGGCTAAAGAGGAATCCTCCTCTGAGGAAAGCGAGCTCGATCTCACTCCCGGTTCGCTCGAAAAGACGAATGATCCCGTGCGCATGTACCTGCGCGAAATGGGCACCGTTCCGCTGCTGACGCGCGAAGGCGAAGTGGCCATTGCCAAGCGCATCGAGCGCGGGCAGCTGCTGGTGCTGAAAACGATTACGCGGTCGCCGATCATTCTCAAGGAACTTCTCACGGTCGGAGAAGATCTGCGACGAGGCACGCGCTCGATTAAAGAGATCGTGCAGTTCGACGATGAGGAGCTGACCGAAGAGAAGATCGAAGCGAAGACGCGCGACACGCTGAAGCGCATCGACAAGATCGGCAAGCTTTATCTGCAATCCGTCAAGCAGGCGGAAAAACTCGAAAATACGGCACGCTCGAACAAGCGCGGGCATCTGCGCGCGCGTTTTGCGCTGGGTCGCACGCGCGTGGAGATGTCGCTGCGCGTCCGCGATATCGATTTCAATCTATTCGAGAAGAAGCGGCTGATCGACAAGATGCGCCAGACGGTGGAGCGCGTGCAGTCGCTCGAGCGCGAGATCGTGAAGCTGGAGCGGCGCGTGGAGGCGTCGAAGGCGGAGGTGCTCGCGGAAGCGCGCAAGGATTTGAAAGCGCGGCGGCAGGAAACTCGCGAAATCGAAGTGGTTGCCGAAGCTAATCCCACCGAACTGAAACGCATGATGCAGGTGATCGTGCGCGGCGAGATCGAAGCCGAGCAGGCCAAGAAGGAATTGATCGAGGCCAACCTCCGGCTGGTGGTTTCCATCGCCAAGAAATATACGAATCGCGGCCTGCAGTTCCTCGATTTGATTCAGGAAGGCAACATCGGCTTGATGAAGGCGGTGGACAAGTTCGAATGGCGTCGCGGATATAAATTTTCGACTTACGCGACGTGGTGGATTCGCCAAGCCATTACGCGCGCGATCGCCGATCAGGCGCGCACCATCCGCATCCCGGTGCACATGATCGAGACGATCAATAAACTGGTGCGCACCAGCCGGCAGCTCGTTCAGGAACTAGGGCGCGAGCCCACTTCGGAAGAAATCGCGAAGCGCATGGATATTCCGGTCGCGAAGGTGCGCAAGATTCTGAAAATCGCGCAGGAGCCGATTTCGCTGGAGACGCCGATCGGCGAAGAGGAAGATTCGCACCTTGGCGATTTCATCGAGGATAAGGCTGTGGTGTCGCCGTCGGATGCGGTGATCAATTTGAGCTTGAAGGAACAGACGTCTTCGGTGTTGAAGACGCTGACGCCGCGCGAAGAGAAAGTGATCAAGATGCGCTTTGGGCTGGATGATGGCAGCGAGCATACGCTGGAAGAGGTGGGGCAATCGTTTGCTGTTACGCGCGAACGCATCCGCCAAATCGAAGCAAAAGCCCTGCGCAAGCTCCGTCATCCATCGCGCTCGCGCAAACTCCGCGCGTTCCTCGAAGGCTCCGCTAACGACTACTGAGGCGCATCGCCACGAAACTCGGCGATCACTTCGATAGTACCGACGATGTTGCGATTGAATTCGTCGAGTGCCTCGGCCGGGATCCAATATTCTTGGTGAATCGAGCTGCCAACCGTCTTCACTTCGAACCGCGAGAGGAAGCTCGAACTTACTCGAAAGCGTGTCACAAACCCGCTACCGATCTTCGGATCTTTTGCATTCCAATCCCGCGCAATCTGCCTCACGTAAGCTTCGTTTAATACAGGATAGAAGAAAGGCTGGCCGGGGAGCCTCGGCGGAAATGCCTTGAAGCCGCTATTGCGGATTAACGTCAGCTCGCTCGGGCCGACCGGCCGAAAGAGCACTGTCGCTTCGTCCATTCGCTAGCGCTCAAGAAGCTCTTGCGCGCGTTCGACCGCCTGCATCCAAAAATCCTTCATGCGCTTCGATTCCGCCGCGCTTGGCAATTTCATGTGATCGATCACGATCTGGCTCTTCGCCGCGCCCTTCGCGTAGAACATTACGCTTAGGCGCGTCGCATCGTCCCATTCCGCGCGTATGGATTTGTTCTTTGTGGCGGTGGTGATCTCCAGCCGAACGTTTTTTAGCCAGGCGCGTCGGGCTTTTTCGTCGGCCCAGGATTTGTATAGCTTGGCTAGCGGGGCGTTTACTATGCGGCTTACTCCTTGCGGCGAAATTGCCGTTGGTATCCTGGCGGGCGGCGCGCAGGCCGCGCTCCTGCTCGTATTGATTGGCGACCATCTGCGACCACCAGCCCGGAACCTTGCACTTGCCGTACAAATGGCGCGCAATTTCCGTGTGTGTCATTTTCTTCGCGCCTGCGGCGTCTAGAATTTTGAACCACTCCTTCCACACCTTTCCGGTCTTAGCCTTCACCGCTTCATCGCCGATGCGCTTTGCAACTTTCTTGGCCATCGCTATCTCCCGTGGGCAAAATTATTTCTGCGGTTGCGCCGTGGACCAGTCGACTGCGGAGCCGTAGCCATAGACTAGCTGGACGCCGCGATCCGTTCCTAGAATTAAAAGAAGCGTCAGGACGCACATACCGATGAGCATTAGTTTGCGGTAGCCGGCGGTGAAATCTTTGCGGAAGACGAGCGCGAAAAGGCTCAGCGCCAGAGCGACGCTTGAGGTGATCATCATCAGCGTTTCGTGAATTCCGACGACGGTCATCGCCGGGCCGGGCGGAACGGATTTTTGCGCGTATAGGCCGGTGAGGATGGCGATAGCCGCGGCAATCGTTCCGAGATAGAGCAATCGCGCGGCGGTGCGATGCCAATCATCGCTTTTTCGCAGAACGGCGATACTTTCGAAAATCAGCGCGCCAATCCACAGGCCAATTGGAAAATGCACAAATAGAGGATGAAGATTTAGGACCGCTTTCAAGCCCGGAAGCATCGGAGAGGACCTCCTCGCGGCGGAATTATGCTGCAAGCGGAGCGCAACGCGAAGAGGAAATACCGCGAGCGCAGCACACGCGCCGGCGCGCGCTAGTCGCCGGGAGCTTCGGCGGGGATCTCCATGACGAGGCCGCGGGCGCGCCACGCCGTGGCTACCGCGACGAGATAAATTCCTGAGAGCACCGCGAACGCGACGACCAATCCCGCGCGTTCGGCGAGCCAGCCCAGCAAAAAGCTCATCATCATTTGCAGCGAAGTCGAAAATACCGTCACGGCGGATTGCGTCCGGCCCATGAGTTGTTTCGGCACTGTGGTCATGATGGAAGATTGCGTGATGATTCCGGTCATCGCGCGGCACGCACCGAATAGCGCTTGCATCGCCACCGCGATCAGCAAAATGTGCACAAACGGAAAGAATGAATGCCCGACGGCAAGTATCGCAAGCGTCACGATGAGCACGCGCGGCACACTCACGCGGCGCATCAGCATGCCCACGGACACTCCGCCGATCAACGCGCCGAATCCCCAGCCGAATTCGAGCAAGCCAAATCCGCGCGCGCCGGAATGGAGCACGTCTTTCGCCAGCGCGACGACCACTACGTTTGAGCTAAATACCCCGGCGACCATGCACGCATATGTGAATCCCATGGCCATCACGGCCGGTTGGCGGCGCAGATAGGCGATGCCATCTTTCAGTTCGCGCAGAAAATCCGGATTGGGAAGTGCCTCGACAAGCGGCGGCAGCGCCGTTTCTTCCGCCATTGCCAGTGGCGCATCGAGGCCCGCGCGTCTTTCGCCGGCCATCGCAGCGCGCGGCGGGTAATATCCGCTGCGCAGGCGATAAAGACACCACGACGACATCGCATATGTCGCCGAATCCACGGCTAGAATTCCCGCAATGCCCACGCGATCGTAAAGAAATCCCACCAGCGCGCCGGCGGAGAGCCAGCCGCATTGCACCGCGATCACCAGTGCCGAATTTGCGCCGACGAGTTCGTCCGCTTGCACGACTTCCTGCACCAGCGCATTGATCGTCGCCCAGTAAATTGCCGAGCAGAATCCATTGAAAAGCACCATTCCGTAGATGAGCAGCAAGCCGCCATGCGCGAAGGCCACCAGCGCCGAGCACGCGCCCACCGCGCAGAATCTCGCGAGATCGAGAGTGATCGCGAGATAGCGGCGGTCGATGCGATCGATCAGTACCCCCGCGGCGATGGGGACCAGAAGGCCCGGCAGCGTCGCGAGAATCAGCATGATGCTGACGTCTACTGTCGAGCCCGTCTGCGCGAGGATGAACCAACAGACGCTGGCGAAGTTCATTCCCGAGCCAAAGAGCGATATCATCATGCCCGCAAAAAAGTAGCGGAAGCCGCGCCGGGCGAGCAGCGCGCGCCAGTCGAGTCCGGGATGTGTAGTTGACGCCATGCGAAACATTTAATTGTACAGGTTGTCGGAGCGGTGCAATCGCGCCGTCTCGAGGTGAGTTGCGATGAAATGGGCGGGATGGATTCTCGGAATACTTACCGGGGTGATTGCTGCGATCTATATCATCGGCGCGTGCCTGCCCGAAAAGCATACCGCGGTGCGTGTGGCGCGCTATCGGCAAACGCCGGATGCGATCTGGAAAGCGATCACCGAGTATAAAGATTTTCCGTTGTGGCGATCGAACGTGAAAAGCGTCCAGCCGCTGCCGCCGCCGGAGACTTTGACGGGATGGACGGAAGTAGATTCGCACGGAAATGGGTTGCCGCTGAGCATCATTGAGTCGGATGCGCCGCGGCGGCTGGCCGTGAAAATCGCTGGTCCGAATTTGGCGTTTGGCGGCACTTGGACCACGGATATTTCTCCCACTTCACCGAACGGTTGCGTCGTGCAGATCCGCGAGGACGGGGAAATATACAATCGCTTCTTTCGTTTCATGGCGCGATTTGCTTTCGGTTATACCTCGACGATCGACACTTACTTGAAAGATTTGGGTAAGAAATTCGGCGAGAATACTGTGATTGAGCGCGAAGGCGCGCCGTGACGCCAGGTTCGAAAAAACCGCGGCCGGCCGAGCGCGATTATTCGCATCGCTCGCTGCTGGAGAAACTCGGCGTCAAAGCGGGCCAGCGCATTTTAATCCTTGAAATTCTCGATTCGTCGTTTTTGAACGAGATCAAGCCGTTCGCGCCGGTATTTGAAGAAAGCAGGCCAGCGGGTAATTTGGATTTGCTTTTTTTCGGCGCGGAGGCGAAAGACGCGCTGAAACAATTTCCGGGTCTGCGAAAATTCATCGCGAAGAACGGCGGAATCTGGGTGGTCTATCCGAAAGGGAAGCAGCATATCCGCGAAATCGACGTAATCGCCGCAGGGAAATCCGCCGGCTTAACCGACAATAAAGTTTGCAGCTTCTCCGTGACGCACACCGCGCTGCGATTCGTTGTCCCGCTCGCACAGCGCTGAGAAATCCACCTTCGCCAAAGGGGTGTCGAGTTGCAGGCGTCTCCGCCGGCACTGTCTCGTTTCATTCTATGATGAGAGGATGAGTGCGGTGCTCGATGTGCGCGGGCTTACGGTGGAATTGCCGACGGAGCGCGGCTGGGTGCGGCCGGTGAATGATGTGGCGTTCACGCTGGCGCCGGGCGAGACGCTGGGGATTGTCGGCGAATCTGGCTCAGGAAAGACGATGCTGTCGCTCGCGCTGATGGGACTGACGCCGCCGGGGGCGCGACGAACCGGCGAGGCCTGGCTGCACTCGCGCAACGGAACTTCCTCGGCGCGATCCACTCGGCGCACGGATCTTACCGGAGCTGCGCCTGCCGCGCTGCGCGCGATTCGCGGCCGCGAAATTGCCATGATTTTTCAGGAACCGATGACGGCGCTCAATCCCGTGCTGCGTATCGGCGCGCAAATCGAGGAAGCCATCCGCGTTCACGAAGCGGGCGTGAGCGGCGCCGACCTGCATCGTCGCGCGGTGGCCGCGCTCGAGCGCGCTACTGTTCCCGAGCCTGAATTGCGCGCGAGCCAGTATCCGCATCAACTTTCGGGCGGCCTTCGCCAGCGCGCGATGATTGCCATGGCGCTTGCGGCCGGGCCGCGCGTGCTGATCGCCGATGAACCGACGACGGCGCTGGACGTCACGGTGCAAAAGCAGATTTTGGAGCTGCTGGTGCGCTTGCAGCGAGATCTCGGCCTGGCGATGATTTTTATCACCCATGATTTGGGCGTCGTCGCGCAGGTGGCCGCGCGTGTGGCGGTGATGTACGCGGGACGGATCGTCGAGGAAGGGCCGGTGCAGGAAATTCTGCGCGAGCCGCGGCATCCTTATACGGCGGGGTTGTTGCGCGCTGCTCCGAGACTGGAGCGCGGCAAGCTCACGCCCATTCCCGGCATCGTGCCGCCTCTGGATGCCCTGCCGGCGGGATGTGCGTTTGCGCCGCGTTGCGAATTTCGGCGTGCGGAATGCGATGCGGCGATGCCCGAGTTGCGCCGCGTTAATTCGGCGCATGCTGCGCGGTGCGTGTTGGTTGGTGAGGACGGCGCGCGATGACTGTGAAATTCGTATTCGTCGCATCTTGCTTGGTGGGTCCGACGTCGATTGTTGCCGTTGGCCGAACGGTGTCTTCGTCGGATGCCGGCAGAGACGCCCTTCGGCCCCGCTCAGGGCGAGCCGGCGCCACCTTTGGTGCTCGATGAATGCGCCAATTCTTGCGGTCCGCAATTTGCGCAAATCGTACGGGGTTGGCGCCGGTGCGTTTGCCGCGGCCTCGCATCAGGCTATGGCTGTCGATGGCGTCAGCTTCGATCTGGAACGCGGCGAGACGCTTGGCATCGTCGGCGAATCGGGCTGCGGCAAGACGACGCTCGCGCGCATGTTGATGCGGCTGATCGAGCCCGATAGCGGCGAGATTGATTTTCGCGGTGAAAATTTTCTGGCCGCGCGCGGCGGAAAATTGCGGGCGTTGCGCCGCGGGATACAAATGGTGTTCCAGGATCCCGCCGGGTCGCTCGATCCGCGCATGCGCGTTGCGGCGATCGTCGGCGAACCGCTGGCGATTCACGAGCCGGGGCTCGATCGCGCACAACGTCGTGCTCGCATCGTCGAAACGCTCACCGCCGTCGGACTCGAAGCCGACGCGCTCAATCGCTA
Organism: uncultured Acidobacteriota bacterium; assembly: GCA_963838545.1. GTDB lineage: Bacteria > Acidobacteriota > Terriglobia > Acidiferrales > UBA7541 > Palsa-147. The sequence goes on from CAWIRL010000010.1 coordinate 132,139, forward strand.
TCCGCATGAATTTTCCGGCGGGCAGAAGCAAAGGGTGGGCATAGCCCGCGCGTTGATTTTGCGCCCGGAAATTGTGATCGGCGACGAGCCGGTATCCGCGCTGGATGTTTCCGTGGGAGCGCAGATCTTGGAACTGCTAGCCACGCTGCAGCGCGATTTGAGCCTCACGTATATATTGATCTCCCATTCTCTGCCAGTTGTGGCGCAACTCGCCACGCGAGTAGCGGTGATGCGCGCCGGGAAATTTGTGGAATTCGGCGATGCGGCGCAAGTGCTCAGCCATCCGAAAAATGCGTATGCGCAATCACTGCTCGATGCTGTGCCCGAGATTCCGTAAGTAGCGCCGGCGTCCCTGCCGGCATCTTGCGAGCGATCACACTCGCAAGCGGTAACAATCCCGCGCGAAACGCAATTCACACAACGCATAGCTCTCGGCAGCTCGCTCCGCGCACAATCGCGCCACGAGCCGACACCAGCAGTCGTCGGATGCCGGCAGGGACGCCGGCGCTACTTGCATGCCATCCGCGCGCCGTTGTTCAAAGTTTCCATTTCGTCGCATCCTTGCGATACACTCCCGCGCTGAAACAACCCGCGTGCCCGTGCGTATTAGACGGCAGCGATAAATCTCGCAAGTCAGGGAGCCACACCAATGTCCACTCCTCCAAGCGCCATGGAAGGCGCCGCATCGCAGCCTGCACGCATCAGCGCGGTCGGCCGGCTAACGGGAGTTCTCTTCAGCCCCAAGGAGACATTCGAAGACATCGCGGCGAAGCCCAGCTGGGTGCTGCCGCTGGTGGTGATCATAATTTTATCGACGTTGATCGTCGGGGTGTTCGGCCAGCGCGTCGGCTGGCGCGGTTTTATGGAGCGGCAATTTGCGAAAAGCCCGCAAACTGCAAATCTTTCTCCGGAGGATCGCGAAGCGCGGCTAGGCACCGCGGTGAAGATTGCACCGATCATCGCGTACGTCAGCGTGATCGTGGGGACGTCGATTGCCGCGCTGATTGCGGCGGCGGTCTTGATGCTGATATTCAATCTCGTTGCAGGGACGCGCGCCACGTTTGTGCAATCGCTGAGCATCGTCACACATTCGTGGGTGCCGGGAATTATAGGTGGAGTGATCGGGCTGATTCTCTTATTCGTCAAAGCGCCGGACACGATAGATTTGGAGCATCTCGTCGCAACTAACGTGGGCGCATTTCTTTCAGGCGACGCGCCCAAGTGGCTCAGCACGCTAGGCACCTCGCTCGATATTTTCGTATTTTGGACCATCATCCTGATGGGCATCGGCTACTCGGCCGTAAATCCGAAGAAAGTGTCGGTCGGATCGGGAATTGCAATCGTCGCGGTTACTTGGGCGGTCTACGTTCTCGCGAAGGTCGGCTGGGCCGCCGCGTTTTCGTGAACCCTTCGCGCTCCTGATACAATTCGCCGGATGGGATTTCGCTTCGAAGTATTGAAGACGGATCCGACCGGTGCGCGCCTTGGCCGCCTCACTACGCCGCACGGCGTGATCGATACGCCGGCCTTCATGCCCGTCGGCACCGCCGCGACGGTGAAGGGCCTCACGCAGCAGGCGCTCGAGGATCTCGGCGCGCAAATCATTCTCGCGAATACGTACCATCTTTATCTCCGCCCCGGCCATGAACTGATTCGCCAGCTCGGTGGGCTACACGCCTTCATGTCCTGGCCGCGTCCGATCCTCACCGATTCCGGCGGTTTCCAGGTTTTCAGTCTTTCCGATCTGCGCAAAGTGAGCGACGAAGGCGTGCGCTTCCGCTCGCATCTCGACGGCTCCGAGCATTTCCTCTCGCCCGAACTCGCGCTGGATATTCAAATGGCGCTCGGCTCGGACATCATCATGGTTCTCGACGAGTGTATCGAAGCGCCCGCGGACCGTACCCGCGCCGGCGAAGCCGCGCACCGCACGCTCGGCTGGGCGCGCCGCTCGCGCCAGCATTTCGCGAGCAATGGCGATACTTCGAGGCAAATGCTTTTCGGCATCGTGCAAGGCGGCACGCACGCTGATTTGCGCCGCGAAAATGCGGAAGCGCTCCTCGAGCTGAATTTTCCCGGCTACGCCATCGGCGGGCTGGCGGTCGGCGAACCGCACAGCGTCACGTGCGATATGGCCGGCGAAGTCGCCGCAAAACTTCCAGAGGATCGCCCGCGCTATCTCATGGGTGTCGGCAAGCCCGAGCAAATCCCCGACTACGTCGCGCTCGGCGTGGATATGATGGATTGTGTGCTCCCCACGCGCAGCGCGCGCCACGGCTGCCTCTTCACCTCGCAAGGCCGCCTGCTGATCAAGAACGCGCAGTACGCGAAAGACACGCGCCCGCTCGATGAGTCCTGCACCTGCGCCGTTTGCCGCCGCTATTCGCGCGCGTATCTTCGCCACCTCTATCTCGCCAACGAATTGCTCGCGTCCATCTTGAACACCCACCACAATGTCCACTTTTACCTTGACACCATGCGCAAAATTCGGGAGGCTATCGAGTTTGGGAATCTCGCAAGATTCCGCGCTGACCTCCAGGCACGCCTCGAGCACAGGCATTCCGAGTTGGGCGTTTAGAGGCGGGAACGTGCCGGAAAGCGCAGAGCGTGAAGTACTCGCAACCACCGCCGGGCGCGGCGGAGAAGCGTCGCCCAGGATCGTGATAAAAGCATGACACAGGAACCCTCCGTAGCAATTGCTCTTTTCGCACAGAGCTCGCCGAGCGGCTTGATGACGTTCGTTCCGCTCGTGCTCATCATGGTCATCTTTTATTTCCTGCTGATTCTTCCCGCGCAGCGCCGCCAGAAGAAAACCACGCAGATGTTGCAAACGCTGAAGAACGGCGACAAAGTGATTACCAACGGCGGAATCTACGGCACCATCGTGGGCCTCGAGGACGAGACGGTTCAGCTTCGCGTCGCGGACCAGGTGAAGATCAAGCTCTCGCGCAGTGCCATCGTCGGACTCCAGCCGGAAGCAGCAAAGGAGAGTTAAGCTCCGCGCATGAATCCCCAGCTCAAATGGAAGTTCATTTTTATCGCCGTCGTCATTCTCTTGTGCTTCTACGGCTTGCTCGGCCTGCCGGATTTCCCCACTTCGGGCGCCGCCGTAAAAGATAACTTCGCGAATCGCATCAAGCTCGGTCTGGATCTGAAGGGCGGCAGCCACCTCGTTCTGCAGGTGCAGATTGACGAGGCCATCGGTTTCAAATGCGATCAGGCTGTCGATCTGCTTTCGAAGCAGGTCCGCGATAAAAATATCGTCGTCGGTGAAATCCGCCGCGTCGATAACCAGCACATCCTGGTGCGCGAAGTGGCGCCCGCCTCCGCCAACCCCTTCAAGGATGTGATCAACAATCAGTTTCAAACGGATTGGAATCTGGCGCCGGCGGCCGGCGAAGCCTCCGGCTATTTGCTGACCATGAAGCCTTCCATGGTTTCAGACTTGCGCAAGAATGTGATGGATCAGTCGCTCGAAACTATCGAGCGCCGCATCAATGCTCTCGGCCTCACCGAACCGACCATCGCTTTCACCGGTCGCTCCGATGATGAAATTCTCGTGCAACTTCCCGGCGAAGGAGATCCCACGCGCGCCAAAGCCGTGATTCAAGCCGGCGGCCAGCTCGAGCTTCGCGGCGTGGATGACGACCAAACGTATCCATCCGAACCTGCCGCGCTTGCCTCGCATGGTGGCGTTCTCCCGGCCGGCACCGAATTGCTGCCCGGAAAATCCGAAGGCGCGAACGGCCAGGCCGGCGCGCAAGTCTGGTATCTCGTCGATCGCCTGCCGATTGTCACCGGCCAGGATTTACGCAACGCGAATCCCACGCCGAGCACTGAAAATCCCGGCCAGTTCCAGGTGAATTTCACGCTCTCCACAGCCGCCGCTTCGCGATTCGGTCCGTACACCGAGTCGCACTTGCACAAGCGCCTGGCCATCGTGCTCGACCATCAAGTGCAATCTGCACCGGTGATTAACGGCCGCATCGAGGATTCCGGCTTGATCGAAGGGAATTTCTCGCAGGATTCTGCAAAAGATTTGGCGCTGGTGCTGCGCGCCGGCGCGCTGCCTGCTTCGATCAAGTATGAAGAAGAGCGCACGGTGGGCCCGTCGCTCGGCGCCGATTCCATCCGCGAAGGCGTGAGAGCATCGATCGGCAGCCTGCTGGTGGTGATGATCTTTCTGGTGATCTACTACCGGCTGAGCGGCATCAATGCCATCGTCGCCTTAATTCTTAACCTGATTATTTTGATCGCCTTCATGGCCTATTCCGGCGCAGTGCTCACGCTGCCAGGCATCGCCGGAGTGGTCCTCACGATTGGTATGGGCGTGGACTCGAACGTCCTCGTCTTCGAGCGCATTCGCGAAGAATTACGCAGCGGCAAAGCCAATGCCTCGGCAGTCTCCGTGGGATTCGACCGCGCCTTCCTGACGATCATTGACACGCACATCACGACACTCGTCTCGGCCGCCTTTTTGTTCCTGTTCGGAACGGGTCCGGTGAAGGGTTTTGCGGTCACTTTGGTGATCGGTCTCCTCGCCAACCTGTTTACATCCATCTACGTATCCAGGGCGATTTTCGACTGGCATTTGTCGCGCATGGAGCAGCAGTCAGAACTGAGCATTTAACACCGGCCCGGCTTCGCAAGCACGTGAAGCCCTTGCACTTAATTCGCCGGACGCCGCAGTCCCCGGGTCCTTCGTTTGGGAACCCTTTGAGGCTCGACGGTGTCTAATTGAGCGGGACAGGACTAGGGAATGGAATTCTTTCGAGCGGTAAATATCGACTGGATGGGCAAGGCGAAATACTTTGTGGCCTTGTCGGTGACGCTTCTGATAGTTGGAGGGGTCACGATCGCCCACCAGGGCGGGCTGCGCTACGGAATTGACTTCCGCGGCGGCACTTTGGTTTACGTGCGCTTCGCCAGCGCCCCGCCGCTCGATCAACTCCGCAAAGGACTGGAAGCCGCGGGATTGCAGAACAGCACGCTGCAGCAAATCAGCGGCGAGCTCGGCAATGCCAGCTCCAGCCATGACGTGGTGATCGGCCTCGAGCAAAAAGGCCAGGGCGATGAATCACTCGATACCGGCAAGCAGGCCATTCTCGGCGTTCTAGGAAAAATGTACGGCCAGCAGAGCGCCAAGCAGGACTTCAATTCGCAAACACCTTCTTCGCTGGCCGCTTTTCTGACGCAAAAAGATCCGCTCGCTCTGGGTACCAACGCCGGAGATCGCTATACAAAACTTTCGCAGGCGCTGCTCGATTCTCGCGACAAAGATCACGGCGGCATCGTCACGAATTTCGACGAGCTGAACGGAGTGGGCGGCGCGAATGCCACGACGATCGCGGCTTTGAAAGACAACTACTCGCTCGGCAGCTTCGCCATCCGCAACGTGGAGATCGTCGGCCCGAAGGTCGGCGCGCAGCTCCGCCGCCAGGCCGTTTACGCTACCCTCTATGCGCTGGCGGGCATGTTGATATATATTGCCTTCCGCTTCGAGTGGGTTTACGGCGCCGCCGCGGTGATCGCCGTGTTTCACGACGTGCTGATCACGCTCGGCTTGTTCGCTTTGTTTCACTACGAAATTTCGCTGACGGTGATTGCGGCCTTGCTCACACTAGTCGGATATTCGATGAACGACACCATCGTAATCTTCGACCGCGTGCGTGAAAACACGCGCCTCATGCGCCGCGAGCCGCTCGCGGATATAGTCAATCGCTCCATCAATCAGACTCTTTCGCGCACCATCCTGACGAGCGGCCTCACGTTTCTAACCGTGCTCGTCCTCTACTTGATGGGCGGCGAAGTTTTGCGCAGCTTCTCTTTTGCTATGGTGGTGGGAGTTGTGATAGGAACATACTCCAGTTTCGGCATCGCAGCCCCCATCGTCGTGGTTTGGAATAGATTTAGGGGTCAGAAAGCCGTCGTGCGCGCTGGATCCGCAGCCTAGGCGCACACCGGTTTGTACGGGAGGCACAAACGATGTTCGACGATTTGGTCGAGTCAACCGCGGTAAGGAAGAAGACCAATAAATCCTGGTCGGTCATTCTGTCGGCGATCGTCCAGGGCATAATCGTGGTTATCTTCGTTTTGATTCCGCTCATTTACACGGAAGCTTTGCCCAAGCAATTGCTCACCACTTTCCTCGTGGCGCCCGCTCCTCCACCGCCACCACCGCCGCCGGCTGCCGCGGTGCAACGAATCGTGAAGCCGGTCGCGCGCCTGATTCAGGCCGGTAAGATGATGGCTCCCACCGTCATCCCCAAGAAAGTCGAAATGATCAAGGAAGAGGAAATGCCGCCGGATGTCGGCGCCGTTGGCGTCGTCGGCGGCGTTCCGGGCGGCATCGCCGGCGGGCAGGCTGGCGGTGTACTGGGTGGAATTATCGGCGGTTCCGGTGGCGGAATGCCACCTCCACCGAAGCCCGCGCAGCAACGCGTCCGCGTCGGCGGCAATGTCCAGCAAGCCAAGATGATCCGTCAGATTCAGCCGCAGTATCCGCAAATTGCGAAGACGGCTCACGTCCAGGGCACGGTCCAGCTCCACGCCATCATCGCCAAAGACGGCTCCGTTCAGGAACTGCAGTACGTCTCCGGTCCCGCCCTGCTGATGCGCTCGGCAATGGACGCCGTGCGCCAGTGGAAGTATCAGCCGACATTGCTCAATGGCGAGCCGGTCGAAGTAGACACGACGATTTCCGTGGTCTTTACTCTCAGCGGTTAGGTTAGGACCGGCGGTACGCATCGCGGCTTGCCGCGGCGCGTGACATTTGCTTGGCAGGCAGGGCAGGGCTTGGGAAGCCGGCAGAATCTCGCTGGCATATTCTGACGACGAACGAAATCTGAGGAGGGGTAAATCTTATGTTCGTGAATAGTCTATGGGCCAGCTTTCTGATGTTGCAGGGCGCCAATGGCGATGTCGGCTGGGACCTCGTCACCATGTGGCACAACATGGGCATCCCGGCAAAGACGGTTGTCATTTTGCTCTTTGTCATGTCCGCCTGGTCCGTCGGTATCATGATTGACCGCGCGCTCATGTTTAGCGCTGCTCGCAAGCAGTCGCGCGTTTTCGTGCAGCAAGTGGCCGGCGCGCTAAAGGACAACAAGCTCGACGAAGCCATCTCCATCGCCGAGCGCAATAAGAAGTCCCACATCGCCAAGGTCGTCGCCACCGGCCTCTCCGAGTTCCAGGCGGCTTCCGCGCAGGTCAGCGAGGAAGAAGTCATTGAGGCGGCTCGCCGCGGTCTCGAGCGCTCCGTGGCCATCGTTCACGCCGAAATGAAGCGCGGTCTTTCGGGCCTCGCGACCATCGGCTCCACGGCGCCTTTCGTCGGCCTCTTCGGCACCGTCGTCGGCATCATCAACGCTTTCAAGGGTATCGCGAACAGCAAAGCGACCGGTTTGTCGGCCGTCGCCGGCGGTATTTCCGAAGCCCTGGTCACCACCGCTCTCGGCTTGCTCGTGGCCGTGCCTGCGGTCTGGACCTACAACTATTTCACCAATAAAGTGGAAGCCTTCGACGTCGAGATGGACAACTCCTCGATGGAGTTGATCAACTACTTCATCACGCGCCGGGGCGGAAAGAAGTAACGTATGGCCCGTTATAAGCCAAAGGCGCCTCCGGTGATGGCGGAACCGAACGTCATCCCCATGGCCGATATCATGCTCGTGCTGTTGATCATATTCATGGTGGTCACGCCGATGTTGCAGCATGGTTTCTCCGTGGAAATGGCCAAAGTGGAGAATCCCGAAGATATGCAGGCGGCAGACCGTGACGACGCGATTCTGATCGCCGTCACTCGTGATGGCCGCTACTTCCTCGGCACCACTCAGATCACCCTCGATGACGTAACCAACAAAGTGAAGGACCTCCTCGCCAATCGCCTGGACAAGACCGTGTTCGTGAAGAGCGACGCTCGCGCGAAGTACGGCACCGTGGTCAAGGCGGTCGACGAAGTCCGTGCAGCAGGCGTTGATAATCTCGGCTTGCTTACCGAGAAGCTCGAGACGACCAGGAAGGCTCCTCCTCCACCTCCCGGTCAATAGCGTCTAGCGCTTAGTCAAGGAGTTCGATCATGGGAATGGCAGTTGGCCCGCGTAGCGGGGCAGTATCGGAAATGAACGTCGTGCCGTTGATCGACATTCTTTTGGTGCTCATCATCATTTTCATGGTGATCACCCCCACGACGCCGCACGGCCTCGACGCCCTCGTTCCGCAGCCGTCTCCGCCGGATGCGAAGCAGGACCCTGCGCTCCTCGCCAAGACGATCGTTGTGGTCGTCGGCGCGAACGGCAAGGTCATGATCAATCAGGATGAGACCACCTGGGATCAGCTGGGCCCGCGTCTCGAGGATATTTTCAAGCAGCGCGCCGAAAAGGTCGCCTTCGTTAAGGGTGACGACAGTGTGGACTTCGCCGAGGTAGCCCGCGCGATTGACATTATGCGCGCCAACGGCATAGACAAAGTCGGCCTAATCACCGCCAAAGTCGAAGCCGGTCAGTAGCTTAGTGGCGTGAGTTGAGCGGACCTCCCGACGGGTTCGCTGGGGAATCCTTCCGATGGGCGTAACCGTGAATACGGGCAAGGGCGCTGGCGCAGAAATGAACGTGGTGCCCCTCATAGATATCCTGCTCGTACTAATCATCATTTTCATGGTGATCAGCCCGTTGTTGCCCAAGGGTTTGCACGCCGTGGTTCCTCAGCCTTCGCCGGACCCGATGTTGGATATTTCGCACACCATCGTCGTGCAGGTTAGCGCCGGCGGATTGAAAATCAATCAGTTGCATACGTCTTGGGAATCGCTCGGGAGCGATCTTGACGGCATTTCCAAGCTTCGAGCCGAGAAAGTAGCATTCGTAAAGGGCGATGATTCCGCGGACTTCGCCGATGTGGCCCGTGCGATCGACATCATGCGTTCCCACGGGATCGAAAAGGTCGGACTGATTTCTTCGAAACTTGCAGCTGCATAATTCTGAGGGCCCGTTTGAGACTCGCGGGCCGCTCGCCGGAACGGGGCATCTAGATTCCGGCCGAGAACATTCAAGGAGAAACTGGAATGGAGCGCAAGCCCCGCAGTAACTTCCTGCTGGTCGTGCTTCTTGCCTCCCTGGCCATCGTGCCGGGCTGCGACAAGCTGAAAGCTCGCGACCTCCTGAACAAGGGCGTCCAAGCCTATAAGTCCGGCCAATACGACCAGGCCATCGAGGATTTCAAGAACTCCAAGCAGCTCGACCCGAGCCTGATGAACGCGCGCCTCTATCTGGCAACTGCCTACTCGTCGCAGTACATTCCCGGCGCTCCTTCCGACGAGAACGTTCGCATGGGCAACCAGGCCATCGCCGAGTACAAGGAAGTGCTCGCCGTCGACCCCAATAATCTCTCCGCCATAGACGGCATCGGCGCGATCCTCTACAACATGGGCGGCACGCCCTTCGATGCCAAGAAGTTCGAGGAATCCAAGCAGTACCACACCAAGCACATCCAGATTAAGGCCGACGATCCGGAGTCTTATTATTGGATCGGCGTCATTGACTGGTCGCTGGCCTATCGCGCCAATAAGGACATACGCGCGGATTACAACAATAAGGGCAAGAAGCCCGTGAAAGATACCGACCCCATGCCTCCGCAGTTGGCCACCGATTTCAAGCAGAAGGAAGGCGCCATCGTTGACGAGGGTATCCAGAATCTGCAGAAGGCCATTCAAATCAAGTCCGACTATGACGACGCCATGGCCTATCTCAACCTACTCTATCGCCAAAGGGCGGACATGGAAACCGATGCCAAGTTGCGTGATGAGGACGTCAAGACGGCTGACGACCTGGTTGAGAAGGTCAAAGCCATCAAGCAGCAGAAGATGGCCGCACCTCAGCCAACTTCATAAGGGATTTCGCGATCTCCGCAGGGGCCGGCTTCGCCGAAAGGCTGAGCCGGCCTTTTTCATTTAGGACGAGCGTCTCGGGTCGGGTTGCAGTGCGAGGCGATTCGAGCGGTTGTGTTTGAAGAAAGCTCTGCGCAAGGTGTTTCCAAAATCGCACAGCGCGGAAATCGCGTTCAAAATGTCGTTTTTCGTCCGGAATTACGTCGAAAAGGGCGGGAATTGCCGCTTGCTTGGAATTCCAAGCAATTTTGGCGCTCGCGCTTCGCGCCGCGTAAAATTCTCTGAACCCGCTCCTTACTTTTGGGCCGTCTGCTTCGGAGCGTCGCTAGTCTTGACGTCCGTGGCAGTCGATGGCCCGACGGCCGATAGAATTCGTCGCAGGAAGACGGAAACGATGATCAAACCGGCGCCAACGAGGACTAGTGTATGGGTTTCTGGAAGGGCGGTGAGTGATGTTATGATTGCGTGCACGTACTAGAGCACCGCAAGTACCGTACCAAAACACGGTTATACGAAGTATCTTGTTTTCAATGGTTTGCGACGGTCTGTTCTTGGTACCGCGGAGGAATTAGGAAACGCGCTGGGTTTCGATGGAAGTTCGCTTCCCAATTTTCCCAAAATGAGACTGGCTGGTTGGGCGCCAAAATGGTGAGGTCGTGAAGCAGTTGGAGCTTTTCGAAGCGCGTCTCCCATTTCCAGGATTTTTTATTACGGACAAGTTACGGTACATCCGAGGAATCGAATAAACCTTGGCCACTTTTTCCATTCAGAATTTCGGATGCCGAGCAACGCAAGCCGACGCAGCGGCGATCGAGCGTGAACTTCGCTCGATCGGCTTCTCGCGAGTGGACGACGGCCACCGCGCGGAAATTGTGGTGCTGAACACTTGCACCGTCACCGCCGCCGCTGATTCGCAGGCGCGCGACGCCATTCGCCACGCGCACGCCGAGAATCCCTCCGCGCGCATTTTGGTCTCCGGCTGCTATGCGCAGCGCGCGCCGGAAGAAATCGCCGCGCTCGAAGGCGTCGAGTGGGTGGTGGGGAATTCCCATCTCGCGGAAATTCCAGGGCTTTTGCATCGTGAGGCGCCCCCGCCAGCCGCGGCGAACTCAGTGGCGCCCGACTTCATTCCGATTGCGTCACTCTCCGATGGCCAAATGTCGCTCGTCCGCGGCCCCGCCAAGATCCTCACTTCCGATATTTTCGAGCAGTCCGCCGTGCTCAGCGGCCCTGCATTGGCCTCAGCGTGGGGTGACGACGGCGAACACACGCGTCCCACTCTGAAAATTCAGGATGGCTGCAATCATCGCTGCTCCTATTGCGTCATACCGTCCGTGCGCGGCAACAGCCGCAGCCTCCCACCCGAGCGCGTTCTCGCTGAAATTCGCTCGTTGATCGCCGCGGGCGCCCGCGAAGTAGTGCTAAGCGGAATCAATCTCGGCAGTTACGGCCGCGATCTCTCGCCGCGAACGTCACTCGAATCCGTTCTGCGCCGCGTCATTCGCGAGACGCCGCTCGAGCGCCTGCGCCTCAGCTCCATCGAACCCATGGACGTGACGCAAGACCTACTGGAATTCATAGCCGCCGAGCCGCGCATCGCTCAGCATCTCCACATGCCATTGCAATCCGCCTCCGATCGCATCCTCCACGCCATGCACCGCTGGTATCGCGCCGAGCACTACGAGCGTCGCATCGAACTCATCCAAGAGTTCCTGTCCGATGCCGCCATCGGTGCGGACGTCATCGTAGGTTTCCCGGATGAAACTAAGGGCGACTTCGAGGCAACTAGGGCCTTCATCGAGCGCCTACCCTTCGCGTACCTGCACATCTTCTCGTTCTCCCCGCGTCCCGGAACCGCCGCCGCAAGCTTGCAGAATCCGGTGGAGGCGGAAGAAATCCGCAGCCGCGCCCGCTCCCTTCGCGCGCTAAGCGCCCGGAAAGCCGCCGACTTCCGCGCCGCTCAATCCGGCCGCACACACCAAGCCTTAACTCTGAACCGCCGGGGAGATGACTGGACCGAATCCCTGACAGGCAACTACCTGAAGGTAAGAATTCCAGGCCACCATCCAGCAAACCAATGGCACCAAGCAGAGATTACGGCGGACGGTGTTAAGTAGCGCCGGCGTCCTGCCCGCATCTGACGATCCAAAAATTCTGCGAATGGCGCGATGATCCGCGGAGCTTCGTGTCAAAAACAAGGTGCCGGCGGCACATCGCAGTCCGCGCATAAGCTGTGCACGTTTCACTCGGGAGGTCTTCGAATGCCGGCGCCTCGCGGCTCAGCATAAATCGGGGCTCCAGCGTTACTCGTACCTTAGCGCTTCCAGCGGATCGAGCGCTGCTGCGCGCCTCGCTGGAATCCAGCAAGCCAGCACGGCTACCCCCGCAAGCAAGATCGTGCTGCTCACAAACGTCAGCGGATCGCTGGCGCTTACGCCGACCAGCAAGTTGCCCATACCTCGCGTCAGCAGCCACGCGGCTGCCAGGCCCGCCGCCACACCGCCTAGAACCAGTCCCAATCCCTGACGGATCATCATCGCCAGAATTTCCTTGGGTCCGGCTCCCAGCGCCATGCGAATGCCAATCTCGCGCGTTCGCTGCGAAGCCGCGAAAGACACGACGCCATAAACTCCGACCACCGCCAGAATCGTCCCCAAAATTCCCATCATGGCGCCCAACTCCGCGCCGCGCCGGAAGATAAAGAATCCGTTTGCGCCGCCCAGCGAATGCTTCATGGTTATCGCGCTGAAGATGGGCAGATCGGGCGCCAGCTCGTGAATTTTCTTCTGCACCTCGGGAATCAGCGCTGCCGGATCGCCCGAGCTGCGGATTTCCAGTACACGGATCGAGCTGGAATCTTGCGCCATTGGAACGTAATACGTTGGCATCGGCGATTCGCCGATGAAAACGTATTTACCCTTCCCGGTTTCGCCCACCACCTGGATGAAAGGCCCGGCGTCGCCGGTCGCACTGAAGCGCTTGCCGATGGGGTTTTCGTCCGGCCAGAACTTTTGCGCCATCGTCTCGTTCACAACGGCCACCGCCGGGGCGCGATCGTCATCCGCCTTCGTAAATGCACGGCCGCGGAGCAGCGGGCTCTTCATCGTCTCGAAGTACGTCGGAGTAACGCGGTTGAAAACCATTTGCGGAGCCTGGCTGCCCGGCGCTAAAGGATGTCCTTCGACGTAGACCGAGCTTCCCTCCATGTAATTTCCCATCGGCACGCTATAGGCCATGGCCACGGATTCCACGCCTGGCAGGACCGCCGCGCTCTCCTCGAGTCGCCGGTAAAACTCCTTGGTGCGTATCGAGTCGTAGCCAATCTCGTGCGGGTCCATGGTCACGTTCAGCAGACCCTCGGGCTGAAATCCTAAATCCATACTCTGCACGTTCTGGACGTTTCTGACGAACAGGCCGGTGACGATAAGCAGCATCAGCGAGCCCGCCACTTGCGCTGTTACCAGCACGCTCCGAATCCGCTGCCGCGCCACGCCTCCCGATCCGCCGCGTCCGCCGTCGTGGAGCACTTTGCTCACGTCCGCGCGGCTCGCTCGCCACGCCGGCCAGGCGCCGGCCACAAGCCCTGTGAGCACCGCCGCGAGCATCGCATACGCGAATACTCGGCCGTCGAAAGCGAACTCGAGGTTGATCGGTATGCCCGAGATCACATGAATCGAGTTCAGCGAGCTCACCCACATTCCCAGGAAGATTCCAGCGGTTCCGCCCAATAGCGACAGCAGCAGCGTCTCCGTCAGCGTCTGCCGGATCAGCCGGCTGCGACTCGCTCCCAGCGCCGCTCGCACGGCCATCTCGCGCTGCCTCGCCATCGCTCGCGAGAGCAGCACATTCGCAACGTTCATGCAGGCCAGCAGCAACACCAGCGCCGCCAGAATCAGAAATACTCCTGCGATCACCGGCACGATGTTCGTGGGATACGGCTGCGGTCTGGCAAAGGTTTCCGGAACCACGCGCACGTCGTAGCCCCGGTCCGTCTCCGGGAACTGTTCCGCCAATCGCGCAGCAACCAGCTTCACCGAACTCCCCGCCTGCGCCATGCTTACCCCGGGCTTCAAGCGTCCCATTACGCGCAAGCCGCGCGAACTGCGGTCAGTCCAGAACTTCTCGGAGCCTGCTTCCCCGGCGATCATGCTGAGCGGCACGTAGCCTTGCGATTCGAAAACGAAAGCCGTGCCCAGGAAATCCTTGGGAGTGACTCCTACGATCGTCGCTGGTTTGCCGTTCACCAGAACTTGCTTGCCCACCACTCCGGCATCGCCGCCAAATCTCCGCTGCCAATAGGAATATCCGAGCACCAGGACGCGAGGTTCTCCCGGCGTCTCGCCCTCATTCGTCAATAGCAACCGACCCGCGGCCGGTTTGAGCCCCAGCGACGAGAAATAATTGCTGCTCACGAACGTGTAGACGAATTGGTCGGCCTGACCGTCCACACTGAGTCCGCCAACTCCAAGCTGATAAGCGAAGATGTCGGAGAATTCGCTGGTCTGCTTGCGGAGATCCTGCATTGCCGGGTACGACATCTGATAAAGCAGCGACGTTTCCTTCGGCGACGAAGCGATCACCATGAGTTGGCCCGGATCGCGTACCGGCAGTGGCTTGAATAGAAACTGGTTCACGATGCTGAAAATCGCCGTGTTCGCCCCGATTCCCAGGGCCAGCGTCAAGACGATCACCGCCGTCAACCCAGGCGAGCTTCGGAGTACTCGACCTCCATAGCGCAGATCCTGCCAAAAGGTTCTCATAGTCACGCCCCGTCAAATCCGCAGATGCTGCTCAGATAGAATACGCACGAAGCTGGCCAAGGATTCATGGCTGCTATCTTATAGTGGGGATATGAGTTAACAAAGGCAAAGGCCCGAGGGTCGAAGAGATTGAGCGAATCCGGGACGAAGCCGTTCTGGAATCGAACAGATTGGTCCCCAGTTTGGGCGCTGACGGCGCGTTTGCCGCGAGCTCGGCGCGAAACCGCAACGCTCGGTTCAAGGTCGCGCCGAAAAGAGTGCGCAAAAGCCCCGCTTTTCACGCGATCAGGAATGTGTTTCGCCTTTTGTTTTGTATGACTTACGAGAAATTCTAATAATTTTGCACGCAATTAGAATTCGATCGCGAGAACAGCCTCCGGCCCGTGCTCTCGGTTCCTCTCTAGCGTCAGTTCTCGAAAATCACCTGGGCGAGGGCGAGATTTCCGCTGTGGGTGATCGAGAGAGAGATCGTCTTCGTGCCGAGTTTGGCGGCGAATTCTCCAGCGACGCCGCTCAACCGCAGCGTGGGTTTGCCGCCCGGCAGGTTGGTCACTTCGATGTCGCGCCAGCGCACGCCGTGCCGCCAGCCGGTGCCCAGCGCCTTCATCGCTGCTTCCTTCACCGCAAAGCGTCCCGCGTAGCGCTCGAATTTATTTTTGTGCCGCTCGCAATAGGCAATTTCCGCCGGGGTAAAGAGCCGCGCAATAAAAGGCTGGCCGTGGCGCTCGATGGCCGCCTGGATCCTGTCAATCTCCGCGATGTCCAAGCCCATGCCGACAATCACGCGCGCTCCGATCGAAGCGATCCATCCTATCAAGAAATCGCGTTCCGCAATCCCACCGGATTATACTGGAAAGGTGAAAACGCGGAGCACCACAGATCGAGTTCGAAAATCCTCAGCCGCAAAGAAGCGCGGCGCAGCTGGTCGCCACGTTGCGGTCAAAACTGGCAATGGCGCCAATGGCGCCGGCAGTAGCACCAATACCAGCCGATGGCCGGAGCGCCGTACTGCCGGCATCACTGTTCTGCAGGCCCCACCGCTCGCGCGCGAAAAATGGCTGGTGCACGGGTTCAGCACACGTCCAGGTGGCGCAAGCCGCCTCAAGAATCCCCACGCGCGATCGAAACCGCCCGAGTCCGTCTTGAACTTGGGCTTCAGCGATTGGGACGAACGCTCGCGCGTGGAAGAAAACCGCCGCCTCTTTCAGAAATCTCTCGGCGCGCAGTCCATGCAGCTCATCGCTCTCAGCCAAATTCATTCCGACATCATTCACGTTGTCGAAGTCGTGCCGCCGCACATTCTGCAAGGCGACGCGCTCATCACCGCGACTCCCGGATTGCTCATCGCCGTGCAAACCGCCGATTGCATTCCCATTCTGCTGGCCGACCCCGACCACCGCGTCGTCGCCGCGATTCATGCCGGCTGGCGCGGCACCCTGAAACGCATCGCTGAAAAAACCGTCGGCCGCATGCGCATGCTTTTCGGCACGCGCCCGGAGAAAATTATCGCCGCCGTCGGCCCGGGGATCGGACGCTGCTGTTACGAGGTTGGCCCCGAGGTCGTGAAGGAATTTGCCGGCCAGTTTGAAAATGCGCGCGATTGGTTTGAAGGGCCGTACGATGCGCTGACTTCCGGCGAAGATCCGAATCCGCTGCCGTGGCTCACCATGATGCCGCCGGGGCATCAACCGCCGCCTCCGAGCGTGCAGCTCGATCTTCACGCCGCGAATCGCCGAATTCTCGAAGCCGCCGGCGTCGCGGCAAAAAATATTTCCGTGAGCGAGCTTTGCACGGCCTGCCGCACCGATCTTCTCTTCAGCTACCGCCGCGAGAAAATCACCGGCCGCATGATGGCTGCAATTGGATTTAGGTAGCGCCGGCGTCCCTGTTTACCTTGAGCCTCGAAGGGCCGGCATCCGGCGAGCGCAATCCCGCAACGAGCAACATCACGCGCGGACAAAATGCAAAACAACCATCGCATTTCTTTTGAACGTATCGCTCCGTGCATGATTTAGATTCTTGCCGAACTGAGTGGTCGTAAGATGTGGCCCTTCGAGGCTCAGGGTAAACAGGGACGCCGGCGCTACCGCGAAATGACCTGCGTCTGATTGATGGAGATCAACCGATAGCGAATCCCGCGCCAGCGAATCTGATTCGTCGCCAGCGACGCGCAGAAATTCACAAAGAAAAGAAAGGGAATCACCGGCGCCAGTGCCGTCCATATCCAGGACCACTTCTGCATCTGCTGCTTCCATTCCGGCAGCAAATCCGCAATCGCCACCGTCCGCAGCGCTCCCTTGATCGCCGCGAAAAGCGGAATCGCGAGTGTGAGCATCAGCATTTCGCCCCAGACGTCGCCCGCGATCATCTGTTTCAGCAACACGATGAACGCCACGACCGCCGTCAACACATAAGTCGCATTCGTCACCGCCGCCACGGTCCACATCGTCGGCGAATAAACGCGCGTCAAAATAATCTGCCGGTTGGTGAATTCCAGCAGCTCTCCCCAAGTGGTCGCGTAGGGCGTCGGTGCCAGACATTCCGGCACAAACTCGATTCCGCGGCCATCGTGCCGCAGCGCATTGGTAAGCGCAAGATCATCGCTCACCGCGCCTTGCCAGTACGCCAGCCCGCCGACTTCCTGAAAAGTCTGGCGTCGTATCGCCGTCCCGCCGCCCCAGCAAAAATTGCGCGAATGTTCGCCAAGCATCGTCGCGATGCTCGCGTTCCAAACCGATCCCACCGCGCTCGCCAACCCGCTCTTCCCATTCCGCTGCACGGGAATCAGCCAGCGATACGTAGTCGTCGCGCCGATCCGCGGGTTGTTCAGCGGCGTCACCAGTTTCGTCAGCCAGGCCCGGCTCGGCGCGATATCGCAATCGGTAAAAACAAAAACATCGTAAGCTTCCGTCAGCCCCTCGACGGCCTTCGTCAAGTTGCTTACTTTTTCCCCGGAATCTTCCGGTGGGCCGGCGATCACCAGATGAATCGTTCGCCGCGTCATGGACTTCACGCGCTCGATCACTTTCACCGAAGCATCCGTCGCCTTCGCCACCACAAATACCAGCTCGTAATTGGAATAATCGAAATGCGTCAGCGCCAGCAGATTCGATTCCAGCCCCGGATCAGCGCCCTTGCACGGGCAGATCACCGCGACTCGCGGCGTGTAAAATCCCGCATGAGTCGCGAGACGTCGCCGCACGAAGCGCAGCCAGCCAAGCCCCTGCACCACCGAGTAAATCCCTTGCAAAAGCTGCTGGATCGCCAAAATGTAGAAGAGAACTAGCACCTGTCGCGAGCGTAACAGATCGTCCTACCGCTCGCATGCGGCGCGTGGCGCGATGTTGCGTCAGCGTAACGGTTGCCGCACGCCGCCGCGCGCGTGCCAGCGGGCCGCCGAAAGAAACCCGCACCGTTGGCCGGCCTTTTCGCATCTCAATCTAGCGTAAAGCATGCAGTCCGCTCCGTATCGTTGACAGCGGTATTCGCCGTGTTTAGAATTTTTCGTAAGACTTGGGCCCCGGATCGAATCCAATGCTGAGGTGACTCGATGGCTACTCCTGCACAATTGCCGATTGATGAATCCAAACTGAACGCTTTCATCGGACAAGCGCTGAGCGAGATGGGCGCCGCGATGAACGCCGCGCTGATAGTTCTCGGCGACAAACTCGGAATTTACAAGGCCATGGCCGGCGCCGGGCCTCTTACCTCCGCGCAAGTCGCGGAAAAAACAAAATTGAACGAGCGCTACGTCCGCGAATGGCTCTCGGCGCAGGCCGCCGGCGGATTCGTCACCTACGATGCCGCCGCGAAAACTTTCACGCTTCCTCCCGAGCAGGCCTTCGCGCTCGCGGCCGAAGACAGTCCCGTATTTCTGCCTGGATTTTTCAATATTGTTTCAGCGGTGATGAAAGACGTCCCGAAAATCGAGGAAGGATTCCGCACCGGCAAGGGCGTCGGCTGGCACGAGCACGATCACGAGCTGTTTCATGGAACGGAGAAATTTTTCCGTCCGGGTTACCGCGCGCATTTAGTGCCCGAGTGGATTCCCGCCCTTGATGGGGTTGAAGCGAAATTGAAAGCCGGCGCGAAAGTGGCAGACGTTGGCTGCGGCCTCGGCACTTCCACCATCCTGATGGCTCACGCGTATCCGAAATCCACGTTCGTCGGGTCCGATTATCACGATCGCTCCATCGCTTTGGCAACTGAGGCGGCGAAGAAGTCGGGACTTACCGACCGCGTGAAATTCGAAGTGGCCGCGGCCAAAAATTATCCCGGCACGGGTTACGATTTCGTCGCGTTCTTTGATTGCCTGCACGATATGGGCGATCCGGTTGGTGCCGCGCAGCACGTGCTGAAATCGCTCGCCCCCGACGGCACGTGGATGCTCGTCGAACCTTTCGCCAACGACAAGCTCGAGGACAATCTCAATCCCATCGGACGAATTTTTTATTCCGCATCAACGACGCTCTGCACGCCTGCTTCGCTCTCGCAGGAGGTAGGCTTGGCGCTCGGCGCCCAAGCCGGCGAAGCACGGCTCACCAAAGTGCTCAAGGACGCCGGCTTCACGCGCGTCCGCCGCGCCACGCAAACCCCATTCAACATTATTCTCGAAGCGAGGCCGTAAGTAGCATCCGACGACTACAGCGCTGCGTGAGTCCGCTCGTCGTGCGCGGGCTCACGCCACCAAATCCGCCACGGCTCAATTCTCCCGCCTGGTCGCGAAAACTCGCTTCAAAGCCTGCAGCGTCACTCCCCGCAGCAGCGTCTCAAATTTCCCCGCCGCCCGCCGCGCCTGCTCCAGCATCGAGGGGTCGATCAACAATCCACACCGGTCCACGAACGGCCCGGAAGCTCCCGCCTTCGCTCCCCGTCGCGAAGCCGCATCATGCGCCCCAGCGGATTCGTAGAGATCGTAATCGCGCGCGAATTCCTCGAAGTCGCTCTGCGTCCAACGCAGAGCCTGCCCCAGCGCCGCAAAAAATTCCTCGCGAAATAAATTCAACGCCTCCGCTTCCGCCGCGCTCTGTCGCGCAATCTCGGTCCCGCGCTTGGCTGCAATTCCACCAGCGCCGCGCGTAGTGCCGGCACGCCCCTTCACCGCTTTCCCCGATTTCACCCGCGCACTCCCGCGCCCAGCCTTGCCTTTCGCAGCCCCCCGCGCCGAACCCCTGCTTGGCGATGCGCCCTCTCCCAATCCCAAAAATTGCGGCGCCAATTCATCCACATGCGTAGCCATCGCCAACAGAGCCTCGCGCCGCACCGTCCCCATCAAATCGCGATGCAAAATCGGCTGCGTAATAATCCCCGGCCGGTCATGATCATTCGCATAACCCCGCAAAAACCGCATCACATAAGCATCGCGGTCCAGCGTAGCCACCAAAAGCCCCGCCGCCTCCCGCCCCCGCACAGCAATCTGTCTCGGCGTATATCGCATAGCTAAATTTTCCGCGAGTCCGGCGCAGAGCCGCAGCGCTTCATTCTCAAGAATCCCAAGCAGCAAGGTTTGCGAATCGCAGCCCAAGAAGAATACGCGAGATTTTAGGAATCGAATGGAAGTTCTGGACGCAACGGTAACGGTCTCAGCGGGCCGACGCGCCACAACCCGAATCCGGCACTCCGAAAGAAACCGCGCAGAAATAAAAAAGGCCCGCCGGTTAGGCGGGCCTTTTTTTCCTTGCAGCTGAAAAAGCTGCGATCAGTGAACCGGAATCGACGTCGGCCGGTCTTCGCCCCGGCGCCCGCCGCCGCTCACCGGCCGCAGCGGCTTTTCAATCTTCCCGAGCGCCAGTTCTAGCGCTTGGTCCGCCGTGCGCACGAAGTGAATCTGCATCCCTTCGAGCATCTGCGGCGGCAGATCTTCCTTCACGTTCGGTTCGTTCTCCGCCGGCAGAATCACTTCGCGGATGCCGGCGCGTTTCGCGCCCAGCACCTTTTCCTTGATTCCGCCGACCGGCAGCACGACTCCGGAGAGCGAAATTTCGCCGGTCATCGCCACGCGCGGACGAACCGGCCGCCCGCTGAGCAAGCTGACCAGCGCGGTGACCATCGCGACGCCGGCCGACGGGCCGTCCTTCGGCACCGCGCCCGACGGCACGTGGATGTGGATGTCCTGCTTGCGGAAGAAGTCGGGATCGATGCCGTAATCGTTCGGCGTTGGCGCGGACCCACGTCAACGCGGCCGTCATCGATTCCTGCATCACTTCGCCCAGATGCCCGGTCATGGTGAACTGTTTGCCGCCGCGCATGGCGGATCGCCTCGATGAAGACGATGTCGCCGCCGGCGGGCGTCCAGACCAGGCCGACCGAAACGCCGGGCTTCTTGACGCGTTCCTCGACTTCCCTTTCGGCGCGGAACTTCGGCACGCCCAGCGCTTCGTGCACCACTTCGGGCGTGACCACCAGCTTCTCCGTCTTGCCCTCGGCCATGCGCCGCGCCTGCTTGCGCATCAGATGTGGCGATTTCGCGTTCCAGATTCCGCACGCCGGCTTCGCGCGTGTAGCTGTGAATGATTTCGCGCAAGCCGTCGTCGGTGAACTCGATCTGCTCGCCGATCTTGATTCCGTGCTCGGTCGCCTGCTTCGGAATCAGGTACTTGTTGGCGATGTGGATTTTTTCGACCTCGGTGTAGCCCGGGAAGCTCGATGATTTCCATACGATCGCGCAGCGGCTCCGGAATCGGATCGATCAAGTTTGCCGTGGCGATGAAGAGCACCTTGGACAGATCGAACGGCACGTCCAGATAGTGATCGCGGAACGAGGCGTTCTGCTCCGGATCGAGCACTTCCATCAACGCCGCCGACGGATCGCCGCGGAAATCGCGCCCGAGCTTGTCCACTTCGTCCAGCATGAAGACCGGATCGTTGGTCTCGGCCCGGCGAATTCCCTGGATGATCTGTCCGGGCAGCGCGCCGATGTAGGTCCGGCGATGTCCGCGGATTTCCGCTTCGTCGTGCATGCCCGCCCAGCGAGATGCGCACGAATTTGCGTCCCAGCGCCCGCGCGATCGATTTCCCGAGCGAAGTTTTGCCCACTCCCGGAGGCCCGAGGAAGCAAAGGATCGGCCCCTTCATGCCCGGCTGCAGTTTCTTCACGGCCAGGTAATCGAGAATGCGCTCTTTCACCTTTTCGAGGTCGTAGTGATCCTCGTCCAGGATGGCTTGCGCCTTGGCGATGTCGATGTCCTCGGTGCCGGAAGATCTTGTTCCAGGGCAGCGAGGTCATCCATTCCAGATAGGTTCGCGCGACCATGTATTCCGCCGAAGCCGGAGTCATCTTCGCCAGCCGCTTCAGCTCGCGGTCGCACTCCTTGCTGCGCTTCGGCGGACATGCCGGATTCTTCGAGCTTCTCGCGCAGCTCGTCGATTTCCGCCTGCGTGTCGTCGGACTCGCCCAGTTCCTTCTGAATCGCCTTCATCTGCTCGCGCAGCAGGAATTCGCGCTGGCTCTGACTCACTTGCTCCTGCACTTGCTCCTGAATCTTGTTGCGCAGCTCGAGGACTTCGAGCTCCTTGGAGAGTTCGCGAATCAGAGTTTCCAGCCGCGTGCGCACGCTCGGCCGTTTCCAGCAATTCCTGCCGCAGCAGGGTGGTCAGCGACGGCAACGTGCCGGCGATGAAATCCGTCAGCCGCACCGGAGTCTCGATGGTATTGATCGCGCGGTCTGCAAATCGTCGGAAAGTTGCGGCGAACGCGCCACCACGTCGCGGAACAGTTCCTGCGCGTTGCGCTCCAGAGCAGTGATCCCGGAATCGCGCTCCGTATCCAGATCGGGTTGCGGTTCCACTTGCGCGCGCAGAAACGGCTTCAAGCCCAGAACTTCAGTAATGCGTATCCGGTGCAAGCCTTCCAGAAACACGACCACGTTTCCGTTCGGCATGCGCACCATTTTGTGAATTTTTGCGGCTGTCCCCACGCTGTGCAGATCCGTGCCCGAAGGATCTTCGATGCGCGGATCGAGTTGCGCCACCACACCCAGAATCTTGTCGTTGCCCTCCAGCGAATCCAGCAGGGCCAGCGAACTCTCGCGTCCCACCGTCAGCGGCATTACGGCGCCGGGGAATAGCACGGTGTCACGCACAGGGAGAATGGGAAGCTCTTGTGAACCAATTTTCGGGTTGGGTGTCACTGGGTCCCCCTTCAGAACCACTATCACATATCGGCGATACGAAGGATTAGATGCAAAGTACGAGAAAAGGTGTCAGTAGGTTTCATCGGCATTATAAAACGACATGAGTGTACCACACTAAGGTCTTTCCGCAAACAATCTAACGTGCTGTAAATAATGGCTTTATAATATCAACCCAAACGGGTTCTAGGTCCTATACGCCTGTTCTTGAGGGTGACTACTTCGTCGCTGGCCCGCATTTATCCTCAAGGCTCCGCCGCACCTGCGCCAAAGCCTCTTCCCGCGTCTTCAAGCTGCCATCCAATTGCGCATCTTCGATCGCACGCAACATCTCCTTAAATCCCGGCCCCGGCTTCAACCCCATTCCAATTAAATCATCGCCGCCAATCAACCGTGCCGGGCGAACTTCGGCGGCAGGCGTCTCGGCCAAAAATCGCCGGACGAAATCGTAATTCTCCAGATTGCGGTGGCTCGAAGAGCAATCCAGGCGATGCAGTTCCATATGCTCCTCAAAATGTGGCAGCCTCACAAACCGCTTCAGCGTGGATTGTCGCATCTGCAGCACATCCTTGAAGCGCAGATGGTTCGCCACCAGCGCCATAACCTGTTCCATCTCCTCATTCGAAAATCGGAAGCGCCGGCAAATTTCCTCCGCCATTTTCGTGCCCACTTCCACGTGCCCGTCGAAGCGGATTCGCCCCTCAGGTCCGGCAGGCGGCGCAAAAGTCGGCGGCTTGCCGACGTCATGCAACAGCACGCCCCAAGCCAGAGTCGGCGACGCTCCCGCCGTGAGCATCTCGAGCATCAGCAGCGTGTGAATCCACACGTCGCCCTCGGGATGAAATTGCGGCGGCTGCTCCACTCCTTTCATCCGCGCGATTTCCGGCAGAACGTGCCGCAGCAGCCCGAGCTCATCGAGCAATTCGAATCCGCGGCGAGCGGCTCCCTCAGTAAGAATCTTGGTCAGCTCGTCACGCAGCCGCTCGGCAGACACCACCAAAATTTCCGGCGCCAGCCGGCGAATCGCTCCGGCCGTTTCCGCCTCAATCGCGAAATCGAATCGCGCCGCAAATCGCACCGCCCGAATCAATCGCAGCTTGTCTTCGCGAAATCGCTGCTCCGGACTTCCAATCGCGCGAATCAGACGCGCCCGCAGGTCCGCCCGCCCGTCAACGTAATCGAGCACTTCATTCGTCCGCGGATCGAGCAGCAATCCATTAATCGTGAAATCCCGGCGCAGCACATCTTCCTTCGCCGAATCGGCGTAAACGACGCTGTCCGGATGCCGCCCGTCTGAATAACCGATGTCGGATCGAAAAGTCGCCACTTCCACTTCCGCGCCATCCTCCGTCACGAGGATCACTCCGAATTGCGCCCCGATCGCCAGCGAATCAGGAAAAAGCTCCTGCACGCGCTCCGGTCGCGCATCCGTCGCCACGTCATAATCCGCCGGCTCGCGCCCCAATTCCAGATCGCGCACGCACCCACCCACAAAGTAGGCCTGATGCCCCGCGTCGCGCAAAGTTCGCGCAATTTTTTCCGCAAGTTCCCGCGCCGTCATGCGCCGATTATGCGGGAATTCCCGGCCCGGTGCCAGTTCGCTCAATGCCGCGCCGCGCACAACTCCGCCCCGCGCACAGCCCCGCCGCACTTGAAACGCGCCCTTCATCCGTCAAAATGCCGCTCAAACTTCCGCGCCGCCCGCCTGAGCCCACGCTTCAACTCTTCCGGCTCGGCTTGTACACCAGACCAATCGTCATTCCCACCAGCGGCCATTCGAAAAGCGATGCCGCCGCCTGCGAAAGCGCCAGCTTCGGCCCGATATTCAGCGTCACGAAATTCGGCCCGACAAAATCGAAGATCACAAAAATTGCCACCAGCAATCCAAATCGCGCGCCTTCCGCCGCCCCGCTCCCGCCCTCATACCCCTTGGCATAAATCGTCGCCAGCACCAGCAGGGCGATAAAAATCCCCGCGAATCCATACGCCATGTAATGTTTTGTCTCTTCCGCCGTTCGATAAACTGCCGAATACGGATTGTAAGCGCTGGCGATCACCGCGCCGTACACCACAAATCCATAAATCAGATCCACGATGATTGCGGCCACCGCAGCCAGAGCAATGCGCTTGAAATTCATGGACGTCCTCTCGTTCGAACTGAAATTTCCGTGAGTCTTTTCGAATTGCCGCGCGGCAGCAACGCACGAGCGCCTCTGCGCACGTCTCGCCCTGCGAATTACTTGTGCTGGCTTACCGAAAGAACGTTGCCATCTGGATCCTTAAACCACGCCACTCTGTCGCCGTTCGGAGTGGACCAAATTCCCAGTTCGCGATCCTGCACGAATGGATATTTCTCCGTCGCCACGCCACGCTCCGCCAGCCAACGCACCATTTTTTCAATGTCCACCACTTCCCATCCAAGAATCGTCCCTTGCAGCGGCGTAAAATTCGGAACCTTGGCGATGCGAATCATGTGTCCGCCAATTTTTACCACCAGCGCAAATTGATCTAGGTTCACGAATTCACACCCCAGCTTCTCGACATAAAAATCCCGCGCCTTGTCGTAGTCCTTCGTGGGAACGAATCCCACCATCTTTCCGGATTTAAGCATTGCGGCCTCCTCGCCAGAGCGATGTTGGCGCCACGAATATCATGTGGCGGAAATGATTTCACCCCGAATCTGGCCGAACTCCACAAGTTTGGGCGGGGAATTGCTTAATATTTGGGGGCGTGAAGTTTGTGAAAAAATTCTCATCCAAGCGCGAGCTAGGTGAACCAAGATGAGTTCCAACGGATGCTGCATCGCCGATCGTGAAATACTCGAACGCTTCCGCGTCCCTGCCGCGGACTTGCCCAAAGTCCCCGGATACGTCACGAATTTCATCGGTGTTGAAACCAGCCTCGCCGTTTTTCCCGATGTCGAGCCTCGCGGCGGATGTGTTTTCGCCGACCTGCCCATTCCCAGCGACAAGTTATATGGCGGCGCCCACGAATATATTTCCCTGTTCCAAGCCATCGAACGCCGCCGCAATGCCGGCGAAATCGCCGCAGTTGAAATCGGCGCCGGCTGGGGCCCGTGGATCGCCGCAGCGGGAGTGGTTTGCGCGCGATTGGGATTCCGCAAGATCGATCTTCTCGGCGTCGAAGCCGATCCCTACCGTTTCGAATTCATGCGCGAGCACCTCACCCACAATCTCGGGAAATATTCCCAGGCCAAGCAGCCCGAAATTATCTGCCGCACGCTCTGCGCCGCAGCTTGGCCGGAAAATACGAAGCTATTTTTTCCCGTGATCGATCCCAGCCGGGATCACGGCGGCGCCGCCACCACTTCCACGGCCGCTACAGACTACCGCGGCGTGCCCATCGCTCATCGCGCGGTCACTGGCCTCACTGTCGAAACCATTTGCGGCGCTCTCGATAAAATCGATTTCATGCATTGGGATATCCAAGGCGCGGAGCTCGACGTTGCCTTCAGCTGCTACGAATATCTCAACACCCACGTGAAATCCCTCTTCATCGGCACGCACAGCCCGCGTATGGAAGGCGGCCTCATCCAGCTCTTCCACAAACTCCACTGGGATCTGCTGCATTACAAGCCCTGCATCTTCAACTACGAAAAATCCCGCCCCTCGATCGAAGGAATGGTCGCGACTGACGGCGAA
Source organism: uncultured Acidobacteriota bacterium (assembly GCA_963838545.1). Lineage (GTDB taxonomy): Bacteria > Acidobacteriota > Terriglobia > Acidiferrales > UBA7541 > Palsa-147. The sequence continues at coordinate 158,567 of CAWIRL010000010.1, forward strand.
TTAGTTCTGCTCAATCCTCATATCTAATCCCCCATCTTCAAGACCAAACAAGTCACATCATCATGCTGCCGCGTTCCGCCCACATACCGGTCCACATCCTTCATCAATTCCTGCAAAATCGCAGCCGCATCCGACTTTCCCGCCGCTTGCAAACAAGCAATCATCCGCGTCTCGCCATACTCCGCCTCCGATTGATCCCGGGCCTCTACCACTCCATCCGTAAAAATCACCAGCGCATCCCCCGGCGAAATCGCAATGTTCGTGCACGCGTATCCAGCCATCGCCAAATCGTCCGTCGGAATCCCCAGCGGCGGCCCGCCTTCCGTCAATCGCTCGATGCGCCCATCCGCGCGCCGCAGCACCGGCGCGTTGTGCCCCGCTCCAACATACGTCAGCGACCGCCGCGCAATATCCAGCTCCGCAAAAAAAGCGGTGGTAAAGCGCAATCCGTCCAGGCTATGCGCGCACGCATACCGATTCAACGCGCGCACCAGCTCGTCGAGCGGCCCCGGCGCGGCCGCAAGCGTATGCAGGCTCGCCTGAAACGTCGCCATCAGCAATGCCGCCGGCACGCTCTTTCCTGCCACATCGGCCACCACGAGCAGCAGCGGCCCCGGCTCGCCGCTTCCCTCTGCCGCCGGACGCCGGAACGCATCGTAGTAATCTCCGGCCACGGTATTCGCCGGACGAGTCGCGAACGCGATATCCACGCCGGGAATCGCCGGCGGCGCATGCGGCACCAGCCAGCGCTGAATTTCCCGCGCGATTTCCAAATCGCGCTTCATGATCACGCGATCCGCAAGCTCCAGCGCCAGCAGAATAAAAAACGCGATCGCCGCGAACTCGTAATAGCTTCCGACGTCCTCGCCTTTCCCGCGCGGCAGGAAAATCGCGATCACCGGAAAGAAAAACAACCCCACGGCAATCAGCAGCAAAATCCGCCGTGCAGGCGTGAGCTTCATCAACATCACTTGGAAGAGCGCCCATGCCGAACGGAAAAAGCGCTTGATGCCTTTTTTCGGCAGCGACCCCCAATCCACTTCGCGCGAATAAAGCCCGTATCCCTCGCTGGCCTCGCTACGGAATTGCCGCCAAAGCTGATCGAGAGCCATGCCGTTGGTTACGCGCGTCCAGAAATTGCCAACGTCGTCAACAGCCCCGGTGACGCGCGCCCCATACGGCTTCTTAGCCGCAGTGCCCGACGAAGATGGATTGGAAGACATCGAGAGGATTATAGGCCAACTAAGTAGCGCCGGCGTCCCTGCCGGCATCTTACGAGCAAACTTGTAATAAAAGGCGCGAACAACGGCGGCGCTCGATGCTAATTGATTCCGGCGATACTTAGCTTTTATGCGGACTGTTCAACGAGCCGCCCAGCTGGATTTTGTTGAAGCCGAAGCGATCGCGCAGTTTGTCAGCCGCGCGAGCTAAGCGCTCAAGTTTTTCTTTCTGCTCGGCATCGAGTAACGCCAGTTGCGTTGTCGCGCCGGTCAGTGATTCCAGCGAGACGCCGATCAAGCGCAGCTTGGCGCGCCCATCCCAATTCTGCGCGAAGAGCGATTTCGCGGTGGCCGTGATTGCTCCGTCCAAATCCGAAGGCTCGGCAAGAGTCTTGCTGCGCGTGATCGTCCGGAAATCGGTGAAACGAATCGTCACGCTTACCGTGCGCACGTAAAGTCCGGATTCCCGCAGCCGCTTGGCCGCTTTCTGCGCAAGATAGCTGAGCGTCGTTTCCAGATGCGCACGATCATTCGTATCGACGCCAAAAGTTTCGTTGTGCGAAATCGATTTCGGCTCCGCATCCACAAAAAATTCGTATGAATCCTGCCCCAGCGCCTTGCGGTAAAGCGCCGTTCCCCAACGCCCAAATGATTCCTCGAGTTTCTCGCTCGGGATCACCGCCAGTTGTCCCACCGTGCGAATTCCCATCGCATGCAAAGCGCTCTCTGTCACGCGCCCGATCCCCGGAATTTTCCGCACCTCCAGCGGCGCCAGAAATTCAGCCTCCATTCCCGCCGGCACCCACACCAATCCCTGCGGCTTGGCCTGATCCGATCCCACTTTCGCCACCAATCGCGTCGAAGCCAATCCCCCAGAGCAGGGAAGTCCGGTCGTCCTGCGAATCTCGCGCAGCAATTTGTCGGCGGCCACGAGCGGCGGCCCGTGCAACCGTTCCGTTCCGCTGAAATCCAAATACGCTTCGTCCACGGAAGCCATTTCCACGCGCGGTGCGTGCCGCGCCAATATCGCAGCGATGCGGTCGCTCCACTGCGAATAAAGTTCGTGCCGGTTCTCGAGAAAAATTCCCTGCGGGCAAAGCCGCCCGGCCGTGCGCAAGGGCATCGCCGAATGTACGCCGAGTCGCCGCGCCTCATAACTCGCCGAAGTTACCACTCCGCGCTGATCCTTCTGCCCGCCCACAATTACCGGCAATCCGCGCAATTCCGGCCGCGAGAGCAGCTCAACGGAAACGAAAAACGCGTCCATATCGATATGCAAAATCGGCGTAAGCGCGCTCGCCGAAGCCGAAGTAAATTCCAGCTTCGCTCCAACAGCCGCAGCAGGCGCCAGCGGGGAGTTTTTCGCGCGAAATCGAGCAAGTTTCGGCATAGCGCAACGAGGAGATGAATATACACCCTTAGAACTTCCGAACCACGAAGCGTAGCAATTAACTCCAGTTCTTGTAGGGGAGAGTGCTCGGGTCCGGACTGATGGTTCAGCCGGGTACAACAAAATGGCCCTCCCTGTTGGGGCCCGTTTCTCGGTGCCGCGCCACTCTTCGGCAACGCGATCGCCGGTCCAGGCCGCTGCGTAGTTTCAAACTTCGTACTATTGACTTCCCCGATATTCCTGCTATCCTGCGCCGGGATACTGCCAATGAACGCAGCCACAGCGAAGTCAAATAGCCTCGGCAAACAGGTTCGATCCACCGATTTCTAATCGATACACCGAAACGATTAGAAATCGCCGTAACCCACTGAAAACAAACCACGGAGGCAATTTCTAACCGTGAAAAAAACGACCCCCTCAGGAAGCCTTTTAGCGGCCCACGTCAAGCAACCGGAGCTAACGGACACCCCCGGGGCCCTAAAAACGCCGTGCGGAAATTACTCGCGCGATCCCGGCAAGGTCCCGGACAACCTTGACGTTGGTCCAGGCCCCGCTCTCGGCGATGCGCTGTTGGACGCCCAACAGGGAATCGTGGCCCAATTCCAGGATCAACATGCCGCCGGGGCTCAGATATTTTGCGGCGTCGCGAACGAGGGGGGCATAAATCGCGAATCCGTTTTCGCCGGCAAAGAGCGCGATTTGCGGCTCGTGCCCGCGGACTTCAATTTGCAGCTGCGTCGCTTCAGCGAAGCGGAATGTAAGGCGGATTGCTGACGATGGCGTCAAATTGAGGCCTTTGCTTTCGTAGCGCCGGCTCGTCCTGAGCGAAGCCGAAGGGCTGCCAGCCGGCGTCTTTGTGCGGCAAATCCAGGTCGCGCCAAGGTTCATCGCGCTGAGACGAGAAAGTTTCCTCCGAACAAAGCGCCTCGAAAAGATTGCTCTCGATGAATTGAATGCGAGCGGCGACATTGTGCCGCGCGGCATTCCGTCGAGCCACTTCAAGCGCGGCCGCGGAGACATCCGTGGCAAAAATTTCGGCAAGCGGAAACTCGTGAGCCAATGCGATGGCGATGCAACCAGAGCCCGTTCCGATGTCGGCGATTTTCAGCGGCGCATTCTTGCCCCGCGAGCCGAGCCGCTCGAGCGCGACTTCAATTACGTGCTCCGTCTCGGGGCGGGGAATCAGCACCGCCGGCGTCACTTCGAAATCGAGCCCCCAGAATTCCTGGTGGCCGGTCAGATACTGTGTCGGCGTGCCGGTCGCGCGCTTTCCAATCAGCGCGCGAAAATTTTCGAGCGGGTCGCGCGGAATTTCTTCTTCAGGATGCGAATAGATCCAAGTGCGGTCGCGCCCCAACGCGTGCATCAAAAGCAATTCCGCAGCCAGCGCGTGCGAAGGAACGCCGTCGCTCTCGAGGCGGCCGATCGCTTCTCTCAATGCTTCGCGGATATTCATAGCAGCCGCTGCGAGCCTCGATATCAAGGCCGCGAAAAATTCTCAGGCGTCGCCGCCGAGTTCTTCGTTGAGCCGCTCCGATTCGTAATGCGTCACCAGCGCGTCCACGATCGGCGCCATCTTGCCTTCCATCACCAGATCGAGCTGGTGCAGCGTCAATCCGATGCGGTGATCGCTGACGCGATTCTGCGGGAAATTGTAAGTGCGGATTTTTTCCGAGCGATCGCCGGTCTTGATCTGCCCGCGGCGCTCGGCGGCAATCAGCGCGTGCTGCTTTTCCTGCTCCTGCTCGTAAAGCCGCGCGCGAAGCACGCGCATGGCCTTCGCGCGATTCTTGATCTGCGATTTCTCGTCCTGCTGCGAAACAACGAGCCCCGAAGGAATGTGCGTGATGCGCACGGCCGAATACGTGGTATTCACCGATTGGCCGCCGGGTCCCGAAGAGCAAAAAGTATCAATGCGCAAGTCCTTCGCTTCGATCTTGATGTCGATTTCATCCGCTTCCGGAAGCACCGCGACAGTTGCGGCCGAAGTGTGAATGCGCCCTTGCTGCTCGGTGGCCGGAACGCGCTGCACTCGATGCACTCCGCTTTCGTATTTCAATTTCGAGTAGACCTTATTGCCCTGAATCGCCGCGACGATTTCTTTCACGCCGCCGATCGAGGAAGCCGAACTTTCCAGGACTTCCACGCGCCAGCCCTGCGTTTCCGCGTAACGCGAATACATGCGAAAGAGTTCGCCGGCAAAAAGCGAAGCTTCATCGCCGCCCGTGCCCGCGCGGATTTCGACGATCACGTTCTTGTCATCGTTCGGATCGCGCGGCAGCAGCAAGAGCTTGAGCTCGCGCTCGGCATTTTGCAGCCGCTCATCGAGGAGCCGCTGCTCGTCGTGGCCCATCTGCTTCATTTCCGCGTCGTCGGTTTCGGCGAGCAATTGCTTCACGCCGCGCAAGGCCCTTCTCAATTTCTTTCCACTCGCGATACTTGGTGACCACGGCGGAAAGTTCCGCGTGCGTTTTCGCCAGTTTTTGATAGCGCGAAGAATCGGAAAGCACTTCCGGCGACGAGAGTTGCTGCGTCAGATCCTCATATTTCGATTCGATTTGAATCAGCTTGTCGTACAGCTTGTTGTCCTTCGACATGGCCGTGCCTCGCGATGCGGAAAATGGAAATGGGGAAAATCGAAAATCGGCGAAAGTGCCCGGATGATGCAGACGCCGCAATGCAGCGCGGGAGGTTCGGCTAATAAAACGCGGTGGTCATTCCGTACAACCTGAATTGAGGATAGGCGCAAAGTTGGAGTGTGTCAAATTGGGTGCGCGTTGCTGTGATTTGCGGAGTGTAAGTCGATCGCTTCGCGGTCGCCGGTGATACGATACATTCGCGAATATGAGCGAAACGGCGACGCAACTTTCGGCTGCGCGCGCGCGATTCCGCGGACATGCTTTTCGGATTCTGGTATCCGGCCGCGCGCAGCTCGCAAATCGGCCGCAATCGCATGACTACCGCGTTGCTGCTTGAAATTCCGCTCGTGCTCGGGCGCGATCGCGCCGGACGCGCGTTTGCGATGCGCGACGCTTGCCCGCATCGCGGCATGCCGCTTTCTTTCGGGCGCCTCGAGGCGAGCAATCTCGAGTGCAGTTATCACGGCTGGCAATTCGACGTGCACAGCGGCCAGTGCGCGGTGATCCCTTCGCTCACGGCCGATTCGAAATTGAAATGCGATCGAATTTTCGCCGACGCGTTTGCCTGCGAAGAGCGCGATGGATACATTTGGGTTTTCGTCCCGGATCCCGCGGATGCACGCGTGCAATCGCCCGCTGCCGCTCCGTCGTCGCCCGCGCCCGAACTCCCGAAATTCAGCGAGGATTTTCATCTCGCGCATCTTTCCGCGGAAATGCCCGTGAGTGTGGACCACGGAATTATCGGATTGATGGATCCGGCGCACGGGCCGTTCGTGCATCAGGCCTGGTGGTGGCGCAGCCGCCGCAGCATTCATGACAAGCAAAAAGCTTTCGAGCCGATTCCGAATGGATTTCGCATGAGCGCGCACACGCCCTCCGCGAATAGCGCGCCGTACAAATTATTGCGCGCTCTCTATGGAGCGCCGGTGACCACGACAATCGACTTCGTGCTGCCCAACATGCGCTTCGAGCAAACGCGCTGCGGCCGCGCGTGGTTTTCGAGCCGCGCCACGGTCACGCCCGTGCGCCGCGATCTTTGCCGCCTCGATTTTTGCGCCGCGTGGAATGTTGCGCCGTGGGGCGCGTTGATCGGCGGAGGATTGCGGATTTTTGGCCCGCGATTTATTCGCCAGGATACGGAAACGATGGCGAAGCAATCCATCGGATTGAAGCATCGCCCGAAACTAATGCTGATTGACGATGCCGATCGCCCGGCGAAGTGGTATTTCGCGTTGAAGGCAGCTCATTTGGAATCGAAGCGCAGTGGCGCGCCGATGGTGCATCCAATGGATGGGCCGGTGACGCTGCATTGGCGCTCGTAGCGAGGATGCCAGGCTGAAAGCGCGGCGCTACAAAATGCGAATGCTAATCAGTGATGCTGCTGAGGAATGGATAATGATCTGCCGCGCCCATGAAAAAAAGCATGGGGAACGAGAGCCAGAACGCTACTTTCGCGGCGAAGAGTCCCCATTGCCGCAGGCGCTCGGCTTCCGGCGGCATCGGAGTTCCGTTTTCGGCGGCCGCGCGATTCCACTGAATCAATTTCTTCTGCACGCGCCACACAACTCCCCACGCGTTCATCAACATCACCAGGCCGAGTCCGCCGCCGATGCTGATCGAAAGATGGCTGTTGGAAGAAAATTGTCCGCCGTTGACGACCAGCGCGAAGTACGACGCGGCGATCACCACGATGGCGATCAGCGCGCCGCGGAGTGCGCGTTGATGGATCGCGGCGCCCCAAGGCATTTGCAGCGCGTAAATGATCGCGTATGCCACCATCCAGATTGCGAACCATTCGCCAAACCATGTCCACAGCAGTTGCGGTTTGCCTGCGTTGATCGCGTCGGCTTTCAAAATGATGGTGAAGTAGCGCAGCCCAACGAGCACGGTGATCATCGCTGACCAGCGGAACCAGTGCATCGCGCGCGACATCAGCGGCGCATAAATTTTCGTGCGCACCGCGGGATCGAGCGCGCCCATCGCCGGCACGCCCACTAAATTGAAAAAATAGAGCAGTCCGATCCAGATGACTCCGGAAACGATGTGCAGCCAGCGAAGAACAATTTCTTCAGTGGCCGTTCCGCCGGTGGGAAAGCTGATGTGCGGTTGCTGCGCTGCGTGATACAGAAGTGCAAGGATTGCTGCCATCATATTCAGAACCTCGCAGGTACGCTATCGAGCCTCGGCGGCGGTGTCAATCGGAGCGAGAGAGGCGCGCGAGCGCCCAGCGCGCGTGCTCGGCGATGATGGCGTCGGAAGATGCTCCGAGACTTTTCAGCAAAGCGATGATTCGAGAATGTTGCCCGCTGCCGTGAGCTTGCGGCGAATTTCCCAGCGCGACGCAGACGTTGCGAATCAGTCCACGCCACTTGGTGCGTTTGATCGGGCCGCCGCGAAATATTTCGCGGAATTCTTGTTCACTCAGCGAAGCTAGGGATTCAAGGAGCGGCGCGAAAAGCGTTTCGGTTTCGTTCCCGGCTCCGCCTGGCGGCTGCGCGGAAGTGCCGCCGTCAGATTTAGCAGCGATCCGCCGCGGCATGAACTCAGCGAGATTCGTTACCGGAGCATTGCGGTTCCAGGGGCAAACATCCTGGCAAATATCGCACCCGAAAATCATGCGTCCCATCCCGGGGCGAAATTCCTCGGGAATCGCGCCGCGCAATTCGATGGTGAGATAGGAGATGCAGCGGCGCGCATCGAGCAAGTAAGGCTCGACGATGGCGTCCCTGCTGGGCACGGCTGACGTCAGCATGGATTTAATCTCGGTGGGCTGGAAAATGGTATGGGGCGCCCCCGCGGTTCCAGTCGCCTTGAAATAGACCAGAGACTTTGTGACGGCCTTGATCTCAGCCACTACGTCGGAGGCTTGCTGCCCGAAGATGTTTCGATAATGAAGGTTCTGTTGCGTAACCAAGCCGGTGGGTGAGGCAGGGCTCGTCAAAACGCTGCAACCGGCACCATCACTGCGCGCACTTGTTGGCGGTCCAAGTCTTGTTGAGAGCGCTCATGTCGCGGTTGATCAAAGCAAGATCCTTCTCTCGTTGATCCTGCTCTTGTGACGACAGGTGAGTGGGATGATCCATCGCCGCCGTGAGGAGCCGTTTGCTCTCAGTTTGTAGCTCCTCGCAGCTCATAGTCTCGTATCTGGCAGCGCCAATCTTAGAGGGAGTTCTGCTCGGGCCACGTGGAGCATCCAGCGCAGCCAAGGACAAGCACCATCAATGGCCAGCGGCCTTTGAACGCCGTATCGCGTAGCCGAGCGCTTACTCGCTTGGGCCTCAGTAAAATCATGTTTTCAATTGCGGCCATGCCGTCGCTCTAACGAGATGCTGCCCCGTCCCGAACAACGCTTGGAGGTCGGAAAGGTCCCCGACGCGCCGACGGCCTCGCCCATAGCTTACGCCACTAAGGTGCGCGCGAAGCCGTCTCGGTCGGACTTAGAACCTGTAGTTGAGCGACACCCGCCCGTCTTGCATCGTCGGCGACGCGCGAGCAGAAATAAAATCGTTCAGGTTGGTCCCGTTGATAGTGGGAAGGCCGAGATTTCCGCTGCCAAAATCTGTCCAGCGGTACTCACCACGAATTGAGATGTGCTCAGTCAGCTTCGTTTCGGCGCCAGCACCGACGAAGCCACCGGAAAAAGTCGGCACCGTTACCGCCGTTGCGACGCCCGGCGCGGAGAGGTTCAGGTTGCTCGTGTTTAGCTGGGAGAAGCCGCCTGATACGAACAACAGAGTACCGGGTGAGGCGAGGTAGCCTAGGCGTCCACCAACAGACCACTTATTCTCGATGTTGATCTTCGCGCCAGCCTGGAACGGTGCGCCGGGTACGTTGATATTGAGGTCGCCGCTACCATTCTCGAAGTCGTAGTCGAAGAATGCTCCCGCCACGAGCCAGCTGTTGATCTGATAGTCAGCGCCCGCGCTCAGCTCGAAAAATCCGCCTGTCGCACCTACTCCATCGAAGGATGCGGCGGCACCGACGGCGCCAGGATTGCCGGCTCAAGCCCGGTCCAGGTTGAGCATGAAGGTCGTTATTGAGCGAGCTTATACCGCCACCAAGGCCGACGTAGAAGCCAGTCCAACAGGGCGCCAATTCGACCATCGGCGGTGCGTAGGCTGGAGGGGTGTAACCAAGGTCGCCAGCTCGCGCCGACGCGAAGGGGAAGAATACAAGCGGAACGACGGCTGCAAGTGATGCGACTTTGGACATGTACGTTATTCCTGGCTGTCGGCAGCTGCGTGCTACCAAGTCCAGTTGTGACGCTACAAATTTAATGGGTAGTAAATCCGCGTGCCGATTTGAGGCGACCGACTTCGCTGTTTAAAAACGCAAGGCCCCCGATGCACTACCATCGGAGGCCTATGAACTATATCGGCGGACCGAAACAGTATGCCGACTAAATCTAAATGATCCTCTAACGCGAGTTCCAAATTGACCAGTTCGGCGGCCTCCCGCTCACATCAGGTGGAAGGGATGGAGCAGGTGGTGGGTTCCCTGGAGTTTGACGGGCCCGTCTCGGGATCGGAGCCGTACTTGGCGATCAGGAGCCGTTCAACTCGACCGCCTGCCAGCAGCACAATGCCCGCCAAGACGACGACCGTTGTGGCCACGCGCCAAGCTCCGAGCCCGCAAACTATGCCTGCGGCAGCCGAGACCCACACCGTTGCAGCAGTCGTTAGCCCATGAACCTTGTGACGTTGTTCTCGTTGAACGATCACACCGGCACCGATAAAGCCGATGCCGGTGACGATGCCTTGGATGACCCGGCTGGCAGCCTGAAGCATGTCGCCGCCGCTCCCAAACTCCAGAACCGCCACGACGAGGGCAGCGGCGCCGAGGGCGACAAGGCCAAGCGTCCTGACGCCGATGTATCTGTGATGGGCGAATCGGTTGAGCCCTATCGAGGATCCAATCGCCGCAGCCGCCAATAGCCGGAGGATGATGTCTGCTGAGGTCATAAGTTAGCTGCCTCAAATGATCTTGATAATGACTGTTACAGAAAGTCCGGCCATCAATTTGAGCCCGCCTTTGGGCTCGACTTGACCGTGGACAGCTCGCCTTCGAGAACCTCAATCGTCCTTCTCAATTCCTCGTTCTCCAGTTCCGCGTAGGCATCGGCCGCATTGGCGCCGAGGCGGGCCAGCATGGCGCGCTCGTAGGTGTCTAGATCAGCGCCCGACGCATGCGGCCCATAGAGAGTAATGGCAAAGCAGCGAATTCGGCTGGCAGCCGGGATGGCGAGAATCGGTCGCCTGAGCCCCGACGGCAATCTATCGTCATCCGCAACGTTTTCGGCAACGCTGAAGGGTGCACCCTTGGACAAGGTCGCAATCATCGGCTCGTCGGGAGGAAGGGTCCGGGTCGCGCAGTCGTCCCAACCATCTCCGCTTTCAAACCGCTTGAAGACCGGGCCAGCCCGTCGGAATGCCGCGGCCGAGGCAAGCTTGAGCATTCGGAAGGGTTCATCGGCCAGCAGCAGATCGACGTCGGCCGGGGTTCCAGCCCTAAGGATCGCCTGATTCAGCTCCGCTTCGGCCCGGTCCAGCGTCCGATTGAAAAAGCGGTCTGCGAGTTCAACCGCGGTCTCGTGAAGGCGGGAAATAAGGAAGAGAATGACCGCTCCTACTCCGAGCCAAGCCCACTTCGGTAGATCGAGGTGCTCGTGGATGCGTTCCACTTGGCTATGAAGCAGGAGCACCGGGATGCTCAGTGTGAGTCCGAGAATGGTCGCTCGACGCAGCGGGATCGACACGTTCACCACGCGAGGTCGGCGGACCGCCTCGAAGACGAAGAGGCAGAGGATGCCGTTGATTAGATAAAGAAGGCCGATCACGTGTTCCGGCGGCGTGAGGTCGCCCCATGGAGTATTTGTGAAGAAGGTGGTCTGCGACCCCAATTCGGCGATAGTGAAGGCAGGCAGGCCGATCAGACACCCCCAGAGCACCCACCGCACGCGTTGATAGTCCTCCGGCGTTTGAGTTCGGCGTCTCACCACCAAGATGATGAGGGCGCACAGGGCAACGACAAAACCCATGAGGATTGCCGCGCGCGTCGCCAACTCGGTCTGGTAGCCGAACAAACCGCCGTAGGAGGCCATCAGCGACAGTGCGAGGAAGAGGGCGATCAACGGTAAGGCATGTTCGAGCGCGCGCCAATCGGGCGTAGTCTGGTCGGTTGGAACACGAATAGCGAACAACAGTAGCCCGGCATAGCCCGCGGCCTGGGCGACGCAACCGGCAACGTTTTGCGCTAACAACAGTGCTGGCCACTGCTGCAGGAGGGCATAGTACATAAAGCTCTGCCCCGGGTTGAACCACACGACGTACAGGAAGAAGCCCCAGCTCATTCCTCCAGGGCGGGTCCACACCAACCACGCTGCTGCTAACACGACCAGGACCCCAGCAATCTGGTCAAGGATCAGCACACACCGCGGACGACCCAATCAACGGGCCGTTCCTCAGCAACGGAGAGTCACCTGTCTCGCTGGCCGACCCGCCGTCGCAGCGATGTCGAGCGTTGCACTGCGGCCCGGCATAACGAACTGGAGACCGCCAAGCGCAGCGAGCACGGTGCCGCAGGTCGCGGCATCGTAGGGGAGGCAACGCATTCGCGAGAGGTCAAGCCGATCACCTTCTCGAAGTCCGGCCTTCCAAGCAGGTGATGCGGTCTTGTCAGCAAATGGGCCGGTGACGTTGTGGATTAGGCCATCATTGTTTGCGTAGAAGCCAAACGATCCAAGCGGTCGCACGAGCCGCGCTAAGTCCGGGACTATCATGGCGAGCGCCCAGAGGAGAAGCACTGTCAGGAGGATTCGGCTGCGGGCCATACGTGCGCTCGCGATCTCAGCTCGGAGCAGCTTACAGCAATCGTGCTTCTTCCGAAGAGTTTGGGTGGCAGTCAACTAGCTCACTGCCGTGAAGTCTAAGGTTTATCGCTGGACAGGATGACATTGATAACCGGTGGCGGAGCTGAGGCCGGGATCAGAGGCGTTGCGTCGTTATTGGGCTTGATGAGCCCGTGCAGCCTTGCCTTCAGCCCCACGGCAACGTATCGGCGGAGGACCGCGGTGGGCCTCAGCCTCATGACGGCGCAGGCATTCTTCAACGTACTGCCAGGTGAGCAGTTCCTGGACTGCCCGTTGCGAATGCGCGCTATCAAGCTCCCTTTCCGGGCCGCGCACGCAGCCGACGAATGCGGTAGGAGTCTGAATGTCTGCTGTGGGTAAGTAGCAGACATCGGCATCGATGGTGCAGAACGTCAGCTCAACACCCGATAGCGGACTTGTCGCTCAAGTGACGGGAACAGACATTATCAAAACATCGGATGACGCCTGCGACGCATCCGTGTGTCGTCACCAAAGAACGGATGCGCCCGAGCCCCGATCTCTACTGCGGACGGCTCAGTTCCTTCGCCCCCATCGCCCCCTCGTCGTGGAGTTGATTTGCGGTGCGGAGGCACGCGGCCAGTTCGTTGATCCGCAACATCCAGGATCCCGCTCGAAGCGAGCTAACGCCAAATGGTGTCCATCGATCATGTTGGACTTCGGCGCGTTTAAGTACGTTGAGGTGCATTACAGCCTCGCCATCCACCCACAACCGTAGGTCTCCGATGTTTAGATCATCTTCAAAGGCAGCGCTGTTTTCAGGGCTCATCCAAAGCTCTAGGCGATAAGCAATCCCATCCCACAACCAATTGACCCACCTCCCGTCTCGCTCGCCGCGGTGTTGCGCTGGCATCCTGCCGTCGTTCATCGCCCTAAATGGGAGGGCCGGTTGCCCCTTGTTTGCGTCCAAAACGCTTGGCCAATACCGGATCAATCCGAGAATGTCGCAAGCTGCGGAATCTACCCCGCTCTTACTCACCAGATCGCGGGCCTTCGCCATGGCCGCCTCATCGATCTGCTCGTGCTCGCCAACAGCGGCCTGTTCGACTTTTGCAACGTCGTGCGGCAACGGCGGAGGGATTCCGACCGTTTTGGTTGGTTTGGGCTGCCGAATGCGAGGACGCGGAGTAAGCGACGCAACGACGACGGCAATCGCTATACAGTCCGACGATGACGAGGACATTATCCATGTACGTCCCGACGCACTGCGGCATCGGAAGCTTAACTCACCTAAGGCGCATGACGCGTGGCCCCCGGTCAAGGGGCGCCCTCACCGCGCCGCGTGAACCTTCCGACACATGAGCTTTGAGTTGAGCTAACGGTCGTGCTCAGTGCAGCACTTTTGCTAGCCGCTCGCTTTTATCGAGTCCACGACGCAGTCCAGCCATCACCTGGTCCCAGTATGCCCGCTCCACCATCTCCTCGACCGGCGCGTCATCGTCGGCAGGCAGTCTCATCGGGCACGTTTTTAAGCGCTCGGCCAGATACGACAAGTGTCGAGACTTAGCGTCACTACGGATCTGGATAATAGGCATCGCACCACCCCCGTGCATGATGCTGCAATACAGGCTGTATCAGCCGGCGACGGTCAATTCCGCAATCCTAGTTTGGCAACACTTCGCCCCTTTGGTGTCTAAATTCGGCAACACGTCATCTAACAAGGTCGCAAATTGGCACCGATCCGCCCCCTCCGGCACCTCGCCTTTGCTAGGTGCGGAGATAGATTGCGCGTCCAATCTTTGCGCCGACGCGCGTCGCCGTTATCCTCAAAAGCAAAATCCGGCCGCGATGGGCCGGGCTTTGAAACTCGTGCTATCGATCCTCTTCCTTGCCGGGAGTGGACCTTGCTAGGCGCTGTTGGAGGCACGATGCAGCCGCTCATTGTCGCTCTGTTGGTTTCAGCCTCAGTACTCCTCAGCAGCGCGGCTGCGGGCGCCGCAAGTCTTGCCTCAGGCCAGAAACTCAAGGTCAAAGTTGATCCTAACAAGGTCGATGTTGAGACGGCGGCGCTGTGGCAACACTTCGGCGGCTGGTGCGCAATTGCTGAGTGGCAGCCTGCTGTGAAGAAATGCGAAGAGAGCAAGGAAGGTGACAACGTCTTCCGCACGCTGACGCTGGGGAACGGCGGCAAGATCAAGGAGAAGCTGCTCGACGAGACGCTCACGAGCTACCGCTACTCCATCATCGAGAAGTCCGCTGCCGGTCAAAAACTACGAGGCGCAGTTCTCGATCACACCCGATGTTGCCGCTCCGGGCGTAGTCAGCATCGAGTGGTACGCAACCTACGATGCCGCCGACGGCAAGGCAGAAAAAGTCGCTCGCGCGTTTATTGACGGCAGCTTCAAAGACGGCATCGCCAACATCAAAACCAAACTCGGCGACATAGCGTCCGGCACCCCAGCAAGACTTGACTGTGCGAGGTATCTGCCTGCGGCGGGAACCACCATCGCGGTCCCTTGCGATTAATAAAGGTCGATGCGTTTGGCCCCATTGGCCGGATGCTTGATGAGATGGTGGCGGCCGCCGTGCCAAAGGAACGGCCGAAGAAGCCAGTCAAGGATGCCTACGAAAGAGCTGTGCGAGAGAGCGACAGCTACAGGACCGCCTAAGTTTAGCCTGTACGTCTTTGGTGACCTTTTCGCCACGCGCGAGCAAAACCAGTGACCTTCGCTGTGGTTTGTTGCCCAGCGCGCATGCGCTTCACTTATCCTGCAAGCGAGGGCAAGAAGCGATGCAGTGAAGCGGGGTGCTGGGGGGACCTATGTTCTCAAAGGCATCACGTGCGCCTGAGCGCCTAGAAAATTTAGAAGGCGCGGAATCGAGGCGAGCAAACGGCGCTGCCGTGCAGCCCAGTCCAGGTTCCAATGCGACGCTCCGCAATGACCGATCAATGTCCCTCATCGGAGCCGACCTCACGGTCTCCGGCGACGTAATCTCCAAGGGAGAACTGCGCGTCGATGGCGAGATTGAGGGAGACATCAAGGGTGTTCGGCTCGTGATAGGCGAACACGCCCGCGTGACAGGCAATGTGGCTGCCGAAGATGTCGTCCTCCACGGGCATGTGTTGGGATCGGTGCGCGGGCTGCGCGTTAGTCTTCAATCGACGAGCCACGTAGAGGGCGATGTCTATCATCAGGCCCTTATCATGGAACCGGGTGCGTTCTTTGAAGGTAGGTCCATCCACGCCGCTGATCCGCTCGGGGCCCCGTTGGAAGGAAACGTCGCGTCGGGGACATTCTCGCCGATGGGCTTAGCGGATCGTCTGAGCTGAACCGCCAATGTTGCTTGTGCTTTTGTTTCTCGCGTTCCTGCCGTCCTGCTTTTCCCCAACGCCTGCGCTGGCACAGCCGTATGCAGCGGCGGATGGCTCAGCCACAGCGGTCTTTGCCAAGGGACCTGTTCTCACCACCGCGGGGTTAGGCAGTGGTGCAACCGCCTCTGTGAGAAAAACGACGCTGACGCCATCGAGCCCGGTAACGCACCAGAACGGTCATTATCGTGCCTGCCGCAATGCAGCGCGGCGGCAGCTCGTCCTGCCCGGGCACAGCTGCCTCGAAAGCCCGAGCTGTAGAGCCGCAACCGTTATGGCTTCCATGGTCAGCGCCGAAACAGCTCGCCGCGATCCCGGTTGGCCTCGCGCCACGCGTCGCACTTGGTCTTGACCCATTCGGGGCGCGTGCCCGACCGATATGGGGCGTCCGCACGCTTAGATACGATGCCTTCGAGTCTGAGTTTGCACGCGTGCTGAAGCACGGTTCCCGTCGCCCTCAAGGTGTTCGGTGTAGCGGATGAGGTTCAGCCCGTCCCCCGACAACAACTCGGCA
>CAWIRL010000011.1:0-119732 GCA_963838545.1 uncultured Acidobacteriota bacterium
GTCGAAGATAATGATGGCCAAGTTTCTGATCATTGCGAAGGAGCAGCGGCGGGCCTCCAACTTGCGTCAGGACGACGTCTAAATCTCCAGTCGCCGTCGATATCGGCGTACGCGCTGCCACGGCCAACGATCGGCTTGAAAAGATCCGTACCCGCCTTGTTCCGGATCGACGGGGATAAAAGTTAGGAACCTTCATTCCGCTGTTCCAATAGAGCTGTGCCGACTGCACGTATTTCTGGCTCGCCTGGAACTTGGATTCTCCTGTTCGAGGTGGCCGTTGGCGGTGAGCAGATCGAGCCAGCCGTCCAGGTCGTAGTCGAAAAAGAAGAGGCCAAATTTGAGCGGCAATCGGCTGGACGAGCCGATCCCCTCGGCGATCGCATCGTCGCTGAAGTGCAGTTGATCGCCATGCGAAACGTACATCGCGGTCGCTTCATTGGCGAAGTTGCCGATACCGATGCCAATTGAATCGTCGTTATGAAGATGCCCCGTATCGATTCCCATTGCGCCGCGAGGATTGCCGTCGGGGATCGAATGCCACTCCGCTGGAGATCCCGATTTCCTCGAACGTGCCGTCCCTACGATTGTGAAAGACAAAATTTTGAACTGTATCGTTAGCGACGATCAGATCGATAAAGCCGTCACCGTCCAGATCGACAGACACACCGACAGCGATTTCCCAACCAGCACGGCGGTGTCCTTGTTCCGCACCTGAATGCCGGCCTTGGCCGATACGTCGCTGAAATGGCCGTTCCCATCGTTGTGATAAAGGCGGCAAAACGCGCCCTTGAAATCAGCAGGCCATCGCGCGATGCGTGCCGTCCAGCGTGTAATGTACGCCGATGTCGATCGGCTTCGACCATTTCACATAATTACAGACGAACAAGTCGAGTCGGCCGTCATTGTCATAATCGATGCGAACACGGCGCCGGTGCTCCAATCCTCTGGCGATCCGCCGACTCCGGCTTCCACGGTCACATCGGGAATTTCCCGTTCCCTTCGTTGTGAAACAGACGGCACCCACCTACGCCGGTGGTGAGATGTCCGTCTTCCCATCGTTGTCGTAATCGCCGACGGCGACACCCATGCCGTAGATGGGCACGTCGAGCCCGGAACCGGCGGTGACGTCGGTGAAATGGCCATGGCCGTCGTTGTGATAGAGCGAGCGTCGTCGCTTTTTCGTGGGAAGATCCGGGTCGTCGGGCCACCCGGTTCCGTTCACGGACAGGAGGTCCTGATTGCCGTCGCCGTCGTAGTCGAGAAAAGCCACGCCGGCTCCCATTGTTTCCGGGAGGAGTTTCTTCGCCACGGGCCCCATTGTTATGGACAAAGGTGATCCCCGCTTCTTTGGTGATATCGGTGAACACGACCGCCGGCGCGTCCACCGCATTCCGGGAGCGCCACGATCGGAGCATCGAGAATCTCGAGATGTGGTTCGGCGGGGACTTCGTCCGCGAAGCGAATATTTTCCAGGCGAGAAAAGATCCGCCCGCCAGCAACGCCAGCACAAGCAGGGACCAGCGAACCGCGCGTCCGATGACGGCGTCGTCAACAGGGACCGCCTCCTCGGTTTCCGGCTTCGGTTTGTCGGTGTGCCTACCCATGTTCGCACAAACTCGCCTGCGGCCGCAATGCTTTGGCGTGCCTGCTCAATCAATTCGTGGCTCTTGCGGTCTTCTCCGACCCAGGGAGTCCACGCACCCGGTCGCTGAAGATCGTAAATCACGGTCGCCTGGGCCGCATGATCGGCGGCGGGATGTTGCGGCGGGCGATTGCGATCGCCGCGTCTCGGGCATTATCGTCGGTGCGGTAGCGATCATGAAGCCGCCGGTGCTCGGCGGGCCCGCTTCTCGTCGCCGAGTTGTTCATAGATCAACGCAAGGTTGTGATGGGCAGTGACGTTTTCCGAATCAAGCTTGAGCGTATCTTCGAAACGGTCTGCGGCCTCTTCAAAAATCGATCTGCGCACGGCTTGCGGTCGTCACCGCGCTCTATTTTCGACCGCTCAAACAAGGTTCGCCCCAATTCATTAATCACCTCATAATCCTTCGTGAAATCAAAACGACGCTGGCGCACCTCCCGGATAATCATCTTCGAGAATGCTGCGAAACTCCCGGATCGCGTCGTCAAGTTGACTCGTTCTGCTCATCCACCTGGCCCGCCAGCCACGCGATGGTCCAGCGCGGCGCGGGCGGGTAAAATTCGCCGACGCGCCCGCAACGCGGAAATCGCCTCGTCGAGGCGTCCCTACCTGGATGAAGACCCGCGCCAAGGTTCAGCGGCCCGTCCACTCGTTTCAGTTTTTCGACATGATCAAAGGCCGCCGCGGCCTGGACAGCTCGCCCCTTTCTCGCTCCCGCTGCTTTTCCAGGAGCAGCCCGATGCCGTAGTCGTTCCAGCACTGCCATTCAGGGAATACGCTTGTGGCCGGCGTAGTTGCTGAGGTCTCGGTCGTCGGGGCCAGTGTCTGTGAAACGCCCGAATCGATTGGGAAGACCACATGGTCGGACGCCATTGTCACGACCGGCGGATCGTTGACGTGATCCTTGCCGAAAACGTACTGCATATTTTCGGTCGAACTTCCGATACTGCACTTTCAAATCGACAACCAGCGGCCCGCGCTGATCCTCTGGCACGTGAAGCTTGTAGTGAACGACGGTCGCCGCGCCCGGGGGAATCTGGTGGTTATAGAGCGGCGTAAAATGTCCTGCGGATTTCGCCGATCGATCCGATTGCCATCCTTGTCGAGCATATAGACGTTGATGAAGTGCGACCAGGGATCGACTTCATTCAACGGACCCCGTGCCCCGCTGCACCGATAATATGATGACGCACGTCGGTGCTGGCCAAGTCCATCCACACCTCGTTTGAATCGGCAGTCCCCTCGGTGAAGAGGTGCCCGAGCTTAAGCGTGCGGATGACGATTTCCAGAAGATGATCCCGGCCCGGACACGGCGCCGGAATCGTCGGCCTTACCTTCGCTGAATACGCCGTCGATCGAGACGTTCTCCCGGATGCCAAAAAGCTCGACACGAATGTTGTCCTTGAGGAATGCTTTCTCCGCTTCCAGCGCCTCATCGTCGCCGCGGATCGCGGCCAGTCCGGTGTTGGCCGCGGGAAACATGTGGTTGTGCACCATCAGGATATCAGAGTTCTCCGGATCGAAATATTTCGCACAAAATCATCGCCGCCAGCCGCATCGGCATGTGGCACTGATTGCAGTTGGTCTTCGCCTTTGGCGGATAATAAAACGCACGGCACTGTGACCTGAGACGCCGCTGAGGAGATACGAGTCATAGTGGTTTTGTCCGCGGAGAAATTCCTTGTAGTGATTCAGCTCGCCAGGAATGCTCACCTTATGGCACGTCGAGCAAAACTCGGCGCTTTTGTGCAGCGGCTTAAGGAAAGTCGTCTTATGAAATTCCGGCCTGGCCTTGATGAGCTGCCGGTTTACGAATTGAAGTAAATGGTTCTGGCTGAACGCGAAGGGATAATGCACCGGCTCTTCGATCGTATAATCGGCGTTGCCCACGGTGCTGTTGATATGCGTGATCGCGTGGCAGGCGGTGCAGGTGATCCCAGCCTGTCCAGTCGGATCCTTCTCCAGGTCATAGTGGGGATCGTCGAACGCGCCGCTGAAAAAGGGAACCAGATCATCGCACCCGGCACACCGTCGTGACGATTTGACGTTACCATCGCGCTCAGCGACACGTCCCGCGTTTCGCGCACGCTGAAGAGATACGCCTTGTTATTGAATGAGCTGAAATGGTGGGCGTGTGAAACCAGCTCTTGTAGTTGTCCTTATGGCATTGGAGGCAATATTCGTTGTTCATCAGCACTTTGGCGGGGATGAAATTTCCGCTGGCCGTTCGCGCCAGTGATGGCCGGAATATTCATCCTCCCGGGGCCCCTGAACATTCCATCGCCGCGGGTCTTGCGTACTGAACCAGACCATCAACGCTACTCCGGCCGCCACCGCGCGGCCCATTTCAGCCCCACGCGCCACTCGATCGGTGGCCCCGCCAGGCGATGCGGCGCGGTTGAGCCAACGACCGACACCGGCGCGATCACGTGCACCCAGAAAACGGTCGACCGGGTTCGCGGGCTCTTGATCGGCGGAAGGGTGATGTGCAGCGATCCAATCTGAAACGGCTCGAGCCGCATCGGCCCTACGCCGGTGCCGAGCATCACCAGGCAAACGGCAAACAGGAAGTACCCGACGCGCACCGCGCGCAGTTCGGCCGATTGAACGCGTTGTAGCCGTGTGCAATCCCGAAGACGACGAATGGCCCAATGAGCAGCAGCCCGAGCATCAGGTCGGCCAGGAACATGTATTGGTAGAAATAATTCTCATACACCACCTCGCGGTGATGCAATCGGGCCGCCCATCCCATCAGCGACACGCTTCACCAGGTACGCCGAGTTCAGGGCACTGAGGAATGCGGTCAATCCAAAAATGAAAAACAACAGGATGCGCAGTCGCGGCCCCACGGCGCACGTCGCACGGCGTTGGTCGGGGCGGGGTTTCGCCGGTTGAGCTAAATTTTTGGTGTTGGACTTGCCCCTTCTCCCGGTACGCCGGGAGAAGCGCGAGCGGATCGGGCGACTGCCCGCGAGCGGGTTGGGGTGAGGGCGAATTCGGGGTCAAAGCGGGGCGGAAACAAATCCCCCTTCTCCCGTCGAAGCCGTTCCGCCCATAACTCCAGCACCAATACGGCCACGCGTTCCGACGCCCCGCGCCCGCCGAGCGTCGCGACCAGGCCGGCCAGCTTCGCTCGTTGATCGGCCAGTTTTTCTGGGCTTTTCAGATATTCGATTGCCACCGCGCAACCGGCTCATTGGAGCCGAACCAGGGGATGAACTCGGGCACGATATGATGGGCAGATCCCGACATACGCGTGGGCGGGAGTCCGCCGGCCAGTACGTTCACGGCGCAACGTTCGCGTCTTCACCAGCCACCTTCCGGCGACGTGCCAGAGAACCGGATTGGCTCGATACACGACGATCATGGGAACACCGAGCGATGCCACGTGAACCGTAGCCGTGCCCGAAACAGTGATGCATAAATCGCAGCACGGCACGAGGCGGTTAAATCCGTCCAGCTCGATCTCGATCGGCGGCCGCGATCCCGGCCGTGCGGCCAGTTCCCGTCGCACCACCGGATCAGTCGCGAGTGTCGTCGGAACGGAAGCGTGACGTGGGGATCGCCGCGGTGATTCGTCGCGCCACGTCCAGAAGATGGGAAAAATTATTCTCCGCCTCGGATTTTCGCGAACCCGGTAATAGACCAACCACCGGCCGGTTCGTCGGATCCGGTCCGCATTGCGGGGCGGCACGATCGAAGGCAGTTGATCGAACAGCGGATGGCCGACAAACGTGGCATTGACGCCATGCCCGCGAAAATACGCTTCCTCGAAGGGAAGAATGCATGCGAGGCGATCCACATACGCCCGCAATTTTTTCCGTCGCCCTTCGCACAGGCCCATAACTGCGGGGCGATGTAATAGAGCACGGGAATCCCCATCTCCCGCGCGGCCCGCTTAAAATGCAGGTTCATGGCGGACGAATCGACGCAGATTTGAAGGTCGGGCCGGTGCGCTTCAAAATGACGGCGCGTCCGGCGGAGCAGGCGATAAATCTCGACGGCGCGGCGCGCCCCAACTCGTCGCCGCTCCGCCCACCGTTTCGTGGTGGATCTTCGCACCTCTTGCGCCATCGCCGGCCCTCCGTGCCCCTCGGCAGAAACCGAAGGATCGAGCGTGCGGAGGGCGGTCACAAGCGAGGCGGCGTTCCGGTCGCCCCTCACCTCCGCGGCCGTTATAAACACGCGTTCCATCGCGTCCATTGCAACGAACGGGACTAAAGGTGTCAAGGACGACGCTCGCAACGTTCTTCGCGATATACTAATCCGCGTGAGCGAGCACGAAGCGGACACGGTCACCGATGACTTTGAAATGGCGCGAAATCTATCATCGCTGAAGATGATCCGCACAGTCGTGACATGCTCAGTGCGCAGACTTCAACGACGGGGCTACAAAGTCGATGCGGTGACAAATGGCGCGGCGTGTCTGCGACAGATCGAGGCGATCCCGCCTGACCTGTTGTTTCTCGACATTCAGATGCCACAGTTAAGCGGTCTGGAAGTGCTCAAGGCCGTCGGGGCACGATTCAGCCATGACGCGGTCCGGTGATCCTCGTTACGGCCCTGGGCGATTCGGAAGATGTGGTGAGGGGATTGGAAGCAGGCGCGAATGATTATGTCGGTCAAGCCGATCCATCTCCCCGTGCTGCTGGCGCGAATGCATGTGGCTTTACGAATTCGGCGGAGCGTGCGGTTGCTGATGGAAGCCGAGCGCAGGCAGGCTCATCGCGGCGCTGGGAGAAGCCTGCCATCAACTCAGCCAGCCGTCGCAGGCGGTCGTCATGACGCTGGAAGGGCTCATCCGCCATCCGCCAGGCAACCCCGCGGAGCTATCTTTCCGAGCTGCAATCGGTCCAGAGTTGGATTCAGCAGGTCGCCGACGTGATCCATCGCATGCAGCAGGTGGGAACACTTCGCCCCGGTTTCATACACGCGAAGGGATGGAACTGCTCGACCGGGGAACCGGCGAGTTGGAAGGCGAACGCCCGAGTTCGTGTCTTTCCTGCTCCTGAATGACTTTTCGCGATTCGGCGTATCTCGCTGTGCCTGGTTCTGCGCCACACCGCTTCTCATTGTCGCGGCTCTGAAGGGTCAGCCGAGAAGTGATGCAGGAGCTCCCGGCGGCCACCGCGACGTTCAGTGAATCGGTGCCGAGGGCGTTAGGGATGCTCAATCTGCGATCGCAGGCGGCGATGAATTCGCGACCCAAGCCTTTTGAGCTTCATTTCCGAACAGCGGTCCGATGCGCGGCCACATCTGGCGCTGTGCAGGAGTTCGGCCGAATCGTCGAGGACCGAAGCGGCCAACTCAACGCGCCATTCCCGCTTCAGTCGTTCCAGGTCCGCGAGCAGATTCTTGGAGCGGACCAGCGGCAGGCGGAAAATCGTCCCCATCGAAACCCGGATCGCCTGGCGCACAGAAGGGATCGCAACACTGCTCGCCAAGGATCAGCGCATCGACGCCGAACGCGGCGCTGATGCGGACGATTGAGCCGAGGTTTTCGGCGTTGTTGGTTTCCGGGCAGATGGCGGCCGGTCAGACGATCCTTCTTTGCCAGTACGTCGTCGAGTCCGGCTGCGGGCTCCGCCGGCCACAAGCGATACGCCGGAATGAAACTTCTGATCCGACGATGCGATAAATGTCTTCGTTGCCGATCACGTAGACTGGCACATTGGCGGGCACAGTTGGGGCGATTTCTTCCGCCGCAGCCCCCCCCCCACTGCCGGGGCCCCGTTCAGCGTATTGCTGGAGCAGGCCCGCGAACAGGTGGCCAGTCTGATTGGCGCCAGTCCCAAGGAAATCGTCTTTACCAGTGGGGCCACGGAAAGCAATAATCTGGCTCTTAAGGGCGTGGCCGGCATGTCTTGCCGCCGCACGGCAACCATATAGTCACGGCCGCGACGGAACACCATGCGGTCCTCGATCCGTGCCGACGGCTCGAACGGGATGGCTTTCGCGTGACCTTGCATTACCATGGCTCGCGGAGCGACACCGCAGGAAGAAATCGCCCCACTGGCGCCCGCCAATGTGCCAGTCTACGTGATCGGCAACGAAGATTATCGCATCGTCGGATTTAAGTTTCATTCCGGCGTGATCGCTTGCGGCCAGCGAACAAGGCCGGATTCGACGACGTACTGGCAAAGAAGGATCGTCTGACGCTCGCCATCTGCCCGGAAACCAACAACGCCGAAAACCTCCGGCTCAATCGTCCGCATCAGCACCGCGTTCGGCGTCGATGCGCTGATCCTTGGCGAGCAGTGTTGCGATCCCTTCTGGCACCAGGCGATCCGGGTTTCGATGGGAACGATTTCCGCCTGCCCGCTGGTCCGCTCCAAGAATCTGCTCGCGGACCTGGAACGACTGAAGCGGGAATGGCGCTCGAGTTGGCCGCTTCGGTCCTCGACGATTCGGCCGAACTCCTGCATGGCGCGGCGCGGTCCGCGCATCCAACTGTCGGAAATGAAGCTCAAGGCTTGGGTCGCGAATTCATCGCCGCCTGCGATCGCAGATTGAGCATCCCTATGCACCTCGGCACCGATTCACTGAACGTCGCGGTGGCCGCCGGGATCTTCTTGCATCACTTCTCGGCTGACCCTTCAGAGCCGCGACGATGAGAAGCGGTGTGCGGACCCAGGCACAGCGAAATATCCAGATCAGAAAAGTCATCAAGGAGCAGGAAAGACAATTAACTTGGGCGTTTGCCTTCCAACTCGCCGGTTCCCATGGCCAAGTCCCATCCTTTGCGTGTATGAAACCGGGCGAAGTGTTCCCACCTGCTGCATGCGATGGATCACGTCGGCGACCTGCTGAATCCAACTCTGGACCGATTGCAGCTCGGAAGATAGCTGCCGCCGGGGTTGCCTGGCGGATGGCAGTAGAGCCCCCTTCCAGCGTCATGACGACCGCCTGCGACGGCTGGCTGAGTTGATGGCAGGCTTCTCCAGCACCGCGATGAGAACGCGCACTGGCGCTGGGCTTCCATCAGCAACCGCACGCTCCGCCGAATTCGTAAAGCCACATGCATTCGCGGCCGCACGGGGAGATGGATACGGCTTGACGACGTGATTGGTACCGCACCTGCTTCCAATCCCCTCGCCGCATCTTCCGAATCGCCCAGGGCCGTAACGAGGATCACCGGCAGCACATCATGGCTGGAATCGTGCCCTGATGGCCTTGAGCACTTCCAGACCGCTTAACTGTGGCATCTGAATGTCGAGAAACAACAGGTCAGGCGGGATCGCCTCAATCTGTCGCAGACACGCCGCACCATTTGCTCACCGCATCGACTTTGTAGCCCCGTCGTTGAAGTCTTGCGCACGGGGCGTGTCTCACGACTGTGCGGATCATCTTCAGCGATGGAGACTCGCGCTATTTCAAAGTCATCGGTGACCGTGTCCGCTTCGTGCTCGCTCACGCGGATTAGTATATCGCGAAGAACGTTGCGAGCGTCGTCCTTGACACCCTGACCCGATCGCGTTGCACTGAACGCGATGAGCAAGCGCGTCTTCATCACGGCCGCGGAGGTGAGCGGCGACCGAAACGCCGCCTCGCTCGTGACGGCCCTGTCGCGGGCTTAATCCTTCCGTTTCCGCCGAGGGACACGGTGGCCCGGCCATGGCCGAGGCGGGGGTAACGATCCATCACGAGACGGTTGGCGGGCGGCAATGAGCTGGCGGGGCGCCTGCCGCGGCGGTCGAGATTTATCGCCTGCTGCGCCGGACGCGGAACTATTTTCGCGAGCACCGTCCCGATCTGCAGATCTGCGTCGATTCGTCCGCCATGAATCTTCATTTCGCCCGCGTGGCCCGGGACATGGGAATCCCCGTGCTCTATCACATCGCGCCGCAGTTATGGGCGTGGCGCAGAGGGGAGAATGAAAAAACTGCGGGCTTGCGTTGACCGCCTCGCCTGCATCCTGCCGTTCGAGGAGAAGTATTTTCGCGGGCATGGGGTCAACGCAACGTTTGTCGGCCATCCCCTGTTCGATCAGCTTCCGCTGAATGCTCCGCCGCAGCCCGCGGTCGCGGATCCTGCAACCGCCCGGTCGTCGGGCTGTTGCCGGGTTCGCGAAAATCAGAGGCACAGCACAACTTTCCCCATCTGCTGGACGTCGCCAGCCGGATCGTCGAAGCGAATCCCGCTTCGGCGTTTCTGATTCCCACCACTCCCGCGACGGATCCGATCGTTCCGGCGGGAAGTTGCCGCGCGGCACGGCCCGCGGCTGCCAGTCGAAATCGAACTGGACGGTTTCAACCGGCTCGTGCCGCGATGCGATCTGTGCATCACGGTCTCGGGAACCGCCACGCTTCACGTGGCGGCCCTGGGCGTTCCCATGATCGTGGTCTATCGCACCAATCCCATCCTCTGGCACGCCGCGGGTCGGTGGCTGGTGAGAGCGCGCACGTTTGCCCTGGTGAATGTGCTGGCCGGGGGACTTCCGCCCAACCACTTGCCGGGAACGAGCCATCACATCGTGCCCGAGTTCATTCCGTGGTACGGCTCCGACGACCATCCCGCCTGGCAATCGATTTGCTGCATCACCCGGATCAGCTTGCCGGGCAGCGCCTCCGTCTGTCGGGCCTGGTCGCGACGCTCGGGGGCACGGCGCGTCGGAGCGCGTGGCCGCATGGCATGGAGTTGATGGGCGGAACGGCTTCGACGGGAGAAGGGCAATTTGTTTCCGCCCCGCTTTCTACCCCGAATTCGCCCTAGCCCCAACCCGCTCGCGGGCAGTCGCCCGATCCGCTCGCTTCTCCCGGCGTACCGGGAGAAGGGGCAAGCGCATGAAAAATTTAGCTCAACCGGCGCAACCCACCCCGACCAACGCCGCGCATACATCCGCATGGGGTCACGAACTGCGCATCCTGTTGTTTCATTTCGATTGACCGCATTCCTCAGCGCCAACTCGGCGTACCTGGTGAGCGTGTCGCTGATGGGATGGGCGGCCCGATTGCATCACCGCGAGGTGGTGTGAGAAAATATCTCTTACTTACCCAATACATGTTCCTGGCCCACCTGATGCTCGGGCTGCTGCTCATTGGGCCATTCGTCGTCTTCGGGATTGCACACGGCTACAACGCGTTCAATCAGCCAAATGACGCACAGATGTCACGCTGTCGGGTACTTCCTGTTGCCGTTTGCCTGGTGATGCTCGGCACCGGCGTAGCGCTGATGCGGCTTGAGCCGTTTCAGATTGGATCGCTGCACATCACCCTTCCGCCGATCAAGAGCCCGCGAACCCGGTCGACCGTTTTCTGGGTGCACGTGATCGCGCCGGCGTTGGTTGTCTGGCTTTACGCGCTGCATCGCCTGGCGGGGCCACCGATCAAGTCAGGCACGTGGGGCTGAAATGGGCCGGCGCGGTGGCGGCCGGAGTAGCGTTGATGGTCTGGTTCAGTACGCAAGACCCGCGGCGATGGAATGTTCAGGGGCCCCGAAAAGGCACAATATTCCCGGCCATCACTCGCGCCAACGGCCAGCGGAAATTTCATCCCCGCCCAAAGTGCTGATGAACAACGAATATTGCCTCCAATGCCATAAGGACAACTACAAGAGCTGGTTTCACAGCACCACCATTTCAGCTCATTCAATAACAAGGCGTATCTCTTCAGCGTGCGCAAACGCGGGACGTGTCGCTCAAGCGCGATGGAAATGTCAAATCGTCACGATGGTGTGCCGGGTGCCATGATCTGGTTCCCTTTTTCAGCGGCGCATCAAACACCGCTATAAGCCTGGAGAAGGATCCGACTGGACAGGCTGGGATCACCTGCACCGCCTGCCACGCGATCACGCATATCAACAGCACCGTGGGCAACGCCGATTATACGATCGAAGAGCCGGTGCATTATCCCTTCGTCAGCCAGAACCATTTACTTCAATTCGTAAACCGGCAGCTCATCAAGGCCAGGCCGGAATTTCATAAGACGACTTCCTTAAGCCGCTGCACAAAAGCGCCGAGTTTTGCTCGACGTGCCATAAGGTGAGCATTCCTGGCGAGCTGAATCACTACAAGGAATTTCTCCGCAGACAAAACCACTATGATCGTATTCCTCAGCGGCGTCTTCAGACAGCGAGCACCGCGCGTTTTTATTATCCGCCAAAGGCGAAGACCAACTGCAATCAGTGCCACATGCCGATGCGGCCAGCGATGATTTTCTGGCGCAAATATTTCGATCCGGAGAACTCTGATATCCTGATGGTGCACAACCACATGTTTCCCGCGGCCAACACCGGACTGGCCGCGATCCGCGGCGACGATGAGGGTAAGTCAAAAATGAGAGAAAGCATTCCTCAAGGACAACATTCGTGTCGAGCTTTTTGGCATCCGGGAGAACATCTACGATCGACGGCGCATTCAGTGAGGTCAGGCCGACGATTCCGGCACTGCGTCCGGGCCGGGATCTCTTCTGGAAATCGTCATCCGCACGCTTAAGCTCGGGCACCTCTTCACCCAGGGGACTGCCGATTCAAACGAGGTGTGGATGGACTTGGCCAGCACCAACGCGCGTCATCATATTATCGGGCGCAGCGGGGCACTGGGTCCGTTGAATGAAGTCGATCCCTGGTCGCACTTCATCAACGTCTATATGCTCGACAAGGATGGCAATCGGATCGATCGGCGAAATCCGCAGGACATTTTTACGCCGCTCTATAACCACCAGATTCCCCCGGGCGCGGCGACCGTCGTTCACTACAAGCTTCACGTGCCAGAGGATTCAGGCCGGGCCGCTGGTTGTCGATTTGAAAGTGCAGTATCGGAAGTTCGACACGAAATATATGCAGATCGTTTCGGCAAGGATCACGTCAACGATCTGCCGGTAGTGACAATCGCGTTCCGACCATGTGGTCTTCCCAATCGATTCGGGCGTTTCACGAACACTGGCCCCGACGACCGGAGCCTCAGGCACAACTACGCCGGCCACAAGCGTATTCCCTGAATGGCGGCGCTGGAACGACTACGGCATCGGGCTGCTCCTGGAAAAAAGCAGCGGGAACAAGAAAGGCGAGCTGATCCAGGCCGCGGCGGCCTTTGATCATGTCGAAAAACTGAAACGAGTGGACGGGCCGCTGAACCTCACGGTCTTCCATTCCAGGAGGGACGCCTCGACGAGGCGATTTCCGCGTTGCAGCGCATGAGGCGAATTTTGACCCGCACCGCATGGACCATCGCGTGGCTGGCGGGCCAGGTGGATCAGCCAAACAGTCAACTCGACGACGCGATCCGGGAGTTTCGCGGCGTTTCTCGAAGATGATTTCTCCGGAACTGCCGCGCGGGCGGCTCCGTTTTGATTCACGAAGGATTATGAGGTGATTAATGAATTGGGGCGAACCTTGTTTGAGCAGTAGAAAATAAAGCACGGCGACGACCGCAAGCCGGCGCAAGATCGATTTTTGAAAGAGGCCGCAGACCGTTTCGAAGATACGCTCAAGCTTGATTCGGAAAACGTCACTGCCCATCACAACCTTGCGTTGATCTATGAACAACTCGGCGACGAGAAGCGGGCCGCTGAGCACCGCGCCCTTCATGAGCGCTACCGCACCGACGATAATGCCCGAGACGCGGCGATCGCAATCGCCCGCCGCAACAATCCCGCCGCCGATCATGCGGCCCAGGCGACCGTGATTTACGATCTTCAGCGACCGGGCGCGCCTGGACTCCCTGGGTCAGAGAAGCCAAGGCCGCCGATTGATTGACGGCACGCCAAAGCATTGCCAGCGGCAGATTGTGCGAAACATGGGTAACGTCACCGACAAACCGAAGCCGGAAACCGAGGAGGCGGTCCCTGTTGACGACGCCGTCATGGGACGCGGTACACTGGTCCCTGCTTGTGCTGGCGTTGCTGGCGGGCGGATCTTTTCTCGCCTGGAAAATATTCGCTTCGCGGACGAAGTCCCCGCCGAACCACATCTCGAGATTCGATGCTCCGATCGCGCACTCCCGGAATGCGGCGGACGTGCCGGCCGTCGTGTTCACCGATATCACCGAAGAAGACAGGGGATCACCTTTGTCCATAACAATGGGGCCCGTGACGAAGACTTCCTCCGGAAACGATGGGAGCCGGCATGCATTTTCGACTACGACGGCGACGGCAATCAGGACCTCCTGTTCGTGAACGGAACCGGGTGGTTGCCCGACAACCCGGATCTTCCCACGAAAAAGCCGACGACGCTCGCTCTTTATCACAACGACGGCCATGGCCATTTCACCGACGTCACCGCCGGTTCCGGGCTCGACGTGCCTGCGGCATGGGCGTCGCCGTCGGCGATTACGACAACGATGGGAAGACGGACATCTTTATCACCGGCGTAGGTGGGTCGTCTGTTTCACAACGAAGGGAACGGGAAATTCCGCGATGTGACCGTGGAAGCCGGAGTCGGCGGATCGCCAGAGGATTGGAGCACCGGCACGCGTTCATCGATTATGACGATGACGGCAGCTCGACTTGTTCGTCTGTAATTATGTGAAATGGTCGAAGCCGAATTGGGCAGCTCGGCGTACATTACACGCTGGACGGCGCGCATCGCGCCTACGGCCCGCCGAATAATTTCAAGGGCGCGTTTGCCTACACAACGATGGGAACGGCCATTTCAGCGACGTATCGGCAGGCCGGCATTCAGGTGCGGAACAAGGACACCGCCGTGCCGGTCGGGAAATCGCTGTCGGTCGCGCCCGTCGATCTGGACGGTGACGGCTTTATCGATCTGATCGTCGCTAACGATACAGTTCAAAATTTTGTCTTTCACAATCGAGGGGACGGCACGTTCGAGGAAATCGGGATCTCCAGCGGAGTGGCGTTGGATCCCTACGGCGATCCGCGCAGCAATGGGAATCGATACGGGGCATCTTCATAACGACATTCGATCGGCATCGGTATCGGCAACTTCGCCAATGAAGCGACCGCGATGTACGTTTCGCATGGCGATCAACTGCACTTCAGCGACGATGCGATCGCCGAGGGAGTGGGCCCGTCCAGCCGATTGCCGCTCAAATTTGGCCTCTTCTTTTCGACTACGACCTGGACGGCTGGCTCGATCTGCTCACCGCCAACGGCCACCTCGAACAGGAGATCTCCAAGTCAGGCAGACCAGAATGCGCAGTCGGCACAGCTCTATTGGAACAGCGGGATGAAGGCTCCGGTTTCATCCCCGTCGATCCGGACAAGGCGGGTACGGATCTTTTCAAGCCGATCGTTGGCCGTGGCGGCGCGTACGCCGATATCAACAGCGACGAATCAAGACGTCGTCCTGAGCGCAAGTTGGAGGCCCGCCGCTGCTCCTTCGCAATGATCAGAAACTTGGCCATCATTATCTTCGACTGAAGCTCATTGAGCAATTTCGTTTTTTTTTTTTTTTTTTTTTTTTTTTTTTTTTTTTTTTTTTTTTTTTTTTTTTTTTTTTTTTTTTTTTTTTTTTTTTTTTTTTTTGGTTTTCTTCGTTCAGTTGGTCTTGCTCCGCAGCTCGTCCTTGGCATTGTTCACCGTCGCTTTCACCAGCACCGATTGCGTGGCGGCGTCGGCCTGCGGCGAAATAAAATCGATGCGCGTCTCGCCCATTTCTTTTCCGTTGGGATCAAGCAACTGCACGGGCAATCCCATCTTCAGATTCTTTTCCGATTCCACCGGCACGGAAATGTAAGCTTCGAGGCTGCCGGGCTCGTCAACGGTAGTGAGCATGGTGCTCGTAGTCACGCGATCTCCCACACGCACCGGAACATCACCGATGATTCCACCCGTGGGCGCGACGACGCTGTAGTAGCGCAGCTCCACCTGCTGCTGCTGCACCAGCGCCTCCAGCGATTCGAGCTGCTTCTCGGCCGCGTCGTAATTCGTCTGCGCCTGATCCAGATCCTGCTTCGGCACGATTCCCGCATCGAAAAGTTTTTGTGCGCGCTCCAGCTGCTGCTTCGCGTACGCCACGTTGGCCACCTGCGCCGATCGCGCGGCCGCCTGGCTGCCCACGGTGGCTTCCTGCTTCAACGGATCAATCTGAATCAGCGGCTTTCCGGCGGGAACGCGATCGCCCGACTTCACAAAAATCTTGGTGATCTGCCCTTCCACCTGCGGATTGACAGTCGTCGAGTGCCGCGATTTCAAACTCGCAAGATATTCGGTCGTCTGCGGAATGTTCACGTTCTGCGCGACGATCGTTTTCACCCCCACCGCCGCAGCTGTCTGATTCGCCGACGGATTCTTCGCTCCACAACCGGCGAACAGCAGCCCCCCGCCCATCGCCACCATGGCGAGCGACACCCTTCCCCAAAAGCGTATCAGCCGCCCCGAACGATTGTATTCACACGTACCCACTGCGCTTTTTCCCCCAACCGGATTCATCGGCTGTGCGGTCTCCTGCGGTAAGACCTTTATAGTATGACAGGTGTGGGCGAACTCCAAGCGAACGAATACCACTTCTTCGACGGCCCGTGGCGCCGATTGTGAGCGCGATCGAACCGCCGTCTCGGTGTCCCGCGCCGAACTCGAGCCGGGTCAGCCAGCTCCCACAGCCATCCCGCCGCGCGGCAGCCGGCATGACATTCTGCGTCCAATCGCGCCGACAAGATTTGTAACAATCCGCGGCCGCTCCCGTACTAAGCCTCGAATTCAGAGCCGATTAGTACTACCCGCATCCCGATAAACGGCTACGCCACAAAGACTTACGCGAACATGCCGTTTCACGTCAATTTCGCTCCGAACTGGCACACCTCGTGCACCTTACACACTGGGGTACGAGTCCACAGGTACGCGTAGGGAGCAGGGCATGAAGTTTCGCGCGTGTTTTTCGATCTTCGCGCTGGTCGCAATCCTGGCTTTCGCATCCACCGCTTCGGCTCAGAACGGCTCCGCGGAAGAAGCCGGCAAGCGGCCGGTGAGATCTCGCGTCGATCCAGCCTACCCGCCGCTGGCGCGTGAGATGCACGTCAACGGCAAAGTCAAAATCGAGGTCACCGTCGCGGCCGACGGAGCAGTCCGCAACACGAAAGTTCTCGGTGGCAGCCCCCTACTCGTTCGCGCGGCCATGGACGCGCTCAAAAACTGGAAGTACGAGCCCTCTGCCCGCGAGACCACCGAAACCGTCGAATTTCATTTCAATTAATTTCTGACACAAATTCCCCAGCTCATCCGCTTCACACGAAATCTCTAGCCGCCCGCTATCGCTCCGATGATGTAGAACGGCTCTTTCCCCGATGCAATCTCATCCGGCAGCGGCGCATCCGGCGATTCGTGCGTCCAATCTTCCTCGCAAGCGAAAAATCGCAGGAAAGCCCGGCGTTCCTTGGTCGATTGATCGCGAATCGTTCCGCGCAAGATCGGGAAGCGCGCTTCCAGCGCATCCAGCACCGACCGCTGCGTGACCGGCGCCGCAACCTCCAGCTCTAAATCACCTTCCACTCGCGCCAGCGTCCGTAAGTGCGCCGGCAGCACCACACGAATCATGGCAGTGTCTGCACTTCCACCGAGAGCACCGCCGGCAAATCGCGCACGATCGGCGACCACGAATCGCCCGCATCCGCCGACGCGTACACCTGCCCGCCGGTCGTCCCGAAATAAACGCCGCATTTATCGAGCGAATCGATGGACATCGCGTCGCGCAGCACGTTCACGTAGCAATTGCTCTGCGGCAAGCCCTTCGTCAACGCCTCCCACTCATTCCCGCCGGTGCGGCTGCGGTAAACGCGCAGCTTGCCCATCCGGCGGAAAATGTTCCGAATCGCTCTTGATCGGCACCACGTAAATCGTTTCCGGCTCATGCGCGTGAACATCAATCACGAATCCGAAATCGGTGGGCAGGTTCCCGCTGACTTCGCGCCAGGAATCCCCGGCGTCGTCGCTGCGCATCACGTCCCAATGCTTCTGCATGAAAAGCACGCCGGGCCTCGACGCGTGCATCGCCACGTGATGAACGCAATGGCCCACTTCCGCGGTCGGCTCTGGAATATATTGCGAGTAGAGCCCTTTGTTGATCGGCTTCCAGGTCTTGCCGCCGTCATCAGTGCGGAATGCGCCCGCCGCCGAAATGGCGATATAAATTCGATTCGGATTGCTGCGGATCGAGAATGATCGTGTGCAAACACATCCCGCCCGCGCCGGGCTGCCATTTCGGGCCCGTGCCGTGTTCGCGCAGCCCGGGAAGTTCCTGCCACGATCTGAGCCCCATCCGTCGTGCGAAAAATCGCCGCGTCCTCAATTCCCGCATAAACCGTATCGGGATCCTTAAGCGATGGCTCCAGATGCCACACGCGCTTGAATTCCCAGGGATGCGCCGTGCCGTCATACCATTGATGCGTGCCGGGCACTCCTTCATACACAAACTTGTTGCCCACCGGCTCCCACGTTTTCCCGCCGTCGCTCGAGCGCTGAATCAATTGCCCGAACCAACCGCTCGACTGCGACGCATAAATTCGACTGGGATCAGCCGGCGATCCTTTCAGGTGATACATTTCCCACCCCGCGAAATGCGGCCCTTCCACGTCCCAGCGCTCGCGCTTTCCGTCCGAAGTCAAAATGAACGCGCCCTTGCGCGTGCCCACCAGCACTCTCACCTTGCTCATCGCATCCTCCTCTTCTATTTTCGCACGAGAATCAGGGCGCGCACCCGCGCATCACGCGAACAAAT
The DNA here is from genome assembly GCA_963838545.1 of uncultured Acidobacteriota bacterium. Lineage (GTDB taxonomy): Bacteria > Acidobacteriota > Terriglobia > Acidiferrales > UBA7541 > Palsa-147. Next base: position 18,254 of record CAWIRL010000011.1, read on the forward strand.
CCCCGTCCCATGCCCTCACGCGGTCGGCAACCCCGCGATTTCCACCACCGGACGAATCTCCACCGTGCCTTTGCGCGCACCCGGAATTCGCCCCGCAATCTCGATGGCCTCATCGAGATTCCTCGCTTCCACCATATAAAATCCGCCCAGCTGCTCACGCGTCTCCGCAAACGGCCCGTCCGTCACCAGCCTTTTCCCCTCGCGCACGCGCACGCTCGTCGCCGTAGTCACCGATTGCAACGGCGTCGTCGCCAGGAACCGCCCCTCCGATTTCAGCGTGTGCGCCAATTGCGTCGATTCCGCATAACACGCCTTCCGCTCCGCATCCGTCCATGCTTGCTCGTCTCCATAAATCAATAGCATGTATCTCATCAGCACGCCTCCACTGGTTAGTCGAACGCCGCAGCGCAAAATCGACATCCGCCCGAAAAAAATACGTCGCAGCGCCGTCGCTCTTTCTTTCCGCAGGGCCCGGCTTGCCCTGACCAAGGAAGGGTCTTTTTACCGTTTCCTCGCCCGAACCCCTGCGCCCGCAAGCGCTTCTCATTCTCCCGCAATTTCAGCGTCAATTCCGGCCCAAAGTATTCAGCCGAAAGTAAATCGAATAGCTCGCGCCCGAATCGACACGCTCGCGCGAACAACCGTACAATCATCCAGCCATGCCAGTTGACGCCGCCGCAGCCGTCGAGGCCGTCTATCGCTCCGATTGGGGCCGCATTGTTGCCGCGCTCATCGGACTACTCGGCGATTTCGACCTCGCCGAGGAATCCGCGCAGGAAGCCTTCACCGCTGCCATCCATAAATGGCCCGAGTCGGGTGTCCCCGAATTCCCGCGCGCCTGGATTATTCAGACCGCCCGCCACAAAGCCATCGATCGCATCCGGCGTCAAAAGCTTTTCGAAGAAAAAATGGAATCGCAGGTAGCCGAAGGCGCAATCCCCACCGCCGAAGAGCCCGATTACGACTCCACTGAAATTCCCGACGATCGTTTGCGTCTCATTTTCACCTGCTGCCATCCCGCCATCGCACCGGATGCGCAAGTAGGTCTCACGCTGCGCACTCTCTGCGGCCTCGAAACCGATGAAATCGCCCGCGCTTTCCTCGTCTCCTCCGCGACCATGGCCCAGCGTCTCGTCCGCGCCAAGCATAAGATTCGCGACGCCGGCATTCCGTTTGTAATCCCCGGCACCAGCGACATGCCCGAGCGCCTCGACGCCGTGCTAACGGTAATTTATTTGGTCTTCAACGAAGGCTACGTAGCCACGCGCGGCGCTCCGCTCCTGCGCACCGATCTCTGCGCCGAAGCGATTCGCCTCGCGCGCCTGGTGCGCACTCTGATGGCCCCCAAGCCGCCATCCGAAGCCACCGCATTGTTAGCGATGATGCTGCTCCATGACGCCAGGCGCGATGCCCGCGTCGATGCCGCCGGAGACATGGTTGTATTAGAAGAGCAAGATCGCACCGTCTGGAATCACGCGCAAATCAACGAAGCCCTGCCCCTGGTCAAAGAAGCCCTTCGCGCCAGCCCCGGACCCTACGCTCTGCAAGCCGCCATCGCCGCCGTCCACTGCCGCGCCACCCGTTCCCAGGACACGGACTGGCGAGAAATTCTCCGCCTCTACGACGTCCTGGCTCGCGCTCAGCCGTCCCCGATCATAGCCCTCAATCGCGCCGTTGCAGTCGCCATGGTGGATGGCCCAGCCCCCGCGCTCGAGCTGATCGACGCGCTTGCGACGACCGACAGCCTGGACGACTATCACCTCTTACACGCCGCCCGCGCCGACCTGCTCCGCCGCCAAGGTCGCCCCGAAGCCGCCGCAAAAAGCTACCGCCGCGCCCTGGCTCTGGCAACAAACGAATCCGAGCGCCGCTACCTGGAACGCCGCCTCCGCGAAGTTCAGCCGCAATAATAATAGCCACTCAAATTTTCCCCTTGCTTACCGAGAGAAGCCCGTGTATCCTCCCCTAGGATACCGATATGAGCAAACCAACCGACCTCCTCCAAGGCACTCTCGATCTCCTCCTCCTGAAAATGCTCGCTCTCGAGCCCATGAACGGCTGGGCCATCAGCCTGCGCCTTAAATCCATTTCCGGAGACGTCCTGCAGGTCAGCGAAGGCTCACTGTATCCCGCGTTGCACAAGCTCGAGCAGGAAGGCTGGATCACCGCTGAATGGAAGCAAACCGAAAATAATCGCCGCGCGAAATTTTATTCGCTCACGCGTCTTGGCAAAAAGCAGCTCGAATCGGAAGCCGCGAATTGGCAGCGGCTCTCCTCGGCAATTTCTCAAGTCATCCGTCTCGAAGAGGCCTAAGCGCCCGATGCGCTGGCAAGGAGCTCTCATGCGCCCTCAACATTGGCTCTACACCATCCCGCTTCGCCTGCGCTCGCTTTTCCGTACCCGCCACGTCGAGCAGGAGCTCAACGAAGAACTCCAATTCCACCTCGAACACAAAATCGAAGAAGGAATCGCCTACGGTCTTTCGCCGAAAGCGGCGCGCGACGCAGCCATGCGCGCCATGGGCGGCCTCGAGCAGCGCAAAGTAGAAATGCGCGAATTGCGCGGCATTTACTGGCTCACGGATTTCTTCGACGACGTTCGCTATGCCATCCGCAGCCTGCGCCGCACTTCCGGCCTCACCCTGTTCATCGTCCTCACGCTCGCTCTAGGCATCGGAATGGTGTCGGCCACTTTCAGCATGGCGGACGCGCTCATTTTCCGCCCGTATCCCGTGCCGCATCCGAGCCGCGTAGTCACTCTCGTCGGCACCACGCACGATAGCAGCTTCGAAAATTTCTCCTATCGCGAATTTCTCGACATCCGCGACAAAACAAAAAGCTACGACGGCGTAATCGCCTTCGCCGAAATGGAAGCGGTCGGCTTCAGCCCCGATCCTTCGGTCCCGCCGCGCGTCCGGGGCGGCATGATGGTCTCCGGAAATTATTTCCGCGCGCTCGGCGTCGAGCCGCGTCTCGGCCGCGGATTCCGCGAAGAGGAAGATCAAGTCCCCGGCCGCGATCCCGTCGTCGTGCTCGCGCCGCAATTTTGGCGCTTGCAGTTCTCGAGCGATCCCTCCATCGTCGGTAAGCACGTGCGCCTGAACGGTGTCGATTTCACCGTAATCGGCGTGGCTCCGGAATCTTTCGCGGGACTGCTGATCTTCGATCATCCCGATTTCTACATGCCCCTCGCGATGGCGCCCGTATTCTCCACCGATCGCCAGAAAAATTTCTTCGAGGATCGCGACGATCGCGAGGTCAATATCAAAGCGCTCCTGAGGCCCGGCGTCACGCTCCAGCAAGCGCAGAATGAGCTGGCAGTCCTCGCCAAAAATTTCGAAAGCGAATATCCCAAATCCAATCACGGCCGCGGCGCCGCGGTTCACACCCAGTTCGAAATGCATACTCGCGCCGACGACACGAATTGGAAATTCATCGTCATCTTCGTGGTTCTCTCGCTCGCCGTTCTACTCGTCGCCTGCACCAACGTGGCCGGCCTGCTGCTCAGCCGCGCTCGCGCACGCACGCGCGAAGTCGCCGTTCGTCTCGCCCTCGGCGCCGGCCGTTTCCGCCTGATCCGCCTGTTGCTCACCGAAAGTTTGCTTCTGTCGCTGCTTGGCGGCTTGGCCGGAATCGCCGTCGGATACGCCTTCATCGAATGGTTTCATTCCTATCAAAACGTCATCTTCATGACCGATCTTCCCAGCACCATTCCATTTCAAATGGACACGCGCGTCCTGATCGCCACGCTGCTGCTCTCCATTCTGAGCGCGCTCGCTTGCGGCCTAGTCCCCGCGCTGCAAAGCACCCGCGTAGATCTCGTCAACGGCCTCAAGTCCGCCGACGTCGAGATCCCCGGCCGCAAACGCCTCTGGGGCCGCAACGTGCTCGTCGTCGCGCAAGTCTCTGGCTCGCTGATGCTCCTCTCCGCGGCGTTTCTGATGGTCCGCGGATTCCAGCACAGCGTCCAAGAGGGCACCGGCTTCGTAAAAGATCATCTCCTGATGACCAGCTTCGATCCGCGCCTTGTCCAATACACCTCCGCGCAAACGCAGCAATTCTACAAACTCCTCGCCGAGCGCGTTCGCCAAGCCCCCGGAGTCGTCGGCGAATCGCTCACGCAGAATATTCCGCTGGGAACCGACAACTACGACGGCCTCGCTTTCGTCCCTGATGGCTTTCAAATGCCGCGCGATCGCGAGAATTTCACCTCCACGATGGACACCGTTGATGAAGGCTATTTCGAGACTTTAGGTATCCCAATTCTGCGCGGCCGCGCCTTCTTGCCTACCGATACCGCCGATTCCGCGCGCGTGGCCATCGTAAACGAGCAATTCGCCAGGCACTTCTGGCCCAACTCGGACGCTGTAGGCAAGCGCATCCGCCTCGAGAGCGCCGACGGCACGCCGGTTGAAATCATCGGCGTCGCCGAAACCATCAGGTACGAAGCCACTTTCGAGAAGCCCATGGATTTCATCTATCTGCCGCTCGCCCAGCATCCCATCGCGCGCATGACGCTCATGCTGCGCTCCGCCGGCAATCCGCTGCAGCTCGTCCAGCCGGTGCAAAATGTCGTCCGCACTCTCAATTCAAATATCCCCATGCTCGCCACGCGCTCTTACGCGGATTATTACCGCAATCAAGCCATCGAAGGCCCCGGAATCGCTATGAAGTTGGTAGGCATGATGGGCGCAGTCGGCCTGGTGCTGACTCTCGCGGGATTGTATGGCGTGGTCGCTTACAACGTCAGCCGCCGCACCCGCGAAATCGCCATTCGCATGGCCATCGGCGCGGGCCAGTCCGACGTCCTCCGCCTCGTGATGGGTAAAGGCCTGGTGCTCGTCGCAACAGGGACCGCGATCGGCCTCGCGCTAGGCTTCGCCGTCGAGCGCCTGATGAACGCCATGCTTTTCAACGCCGGCGGTATAGACATCGTCGCGTACGCCGTGGTTGTCCCATCACTATTCGCCGTCACGCTACTCGCAGCCTACATCCCAGCCCGCAAAGCCTCTCGCATCGCCCCAACGCAAGCTCTGCGCTACGAATAGCGCCATCGCTCCTGTGCCAACAAAAACGCCGAAAGCGAGAGCAACTTACTTCCTCTCGCTTTCGGCGCACTGTGCTTATTTCTACTGCACTCACTTTCTACTTCTACCGCACTCACTTCTTACTTCTTCTGCCCGGCCTGCCTTCCTTCATGCGCGTTTCTCTCGCTCGACATAACCGCGCTCGCCTTTCAAGCGATTTCATCAACCACGCACTGTCAGAACTGGGCATCGCGCATTCGACACGATCTTATGCGCCGTCGCATTGGATAGATGTGTCGCCGCTCCCTCAATCAACTTCGGCCGCTTCACTCCCAGAATGATCAAATCGGCCCGCGTCCGTCCGGCCACATCCAGAATCTTCTCTGCCGCCTCTCCCTGCTCCACCAGGCAGTGCGGCTCGCACCACAACTCTCCCTTTGGCGGGATCAGATTCTGCAACAGCCTCTTCGATGCGCCCGTCAAATTCGCCGGTACAACGAACTCGCCCGTCTTTTCGTCGGCGATCACGTGCAGTAGCGTCAACCGCGCTTCATGTTCTTGCGCCAAAGACATCGCCATTGGCGCCGCCGACAATGACGCCGCACTGAAATCCGTGGCGAATAGAATGTTGGACATCTCTCCCGCGACTTTCGGCTCCTGCGTCGCATGCGGGCCCACGGTAATCACGGCGCACGGAGCCTTCCGGAAAATTTCCTCCGCCACCGAGCCCATCAGCAGCTTTCCTAATCCTGTGCGTCCCTTGGTTCCCAGCACGATGAGATCGATGCCATTCTTCTCCAGTTGCTCTGCGATCGCCGGCCAAATCTCGCCTTCCGCGATTGTCACGTCGCTCTTCACGCCGGCATACGGCGCCAGCAGCTTTTCCGCAGCGTCACGCGCGATGGCTTCCGATTCCTCCGCCAGCCTGGCCCATCCTTCCGACGGCGGTTCAAGATATGCGCTCGCCGCTCTTACGTTCAACAAATGAAGCTTCGCTTCATAGGCCTTAGCGAGTTCCGCGGCATATGGAATCGCCTCCGCCGATGCCGGCGAGAAATCCGTGCAAACCAAAATGTTCTTTAGTTGAACCGGGCTGAATACTCTCATCGCTACAGTGGCCATGTGTCACCTCCCATGCCTTCATTAAATCGCAAGCCCGCGTGAATAGCGGTGACGCACATCACCGCGATAAGTGACGCCCGTCTCTAAAGTCAGCTGGACGCAAATCGCGCGGAAGAGAAAAGGCCAAAAAGGAAGAAAACTGAAGGAGTTGCGGCAAAAACCCAGATCGCTGTCCCACCAATTGGACGGCGAGATTTCTCCAGAAAAGTCAGGATTTGAGTGCAGGTGACGGCGAAACTTTTAAGTTAGTGATTAGCCGGGACTTGCGGGCTCAAGGCGTTCACCAGCCACGGAATGATGACTTGGTTGAAAATAACGGGATCGGGCCACACTTTCATCTGGCGTCCGAGGTGCCCGCCTTTGGGATTGATCCAGGCGTCCTTCGGAACGTCGCCGCTATTCAGCAGCAAATAGATGTCGGCGATGGGAACTTGCGTGTCTTTTACTCCCGCAAGAATGTGCATCGGTGTGGCCGGCTGATCGAGCAATCCCTGCGTCTTCAGCGACATTTTCGGAAAAATCTGCTCGAGCTCTTCGATCGAATTGACTCCATCGAAGATGGACATCAGCGCAGGCACCTGATCGAACAGATATTCGCGATTGCCGAGCGAAGAATTCAGCAGAAAATCTTTCTGGAAGAATTCGTGAACCGGCGGCGATTGCGCGCTGACAGCTTTCAACCGGGCGCGCTCGACGATGCCCAGCTTGACGCTCCAATAGGCGCCCCAACTGACGCCGTGAAATGCCAGCTTCGTTTTGTCGATCTCGGGCCTGGTCTGCACATAGTCAATTACGCGCGAGAGCATGCGATCCGCGTTTTCGCTTACTTTGATGGGAGCCTCGCCCGTGCCCGGGCCGTCCACGGCGAGAAAACCGATGCCGAATGGGAGAATCGCGCTGAAGCTTTCCGAAAGGTCTTCCTTGCGGCTATCGAGACCGTTGACGGCGATCACGAGCGGCACAGGCCCGCTCGCATTTTTCGGCAGACGCAGATATCCGATGATTTCTGAATGTTCGAACGGAATGTGCACGATTTCCATCGGAGGATCCCAGAATTTCGCAAGCGCACGAAAAGCTTCAAGAGCCTTGGCGTAGGCGCGCTGCTTTCCAGGAGACGACGGAACGGGCCAACGGCCGAAAGAGTACAGACGCCAAGCGCGCACGAAATCAGCATTGGCTTTTGCGGTATCGGATTTCTCTAGCGATCGCCCTTCGGCCATGTAGCGATCGGCGACCGAGATGAAAGCGGCAGCCCATTCGTCTTTATCGCGCGTTTTTATTTTCGCGAAGGCCTCGCGCAAATCGGCGGGATCTAGGCCGATCACGGGATACATCCCATTTTCAGCCCGCGTCAGGGCTTCCGATTTTATTTCGTCCAGAGTGCGTTCAGGGCGTTGCTGGGCGTAAGCGGAACTCACGACAAGAGTTCCCATGGCGCAGAGAGTAAGTAAGAGGCCACATCTAAGCATCTTGGCTATCGATCTAGAAGGCCAGCTTCAGGCCAAACTGAGTTGCGCGCGGCCCACCCGAGCCGATCACCGGATTCGCGGCGGCTTTGTCCGGAGTGGCGCAGCCGCAGCCGAACGCGCCGGGGACCGAGGGATCGTTGAATCCGCCGGTTCCGAATCCATTCTGCCCGCCGAAGGGATTGGCGAAGTTGGGATGATTGAGAATATTGAAGAACTCGGCGCGAAACTGCGCGCTGAAGCGTTCGCCGAATTTCCAGGTTTTGGCCACGGAGAAATCCCAATTCTTGAAGCCCGAGTCGCGGAAAATATTGTGGCCCATGGTGCCGAAAGTTCCGATGGCCGGCGGAATCATCACCGAGCTCCCTTTCATGTAGCAGCCAAACAGCATCATCGAAGTCTGCAGCGCGGCAGTGCTCGCCGCATTCTGGCAGGCGCTCGGAAAACTGGAGAGCGGTCCCGGCGCGAAGAATGGAAAGGGATCGGGGCCGGACTTGAAATCGCCAGTATTGCCGAAGAAATCCCAGCGCTCGATGCCGGTATTGGCAATACGCGAATCACCTGTGCCGCTCACGTCCGTGCCGGCATCCGTGGGACCCCAGGGCTGCGCGCCGTTGAGGGTGACGATCGTGTTGAGTTGCCATCCTTCCAGAAGCTGCGCGAATGATTTCTTGCCCGGGACAACATATGTGCCGGAAAAGGTGAGGCGGTGGCGAATATCGAAATCGCTGCTGGCGTATTCGTGCAACGGGTGCGCGCTGTCCTGCGGAAGTCCGAGGCCCTGCCCGAAATCCCAGTTGGCGCCCACATCATCGAGGGCGTGCGCGTAGGTGTAGCCCGCGACGAATGTCACTCCGTGATAATTCCGCGCGGTGATCGTGGTTTGCAGGCCGTTGTAATTCGACTTGTAGATGTTGCCCATTTGATAGATGGAAGCGAGAAAGGGGAACTTCGGATTGAAGGGCCGAGCGGCTTGTTCCGCGTCGGGTTCGGGAGCGCCTGCGGCGATGGCCGCGAGAGTCCATCCTGCGCCGACGGCGGGCTGATTGATATCGCGAATGCCGACGAGATTCGAACCGTGATCGCCAACATAGCCGATTTCGACGGAAACCGGAGGAAGCTTGGTTCGACGTCAACATAATGCAAAAAGACATGCTCCTGGCCCTCGAAATGGGGCGGCAGCTGAACGTGCCGCTGCCGTCAACCGCGCTTGCGAATGAATTCTTAACCGCGGCGCGGGGCATAGGCCTGGCGAAAAAAGACTTCGCGGTGATGTTCGACGTACTTCGGCAAATGTCCGGAGTGCCTGAATGACCACCGCCGCAAAGCAGCCTGCCGGACATCCGGAAGCCGCGGCACAGCTATGGCTGCGCGTTTACCGCCAGATGCTCGCGATTCGTCTGTTCGAAGAACAGGTGAGCGAGCTTTATAAACGCGCGCTGATGCCCGGCCTGGCGCATTTATATTCGGGCGAAGAGGCCGTGGCCGTGGGAATTTGCGAAGCGCTGCGCCCAGACGATTACATCACCAGCACGCATCGCGGCCACGGGCATTGCCTGGCGAAAGGCGCGTCGGCGGATCTGATGTTCGCGGAGTTGCTTGGCAAGGAAGCGGGATATTGCAAAGGCAAAGGCGGTTCGATGCATATTGCTGATCCCGCGACGGGAAATTTGGGCGCGAACGCGATCGTGGCAGGTAGCGCGGGCATCGCCACCGGCGCGGCATTTTCTTCGCAGCGCATGCGCACCGGCCAGGTGGCCGTTTGCTTTTTTGGCGAAGGCGCGCTGGGCCAGGGCGTATTGTATGAAGTAATGAATCTCGCGCAGCTTTGGAAGTTGCCGGTAATTTACATTTGCGAGAACAATCTTTACACCGAGTACACGCATTTCTCGGAAACGACTGCGGGAGACATCGGGGCGCGCGCGGCGGCATTCGGAATTAACTCCGCGAGCGTGGATGGCCAGGATGTGCGCGCCGTTTACGACGTGGCGACTCGCGTGATTGCACGCGCGCGCGACGGAGGCGGACCCTCATTCTTGGTCTGCAATACTTATCGCTACGGCGGTCACCACGTGGGAGACATCAATCGCGAATATTACCGTTCGAAGCAGGAAGAGCAAAATTGGGCGAATGAGCGTGACCCAATCAAGCTGCTGGCCGCCTGGATGAAGCAACAGGGGCTCGCCGATGACGCCTCCTTGGCGGAACTCCGCGGAGAAATCGAATCCGAAATGAAAGCGGCCGTGGAATTTGCGATTGCTGCTTCGTATCCGGCGGCGGAAGAGGCCAGACGTTTATGCCTGAAGTTGCGCAACGCGAGATTACTTTTGCCGAAGCAGTGCGCGAAGCCCTCGCCGAGGAAATGCGCCGGGACAAGCGCGTCTACATTTTGGGCGAGGACGTTGCCGAAGCCGGAACGCCGTTCAAAGTGCTGTCCGGCCTGGTCGAGGAATTTGGCAGTGAGCGCGTGGTAGATACGCCGATATCGGAAGCAGGATTTACGGGCGTGGCGGTGGGCGCGGCGATGACGGGGATGCGACCCGTGGTGGACATCATGTTCGGCGATTTCGTGACGCTGACGATGGACCAGATGGCCAATCAAGCAGCCAAAGTGCATTACATGTCCGGCGGAAAATGGAAAGTGCCGATGGTGATGCGTACGACGCTTGGTGCCGCACGCCGGTCGGCAGCGCAACATTCGCAATCGCTGCATGCCTGGTTCAGCCACGTACCCGGATTGAAAGTGGTGCTTCCTTCGACGCCCTACGACGCCAAGGGACTTTTAAAGTCGGCCATCCGCGACGAAAACTCGGTGATCTTCTTCGAAGACAAAATGATGTACAAGATGAAAGGCCCGGTGCCCGTCGAGGAATACACGATTCCCATGGGCGTGGCGGACGTGAAGCGCGAGGGCAGCGACGTGACGATTGTCGCCACCAGCAGCATGGTGCAAGTCGCCCTGCAGGCGGCGGAAATGCTCGAGGAAATCGGCGTGAGCGCGGAAGTAATCGATCCGCGAACCACCTGGCCGCTCGACGAGCACACAATCGTCGAATCGGCGAAGAAAACTTCGCGGGCAATTGTGGTGGATGAAGGCTACGCGCGTCACGGAGTGACCGCGGAAATCGCCGCGGTGATCGCCGAGGGCGCTTTTTACAATCTGGACGGGCCCGTGCGGCGAATCGGTGCGATGCACGTTCCGATTCCGTTTTTGCCGCCGCTCGAAGACGCCACGGTGCCGAACGAGCACGCAGTGTTCGCCGCAGCGCGAGAGCTCTGCGGACGGGCTTGAGCAATTCACACGGGAGGCACGCTATGGCGCTGCCGACTTCCGGAACAATCGCGGTGGATTGGGAGCAGCGGGTGGATTTCGATCGCCTGCGCCGCGAACGCCTGAAACGCGCCAAAGATTTACTGGCGAAATCTGAAATGGGCGCGCTGCTGTGCTTCGATATGAACAATGTGCGCTATCTCACCGCCACGCACATCGGCACCTGGGCGCAGGACAAAGCCAACCGCTTCACTCTTCTGCCGCAAAATGACGAACCGATCTTGTGGGATTTTGGATCCGCCGCGCGGCATCACCAATTGCATTGTCCATGGTTAGGCGATCGCTCGCGCGCGGGAATCTCAATGCTGCGCGGTTCGATGACGCCGGAAATGGGCCGCGCCGAAGATGTAGCGCGAAAGATTCGCATCGAGCTCGAGCAGCGCGGGCTGCTGAAGGAACCGCTCGGCGTGGACATCATCGAGCCTCCCGTGCTCGCCTTGCGGCGAGAAGGCATCAACTTGATTGATGGGCAAGCGCTGATATCCGAAGCGCGGGTGATCAAAACTCAGGACGAAATCTCGCTGCTGAATATGTCCGCGATGATGGTGGATGCGGCTTACGACGAGCTTTACCGCGCGATGAAGCCCGGAATGCGCGAGAACCAGGCGGTCGGGCTCGTGAGCAAAGTGCTCTACGATCTCGGCTCCGAATATGTCGAGGCAGTGAACGCGATTTCCGGCGAGCGCTGCAATCCGCATCCGCATGTGTTTTCGGATCGCGTGTTGCGCCCGGGCGATCCAGTGTATTACGACATTCTTCATTCCTACATGGGCTATCGCACCTGCTACTACCGTTGCTTCACCGTCGGCTATGCCTCGCACGCGATGGTGGATGCTTACAAACGCTGCCGCGCATATCTGGATGCCGCGATTTCGCTGGTGCGGCCCGGACGCACTACGGCGGACATCGCGGCAGTGTGGCCGAAGGCGCAGGAGTTTGGCTTCCCCGACGAAGAATCCTGCTTCGCGCTGCAATACGGACACGGCATCGGACTGGCGATCTGGGAAAAACCAGTGATTAGCCGCCTGGTGTCTTTCGATCATCCCTGCGAAATCAAGCCGGGAATGGTTTTTGCGCTGGAAACTTTCTGGCCGTCCACCGATGGCTGGAGCGCCGCGCGCATCGAAGAAGAAATTGTAGTGACCGAAACTGGCCATGAAATCATCACCCGATTTCCGGCGGAAGAGTCGCTCGTGGCCGGCTCGCACTACGTCACGGTAAACGGGCCGCTGGCCACGGTGCGTGATAACGACGCTCCTCCCGCCGAGCGTTACGTCAAGGCCGTTGAGGCGGGCGCGCGGACGGAGCGCGTCAAAATCGGCGACTGATTTCTCCCCAGCTCTTCACACATCATGGCGATCAGCATCGTGATGCCCGCTCTCGAATTGGCGCAGGAAACCGGCAAGCTCGTTGCCTGGCGGAAAAATGAAGGCGAGAGTGTGGCCAAAGGCGAGCCGCTGCTAGAGATTGAAACGGATAAAGCGGTGGTCGAGATTGAATCGCCGGGCGACAGAATTCTCTCCGCGATCAGCGCGAAGCCGGGCGATACTGTGCCCGTCGGAGTGACGATTGCCTGGCTTCTTCAGCCAGGCGAAAGTGCGCCAGCTTCGCCCGCAAGTTCACCTGCTTCCGGGCGGGCGAGCACCCGACCGGTAACGCTTGCTTCGCCGGCAAAGAACGCAGATCCAAAATCGCCCGGGCCGGTGAAAATCTCCCCGAAAGCCCGGCGCCTTGCGCAAGAGCGCGAAGTAAATCTCCAGCATTTGCGCGGTTCAGGAACTGGCGGAGAGATTCTGGCGTCGGACATTCTTGCAGCTGCAGAGGCATTGACCACTGTGGATTCGGCCGCGGAAGCAGAATCAGGCGGTGCCGCACTAAGTTCCGTGGCGCGTTTGATGGCCGAACGGACCACGCAGAGCTGGACGAGCATTCCGCATTTCTTCGTTGCGCGCGAAATCGACGCCGGCGCTTTGAATGAATTTCGCGAGCGAATCGCGCCCGAAATCGAGAAAGCCCACGGAGTCAGGCCGACACATACAGATCTACTGATCGCGCTCGTGGCCCGCGTCCTCGCGCAACATCCCAGACTCAACTCGCGATGGACCGGAAATTCGATTCTCGACTATTCCGAGATCAATATCGGCGTCGCGATCGCGGTGGAAGAAGGCGTTGTGGCGGCCGTCATTCGCAACGCCAATAAATCAACCCTCGGGGAAATCGCTACTCAGCGAAACGCCTTATCGCAGCGCGCCCGCGGCGGACGATTGCGACCTGCGGATATCGCCGGTGCCACATTTACGATCAGCAATCTCGGGATGTATGGCGTGGACGCATTTACTGCGATCATCAGCCCTTCCCAAGCCGCCATTCTCGCCGTAGGACGCATCGCCGATCGCGTAGTAGCCATTGACGGACGGCCCGCGATCCGGCCAATGGCCACATTCACGCTTTCGTGCGATCATCGCGTGGTGGATGGCGCGCGCGCCGCGAAGTTTCTCGACGCGATCGCTACAGCCGCCCGCAATCCGGCGGAGTTTGTCGGATGAACGCGCATGGCGAACAACGCCTGCTGCAATTCGTCGCCATTCGCATGGCGTACATGATTTTCACCCGCGCGATTGCCCTGACGTTTCTCATGGCACTGGTGGCCACGCTGGCCCGCGCCCAGCAATACTCTGGTGCCTCAACAATCGCTTTCAAATCCCCTCAGGTTTTGTCGCTGAAACTCAGTCACCGCGCGGCTCCGCAATCGTCCACCCAAAGCAGTTCAATCGCTCTCTCCGTTCCGAAAGGCTCGGCGATTCAAGTCGCGCTCGCCGGAGAAGTCCGCCTTCGAAAAGTTGGCCAGCCGGTTCAGGGCCGGGTCGTCGAGCCAGTCTATGCGTTCGATAAACTCGTGGTGCCCGTCGGCAGCAAAATCACCGGCCACATCACGAAGATCGAGCGGGTGCCCGCGGGCCGCCGCACCGCCGCGGCGATGGATACGGATCTCTCTCCCACGCGAAAAGTGGAACTGACATTCGACGAACTCACGCTCGCAGATGGCCGGCGCGTTCCCGTGCACACGAGCGTGACTCCCGGCTCCGGACAAGTCATTCAATTCGTGACGGCCGATGACAAAAGGTCGAAAAAGTCTGTGAAAGACGAAGCTTCCGCAAAGGCGAGGCAGGCCAAAGCGCAAGCCCGCTCCGCCTGGGACGATGCGATGAAGCAGATCAAGGAACCCGGAAAGATACGCCGGCTCGAAAGATATGCGTTCGCGCGGCTTCCGATTCATCCGCAATACATTGATGCGGGCACCATCTATTTCGCGGAACTCGACGAACCACTCGATTTCGGCAGCGAGAGGTTGCCGCCAGAGAAAGCGTCGACGATCGGCGTCTTGCGCGAGACGAGTTTCGTCCGCGCCACTCTTGAAACGCCGCTAGATTCCGCCACCACTCCGGCGGGCGCGGAAGTGGATGCCGTGCTCTCTCAACCTCTCTTCGACGGCGATCGTTTGATTCTCCCACAGGGAAGCCATTTGAAAGGCTCGGTGGTACAGGCGGCTCGCGCGCGTTACATGAGCCGCAATGGACGGCTGCGAATCGTATTCCACCAAGTCGATCTGCCGGACGGAGTGCACGAGAAAGTTGTCGCGAGCCTGGAAGGAATTCAAGCGGGAAAACAGCAGGGCGTGAAACTTGATTCGGAGGGCGGCGCAGAGGCCACGTCCTCGAAATCCCGTTACGCGCTCACCGCGGTATCCGCGGGCCTTGCCGCTGTTTCATTCGGCGGCGATCGAGACGCGTTGGGCGGAAATCCCGCAGGGAATACGAGCAATCGCATCGCGGGCGGTGCGGGAGGCTTCAAGCTCATCGGCATCGTCTTGGGCGCCAGCGTGCACTCCCGCATCTTTGGCGCAACGATGGGCGCTTACGGCGCGGGAATGTCGGTGTACGCACATTTTATTGCGCGCGGCCACGACGTGGTTTTTCCGAAAAACACCGCTATGCAAGTGAGCATCGCGGCGGTTCCGGCAGCGAAGGCGCGCCAGATGTCTCCGGACTCCGAATAATCCACCGCTGCGGGAATGAGCCAGAGAAGCTTGCCATTCCAAAGGACGGCGGGAAAATCTCCGATTCTTCGAAAGCCCAGAACTATCTGCACAGCACATCGAGCGCGCCTTGCATCGCTCGTTGGAAAGTGACCAAACGTCTGTTCAACTAAACATTCAGGCCCGAGACGGCGTCGGATAAAAAAATAATTCGGGAGCGTCTCACGTGCCTGCCACTGCGATTGTCTGGATGCGGATTCCGCAGGTTTCTTATCGGTTCGGAATGGCATTATCATGCAGGCATGCGGGTGTTGCTGGTGGAAGACGATTCGAGCATCGCGCATTTCATCGCCAAGGGATTGCGCGAACAATCCTACGCCGTTGACGTGGCTCGCTCCGGCGAAGAAGCGCTCTACCAGGCTGCCATCAACGCTTACGATTTGGCGATTCTTGACGTGATGATTCCCGCGCCGGACGGTTTCGAAGTTTGCAGGCAGCTGAGAAAATCTGGCCAAAAGATGCCCATTCTGATGTTGACGGCTCGCGATGCCATCGAAGACCGCATCAATGGCCTCGATCGCGGCGCCGACGATTATCTGACCAAGCCATTCGAATTTCGCGAACTGCTGGCGCGGCTGCGCGCGCTGCTGCGGCGGACAGGAGCGCTGCTCCCCGCGCAAATCGTGGTGGCGGATCTGATCGTCGACACCGTGGGCCAAAATGTTTCGCGCGCCGGCCGCGCCATTCCCATGACCGCCAAAGAATATGCCCTGATCGAATTTCTGGCGCGCAATGCGGGGCGCGTCGTGGGCCGCGCGGAAATTGCCGAGCATGTGTGGGACGAAGAATTCGATCCGTTTTCCAACCTTATCGAAGTGTACGTAAACCGCGTGCGCCGGAAAATTGACGCGGATTCCGCGAACCCGCTGCTGCATACGCGCCGCGGCGCCGGCTACGTGCTCGGCGCGAGCAGCGAGGCCGCTGAACAAAAATCGGGGGGCGCGCGAAACCGCGGCGATGCTTGATTCCGTTCGCACGCGTCTGACGCTGTGGTACACCGCCGTGATGGCCTGCGTTCTCGTGATTCTGGCGATCGCCACTTACTTCGTGCTACGGCAGAATTCCATCCGCCGCACGGACATCTCCGTTGTGGAACTTGCCGATTCGTTTCTCGCCACGGTAAACGCCGAAATGACCGCGGCCGCCGGCGCAGATAATTTGAGCGAAGGAGTCACCGCGGCGATCTCGGAGCACAGATTTCGCGACACAATTTTCGTCGTGCTGGACGAGCAGGGAAATCTGGTTGCGTCGTCCGAAGACCGCTTGCCGCTAGACGAATCGTCGCATCTCTCTGCGGAAATCTTGCGCCAGGCGATGGGCCAAGTCGTTGCCGGAGCGCAGCCGTTCAACACGGTTCGTCTCGCAAGCCGCTCCTACCGCAGCTATACGCGGCATTTTTCGATTAGACGGAAAGATAGCACGCTCATCGTTCTGCAATCGCTGCACAGCCAGGAAGAATTTCTCGAGAGCCTCAGGAAAACTTTTGCGCTGGTGATTCCTCTCGCACTGCTTCTCGCCGGCGCCGGGGGATATTTTCTCGCACGAAGAAGCCTCTCGCCGGTGGTAGCGATGAGTACCCAAGCCGGCCACATTGGCGCCGAAAATCTTCATGAGCGCCTCGCGGTGCGAAACGCCAGAGATGAATTGGGCCACCTGGCGCAATCCTTCAATGGCCTGCTGGATCGCCTCAATCAATCTTTTGAACGCCAGCGGCGCTTTGTTGCGGATGCATCTCACGAACTGCGCACGCCCGTCGCAATTCTATGCGGCGAAGCGGACGTGACGCTTTCGAAGCCCACGCGCTCGCCCGAAGAGTACCGGGAATCGCTGGATATTCTCAGCCGCGAAGCGAAGCGCCTGAAGCACATCGTCGAAGATCTTTTTACGCTGGCTCGCGCCGATGCCGGACAGCACCCGCTGACGCTCACGGATTTTTATCTCGATGAACTCGTGGGCGAATGTGCTCGCAGCGTGAGAACGCTGGCATCAGCAAAGCAAATTGAACTCGCCAGCGAAGTCTCCAAGGAATTGCCGATTCACGCGGACGAAAATTTGCTTCGCCGCATGCTCTTGAATCTCCTAGGCAACGCCATCAAGTACACGCCCGCAGGCGGCCAAGTTTCAATCTCCTGCGGCGAGGACACCGGCGAATATCGCGTCACCGTTCGCGACACCGGCCACGGAATCCCCAAAGAATTGCAGCCGCGAATTTTCGAACGCTTTTTCCGCGCAGATAAAGTACGCTCGCGCACAGAAAGCGACGGCGGCGGCGCGGGCCTGGGCCTTTCCATCAGTTTGTGGATCGCCGAAGCCCATGGCGGGCGCCTCGAATTGACCCAATCCAATCAGAAAGGCAGCACATTCTCCGTTTTTCTCCCCAGCCTGCCGCCGCGTTAATCTCGCGTTTATCTTGAAATAGGTAGGTTTGTCTTGCCGAGCCGCGAACTATTCGTGTGCTCGGAAAAAGGGAATCTATGAGCTTCCTCTCGAATCTTTACCGCCATTTGGCCGTGAGCCTTCTGGTTGCAAGTCTCCTTATCACAGGACGCGCAAACGCTCAGCAAACCGAAGCCGCCCCCCAAGCTGCCTTACCTGCTGCAGCTCCGATACGTCTCACTCTGCAAGATGCTCTCGACCGCGCTCGGCACAATAGTGTCGATTATCAATCCGCCGTCACTGACGCAGGCGTGGCGCGCGAGGATAAGCACCAGGCGCTCGATGCCTTGCTTCCCAGCGTGAACTACAACAATTCTGCGATCTACTCGCAAGGCAACGGTCCCGGCAATCCCATTCGCTTCATCGCCAATAATGCCGTTCACGAATACATCAGCCAGGGCAACGTGCACGCGACTCTCGATCTAGCCGGCGTCGCCGATTTCCGCCGTGCATCCGCCGCCGCCGCTGCCGCGAAGGCGCGCGCTGAAATCGCGTCGCGAGGTCTCGTCGTCACCGTCGTCCAGAATTATTACGCGCTCGCCGCGGCTCAGCAGAAAGTGGATGCAGCGCAAAGAGCCGCTGATGAAGGCGAGCGCTTTTTCAAACTCACGCAGGATCTCGAGCACGGCGGAGAAGTCGCGCATTCAGACGTCATCAAGGCTGAATTGCAAGCGAACGACCGGCGCCGCCAACTGCAAGAAGCCACTCTCGCATCCCTAAATGCGCGATTGGATCTGGCGGTCCTCATCTTCAAAGACTTCAACGACAATTTCGAACTGGCCGACGATCTTCACGCGAGCGTCCCGCTTCCCACATTGCCGGAAGTGCAGCAGCGCGCTGCTCAAGACAATCCCGAAATTCGCGCCGCGCTCCAGACTGCGAAAGCAGCCGGCGATGAAGTGGCTGCATCCCGCGCGGCATACTTGCCCGCGCTGAATTTCGACTACTTCTACGGCATCGACGCGGCTCACTTTGCCACGCAAACGAATGGCGTTCAAAATCTCGGCTCATCCGCGATCGCCACTCTGAATATTCCTATTTGGAATTGGGGAGCGACGCAAAGCCGCGTCAAGCAGGCCGAGCTGCGTCACGATCAAGCCAAACGTGAGCTCTCCCTGGCGCAGCGAAAATTGCTCGCCGAATTGCGATCGCTCTATGCCGAGGCAGACACGGCCGCCACCGAGCTTGCAAGTCTCGGCCGTTCCGCAGAGCTTGCGAAGGAAAGCCTGCGCTTGACCACCCTGCGATACAAGGACGGCGAAGCCACGGTCCTGGAAGTCGTGGACGCGCAAACCACCGCCACGCTCGCGGATTCCGCCTATCAGGATGGCGCCGTGCGTTATCGCGTGGCGCTCGCCAATCTGCAAACTCTCACGGGAGTTTTGACCACGCCATGAAAATTAGAATTCCCGCGTTTCGAAATCTAAAATTATCCGTGCTGCTACTGTTCGTTGCGTTCGGCCTGGCTCCGCTTGGTGTGAGCTGTGGCGGGCAAGAGAAGGAACAAGAGCCGGTGGTATCGGTGCAGGTGACTCCGGTCCGCAAAGCCGCCATCGCGGAAAACGTAGCTGCGGAAGGCGTCGTTTTCCCAGTGCAGCAAGCCGTGGTCATGCCCAAAATCACCGCGCCCATAAAAGAATTTCTCGTGCAGCGTGGCGCTCGCGTTCACAAAGGCCAACTGCTCGCCATTCTCGAAAATAAGGATTTGTCGGCGGCCGAGGAAGAAAGCAAAGGCGAATTCGAGCAGGCTGAGGCGGGATATTCCACCACGACGCGCGCCAGCCTCCCGCAGCAAATTCAAAAAGCGGAGCTCGATGCCTCCGCCGCAAAAGTCGCGCTCGATGCGCAACAGAAGCTGTACGACAGCCGCAAAGAGCTCTTCCAGCAAGGCGCATTGCCACGGCGCGACCTCGATGCCGCCGAAGTTAGCCTGGCGCAGGCGCGCAGCCAATCGGAAACGGCGCAGCGGCAGCTCGCGGATTTGAAGAGCATCGGTGAAAAAGACACGCTGAAATCGGCGTCCGGCCAACTCAGCGCCGCGCGCGGGAAATATCAAGGCGCCGCAGCGCAATTGAGCTATTCGGAAATTCGTAGCCCCATGGATGGCGTAGTCACCGACCGGCCGCAATACGCCGGCGAACTTGCCACCGCGAATCAGCCGCTGCTCACAATCATGGATACGTCGCGGCTGATCGCCAAGTCGCACATCGCGCAATCCGAAGCCGCAGTGCTTGCGACAGGAAATCAAGCTGCCATCCATCTGCCCGGTGTCGAAGATCCCATCGAGGGCCGCGTAAGTTTGGTAAGCCCTGCTCTTGATCCCGGCAGCACCACGATTGAAGTGTGGGTGGAGGCCACGAAGCCCGATCCAGCCTTGAAGCCGGGCATGACCGTGCAACTCAATATCACCGGGCGCTCCGCGAAAGACGCGCTGGTGATTCCGGCATCGGCGATCTACAAGAACGACGAAGGCGCGGAATACGTCGCGATTGCCGCAGCGGACAATCACGCGGAACTTCGCACCGTGCAAACGGGAATCCGCAATTCAGATCTCGTTCAGATCTCGAGCGGCCTGAACGAAGGCGATTCCGTCATCACCTCCGGAGGTTACGCGCTTCCTGACAAGACGAAAATCAAAGTGGAGTCATCACCCGCAAAGGATTCCGGCGCAAATCCAGCAAGCGGCTCGCAAAAGGACAAGGAGTAGAGCCGCATGGAGCCATCCTCCGATTCGACGCGCCCGGAAAGCCAGGCACAAAAGCGGGCCATGTGGTTCCAGCGTTTCTCGCGGCCTACATTATTTCTGATCATCGGCCTCGCTCTTGCCGGCGCTTACCTGGCGTTCACGATTCCAGTCTCTGTTTTTCCCAGCACGGATTTTCCGCGCGTCGTGATTGGCGTGGACAACGGTGTCGCGCCCATCGATCAAATGTTGGTAACCGTGACGCGCCCCATCGAAGAAGCAGTCAATAGTGTTCCGGGATTGCAGGATGTGCGCTCCATCACCAGCCGCGGCTCCGTCGAAGTGGATCTTTTCTTCGACTGGAACGTGGACATGGTACTCACGCTGCAGCGCGTGGATGCCGTCGTCGCGCGGCTGCAAGCTGAACTTCCGCCCACCGCGAAAGTAGATACGCACCGGCTTACCTTCGCTGCATTTCCAATCATTGGCTACAGCCTCACTTCCGACACCGTTCCTGCAAATAAACTTTGGGAGATTGCCACCTACGACATAAAACCGCGCCTCAATCGCCTGGATGGCGTCGCAACCGTTGTGGTACAAGGCGGCCGCGTGCCGGAATTTCAAGTCACGCCCGATCCCGCGAGGCTCCCCACTTCTGGCGTCACCGTGCCGGACATTCTCGAAGCCATCCGCCGCACAAATTTGATTGATTCGCCGGGCCTGATCGAAAGCGATCACCATCTCGTGCTAGGACTGGTGAGCGGCCGCGTGCGCTCCGCCGGCGAAATCGCTCAAATCGTCGTGAAGACCACGCCGGCGGGAATTCCGATTCGCGTCGGAGACGTTGCCGGCGTCGCGCCGTCGCTCGCGCCGGTCTACACGATGGTCACCGCGAATGGAAAGCCCGCTGTGCTCCTGAATGTCAATCGCCAGCCGGATAGCAACACCCTGCAGGTCGCGGATGAAGTCCATGGCCTGATTGCACAGTTGGCGCCGACGCTTCCTCGCGGTGTGCACCTCGAGCCCTTCTACGATCAATCGACAATCGTTCACGATTCCATTTCCAGCGTGCGCGATGCCGTGCTTCTCGGAATCGTGCTGTCGTCCATCGTGCTCGTGCTTTTTCTGCGAGACTGGGGCACTTCTCTCGTCGCCGGTCTCGTTATCCCCGTAACGCTGCTCATCACTTTCATCGTTCTCAAATTCACCGGGCAGAGTTTCAATCTGATGACCCTCGGCGGCCTCGCCGCGGCTGTCGGCTTGGTGATAGACGATGCCATCGTCGTGCTCGAAAACATCGTGTTGCATCGCGATGCCGGCCAAGATCGCTTTCAGGCCATCCACAGCGCGCTGAAGGAATTGACGATTCCACTAATCGGATCCACCATCACGCCCATCGTCGTATTTCTTCCGCTGATTTCGATCACTGGCGTCACCGGCAGTTTTTTCCGCGCGCTGGCGGTCACCATGACCGTTTCGCTTTTCACGTCGCTTCTTCTGGCGCTTACGTGGACTCCGACTCTCAGCCAGTATTTCGTGCGCCGAAAAAGTCCCGCATTCGAAGCCGAGCGCGAATCCGGCACTGAACAGGCGCCGCCTTCAGACGGCGAACCAAACGCCGCGGCATTGCTCGGCGCAGAAGAGGCTCATCTCAGCGGCTTCTTTGGCAAAATCGTCGAGTTCTACACGCGCTCCATGCAATTCGTTTTGCGGCGCCGCTGGATTCTGGCGGCAAGTTTCGTGGCCATCGCGCTGATTTCATTTGTAAGTTACCGCTTGCTTGGCAGCGACCTTCTGCCCGAAATGGATGAGGGCGGGTTCATCCTCGACTATTTCACTCCGCCGGGAAGTTCTCTCGCGGAATCGAATCAGCTCCTTCGGCAGATCGAAAAGATTCTGAAAGATACTCCCGAAGTTGACAACACTTCGCGCCGCACCGGTCTGCAGTTGGGACTTGCCGCCGTTACGGAAGCCAACCGCGGGGATTTCACGGTGAAGCTCCGCAAAAAACGCGGCAAATCCGTGGACGAAGTGATTTCCGATGTCCGCTCGCAAATCGAATCGAAACAACCCGCCATGAAAGTCGAGTTCGTGCAGATTCTTCAGGACATGATCGGAGATCTGAGCAATCAACCCGAGCCTATCGTCGTGCAGCTTTTTTCTCCGGATGGGAAGCTGCTGAACGAAACCGCTCCGCGCGTTGCGGACGCCATCGGCAAAATTCCCGGCGTGGTGGACGTGTTGAACGGCGTGGAAGACGCCATCAGCGGTCCCGCCGTAACATTCCAGATCAATCCCGCAGTTGCAGCACGCGCCGGTTTTTTTCCCGAAGAAGTTTCCGTGGACGCGGCGGCAATTCTCGAAGGCGAGCCTGCCGCGACGCCGGTGATTCTCAACGATCGCGCCTACACGATTCGCGTTCGCTTTCCCGACGCCAATCGCGCCACTCTCGATCGCATGAGCAACACTCTGCTAGGCAGCGCCACGGGCCGCACCGCGACGCTCGGATCTCTGGCCAGCGTCGCCATGGACCCCGGCGAAACGGAAATTCGCCGCGATAATTTGCAGCGCCTGGTGCAAGTCACGGCGCGCCTGGAAGGCGTGGACTTTGGGCAGCGGCGTCGCGGCCGTCCAGAAAGCTGTGGCGGATCTGCATCTGCCGCCGTCAATTCGCGTGGAATATGGCGGTCAGTATGAGGAGCAGCAGAAATCGTTTCACGATTTGCTGACGGTCTTGCTTCTCGCGCTGCTGCTGCTCTTTGCCGTGCTGCTGTTCGAATTCCGCACTTTCTCCGCGCCCGTTGCGATTCTCGCATCCGCTCTGCTCTCCACTTTCGGCGGGTTTGTCGCGCTGCTGGTCACCAACACAAGTTTCAACGTCGCATCCTTCATGGGCATGATCATGGTGATCGGCATCGTCGCCAAGAACGGCATTTTATTGCTCGACGCCGAACATCAATTCCGCGCGCTGGGCATGTCCCTCGAAGACGCGATGATTCAGGCAGGACGCCGCCGCTTGCGCCCCATCGCCATGACCGCGCTCGCCACGGTTGCCGGCATGTTTCCGCTGGCATTCGCGCATCGGCGCCGGATCGCAGATGCTGCAGCCTCTCGCGATCGCCGTTATCGGCGGACTGCTCAGCTCAATGGTGTTGTCGCTGATTTTCACTCCGGCCATTCACTACGTCCTCGTGCGCAGGAATCACTAGCGGCGTCACCGCGTTTTTGCGTCTCCAGGTCGAACACAATCACCTTGCCCTGCCCACCGTGCCGGGAATACTCTCGACTATGCAAAATGTCGAGTCGCGGGACGCAGGAGGCAATTTCCGCCGTCGTCCGAATTACAGTCATCGGCGCCAATAAATCGTGCGAAGCATCGGCGGTGAATTGTGTGACTCTGCGGAAAGATGTCCCTATGCGCGCGAGCATGGCGTTCAGCGCTTCGGTGAGGCGCCGCAATTCGTCGCGGGGTTCAGGAACGCCGAGCCGGCGCGAAAGATTTTCGACGCCGATCTGCTCGGCCATGCCGATGATTCGCCGCACTGGCGCGAGCGACTTTCCGCCGAGCCAATAGCCCAGCACCGATGCCAGCACGACCAGCAATGGAAGCGTTTCCTCCTCGAACAGGCGGAAACGGTCGAGCGCCTGGTCGAATGGTTCTGTCGGAACGGCTGTTTGTATTTCAAAAGTCTCCTGACCCAAAACCACCTGAGCGACGGCCACGCGGTATTGCAGCTCCTCGAGATTTACGGTGAAAAACGCTGGCTCTGTCGTTGAGGCGCGTGGTATTGGCGGCGCCTGGTGCAGAAACGGTTCAGAACGAAATAACCATTCGCCATTCGCATCGGCGACCTCGAACAGAGCGCCGCTGGCCCAAATAGAAGAAAGGCTTTTCAATTGGTCGCGGAAAACAGGAGTTTCAGGTTTGGAGGCCAGCAAGAGGCGTCGAATCGTTTCGAGATTTGCGCGCGAAGCATCATTCACCGTCGTTTCGATGCTCTTCTGAAATCCTATGTCGAAAATCCAGAAAAACGCGATGCCGGATAGGCCCAGAACCGAGAAATACAGGAACGTCAGTTGCGTGCGGATGGAAAACTTTACGCGCATGGAGAGATTCCGACCGAATATCCGACTCCGCGGTGCGTTTGAATCAGCCTGTGCGTGGTGGTGTCATCAATTTTTCTTCGCAGCAATCGCACGAACGCGTCAATCGTATTCACTTCGACGTCGCGGCGCTCGCCCCAGAGCGTTTCCACAATCGCGGCGCGGGAAACCACGCGTCCTCGGTTCCTTACCAGGAGTTCCAATAGGCGGAATTCAGTAGGCGAAAGCCAGATCTCGCATCCTCTTCGAAAAGCGCGAAACGAATTCGTCTCCAGCACCAGATCGTCAGCTTCTAGGACATTTTTCGCCCGCGGCGTGGTTCGCCGGCCCAATAAACGGATGCGCGCAAGTAGTTCTTGAAAAGAAAATGGCTTGGTCAAATAGTCGTCGGCGCCCGCATCCAATCCGCTCACGATATCAGGTATCGCATTGCGCGCCGTCAGCAAGAGAATCCCGAAGTCTTCCTTACGGCAGCGCATCTGTCGCGCCACCTCAAGCCCGTTCATCCCGGGCAACATAACGTCTAGTAGAACGACGTCAATATCGCTCACCCGCGACATGTGCAGCGCGCTCGCGCCATCCGCGGCGACAACCACCGTATAGGCTTCCTCGCGCAACCCAAGCGCGAGAATCTGCGCCAAATCGGCATCGTCTTCTACGATAAGAATGTTCACCTAAAACCGCCGAGCGAGCTTAATTCGCGGCGCATGAAAATGGCGTGAATGTACGGTTACGAAAAGGTTTCGCCCGCATCGCCTTCGGCGCATTCAGCCTGCGGGGAATTTCAGCAACCAGGCAATTCTTGAAGGAACGAGAGAAGTGCAAAGCGGAGATTCAACGACACAAAGCAGTCCAAAACAGAAGCGGGAGCTCCTCACGTGACTAATTTAAATGGCGGGGCCGACGGGGTTCGAACCCGCGACCTCCTGCGTGACAGGCAGGCGTTCTAACCAAGCTGAACTACGGCCCCGCTGTATTGTGCCGTTTTTGCGCTGATGGTGGGCGGTCAGCGATTTGAACGCTGGACCTTCCCGGTGTAAGCGGGATGCTCTAACCGCTGAGCTAACCGCCCATACGACGTCACAATCTTATAGGACGCGCAGAGAAGCGTCAACGCACGTCGGCGCGACCGCCGAGCAGCAATGGTCCGGCATCTTGCGACCGAAAACTTTGGCGACACCGAAAATGTGCCGCGGGCTACCGCGCAAAATAGAGCGCACGGTATGCGTCATCTGATCGAATCGTGTTAACACTTCGTCCCGCCGCTGCGTCAATCCAATTGGAGAAGTCGAACTGGCTCGTGCCGGCCAAACATGGGAACCCGGGTTGACATTCGCGCGGGATTCGTGGGATCACCGCCTATGACCGATTGGCCCGTCCGGGAATCAGCGCTGGAATCGGACGACACTTCGTTAGTGGAAGCCGCACGCCTCGGCGATCGCAGCGCTTACGGCCGTCTCTACGATCGTTATGCGCGCATGATCCACGGCGTCCTGCTCGCGCGCGTGCCGCCCGGCGGAAGTGGACGATCTCGTACAGGATGTTTTTCTGCAGGCGATGCCGCGGCTCGGCTCGTTGCGCGAGCCCGCGCGATTCGGCGCGTGGCTCGCCGCCATTGCGCGCAATCGTGCCAACGATTTTTACCGCCGCTCGCAGCCCACGACGGAGCCGACCGACACGCTGTCGCCGCGAATCAGATCGCGGATCGCTCGGCGACCAGCGCGGAGATGGCGCAAGCGTCGGCAATCCTCGCCGCCATTCGAGCGAACTTCCGGATGCCTACGCGAGACTTTGATTCTGCGCCTCGTCGAAGGCATGACCGGCCCCGAGATTGCCGCGCGCACCGGACTGACTCCCGGCTCGGTGCGCGTAAATCTCCATCGCGGAATGCAACAGCTCCGCGAGAAACTCGGAGCGAGTTCGGTGAAGGGCGCAACGCGGTGACGCGGTGTGAGGAGAGCTGTGGAAATCGATATGGCTGCTCTGCGGGAGCTGGGACCAGAAGGACGAGTTATGAATGACAATTATCTTGTGGGACGGCTCAGGCGAGCCTGATCCCGAGATTCAGACGATTGGAAAACGCGCTGGGCCGCTTCCGGCATAACCGCCCGGCGCCCGATTTTCGCACGCTCACGCAAGCGACGCTGACGTTCCGCCGCGCCGCGGCGCGTGCGCATCAGCTTCTTCGCCGCATTTGCCGGAATGGCCGCCGCGGCGCTGCTGGCAGTAGGAATCGTGCAATACGAGAATTCTCTGCGCGAACATCAATCATCCGCCGGCTTGGAGTGTTTCTACGAAGCAGGGCGCCCCGCGAATCGGCGCACACAGATTGGCGTCACCGGGCGTCGCAGCTCTGCAGGCGGGCGAGACGCTCGAGACCGACGAGCAACTCTCGCGCGACAATCCTCGACAATGCCACCGGTGAAGTCGAACGTCGATCCCGAACACGCGCCTGCGCGCCGTCGAGTCGCGTTCCGGTACGAGGCGGCTCGCTCTCGAACGCGGCACGATCCACGCGCAGATTTGGGCGCCCGCGGGCCGCTTCGTCGTGGATACGCCTTCAGCCGTCGCCGTCGATCTCGGTTGCGTCTATACTCTCCACGTGGACGATTCGGGCGCGGGCCTGCTGCAAACTTCATTCGGCTGGGTCGGATTCAAGCGCGATGGACATGAATCGTTCATCCCGACAGGCGCGGCCTGCGCGACTCATCCTGCGATCCGGCCCCGGAACGCCGTATTTCGAAGACGCGTCTGCGAAATTCCGCGAAGCTCTCGCGCAATTCGATTCCAACGCCGCGACGCCCGCGGAACGCAGCGCCGCACTCGGCATCGTTCTCACTGAAGCTCGCAAAGCGCGATGCGCTCACTCTCTGGCATCTGCTGTCGCGCGCCGACGAATCGGATCGATCGCGCGTTTACGACCGCCTCGCTGCGCTCGTGCCCGCGCCGGAAGGCGTGACGCGCGATGGTATTCTTCGCCTCGATCGCACCATGCTCGATCATTGGTGGAATCAATTGGGTCTCGGCGACATCGGTCTTTGGCGCAATTGGGAGCGCAATTGGCCGCAAGCATCGCATGCGGCGAAATAGATCTCCGAAAGGTGGCGCAGTCGCCGCGAGACTTGCACGCGACTTGCATCCCGCGTTAACGCTGCCTCCGCATCG
This sequence comes from uncultured Acidobacteriota bacterium, assembly GCA_963838545.1. Classification (GTDB taxonomy): domain Bacteria; phylum Acidobacteriota; class Terriglobia; order Acidiferrales; family UBA7541; genus Palsa-147. The sequence continues at coordinate 45,684 of CAWIRL010000011.1, forward strand.
AGCGTCTTGCACTTTCGTAATGCAGTGCCGTTCGAAAAGAGATCGCAGATGAAAATGAGAACTCGCAGCGTTGCTACGATCCGGTTTGCAGCCGCAGTGTTCGCCGCGCTATTCCTATTCGTTCGCAGCCGCGTTCGCCGGCCCGCCCTTGATCTGCCACCAAATCGATATCGGCAACGCCAAATCGCTTCCGTGGATCAGCCACGATTGGAATCTTACGGGCGGCGAATCCTACGACACGCGAAATCTGATTCGCGACACGCTCGCGATTCTCGACTCCGACGCGCCAGTCTTCGTGCGCATGGAGACACTTCGCCGCGCAACTCTCTATGCCCGAACGATCGCCGGAAGTCGCAAAGGAATTGCTCACAAAGCTCTATGCCCGCGCAACTGCGCGAAATCCGCCCGCACGCCGACGCACTTGCCTGGTTCGACGCGGGCTATTTCGCCGAGGCGTATAAAAATGGCAGCCAAGCCGGGGGACCAACAATCCGGCAACCGGCAATGACGGCTACTCCTGGGTGGAAAAAGCCATTTCGATGCGCGGCGACGACCCGCAGATGGAATTCGCCGCCGCGCTCATCAAGTTCACAGCGCCCCACGTGTCCGACCAAGAGCACGTCGAAAAGCCATCGCCGGCTCGAAATCCGATCCGCTGCTGGCGCAGAATCTATCCTCCCGATTCCAACGGCAGCCAAACTCCGACGATGATCGAAATCTTGTCGAGCGAACCAACGGCCAAGAAAGCGAACTAACCGCCGCGGATTGCCGGCTAAATTGCGACGAGCCCGCTAGACTGCAACGATCGAGCTGGCTCCTTTCCGTTTTCACTCTTCACGGCGCGACTATCTGAATCGCTCGCGTCCTCGACAACATCCACGCCCTCAAATCGGCCACGCGCGCTGCTGCGCGGCATTTCCGCACTTTCCTTGACCTCCGGCGATGCAGACAGTAGACTGAAATTGATTCAACGAGAATCCCGGAGACGCTGGAAATGCTGTTGCAGCGCGATTTCGTCGGTTACATGGCCAAGGAAGTGGTGAAGCGCCTGGTGGCCGCCGAAATGATCGAGACCAAAACGACGGACACCGTGGTGCAGCACGTGCGCCAGGCGATGGCCGAGGAATTGGGAATCGAAGACCGCTTGAATGAAGAAGTGCGCGAAATTCTGAATCAACACTCGGAGGAAATGCGCCGCACCGGCGTGAGCTACCAGGAGATGTACAAGAAAGTGAAAGGGGAATTGGCACGCCAGCGCAAGTTGATCCTGCGCTAGCGAAGCGTTTCGTCGGCGCCTGGCGCGCCATCCGATGAGACTCAGTCGCGAAAAGACGGTCCGCGTATCGCACAAGATTATTGATGTGCTGGTTTCGCTTGATGATGTGGATTTCATCGAGGACCGCGACACGATCCGCCTCGAAGTCGTAAATATTCTCACCGCGTTGCTGAAACTCGAAGAACAAGTGGACACCGAAGTGCGCGCGAAGATCACCTCGCAGAAACGTGAAATCCTGGAAGGCAGCGAAGAATGGGATGTGCTTTATCGCAAGTATTACGCCGAAGGATTGAAACGAATGGGCGTCGCTGAAGTTGTCGAGCGTTCGTAACGATTTTCCAAAAAACTAAAAAGCCGGAAAAAATAAAAAGGGCGTCCCGATTTTTTCGGGACGCCTTTTTCGTTTATTCGAACTGAAATTCTTCTTAATCCGGGCGGCGCTTTAGCACTGGACGATCGTCATCCGGATTCTGATCGCCACTGTTATCCGTGCCGGTGGTCGTCGTGGGAGTTTCGGTTTTCTTGCGCAGCGTGGGCTTGTCCTTCGCGCTCTTCTTTTCGCTGACCTTTTGGCCCGCTTCGATGGCGGCGAGGCGCTTCTTGACCACGTCGAATTCCGACGTGGTCACGATGTAATCTTCGCGCGCTGGAAGCAGCACGGCGATTTCCTTCTGCGTCGCTTCAATGCGGTCGGGCGTCGGCGGATGCGTGGAGAAGACCTTCGGAATCGTGCCGGGATGCTTCTTCTCGTCGGCTTCCACTTTTTCGAAGAAGGTCACGAACGAATTCGGATCGTAGCCCGCCTTGTACATGTATTGCAGGCCGAGGTAATCGGCTTCGCGTTCCGCATCGCGATTGAATTTCAGGTAGGTCACGGGAATCAGGAAATTCAAGCCTTCGTAGATGCCGTAGCCGGTCCAGCCGCCGGGTCCGAGAAGGATCAGCGGAATGGTGGCCATCTGCATGATGTTGGCCTTGGTGGCATTGCGGGTGCCGTGGCGCGCGCAGACATGCGCGATTTCATGCGCCATCACGCCGGCCATTTCCGATTCTTCATCGGCGCGCAGAACCACGCCGCTATTCACGTAGAAAAATCCGCCGGGCAGCGCGAACGCATTCACCACATCGGAATCGATCACTTTGATGGTGAAGGGCACTTGCGCGTCGGAATTGCGCACCAGGTTCTGCCCGACGCGATTCACGTATTCGGTGACCACCGGGTCGGTGATGAATTTCGAAACGCGGTCCACTTCCTGCGCCAGTTGCTTGCCGAGCGCGATTTCGTGCTCCATCGAGTACATGTCGAGTCCGTGGCCGACTTTGCGGTTGCCGATGGCGTTGACGTCCGCCTCGCTGCCGCCTTTGACGCCGGGCTTGGTTCCGGGCTCGGTCGGGGCACGTCGGCTTGCTGCGCATCTGGGAGCGGGAGCGGCTTGCGCGGGCGGCTGTTGCTGAGATTGCGGATCAGTTTGCGGTGGCGGCTGCTGGGAGGGCGGTTGCTGCGCCTTGTTGCTGGCCCTGCTGTTGCGATTGCTGCTTGGCGAAGGCTGCCGGATAAACCAGCGCCGCCGTCAGTAGAAGTGCTCCGAGTTGCCTGACCCATGGATTCACGCGCCACCTCCGGCGAGCCTTGACGGAATTATACACCCGTTGTTCGGCATGCCCTGGATAACTTCGATGTCGGCAGTCGCAAAAAGGGTTTCCGGCCATTCGCAGGTTTCTTGGCCTCACGCGAGATTCCTTCACTGGGGCGGTTATTTTTAGCCATCGCGAGTTTCCACCCAGCGATTGCTGTGATGCGATCGCTCGGGAAGGTGGTTGACGCATCGCGCGATTCTGTCTAAATTCTTCAGTGACAATTATGGCGGTGCATAAGATTCAGGTCGGGCAGGTCTGGAAGCAGGACACCAGCGGCGAAACTTATCTGGTCACAAAGGTTTACAACGAAGCGCTGACCACGTTCGCGGTGCTGCGCAAGGCGGGAGCGGAAGGCGAGGCGCCGTTGCGCGTACGCGTGCAGGGGCAGAAGCTTCCCGGCTTCACCTACGCGCAGGGCGGCGAAGATTTTTAGCGGCGGAGTTTCGACGCTAACGTCGTCGCAGGGGCTTGGATTCGTGGGCGGTAACTTCATTTATCCTCTGTGCCGGCCTGAAAGGCCGGCGCTACAAACTGCGAAGCTGAAATTTGGGGCGCGCGTCTCGTTTCCTTAGAACGATCTTCCTTGCATCTTGGCGATGTCGTCGATCGACAGGATTTCTCGCGTCACGAACGGCTCCGCATATTTCATGCCGATCATGCGTCCGTAATAGCTGGACATGACGCTCATGCGTGATTCGAGTTCGTCGAGCGGCAGGTAAACCTTCGAGCGCTTGTCTTTTGGCGTGGCGCGAACTGCGATTTGTAAGCCAGAATCGCGCGGCGGCGTCGGTCGAATTCCGCGGTGATGTCCACGGCGAAGTTTGGCCGCACGGTTCCTTCGTATGCTGCGGAGTAGATGATCTTGAACGGCCGAAAGGCCTCGCCGCCGATGGGCATGCGCTTCAGGCCGGCGAGAAAGCAGCCTTCGTAGCCGAGGCGGCCGGCGTTGTAGTGATCGGGATGGCGTCCTTCCCAGTAGGGAAGAATGACGGTGTGCGGCTGCAGTTCGCGAATCATGCGCGCCAGTTCGAGCTTGTATTCTTCGTTCACTTCGAGGCGCGAATCCGGCAGCCCGAGGTTCTCGCGCACTTTCACGCCCATGATCTTCGCTGCGGCTGCGGCTTCGCGCGCGCGAATTTCCGGAGTGCCGCGCGATGCCCATTTCGCCGCGAGTGAGATCGAGAATGCCGGTGCGATAGCCGCGCGCGGCCATCTTGATGAGCGTGCCGCCGCAAGTAAGCTCCACGTCGTCGGGATGAGCCGCAATCGCCAGCACGTCGAGTTTCATGAATCCTCCGCAAACGCAGCGATTGTACCTCGCTGCGATTTACGTCGAGCGCCCCCAGCGACGCGCGGTTGTGACGCACCTTCTGTCGCAGCGCGATTGACACGCTGCGGCGATGCTAGGCGATCGAAATTAAGGGTGATGGACTCGATTCAGATGTTTCGATCATTCGACCTGGAGGCATCCCGAATGGCTCGAATCCCCGTTGGCAGGACAAGTTGCGCTCGTGACCGGCGCGGCAAAACGCATAGGCCGAAGCATCGCGCTGCGTCTGGCCTCCGAAGGCGCGGATGTCGTAGTCAATTACGAGAACGTCGAAAGCGGACGCCGAGGAAGTGGTAGCGAAAATCACATGCCTCAGGCCGCCGCGCATCAGCGCATCCAGGGCGACGTCTCGAAGAAAGCCGACGTTACGGCAACTGTTCGCCGCCGTGGAAAAGGAATTTTCCCGGCTCGACATTCTGGTCAACAACGCGGGAATCTTCTTCGCCGCCGAATTCGAGACGCTGACCGAAGAGCAATGGGACCGCATCATGAACACGAATCTGAAGGCGCAATTTCTGTGCGCGCAGGCGGCGATTCCGCTGCTTCGCCGAAGCCCCAGAGCCGCAAGCGCATATCGTAAATATCTCCTCGCTCGGCGGCATTCTGGCGTGGCCGGCGTTCACGCATTATTGCGTCTCGAAGGCCGGGGTGATTCATCTGACGAACTGCCTGGCGCGCGGACTCGGCGCCGAAGATTCTGGTAAATAGCGTCGCACCGGGAACGATTCAGTTTCCTGGCGAAGCGCCGGATGAGGATTACATCCGGCGAACGCCGGTGCATCGCACCGGCACCGGCGAGGACATCGCCGACGCGGTGGCGTATTTCGTGAAGTCGGATTTTGTGACCGGGCAGATCCTGGCGGTGGATGGCGGAAGGATGCTGGTTTGAGGTTAATCGGCGGAGGGGGGTGGGGGAGGGGGGTGCATCGGCTTGTATGGCCTTTTGTTTCTGTTTGTTGCGGATTTTTGTCGATAGCGGACACTGTCGATTAGGATTTTGCTATGAGCCTTTGTTTGTTGAAGTTACGCGAATTTCTAATCGGTTTGACTGCCGATTAGAAATTTGTTGATTCTGTTGGGGTTGCGGGTTTTGGTGGTGGGGGGCTGTCGATTAGGATTTCTGGGGACGGCACCGGTTTTGCTCCTTCAATTTGCGATTCACGCTTCACTGATGGCTGCAGCGGACTCTTCTTTGCTGGCTGGTTCTTGATAGCATTTTATTAGTATTTGGGCAATGGTACTGGTGTGGTACTGGGTTGGAGGCCTACGGCAACTTACATTTGGGAGATTGGAGGGAAAAACGCCGGCTAGCAGCCGGCGTTACGGGAGGAATTGGCGACATTCTTCCGCGGATGTGTTTTGCTTGTGGCTGCGATTTGCTCGTCGGATGCCGGCAGGGACGCCGGCGTTACGGGGAGGCTCTTCGATTCGCTCAGGGTGAACCGGCGTTAGGAAACTCGGTGCTTGGCGGATGGGGCTAGTAGGCTGCGAGTTTCTCCATCCCTGCTACAATTTTCTCGGTGTTTACCTGCCACGCCTTTTCTAGCGGGGGGCTGAAGGGCATGGCGGGAATGTCCGGGCCGGTGATGCGCATGATCGGTCCATCAAGATCGTCGAATGCTTCTTCGCCGACGATGGCTGCGAGCTCGGCGCCGATGCCCATGGTGCGCTTGTCTTCGTGGACGATTAGGCACTTGCTGGTCTTTCGCACGCTGGTAAGAATCGTGTCCTTATCGAGCGGGGCGAGCGTGCGCAGATCGACCACTTCGGTCTTCGACGCCGTTCTTCGCCATCTGCTCGGCGGCTTCCATGGAAAGATGCAGCATCGAGCCGTACGTCAGGATCGTCATGTCGCGGCCTTCGCGACGGACTGGCGGCTTTGCCGAGACGGCACGATGTAATCATCGTCGGGCACATCGCCCTTGATCGAGCGATACAGTTTTTTGTGCTCGAAGTAGAGCACCGGATTCGGGTCGCGAATCGCGGCCAGAAGCAGACCTTTCGCATCGTACGCGGTCGCCGGCATCACCACCTTCAATCCCGGCTCGTGCGTGAACCATGCGGCGTTTTCCTGCGAGTGATAGAGGCCGCTGCCGGAGCTTCCACCGCAGCAGATGCGCACGGTGATGGGAACTTTGAAAGCGCCATTGCTGCGATAGTGAATCTTCGCGGCTTGCTGAATGATCGTGTCCATCGCCGGCGTGATGAAATCGGCAAACTGAATTTCCGGGACGGGACGCAGGCCGACCATAGCGGCGCCGAGCGCCGAAGCGATGATGTTGTTTTCGGCGAGCGGAGTATCGAGCACGCGATCTTCGCCGTATTTTTCCCAGAGGCCCGCGGTGGCTTTGAAAACGCCGCCGGAGGGGCCAATATCCTCGCCCATGATGAAGACGCGATCGTCGCGCTCCATTTCCTGATCGAGTGCTTCGGTGATGGCGTCAATATATGTAATCGTGCGTGACATTCTGCTCTCGATTTCCTTTGCGAGATCAGTCGGCCCAGACGAATTTGGTTACTTCGGATGCGTCGGGATACGGGCTCTTTTCCGCGAACTCGACGGCTTCATCAATCTCGCGATTGATTTCGTCGGCGATCTGCTTCTTTTTCGCCTCGGTGAGAACTTTCTTTTCGATCAGCAGACTTTTCGAAAGTGGCGACGGGATCTTTCTTCTTCCACGATTCCACTTCTTCCTTGGTGCGGTACTTTGCGGGATCGATTTCGGAGTGGCCGTACCAGCGATAGGTCTTGCACTCGATCATCGTCGGGCCTTCACCGGAGCGGGCGCGTGCGATGGCTTTGACGGCGGTCTCGTAGACGGCAAGAACATCGTTGCCATCGACGCTGACGCCGGGGAAGCCGTAGGCCTTGGCGCGATCGGAGAGGTCTTTGAGCGCGGTCTGCAGCCGCAGCGGGACGGATTCGGCCCAGAGATTGTTCTGGCAGACGTAGAGAATCGGAAGTTTGTGCACGCCGGCGAAATTCAGGGATTCGTGGAAGCCGCCAATGCTGGTGGCGCCATCGCCGAAGAACGAGACGACGACGGAATCCTTGCGGAGCCGCTTCAGTCCGAACGCTACGCCGGTGCCGACGGCCAATTGCCCGGCGATGCTGCTCGCGGGGGTGATGACGTTGAGTTCGGGATAGCCCATGTGCGCCGGGGAGGAACGGCCGCGGTCGGGGCTGGTCGCTTTGGCGAAAAGCTGGGCGTAGCAGAATTTGAGGGGCGCGCCTTTGATGATGTTGGAGGTCCAGTCGCGGTGCGAGGGGGCGATCCAGTCGTCCTTGCGCAGGGTGAAAGCGGCGCCGACTCCGGTGGCTTCCTGGCCCACGCCGGAATAGAAATTCCCGCCGAACTTGCTCTGGCGAAAGAGGATACGGGCCTTTTCGTCGCACATGCGGCACTTCAGCAGCATGGTGTAGAGGCCGGTCAGCAGTTCGTTGGAATAGGCTGGCTTGGAATTGGTCGATTTCTCCGTTTCGGGCTCCAGGACCGCCCGGCTGCCTTTCGATGCCATCTTTGCTCCCGTCAGCGGGTGCCGCTGACTGAAAATCGCTCGTTGGAAATATACCACGAATGGGAATGGGTGGGGAAATGGCGGGTGGGAAAAGGGTGGAGTGGGGCGGGATGAAGATGCCAGGCTGAAGCCTGGCGCTACAAAGTGCGGAGATTGCTCGGGCGGGGATTTGCGAGTTTGGCGACGAATTCGAGATCCGCGGGGAGAAAATCTAGGGCGGGTAGCTCGTCTGGGCGGACCCAGCGCATTTGTTCGAAGGCCAGATTTTGGATTTGGGATTCGTCGGCTTGGGCCTGGAAGAAGATTAGTTCGATTTCGCGGGCTAGTTCGGCGTAGCGGTGGCGGGTGCGATAGATTTCTGGGCCGATTTGTGGGTCAACGCCTAGTTCTTCGCGGAGCTCGCGGGCTAGGGCTTGGGTGGGGGTTTCGTTGGGCTTGAGCTTGCCGCCGGGGAATTCCCATCTTAGGCCGAAGGCGTCGTTCTTGCGGCGTTGGCAGGCGAGGATGCGTCCGCGGGATTCGATTAGGGCGGCGACCACGACGAGGCGGTCTTTATCGGGCGTTGCGGGGCGTAAGCGCGATTTTCGCGGCGGCTTCATTGCGGCAGCTCGGGGTGAATGGCGCGGAGCAAGGCGCGGGCGCCTGCGATGAGCGGGGGGCCGGGGGTGTTTAGCAGCTCGTCGCTGATTACGTGGACGCGGCGATTTTTAATTGCCGGGATGTTGTGCCAATGCGGATTGGCGAGGGTGCGGCGGGGATCGGAGCGGCGGCCGGTGGCGGTCCAGGCTAGGATGATCGCGTCCGGTGCGGCCTTCGCTACTTGGGCGTCGGTGACGCGCTGGCCGGCGGGGACGATCATTTTTCCGCCTGCGAGTCGGATAAGTTCGGAGACCCAGGGCGGGGAACTGATGCGCGGGTGCGGCCAGGCTTCGGCGTAGATGCGGGGGCGGAGTTTGGAGCGAGCGGCGCATTTTTTGATTTCGGCGAAATTTTTTTGCATGCGTTGAATTAATTTGTTGGCGGCGGCGCGGTGATTGGTGAGGCCTCCGAGCAGGCGGATATCGGCGTAGATATCCGCGAGGCAGCGGGGATTGAGAGCTATGAACGTGGCGGGGAGTTTCAATAATTCTGCTACGACTTCGGGGCGGAAAGGGACCGAGCCGAGGATGATGGAAGGGCGGAGGGCTGCTACTTCGTGGATGTTGAGTTTCCAGCAGTCGCCTACGCGGGGTAGATGAGCTACTGGGGCTACTTCGATGCACCATTTGCTTACGGCGATTAGATTTTTTTTGGCGCCGATCGAGTGGAGGATGCTTGTTGCGTTGGGGGCTAGGGAGATTATGCGTTCGGCGGATTTGTGGCGGGGAGCTGGCATGTTCGGGATGATTGTATGGCTAAAGTTCGAATTCGGTTGTATTGGGATTTTGGGTGCCGGCGTTGAGTTGCGCGTTGATTCGATTTTGCAGTCGTCGGATGCCGGCCCTTCGAAGCTCAGGGTAAACAGGGACGCCCTTCGAAACTCAGGGCGAGCCGGCGGTACGGCTCGGGGCGAATGTGAGGTGAGGGTTGCCACAGTTGGATGAAATTGTTTAGAGGGAATTTAGAGTGAGTGATGATTGCGGATTTCTGGGAGTGGGGCGAGGTCCATGAAACGCTGGTCATTGGCTTCTTCGCGGACGGAGCTTAGAGCAACCGTAACTTCGCGGAGATAGTAGCAGGTGCAGGCTAGCAGGAAGATCAGCGAGAGGACGAAAACCGTTGTGGCGGCGATCGCGGCGCCTGGCCAATAGAGGCCGAAGCCGAGGAGCAGGCAGGAGGCGATTGTGCCGGCGAGAGAAATTAGGGCCAGTACGAAGGAGCGCTGAATCATTTCTGCGCGGCGCTCGATGGAATGAATTTGCGCGGTGTAGGCTTCGGCTTCGAGGACGCGATCGTTGCGGGCGGCGTCATGCTTGGCGTGATTGAATTGGCGCAGGCGGCTGACGATGCCCATCAGGCGGACGTTGATGGAAAGAATGAGCAGAGAAGTGGCGGAGACAAAGAGGGCGGGAGCGAGGAAGGCTTGAAAGAGGCGGGCGATATCGGGCATGCGCAACCTTTCCGAATGGTGAGATGTGCGAATGGTGAGATGCGTTTCGCGTCTGCGCTCGCTCCGGTGGCCTGCGAGATGATATCGGCGGCGGGAGTTTTCGATTTTGAAACCTAGCGCGGCAATTTCGGGCCGGCGGCTTTGACCTCCGCGGAGGCGTCGGCGGCGTTTTCGGCGAAATTTTTCTCGAACATGGCGGCAAGCTCGCTGGCTTTGCGGTCGTAGGCGGACTTGTCGGGCCAGGCGTCGCGTGCGTTCATAATTTCAGGCGGGACTCCCGGGCAAGAAACCGGAACGGCAAAACCGAAAATAGGATCGGGCTTGGTGGATGCTTTGGCGAGCGAGCCGGAGAGCACGGCTTTGACGATGGCGCGCGTGTGTTCGAGCTTGATGCGCTGGCCCTGGCCGTAACTGCCGCCGCTCCAGCCGGTATTGATGAGCCAGACGTCAACATGGTGCTTGGCGAGTTTTTCGCCGAGTAACGTGGCGTAGACCGTCGGCGGAAGAGCCATGAACGGAGCGCCGAAGCAGGGGCTGAAGGCGGCTTGCGGCTCTTTGATGCCGGCTTCGGTGCCGGCAATTTTCGCGGTGTAGCCGGCGAGAAAATGATACATGGCTTGCGCGGGAGTGAGGCGCGAGAGCGGAGGAAGAACGCCGAAAGCATCGCAAGTGAGCATGATGACGTGCTTGGGATGCCCGGCCTTGCCGCTGCGGGTCATATTGGGGATGTGCGTGATGGGATAGGCGGCGCGAGTATTTTCGGTGAGCGAAGCGTCGTCGAGATCAACGTGGCGCGTGGACATGTCGAGAGCCACATTTTCGAGGATGGTGCCGAAGCGGCGCGTGGTTTCGTAGATCTCGGGCTCGCCGCCGGGAGAGAGGCGAATGACTTTGGCGTAGCAGCCGCCTTCGAAATTGAAAGTGCCGGAATCGCTCCAGCCGTGCTCGTCATCGCCGATGAGAGTGCGATCGGGATCGGCGGAAAGAGTGGTCTTGCCGGTGCCGGAGAGGCCGAAGAAAATGGCGACGTCGTTTTCGTCGCGGGCGTAATTCGCGGAGCAGTGCATGGCCATGACGCCTTTCTGCGGCAGCAGGTAATTCATCACCGTGAAAATGGATTTCTTGATTTCGCCGGCATAGGCGGTGCCGCCGATGAGGACGAGCTTTTTGGCGAAATGAATAAGCACGAAGGCTTCGGAGTGCGTGCCGTCAATGGCCGGATCGGCGTGAAAATTCGGGGCGTGAAGCACGGTGAATTCGGGAAAGTGGTGCGCGAGTTTTTGCGGGTCGGGCTCCCGGATGAACATGGTGCGGGCGAAAAGGGCGGCGGAGGCGCGTTCGCTGATCACGCGAATGGGGATGCGGTATTTTTCGTCGGCGCCGGCGTAACAGTTCTGAATGAAAATATCTTTGCCTTGCAGATAGGCGCAGAGGCGATATTTGAGGGCGTCGAATTTTTCGGGCTCGAGCGGGCGATTGATTTTGCCCCAGCAGATTTTCTTTTCGCTGGAGGGTTCGCGGACGAAGAAGCGATCTTGCGGCAAGCGGCCGGTGTATTGGCCGGTGCGGACGACCAGCGGGCCGAGATGGCTGAGGGCGGCTTCGTAGCGGCGGATGGATTCTTCGTAGAGCGCGGCGGTGGGGAGATCCCAATAGACGCGGCCCAGATTATCGAGGCCGAGGGCTTTCAGGCTATCGTCGGGGGAGATGGATTTTGCGGCGGTCGAGGTCTTGGAATCTTTGGCGCGCGGAAGATCGAGTACGGACATTGGTGATTCCCCCTTGGATTGGGTGATGGCGGTCTGTTCGTTTCTGATGATCCCTGTTCGTTTCTGATGATCGACGATGCGATTTGCGCGCCGGTGGTGCGCGTGTCTGTGGCGCGATTTCCCTTCGGGGTTATCGGCTGGCGGAGAATGGGAGTTTAGGGCAAGAGATGGAGGCGCGGGAGCGGCGTTTGAGACGCGCCGAATTGAAACTGGTGTGCTGGGGCGGAACTTGCTAAAGACCGCATCGCGCGACGGTTATGTAGCGCCGCTCTTTTGGGGCGGCACTGGTGACATCACGCCGCAGTTCCGTGCCGCGCTGAAAGCGCGGCGCTACATAAGCAGTGCGCGCGCGGGGCGCGTTGACTTGAGCGGTGGCGGGGCCTAATATTGCGCCGCGTTGCGCGCCGCTTGGCGTGTGTCCATGAACGAAAATATTTCACATTATCGCGTGATTGAGAAGCTTGGAGGCGGCGGCATGGGCGTCGTCTACAAGGCTGAAGACACGCGGCTCGGACGCATGGTGGCGCTGAAATTCTTGCCGGATGAAATGGCGCGCGATCCTTTGGCGCTGGATCGCTTTCGACGCGAGGCGCGGGCGGCTTCGGCGTTGAATCACGCGAATATCTGCACGATTTACGATATCGGGGAATCCGAGGGGAAGCCGTTCCTGTGCATGGAGCTACTGGAAGGCTCGACGCTCAAGCACGTGATCCTTGGGAAGCCGATGGAGACCGAGCGGCTGCTGGAAATTGCGCTGGAGGTGACCGACGCGCTGGAAGCGGCGCATGAACGCGGGATCGTTCATCGCGATATCAAGCCGGCGAATATTTTTGTGACTTCGCGGGGACACGCGAAAATTCTGGATTTCGGGTTGGCGAAAAATGTGGGCGTGAAGGCGCCGCCTCCTTTGGACGCGACGCAGGATCAACTCACGCCGCCGACGAAGGACGAAAATCTCACCACGCCGGGCAGCGCGGTGGGAACTATTGCGTACATGTCGCCGGAGCAAGTGCGCGCCAAGGAAGTGGATGCGCGGACGGATCTTTTCAGCTTTGGCGTGGTGCTGTATGAGATGTCCACTGGCGTTTCGCCTTTTCGCGGAGAATCCACGGGAATAATTTTCGACGCGATTCTGAATCGCCCGGTGACCGCGCCGGTGCGCTTGAATGCGCAGGTCCCGGAAGAGCTCGAGCGCATCATCGCCAAGGCGCTGGAGAAGGATCGCGACACGCGTTATCAGCATGCTTCGGACATGCGCGCGGATTTGAAGCGGCTGAAGCGCGAACTGGATTCGAGCCGCGCGGCGCGAGGGATGGCGGTGGAGAGCGGGGCGGCGGATCGTGGGCTCGCGGACCGTGGGGCGGCCGAGCGCTCCGGGATGATTTCGTCCGCATCGGGCGTGGGTGCGAGAGATTCGAATGCGGTGGCGGCGAAATCCGATAGCGCGGTGCGGGCGCAGCACCAGTCCGGCAGTTCGGTGGTAGCCGAGGCCGCGCAGCAGCACAAGAAAAGTTTGGCGGCCATCGCCGTTGTGGTGCTGCTGCTGATCGCCGGAGCGGGCTACGGAATTTATTCGTTCGTGCACGGAAAACCGGCCGCGGCTCCGTTCCAAAATTTCACCATCTCGCAAATCACCAACAACGGAAAATCCGCGCTCGCGGCAGTCTCGCCGGACGGCAAATACATCCTCAGCGAGTTGATCGATGCGGGAAAAGCAAGCCTGTGGCTGCGCCACGTGCCCACCAGCAGCGACACGCAGGTGATTCCGCCAGCCGATGCGCTTTACGCCGATTTGATCTTCTCGCCGGACGGCTACTATTTTTATTTTCGAAAAGCGGACTCCGCGGTCGGCGACACTTTCAATTTGCTGCGCGCGCCGGTGCTTGGCGGGGCGCCGCAGGTGGTGGTGCGCGATCTCGACACGAGCATTTCGTTTTCGCCGGACGGCAAGCGGTTTGTTTTCGCGCGCGCGAACAATCCGGAGGTGGGCAAGTATCAAATGTTCACCGCCAATGCGGATGGCTCGGACGCCAAGGCATTCATGACGGGGGGAGACGCCAGCAAGATGCCGCAGAATCTGGTTTGGTCGCCCGACGGGGCGCGAATCGCGGGCGTCGAACTGCAGACCGGCGGGGAATTGAGCTCGATCCTGCTTTTCGATCTCGCGTCCGGCAAATCGGAAGTGGCGGCGTCTTACAAGGACAAGGTGCTGCGCAAGCAGCTTTGGCTCCCCAGCGGAAAAGGTCTGGTGGGGATTTACCAGGATCAGTCCACAAATTTCTCGCGGAATCAAATCGGATTTACCGCGCTGCCCAGCGGGCAATTTCAAGCCATCACGAAAGATACGAATAGCTATGTGACGCTGACGCTTTCCGCGGACGCCAAGACGCTCGCGACCGTGCAGCAAAAGAATTTGCGCACCTTCTATCTTTTTCCTGCAAGCGGCACGGGCGCTAATTTGCCGAGTCCCGCGTTGGCGCGCGAAAGCAACGTCGCGGATTTTACATGGACGACGAACGGCGGCTATTACCTCACGGAAGGCAGCGACCTGGTGCGGGTTTCGGCGGACGGCAGCAACAAAACCGTTCTGCTGAGCAATAGCGGAATATTTGGACTCTCTGCCTGCTCGGACGGCCGCAGTTTGGTTTTCAGTTGGATCGGCCAGGGCGGGGGAACGAGCGTGAACGTCTGGCGCACAGATGCGGACGGCTCGAATCCGAAGCAGCTTTCGAACGGCAGGGCGGATTTCAATCCGGAATGTTCGTCCGACTCGAAATGGGTTTACTACAATGAGCCGAACGGCGATATCAAGCGCGTGCCGCTCGATGGATCGGCGCAGGCGCAGGCGGTGCCCGGCACGAACATCGCGAATGGGATCGTAGCCGTGCCGCAAGTTTCTGTTTCACCGGACGGAAAAACACTGGCGTTCATTGCGGCGCTCGCTCCCAAGGACGATCCGAACGGCAGCATCAACAAGATCGCGCTGGTTCCGCTCGATGCGGGGCCACAGCCGCAATTGCGGCTGCTCGATGGGGATCCGCGCATGAGGCGGGGGCTGCGGTTTTCGCCCGATGGGAAATCTTTGGTGTACTCGATCCGCGAGAATGGCGTGGAGAATCTTTGGATGCAACCGCTCGATGGAACGCGCGGGCATCAGTTGACGGGATTCACCACGGAGCGGATCGACGCGTATCACTGGTCGCCGGATGGGAAGTCCATCGGGATGATTCGTGCGCATACGGATGCGGACGTGGTTCTGTTGCGCGATGCGCAGCAGTGAAGTACGCGCGGCCGGCTTTGAAATTTCGTAGCGCCGGCTGCCAGCCGGCGTTTTTCCCCGCAAGCTCCTCAATCAATCCCACTGGCGCGATCGAACTGCGGCACTCACGCATGGAGCGTCGCGTAATTTAACACTCGCTGTTCTCGATCCCGCGGCTTCGCGTAAATAATCTCCGATTTAAGTTTCTCGGTCGCAGCGCCGCATTCATGCCGGGGAGGATCGCTTCAGCACTGGGCTCCTTGCATTATTGGGTGCCACAATTCGATCGTGCCAGTAGGGGCGATATCGGGGCTTGCGTGGAAAAACGCCGGCTAGCAGCCGGCGCTACGCGAAGACGGCGCCCTTCGCCGCGGCGGTGCCGCGCAAAAAAAAACGCCGGTCTCGTGATTCGAGACCGGCGCTTGGCTTCCTTCCGAAATTGCTTCGATTACTGTTCCTTTTCCACCTTCTTGATGTTCGGTTTCGCAAGCTGCCAGAGGATGTCCACGTCGGAAGCATCGTTCGGATAGTACTGCGCCGACTTCTGTCCTGACGGCAGCAGCACCACATCCGCGCGGCGATTGTAAGCCAGCCAGGTGGTCCGCTTGTTGGAGTGCTTCTTGGACGGCCTTGGCCGGATTCGCTTCCTCGAGGCCCTTCACTTCATCCTTGGTCAGGTTGCGTTCGTCGCCGTAAGCGGCGGTCTCGACCTTGTCGCGAGGCCACGCCCTGATCGACGAGATATTGCTTGATGCGCTCGACGCGGCGTTCGCTCAGTTCCTGATTGTGTTTCTTGCTGCCGCGCTGATCCGCATAAGCGGTGACGGAAAGCTTGCGCCTTCGTCGTATTCCAGATACTTCTTGAATCCGGCGGCGAGCTCGGTCAGGTGCGAAGACTGGCTCTTGAGCAATCCGGTCGTCGGGTGCCGCGAATCGGGATAATCCGTGGGATAGAAGATGCTGTAGAGCACGACGGTGGGCACCGGCTCGATCGAGCCCGTGATGTGCACCGAAGCCGTCTGCGTGGAAGAGCCGCCGCAAACGTTCGTGGCGTTCAGCGAATAAGTGTTGGTCTCATCCACCGGGCCGAGGTCGGTCTTCTTCGGCTCGGCCTTGATGGACTGGCTGCCGTTCAGATCCACTTTGCCGAGCGGGTCGATGGTGACGTTGTCCGCGTTCGACGTGGTCCAAGTCAGCGTCGTCGAATCCTGCACTTTCACCTTTTCGCCGATCTTGCGGTAGTGCAGCTCGGCCGGATTCGCCGCCAGTGTCGCCACCACCACGGTATTCACGTTCACCGTGGACGCCGAAGTCGCGACTCCGCCCGGTCCGGTCTCGGTCAAAGTGTACGTAGTCGTCTGCGTGCGGCGTAACGGACTGGTTGCCGGTGGTCGAGCACGTCGCCGACGTTGCTGATGTTTCCGCGCACGGCGTCATTAGCGCTCCAGTTCAAAGTGGAAGACTGGCCGCAATTGATCTGCGTGGAGGAAGCGGTGAATCCGCCGATCGTCACCGGCGCAACAACGACAGTCGCGCTGGCGATGCCCGCCTTGAATCGCGGCAACGGGCTCTTCTTCATCAACGCCTCGCCGCGCGGCCACGGCTTATTCTCCGTGCGCGCCGTTCTTGGTCAGGTCGATGATCACTTTCTGATTCGCGGCGACGTTCACGGTGCCGGACCAGACGTCCGTGCCGTTGCGCGTCACGGTAATATTGTGCGCGCCGGGCGGAACGAGCAACTCCTGCTTCCAGATCCAATCCCAGTTGAATTCGTCCACGTGCCCGACGAAATAGTCGGGCGTCTTGCCCTCGAGCAGCACCGCCGAGCGGTCCGCGCCCGTGGAACTGGATGCGGCCCCACGGCCCGCTGACGTTTCCGCCGTAGGCTTCGAGCTTCACGTCGAGCGGCGTCGTCTTGCCGGCGTCAATATTGACGTCCTGCGTCGAGATCTTGTAGCCATAATTAACGACGGCGACGGTGTGCTTCCCGGCGGGCAGCGAGATCGTTTGGTTGCCGTCTTTGATGGCCTTGCCGTCCACAAAAACGTACGCCTGCTTCGGCGTCACGTGAATCTTCAGCTTGCCGTCTTGCGCGTATGCCGGATACCGCGCACAGCATGAACGCCGCGGCAACCAACGTGATCCACACGCGGAGATGTCGTGTAAACATTCGGTGGCCCTCCTCAGGGCTACTGCGCAAACTTTTTACTTGGTCCCAAGGATCGAGGTTTGCTGGACGCATCAAAATACCTTCCAACTGTACTCCTGTCAATGATTTATCGAAAAAATCCCAGTTTTCAAAATGTTGCACACTTCTGTCCGCCAGGCGTCGGATTCGTCGTACAATCGGGAATCCTTTCCATGTTCAGTCCCGCTGTTCTCGACCATTTCAAGAATCCCCGTAACTCAGGCGACCTATTGGATGCGACGCGCGATCGTCGAGGTGACAAATCCCGTCTGCGGAGACATCCTGCGTCTGGCGGTGAAGATAGAGGATGGCGAGGTGGCCGCCGCCGGTTCAAGACGCAAGGCTGCGTAACGGCGATCGCCTGCAGCTCCTACGTAGCAGAATGGCTGGAAGGGAAGAGCGCTGGAGGATCTCCGCAAAACTACGTACGACAAATCTCAGAAGCCCTCGGCGGCCTACCTCAAGCCACAATGCACGGCGCGCAATTAGCGCACGATGGTCGACTGACGTCGCAGCAAAACTCCGCTAGCCGCAGCGCGCTTTAGCCTTGGATTTCATCCTGCAGCCGGTGTCTGCGCCTAATGATCTAACCGTCCAACTACTCGCCCAACTGCGCCTAACACTCAGCGCAGCTCTCGCAAGCGCCTCCGGATCATTCAAATTCAAGCACCACGCCTTCTTCTTCCGTCGCGACTTCTCGATCTCGTCAGCGGTGCGCCCGCACCACCGCCGCGCGCCCCAACATCCAGCGGCGCACTCATCAATTCCGCAAACAAGCGCTGAGGCAAAAAGCACCGGATGCCCGCGCCGCCCGCAAATAAGTCGGCAGCACAATCGCTTTCCCGGACCGATCGAACGCCACAACAATCGCTCCAACAAGCCGCAAGCGTAACCAGCGGATGATCCACAGGACAAATCAAAGCCGCCTCCACATCGTTGCTCCGGCAAGCTGCGCAACCCCGCGTGAATCGAAGAAAGCGGCCCGCGCTCCCACTCCTCATTCACCACAATCTGCGAATCCTTCACCGGAAGTTTCGCGCGAATTTCCTCCGCCCCAGCTCCGAGCACCACGCGCGTAATTCCAATCCGCGGATGCCGCGTAGCCGCCAGCAGATGTTCGACGAAGGTCAAGACCATGATAGGGAATCAGCGCCTTGGGGCTACCCATCCTGCGCGATTCACCAGCAGCAAGAATCAGCGCCGCAATCATGAAGGTTTCACGCAGATTCAACTTTGCGCTGAGGCGCCGATGTTAGCCCTGCCCGCGACGGCCGCGGTTGCCGTCGCCACGGCGCCGTGCTCGTAAATCAAAGCCTCGCACCGATTTTACGCTGCCGCGGCGAAATCAATCGCCTATCCCGCCGGTTCAATCATGCTCGGAATGCGCCATTGCCTTTAGCGCCGCGGATTTGTGCGTAAGATGTCTCCGCCTTTCGCCGCACGGCAATCAATTCCGCCGTAATGCTGACGGCGATCTCTTCCGGCGTAAGCGCCCCAATCTCCAGCCCCACGGGCGCAAACACGCCCTCGAATTTCTCCGCCGGAATTCCCGATTTCTCGAGCGCCTTATAAACCGACAACACTTTGCGCTTGCTCCCAATCATGCCGACGTAACGCGCCCCCGTCTGCACCGCCCATTCCAGCACGCGCATATCATCCTTATGTCCGCGCGTGACGATCACCAGGTAAGTTGAAGCATTCGTCCGGATCTTCGCAAACGCATCTTCGTAGCTCGTATAAATCTCGCCGGCCATCGGAAACCGCTCGGCATTCGCAAAACTCTCGCGGTCATCCACAACCCCAATCCAGAAATCCGGCCAGCGAAGCCACTTTCGCCACCGCGGTAGAAACATGCCCGCCGCCAAAAATAAAAAGCCGCGGCTGCGGCAAAATCGGCTCGACGAAAACCTCCAACGTCCCCCCGCAAATCAATCCCGAATCGTAAGCCGCTTCATTATTCAAATTAAATGTCATCTTCCGCGGCAATTCCGCCGCCATCACGTCCTTAGCCGCCGCCCAAACCTCCGCCTCGACGCACCCGCCGCCAATAGTCCCAGCAATCGATCCATCCTCGCGCACCAACATCCGCGAACTCTCAAACGAAGGAATCGACCCATTCGTATGCACAATGGTAGCCAGCGCCCCGCGCCGTCCCTCCTGCCGCATTTTCACGATCTCTTCGAATAGGTCCATGGTTTACCGTGGCGCCGGCTGCCAGCCGGCGTCTTTGCGCGCCAAAGGCAATCCTCGCACCAAGCCTAGCGTTCCATTAAGGTTAGAACTCGCCCCCCGCGCTGTCAATTTCTTTGCCGATTCCATTCCGCGTCGGCGCGGACCACTTCGCCGATTCTGTCGTACCTGGAAGCATTCGGTGCTAGCATACGACTTAATATTGGATATTCATCAGTAAGCCGCTTCGGAGCTGCCGAATGGAAGCCGCCAAATGGCCGTCGCTTGTATTCCGAGCGTTCGGTGCCGCCAGTGTCCTCCTTGCAAGCTTCGGCGCGGTTTTTACGATTTTCGACGTGATCACCTACGGAATGGGCGAACTGAAGAGCGACTCGGCGGATCCGTACTTGCTTCAAGTCTTTTGGACGATGATCGCAATAAATCTCGTGTTTGAAATCGCACTAGCCATCGCCGGTATTCGACTTTGGCAGTTGAGAAAGCAAGGTTTGACAATTTGCAACGCCTTATTTCTTGCTGAGATTCTCTACTTCCTCCTCGCGCTTTCGATGCCGCAATTTCCCGGCGTCTCCGGGGGATTGAGACTGAGCATTACTTTTGCCGGATATTTGGCGAATTCGGGCTCGGTTCTTCAGTGGATCACTGGCTTTCCTCTAATAGCTCTCGTCGCGCTGAATCTCGTCCGCCGACGTCTTGATTTCCCGTGCGTCGCGGCTCCGCCCCTTATCGCGCAAGGGTAGAACTTCGCCCCACGCGCTGACAATTTTCATTACGTACTCGCTCAATTCTTTACACGCCGAAGGCGCAATGCTACGTTCTCACCTCGCAAATGAAAGCCATCATCTTCTCCGAACACGGCGGCCCCGAAGTCCTGCGTTACACCGACGTCCCCGAACCCGCGATCAGCGCCAACGACGTCCTCGTGCGCGTCCACGCCTGCGCGCTGAATCACCTCGATCTCTGGGTCCGCAAAGGCATCCCCGGGCGCAAAATTCCGCTCCCGCACATTCCCGGCAGCGACATCGCCGGCGAAGTCGCCAAAATCGGCGCGAACGTCACCCGCGTGAAGCCCGGCGACAAAGTAATCCTCAATCCCGGCATCTCCTGCGGCCAATGCCCGCAATGCCTTTCCGGCAACGACAATCTCTGCCGCCAATACGGCCTCTTCGGCGAACCGCATCCGGGCGGCTGCGCCGAATTCGTGCGCGCGCCGGAAGTAAATGTAGTCCCCATGCCCGCGCGCCTGAGTTTCGAAGAAGCCGCCGCCGTCCCGCTCGTTTTTCTCACCGCGTGGCACATGCTCATCGGCCGGGCGCGCCTGCAGCCCGGCGAAACGGTGCTCGTGCTCGCCGCCGGCAGCGGCGTGGGCAGCGCCGCCATTCAAGTCGCGAAAGCCATGAGCGCCGCGTAATCGCCACCGCCGGCAACGAAGAAAAACTCGCGCTGGCAAAAAAACTCGGCGCCGATGAAACCATCAATCACTCCACGCACAAAATTCACGAAGAAGTGAAGCGCCTCACCAATCGCCGCGGCGCAGACGTTGTCTTCGAACACGTAGGCGCAGCCACCTGGGATCAAAGCGTAGCCTCGCTGACTCCCGGCGGCCGCCTGGTAACGTGCGGCAACACCACCGGCTACGACGTGCACCTCGATCTGCGCTTCCTTTTCAGCCGTCAACTCAGCCTGCTAGGCAGCTTCATGGGCAGCAAAGCTGAGCTCTATTCTGTTCTGGAGTTGGTAAACCGAGGCGTCCTGAATCCAGTAATCGATAAAATCTATCCGCTAGAAAAAGCCGCCGAAGCCCATGCCCGCCTGGAAAACCGCGAGCAATTCGGCAAAGTAGTGCTGAAGATATCGTAACGCCGGCGCTACCAAACCATCCCCCGAATCACGTTAAGCCGTCTACGCCGCCGCTGTGGTTCTTCGCAATAACCCGCAGAAATCGCCGCTACTGCAGCGCATAAACATTCCCATCCGCGCTCCCAAAATAAATCACGCCCCCCTCCGCCACCGGTGACGACAGCACCGACCCATTCGCCATCATCTTCTGCACGCCGGAAACCATATCGTCGTAAAAGAAATCCACGAACGCCGCTTCATAATTCGGCGATCCATCCGCCTTCGTAAACGTCCCGCCATTTTTCTTCGCGCCATCCGTATCGAACGTCCACCCCAGCTTCTGCGCCTTCAAATCAATGGCATACAGCCGTCCCTGATTCGAGCCGAAATACACAAAATCCCCCACCAGCGCCGGCGAAGAAAACATCGGCCAATGCTTGAAATCGAGCGAAAACACCTTCGTCCCCGTCCGCGCGTCCAGCTCGTAAAACATCCCCGAATCCGACGTCGCAAAAATAACTTTTCCGTCGCGCACCGCCGCCGATCCGATCACCCACGATCCATGATTCGAAAACGCCCAGCGCTGCTTGCCCGTAGCCGCATCCACGGCATAAAAATTCGAATCGCGGCAGCCGAAATAAACGATGCCATCCATCACCGCCGCCGAAGCCTGTATCCCTTGTTGATTCGCAATGTCGTGATCCTCGCCGGTCTTGAAGCGCCATTTCTCCGCGCCCGTGGCCGCATCCAGCGCATAGAAATTGCTGTCCCAGCTGCCCACGTAGAGAACTCCATCCGCAATCGCCGGCGAAGCATGCACCACGTCCCCAGCC
Organism: uncultured Acidobacteriota bacterium; assembly: GCA_963838545.1. Taxonomy (GTDB): domain Bacteria; phylum Acidobacteriota; class Terriglobia; order Acidiferrales; family UBA7541; genus Palsa-147. The sequence goes on from CAWIRL010000011.1 coordinate 67,611, forward strand.
TTGAATTTCCATTTCAAATTTCCCGACGGCAAATCCAGCGCGTAAATATTCGTATCCCCGCTTCCGAAATAAACCGCGCCGCCCGCCACCACCGGCGAAGACAAATAAAAATCAAATGGATCAGGCATCAATTCCCCAGCCGGCAAAGAGCCATGCAAATGCTTCCCCGCAAATCGGCGCTCGCCACCAGTCGCAAATTTCCATTTCAAAGTGCCGCTCGCCGCGTCCACGGCGTAAAAATTCCCGTCGTAGCTCCCGAAAAGCACCAGCCCCGCCGAAACCGCCGGCGAAGATGTAATCCTGCTCTCCGCCTTGAATTTCCATTTCAGCGCGCCGCTCGCCGCGTCGAGCGCGTAGAGCATATGATCGTTGCTGCCCACAAAAAGCGTCCCGCCCGAGATCACCGGCGAAGAAATCACCGCGCCATCGGTATGAAATTGCCATTTGATTTTCGAAAATTGCGGCACGGCCGCGCCGCCATAAACTCCCGTATGCTGCGCATTCCCGCGAAACATCGCCTCCTGCGCGAACGCCGGCGCACTCGCCATCAGCGGCACCACCGCCAGCAACGCAATCAGCAACACCATCGGCACACAACGCTTCATCGGCATCACCCTCCGTCCCCTGATAGACGCCTCGCGCCCCAATTCGTTTAGCGCCATTTCGCCCGCCACCAGCCGCCCCGCGTGCTTCGCAAGCGTCAACACCCCCGCTAATCGCATCATCCTACGTCACCTACAGTGCTTCGTTTCCAAAGCAGATTTCAGCAAATTCCCGGCGATCGCGCCTTCCAGTCCAACATTCCCGCAGTAAGCGCGGGGTCCGAATCTCTCAAAGAGGCAAGGGGCGCAAATTGAACTCGCAAACTCCCGATAGGCAGACTGCGCCCATCGTGCGCGCCAACTGGGGCCGCATCGAGCGCCGCCAGTGGTGGCTGTCCTCTTCCAGCATCGTCGTTACTCTACTCCTCACCGCCGGCATCGTGCTCATTGCCCTCCCGGTAATGATTCCCAATATCTCCAATTATTATTCCATCGGCGCGGGCATCGGCATTCGCGGCCTGGTCGGCGTCGTGCTCCTTTTCGATCTCTACGTGCTCTTCCAGCAGATGCAAATCCACCGCTTCCGCAAACGCCTCGCCGAGCGCGAAGAACTTTTCCGCCTCATCAGCGAAAATGCCGCCGACATGATCGCGCTCGTGGACGTCAGCGGCCGGCGCATCTACAACAGCCCCTCCTACCAGACGCTCCTCGGCTACACTCCCGAAGAGCTCGCCAAAACTTCCTCCTTCGAGCAAGTTCATCCCGACGATCATCGCAAAGTAATGGAAGCCGCGCTCGAAACGCGCCGCACCGGCGAAGGCCGCTGCATCGAATATCGCATTCGCCATAAAGACGGCCGCTGGCTCACGCTCGAATCCACGGCCAGCGCCGTCAAGAACGCATCCGGCGATGTCGAAAAGCTGGTCATCGTCAATCGCGATATCACCGAGCGGAAATATCTCGAAGAGCAGCTCGTCCTTTCGCAGAAGCTCGACGCGGTCGGCCGCCTTTCCGGTGGCATCGCGCACGATTTCAATAATCTTCTCGGCGTGATTATCGGCTACGGCGAAGCCCTGCAGCAGACCGTCCCGACCACCGATCCCATGCGCGAAGCCATTGATGAAATCCAGGCCGCCGGCAAACGCGCCGCCGCTCTCACCCAGCAACTTCTCGCCTTCAGCCGCAAGCAAGTCCTCGAGCCGAAAGTTCTCGACGCCAATGCCGTTCTCAGCGACGTGGAAAAAATGCTGCGCCGCCTGATCGGCGAGGATATCGATCTGCAAATTTCGCTCTCGCTCAATCGCTCGGCCGCGTCAAAGCCGATCGCAGCCAGCTCGAGCAGGTGATTCTCAATCTCGCCGTCAACGCCCGCGACGCCATGCAGCACGGCGGCAAGCTGCGCATCGAGACGAAGAACGTGCAGCTCACCGAAGCGGATCAGCAGCGCTATCGCTACGTCGTGCCCGGCCAGTACATTCTCATTCGCGTAATCGACACCGGCTGCGGTATGGATGCCGAGCTGCAATCCCACATCTTCGAGCCGTTTTTCACCACCAAGGAAAAAGGCAAAGGCACCGGGCTCGGCCTCGCCACCGTTTACGGCATCATCAAGCAGAGCGGCGGCTATATCTGGCTCGAAAGCGAAGTAGGGAAGGGAACGGAATTCAAAATTTATCTGCCGCGCGCCGAAGAAGTCGCCGAAGAAGCCGCGCCCGCCGCCGAACCAGCCGCTCATCCCCGCGGCGCCGCCACCATTCTGATCGTCGAGGACGAAGAATCTCTTCGCCGCCTCACGCGCACCACTCTGCGAAATCTCGGCTACGCGGTCCTCGAAGCGCGCGATGCCTTCAACGCTCTCTCCATCGCCGCCGAAACGGAAACGACCATTGATTTGCTGCTCACCGACGTAGTCATGCCCGGCATGAGCGGACGCACTCTCGCCGAAAAAATGAGCGCCATCCGCCCGGACATGAAAGTTCTCTACATGTCCGGCTATCCCGATGGCGCCATCGTCACCCACGGCGTGCTCAATCCGGGCATGTTCATTCTGCGCAAGCCCTTCACGCGCGACGAGCTGCTCCGTCGCGTCGAGGAATCGCTGGCCCAGAAATTAGTCGGCGCTAATCGCCGCAAATGACGGGTCCGGGCTCATGAGTGAGCCCGGGTAAAACAAAGTCCGCGCTCGTGCGGGTCCGGGCTCATGATTGAGCCCGGCTAAAATTTAGTCCCGGCTAGGTGTTGCAACGATAGGCACCCGGTGCCGGCTGCGGCCGAAGCGCAGTCCGGCTCCGGGTACCCATCGTCACAAATGCCGTTCGGCAAGCACTTTGTAGCGCCGCCCTTTGAGGCGGCATCTTGAATCGCGCCAAAACGCAAACGAACCACCGCCAATTTCGCGCATGAGCCACGAAGGAGCCCTAATGCCGAGCCTGCTGCTCGTTGATGACGACGAATCCGTCCGCAAAGTTCTCCGCTTCCGCCTCAAGGATTCCTACGACATCATTGACACCGGCATCCCCGAAGAAGCCCTGGCCCTCGCTCTCAGCCACAAGCCCGACGCCATTCTCCTCGATCTCATGATGCCCAAATTTTCCGGCTTCGAAATTTGCCAGACTCTTTCCGCCCTCAGCTTCACGCAAATGATTCCCATCTTCATCGTTTCCGGCGAATCCGCCGCGCGCTATAAAGATTTCTGCGAAAATCTCGGCGCCAAAGCCTATTTCCAAAAGCCGGTAGATTTCGAAGCCCTGCAAGCCCGCCTGCATCGCGAACTCGGCACCGGCCGCGCCGACCGCCGCATCGAAGCCCGCGTCCGCCTGCGCATCATGCTAAAAATCCGCGGCCTCAACGTCCAAGGCAAATCCTTCGAAACCCTAACGGTCACCGAAAACGTAAGCGTCCACGGCTTCTGCTGCGGCTGCCTAGAAACTCTAGCCATAGACAGCACGGTAGACGTCTTCTTCCTAAGCCAAGGCGAAAAATTCACAGGCAAAGCAAGAGTAGCCCGCATAGACTGGCCCAACACCCCAGGCCAACTCTACGGCTTCCAATTCCAAGGCATCCCCAATGACTGGATCCTGAAATAGCGCAGCCCAGGGTGCCCCATGCGCCGCAGTTGCGCGTGGGGTTCCTGAAGGCGCGTAGCCGGCCTTCTCCGAAGGTTCTCGGTTTCGGGTGCCCGATCCTTCCCGGTTTCTGGGAAGGGTCGGGGTTCCGGCCATCCTTTCGGCCCCGCCTTGGTCTGTCCGCCGCGGGTGCCCCGTCCGCCGTATTTGCGGGTGGGGAATTTGACTTCTCCCACAGTCTCTTGCCCTCATCCCGCAACACCCGCTGCTGCAACACCGGGCTGGGTGGCCGATCCTTCTCCGAGGTCTTGAACTGGGTGCCCGACTCTTCCCGGTTTCTGGGAAGGGTCGGGTCTCCGGCCATCCTTTCGGCCCCGCCTTCGATTCGTTCTTTTGTCGTCGCCGTAGGCAGCAGCCCTCTGCTGCAGCAGAGGGAGCTGGACTTCAGTCAAGCGAAAAACCCACAGCCCATATAACCGGCTTTAGCCGCGGGCCGTTGCCCGACACCGCCTTCGTCTCCTCACCAATGTAGTCCTGGAACCAAAGTACCATTGACTAAATATAACTATAATGTTATCAATGAACGGGAAGTTCCCAGTCCCTAAGCGCGGGATTGGCTCTTCTAGCCCGGCTGCAGGTTTGCCCTTGGCCAGTCTGAAGTTCCCGCGCCAAAAATCGAATAGACAGGAGCAATTACAAAATGCGCGGCGCATTCGCCGGCACGGCTTCCGCTTTCCACCGTGCCCTCCGCGTCTCTGCGGTGACCATCAGCCGTCTCTTCCAACCCCAACCACCGATCCTCCAGAAAATTCTAATCGATACAATTCCAAAATTAGAATCCTCCGCAACCCACACAAAACAAACAACGGAGATCATTTCTAATCGATACAAACTCGACCCAAACCGAATTTCGCAGTCGCAGAAACAGCCCCAACGCAACCATCAAAAAATCCGCGCCGCCGGATCTCCAACCTCTAACCTCCAACTTCCAATCTATGCGACAATGGAGCTAGCCGCTCCGCATCCCGCGCGCGGCAGCAACGAAAGGGCACATGGCAGTCGAACTGGCAAAAGGCGTAACGCTCGAGCACCCCGGGGACGAAGGCAACTTCCTCAAGGAAGAGGGCATTCTCTTCGCCTCGCTCGACAAGGTCGTCAACTGGGCGCGCCGCAGCTCCATCTGGCCCATGTCTTTCGGCCTGGCCTGCTGCGCCATCGAGATGATGTCCATGGCCGCCTCGCGCTTCGACGTCGCCCGCTTCGGCGCCGAAGTTTTTCGCGGCTCCCCGCGTCAGTCCGATCTGATGATCATCGCCGGCCGTGTCTCCAACAAAATGGCCCCGGTGATCAAGCAGCTCTACGATCAAATGCCCGAGCCGAAGTGGGTAATTTCCATGGGCGCCTGCGCCACCAGCGGCGGCGTCTTCAACAATTACGCGGTAGTGCAAGGCGTGAATCAAATCATCCCCGTGGATGTCTACGTCCCAGGCTGCCCGCCGCGCCCCGAAGCCCTGCTCTACGCCATCATGCAACTACAGAAAAAAATCGACGCCGAAAAAGGCAGCTTCCGCCGCTCCCTAAATTTCCTCAAGCAATAACCGCAAGGCAAACAGAAAAATCTGCGCGCTGGAAATTAGGCCGTAGGGCGGCGCTTGTTCATCCTGAGTTTCGAAGGGCTCCGCCCGGTGCGAGAAGGCGCAATTTGGAGCGCAACACTCAACCCGCGAGATCGCGCCAAGTTTGGTCGTACAGAATTTCGGCCGTAGGGGCGGGGCTTGCTCCGCCCGGGCGAGATTGCGCAACGAGAGGAGGACAAGCGGAACGCGCTCAGCGCGCGAGCGGCAACGAAATCACCCGCGCTGCGCCGGCGGGATATTCGAGTGTGGTGCCGGGGGCGGAATGTTCGCGGCGGAGGTAGGCCATGCCGATGGGGTGCTGCGCGGCGGGCGAAAATGCGGCGCGAGTTACTTGGCCGACTTCTTTGCCGGCGGCGAAAAGTTTTGTGCCGCGTTCTGGGATTGCGGCGGCGGAAAATTCCACCGCGGCGCGGGTGCGGTTCACGTGGCCGCGCGAGCGAACGCGCTCGACGATTTCTTGGCCGGTGTAGCAGCCTTTCGAGTAGCTGATGTGCGAATTTTCGAGGCCGGCTTCGTGGGGAATCACGGTTTCGTCGAAATCGTAGCCGAACCAGGGGACGCCGGCTTCGAGGCGCAGTGTGTTGAGCGTCGAGTAGCCGATGGGGCCGCCGCCTTGAGCGCGGACGGAATCGAGGAGCGTGTCCCAGATGGCTGCGACGTTTTCGCGCGGGACGAGAACTTCGAAGCCGGGAGCGCCCGGCGAGCGGCGGAAAATGCGCGCGGAAATTGCGGCGCCGAGATTCGCAGCGCCAAGATTCGCTGCGCCGAGATTCGCCGCGCCGAGATTCGCCGCGCCGAGATTCGCTGCGCTGAGATTCGCCGCGCTGAGATTCGCCTCGCCAAGATTCGCCGCGCCGAGATTCGTGGCGCCGAGATTCGTGGCGCCAGGATCGGCAGCGCCGAGATTCGTGGCGCCAGGATCGGCCGCGCCAAGATTCGCGGCGCGAATGTTGGCTTCGACGTGGCCCAGTTCGGCGAGGCTGTCGAATTCGATTCCTGCGACCTGGCGCAGAATCTCGGGGCTGCGCGGGCCTTCGACGCCGAGCGCGGCGAGCGCGGGCGTGGCGTCTTCGAGCGTGACGTCGTCCATGATGATGAATTTGTCGAGCGTTTCGAGGAGCCGCTCGCGAATCATTTCGTAGGAGATGATCAAGTGGCGATCGCCGATGGCGTAGATTTCGAGCTCGGCGAGAATGTGGCCCTGGGCATTGAGCAGCAGGGAAGGGACGCCGCGGCCGGCGGCGGTTTCACGCACGTCATTGGTGAGCACGGCGTTCAGATAGCGCAGCCGATCGGGGCCGGAAACGAAGAGGAACGCGCGATAGTTTTTGTCAATGAGCGCGGCGGTTTCGCGCGCGTGGCGGTACTCGGTTTCGAGCGGCGCGAAGCGGTCGGGGAGGTGCAACCGAACCAAGTGGCGAATGTCGCGCCGAGTTTTTCTTCGCGCGCGCGCAGCGGCGTTTCGATCGCGGATTGTGCAGTGGCGTCCATCAACGGCGTCAGAAACATATTACCGCAGAGACGCAGAGCGCGCAGAGATTGGAGAAACATCGGATATACTTTGAGCGATGGCGGAAAATTTGATTCACGAAGTCATTCCGGTCGGGATGCTCCAATGCAATTGCTCGATTCTGGGCGATGCGGAGACGCGCGAGGCGATCGTCGTTGATCCGGGCGACGAGGTGGAGCGCATCGTCGAGATTTTGCAGCGGCACAAGCTGAAGGTGCTGGCGATTGTCAGCACGCATACGCACATTGACCACGTCGGCGGGCTTGCGGCGCTGCATCGCATCACCGGCGCGCCGGTTTTTATGCACGAAGGCGATCACGAGCTGTATCGCAAACTGGATATGCAGGCGCAGTGGTTGCGTGTGCCGACGCCGGAGATGACGGATGTCGAGCAATTCCTGCGCGAAGGCGATGCGGTGCGCTGGGGCGCGTACGAAGCGCGAGTGATGCACACGCCGGGGCACACGCCCGGCAGCCTCTGCCTCTACATTCCGAAGCGCGACGTGGTGACGCCGAAAGACTCAGGCGCGCACGGCGGATCAGCGACGATGGCGAAATCGCGCGCGGGCGAAAAAAACGGCGGCGAAGAATCGCGGCTGATCGCCGGCGATACGCTCTTCGCCGGGAGCATCGGCCGCACGGATCTCTGGGGCGGCTCGTTCCCGGAAATAATGAAATCGCTGCACACCAAAGTGATGGCGCTGCCGGATGAAACGCTAGTCCTGCCAGGCCACGGCGAGGCCACAACGATCGGCGAAGAGCGCCAAAGCAATCCCTTCCTCCGGCCGCGGTAGCTTTCCTTGCGCTATTGCGATATCCCGCAATCAATCGAGATATAATCCCGTGTAGGCTTGAAGTCGAGGTCCCGCATCTCATTTGACGGGAGGTTGGGACATGGTTCGGCGCAACTTTTCGGTTGTGACCGCCGTCATTTTGGCCGCACTCGTTGTTCCTCGCTTCGCTGCTGCGCAGTCGCGATTTCAAACTCCGCGGTGTTCTGCGAATTCGCCGGAAGAAATCGAAAGCCCGTTTGGCAAAGTCGGAAGAAAGCAGGTTTTCCTCGACGAGGTTCGTTTCGAAGGCGACACGAAGCTTTCCGAGTCGGAGTTGCTAGAAGCCGGCGCATACATTTTGCATGAGGGGCAGGCTTTAAGGCCGGATCAATACGAGGACCTCGCCGATCTGGGACGACGCCCGTGGCAGGACCGCGGCTACTTTCACGTAGAGATGACGCCCACGGTGACGCAGTTGAGCCACGATCTTACATCCGAGCACTACGGCGTCGTGTTGCTCGTGAAGGCGGGCAGAAAATATCGCGTGGGCAAAATTCGTCTTGCCAAATTCGATGATGGAGAGCCTGCGGTCCCGGTTGAAGAGCTGGGAAAGCTAGTTCCATTGCAGCCGGGCGACGTTTTTGACACCTCCAAGCTGCGCGACGCGTTCGACGCGATACACCGGCGATATCGCCAGTCCGGTTACATAGACTCGGTGGTCGTGCCGCAATTTGATATCGATGATGTTGATGGCGTGGTCAACTTGACATTGCTGCTTGACGAAGAAAAACAATTTCGGGTCGCCGGAGTCGAGATTCTTGGATCGGACGCTGCGCTGCAATCCGAACTTCGTTCGGCGGCGGCCGTGGATGAACCGTTCGACTACGACAGAATTTTGGAGTTCATTGAGGCCAATCGATCGAGGCTTCCGCAGGGCGTTGGACCAGCAGACATCGACGTTGACCGCGACCTGGGAGACGCTTCCGTCAGGCTTACTTTTTGATTTTCGGAGTTGCTCGCAAGCAACAAGCCGGTAGCGTAACGCGCCGGTGTCGGGGAGAGGCGACGAGTTGAGGGCTCCCCCTAAGATGGAGCATGCCATTGAGTTTTCGGAGCGGGGCTAACCAACTCGGGATCTTCAGCGCGTTGCTCTCGGTACTATTTTGGTTTTACGTCCGCTCGGGTTTCGGGCCAAGTGCGTTCGCGAAGAGCCCTTATGTTTGGTTCGTGCTGCTACCAGGTGTTCTTGTAGTAGCTGCGATTGCAGCACTAGTTGCGGCGCTGCGAGGCACGAAGTGGTGGCTGGTTGCCTTGATCGGTCCCGTAGCGGGAGCGATGTTGCTGCTAGGAGCTGGTGTGTAGCGGTTCGCAGAGAAAGGCACGCAGATCAAGATATAAATACTCCGTGAACGACGCGCAATCGCGAAGGTCAATCCGCACTCGGGGGAGAGTTCGACGGGGAGACGCTTCCTTCCCAACTACTTAAAGAAATGAGACCACCCCAGGATATCGAGCGGATACCGTCGATCGTCGCTCTGTCTAACGACAGAAGTATTGGCGAATTAGCATTTACGTTCCCCGAGGTCCTTGAGGTAATTCGCTTGTGCACCGAAAACGAGATTGCCGTTTTAGGAGTTGAGCTTTTCTTCGTAAAGAATCACGAATATTACGCTTCCGGTTGTTCGACGTATCATATTCAGATGATGCAAAAGTGGCCTGAAGTACAAAAACACAATTGGAGTAAGTACGTGCAGGAAAGCAATAAGCAAGCAGAAGAATCTGTGCAGACGAACCCCACAGGTGATGAGCACGCCTACGTGCTGTCTACCTCATCGTGGAGCGAATTTTGCGAGATTCAAAAAGTGAGACGGGCCGGCGGGCCTTGATGAGATCGAAGGCGTTGTCGGGCAACGCTTCTCCTGCGCGGCGTTTGTCGCACTGCGACTTTGCCAGACGTCTTGAGAGCATCTGAAGGAGCAACAGTGAACCGCGCTACTCAGCCCACCAATCCAACGTGGAGTTTTATTCTAGGGTCGGTCAGCATCGTATTGACCGTGGAGTTTTGGCTTCACTTGCTTGTACCGTCTTTGCGCCGCCGTATCCCGTTTCCATTTTGGCCGACGGGTGCCTTCATAGATCTTTCGGTTTCCGGACTCCTCGCTGTATTGGCTGCCATGCGTGGGTCACGATTCTGGTGGATTGCCGCCGTCTGTGCGGTCGGGACTCTTGCATTTCTTTTCGCCGGATTCCGCGGCTAGGCACGGTGAAATCGATGTGCTACGCGGGGCGGGGGGATTTTTCGCGTTGTTCGCGGATGGATTCCATTACGCTTTGGATTAGGGATTTGGCGGCTTGGATTTCTTGGGTGATTTGCTGGATGTCCATTACTGGTTTTTGTGGGTCGCGGGCGGTGTGGCAGTAGACGCCGTGTTGGCCTACCAGGACTAGGGCGTCGGTTAGGCGGTCCAGGGAGACGGCTAGGCGGCCGCGATGTTCGCCCATCATGGTTTCGTAGTGTTCCAAGGCTTCTTTGTGGTCTTCGAAAACGGTCATTGGGTTGGTCTCCGGGGTCCTGCGGAAATCGTTTGTTATCATCTCATGAGATGCGGTGGCGGTGTGGTCGGCTGAAGGAATTTCAAATTTGAAATTTCGGATTGATGAACCCATCTTATAAATCATTTGCACTGCCGGTCTGTTCTCTTCAGGGTCTAAAGCAGATCTGCGAGAACGGAGAAAACAAAACCTCAGCGGCTTAAAGCCGTACCTGTGTCGCGGCCTTTGCGGCATGACTGAAGTCATGCCCTGACAAAGCATCGCCGCTGCTACGCTCACTTTAGCGGCTCGACTGAAAGCGATTTGCGCGTTCGGATCGGCGAATCGTTCGCGCGGAGGTGAATGGCGGGCGTTTTCGTGGGAGTTACAGCTGGCGGGCGGAGCAAGCCCCGCCCCTACGGCGGAGAAATTCAACTGCCGCGACGAAAACCGACAGGGGCCGAGCGTTGCGGGGGCGGACGCCGACAGAGACACAGACTCGGACACGGAGACAAACGCGGACACAAGCAGGAGTGGCTGTGCTACTGGTCGAGTGGGGCGTATACTCCTCGGGCACTCATCCTCGGCGCTAACTGATTTTGGAGGTTGGTTACGTCGCAGGATCGACGCATGCGGAGGTGAATGGTTGGCGTTTTCGCGCGGGAGTTACGGGCGGCGGGCGGGGCAAGCCCAGCCCCTACGGGAGAAATTCAAGTGCGGAGGTAAATTGTTAGAGTGTTCGCTGGAGTTACCTAGGCGGGCGGAGCAAGCCCCGCCCCTACGACCGAAAAATTGCTTTGCGCGCGCGATGGTTCTAGAACCATGTATTGCGCGGTGTGGAACACGTTTGGCGGGGTGGCTTTACTTCTTTGTTGGGTGGACTTGATAATCTCCCGTGGCTTACGAGTCTGTGCTGGAGAAATTCGAGGCCATAGGGTTGGATGGGGCGGCGCGAGCGGTGGCTTTCAAGAAGGCCGGCGTTCTCGCCTCGGGTGACCAGCCGGAGTTATACTTTTTCGAGGTGGCTGCGCGGAAGGTGATTGTCTGCGTGCCGGGGGAAGCGCAGGCGGGGTGGCAGGGCGAAAATCGCTACCTGAGCCGCGAAGAAAAAATCGATATCGCGGGCCTATTCCTGAAACGAAAGATCGAAGCAGGAGCGGAATTGAAGCCGGAAGATCTCCGGATCGAGCGGAGCGAATACGAATCGCTCGTGCGCGCTCTGGGCATCCGGAAGTGAGGGGAATATGAGGCGCTCGGATTTGGTGCGGAATCCATCGAAAGGTAAGGCGCCGCGGACGAGCCAGATCGTCTTCGGCGAGCGGCAGCATTTATTGCGGGTGCTGGATTCGGTGGAGAGAAGCGCGCTGCCGGCGAGCCGTTTGGATCAGGAACGGCGCGTGATCGAGCAACTGATTCACGCGCGGACGCAGGAATTGAATCGCATCAATGCCGGTTGGGATGAAAAGGTGGGGACCGTTTTGAGCGCGGAAGTGAAGCCGGAAGTGTTGGACACGCTCTCGCGGCAGGCGCCGAAGGAAGATTTTTATTTGCTGCGGTTGATCAGCGAGCATCCGAAAGTTTCGGCGAAGACTTTGGCGCGGCTATCGCATCATACGTACTCGGCGATCCGGGAGAATATTGCGCGGCATCCGAATTCGGATGCGGCTACGCTTTCGCGATTGAGCCGGGATCGCTCGCAGCCTTTGTGGTATTTGGTGGCGTTTAATCCCAATGCGCCGGCGAATTTGCGGCGGAAGTTGCAGGAGAGGATGCGGCGGTTGGGGGAGAAGACGGCTACGGCGTAGTGCGGCCGTTGTAACGCCGGCTGCCAGCCGGCGCTTTTCTTGGCAGGTTTGGGTGGTAAGAAATTTCCTCGATCTGGTCTCTTCAGTTCGTCGTGTGTCACTTGTTATTCCCGCTGGATGACTTCCGTGATTCTCCCAGGTGGCGGAGTCGCGTCGGGGGCGGCGAAGTTGGCGAATAACGTCAAAGACGCCGGCAGGCTGGCGGCGTTACGAGGGGCCGGCGGCGGAGTGGCGATGCGGGCTCGGAGACAAATTGGCTCTTTTCAGGGTATAATTGGCGTGTATATTGGCCTGCAGGGAACGGACAATGCTGCCACTTCAAATTCAGCCTGAAAGCCATATTCCGCTGTACGTGCAACTGCGCGATCAGTTGCGGGCGCTGGTTCATTCCGGTGAATTGCGGGCAGGGGATCGCATACCGGCCAGCCGCGAATTGGCGGTGCAGCTGGGCGTGCACCGCACTACGGTCGCGAATGCTTACGCGGAATTGGAATCCGAGGGATTGATTCAGGGGCACGTGGGGCGCGGGACATTTATTTGCGCGACGCCCGACGTTGGACGGAAATTTACTCCGCTGCCGCGGCCGAATGGCAATGGCGGAGGCGTGCGTTGGGAAGCGCTTTTTGCGGATGAGCGGGCTGAGGAAGTGATGACGCGGCTTTTGCCGGAAGTGCCGGCGGATTCGATCGCGTTTGTGAATGCGCGGCCTTCGGATGAATTTTTCCCGGTGGAAGAATTCCGGCGCTGCTGCAACGCGGTGTTGACCAGCGACGGGCGGAAGATTTTGCAGCTGGGGTCGAGCGATGGATATGCGCCGCTGAAAAAAGTGCTGCTGGAAATGCTGCGCGAAGAGGGAATCGCGGCGCGCAACGAGCAGGTGCTGGTGACGGACGGATGCCAGCAGTCTCTCGATTTGCTGTGCAAGGCGTTTCTGCGGCCGGGCGATACGGTGCTGATGGAAAATCCGGCGTATCCCGGCGCGATTGCAATTTTCGCGGGGGCGCGGGTGCGCTGCATCGCCGTGCCGGTGGAGACGACGGCGGACAAGCTCGGCTATGCGGGACTCGACGTGGGCGCGATGGAAGCGATCCTGGCGCAGAATCGCGTGAAGCTGGTGCTGCTGACGCCGGATTTTCAGAATCCGACGGGAACGACGATCCCGGTGGCGGAGCGGCGGAAATTGCTGGAAGTGATCGCGCGGTATCAGATACCGGTGGTGGAGGATCGGATTTACGCGCGGCTGCGCGTGCGCGGGAATGCCGTGCCGTCGCTCAAGGCGCTCGATCGGCACGGGGTAGTGATTCAGATTGACAGCTTCTCGAAGGTGGCGTTTCCGGGGTTGCGCGTGGGTTGGTGCGTGGGCCCGGAAAACGTGATCGAGCGGCTGCGCCTGGTGAAGCAGACGACCGATTTGCACACGGACCAATTGGCGCAGGCGACGCTGGCGGAATTTGTGCGCCGCGGACATTTGGAGCGGCACCTGGTGAAGATGCGCAAGGTGTATCGCACGCGGCTGGAGGCGCTGGAGAAGGCGCTGGAGCGTTACATGCCGGAAGAGACGACGTGGACGCATGTGGATGGCGGGATGTCGCTGTGGGTGACGTTGCCGCCGGGATTCGATGCGGGGGAACTTTTGATTCACGTGCGCGAGAAGGGCGTGCTGTTCGTGCCCGGGCGATATTTTTATTTTCAGAATCCGCAATTGAATACGCTGCGGCTGGGATTTGCGTCGCTCGATGAGCGGCAGATTGCGCGCGGGATTCAGACGCTGGGCGAGTTGGTGGAAAGCGAATTGATGAAGAAGCAGCGGGGCGCGCGGCGATTTGAGACCGGGCGCGTGGCGCTGGTATGAGCGCGGTGCAGCGGCTGGAGCCGCGCGAGGATAATCTTTGCTTCGGCTGCGGCGCGGGAAATGCGCGCGGGATGAAATTGGTTTTTGAGGCGGACGACGCGACGCGGCGCGTGCGCGGGGAATTCAAAATTGGGCCGGAATATCAGGGCGGATCGAATTTTCTGCACGGCGGGATTATTGCGTTGCTGATTGATGAAGCCATGGGGAAAGTTTGCCGCTTCCGGCAGACGCGGGCGGTGACGGCGTCCATGACGGTGGATTATTTGAAGCCCATTGGAGTGAATCAGGAAATTGTGGTGGAGGCGTTTGAGACGGATGAGCCGAAGGGAAGGAATTTGTTTCACGGGTGCGAGATTCGGAATCGTGATGGGGTGGTTTTGGCGCGGGGGGTTGGGAGATTTGTGATTGTGGGGGCCGAGTTTATTGCTGAGGTGGCGCGGGTTTCGAAGACTTAGGGATTGGGCTTGCTGGGGGAGATTCAAAAACCCCACGCGCAACTTCGGCGCATGGGGCGCCATTGGCCTTCGGCGTTGACGCGAACTTTTTGGTTTGAGTTTTAGAGACTTCAATTTGGGGAGACGACTATGGAATTGAATAATGGCGACAACAAATTGTGGCGGGTGAAAGTTGGGTTGGCGGAGATGTTGAAGGGCGGCGTGATTATGGACGTCACGAACGCCGAGCAGGCCAAGATTGCCGAGGATGCGGGAGCGTGCGCGGTGATGGCGCTGGAGCGCGTGCCCTCGGATATTCGCAAGGACGGCGGAGTGGCGCGCATGGCGTCGCCGAAAATTATTCGCCAGATTATGGAGACGGTGTCGATTCCGGTGATGGCCAAAGCGCGCATCGGGCATTTTGCCGAGGCGCAGGTGCTGCAGGCGCTCGAAGTGGATTTTATTGATGAGAGCGAAGTGCTGACGCCGGCCGATGAGGCGCACCACATCTGGAAGCATGGATTCAAAGTGCCATTCGTTTGCGGCGCGCGCAATCTGGGAGAGGCGCTGCGGCGGATTGCCGAGGGCGCGGCGATGGTGCGCACGAAGGGCGAGGCGGGGTCGGGGAATATCGTGGAGGCGGTGCGGCATATGCGCGCGATCGTGGGGCACATGAAGAAGCTGACGACGCTCGGCCAGGAAGAATTGGTGCATGAGGCGAAGGACTTGGGCGCGCCTTTCGAATTGGTGCAATGGGTGGCGAAGCACGGGAAATTGCCGGTGCCGAATTTTTCGGCAGGAGGAATTGCGACGCCGGCGGATGCGGCGTTGGTGGTGCAGCTGGGAGCGGAGGCGGTTTTCGTGGGCTCGGGAATTTTCAAGTCGAGCGATCCGGCGGCGCGGGCGCGGGCGATTGTGAAGGCTACGACGCATGCGCGGGATCCGAAGATTTTGTTGGAGGCTTCGGAGGAATTGGGCGAGGCGATGAAGGGGCTTGATATACGGCAGATGGAAGAGAAGGATTTGCTGCAAACGCGCGGGTGGTAGGGTGCGGCGCTTGAAGGTCTTTGTAGCGCTGGCCTTTTAGGCCAGCATCTTTTTCGCGACGGACCCCAGCGCGATAGTGCGTACGAGAAGTTGGCGCGATGAGTTGCCGGCCTGAAAGGCGCATCGAGGCTCAGCGTAAACCAGCGCTGCAAAAGGCGTGAAGATCTCGCGATGAAAATTGGCGTGCTGGCGATTCAGGGGGATTACGAGGCGCACGGGCGGATGCTCGAGCGGCTGGGCGTCGAGCCTGTGTTTGTGCGCACGCCGGCGGATCTGGCGGGAGTGCGCGGGTTGATTCTTCCCGGCGGCGAGAGTTCGACGCACATGAAGGTGATGACCGAAGAGGGATTGCTCGCGGCGATCCAGAAATTCGCGGCGGATGGCGGGGCTTTTTTCGGGACTTGCGCCGGCGCGATTTTATTGGCGCGGGAAGTGCACAATCCGGAGCAGGCTTCGCTCGGGCTGCTGGATGCATCGGTATTGCGCAATGGATACGGGCGGCAATTGGCGAGCGATGTGCATTTTGGCGCGTCAAAAGTGAAGGACGAGCCGCTGGAGATGGTTTTTATTCGCGCGCCGATTATTGAATCGGTGGGCGATGGCGTGCGCGTGCTGGCGGAGTATGAGGGGCATCCTGTGCTGGTGGAGCAGGGGCGCGTGCTGGCTGCGACGTTTCATCCCGAGTTAACGGACGATACTTCGGTGCACGAGCGGTTTTTGAAATTGGCGAAGAATGGGCATTGAGTTTCGCGCTGGGTTTTGAAGCGGCGCGCGATCTAAGTTGGAACGAGAGCACGCTGGGGCACATTCGCACACCTGGTTGTGTCATCCTATTGAAATGAAACGCACAGCACATGGGCGCGCACGGCGCCGGCGCGTGCTATTTATCTGCGTGGGGAATTCTTGCCGCAGCCCGATGGCCGAGGCGATGGCGCGGCATTTTGCCGCGGACGTGATTGAAGCGCAAAGCGCCGGGATTTCGCCGCTGGGGCGCGTGGCGGAATCGACGCGGCGGGCGTTGCTGGGGCGGGGAATTCCGCCGGGGGATTTGGCGTCGAAGGGAATTGCGTCGGCTACTTTGATGGGCGTGGATTTGATCGTGAACATGAGCGGAATTCCGGGGGCGTCGCTTTTTCCGGATTCGCCGGTGGAAGATTGGGACGTGGAGGATCCGTACGGCGAGGATATGGAAACGTATTCGCGCATCTGCGAAGATATCGAGTCGCGCGTGCTGTCGCTGGCGGACCGCTTCAGAGAGCCGGGCGGCAGATAATTTTCGAGCGATAGCGCGGCCGCGCGATACGCGCGCTGTGAATCGAGGCTGCGCGCGCCGAGATGTGAATTAAGGATTGTGCGGCAGCGACGCGAATTGAGGAATCGTGCGTAGAGAGACGACCAGCGTTTCCCAGGAAGATTATCTGAAAGCCATCTGGGAAACGGTGCAGGAAGAGCAGGCGCCGATCAGCGCGCGGCTGGCGGAAGAGCTGGGCGTGACGCCGCCGGCGGTGACCGCGGCGCTGAAGCGCATGACGCGCGCTGGCACCGTGCGCGTGGGCCGCGACGGCCGCATCGAGCTTTCAGCGAAAGGACGCGCCATCGCGCAGCATCTGGTGCTGCGGCATCGCCTGGCGGAAATGTTGCTGACGCAGGTGATTGGCCTGGAATGGACGCGGGCGCACGAAGAAGCGGAAAAGCTCGAGCACGGAATTTCGCCGGAAGTGGCGGCGTTGTTGCTGAAACGGTTTGGGCGCGAGAGCCGCTGCCCGCACGGCGTGCCGCTTTTCGGCGGCATGGCCAAGCTGCGGAAAAAAATCGGCGCGGTGCGGCTTTCGAGCTGCTCGCCGGGGCACTCGTACGAAATTCTGCGCGTGTACGAGAAGGATCCGAAGTTCCTGGAATTCGTGGCTGGCCTCGAATTGAAGCCGGGCGTGAAACTGCGGCTGCTGAACCGCGAGTACGATCAGACCATGACCGTCTCCATCGCCGGCGGCCGAGGACGCAAAATTTATCTCGGCAAGCCCGCCACCGAACGCATCTGGGTGCGGCAAACCGCATAGCCGTTCGTTCCCTGGCCGCGAAGCGCGACGAATTCGCAAACGCCAGCCGCGTCGGGAATGGTATTCTCGTGCCAGTGCGCCTGCGCCGCATCTTCACCGCCATTCATTACTACTGGATCACCGCAAAGGGTTATCGCTTGCGACCGTGGGCCAGTCCTTATATTCGCTGGCGCATGGAAACTTTCTACGGCGCGGAAGCGGCGGAGCTCGATCGGCGGAAATTCTGGCGGATTATGTGGCGCGACCGGGCGCGCATGCAGCGCTTCATTGCCTGGATCGCCGAGCGGCGGCGCAGCATGCGCTCGCGAGGCGTATAATACCGATTGAGGCCGCGACTCGCGGCGGCGCAGCATGCAAGACCTCAAAATTCTGCAGAAGACCGAAACGCTGCACGAAGCGCGCTGGTGGGACGTTGATCCGGACGGCCGCGCGCATTGCTTTCTTTGCCCGCGGCACTGCCACATCGGCGATGGACAGGCGGGCTTCTGCTTCATCCGCGTAAATCAAGGCGGCAGACTCTATAGCCTGGGATACGGCGCGCCCGCCGCCCTGCAAATCGATCCCATCGAAAAAAAACCGCTCAATCATTTTCTTCCCGGCACGCGGGTATTTTCCATGGGCACGGCGGGATGCAACATGGGCTGCTTTTTTTGCCAGAACTGGGACATCTCGAAATCCCATGCGGACCAGGTGAATTCCACGCGGCTTGCGCCGGAAGAAGTGGCGCTGCTGGCGATTCATTCCGGGTGTCCCTCCATTGCATTTACATATAACGAGCCGACCATCTGGGGCGAGTACGTGATCGATATTTGCGCCGCGGCGAAGGAATACGGGCTGACGACCGTGATGGTTTCGAACGGCTACATCACGCGCGAGGCATTTCACGATATTTACGATCATGTGGACGCGGCGAATATTGATTTGAAGGCCTTCACCGAGGAATTTTACGGGCGCATCACTTTGACGCATTTGAAGCCGGTGCTGGATACGCTGTTATGGTTGAAGAATGAGACGGATGTGTGGTTTGAAATCACCAATCTGATTATTCCAACTCTGAATGACGGCGTGGAAGAATCGCGCAAGCTTGCCGAATGGGTGCTCGAAAATCTGGGGCCGGACGTACCGCTGCATTTCACCGCTTTTCATCCGGATTTCAAGCTGCGCGATAAGCCGCGCACGCCTCCGGAAACTTTGCATGCGGCGCGGGCTGCGGCGCGCGAGGTGGGGCTGCATTACGTTTATGAGGGAAATATTTATAGCGACGGAGCGCATACGTTCTGCCCATCGTGCGGCGTGCTTTTGCTGCGGCGCTCCTGGCATGACGTGCAGGAGAATCGCATGAAGAATGGGCGTTGCTCGAAATGCGGGTGCGAGATTGCCGGGCGCTGGGAGATGCCGGCGCGGAAGTTTTCTGCTGCGACGATGGAACGGGCGCGGGAATTTGCGGAGCGGCGATTTAGCGCGGTGAATTTGTAGCGCCGGCTTGCCCTGACTTTCGAAGGGCCGGCATCCGGCGAAGAAAATTTAGCCACGCGCCGCACTCCTGCGCGGACTGCAAAATCTAAACACCGCCGCTGTTTTGGAAATCGGTCCGTCCCACGATCGAGAACCCTGGAAATATCGCGCTCGAAAGATGCCGGCCCTTCGCTAAGCTCAGGGTAAACAGGGACGCCGGCGCTACCAAAGCCCAGCGGAAATAGCCTGGGCTTACGCGCAGGTGATGGTGCCAGGCTCAGCGAAAATAGCCTGGGCCTACTCGCAAATGATGGTGCCAGGCTAGCGGAAACGCCCACCACGTAATTGTTCCCAGCAAAGCTTGCAGGATGGCCAGCGGGATGATGTTGCGCTCGCTCGCGAAAAGCCATGCCATTACCGTGCCGCCGATCAGCGTGAGCGGCACGAGCACCGGATTCGGCCAGTGGCACGCGGCGAAAATTGCGCCCGTCAATGCGGCCGCGAGCCAGCGGCGCGAAATCAGAAACGACATGCGATTCATCAGCAGGGAATTGAGCGCCACTTGCTGCAGGACGCAAAAGGCGAAGTAACTCCACAAGCGATGCATTTGGATCAAGTGCGGAGGAATGTGCCACGGCGCGTGAAGAACGATTCCCGCGGCGAATAATGCGGCGGCCAGAATTGCGAACGCGATCGCGGCTCGTTTTGTGGCCGGCCAGAGATTTTCGGCACGCCAGCCGAGCGTCGAGGGCGTATCGCGATGAATGGCGATGCTCGCGATGGGCCAAGCGGCCAGGCCGAGCCAGGCCCAATTGGTGGTGAATTGCAGGCGCCAGATGAATGCGAGGATGAAAATGGGCAGGCCGATCACATCGAGCAGCGCGAGCGC
Source organism: uncultured Acidobacteriota bacterium (assembly GCA_963838545.1). GTDB lineage: Bacteria > Acidobacteriota > Terriglobia > Acidiferrales > UBA7541 > Palsa-147. The sequence goes on from CAWIRL010000011.1 coordinate 87,208, forward strand.
GCGCTTGAGCCCCGGCTTCATTTTCGTCCGGTGACGCGCTTCTGCGCGGGTGCAGCGCGTTCGGCGGTTTGGCCTTTCTCAGAACCTGCTGCGATTTCCTTGCGGAGCCAGGCGAGCGCGGCTTCCACCGGCAGTTCGATCGGCGCGAAATACTCTTCGATTTCTATGTCGGGAAAACCGAGGCGCGTGAGGCGCGCGGGCAGTCCGGCGCGAATTGCTTCGGGTGCGGCGCGCCAGGCGGCGAGGGCGTCGAAGATGGCGTGATGATCCGGCGATTGCCAGTGATAATCGGCGAGGAGCATCTCGAGCTCTTGGCGTTTTTGTGCGGTGCCGGAGATTTGGCAGAGCAGGGCGAGGCAAGTTTTTTCGCGGTTGCGGTGATTGCGTTCGGGAGTCCCGGACGTGGCGTGATTTGCACTCATGATGCGCGCGGATCGTTGTTCCGCCGCGATCATTGTAGCGCGAGAGTGGCGCGCGCGAATCCCGACTGGCAGGCTCAGGACGAGCCCTTCGAAACTCAGGGTAAACCGGCGACGCGTAGGCCCACGATCAATGCGGCGCCGATGATCGGCACTGACTAGCTGCCGGACTTACAGGCGACTGGCGCGGGTAACACAAATATTTGCACGCCTTGATCGGACGCGGACTTGACCCGCGTTACCTTGCACGTGACCGCGCACGCGACTTTGTACGTGACCCCGCACGTGACCCTGCGCGCGACCCTGCACGTGACCCTGCGCGTCAACCCGCACGTCGCCCGATACGTGACGCTATGCGGCGCGCTCTTCCGGCGGGACGAAATCGAAGCGATGAATTGACGCCGCGATTCCAAACAAGCGGCCCTGCTCTCCCGGAACGGCATCTACGCGCAACGCGCGGCCGCTTCCGCGGACCAGCACCGGCCGCGATCGCCCGCGCTCGGGCGGAAGCGAAAACGTGATTTCCAGATGCGTGCCCGGCGTGATGTTGCTTTCCCCTACGAAATAAAGCCCGCGCGTGGAGATATCGCGCATATGAGCCGTGCGCGTCTCCGGAAAATGCGGCGAGCCGGCATTGACCTGCAGCGGGATGTACAGCTCGTAGCGGTGTGCGTGTCTGCGTTCAGTCATCAAATCCTCCCCTGCACACCAGTGGTGCACGACGGTGGCCACCCTCTTTCAGTGGATTCGTATTGCTCTGATTGGAGTTGTCTTGCGGAAGACAGAAAGCGTCTGGTACTTCGCCGTTTCGGGACGGTACTCGGTTCCTGATCCGGGAATCGCGCTGAGGATGCTCGCTCGACTTCGCAGCGCGCGACGGCGGAAGTTTAGAAAATTCTAAAGAACGGGCTCGAACAGCACCTGCGATCCTTCCCCTTCCGTCAGCATGCCCTTGCTTACCAAGAGCTGCACGATGCGGACGATCATGGCCTTCTCATTGGCCGAGCCGGGCCCTGGGGAAGAAATATTTCGCGCGGTGCGCAGGATTTCGTAGGTGGCCTCGCGCTCGGCGGTAACTTCTTTCAGCCAGTCGCGCAGAGCCGTGGCCTGCTCCGCTACCAGATCGCTGAAGGCCAGGCCCATGCCGAGGCCGGTCTGCGAATAGACGACGTAGCCGTCGGTCTCAAAAGTATTTTGGCCCTTTTGCAGGGAGATGTGCACGACGGTGCCTTCGGGAAACGGCACCAGCGTATCCACGAAGCATCCGCCCGGCCCGAGGTCGGTGGTGCGCGTCGAAAAGCGCGCGCCGGTGAGGCGGTCCACTACCTGCGCGCTGGCGGTAAATTGGAAGCGCACGCTATTGCGGCGTTCCGCATCTTGAGTGCCGCCGGCGTATTTGGAAGTAGCCGGTTTCTCGTTGGCGCGCTTATCGTTCTTCGAATCACGCATGACAATTCCCCCCAGCCTCTCCGGCAACGCCGGATCACGATATTTCCTGCGAGTGCAGCCCGCTAATGACAGGGACACACGGCCCCCGCTCCTGCCAGGGCGCGATAAGAAATTGTCACCTGCGCAATGGACGGGCACAAGCACTACCAATTGGGGTTTGTTCAAAAGAGAAATTGCAATCGCGACACTTCGCGGCCGCTGACGGGACGGCGGATATCAGTGATGGGTTGGGGAATTGCGCCGAAATCAGGCGGCCAGTGGAGGCTTTTCCCAGGCGAAGAGCGTCATCAGCGCGGAGGGCACAATCACGGGGCAAAGCTCCAGCAGATAGCGCACTTCGTGAATATTCGACATGACCATGTAGACGGCGACAAACAGCGGCGTGAACCAGATCGCGCGCGCCAGCACCGCCGGCTTATTTTTCAAGCCGCGAAAGGCGAGAATCCACAACGGGCCGAAATAGAGCGCCAGCAGAAAATACGTGTCGAAGTGCGTGAGATTGTAAATCAGCCGGTAAGAAAGCGCGTCCGGCCTTGCCGCGCCCACGTGGGCTGCAACGCCGAATGTGGCGCGCATGCCCATCTGTAGAGCCAGCCACAGAATCGCTCCCGCAGCACAGATCGCGGCCAGCGCGCCAAGCGGCTTGCGGCCCAGATACACCAGCGCGTAAATCACGAAGAGAAAGCAGGCCGTCTCGCGGATCAGCGTGGCGACCATGAGCAGCGCGAGAAGCCAGCCGAAGCGGTCCTCATCAATCAGCCACAGACCCAGCGTAAAAACCAGCAAATCCCACTGGCTCCAGGGCTGATAAAAATAGTAAAGGAATCCGATCGGCATCACCGCGGCCACAATCAACGCGCCGATCGCGGCCAGCATCTCGCCGAACCAGCGCCGCAAATAAAAATAGAAAACCACCAGGCCCAGCATCATCCCCAGCGCCTGCAGCAGAACATTGAATCCCAGGATGCAATGCTGCAGATCGAGCCCGGCCGCGGCATGCGCAACGCGCGCCAATCCCAGCGTCAGCAGCGGCAACAGGATGCGGTATTGGTAGGGCGATTCCGCGTGGTGCGCGGTGATATTTTGAATCTGATCGAGGATCTGCGCGGAGTGCGGGTCATCGATGTAATGAAAATGCAAAAACGCATAGCACAGGGCGAACGAGAGCAGCAGCAGCGGAATGGTGCGATCCGCCGCGCTCATCGTTGCCCAGGAAAATGCTCCGCCGCTCCCGGAACCGCGAGCCGCGAGGCTGGCCGTTCTCGAATCCCCGGGCGATGCCGCTTCCATTTTCACTGGGATTTCCTTGCGCCGAACGAATTGAAATGAAATCTCGCGGCCGCCGGAAAGGCTCGTCATACCACCAGGAACGACTCGGCGGAAACTTGGGAATGGTGCCCGAGGGACAGGATAACACCCGGCGTCTTGCAACACGATTCGCAATCCGAATCGCGGCGCAGCAAGAACAATACCGGAACGAAGGCAAACGGCCGCGAATCTTTTCTGCGCCCAATTCGCATTTAGTTGCATCAGTTGGGTATGGCATCCAGTGTGTTCACCGAGCGGCGGCGGATGTGCGCCGAAGCGCCGCTTCTCTCTCTTGTATTTTTTGTCCTTGCAGCGATAACATTCCGCCGGTCCATCGCCGGATGGCCCGACAGACCGGCGCGATTCCAGCCCATAAAACTCACACGCTCGCCCGATGGGGCACAACTCAACTGCAATGGGAGTCGCTAGCGGCGACCCTCACATCACGGCGCGACGTCGGAGACGAATATGAACACGTCCATGAAGCGCAGTCTCGCGATCGGTGGAACCGTCTGCTTGGTTGTGGTGGGTGCCGTTTTTGCGGTGACGCGGCTGCGGCACGTCTCGGGGGCGCCGCAAAATAGGACGCCGGATGTAGACGTGGTGCAAGTGCAGCAGAAAGACGTGCCCATTTACGGCGAATGGATCGGCACGCTCGATGGCTTCGTGAACGCCGACGTCCGGGCGCAGGTGACGGGATATCTGCTGCGCCAGGGCTATCAGGAAGGCGCGTTCGTCAAGAAGGGCCAGCTACTTTTCGAGATTGACCCGCGGCCGTTTCAAGCGGCGCTGGACCAGGCGCAAGGAACACTCGCGCAGGCCACCGCCATGCTCGCGAATGCCGAAGCAGTGCAAGGGCGCACCGAGCTGGATGTAAACCGCTACACGCCGCTGGCGAAGGAACAGGCGGCGAGCCAGCAGGATTTGGATAACGCCATCCAGAACAATCTGGCGGCGAAGGCGACAGTCGCGACGGCCAAAGCCGCGATCCAGACGGCCGAAGCTGCCGTCGAAACGGCTAAAATCAATCTAGATTTCACGCGCCTCGTGGCGCCCATTGATGGCATCGCCGGGCAAGCTCTGCTGCAAGTGGGCGCGCTCGTCAATCCCGGCAGCGGACCGGTGACGTCGGTTTCAACCGTCGAACCGATCAAGGTCTACTTCACGGTCAGCGAGCGCGAGTACCTCGATTGGAACAATCGCTATCCCACCGAAGCCACGCGCCTGGCGGCCGATAAACGGCTGCGCCTGCAACTCATCCTCGCAGACGAGTCTGTCTATCCGCACGACGGCACCCTTTATTTTGCCGACCGGCAAGTAAATCCGAACACGGGAGCGATCCGCCTCGCCGGACTCTTTCCCAATCCTGGAAATATTCTGCGTCCCGGCGGATACGGCAAGGTTCGCACGGCTGTGCGTGTCCAGCAGGGAGCGTTGCTGGTGCCGCAGCGCGCGGTTTCCGAACTGCAAGGCGGTTTCCAGGTGGCGGTGGTGGATGGCGAGAACAAAGTCAGCTTCCGCACGGTCACATTGGGCGAACGCACCGGGACGCAGTGGATAGTTTCTGATGGACTCAAGGCGGGCGAACGCGTGATCGCGGAAGGAGTGCAGAAAGTTCGTCCCGGAATGCAAGTGAATCCCAAGCCGTTTGCCGCAGCGATGAGCGGAGAGTAGCGCGATGTCTAAATTCTTCATTAATCGCCCCATCGTCGCGATGGTGATTTCCATCATCATGGTGCTGGTCGGCTCGATCACCATTCTGAGCCTTCCTGTCGCGCAGTTTCCCAACATCGCGCCGCCGGAAATTCAAGTGATCGCCACCTACGTCGGCGCCGACGCGCAAACTCTGGAGCAGGCCGTGGCCACGCCCATCGAGCAGCAGGTGAATGGCGTGGACAACATGAATTACATGTATTCGCTGAACGCCACGGGCAACTCGAGCACCACGCTGGTCGTCAACTTCGACGTCAAGACCGATCCCAACAACGATTTGATCCTGACGCAGTCGCGCGAAACACAAGCCGCTTCGCAGCTTCCCGCGGATGTCAATAATTACGGAATCACGGTCCGTAAATCCGTCACCGCTCCGCTCATGTTGATCGCTCTCTACTCGCCGCACGGAACCTACGATGCCCGGTTTCTGGCGAACTATGCGTTCATCAATCTCGTGGATCCCATCACGCGCTCGCCGGGCATCGGCAATGTGCAGGTATTCGGCGCCGGGCAATACGCCATGCGCCTGTGGGTCAGGCCCGACCAGTTGGCCAAGCTCGGCATCACCGTTCCGGAAATCGTCACCGCCATTCAGTCGCAGAACACCGTGAATCCCGCCGGCAAAGCGGGTGGAGAACCGGCGCCCAAGGGTCAGGAATTTACGTATTCAGTTCTCGCGCAAGGCCGCCTTTCTTCGCCGGAGGAATTCGGCGCCATCGTCGTCCGCGAAACGCCCGATGGCGGCACGGTGCGCGTCCGCGACGTTGCGCGCATCGAACTCGGTTCTCAGGACTACAGCGTCACCGGCCGCCTCAACGGAAAACCTGCCGCCATCGTGGCCCTGTATCAATTGCCCGGCTCGAATGCGGTGGAGGCGGCCAACGGCGCCAAGAAGCTGATCGCCGGAATGAAGCAGCGTTTTCCGGATGACGTGGACTACGTGGTCAACCTGGACACGACCCGCGCCGTCACCGAAGGCATCAAGGAAATTGTGAAGACCCTGGTGATCGCGCTGGTGCTGGTAATCCTGGTCGTCTATCTTTTCCTGCAGGGCTGGCGCGCTACTCTGATTCCTCTGCTTGCCGTGCCGGTCTCTCTCGTCGGGACGTTCATACTTTTCCCGGTCTTTGGTTTCTCGATCAACACGCTTTCACTTTTCGGCCTCGTCCTGGCGATCGGTCTCGTCGTGGACGACGCCATCGTCGTCGTCGAGGGCGTCGAGCGCCACATCGAGGAGGGCATGACTCCCAAAGACGCCGCCCTAAAAGCGATGGACGAGCTTTCCGGTCCCGTCGTGGGCATCGCTCTCGTTCTCTCCGCCGTATTTGTGCCCACAGCTTTCATTCCCGGCATCACGGGCCGTCTCTATCAGCAATTCGCCGTCACCATCGCCATTTCCGTTCTTCTCTCCGCATTCAACGCGCTCACGCTCAGTCCGGCGCTTGCTGCTCTCCTGCTCCGCCCGAAGGAAAAGAGCACCGGTCTGCTGCAAAGATTTTTCGACTGGTTCAACGGCGTGTTTGCCCGAGGCACGGAGGCCTATGTTCGCTGGAGCGGTGTTTTGATCCGCAAGGCTGCCGTTGCCGTCGTTCTCCTTGTCGCGTTCAGCGGACTGGCCGCATTTTTCGCCGGTCGTGTGCCCTCGAGCTTCCTTCCGGACGAAGACCAGGGCTATTGCTACATCAATCTGCAGCTCCCCAGTGGCGCTTCTCTCGAACGCACCACGGCAGTGGCTGCCGATGTGGAAAAGATATTGAAGGACACGCCCGGCGTCCAATACTCCACCAGCGTCGTTGGCTTCAGCTTGCTGAGCTTCGTGCGCACCAGTTACAACGCCTTCTTCTTCGTCACCTTGAAGCCCTGGGACGAGCGCACCAGCCGCGCCGAGCAATTCCAATCCATCAAGGCGCGCTTGAATCAGAAGTTGAGCGGTCTCCCGGCCGCCATCGCCTTCAGCTTTTCGCCCCCGGCGATTCCCGGCGTCGGCACTTCCGGCGGATTCACTTTTATTCTCGAAGATCGCGCCGGGAACGGCGTGCCTTTCCTGGCCAAGAATCTCGGCATATTCCTAGACGCCGCGCGCAAGCGCCCTGAAATTGCCGGCCTGAACACGACCTTCCTGGCCAGCGTTCCGCAAAAGTATGTGGACGTGGACCGCGAAAAAGTTCTCAAGCAAGGCGTCGCGCTCGCGGATGTCTATAAGACCATTCAGGCTTTCATGGGCGGCTACTTCATCAATTATTTCAATCGCTTCGGCCGCCAGTGGCAGGTGTATATCGAAGCGGAGGGCGAAGATCGCGCCAGAGCGGAAAACGTGGGCCAGTTCTACGTTCGCAACAAGCAGGGCGATAGCGTTCCGCTTTCCACTTTGACGGTAATCAAGCCCCGGCTCGGGCCGGAATTCACCATGCGTTTCAACGAATTCGGCGCCGCGCAAATCAACGGCAGCGCCGCGCCGGGTTACAGCGCCGATCAGGCCAGCGCGGCTCTCGAAGAAGTATTCCGGGAGACCATGCCGCGCGAGATGGGCTTCGACTATTCGGGCATCTCTTATCAGGAGCAAAAGGCGCGCGAAGGCGTGCCCGCTTCGGCCATCTTCGGCGTTTCGCTGCTGTTCGTTTCGCTGATTCTCGCCGCTCTTTACGAGAGTTGGTCGCTGCCATTCAGCGTCCTGCTCGGCACTCCCGTGGCGATTTTCGGGGCCTTCGCCGTCCTGTGGTTGCGCCGCGTTCTACTGGGTCTTTTCCTGCCGGCCTATCTGGTGCAAATCGAAAGCGACATCTATTCGCAAATCGGGCTGATCATGCTTATCGGCCTCGCCGCCAAAAACGCGATTCTCATCGTCGAGTTCGCCCGCGACGAATTCGACCGCGGCAAACCTCTCGCCGATTCCGCGCTCGATGGTGCCCGGCTGCGCTTGCGGCCCATTCTCATGACCTCGTTCGCCTTCATTCTTGGTTGCGTGCCGCTCTGGACCGCGACGGGCGCCGGCTCGGTCGCGCGGCGGATCATGGGCACCACGGTTATCGGAGGGATGCTCGCCGCCAGCGCCATAGGAATTTTCTTTGTGCCGGTGATCTTCTACCTGGTGGAGAAATGGTCCGGCGCGGAGAAAGAGCACATTGCGATGGCAACCTCCCCATCGCCGGCGCCGCAGGAAGGGGACTGAGATGGCCCGGCACAAGAACAGTTGGACTGCAAAACGCCGGAGGGCCGCATGAAAAACCTGGCGCGCTTCACAGCTGCAACGTTAGCCTGGGCGCTCATCGCCGGTTGCATGGCGGGCCCAAACTACCATCGGCCTACGGTTCAGACGCCCGCGGCCTACCGCGACGCCGGCGAAAATCCGTCGGTTTCGCCGCAGGCCGCCTCGTACGCGGATCTTCCCTGGTGGGAAGTTTTCCAGGACGCGCAGTTACAGAGCCTCATCCGCACCGCGCTGAAGCAGAACTACGATCTGCAAATCGCCACGGAGCGCATCCAAGCGGCGCGCGCTCAAGTGGCCATCACTCGCTCTAAACTTTTTCCGCAGGTCGGAGCGAATGCCGATTTCCTCGGCGGAAAAGAATCCAATTTCCAAACCAAATTTAATTTTTTGACGCTAAGCGCCGATGCCGCATTCCAACTGGACTTCTTCGGCCGCCTGCGTCGCGCAACGGAAGCGTCTCGCGCGGAACTTCTCGCCACCGAGGATGCACGACGTACCGTGTTACTGACCCTCGTGAGCGATGTGGCCAGCGACTACTTCGAGCTCTTGCAACTGGACCTGCAGCTGCAGATCACGCAGCAAACCATCCAGACGCAGGTGGATTCCGTGAAGCTCATCAATCTGCGCGTGGACCACGGCGTGGCCACTAAGCTTGACGTCCTGCAGGCGCAGGAAATCCTCGATTCCGCAAATGCTCAGATCCCGGGCCTGGAGAGGCAAATCGCGCAGGATGAAAACGCCATCAGCATCCTCCTGGGCAATTATCCGGGAGGCGTCACGCGCGGCCGCCCCTTGGTGGACCAAGCGCTTCCTCCCCAGGTTCCGCCGGGCTTGCCTTCCTCGCTGCTCGAACGCCGGCCCGATATTCTCGAAGCGGAGCAAAATCTCGTCGCCGCGAACGCCGAAATCGGAGTTGCGAAGGCAGAGTTCTTCCCGCAAATCTCATTGACCGGTTCCGGCGGCGGCGCGTTTGGACGCAGCAGCGCCTTCTCCGGCCTGATGAGCTCGCAAGTGGGGGCATGGTCTTACGGCGCGCAGGTGAGTCAGCCGGTCTTCACCGGCGGCGCGCTGCGTGGGAATCTTCGGCTGGCCAAATCGCAATACCGCGGGGCTCTTCTCGCTTACCAACAGACCATCCAACGCGCATTCGGCGACGTATCCGATGCTTTAATCGGCTACGAAAAATTCCATCAGGTGCGTGCTCGCCAGGAAGATTCCGTTGCGGACTTGCAAGAGTCCGTCCGCCTCTCCAACATGCGTTACAAGGGAGGAACGACGACGTACCTCGAAGTGCTGGATGGGCAGCGATCGCTTTTCGCCGCGGAATTGACACTTGCCGAGGACCGAGGAAATGAATTTCAAAGCCTCGTGCAACTCTACAGGTCGCTCGGCGGTGGCTGGCAGCAATAGCGCGCGTCGGACCGCAGCCCGGCGGCTCAGGCCGCTCGACTCGGTTCCAGTCCGGCGTGCCTCAGCAGCTCTTTCCCCTTCGCCGTGAAGGATTCCGCAATGTATTCGCGTCCGGGCGATTTGTGCAGATTGACGACGCTAATATTGATGTATCCCCGCTCGCGGAGAATTCGGGTCATCGCCCGATTCGGTTTGGTTCCCCGCGCAAATGCTGCCAACGCCTCGAGAGTTGCGTCCACGCGCCACCTCAGATTTTTGAACTTTTAGGAATGGTGCCGGGGGGCAGAGTTGAACTGCCTACGCCGGCCTTTTCAGGGCCGCGCTCTACCGGTGAGCTACCCCGGCACCGGGAGAAACCTTCATTTTAGACAAAAGGCGCGAGGGCGCAAGGCGAAATCCGCAGGCGCAAAAAATCCTCAAAAAATGCTGGACTTAGCTGCTGCCGCAAGCCCTTTCCGGCGCGCGAAAAACGCCCGGTATTGCTTCCTTTTGGCCGCTCGATTCGTCCAATGGGAAGCACTCGATATGATAATCTGGTAAAGGCGTGCCTGCGTCGCACCAATCATCTGCAATTTGAGAGTTCTTCCAGGGAAGCCGGTAGCGCGCGAATGAAATCGGGAGGGATGAGAATGAAGCGATTCTTGCTCGTAGCGATTTGCGGGTTGACGGTCGGCAGCGCTGCCTCGGCGCAGCGGCTTCCGGCAAACGTCACGCCGGAAAGCTACGATCTTTCCTTCACGCCGGATCTCGCGAAAGAGGCGTTCAGCGGCGAGGAGACGATTCGCCTCACGCTGCAGCACCCCGCCTCTTCCATCGTCCTCAATTCCGCGGAAATCGAATTCCAGGAAACCACCATCGCCGCCAATCGCAAGACGCAGGCGGCCAGCGTCGTGCGTGACGATGAGCGCGAGATGGCCACTCTCACTTTCCCCAGCGAAATTCCCGCCGGCCCCGCCGATTTGCACATCCGCTTCACGGGCATCCTCAACGATAAGCTGCGCGGATTTTATCTCAGCGAAACCGCTCGCCGCCGCTACGCCGTCACGCAATTCGAAGCCACCGACGCGCGCCGCGCCTTTCCATCGTTCGATGAGCCCGCCTACAAAGCGGTCTTTCGCGTCTCGCTGACCATCGACAACGGCGACACCGCCATCTCCAATGGCCACGTCGTTTCCGACACCCCCGGCCCCGGGGAAGGGAAGCACACGCTGAAATTTTCGGCCTCGCCGAAAATGTCGTCGTATCTCGTGGCCATGATGGTGGGCGATTTTCAGTGCCTCGAAGGCGCCGCCGACGGCATTCCCATTCGCGTTTGCGCCGTTCCGGAGAAAAAAGAGCTCGGCTCCTTCGCGCTCGTCGCCGCTGAAAATATCCTGAAATATTTTGACCGCTACTACTACGTGAAATATCCCTTCGAAAAGCTCGACATCATCGCTTTCCCCGATTTTTCCGCCGGAGCCATGGAAAATACCGGCGCGATCACCTATCGCGAAACGGCGCTGCTCATCGACGACAAGACCGCCTCGCTCGACGCCCGCGAGAACGTCGCCGGAATTCTGGCGCACGAAATGGCCCATCAATGGTTCGGCGATTTGGTCACCATGAAATGGTGGGACGACATCTGGCTGAACGAAGGCTTCGCCACGTGGATGTCCTGGAAGCCGCTCGAGGCCTGGCATCCGGAATGGCGCAACCAGCTCGATGAAGTGCAGGAGACCGGCGGCTCGCTTTCCACCGATTCGATCGCCTCAATTCGCCCCATTCGCCAAAAAGCGGAAACGCCCGCTGAAATTTCCGCGCTCTTCGACGGCATCGCTTACGGCAAGGCCGCATCCGTCCTGCGCGCCGTCGAAGCCTACGTCGGCCCCGCGGTTTTTCAGAAAGGCGTGAACGCCTACCTCGAAAAGCACGCTTACGCCAACGCCACCGCCGAAGATTTCTGGAATCAGATCGCCGCCACTTCCGGCAAGCCCGTGGACAAAATCATGGCCAGTTTCATCGAGCAGCCCGGCGCGCCGCTCGTCACCGTGAAATCCTCGTGTTCGGGAAATCGCACCAGGGTCACGCTCTCGCAGCATCGCTATTTTTCAAACGCCGCGCGCCTGAACGCCGATTCCCCGGAACTCTGGCAAGTTCCCGTAGCGCTGCGCGGCTCGAACTCGAAGGACGTCACGCCCGTATTGCTCACCGGCGCGGAGCAAACGGTCGAAATCAATGACTGCTCCGATTGGGTCTACGCCAACGCCGGCGCCCGCGGCTACTTCCGCTCCAGCTACGAACCCGAAGCCTTCAAGAAAATGTCCGCCGCCATGGAAACTTCCTTCTCGCCCGAGGAGCGCATCCGCTTTCTCGGCGACGCGTGGGCCATCGTGCGCGTCGGCCGCCTGAATATTTCGCAATATCTCACCACGCTCGAGAGTATGCAGAGCGAGCGCAATCGCGCCGTGGTGGGCACGATGCTCGGCCACGTCGGCGAGCTGCACGATTCGCTGGTCACCGCCGACGAGCGCCCGGCCTTCGAATCGTGGCTGCGAAATTTCCTGCGCCCCATCGCCGATGATCTGGGAGCCGAGCCGGTCGCCGGCGAATCGCCGGAGCGCAAAGCGCTGCGCACCGATATTTTCGGCACGCTCGCGCTCTACGGACGCGATCCCGAGCTCGTGGCCAAATCCCGCGCCATCGTCGCCGCATATATGAAAGATTCGGAATCCGTAGATGAATCTCTCGCTGGAAACGCGCTCGCCGTCGCCGCCGCCAATGGCGATGCCGCGCTCTACGATCAATACATCGCGCATCTGAAAGCCGCAAAAAGCCCCGAAGAGTATTACTCCTACTTCGCCGCTCTCGGACTTTTCCCCGATCCCGCGCTCACCAAGCGCACTTTCGATTATTTCCTCAGCCCCGCTGTGAAAAATCAGGATTTCATTTATCTGAGCACGCCGTTCACGAATTACCACACGCAGGAAGCCGCCTGGAATCTCTTCAAAGCGAATTTCAAGCCCATCATGGAAAAAGTGGACGCCTCGCTCGGCTCAGGTCTGGTGGAACTCGCGGGAGTTTTCTGCGATGAAAAGTTGCGCGATGACTCGCAGCAATTCTTTGCCGCGAAGCATCTGCCCGGCACTGAGCGTCTGCTGCAGAACGCCAAAGATCAAGTCAACGCCTGCATCGAACTTCGCTCGCTGCAGCAATCGAATCTCACGGCATATCTGCAGAAGCAACAAGGCGGCCACGCAAAAGCAGCCGCCTCGCCGGCCACGCTGAACTAAATTTCGTAGCACTGAATTTTGTAGCGCCGGTTTACGCTGAGTCTCGAAGCGCCTTTCAGGCCGGCAGGCGCTGCACAATCCCGTCAGTCAGCCAAACGCGACAACGCAAAGCAGAATCAATGCAGCGACTCATCAAACTCCCGCATCCACTGCTTATTCTTCAAAACTTCGCGCGGCTTCGATCCATCCGGCGGCCCCACAATCCCATCCTTCTCCATGATGTCAATTAATCGCGCCGCCCGCCCATAACCAATCCTCAATCGCCGCTGCAAAGTGGAAGTCGAAGCCCGCCCCATCTCGCACACCACGCGCACCGCGTCGTGATACAGCGCGTCATCCACTTCCTCATCGCCATCCGCCGCGTCGCCGCCGCCAACGCCCACCGCCGTATCATCCTTCGGCGGCTTCAGCATCTCCTCGTTGTAAACGGCCTTTGCTTGCTCGCGCCAGAACGTGCAAACCGCCGCAATCTCGTCCTCGGTCACGTAAGGCCCATGAATGCGGTGCAGCCGCGAAGAGCCCGCCGGCAAATAAAGCATGTCGCCGCGTCCCAGCAGCGATTCCGAGCCGTTCGTATCCAAAATCGTGCGCGAGTCCACTTTGCTCGCCACGCGGAAAGAAATGCGCGCCGGAAAATTCGCCTTGATCAGTCCGGTGATCACGTCCACCGAAGGCCGCTGCGTCGCCAGAATCAAATGGATGCCCACCGCGCGCGCCATCTGCGCCAGCCGCGTGATGGATTCCTCCACGTTGCTGGTGTCCACCATCATCAAGTCCGCCAATTCGTCGATCACGATCACGAAATACGGCAGCGGCTTGTGCTCTTCTTCCTCCACCGCGTCGAAAAGCGAAAGCGATTGCGTCTTATGAAATGTGCGGTTGTACTGCTCGATATTTCGCACGCCGCGTTGCGCCAGCAATTTCAGCCGCCGCTCCATTTCGCGCGTGGCATTGCGCAGCACGTTCGACGCGACCTTCGCGTCCGTCACCACCGGCGTATAAAGATGCGGAATATCCTCGTAAAGCCCCAGCTCCAGCCGCTTGGGATCCACCAGCACGAGCTTCAATTCTTCCGGCGTCGCTTTGTAGAGCATGCCCATCAGCAGGGAATTGATGAACACGCTCTTGCCCGTGCCGGTCGCGCCGGCGATGAGCAGGTGCGGCATCTGCGTCAAATCCGCCGCGCGAATCCGCCCGATCAAATCCTTGCCCAGCGGCAAAGTGAGCTTCGAAGCCGAATGAACGAATTCCGGCGACTCGATAATTTCGCGCAATCGAATCGTCTCGCGATGCGAATTCGGCACCTCGATGCCCACGGTCGATTTTCCGGGAATGCGCTCGATCAACAGCGATTCCGCTTTCAGCGCCAGGCACAGATCATCGGCCAGCCCGGTAATGCGGCTGTATTTAATTCCAGCCTCGGGCTTGAATTCAAAAGTGGTGACCACCGGACCAGGATTGATCTGCGTGATGTGGCCCTTTACGTCGAACTCTTCCGATTTCTGTTCGATGGCTCGCGCGCAATCCTTCAGCTCCGCTTCGTCCATCTTCTCGCTGCGTTCCGCATTCTCGAGCAGCGTGGGCGACGGCAACCGGTAAGCCGCTTTGCCCTTGGCGATTTTCGGCTCCGGCCCGGTCGATTTTTTCCCCGGCGCGGCGGAAGCTATCTCATTTTCATGAAATTTGATCACCGCCGGCTCGCGCGCCGCCGCTGCGCCGCGTTCATCCGCTTCCGAATCCTCGATTTCGCGTTCGTCCGCCATCAGGTCTTTCGACGCAAGCGACTGCGCCGGCGCCGGCCGGCGTCCCGAAATCTTGATTTCCTCCACGCGCTTGCGCATCCGCTGCGACTCGCGCTCATCGCGCCAGTCCCTCACGCGCTCCACCATTCGCCCGATGGTCCCGCCCGAAGCCATCGGCTTGCGCATCCACGCTGCCGCCGCGGAAAACGAAAATCGCGTGGTGAGAAACAGCGCCGTCAAAACACACGCCAGCCCAACCAGATTTGCGCCGATCGGATTCAACGCCGCGCGCAATCCTCCCGCCAAAATCGTGCCCATTAATCCGCCAGCCGGTATCGCCGCGCGCACGGCAGGGAAGTGCAGCAGCGTGATTTCCGCCGGAAGAAAAACGAACATCAAAAGCGCGCCCGACAATTTCGCCCACGGCGCATCAATCGTATGGCTACGGAACCATCGCATGCCCAAAACGAAAAGCGCCACGGGCACCAAAAATGCCGTGTATCCGCAAAGTTGGAAAATCAAATCCGCCAGATGCGACCCGAATGGACCAATCCAGTTCCGCACCGGCCCCGTCGAAGGCGACGCAGCCGCCACATTAAAGGATGGATCCGCGGGCGAGTAGGAAAGCAGGCTCAGCGCCAGCAACACGGCCACAACAATAGCGCCGAACCCGATCAATTCATTTAAACGCTTATTTTCAGTCGGACTAAGGATGCGCACTTAAAATCTCCCTTGGGCAGGGGAAGGCCTTTCAATGCGGGTCGCGTGGGCGCTAGCGCGCGGCCCCAATTGGGAGGAACCAGAGTGCGAGAATGACTATACCAAACACGATTCGGTAGTAAACGAAGATTTTCAATGTGCGTGTCCGCAAATACTGCAGGAAAAACGCGATCACCACATAACCCGTGATTGCGGAGACCGCCACGGCAACCAGCAGCGTCGAGAGCGGCAAATCGATTTGCCCGGCGTGATGCAGCTTGATCAGTTTCGGTAAATCATGCGCCGCCGCGCCGGCGATAATCGGCGCCGAAAGCAAAAACGAAAATCGCGCTGCCGCTTCGCGTGTCAAGCCGCGGAATAATCCTTCCGTGATCGTGATCCCCGAACGCGAAACCCCGGGAAAAAGCGCCAGCGCTTGCGCCGTTCCAATCACCATCGCGTCGCCAAATCCCACGCGCTCGATCCCGCGATCGAGCCGCCCAATATACTCCGCGTAAAGCATCAGCAATCCCACGCCGATCATCGCTCCGGCGATATATACCGGCTGGCGCAAATGCTCTTCGATTTTGTGCTCGAAAAGAAATCCAACGATCGCGCCGGGAATCGTCCCGGCCATCAGATACCAGAACATTTTGCGATTGTGCTGCACCGCGGAAGGCCCGCCGCGCCCGCCGTAATTGAATCCCAGGCCGGCGAGCGTCAATTCGATCCAGTCGCGCAGGAAGAAAATCAGGACCGCGAGCAGCGTTCCGGCGTGCAGCGCCACGTCAAACGCCTGGCCGGGATCCGGCCAATGCGCCAGCCAAGGAAATAAAACGAGATGCGCCGTGCTGCTGACGGGAAGAAATTCCGTCAACCCCTGCACGATCGCCAAAATAATAGCTTGAAAAAGCGACATGCTCTCAGCGCACCCTCAAGAAAATCGCGATGATGATGACCGCGCCCCGCCGCACTAAATCCCGGCAAAATCCCTCGACATTTACCGGAATGATTTTTCGTCCGTAGGGGCGGGGCTTGCTCCGCCCGCCGCACTCAATCCCGGCGAAACCCTCGCCATTGCCCTCGCGGTCCACCGGCCTCGCAAACCATCAACATCTCACCCGAAACCAATAACGCCGCGCCGATATCTCACCCCTCAACCCGCTTCATCATCGCATACGCCGCCAACCCGCCCGGATAATAATTCTTCAGAATGCCGCGCGTCTGATAACCGTTCTTCATCCAAAATTGAATCGCCGCATCGTTGTCAATCGCGGTTTCAAGCTCGATTTCCCGCGCGCCCGCTCGCGCCAGATTCCTCTCCGCCGCGTGCAAGCAGCGCCGTGCCCACCCGCGCTCGCCGGAATTCCGAAAGCACGTCAATCGTGACGATGTGTCCGGTATGCTCGAAGCACGCCGTCAGAATAAATCCCGCAATCGCCCCGCCCACTTCCGCGATGATCACTTCCGCCCCCGGCAGCCGCAAATACCACCGAAATTCCCGCCGCGAATAAGCAATCGCCGGCGGATAACAGCGCTGATCGATTTCATAGAGCGTTTCAAAATCCCGCCGCCGCAAAAGGCCGCAGCGCCACGCTCCCAACTGCAGAAGAATCCCCAGCAGCATCTCAATTCGCGCTTCGCCGCAGGTCTCACGATCAGATTTCAAGAATCACAGGCAGGATCAGCGGCCGTTTCGAGGTCTGCTTATTAAGGAAGCGCTTCAAATCCGCGCGAATTTTTTCCTTCATCACGCCCCAATCCGTTTTCTCTTCCGCATTCGATTGCTCAAACGTCTTCAGAATCACGTCGCGCGCCTTGGCCATCACTTCGTGCCCGTCGTCGGACGGCAAAAATCCCCGCGACACAATTTCCGGCGCAGATTCCAGCCGCCCGGTGTGCTTATTGATCGCCAGAATCGGCACCACCACGCCATCCTCCGCCAGGTGCCGCCGGTCGCGCACCACCACCTCTTCAATTTCCTCCAGCGATCCGGAATCCACCAGCACGCGTCCCGCCGGCACTTGCTCGCGCCGAAATACTCCGTTCGGCGTAAATTCCAGCGGATGCCCGCTCTCCAGCAATATCACTTCGCCCGATACCACGCCCAATTGCTGCGCCAAAGCTGCGTGCTGAAATAATTGCCGGTACTCGCCGTGCAGCGGAATGAAATATTTCGGCCGCACCAGGCTCAGCAGCAATTTCTGCTCTTCCTGGCTGCCGTGTCCCGACACGTGAATCGGCGACGAGCGCCCGCCTTCGTAATAAACCAGCACTTGCCGCCGGAAAAGATGATCGATCATCCGGAAAATCGCTTTTTCATTTCCGGGAATAATTCTCGCCGACAGAATAACGGTATCGTTCTGCTCGATCGTCAGCATGCCGGTGATTATCCACGGCGATGCGCGATAGCGCGGACATCGGCTCCGCCTGCGTGCCGCTCGCCAGCACCACCAATTTCTTCGGATCGAAAGTGCGAATGTCCTGCTGCCGCACCATGCTGCCATCGGGAATGCGCAGCCGGTTCAAGCTGTGCGCGATCTCGACGTTGTCCACCATGCTGCGGCCAACGATTCCCACCTTGCGGCCGTTCTCCAGCGCGATATCAATCACTTGCTGGATGCGGTGCACCGAACTCGAAAAACACGACACCACTATTTTCTTCGGCGCCGCTCGGAATAATTCCTCGAATCGCGGCACCACGGCGCGCTCCGATGGCGTGTAACCGGGCCGCTCCACGTTCGTGCTGTCGCTGAAAAGCGCCAGCACTCCTTCGCGCCCAAAAGCCGCGAAAGCATCGAGATCGAAAGAGCGTCCGTCCACCGGCGTGTGATCGATCTTGAAATCGCCGGTGTGAATGATCGTTCCCATCGGCGTGCGCACCGCCAGCGCCACGCATTCGATGGTGCTGTGCGTCACATGCAGGAATTCGATCTTGAATGGCCCGATCGAAACCGTTTGCCCCGGCGCGATCTCGCGCAAGTCCGCATCCTCGAGCAGTCCATGCTCTTCGAGTTTCTTGCGCACCAGCGCCAGCGTAAATCGCGTGCCGTAGACCGGCACGTTCAAATCGCCCAGCACGTAGGGAACGGCGCCGATGTGATCCTCGTGCGCGTGCGTCAGCAAAATCGCTTTCACCTGCTGCTTGCGCTGCTTCAGGAATGTGATGTCGGGAATTACGATGTCCACGCCGAGAAGTTCCGCCTCGGGGAACATCAAGCCCGCGTCGATGACGATGATTTCATCGGCGCAGCGCAGGGCCATCATGTTCATCCCGAACTCGCCGAGCCCGCCGAGCGGAATTGCCCAAACAGAAGAATTACTCAATTCGCAGTCCAACCTTTCACGAGAGAACTATCGTACCACACGACGCGCACGCGCTCGCCCGCGGGCGTAAGCGCCTCTAGCGCCAAATATTCATCTGCATCTGACGATTTGAAATTGCGCCGCCGCTGCGAATCGAGGATCAAATGGCTTCCGCGCCAAAAAAATCCAGCCAGCGCGAAAACTCCCGGCCTAACGATCGCCGCCGCTGAAAAGCCGCGCGATCGCCACCAGCGCCACCGCGCCAACCACCGCGGCCGCAAGGCTGCCGATAAATCCATACGTGGGAATATTCAGCTTCGTGAAAATCCATCCGCCGATCACCGCGCCCACCAATCCAAGAATAATATTCGCCAGGCATCCGAATCCGTGCCCGCGCGAAACCAATCCCGCGATCCATCCCGCCAGCAGCCCCAGCAAAATCCACCAAAGCAATCCGTACGACGGCGAAAAATACACCACGTAATCTCGCTGCTGCGCCATCCATTCAAGTGACATCGCGTTCGCTCCTGAAACTCAATCGTATGATTCGATCCCGCATCGAGCGGTTTCGCGTTCTTCGCGCATTCCGTCCGCGCCGCCGAAAAATTCACTTTCCTGTTTTCTATTTCGCTCGTTTGTACTATCAATGGTGCGCACGAACGCACGCATCCGGCAAAATTTCCGCGCGCGCCGCCGCAAATTTCACGCGCGCGCGCATACAGTAGCTCAAGGGGAGTGAATGGCAAAGAAAAAGGGCGCGACGGGAAGAGTTCTCCACGATCCAATCGCCGATCATCTCACGCCGATCTACCCGCTCGATCTCGCGAAAGCCCGCACCGTGGACGATCTCGTCCGCGCCATGGGCCGCACCGCTTTCACTGCCCGCCAGGTCGGCGACGGAGCCGATGTTCTCGAAGCCATGGCCCGCGATAAAGATTGTTTCATCGTCATGACGCTCGCCGGCGCCTGACCGTCGCGAAAATGGGTCTGGTCTTTTGCGATCTCATCGAGTCCGGCATCGTCAAAGCCATCGTTTCCACCGGCGCGCTCATGGCTCACGGCCTCGTCGAAGCCACCGGCCGCTCGCATTTTCGCTACGATCCGAAAATGGACGATCGCGAATTATTTTTCGCCGGTTACAATCGCGTCTACGATTCGCTCGAGCCGGAAGTCAATCTCGATCACGTCGAAGAAGTCGTCGACCACGTTTTTGCGAAATGGGATCCCGATGAAGTCGTCTGCAGTTGGAAACTGCACCGCCGCATCGGCGAATACTTGCAGAAACATTCCAAAGGCCGCGGCATCTTGAAAAGCGCCGTCGAGCACAATGTGCCGATTTTCGTTCCGGCCTTCAGCGATTCCGAGCTGGGCATTGATTTCGCGCTCTACAATCGCCTGCAGAAAAGAAACGGCAAGCGCACGCTGCGTTTCGATCCCTTCGAGGATTTCGAGCATTACGCTTCCACGATGCTGGCCACAAAACGCATGGGCATCCTCACCATCGGCGGCGGCGTTCCGCGCAATTGGGCGCAGCAATTCGGCGTCTACGCCGAACTTCTCGCCCGCCGCGGCTACGAAAAAATTCCGCTCAAGCGTTACAACTATGGCGTGCGCATCTGCCCCGAGCCGGTGCATTGGGGCGGACTTTCCGGCAGCACTTACACGGAAGCCGTAAGCTGGGGAAAATTCGTCCCGCCGGAAGAGGGCGGCCGCCTGGCCGAAGTTTTCGACGACGCCACGGTCGCGTTGCCGCTAATCGCCGGCGCAGTCCTCGAACGCATCGGCTATTTCAATCGCGCCAAATCCAAATCCAAAGTCGCCAAAAAATAAACTACGAAAATCGCCCCGCACCCGGTAGCGCCTGCGTCCCTGCCGGCTCCGTTACAATCGCGGCAAAGCACAATCGCGCCATTCTGGCGCGACAATAACTTTACTTTTGTGGTTTCGGAAAATTTCCTGCCCAGGAAAGAATCGCAACGAGCGTACTAATCGTCTTCACCCAGCAGAATCGCCGCAGAAAGCACCGTCGTCCACAAACCGCGCTTATCGCCCACCGCCGACTGCGTGATATTCATCGTGCGCACGATTTTATTCGAAATCCGGTAGACTTCTTTCTTCTCGTCCCACGAAAGATCCGGATCGAATTCCACGTTCAAAGTCGTCGCCAACATCTCCGCCGCCAATTCCTCGCAATATTCCCCGGCCAATTCTTCCGTCTCGCCGAAAGAATGATGCTCGGACAAATATCCGAACATCGATTTATCGCCGGGCAGCGCCAATCCCACTCCCGCGGCGATCAAGCGGTGCGGCTCGCGCGTCTGATTCTCGCTGATCACGCAGAACGCCACTTGCCCCGGCTTCAAATGCTTCAATCCTTCGCTGCGTGAAATTAATTTGCAATACGGCGGGAAAATCGAGGATACGCGCACGATATTGCAGGCCGCAACGCCCGCATTCCGCAGCGCGAGCTCAAAACTCGAGAGCCGCTCGCGATGTTTTCCAACTCCCTTGGTCAGGAAAATCTTCTTGGCGACAAATGCCATGGATAGTGCCGGTTACTGGCGCCTCCGCGTTCGAGAATGGAAAAAGTTTTTCTGCCGTGAAAATTAGCAAGAACGATAGGGGGTGTCAACGCATTTTGAAGATTTTTCGCGCTAATGTAGCGCCGCTCTTTCAGAATATGCGTGAGAACTCACTTGAGCTTCAAAACGAAGTGGTGCAGTAAAGGAGCATGACACGATTTCTACCGTACAACCCGGATCAAGCGTATCTGCTGCCGCCGAACGTCAAGGATGTGTTGGGAGCGGATCACTTGGTGTTTTTTGTGCATGGTGTGGTGGAGCGATTGAACCTGGAGGAATTCGAGCGGGCCTACGCGGACGAAGGCGGGGCGGTGTACGCGCCGGAGTTGATGCTGAAGGTGTGGTTGTATGCCTATGCGCTGGGGGTGACTTCGGCGCGTCGGTTAGAGCAACGGATACAGGAGGACTTGGCGTTCCGCTATTTGGCGGGAGGGGCGAAGCCGGACAACTGGGCGTTGAGTGCGTTCCGGCGGCGGCACCAGCGTGGGATCAACGACGTATTCACGCAAGTGCTGGAAGTGGCGCGGAAGCTGGGAATGGTGCGGCTGGGACATGTGGCCATCGATTCGACGCGCGTGCGAGGAATGGGCTCGCACGAGCGCGTCGACACGGAAACCAAGCTACGGCGCGAACGAGCGCGGCTGCGACGGCAGATTCGGCGGTGGCAGAAAGCGTGTCAGGCGGAGGACCCGGACGAAAATGCGGGGATGCAGGTCGCGGTGCAGGAATTGGAGCGGCGCTTGGAGACGATTCCGGGACGGTTGCAACGCTTGCGCAAGAGCGGGCTGCGGCAGATTTCCCGCACTGATCCGGAGAGCCGATTTTTGCACAGCCGGGAAGGCTGGCAGTTGGGCTACACGGCGGAGATCGCGGTGAGCGAAGATCATTTGATCGTGGCGCAGCGGGTGACGCAAAACACCAGCGACAACGCCTCTTTGCTGCCTCTGGTGGACCAGGCGAGCCGGCAATGTCGCGGGAAACCGCAACGAGTGAGCGCCGATACCGGATTTTTCTCACTGCAGAACTTACACGGGCTGCAACAGCGGGAGATCGAAGGCTATATCCCAGACCCCAATCTCAGTCACGAATTAAAGGGCCACGGAAGAGCGCACGGAATCGGAAGCAGCAAATATCTACGAGACCCGGAGCATCGCCGGATGCGGAGAAAACTCCGCGATCCGGCGGGCCGGCGAATCTACGGCCAACGCAAAGCAATCGTGGAGCCGGTGTTTGGAGTCCTGAAACAACAACGCGGGCTGCGCCAGTTCCGGCTACGGGGGCTGCATCGCGTCGGAATCGAATTCACCCTGGCGGCGATTGGATATAACTTAAGCCGCTTGCACCACCAGCGGAGTTAAGAGCAGCAGCGAACAGGCCTGACGGGCGTCACGGCATCGAAACCGCACCCGGAGCAATAACAAATTCACCGCTCCGTCGCGACGTCAGCTTGTTCTCACGCATATTCTTTTAGGGCGGCATCTTTAACGCCGCGTTACAACGCACTCGCGCCCAAAATCACCGCGTGCGATCCACAATTTCCTCGCGCGCCTGCTTTTCCATCGCCGCCACCGCCTCCACCGGCACAATTTTCCAATTTCCATCCGCCTCCGCGGGAATTTTTCCCGTGCGCGTCAAAAAATCGATCAACAAATCCCGAATTTCCACGCCACTCTGCTCCAAAATCGGCAATCCGCGATACACCGCGTATCCTCCACCGCCCGTATAACGATAATTGTTGATGGCCACGCGCAATTTCTGTGCCAGATCGAGCGGCGCTCCGTGAAAATTCAAATGCATCACGCGCGAGCCCGCCGGCCTCGTCAAATCAATCTCATACGAGACGCCCTCCGCCGCATCCGCGTTGTATCCCGGCAATTTCAACGCCTCGCCGCTCACCGCGGGCCACGCCGGATAAAATCCAGCGGCGTGCTCGAGCGCGTCTTTCAATTGCGCGCCGGTCATTTCCACGGTGTAGAGCGTATTGTCGTAGACATACAGCGCCGCAGCCTGCCGCACCGTCACCGGCCCTTTGGGAATCTGCGCGCCGGTAAAAAACATCGTGGCCATCGAAACATCCGCATGCCCGGCCTCCAATTGCACGCGCTGAATCAAATCCACCAGCGGATCATCTTCATAACGCCCGCGCGTCCCATCGAGCGCGCGCTCCGACGCAGCGATCGGCGTGTCCAGATATTTTTCCGTAGCCGCCTCGTAAGGCGCCGCCAATTTCAAAATTGCCGGATCCGCCGCCACCGCATCCGTTGTCTTGATCACCCGCGAATGTTTCGACGCCACGCGCCAGCGCCCCGCCGCATCCCGCTCCATGGCGATGTCCGCGCGCGCCAACGATCCGCCCCAATTTTTCGCCTGCGCCATCAAAACGCCGTTCACTGTCAATTCCGCCATTTCCGAATGTGTGTGTCCGTAAAAAATCAAATCAATCCCCGGCACCTGCTCGGCCAGTTCCCACGCCGCATTTTCGCCGCGAATTTCCTGCCCTTCGAAAATCTTTCCCGTGACCGGATCGCGATCGAGTCCGGAATGCATGATCACCACCAGCAAATCCACCTGTTTGCGCACCGCCGGAATCACGCGCTTCGCCGCGTCCACGATCGGCTCGAATTCATATCCGCGATAGTGATCCGGAATTTCCCAGCGCGGCACGCCCGGGGTGATAAATCCCACGATCCCCACGCGCACGCCGCCGACATTCTTGATGACGTAAGGACGAATAAATCCATCGCCCGCCGTATAAATTTCTTTCAAGTTCGCCGCCAGCCACGGAAAATTCGATTCGCGTTTGGCCTTCCACATTTCCGTCAGCCCAAAATTGAATTCATGATTCCCGACGGCCATCGCGTCGTAATGCATCTCGTTGAAAGCCGCAATCGTGGGATTTTTCGCCGCTGGATCTTTCACCGCGAAGTAATAAGCCAGCGGTGTGCCCTGCGTCGTATCGCCGCAATCGAGCAGCAAAGCTTTCGGCGCTTCGGCGCGCTGCTGCTTCACCAAAGTGGTGATTTTGGCCAAGGAAAAATTCGATGGCTTGTTCGCGTAATAGTCGAGCGGCTCGATATGGCCGTGAATATCGGTGGTCGAAAGTAAGGTAATCGTTTGCCGCGCGCCGGAAGCGGCAGCTCCGGGCGCTTTGGCAGTTTGCTGCGCCCAGGCAGATTGCAGCCCCGCCAGCAGAAGCTGCGCCAGCGCAGCCCGCACCAGAATCCTCATGTAACGCTCTCGAACATTCCGAACTCTCATGCAATCCTCGGACGCGCTCCATCGAACTACGGTTTCGTCCGCCGCGGCAAACGGCCCAGCGCCAAAGCGCGTTGGTCGTGGACGGCGTTTTTCGGAGCGCTGAAGCGCTCCTCCCCCGCATGAATGCGAGGGCTGCTACCGAAGAGACGTACCTCAGCGGCTAGAAGCCGTGGTCATTTTAGCTGCTATTCGGCACGACTAAAGTCATGCCCTGACAAAACATGGAAGCTCTTGGTCGGTTCGTTGCTCCTTTCGTGGCGGCTTTCCGCTTTATCGGGCCCTTGATTTGGCCTAAAAAGAGGCCGATTTCACGCGATTAGAAACGGGCTCGGTCGTTTGTTTTCATGGAGTTGCGGCGATTTCTAATCACTTTGCACGCGATTAGAAATTTGGGCTGCTTGGGCCTCCGGGATTGCTGCGACGGCTGAGATTGCTAGCGGTGTTGGATCTACTGTGCGCATCTCGTGGGTGATGATTACACGGCGGGTGGGCTCGAGCCAGCGGCCTTGGTCATCGAGGCAACTTAGCGCGCGGATGGCCTGAATGATTCCGGTCATGGTGGGTGTTGCGTCGCCGATTCTTTCGATGGCGCGTCGGAGGGCGCAGCGGACGGAGCGGGTACGGAGATCGTCAAGCCCGATGGCGATGGCGTGGCGGCGAATGGAGTCGGTGGTGCGCAAGTCGAAGCTGTGGGCGATGGTGGAGAGCGGCACCCAGTGCATGAAGGATTGCTCGATTTCGGCGCGATCTTCGTGTTGGCAGATGGCGCATTTGCGGGCGTGGCGTTCGAAGGCGGAGGGCTGTTCGGTGGGAGTTTCGACGGGGGCGGTGGTTTGCGGGGAGCGGGGGTTGCTACGGGGTTTGCGGGCGGGTCGCTCGAGTGCTTGGGTGGCGGCTTCGTCGGTCAATAGCTGTGCATTGGTCGGATTGGTGAGGCTGGCGGATTGGTTCATTTTTTTTCGTCCTTTTTTGACTGCGTATGGTGTCGCCTGTAGATACAACTGGACTGCGGTGACTGCTACTGCGGGTGGGCAGCTAGGTGAATCTGTAGGTACTGCGGGTGTTGCGCCGCCTAGTGTAGGCTCTCTTGCGAGAGCTTACTGAACTATAACAGCATAGTTATTGGGGAATGGCAAGGGAATAATTGGGGAATTTGGGGGCGGGCGTCGTTTACGGTGAGGAAGAGAAAATCAAATGCGGGGCCGAAAGCCCCACCCTTCCCACAGACTGGGAAAGATGGGGGCACCCAAAAGTGCCGGAATTTGGAAGAGCTGTGCCAACCGCCTGGTTTAACGGGATTTACGGCTGGTCTTTATGAATAAATCCAGTTATGCCGAGGACGCCCATCGTGGCGAGAATCCATCCAAGGGCGATCTGGAGGGGTCGCCAGAACTGAAGCCATACACTCAAGTGTCGCAAAGAGTCCAAAAATCCGGAGCTGCACTGTACAGCACAAGGGCGCGCGGGATTGATTTGCCAGAAATCACTCTGACCGAATTTCATGAATGGCTGGGAGTTTTCGAGGGAATAGAGGAATGGATGGAAATCGAGATAATACCTGCCTTGGAGCTGATTGTAGTTTGTCCATTGATTGTACTTAGTCCAATCGGTTGGCGTGATTAGGCCGTTGCTTCCTGCCGGGCAATAAAAAAAGTAACCAGCCAGGACGAGCGCCAATATCAATCCGAGTGCGCGAAGCGGGAGGTAGCCGTATCCGATGGTGAAGCGCTGCACGCAACCCCAGAGTCTAAGGTACCAAACGCGAGGCCTAGCGCGCTCCATCTCGAAAAGAACGACTCGTGCGTCGGCGCTGGCGCCGGCCTCGCGCAGGAACTTGGCGAGTTGCTGGTAAGGCTGGGATTTAAAATTTAGCTTATTCGGGCCGTGCAAGTATTGGAGATCGATCCATTTAAGACAGGTTTTCCTGTCCACGGCACCTTCGATGCGGTCATAGACAAATCCGTCCAGGTTCAATTGGCCTTTGGGGAATTTGACGTTGCTTAGCAAACTCAAATGGGTAGGAAAGAACTCCGACGTGAGCTCCTCTTAGGTCAAGAGCTGGTGTCCAAGAGCGGTTATTCTTGCCGCCGGTGAAGGGCCACTGGGAAAACTTCCCGAAACGGCAATCGAATACTCGACCGATCTTAGCTCCGACTAAGGAAACTGTTCCACACGCTGTGGCGCCGGTTTTTGGGGCATTCTCCTGCTTCGGTGGCTTGCCACTCCACATTTGCTTAAGGAATTTCCAAATTCGCTGAAGGAAATTACGAATCCCGGCTTTTGACGTAGCCTTTGGCTTAGAAGGGGGTGCCGTTTGACGCGCGGGTGCGGGTGCGGTCGAGAAGTTCAGATCGAGCGTTACTTGGGCGCCATCCAACTCCAAGGCAACTCCGGAATTTTGTTCAGACACATACCACGGATTTGTGAAATGTCCGTTGTTGCAATCGCTAAACTTTGCCCGATCGTGGCCCCGGCTAGACGAACGGCTCCGGTGGAGTTGAAATTGTCGCTGAAATAGATATTCCCTTTGACGGTAGCTCCGCGAAGTGTAAGCGCGTTCTCGTTTTTCTTCGAATCAGGCGAGAGGCAAAACTTCGCGCCCTTGCAAATTAAGTCGCTGCCGATCTGGGCCTCGTCCAACGAAATACCTCCGATGGCTGTGAAGTCCACTTTCTCCGTCTGAGCATTGGTTTTGTGTTCGTCATTGGCTCCGCTCTTGAATTTCGTCCAGGCACTAAAATGTACATCGCCTTGCACTTTAATGCCGTCGGCATTTAGAACGAGACGTTTCTCGTCCGGAAACGCAGCCTTTTTTCCTGCTCCGCCATAACGCAGCTTTGCTCCACCGAGGTCCAAATCGCCGCCAATGGTTGCTCCGAGCAGCTTGATAACGCCGCCTGCGCTTTTGTGATCAACGCAGCGCATATAAAGGTCGCCACGGACGTTTAGAACGTCCGCATTGATTGAGTCGATCTTACATCCATCCAAATCCAGAAACGGAATATCGGTGCCCTGAAGCAAAAGCCAGGGAGGCAGGTGGCAATGGTGGAGGATTATTGGAAAGGGAATCTTCAGACTGGACAGATTCAAACCGCAGGAGTCATGGGTAAGGAAGGTCAGCGGCTCCCCGACAATCGTGGCAAGTTCGATGCCAATTCCCTCGGGCCACACCAATGCTTGGGCATCTTTGTCGGAGCAAAGCCAGCGGATTATGGCAGCTCTGATTGTCTTGTCCGGAGACAATGAGATGCGGCCGGGCATGGGTTCTAGTGTGGTGCCGCGTGGGACCTGTTCAAGGAATTCGATTTCGTCGTACGTCAGTGGATCGTACGCCGAGCCCGCCGACCGATTAGACTTCAGGTCCGCCAACCATTGCTCGGCACCGTCTCGAAGCCGCTTATATTTCAGGGATGCAGTTTTAATGGGCATCGTTTTTCAGATTTTCTCTTTCCAAGATCGTTCGTCCTAACTGATCCACTGACTTGTAGTCCTTGGGTATAGTATATGTTATATAACTAGTCAAGAACGAGTGCCTGCCCGCCGACGCGAATTCGGGGGCTGCGACCGAAAAGGCGGACCTCAGCGGCTAAAGCCGCGGTGATTTTGCGGCGATTACGGCACGACTAAAGTCGTGCCCTGACGAGGCACGGATAATGCGGACTCGACGGAGGTTCGCGTTCGCGAGGCGACGCTCGTCGCAGGGCCAGCGCTAGAAGCGGGGGGCGTTGCGGTTCTTTCGGAGCGCTTCCCGACACAAATGATCGGGACGCAAAAGGCGCGGAAGCGCTCCTCTGCTGCATGGTAGGGCGACATCGCAGACGTGCTCCGGCGAAGATTACGGTTGTGGCGTTCAATCGCGCTCGATAGGATGCCGGCAGGGACGCCGGCGCTACTTGAGGCAAGCCGCGGCTGCACCGCGGCGCGCAGCCTTGCAAACGTAGTGGGCGTTTCCTATACTGATTTTGTAATCGTTCCGCGAGTTGCGCGGATTCCGGGTCTCCTGTAATCAAATAATCCCGGAGCGATGGAGGAATTTTCGGAGTGGGTACTCCAGCCGCACTAGCGGACTCACGTTCCAGTTACGTCCTCGATAAACTACATTCGCTATCCGGCATTATTCCCATCGGCGTATTCCTGGCGGAACATTTCTGGTCCAATTCCTACGCGCTGGTCAGCGTCGCGAAATACAACGAAGCCTCCTCCGACTTGCAATTAATTCCCTGGCGCATTCTGGTGGAAGCGCTGGGCATCTGGCTTCCGCTTCTTTTTCACGGATTTTATGGCCTGTATATCTGGTGGGCAGGGAAGTCCAACGCGCTCGGCCATCCGTGGATGGCGAATTGGCTGTACGTCCTGCAGCGCTGGAGCGGGATCGTCGCCTTCGTTTTCATCGGCTGGCACGTTTGGGTGGAGCGCTTCGGCACCGGCGGCATGTCCACGTACGCCGATGTGGCGGAAGGCATGAAAAATCCGCTGTACGTGGCGTTTTACATGATTGGCATCGTCGCTGCGTCTTTTCATTTGGGCAATGGCGTGTGGAATTTCGCCTGCAAGTGGGGCATTGCGGTAAGCGTTCGCTCGCAACGCGCCTTTGGCTGGCTGGGCGCCGCCGTCGCCGTGGCGTTCACTTTTGTCGGCCTGATAATCGTCGCGGGCTTCTATTACAACTGGCATCCTCTCGGCGGCTACATCGCGAAATGAGAACTCCTCGAGTCATCATCGTTGGCGGCGGTCTGGCCGGGCTCATGGCCGCGATTCGCGTGGCCGAATCCGGCGTGCCCGTGGATCTTTTCTCCATCGTTCCGGTGAAGCGCTCTCATTCGGTCTGCGCTCAGGGCGGCATTAATGCCGCAAAAAATCTAAAGGGCGAAGGCGATTCCACCTGGAAGCATTTCGACGACACGATTTACGGCGGCGATTTCCTCGCCAATCAAACGCTGGTCAAAGGCATGTGCGAAGCGGCGCCGGCGATCATTGATCTGCTCGATCGCATGGGAGTGATGTTCAATCGCACTCCGGAAGGCCTGCTCGATTTCCGGCGCTTTGGCGGCACGCTCTATCACCGCACCGCTTTCGCCGGCGCTACCACCGGCCAGCAATTGCTCTATGCGCTCGACGAGCAAGTCCGCCGCCACGAGAGCGAAGGCAAAGTAACGAAATACGAAGGCTGGACTTTTCTTTCCGCGGTGATTGACTCGACCGGCGTCTGCCGCGGCATCTGCGCCATGAATCTGCACACCATGGAGGTGCGCACTTTCCGCGCCGACGCGGCGATTTTCTGCACCGGCGGAATCGGAGCGGTTTTTGGCCGCTCGACGAATTCGGTTGTGTGCACGGGCAGCGCGCAATCGGCGCTTTTTCAGCAGGGCGCGGTTTACTCCAACGGCGAATTCATTCAGGTTCATCCCACCGCGATTCCCGGCGAAGACAAGCTGCGGCTGATGAGCGAATCGGCGCGTGGCGAAGGCGGCCGCGTGTGGGTGCCGCGAAAAGCGGGTGACACGCGCGCGCCGAAATCGATTCCCGAAGCCGAGCGCTTTTATTTCCTGGAAGAGTGGTATCCGAAATACGCGAATCTGGTTCCGCGCGACGTTGCGACGCGCGCGATTCACAAAATCGTCTTCGAAGACAAGCTTGGCATCGCCGGAGAAGCGGCTGTTTATCTGGACGTCACGCACATCCCGCGCGAAGTTCTCGATCGCAAGCTCGAAGGCATCCTCGAAATCTACGAAAAATTCGTGGGCTACGATCCGCGCGAAGAGCCCATGAAAGTTTTCCCGGCGATGCATTACACGATGGGCGGGCTGTGGGTGGACAACGAAAATCAGGCTACGAATATTCCCGGAATCTACGCGGCGGGAGAATGTGAATATCAATATCACGGGGCCAATCGTCTGGGCGCGAATTCGCTGGTTTCCTGCATCTATGGCGGCATGCTGGCCGGGCCCGCCGCGGTGAAATATTCGCGCGGGCTCGAAAAAGGCGCGGAGTCCATCGGCGAAAGCGTTTACGAGGCGGAACGCACGCGGCAGCGCGAAGCCAACGACAAGCTGCTGCATCAGCAGGGCAGCGAGAACCCCATCACCATCTGGAAGGAAATGGGCTACACCATGACGGAAAACGTCACGGTGATCCGCTACAACAAAGCAATGGAAACTACGCTCGCGAAACTTGACGAGCTCGACGCGCGCTATAAGAAAATCAATCTTTCGGATCGCACGCAATGGGCCAATCAAACTTTGCAATTCGCGCGCGAGCTCGAAAATATGCTGATTCTCGCGAGGGTCATCACGCTCGGGGCGATCGCTAGAAACGAAACTCGCGGGGCGCACTACAAACCCGATTACCCGGAGCGCGACGATAAGAATTGGCTGAAGACGACGATGGCCAGCTATCACAACGGAAGAATTCAGCTCGATTATCAGCCGGTGGACATCAGCCAGCTTCCCCCGCGCGAAAGAAAGTACACGGCGGCAAAGTAACGCGCAGTTTTTGCCGTCGCTTTTGCATTCGTAGGGGCGGGCCTTCAGCCCCGCCCGATTTTCGGCCCCGATTTTGGCCGTTGATTTTGCGTGCGTATGCCGCGCCGCCGCGGCCGGTGGAAGGCGAATTAAATGCCCGACAAAACATTCACAGTCCGCGTAAAACGACAGCAGCAAAAAGACGAATCGCCCCGCTGGGACGAATTCGAGCTGCGTTACCGGCCGCACCTGAATATCATCACGTGCCTGCTGGACATTGCCGAACATCCCGTCACCAAAGACGGCCGCGAAGTCACTCCCGTGAGCTACGAAGCGAATTGCCTCGAAGAAGTTTGCGGGGCGTGCGCGATGCTCATCAACGGCCAGCCGCGCCAAGCTTGTTCCGCGCTCGTTGACAATCTCGAAAAACCGATTCGGCTGGAGCCGCTGGAAAAATTTCCGCTGGTGCGCGATCTGGTGGTGGATCGCAGCTTCATGTTTGAAAGCCTGAAACGCACGCACTGCTGGATTCCGATCGACGGCACTTACGCGCTCGGCGAAGGCCCGCGCATGGCGCCTTCCGTCCAGGAGGAAGGTTATCCGCTTTCGCGCTGCATCTCCTGCGGCAATTGCCTGGAAATTTGCCCCAAGGTAAATGAACATTCGAATTTTGTCGGGGCCGCGATCATCAGCCAAGTGCGCCTTTTCAATATGCATCCCACGGGCGCGATGCACGCGCACGAGCGGCTCGAAGCTTTGATGGGGCCCGGCGGAATCGAAGATTGCGACAACGCGCAAAATTGCGTGAAGGTTTGCCCCAAGGGCATTCCGCTCACCGAATCGATCGCCGATGTAAACGGGCAGGTAATTCGTCACGCGGTGAGAAGCTGGTTCACCGGCCGCCCGTGATAAAGGCGCGATCCAACCCGCGCTTGCCGGGACATCTCCATTGGCCACGAAGAAAATTGCTCATCGCAAATTTCTCGCAACACGTTTAAATTGTTCTCGCAGACATCGCGAATCGCGGGGTGATACTTGATCCGTCCAACAATCGCAGCAGCAATTTGCGCGCTACTCCTGGGGGTTCCGATCTTGACGTCCAAACCAAGCGACGAAATTTCCCCCAAAGCGAAGAAACTGCACTTCAGCAGCATCGTCGTGGACACTCACGACGACACCACGCAGCGCCTGCTCAGTCCCGGCTTCGATATCGGCACGCGGCACACCGACGGCAGCATCGACATTCCGCGCATGCGCGACGGCAATCTCGGCGCCATTTTTTTCTCCATCTGGATGTCCGGCACCGTCACCGGCCCCGAAGCCGTCAAAAAATCGCTCGATCAAATTGACGCGGTCCGCGAAATGGTCCGCACGCACGAGAAAGATCTCGTCCTCTGCACCACCGCCGCTGAAATCCGCAAAGCGCACGCCGCCGGCAAAATCGCCATTCTCATGGGCGTCGAAGGCGGCCACATGATCAATTCCGATCTCGGCGTGCTGCGCAGCTACGCGGCGCTCGGCGCGCGTTACATGACGCTCACTCATTCCGTGAACGACGAATGGGCCGATTCCTCCACCGACAAGCCGGCGCACTACGGCCTCACCGATTTCGGCAAAGACGTGGTCCGCGAAATGAATCGCGACGGAATGATGATCGACATCTCTCACGTTGCCGACAACAAAAACTTCTGCGCTCGATCC
>CAWIRL010000012.1:0-142886 GCA_963838545.1 uncultured Acidobacteriota bacterium
GACGACACCTTGAAGACCGCGCTCAGCGTCGCCCTCAACCAATCGCCCTTTTTGAATGTGCTTCCGGAAAATAAAATCGCGGCCACGCTCAAACTGATGTCGCGCCCCGGCGGCACGCCACTCACGCCCGATGTTGCCAGCGAAGTCTGCCAGCGCGCGGCGGGCAAAGCGTACATCGCCGGATCCATCGCCGGGCTCGGCAATGAGTATGTGCTGGGATTAAAGGCGGTGAATTGCCAGAGCGGCGAGCCGCTGGCGCAGCAGCAAGTAACGGCGGCATCGAAGGAAAAAGTGCTGGACGCGCTGGGAGAAGCCGCATCGAAATTGCGTCAGCAGCTCGGCGAGTCGCTGGCCACCGTGCAAAAGTACGATGCGCCGCTGGCAGATGCGACGACGTCATCGCTCGAAGCCCTCAAGGCCTACACCACGGGCAGAAAGATTCGCCGCGAGCAAGGTGAATCGGCTGCTCTGCCTTACGAACAACGCGCCATCGAACTCGATCCCAACTTTGCAACGGGTTACCTGGCAGTGGGAACCGATTACGGCAATTTGGGCCAAGCGAGCCGCGCGAACGAGTATTACACCAAAGCTTTTGAAGCTGCGAACCGCCAGCGACGCGCGAAGATGCTCGAATTTCTGCCGCGTACTACCAGAACGTCACGGGAGAACTGGATAGAGCGTTCAAATCTGTCAGAATATGGATTTCCAGCTATCCCCGCGATTTTATTCCCCACGGGAATCTGGGCATAGCCTACGCTGCGGAAGGGCAACTTGAGAAATCTATCGTCGAGTATCAGGAAAGCCAGCGGCTCGAACCAAATATCGTTTCCGCGTACGTCAATCTTGCGAACTCGCGGCTGGGCTTGCAGCGCTTTGACGAAGTGCGACAGACACTCCAGGAGGCGCGCTCGAAGAAGGTGGATCAGTTCGCTCTGCATAATGCTGCCTACGCGTTGGCCTTCCTGGAGGCAAACCCCGCGGCGATGGCCGAGGCGTTGCGCTGGTTTGGCGGCCGCCCAGAGGAGCACATGGCATTATCGTTGCAGTCCGATACGCAGGCCTACGCAGGTCATATCGCAAAGGCGCGCGAACTGACCAGGCAAGCGGTAGATATGGCCATTCGGAATGATTCCAAAGAAACTGGAGCGATCTGGTGGGAAAACGAGGCGATTCGTGAAGCTGCGTTCGGCGATGCGGCCCAGGCAAAACAGTTCGCTGCGGAGGGACTGAAACTCTACCCGGAAAGCCAGGGCGTGCAGGCGGAGGCGGCGCTGGCGTTGGCGATGGCCGGCGACCCTGCGCGGGCCGCGTCCCTGGCGCAGGAGTTGAACAAGCCCTATCCGCTCGATACGCAATTGCAGACGCTGTGGCTGCCGGCCATTCGCGCGCAGGCGGCATTGGACGGCAAGAACGCGTCTCAAGCGCTGAAGGAATTGCCGGCTGCCAGCCAGATGGATTTCGGATTCATTGCATTCATTTCCAATTTGAATTGCCTCTATTCGGTGTACATGCGCGGGCAAGCCGATTTGGCTGCGGGGCAAGGTGCGGCGGCTGCCTCGGAGTTTCAGAGAATCATCGATCACAACGGAATTGTGTGGAACTGCTGGACTGGTGCGCTGGCTCATTTGGGTGTAGCGAGGGCGAACGCACTGCAAGCGAAGACTTCGCAAGGGGCAGACGCGGATGCCGCGCGCGTGCGCGCGCTGGCGGCTTACAAGGATTTTCTGACGCTGTGGAAAGATGCGGATGCGGATATTCCTGTGCTGATTGCCGCGAAAGCCGAATCTGCGAAGTTGAAGTAGCCGAAGTTGAAGTAGCCGAAGCCGAATTAACCTCGAACGGAAAACACAAAATTGGAATCGGGAATTTCACCCGAAGTGCGGACGGGTGCGAACATTTCCGGGCGTGACGGGATTTTCCACGAAGAGGACAGGAAAGGCGCGGTGGTGCCGGAGGAGGGGGTCGAACCCACACGGCCTTGCGGCCACCGGATTTTGAGTCCGGCGCGTCTGCCAGTTCCGCCACTCCGGCGTGGAATTGATGATAGGGGCATTGCTGGAGATTTTCAATGTAGGAGTGGGGGGCGATGGCGGCGTTTGAGCGCGGGAATCGCTAATTCCCATCGCTTAAAGTTTGCGCGAAGGTTTTGCCATAAGGGTAGAAAAGATCTTTGCGGCCTGCTTGCCATGCTGCTTTCAGTTCCGGATTAGTGATGTCCCAGTCGGGACGGCATTTTTTCAAGACGGCGCGCAGGTCCTGGTGGAGTTCTTCCACCGTCGGTCGGCCAAAATACCAGTAGCCGCTATAAATTTGCTAAATCACAAGGCCGGGCTCGAGCACAATCGTGTGCGGGATCATGGGATTGTTCGTGGGATCGGTGTATTCGGCGATGTCCAAATCTTTTTGGATTTTGCGGGCTGGGTCGGAGAGGAAAGGCCAGTGGGCGCCGACGCCGCTGCGAAATTCGTTGGTCTGCGCGATGTTGTCGGTGCTGATGGTGACCATGCGGCAGTAGCCGACTTCGAGTTCGCGATGGAGTTGCACCAGGCCTTCGTGCTGGCGGCGATCTTTGGGGCAGAATCCGCCGCGGCTGAGGACGAGAACCAGGGGATCGCGGCCCTGGAGATCAGAGAGCTTGCGATGCTTGCCGCTTTGATCGGAGAGCTCGTAGTCGGGGAACGTTGCGCCTGGGATGATGTCGGATCGCATGGAGATCCTCCGGAATTTCGCTGCGCACCGACCTGCATGCGCCCTGATTTGGAATTTACGAATGAGCGGACCCGTGCGGCCGCGCTTATGGTCGCAGGATTATTTCGATTTATTTGCTGGCGGTCAACTTCACATTGTCAGCACGACGCGAAATTCCGCTTTGCCGCTCATCATGCGCGCGTAGCCTTCAGCCGCTTTTTCGAGCGGATAAGTTTCGATCATCGGGCGCACGCCGGAGAGTTCGGCGAAGCGCAGCGTGTCCTCGGAATCCGCGGGAGTGCCGGCGGCCCAGCCTTGAATGGTTTTGGTGCCAAAAATCAGCTGCGCCGGAGTGACTTCGATGGGTTTGAATTCCGCGCCGACGACCATGAGCCTGCCGTTCGGCGCGAGGCCGTCGATCAGCTCGGACATGGCTTTGGCGCTCGGAGCGGTGGCCAGAACCACTTGCGCGCCGCCCATTTTCTGCAACTCCTGGGCTGCGACCGTGGCTTTGCTATCAATATAGAAGCTGGCGCCGAGTTTCTTCGCGAGCGCCGCGTCTTCGGGGCCGCGGCCGATGGCGGCGACTTTGTAGCCGAATTTGTGCGCGAATTGAATTCCGAGATGGCCGAGGCCGCCGACGCCGAGAACGGCCACAAGATCGCCGGGCATCGCGCCACTGTGGCGGAGCGCGTTGTAAGTAGTGATCCCCGCGCAGAGTAGCGGAGCGGCTTCGACGTCGCTGAGTGCATCCGGAATGGCCGCAAGCGCTTCGATCGGGGCGATCATGAATTGCTGGTAGCCGCCGTCATAACTGATGCCGGGAATTTTCACATTGCGGCAATTGCGGAAATCGCCCTTGCGGCATTGCGGGCAAGTGTTGTCCTGGCCGCCGTGCCATCCGACGCCGACGCGCTGGCCTTTTTTCCACGAGGTGACGCCGGAGCCGAGCTCGTCAATGAGGCCGGCAATTTCGTGGCCGGGGACGCGCGGATATTGGATGCCGGGCAACAGGCCTTCTTTAGTGAGCACGTCACTATGGCAGATACCGCAAGCGAGCACTTTGATGCGCACTTCTCCCGCGGCCGGCGTAGGGATTTCGCGCTCGACGATTTCGAAGTCCCCGCCGGGCTTGGAAATTTGCGCGGCTTTCATGGGT
The DNA here is from genome assembly GCA_963838545.1 of uncultured Acidobacteriota bacterium. Classification (GTDB taxonomy): domain Bacteria; phylum Acidobacteriota; class Terriglobia; order Acidiferrales; family UBA7541; genus Palsa-147. The sequence continues at coordinate 3,848 of CAWIRL010000012.1, forward strand.
GCGATTCCGGTTTTTGTTGTGGCCATCGTGCCTCCTGTTGGGCTGGAGCGGATTCTGAAAATCAGCTGCTGCTAGTGAGACGCGCGGGCTTTCTCAGCGCTGGGCCGGTTTTCGCCTACGCAGATCCTGACTCATTTCTCCGTCTTGGGTTTAGATGGGCCTGAGTGGATTTGGTTGCGGGAAAGACGGCGCGCACGTCTCGCGCGCCGCCTCCCAAGCCCGGTTATCGCAGTGATTTGAAGCCCGCGCGAACTTCTTCTGAGAAGAATTGCGGCTGCTCCCATGCCGCAAAGTGCCCGCCTTTGGGCAGGCGGTTGTAATGAATGAGTTTTGGATACGCTTTCTCCGCCCAACTCCGCGGCGCCGCGTAGATCTCCGTTGGAAAAACGCTGACGGCCACGGGGATGGTCACATTTTTCGGCGCGAAAAAAGCCAGCTTGTTTTCCCAATACAGACGCGCCGAAGAGATGGCCGTGTTCGTGAGCCAATAAAAGGTAATGTTGTCGAGGATGTCGTCGCGCGAGAGGCCCTCGGTCTTTCCCTCGAACACATGCGTCATCATGAAATAACTGCTGAAGTCGTGGTCGAGGATCCAGGCGGCGAGGCCGACGGGTGAATCCGCAATCCCGTAAAGCGTCTGCGGATGATTGCCCATCTCCTGGGCGTACGCGAGACCGTGGGTATAGAAGAAGACCAGCTGATCGTACGCACTCTTCTCTTCGGGTGAGAGTCCCGCGGGCGCAGGCGCACCGCTGAAGGCCGCCTTGTCAATTTCGGGCGGAACCGCGCCGGCCATGTTGGTGTGGATGCCGAGCAATTCGGGAGCGGCCTGCACGCCCATTAGTTCGGTGATCAGCGCGCCCCAATCGCCGCCTTGCGCCACATAGCGCTTGTAACCGAGACGCTGCATCAGCACGGTCCAGGCGCGCGCGATGCGTTCGGGGCCCCAGCCCGGCGCGGCCGGCTTGCCTGAAAAGCCGTATCCTGGCAGCGACGGAATCACGATGTCGAATGCGTCCGATGCGCTCGCGCCATGTGCAACGGGATTCGTGAGAGGATCGATAATTTTCAACTGCTCGATAATCGAGCCCGGCCAGCCGTGCGTGACGATGAGCGGCAACGCATTCGCCTCTTTCGAACGCACATGGATAAAGTGGATGTCCAGCCCATCAATCTCGGTGATGAAATGCGGCAGGGCCTTCAGTTTCTGCTCACACTTGCGCCAATCGTAGTCCGCGGCCCAATAGCGCGCGAGCGCCTGCGCCGTGGCTAGCTGCACACCTTGCGTGGCATCCGTGACCGTTTCTTTCTCGGGCCATCGTGTCGCGGTGATGCGCCTGCGCAGATCGGCAACATCCGCTTCCGCAAAATTCACCTGAAACGGACGGATTTCAGTTAAGGATTCGGAGAAACTGCGGCGGGTTGCTGCTGCTGATAAATCATTCATGGTGATTCTCCTTTTCGTAGTGGAATAAAACTCCTTCTCGCAAATGGAATGAACTTTCGCTTTGGCGTTCGCAAGTCCTACAAGTCCTGCAACGGCAAACACCGATTAGAAAGCGTCTACATCGATTACCGCTTTGGCAAAATCCTTCGGAGCTTCTTGCGGCAAGTTGTGCCCCACGCCGCCGGTGATCACTCGCGAATCATATTTGCCGGAAAATTTCGCGCGATAGGCGTCGGGAGGCAGGTGCGGCGCGCCATTCGCATCGCCTTCCATCGTGATAGTTGGCACGGAAATGGCAGCGCCCGCGGCCAGCCGCTGTTCGATAGCGTCATATTTCGGCTCACCTTCCGCGATGCCCAGGCGATAGCGGTAATTGTGAATCGTGATGGCCACGTGGTCCGGGTTTTCAAACGCAGCGGCGCTGCGATCGAAGGTGGCGTCCTCGAATTTCCATTGCGGCGAAGCAAGCTGCCAAATCAGCTTGGCAAAATCGTGGCGGTATTTCTCGTAGCCGGCGCGGCCGTTCTCGGTGGCGAAATAATATTGGTACCACCAGGGATATTCCGCCTTGGGCGGCAACGGCACCTTGGCGTTGGCCGGATTGCCGATCAGATAGCCGCTCACGGAAACGAGCGCCTTGCAGCGCTCCGGCCAGAGCACCGCGATGATGTCCCCGGTGCGCGCGCCCCAATCAAATCCGCCGATGATCGGCTTCTGAATTTTCAGCGCATCCAGCAGCGCGATGATGTCCACAGCAACGGCCGACGGCTGGCCATTGCGGAAAGTTTCCGCGGAAAGAAAACGAGTGCTGCCGTAGCCGCGCAGATACGGGACGATTACGCGGTAGCCTTTCGCCGCCAGTATTGGCGCGACCTCGACGAAGCTGTGAATATCGTAGGGCCAGCCGTGCAGCAGAATGACGGGACGGCCGTCTGCCGGTCCCGCTTCTGCGTAGCCGATATTCAGCAGGCCTGCTTCAATTTGCTTGAGTGGTCCGAAGGATGCGCTCGCTTTCTGCGAAGTTGGCGGCGCGCTCGCGAGATGTGCCGTGGCGGGCTGCGCGCTGGCTGGTGCGATCATGCCGAACTCCGCCGCCGCGATGGTCATGGCGGCGTTGCGCAAAAATAGGCGTCGATCTTTTTTGATTTCGTCAGGCATCTCTTTTTCTCCGACTGGATTTTCTGCCTGAGCTGGCGATAGAGGAGTGTGAAGTAGTTGCCAGCGGGAGTATGAACCGGCCGCCGGTTGAGTCAAGTTAATTTCTGGCTCAGCCGAGCGCGGCGCGCCCTGAGCGAATTTTCGCGAAGGGCGGCAGTTCGGGAATCGTCTTGGACCTTTCGAAAGCGCGGAAACGCGAGAGCGCCGTTACTCCCAGCGGAAAATTTTCGCCGACAGCGCGGTGCAGACGGCGAACACAATGATCAGGGCAATCACGTCGCCAAGGTGCGCCGACCACGGTTCATAATTCCAGATGCCGCCCAGCAGGCGCACCGCATACGTGAGCGGAATTATGCGCGACACCGCCTGGAGAGCCGGCGGTAGCGAACTGATCGGCACGAAAAGCCCGCAGAACGCAAACATCGGATAAAAAATGATCGCGCCGATGGGCTGCGCAAAGCGCGCCGTGGGAACGATGCTGGCGATCACGAAGCCAACAGAAAGGATGCTCCACGTGCTGATGAGCAAAGCGATGGTGAAACTGAAAAGCGGAGCGTGAACGCCGGCGGGGTAGTAGCGCTTGCCGGCCAGCAGCAAGAGCGCGAGAGTGGCCGCGGTAAGCAGCAGCTTCACCAGCACGTGCGCGGTAAGAATGGTTTGCGGCCGTAGCGGAGTGGCGCGCAAGCGCTTCAGAATTCCGCCTTCGCGGTAAATGGAAATGATGGTGACCAGCGAGAGCACCGCGCTGACGGTGATGAGCAACGCCGCGAGCACCGGCACGCCTACATGAATGAAGCTATTGGCCGCGAGCGTCGAGGGATTCACATTTTTCCCGGCGATGCGCCCGAGGACCAGGAAGACCGCGACGGGAACAACCACCGTTCCGATCGCGCCAAGCGGCTCGCGCATGAAAATTTTCAGCTCGATCCAGGTTAATTTGAAAAGTCCGCGCAACATGATTTGCCTTTACCTAATCGCGAATCGCCCTCACCTAGTCGCGTATCGAATGGCCGGTCAATTTCAGAAACACATCCTCCAGATTGGGCAAAATCGTGCGAAAGTCGGTAACCCGAATGCGATTTTCCGCGACGCAATGAATCACTTCGGAAATCAGATCGTCGCCGCGCCCTTGAATCGTGAAGCGCGAATCCTTGCGCGTAACATTCTCCACGTGCGCAATCGCGCGAAAGCGCTCCTCGGCGCCGGGATCATCGGTAGTGAGCGCCACGGAGCGCTGCGGGCAGTGCCGGTCAACGAGCCGCTGCGGCGTATCCATATCAATGATGCGCCCATGCTCGATAATCGCCACGCGATCGCACAGCCGCTCCGCTTCCTCCATCAGATGCGTCGTGAGAAACACCGTCTTGCCGCGCTCACGAATTCCGCGCACCAGATCCCAAATCGCGCGCCGCGCTTGCGGATCCAGGCCGGTAGTGAGCTCGTCGAGAAAAACGAGCTCGGGATCGTTGATCAGCGCCAACGTGATAAACAGCCGCTGCTTCTGCCCGCCGGAAAGGTTCATGAACCACGCATCGCGTTTTTCCGTGAGCCCCAGCTGCTCCAGCAGCCGCCGCGCGTCCACCTGTTTTCTTTTGTATAGCGAGGCCCACAGATCCACCGCTTCCCAAACTTTAATTCGCTTCTGCAATTGCGCCTGCTGCAACTGCACGCCGATGCGTTCCTGGAGTTGATAAACCTGGCGAAAAGGATCGAGGCCCAGCACCGAAATATTTCCGCGATCGGGAGTGCGCAAGCCTTCGATGCACTCCATCGTGGTGGTTTTTCCGGCGCCGTTCGGGCCAATCAGGCCGAAGATTTCGCCGTCATTCACGGTGAAGGAGACTTCGTCAACGGCAACCGTCGCGCCGTAAGTTTTGCGCACGCCGGAAACTTCGATCACACGGCGAGACGCAGCGAGCGTGCTCATTTACTGCTCGCGCTCGGTGCAATAAATCGCGTGTGAGAAGATGCGCAAATTTCGGCGACGCCAGGGATTGAGAGATTCATCGCGGGCGAGAGCTGCCTCAAAAAATTCCGGTCAATTCCAACAAATTTCAGAAAACCCCGCCCGAAAGAAACCGAGCGGGGTTTTCGTATTCATCGCAGTTTGAATCGTTGTGCAGCTATGCCGCCGGATGCTTCAAAATTTCCGCCAGCCCATGCAGCCGCTTGGCATCGGCAGGAGTTTTCGCCGAGCCCGCGCTCGTTTCCAAGCCCGCGGACATGCTCTTCAGCTTGGCCGAATTATGCGAAGTCTCCGCGGTTTGAATCGCCTTCCGCAGCGCCTCGATTCGCTCCGCCGGCAAAGCCTGCGAACGCTCCAATTGATCCACATAAGCCTTCGCCACCGTCAAATTCTCCGGCCAAACGATCTTCTGCTGATTCTGCACGTTCAACGAAGCCACGTGCACGGACTTCGCCGCATTGATTTCATTCTGCGTCAAAAATTTCGTGGGCGTGAGCTCGAAAATATCAAGCCCGCGCGCGATTTCCGACGCGTAGATGCTGCCGTTGTACCAGTAAGCCGACCAGTCGCCGCCCAAAATCAACAGATTGGGATCAATCGGCCCGCGATCGAAGTACGCGATTTCATACGGATTTGCCGCATCGGTGAAATCCATCACCGAAATGCCGCCCTGATACCACGCCTGCACTTCGATATCGCGTCCAGGCACAGGAACGAGCGAGCCGTTATGCGCCACGCAATTTTCCGTGTCGCCCTGCGCGGCCGGCAGCTTGTAGTAACTGGCCATGCTCAGCTTGTCGTCCTTCAGATTGAAAATCGCGTCCGCGCCCCACTTGTTGGGGTCGTTCGGACGGCATCGCGCACCCAGCCCGCCGCCCCATTCATCGGTGAACACCACCTTGCTGCCATCGTTCGAGAAAGAAGCAGAGTGCCAGTAAGAATAGTTGCGATCGTTCACCGCATCCAAGCGCTTCGGATGAACGGGATCCTTGACGTCCAAAATAATTCCGTTGCCCGAGCACGCGCCCGCGGCAAGTCCCAGCGCCGAATAAACGGTAATGTCATGGCACTGATTCGTGTCCGCCGGCTTTTCTTCATCCTTATCGTGACTGCCGCCGTTGTTGAGCCCGTTGATTGCTCCCGTGCGTGGATCAATAAAAACGCGCGGGCTGGAAACAATCTTCGCGTCCTGCGGCGCCGCGAGCGGAACCTTGATCACTTCGATGCGGAAGAGCGCCGTATTCGGGTCCTTCTCCGGAGTTTCGCCGGAGCATCCCGCAAGTTCTTCCGCTTGCCGCACGAACGAAGTTCCGGAAACGTAGATGTACACGTTGTCTTTATCATTCGGATCGACCACCAGCGTGTGCGTATGCGAGCCGCGGCAGGTCTGCACCGCCGCCATTTGCTTCGGATTCTTGATGTCGGAAATGTCGAAGACGCGCACGCCGCGGAAGCGCTCCTTCTGCGCTGCCGGAATGCGCTGCTTTTTTTCCTCGCCGGCAGGCGGCGGAGGTTCGGGCGGAAATCCTTGCGTGCCGCAATCAATGCGGCCGTTGGGCATCTCCACGGACATGAACATCAGATTCTTGTAAACGGACACATCGCCCTGGCCGCCGGGGCAAACCATCGTGGTCAGCAACGCGGCCTTCGCGGGATTGGAAATGTCGTAGACGCTCATGCCATAAAAATTGCCCTGGAAAAGATGATTGCCTTCGAAAGCCATGTCCGAATTCGCAAAGGCCAGCTGCGCGATCACCAATTTCATCGAGTTCGGAATCATCGCGGCAGGAATGCCCATCTGCCCGATCGTCTGCTCCACTTTGGGATCGTCGGGATTGCTGACGCCCAATTGAAAAGCGTCGGGCTTTTTGAGCAGCAGCACGTGCTTCAGGCCCATCTCGGTTTCGCTGGCGGTGTACATTCCGGGCGTGAGTTTGAAGCGCGGATCGTTGATGTCCGATCCGGTCATTCCCGGCGGCAGCGGCGGAGCGGGTTCCGGCGCGAACGGATTCTTCGGCGCTTTCTCTGCCGGCGCTTTGTCCGCTGCGGAGCCATTCGCTTGCGGCGTGGCTTGCTGCGCGTGTAGGCCGGTGGCACAGAAACTCAAGACCATCGCGGCCACGGCTACGCTGGCCAGGCGAATTACGACACTCTGCACTCGATTCATCGTTTCTCCTCTGAGAGTTTCTTCTCTAGCATGGATTGCATAATTCGGATTTCGGCTCGCTGCGAATTGTCCACATCCGTCGCGAAGTTGAATACTTCGGCGTCCTGGCCCGCGCCCGCGGTGTTGAATAATTCTTTCACCATCGTCAGCGCGCCGCCGTGGTGCTGGATCATCCCGGTTAGAAATAGATGATCGAATTCGGCGCCGTTCGATTTCCGCAGCGCGTCCATCTGTTCGGACGTAAGCATGCCGGGCATCAGCGGCAGCGCCTTCCCGGATTTGTCCATGTCCGGCATTCCCTCCATCGCCATGGAGATCGGTTCGCCGCGCGCGGCCAGCCAGCGCTGCATCATTTTTATTTCGTCGGATTGCGAGCTGCTCATGCGCGCGCCGAGCACATGCATATCTTTGTTCTCGGTGTGCGAAGGGATCATCGCCGTCATTTCCACCGCTTGTAAATGATGCATGATCATCCCTTGCATAAATTCCACGTCTGCATGCGACCATGGCGGCAGCGTAGCGTGCGTCGAAGACGGCAGCGTCTTCGTCGGTTTTCCCGGCGCACCCGGTTGCACAACCACGGGACGGGATGGCGCGGGCCCCTGCTGCGCCCCCGCGGGAAGCGCGAACCATCCCGGCGCGACGCCGGCAGCAAGAATCAAGCCGAGCGCTCCAGGCAGCCGTATCCCTCGAAATGCCGACCGGGGATGATTTGCGCCGCCGAAACAGTGGACCTTCAACGTCGAGAAGTTACGTACCATTTTGGACGGTCTAAGGTATCACGAAGCAGCCAAACGCGAAATCGAACACGATATTGGTTAGTGTCCTAATTTGACCTCGCGTGGACTTTCGCGGACACATCATCGCATTCGTCGCCGCGGAGCGAGCCTCCTGAGCGTCTCGAAACAAGCGCCACGCTCCGCCGCGCTCTGCTGCGCTTTAGCGCCGGCCCAGAAGGGAGCCCCCGAATTTATCGGGCCTGGGCTGATGAATCAGCCCAGCAAGACCATCTGGACGAGCGCTTCAGCGCTCCGAAAAAACGCCAGCGCAAGAATGCGCTTCAGCGCTGGGCACTTCGCCGGCGCGCCACGAAGCTGCATCGGGACAATATCTCGTGACTCGGACAGTACCCAATATACCTTCCCGCCCGGCGGGCAAAAACCTCAGGCATCCCGCGAACGCTCGCGCCTCTCGAACGGATCAACTACGTAATCTCCGAAACCGTTCTATATCCAGCATCGCTTTTCATTGCTAACTTGCCGCCGAAATGCGCTCGCTCCGCGCCAAATCGCTAACCCAAGCCCAAGAGAATGGGCGTTTCGCCCCTGAAATTTCTAATCGTCACACGCGGCGATTAGAAATCCCGTTAACCGCAACAAAACAAAGGACGGAGCCCATTTCTAATCGTCACAAAACTGGCTTTTTGAACCGTGAATTTTCTAATCGGCAGCCTCGCCGATTAGAAAACGCCGTAACCCGATGAAAATAAAGGACGGAGTCAATTTCTAATCGACGTAAAACCCGCCCTTTTCGAGCTATCGGCCGCAAAGACAGTTTGCCCGTCCTGACGCGCCGTGGGGCGTCCGCGCCGCACAAAATTCTCGCCACCTCGGAAGACGCAGCGCGCGCTTTCGAGCCGGATTGACTTGAATTTTGTCGCGGCCTATCATTCGCTCCTCATGGATGATCCCCAGACCCTGATTGGACGGACGGTTTCGCATTACCGCGTGGTGGAAAAAATCGGCGGCGGTGGCATGGGCGTGGTGTATCTGGCCGAGGATACGAAATTGGGGCGGCGCGTGGCTCTGAAGTTTTTGCCGGAGGATACCTCGCGAGGAACGGCAGGCGGTGGAACGATTCAAGCGTGAGGCGCGGGCGGCATCGGCGCTGAATCATCCGAACATCTGCACGATTTACGAAGTGGACGAGCACGAGGGGCGGCACTTCATCGCCATGGAGCATCTCGAGGGCGAGACGCTCAAGCACAAATTGACCGGGCAGCCGCTGGCGACCGACACGCTACTCGATTATGCGATTCAGATTGCTGATGCGCTCGAAGCGGCGCATGCGAAAGATATCGTCCACCGCGATATCAAGCCCGCGAATATTTTTATCACGCTGCGAAAGCAGGCCAAGCTGCTGGATTTCGGATTGGCGAAGCTCGTTCCCAAGGCGCAGGCGTCGGGCGAGGCGATGGAAGCTTCGGCTACGCGCACGTCGGCGGCGGCCGGCGAATATTTCACCAGTCCGGGATCGACGATCGGAACCGTGACTTATATGTCGCCGGAGCAGGCGCGCGGGGAGGAAGTGGATGCGCGGTCGGATATTTTTTCGTTCGGCGTGGTGCTGTACGAAATGGCTACGGGGCGGCAGGCGTTTGCGGGCGCTACGCCGGCGGTGATTTTCGAGGCGATTCTAAATCGCGTGCCGGTGGATGCTTCGCGAATCAATACGCAGATTCCGCCGGATTGGGCCGATTGATCGAGAAGACGCTCGAAAAGAATCGCAGACACGCGTACCAGAGCGCGGCGGTGCTGCGAGCGATTTGCGGCGCGTGAAGAGCGACTTGCAGGCGGGGCGGGCGGCGAAGGGCGTGGAGAAATCGATCGCGGTGCTTTACTTCGAGAATTTGAGCGGGGCGAAAGAGGATGAATATTTCCGCGATGGAATGACGGAAGACATCATCACGGAACTGGCGAAGGTGAAGACGCTGGAAGTGTTTCCGCGGGCCGCGATTGCGGCGTTTCGGGATAAGCCGGTGACTGGGCCGGAGGTGGGACAGCAGTTGGACGCGGCATACGTGCTTGGCGGGAGCGTGCGGCGGGCGGGGAATCGACTGCGGATTACGGCGCAGCTTGTGGAGACGCGGACGGGGCGGTCCGCTTGGGCCGAGCGATATGACCGGGAATTGAAGGACGTGTTCGAGGTGCAGGACGATATCGCGCGGAGCATCACGCAGGCACTGCGCATTACGCTTTCGCCGCAGGAAGAGAAGACGATTTCGAGCAAGCCAACGGAAAATTTGCAGGCGTACGATTATTTTTTGCGCGGGCGGAATTATACGCGGCGCGAAAATCTGGAATTTGCGATGCAGATGTTCGAGCACGCAATCAAGCTCGATCCGAATTTCGCGCTGGCGCACGCGGGGATTGCGAACGTGTGCGGGATGCAATTCGAATTGCACGGGCGCGATCCGCGATGGATCGAGAGAGGCCTGGCGTCGGCCAATCGCGCGTTCGAACTCGATCCCAATCTTCCGGAAGCCCTGGCCTCGCGTGCGAGAATTTGCCACGTACAGCAGAAATATGATGAGGCGGTCCAATACGCGCGCATGGCCGTCGAGCTGCAAGACCCGATTGCGAGGCCGGCTGGGATATTTTGGGCCGCGCGCTATTTTCTTCCGACCAATGGGACGAAGCCATTCGCGTGATGGACCGGCGCTGGAGGCCGACGGCGACGATTACAACGTGTACATTCCGTACGGACTGCCATGGCCGCGCGCGGCGATGCGGAGGCCGCCTCGAGCTGCGCATCAGACAGTCGGGCAGGTGCTCGAGCAGCATTTGGACTTGGTCCCCGAGGATGTGCGCGCGCGCATTCTGCTCGCGAATTCCTACGCCTTTCTCGGCCGGCCGGGCGATGCCGCCGAGCAACTGGAGAAAGCCGTGGCCATGCGGCCGAAAGATCCCAATGTGCTCTACAACGCGGCTTGCACCTACGGCTTGATGAAGATGAAAGAGGAAGCGTTGATGATGCTGGCGAAATCGGCGGAGACGGGATTCAGCGATTTTGAATGGGCCTCGCGCGATCCGGATTTGGCTTGCCTGCATGACGAGCCGGAGTTCCAGGCGGTCCTGAACCAGTGGAGAGCCGGAAAGGAGACATCGTAGCGGCGGCGGAAAATCTTTGGCAGGCAGTGTCCGAAGCGGTTCTGAGTACGTCTAATAGATTAGGAAACGCGTTGACTTGGATAGTGGGGCGGCGCAAGATGCCAGCAGAGGCCAGGGGATGACCGGAAGCGGCATGACGTTCGAGCGGGTGGTCGAGAAGGCCCGTGCGCTGGACGACGAAGTGCGCAAAGAAGAGTTGCGCGTCGGCGACCGCCTGCTGGTCACCACCATGAACTCGCGCTATACGATTTGGGTCCTCGGCGATGGGCATTATTGGATCTGGGGTGGATGGTTTGATCGCCAGAAGAGTTCGCCGCAGCGCGTTTCGATCAATGGGTGCACCTGGGGCGGCAGCGCGATTAAAAGGGACATCGTCGCGGCGCCGGGGCTGCGAATGGAGTTTGGAAATAGCGTTCTGACCACGCGGATTCGAGCGGTGCAGGTAATCCGCGCCCGCGCTCGCGCCAAATCAGAATTCAATTAGTCCTTCAGATTTTCCTGAATTTAATTCCTCAATCGAAAAATTACGTTTTCGGATCTTACGCCGAGAGTTGACGCCGGGAAGAGAACTGCTTTTACCGCAGAGAAGCAGAGGACGCAGAGAAATTCCTGCCCGAAGTTTGTGTCGAAGTTTGTGTTATTGGCCCAATCTACTGAAACGCAAAACTCACGGGAATCACGATGTTGTGATTGTTCTTGCTCAATGTAATCGAAGCCGCTGCCGAGTGCGCCGGAGTGATCAGAGAAATGAATGCGCCGGGCATGATGACGTAGCTCTGCAAAACGTTTCCGTCCGAATCGAGGAAATCGTACTCGTACGTTCCGGTGTTTACCCGCGGGCAATAAATCGTGGCTTGTCCGCTGCCGCTCATGGCCCAGGTATCAATCGTTGTCTTCGTGTTGTTGGCCAGGCTGGAGAGAATGGCGGTGCCGGTGACCGGGCTTCCATCGTCATATTGCAGCGAGAGATTAATCGGCAGCTTGGGCAGACCGGTGGATTTATAGGCCAACGCGATCGCGGCCCAATCGTCGTTCACGCTGAAAGTGATCGAAGGAGAAATGGCAGCAGCCTGCGGTTGCACCGAATCGGCGGCGGCACCTCGGGTGACTTGACTCTCGATCGAGAAGGGCTGCGCGGTTGCGTAGGATTGACCGTAGCTGGTGGACGCCGCGACGAGAATGTAATCGCCGGCTTGCGAGGAATTCAGCGAGCCCGGCGCCGCGGACTTGCCGGTACCGGCCGATGCAGCCGTATCATCGGGCGCGGATGTCGAAAGCCCGGTCACTTCGACCAGCGAAACGATGCGCACGGACCAAGCGGAATTATTGGAAACGGAAAAGACCGTATCGCCCGCCTTGGCGGACGCCACGCGATACACGGCCAGCGTGTGCTCGCGGTGTGTTTGCGACTGAACCGCGTCGAGCACCCACGTATTTGCCAATGAATCGGTGATCGTAGTGCCGGAGATCGAAGTTACGCGGCCCAGTCGCACAACAGCGATCAGCGAACTTCCCGCGGTGACTTTCGCGGAGAGATGCGCGGTGCAGGATTGCGAGCTGCCGCAGTCTTGCGAGGCCGCCGGTTGCACCAAAGTCTGCGCGCGCAGCGGCGCGGCGGCAAATAGCGCGCCGAGCATCAAAATGATTGCGCCGAAAGTGATGAGTGGGCCGAAAGAGCCGCGTTGCACGATGTGTCGTGGTTTCATTGGTCTAGGCGTTCCCCCACATATGATGAAAGGAAGGCAAGGAGGTGACCAACTTCGAGGGAAAAATTGCCTGTAAATCACTGTAGCGCCGTGCAGTTTTCTGGATGTGGGAATACCAGTACGGGATAGATGAAGGTAGTTTTTCCCGAGGCGGGAAAGAATTGCCGAATGGAGCTGCCTTTTTTGTAATGGAGAATTGACGCAAGCGCGTCGCTCCTCGAGTTTCATTGGCGCATTTTCGTTTGCGTTTGCGCGGCATGGCGGGTGGGCGGTCAAGCGCGGATGGTACGCAGGAATTCATCTACCGAGGCGGAAAGCTCATCGGCTTGATGGGAAACCTGCGAGGAAATTTCGGTCATTTCGGAAATGCGACGGCTCATCGAGCCGACTAAATTCGCAGTGCTTTGGGCGGTGTCGCGAACCGCGGTGATTTCGCGGCGGATCTGATCGGTGGCTTTGGCGGTCTGTTGCGAGAGGCTTTTTACTTCGGCGGCCACAACGCCGAAGCCGCGGCCGACTTCTCCGGCACGCGCGGCTTCAATGGTGGCGTTGAGCGCGAGGAGGTTGGTCTGCGCAGCGATCTGGGCGATGAGTTTTACGACGCCGCCAATGCGCTGCGACGCTTGGAGGAGATCGCCGACGACGGCGTTAAGTTCGCGGCTTGTGGCGGCAGCGGGCGCGGCGGCGGCAGCCACATTTGCGCCGGGTAGTTGCGCACGCGGACTCGTTGCGGCCGGCGTGGAAACGACCGATGGCGCAGAAGACGGCCGCGAAACGGCGAGAGCAGGCGCAGCATTCGATTCATTGCCCTCCGCAGCGGCCGTGCCGGCAGCTGCGGCCAATTCTTTCGCTGCATCGTTGACGTGAGTCGCGGAAGTGACCAGTGCGGAAACCACTTTCTGCACGCTGGCTTCGAATTGGTCCGCGAGCGCGCGGCGATTCTCGTTGGCGCTTTCGAGCGCGCCGTGATTCTTCGCCATTTCTCCGCACGCGAGATTGATCAGTTCAGACGTGCGGCGGAAGGATCCCAGCATGCCGCGGAGAACGACGCGGCGATAGAAGCGCTCGTCGTTGGCGGCTTGCAGCGGCGCCCCGGCCTCGCGGACGAAGGCTTCGGTGCGGTCGAGCACATCGTTGATGGCCAGCATGAGCCGCTCGATTTCGCCGCCTTCATGGCAATGCAGAATGCGCACTTCCAGATCTCCGCGCGCAGCCGCCTCGCAGGCTTGCGCGGCGCGCCGAATCCATTCGGAATGCGAAGCTGCGGCGCGGTCTTGGAGAGCGGCGTCGGGGCCATCGCTGGAGCGGCCCGCGCGATTAATGAACGGCACGAAGCGGCGCACGGCGTGGAAGAAACCGGAATTGGGCGAAGAATCCGGTACGGCCAGTGAAGGCATGGGCTAACCTCAGAGCGAGAATACGAATTCGTCGTACGTGGTATTTTTCTCTGACATCATCTGCCGCAGCAGCTCGCCGCCAGCTTCCATGCCGCGCTTGGGATCGGCATGTTTATTTTCCTCGGCAAGAAGCTGGCGGTACACGGACTCGAAAAAATTCACGGCGCGGCGTTCGGGAACGCGGCGATTGGAATGGTAGCCAATGACGCGGCCGGATGCGTCGAACGACGGAGTGACATGCGCGAACACCCAGTAGTTGTCGCCGTTGCGGGCAAGATTGTTGACGTAGGCGAAGATTTCGCGGCGGGCTTCCAGCGTGTTCCAGAGCAGCTTGAAAACGCAGCGGGGCATTTGCGGATTGCGGATGATATTGTGCGGCTGGCCGAGCAGTTCTTCCTCCGAGAATCCGGAAACTTGGATGAAAGTGCGATTTACGTAGGTAATTTTTCCCTTCAGATCAGTTTTGCTGACAATCACGTCGTCTTCGGCGAAGGTGCGCTCGCGATGCGTGAGTTGGGTGTTCGGGCGCAAGGTTTCCTCGATGTGAAGCCTCATCGTATTCTTCGGCAGGGGAGAGCAGACCTTTAGCCGGAAGACTTGTGGGGACCGCTATTTTGAAGTGAATCGCGAGAACATGGCGCCCAGCGATTTGGCTTCGGGAAGTTTGAGCGCGAACGTGGCGCCGAGATAGACGATTCCATACGGGATCAGGACGACGATGGCGAGCAAGATCGGGCGATGCGGTCCCGCGGCCGAGCGGACGGCCCAGGCGATTCCGGCGGAAGCGGCCGCGACCGTCCAGACGGTGGACGAGAAGCCGAGTGACAAGCCAGTCTTGCCGATGCGGCGATTCAAATAGTGCCGCAACAGCAGAAATTCCACCCAGCCGGAAATCCCGGCGGAAATGGTGAGTCCGGCCACGCCCCAGCGCGGGTCAATGCCGAGAAGGCGCGGTAGCGGCACCGCAGAGAGATATCCGAGGATGGTGGTGAGAACGACGCGGATTACGGCGAAGCGCAGCGGCGTGCGCGTGTCGCGCAGCGCGTAGTACGTGGAGGAGTAGAGGCGGCCCAGCGTGGACGCCAGCAGGCCGACCGTCGAGCCGGCCAGAATTCCCCAGACGTAGAGAGCGTCGGCGTGCGTGAAGCGGCCGGACTGGTAGATGGCCGAGACGATGACATCGCCGAGCGTCAGGAACGCCACGACGGACGGCACAACGAAATAGGCGATTTGCCGCAGGCCGGCATCGAGGCGCAGACGCAGCGCGCGCGCCACTTCGTCTTCGCTGCCGAGTTGGCCGGACATCACCGGCAATTCCGCGGCGGAGACGGCCATGCCAAAGAGACTGACCGGGAGCGTGTAGAGCGTTTGCGCGTAAGAAAGAGCGGCAACGGCGCCTGTGCCGACGAGGCTGGCGAGCACGGAATCCACGTAGGCGCTGATCTGCACCACGCCGCGGCTGACGAAAACCGGAAAGAAATTGCGCACCACGGTGCGAATATTTTCGGCGCGCGCGCTCACAGAAAGCCGGAAGCGCCCGAGAAGATGCATCACGACCGGCCATTGCACGCCGACCTGCAACGCGCTGCCTACGACGGCGCCCCAGGAAAGCGCCGCGGCGAGAGGGAACTGCTGCATGCGCGCGCCGAAAAAAATCAGCGTGGCGATCATGGCCAGGTTCCAAATCACGGGCGCGGTGTAGGAGAGAAAAAACTTGCGATGGCTATTTAGAATGCCGAGGCACCAGGCGGAAAGAACCAGCAAGCCCGCGCCGGGGAAGAGAATGCGCACAAGGTGAATGGTGAGCTGGCGTTTTTCTCCGGTGAAGCCGGGAGCAATGATTTCGATGAGCCAGGGAGTGGTGAGCACGCCGAGAAGGACGAGCGTGGAGGCGACGAGCGCGAGCAGCGCGAAAATTCCGCCGGCGACGCGGTCGGCTTCTTCGCGATCGTCGCGCGCCAGCAAAGCGGCATAGACGGGAATGAACGAGGCGGAAAGAACGCCTTCGCCGAATAGGTTTTGCAGAAAATTGGGGATGCGAATGGCGGCTTTGAACGCGTCGGCGGCGTCGGAATTGCCGAAGTAGTGCGCGAAGAAGCGGTCGCGAATCAGGCCGGAAATGCGGCTGAGAAAAATTCCCGAGGCGACGAGAAAGGCCGAGCGCGCGGTTCCGAAGCGGCGCTGCGGAACTTTGCCGCCTGACTCGCCGGGATCTTTCTCGCCGGGCGCGGGAGTATTCAGAGGCTTTTCCGGAGACTTGATTTGCACGATGGTGTAAGTGTGCGCGGCCGCGCAAGCCTCACGAAAATCAGCCGGCCCGGCGTCGCTCTCAAATCATTAAACGGGCTGCGCGGTCTCAAAGTCAATTCCCAACGCCGCCGGCGTTCCTAAGAACGGTACGGTAGGCACCTGTGCGAACGGACGGGGTTGCGACTTTGACACAACGGTGCGCAACGACCGTGGTGATTCGCCCGGCAATACGCTATTTGTAGGGAAGTCAGAAAAGGAACATGCCCGAAACAAGTGTACATCCGGAAGTGAGCGCCGATGGCGTGACGAAGTGCGCCGACCGAGCGGACGCGCGAAGCGCCGCCCGCGACCGGGTGGCCGCCGGCGCCGCGGTGATCGAAGCCAAGCTGAAGCGGCTCGACCGCCAACAATGGTGGATGTGGTCGAGTGCGTTCACGGTGATGTTTCTGCTGACCGTTTGCGTGGCGTCGTTCGAGTTTCCGACGCTGCTCCGAGTCGATTCCGGGACGGTTATTCGTTCTACTGGCGCAGGATTCCGTTCGCGGACTGATCGGGTCTGGTTTTGGTGTTCAACATCTACACGCTCTACCAGCAGCTCTGATCAATCGCAATTCGCGCAAGCAAATGGCGCAGCAAATTCACGCGCTGGCCAAGGTGGAATCGCTGGCCACGGAAGTTTATAAACTCGCGGCGCTCGATCAACTGACGGGACTCTACAACCGGCGCTCGGCGGAGCAGCGGCTGGAAGAGGAAATGTCGCGGGCGATTCGTCATTCGCGGCCATTGACGCTGTTGCTGCTCGATTTGAATAGTTTGAAGCGCGTGAACGACACACTCGGGCACGGCGCGGGCGATCTGGTGCTGGAGACCTTCGCCGAGCGGTTGAAGCGAGCTATTCGCGGGTCGGATTTGGCTGCGCGGATGGGCGGCGACGAGTTCATGGTGATTCTGCCAGAGTGCCGGCCGGAAGAAGTGCGGCACGTGCTGGGACGATTGAATGGCCTGGTGGTCGAGTACGACAACACGAAGTTGCCCGTCACTTTTGCGGCCGGTTGGAAGGATTATTTGATTGGCGAGACGGCGCAGGAGTTCGTGAAGCGCGTGGATGACGCGCTGTACGAGGATAAGAGGCAGCACGGGCTTGAGTTAGATCCTTTGTGGCGGTACGTTCCCTCCACGGGTTAAGAATCGAAAAAGACAAAGACAGCGTCAAAAACGCCGGCGGCGCCGTTCGGAGCTCAGGACAAGCCGGCGGTACGCGATGGGTCTCCGATGTCGGCCAAAGTTCGTTTCCCGGGCTCATAGAGAATTTACTTGCGCGTCCTAGCACTGGATGCTTAAGATACCCGCGATACTCGGAGGTGAGAGGCCGGTGCCGAAAGAAAAGCCAAAGGTAAATATCGGCGAGGTGATTCGGTCGTATCGCAGCGACCGCGGCTTGTCACAGGGCGATATCGAGCGGCGGACCGGATTGCTGCGCTGCTATCTCTCGCGCGTGGAGAATGGGCATACGGTGCCCTCGCTCGAGACGCTGGCGAAAATCGCCGAGGCCATGGAAATCAATTTGGCGGATTTTTTCCCCGGCAGCGATACTCCGCAAGACCGCGAGACGCGCAAGATGCTGGGCGAGCTTTCAGAGGAAGAGATTCGCTTTCTTGCCGAAATCAAGCGATATAGCACTACTCTTTCGGATGACGACAAGAAATTGGTGCTGGCCATGATCCGCAAGATGGCTACGATTACGCCGCCGGTGCAGCGCAAGGTGCGCCGCGCCGCGCGGAGTATTAGAATTTGTCTGCTTTGTTCGACGTGCCCTCCTACGTTTTCGCGATCGCCGTAAATTAAAAGCACAATTACGCGCGCAGAAATCTTTAAGGCTTCGTTGGGGTGAGCACCGGATGATTCCGACAATGCGGAACGCCGATTGCGAGCCGGCAGGGACGACGGGAGATTACGTGCTCACTTTCGCGGTGTGAAGCGCGCGGACGAATCCAGATCCTTCGGCTGCACGCTCTCGGATGCCAGCCAGGCGAAGTAGGGTAAAAGGGACGCGCTCAGGGACCGAGGGTAAAGAGCGGTATTAGCGCGCTACGAATTGCCGCGGGCGGTGGCGCGAGTTTGGAAGCAGCGCGGCTCGACTATGGCGCGGAAGACTTTGCCGCGGCCGATTACGTGGGAGCCGGAGCGGGCTTCGACTTCGAATGTTAGGAAGCGGCCTTCTTGGGCGGTTAGACGGGCGGTTACTTCTACTGCGGCGCCGGTCGTGACGGCCTTCAGATGATCCACTTCGATGCGCGTTCCTACAGTGATCATGCCGGCAGTAAGTGCGGCTTTGCAGCGGTTGCCGCTACCGATTCCATCATGCCGATCATCGCCGGCGTCGAGAGCACCGGCGGCAGCTCAGGATCAAAGGCAGCCAGCGTCCAATTCGCGGGGACGTTTTTTTCGAGCTTGGAATGAATTCCGTGAGGCAGCGTCGGATAGGGAGTCTTGTGTTCGGCGCTCAACGGGCGGGCTCCGGGCCGTCCACGGGCGAGGAAGCGTCGCCGCAAGAGCGCGGGTCGATGAAGCTCTTGGTGAGTTCGGCGAGAGTGATGCCGAGTTGCGCCCAGAGGCGGCGTTTCAGGCTGCGATAGTCCTGCGCGCCGCTGAAAACATCGCGAATCAGATCGCGGAAAGTGGCGCTGTGATTCAGGAGTCTGCACCATGCGAGTGGTGACCGCGCCGCCCAGAAAATTCCCGCAGAAAACTTTGCGCGCAATGCGCGCCGCGAATTTCGAGATCGGCGACCAATACCGAGCGCATGCGCGCGGGATAGGCTTCGGGCTGGCCTTCGATCAGGGCTTCGGCCAGCAAGATCGCCGGAGCGCATGGCGTAGAAGAGGCCTTCGCCGGTGATGGGATCGACGCAGGCGGCGGCGTCTCCGGCCATGGCCCAATTGTTTGCCGACGATGCGGCGGCGGCGCAAAGTGTGCGCTTGCGGCGACGGCAGAACGTGGCTATAAATGCGCGCGCCTTCGAGCGAAATTTTTTCGTCGCGAACGAAATCATCGAGATGATGGCGCAGCGCCTGGCTGAAGAATTCTGCGTCATCTTGCCGCAGATGCCGACGGAAACATGATCGGAGCGCGGGAACGACCAGATGTAGCCTTCGAATTGCTTCAGAAATTTCACTTTGATGAGCTGCTCGTCGGTGGGCACAAAGTAGCCGAGCGTCATTTCCAGATCGGCGGCCTTGAGCGGGGTGGTATCGGGAAGCAAGCTGATTGCGAGCGCCGCCGGCGATGACCACGAAATCGGCGCTGGTTTCTTCGCCACCGGCGGTGAGATGAACGCGTCCACCGGAATGCGTGATTTGCGTGACGCGCGAGCGAACCGTGCGGCAACCGGCGGCAGCGGCGCGATCGAGCAGCAGGCCGTTCAGCACGGTGCGCGAATAAATCACGATGGGATGCTTCATGCGGAAACGCGCGCGATGCCCGCCGCTCGAAATTAGTTCCGCGGTGCTGACGATTTTTTTCGGATGCGGACTATCGAGAAGAAACGGGTAAGTCGAGATGGCTTTGTGCGTCAGCCCGCCGCCGCAGGGTTTTTCCCAGGCGAGATGCTCGTCGAATAGCGTGACAGTGAATCCGGCCGAGGCGAGGCGTTCGCCGCACATGGCCCCAGCGGGGCCGCCACCAACGATGGCAATTTCTTTCATCGAAATTCGCTCCCGCGGAGGGGACAACAAGCGTCAAGCAGAGGCGGGAGTATAGCATCAAATTGGGAAGGCACGGGAGAGGCGAAGATGCGCGTGGTCGTTTGAGGCAACAGCGCGGGCGGCGGAGAACTGAATCAGCGTTCGCGAGAAGGATCTACTCTGACTGGCCGAAGGTGTTGCAGGCTGCGATGGTGCCGTCGTCCAGGCCGGCGTTAAACCATTGCATCCGTTGCTGCGGAAGCTGCCGTGCGTGAAGGATTCCGGGCTGACGTGGCCGGTGGACATTTTCTGCAGACGGTCGTCGCCTACGGCAGACGCGGCGCCGAGCGCCGATTCCACATCGCCCTTTTCGAGCAGGCCGCGCTGCTGCGTGGTAGTGCGCCCAGACGCCTGCGAAGCAATCGGCCTGCAGTTCGAGTTTCACGGATAAGCGGATTCGCTTCGCGCGAATTGCTTTCTTGCAGCCGATGAACTTTGCCTTCGATTCCCGGTGAGCTTCTGAACGTGATGGCCGAGTTCGTGCGCCAGTACATAGGCCTGCGCGAACTGGCCCGGCGCGCCAAAGCGGCGGCTCAGCTCGTCGAAGAAGCCGAGATCGATATAGACCTTCTCATCCTCGGGACAATAGAACGGGCCCGTGGCGGATTCCGCGCCGCCGCATCCGGATTCGGTGTAATCGCGGAACAGCACGAGTTTCGCGTGGTGGTATTGCACGCCGGTCTGTTGCGGCAGGAGCTGCGTCCAAGTGTTCTGCACGTCGTCGAGGACAAAGGAGACGAATTGCACCAGGGGCTTCTCGGCCTCGTCTTGCGCGGGATTTGGCTGGCTGAGCGAAGTCTGTGCGTCCTCCTGTTCCGCCGCCAAGTAAAGTGAAGAGGTTGACCTTGAAAACAAAGCTGAGAATCAGCAGGACGATGGCGCCGCCGATGCCGATGTGAATGCCGCCGAATTGGAAACCGCCACCGCCGCCCGTCTGATCGCGGCGATCCTCGATGTCCCCGCTCTCACCGCCAGGAGTCCATCTCATGAATTTCTCCTTGAAGTGAGGAGAAGCTAGCATGGCGCTAAAAACGTGGCAATACAGATCGTCTCGCGGGGGCGACGGGCGAGCGTGGCGCGCGTGATAGAATTTGTATCGCGGAGAAAGTTCGCCGCATTGGAGAGCTGGGAGTGGGTGAAGTGCTTGCGCGCACGGAATTGAAGCTCCGGATTAGTGCGCTCAAACGAGACGGCAAACGCGTCGTATTCACTAACGGATGCTTCGATATTCTGCATCCGGGACATATTCGCATGCTGGAGCGGGCGCGATCGCTTGGCGATGCGCTAGTTGTGGGCATCAACTCCGATCCGAGCGTGCAGGAGATCAAGGGGCCGCAGCGGCCGGTGATTCCGGAGGCGGAGCGGGCGGAATTGCTGGCGGCGCTTGAGGCGGTCGATTTTGTGACGGTGTTCGAGGAAGCCACGCCGCGCGAATTGATTGCTGAAATTCTTCCGGCGGTGCTGGTGAAGGGCAGCGATTGGGGGCCCGATGAAATCGTCGGACGCGAAGAAGTGGAGAGCGGCGGGCGGCAAAGTGGTGTCCATTTCTCTCGAAGCCGGGATATTCCACGACCAAATTAATCGAACGAATCCGGCGTTTGCGCGCATGATTCTACCGCTGGTGGCAGAGCTGTTGTCGCGGGTGGGGCGCCATCCGGCGGTGGAGGCGTCGCTCGACGATTTGCGGCGCGGGCGCAGCGGGGAATCTTCGCTGGCGGGATTGACCGATCCGGCGAAGTCGCTGGTGACGACGATTTGCGCGGCGTCGCTGGTGCGGCCGGTAATTTCTGCTGGTGGCGTCGAATCGCCGCGGCGAAGAATTACTCGAGCCGATTCGATATTTCTTCGAAGCGCTCACGCGCAAGGCGCGCAGCCGCGTGGCCATGCTGCCCGCCCATGACGTGCTGCCCTACGAAGGCCGATCGCCGCATCCTGAAATTTCCGAAGAGCGCGCGTATGCGCTGTGGAGCATCGCAGCCGGCGAGGCAGATATCGTTGTCGCGCCGGTGAGCGCGGCGATGCAGCGCATGCGCGACGCGAATTTTACGCGGGCGCTCGCCGTCGCAACTCGACGCGCGATCGCGATTTTCCGCAAGCGCAGCTGATCGCTCATCTCGTCAGTGTCGGCTACGAGAAGCAGGAGACGGTGGAATCGCCGGGGCAGTTTGCCGTGCGCGGCGGGATTGTGGACGTGTTCTCTCCGGAGACCGCGGCGCCCGTGCGGCTTGAATTTTTCGGCGACACGCTGGAATCGTTGCGCGAGTTCGATGCCAATACGCAGCGATCATTGCGGCCGCTCGAACACGCTAACGCTGCTTCCGCTCACCGATTATCCGCGGCGCGTGCCGAGTTGCTCGAACGGTTGCAGGCCCCAGCGCGTCACCGGCCGCGAAGATGAAGGCGTGCCTGCGGCGTTTTATCCGGGATGGGAATTTCATCCGGCGCTTTTGGGCGACGCGAAATCGAGTTTGTTCGAGCTCGCGGCCGAAGCCGCGGTGCTGGAAGACGAGCCGGACGAGCTGCGGCGCGCAATCGAGGAATATCGCGCGCGGCTCGAATGCGGCGCGGCGCGTGGCGACGGGCTACGTTGAACGATGTCCCCGCGGAGCGCTACGTGCTGAGCGATGATGAATGGGCCGCGGAGCTGCGGCGGCGGCCCCGATTGCGACTCGAGCATCTGGCGCTCGAAGGCGAGACGCCGGCAAGGGCGATGTTGTCGCAGCCCACCACGCGGTATCACGGAAACGTGGCGGCATTCATGGCCGAAGTGCGCGGGCGCGTGCAAGGCGGCGCGCAGGTGATGGTCTCGGCTGCGAGCACCGGCGAGATGGAGCGGCTCGCGGATCTGTGCCACGAAAATGAGTTGCCGTACCGGCTCGGCGAGTTGGACGACACCGCGACGGGCGTGCGCCTCGCCGAAGAAAGCAGCGGCGGCTCGATTCCGGCGCTGGTGCTCTGCAAGGCGCCGCTTATCGGAAGGTGTCGCGTTTCCGGAATCGCGGCTGGCGATTTATGGCAACGCGGATTTATTCGAATCGCTTCCGGCACCGGCGCGGACGCGTGGGCGCGCAACCAGCGCTTCGTTCTTCAGCGATCTCTCGGATCTCAAGCCGAGTGATTACGTGGTGCACGTGGATCACGGCATCGGGCAATTCGACGGCCTGCGGCAGATCGCCGTCGAGGGAGACGACCGGCGAGTTCATGCTGCTGCGCTACGCCGAGGATGCGCGGCTCTACGTGCCGCTCGCGCGCGTGGATTTGATTCAGAAGTATCAATCGCTCGGCGGCGCCACGCCGCAACTCGATCGCCTGGGCACGAATCTCTGGGAAACGCGCAAGGCGCGCGTGAAAAAATCGGTCGGCGATATGGCCCAGAAGCTTCTGGCGCTTTACGCCGAGCGGCAAGTTGGCGCAGTCGGTCACTCGTTCCCCGACGGATACGAACTGGCAAAAGGAATTCGAAGACGCATTCGAATTTCAGGAGACGCCCGATCAGGAGAAAGCCGTCAGCGACGTGAAGCACGATTTGGAATCTGCGCAACCGATGGACCGCTTGCTGTGCGGCGACGTCGGCTACGGCAAGACGGAAGTGGCCATGCGCGCGGCGTTCAAGGCGGTGGGCGATTCGATGCAAGCGGCGGTGCTTGCGCCCACTACCGTGCTGGCCTTCCAGCATTACGAAACTTTCCGGCGCAGATTCGCGGCGTTTCCGGTGCGCATCGAAATGCTCAGCCGCTTCCGCACCGCCCGCGAGCAGAAAAAGATTCTGGCGGAGGTCGAAGCCGGAAGAGTGGATATCGTGATCGGCACTCACCGGCTGCTCTCGAAGGACGTGAAATTCCAGAATCTCGGTTTGCTGGTGGTGGACGAAGAGCAGCGCTTCGGCGTCGCGCACAAAGAGCGCATCAAGGAAATGCGCAAGAATGTGGACGTGCTGACGATGTCGGCTACGCCGATTCCGCGCACGCTGCACATGTCGCTGGTGGGATCTGCGCGATATGTCGGTGATCGAAACGCCGCCGAAAGACCGGCTGGCGATTCAAACGACCGTCGCGCCGTTTTCGGAATCCATCATCAAGCGCGCGATGGAAGAAGAACTTTCGCGCAACGGGCAAGTCTTCTTCGTGCACAATCGCGTCGAGTCGATCGCCTCGGTGGCTTCGCTGATCAAGAGGCTGGTCCCGAAAGCGCGCGTGATCATCGGACACGGCCAAATGGCCGAGGCCGAACTCGAAAAAGTGATGCTGAAGTTCATTCGCGGTGAGGCCGACGTGCTGGTGTGCACCACGATCATCGAAAACGGCCTCGATATTCCGCGCGCGAACACGATCATCATCAATCGCGCCGATCGCTTCGGCCTCGCCGAGCTGTATCAATTGCGCGGCCGCGTGGGGCGATCGAATCAACGCGCTTACGCCTATCTGCTCGTGCCGCCGGTCCGGCGGACTCATCCACGCTCGCGCGCCATCGTCTGGCCGCTCTGAAGGAATTCAGCGATCTCGGCGCCGGATTCCGCATTGCCGCTCTCGATCTCGAGTTGCGCGGCGCCGGGAATCTTGCTCGGCCGCGAACAGCACGGCCAAATCGCCGCGGTGGGATTCGATCTCTATTGCCGCATGATGGAGCGCGCCGTCGCCGAGCGCAAGGGCGAAGCCGTCGACGCCCGAGCGCCGCGTCACCTTGAATCTCGGCCAGGACATTCGCATTCCGCGCGAGTACATAGAAAGCGAAAATCTACGTTTGCGCATCTATAAGCGTATCTGCCGAAGTTTCGAACGACGAGGAGCGCGAGGAAGTGCGCAAGGAATTGGAAGATCGCTTCGGAGCGCCGCCGCCGCGGTGCGACAATCTGCTCGATTACGCGGTGCTGAAAGCGCTGGCGGAACGATTGCTGGTTTCGATCAATCGAGCGCCGCGGCGATCAAGTGGCCGTGAAATTTCATGACGAAACGCCGATCAAACCGGAGAAATTGGTGCGCGTGATTCGCGGCCGTCGCGGGATGCGGCTCGATCCCAGCGGCGTGCTATGGTTTGACTGGAAGAATGAAAAGGATGGAGTGGCGTCTGCGACCCAAAAGCTGTTGCTGCAACTACAATCGTAGGGCTAAAATTCAATCGTGGGGATGAGTCGAATGAAAAGGCAGAGGACTTGCATGAGCAAGCGCATCACGAGATTGGCGTGGACGCTGCGTCGCCGTTTCGCTGGCGTCGCCGCGCCCGCGGCGACGCACGCGCAGACCAAGGCGCAGGGCAATGGAAAGGTGTCGAAGAGATCGTCGCGCGCGTGAACAACGAGATCATCACGCTCTCGGATTACGAAAAAGCCCAGGCGCAGCTGCACGAGGAAGTCGCACCACGATTGTCGACCTGCACTCCCGATCGCAAGGAAGCGATGTACGCCGAGCGGCAGAAGAATCTTGCTGCGCGATGAAATCGATCAGCAGTTGCTGGTGCAGCGCGGCAAGGACATGGGCATCAGCGTGGAAGCGGACGTGATCAAGCAGCTCGATTCAGTCCGCCAGCAGAACAATCTCGCCAGCATGGAGGATCTGCAAAAGGCCGTGGAGGGGCAGGGACTCTCATGGGATGAATACAAGCGCAGCATTCGCAACAACCTGCTCACACAGGAAGTGATTCGCAAGGACGCCGGCGCGCGCGTGGATATCGGCCGCGAAGACGTCAAGAAATATTACGATGAACACAAAGAGGAATTCATCCGGCCGGAATCGGTGCTGCTGGCGGACATTTTTCTGAATACGGACGGGAAAACGCCGGACGAAATCGCGGTGATTCAGAAGAAGGCGAACGATCTCGACGCGCGACTGAAGAAAGGCGAGGATTTCGCCGAGTTGGCGAAGCGCAATTCGGAAGGCCCGACGGCCAAGAACGGCGGCGACCTGGGTGCGTTCGAACGCGGCCAGCTTTCCAAGCAAATCGAAGATACGGTCTTCGCCATGAAGAAAAACGATCTCAGCGACGTGATTCAGACCAAGACCGGCTTCGAAATCATCAAGGTTCTCGATCACTATGACGCAGGGCAGCAGCCGCTGGAAAAGGTCGAGAACGAGATCATGAATCACATCTACGGCGAGCGGATGTCCACGCTGTTTCGCGGGTATCTGGCGGAATTGCGCGAGCAAAGCTACGTCATCGTGAAGCCCGGATATATTGATACCGCCGCGGTGGCCAGCAACACGGGAATCAAGGAAGTCACTCCGACTCCGGACGCGCCCGACAAGAAGCTTTCGAAGAAGGCGAAGAAGGCCGCCGGAGGTCAGTGAAAACTCAATTCATCGCCGATCTGCACGACGGACAGGCAGTGGCCTCGACGTTTCTGGTTCGTTCCAAAGAAATTCGCACTTCGCCGCGCACCAGCCGTTCGTGGCTGCAGCTCGAACTCGGCGGATCGCACCGGCACCATTTCCGGAAAAATGTGGGATGGCTTCGAGCCGCTCGTTGCGCAATTCGATCGCGACGACGTGGTGAAGATGCGCGCGCGCGCCAAGCTTTATAACGAGCAGCTCGAACTTACCGTCGAGCACGTATCGCCGGTTGCCGAGAAACCGATTACGAGCTCGCCGATTTTCTTCCGCACACCAAGCAGGACGTCGAAAAACTTTACGCCCGCTTGAACGAAGCAGTGCACGCGGCCGAAAATCCGTGGGTGAAAACTCTGCTGGTCAGCGTGGTGGAAGATGCTTCCATCGCGCCGAAATTGAAGCGCGCTCCCGCGGCGATGACCATGCATCACGCCTACATCGGCGGTTTGCTCGAACACGTGGTGAGCCTGCTCGATTTGATGCGCTTGGTGGCGTCGCATTACCCGGAATTGAATCGCGATTTATTGCTCGCCGGCATCGTGCTTCACGACATCGGCAAAATTGAGGAACTCAGCTGCGCGCGCGGCTTCGGTTACACCACCGAAGGCCAGCTCCTCGGCCATATCGCGCTTGGACAGGCCATCGTGCGGCGAAAAATCGAGTCCATCGCCGAATTTCCGCGCCCGCTCGCCACGGTCATCGAGCATTTGATTCTGAGCCATCACGGCTCGCTGGAATTCGGGTCGCCGAAACTTCCGCTCACGCGCGAAGCCGTTGCTCTTCATTTCCTCGATGATCTTGATTCGAAAATGGCGGCGATCGAAACGACCATGGCCTCCGATGCCGGCGCGGCGATTGGACCGAGCGAAATCCGGCGTTGCGCCGCAATCTCCTGCGCACTTCGCAATATCTCGCCGAGCCTCCTGCGGAATCCCAAAACGAAAGCCGCCGTCTGCAGGCGGCGCCGCGAGTGACGCCGTGCCGAAGGGTAGTGACGGATCGAAGCCATGAACGCCACCGTCGACCAACGCATCACAAAAGCCAGCTGGCAATGGCGATCTGCGCCGCCGCTCGCTGCTCGATCTCGCGCCTCTCGAACTCGATTGCATGAATACGCTCTGGCCGCTCGGCGAAGGAACGGTCCGCGAAATCCGCGATCGTCTCGCTCCGCGGCGTCCCGCGCGCTTACACCACGATCATGACCATCATGGATCGCCTCGCGCGGAAGGGAATTGTCGAGCGCCGCAAATCCGGCCGCGCTTACATTTATCGCCCGAATCTGAGCGCGGAAGATGCGCGCGTGCACGCCCTGGCCCAGATCGTTGAAAGCTTCTTCGGCGGTTCGCGGCAGACTGCCGCAGCCTATCTTGCGCGATGGCGAAGCGCCGCAGAATGACGCGCGCGATCAGCGGCCGAGCCTGGCCGCTGCTGCAGCCGCGGGCGCCAGCGTAAGTAACATGGCGGCGCCTTCCGCCGCCGCGACGCGATCCGGTTCTGCAGCCACAACAAATGCTGCCGCCGCGCCGGACGGATCAAATCTCGCCCCGCTCCGGAAAATCCAGCAGCGCGCCGCCGCCGCAGTTCCTCCGACGACGTGCCGCCTATCGACTCAACTCTTCTCTAAATGCCGACCATGTTTCCCGCCGAGCTAAAAATTCGCGATCACTCATTCGCCCAGCCACAATTCTCGCTCCGATGGCCGGCGTCACCGACACGGTCTTCCGCCGCGTGATCCGCGAACTCGGCGGCTGCGGCCTGATCATGACCGAGTTCACCAGCGCCGAGGGCCTCACGCGCAACGAAGCCCGCATGCTGCATTATTTTTACTACGAGCCGGACGAGCATCCCATCGCCGCGCAGATTTTCGGCGCCGATCCAAAAGCCATGGCCTCCGCCGCCGCGCTCGCCGAAGATCTGGGCTTCGATCAGCTCGATATCAATCTCGGCTGCCCGGCCAAAAAAGTGGTCAAGTGCGGCGGTTCCGGCCTGCTGCGCGATTTGCCGCTGCTCGAAGAAATTCTGCGCGCCGTCCGCGCCGCCGTGCACATTCCGCTCACCATCAAAATTCGCTCCGGCTGGGACGAAAATAATATCGTCGCGGTGGAAGTCGCGCGCATTGCCGAAGATTGCGGCATCGAAGCCATCGCCGTCCATCCGCGCACGCGCACGCAAGGCTATAGCGGCGACGCCGACTGGAGCGTAATTCGCGCGGTGAAAGAAGCGGTGAAATTCCCGGTGATCGGCAATGGCGACGTTCGCGCCCCGGAAGATGCCGTGCGCATCGTCAAGGAAACCAATTGCGATGCGGTGATGATCGGCCGCGCCGCCGCCGGCAATCCCTGGATTTTCCGCCAGATCGAGCAATTCATCGCCACCGGCCGCTACGATCGCCCCACCGAGGAAGACCGCCATCGCCTGATTGCCGATTATTTCCAGCGCCTGGTGGCCAGCGGAATGAAGGATGCCATCGGGAAGATGAAGCAGTTCGCCTGCTCGTTCACGCACGGCGTGCGCAACGGCAGCGAGCTTCGCCACGCCGTGCATACCTCGAAGACCACGCAGGAAGTCCTCGATCGCGTCGAAGATTTTCTTCGAGACCGCGCAGCACGCGCCGCAAGAAACCGACGCAGCCCTCTCCGCCGGCGATTAACTTTCATTCGGTTATAGTGCGAACGTAAATCCGTACCGCTGGAATGATTCTCGGCGGTTGAATCGTTGCGCCGCAATCAATCGTCGCGATGGACCAGCAGTTGCTTATAAGCCTCGCGCTTCGATAATCCCCGTTCGCGCGCCGCCAATTTCAAAGCCGCCTTGTGATCGAGATGTTCCTTCTCCATCAATTCATCCACACGCGCGGAAAGCGTCATCGCCCCGAATCGCAGATTCCTCCGACAGCCGGCAAGATGCGATTCGTCATCCGCCAGGTCCGATGATGACGGTGATCTCACCGCGCGGCGGTGCCTCCCGAAATCTCGCGATCAATTCGACGATGCGTCCGCGCCGAAATTCCTCATGCAACTTGGTCACTTCCCGCGCCACGACACATAGACGCGATTGCCCAGAATTCCGAGCGCATCATCCAGCATTTCCAAAATGCGATGCGGCGCTTCGTAGAAAACAAGCGTCGCCGGAATCGCCGTCAGCCCGCGCAACGATTTGCGCCGCTCGCTCGGCCGCGACGGCAGAAATCCCGAAAATAAGAATTGCTCCGTCGGCATTCCCGAAGCCGCCAGCGCAGCCACCAACGCCGATGGCCCCGGCACGGGCACCACCGGAATTCCATGCCGCAAGACAAAGCGTGACCAAGCGATGCCCGGATCCGAAACTACCGGCGTTCCCGCGTCGCTCACCAGCGCCACTCGCGCGCCCTGCTCCAGCACGATCACCAATTCCGGCGCGCGCGTCATTTCGTTGTGCTCGTGATAGCTTTCGAGGCGCGTGTGAATTTCGTAGTGCGCCAGCAGCTTGCGCGTCTCGCGCGTATCTTCGCAGGCAATCACGTCCACTTCTTTCATAAACGCAGCGCGCGCAAAGAAATGTCTTCGAGATTGCCGATCGGCGTGGCGATCAGATAGAGACAACCCTGCCCAGGAGTGTGCATCGCATTCACCGGCCCGCCGCACGCGCGCTCCTGCGCCGGAGTGCAAATCTCTTGCTCCCGCGAGCACCGGTCGTGCGCATGGTCGTGCACCGACGGAAGCTTGCTGCACACTGCCTCGTCGCCGCGCCAGTCTAACACACGAAACTCAAACATCTCTCGCTTCCGCCGGCGCAGCGCAGTCGTGATAGTATTTTCTCTTATCGCCATTCTGGAGGGAAATCGTAGTGCCTCTTTACGAGTACAAGTGCGGGAAGTGCGGCCACAAATTCGAGAAAATCGAATCGTATTCCGCTCCGGAAACCCGCAGAAGTGCCCGAAATGCAGCGCAAAAGCCCAGCGCGTCATCTCGTCTCCGGCGATCCAGTTCAAAGGCACGGGATGGTACGTGACGGACTACGCCGGCAAGAATGCCAGCGGCCAAATCGGGCGACGGGAAATAAAGCCAGCGGCGGCGAAGGATGATTCATCTTCCGCAAAGAAGCCCGATACATCCAAAGACTCGAAATCGAAGGAATCGGGATCGAAAGGCAAGTCGAAGAAAGACTAGTTCCGACTTCGCATTCTTGTCATTGGGCTCGCGCCCGCGTTGTCATCCCGAACGGAGTGAGGGATCTGGCATTTTCTGAATTTAGGGGCAGTCTAGGTCAAATAATTTCCAGCGCAGAATTATAGCTTCAGCGTCTTCAAGTACTCCCGAAACGGCGACCCCAAGTTCTGATTCTTAAGCGCCAGTTCCACCGTGGCCTCCAGAAAACCCGAGTTTGTCTCCCGCATCGTACGTTTTTCCCTCATAAATGTAGCCCCACAGGCCGTGTTCCTTGGCGAGCAGGCGCATCGCGTCTGTGAGCTGAATTTCGCCGCCGCTGCCCGGTTTGATTCGCGCCAGGCAATCGAAAATCTCAGGCGGAAAAACATAGCGGCCCGTCACCGCCAGATTCGACGGCGCTTCTTCGCGCTTGGGCTTTTCGATCACGTCGTTAATCCGCATCAAGCGATTGCCAAAGCCGAGATCGGGAGCGGGGCGCGCGTCGGCGATTCCGTAAAGGTGAACGCGCTCGCGCGGCACTTCTTCCACGATAATCGCGCCTTGCCCGGTCTGCGCGTAAACGTCGATCAGCGATTTCGTTCCCAGGCTCGGGACCTATCCAAAATCACGTCGCCGAGAAGCACGGCAAACGGTTCGTCGCCCACCAGCTCCCGCGCAATCAGTCACCGCATGTCCCAACCCGAGCGCCTCGCTCTGCCGCGTATAGCTAAAATGAATGCCGCCGCTGATTCGCCGCACCATCTCGGCCTGCTCCGGCTTGCCGTGCTCCTCCAGAAAATGTTCCAGTTCCGGCGCCGAATCGAAATGATCTTCAATCGCGTTCTTCCGCCGCCCGGTGATGATGATGACGTTCTCGATTCCGGACGCGATGCATTCCTCGACGGCATATTGAATCAGCGGCTTGTCCACGACCGGCAGCATTTCCTTCGGCTGCGCTTTGGTGGCAGGCAGAAAACGCGTACCCAGCCCGGCAGCCGGCAGCACGGCCTTGCGAACTTTTCTGATCGGTGGATTCATGTCTCTCCGCGAATGTTTGTCAACGACCTCCGCACGATACCGTTCGATGCGCGCACTGTCAATCGGAGACGCTCGCGATCGCGCAACTCCGCCGCAAGCCGCATGTGGCGCGCATCTCGCACACGCCGCGCAGCAAATCCCGCTCGCCGCTCGTGTTACGATACCGTGGCCCATATCATCGCGAGCACAGCGTGAGCACCGATTCCAAACCACTATCTTCCGCGGCTTGATCCTCGGCATCGAATCTTCCTGCGACGAAACCGCCGCAGCCATCGTCGCCGGCGGCAAGACCATTCTCTCCAGCGTCGTCGCCTCGCAGATTGACATTCATCGCAAATATGGCGGCGTAGTTCCCGAGCTGGCCTCCCGCGAACATCTTCGCCGCATCGTCCCGGTAGTCCGCGAAGCCGCGAGCGCAAGCGAGAATCGAACTCCGCGATGTCGGACGCCATCGCCGTTACTCTCGGCCCCGGCCTCGTCGGCTCGCTGATCGTCGGCGTCACCTACGGCAAAGCCCTGGCCATGTCTCTCGGCAAGCCGCTCATCCCCGTGAATCATCTCGAAGGCCACGTTCACGCCGTTCTTCTCGAAGCTCATCTCGCCGGACGCGCTCCGGAATTTCCCGCTGTCTGCCTCATCGTTTCCGGCGGCCATACAATTCTCTATCGCGTCACGCAATCCTCTCCCGCCGAATCCGGAAACGGACAGCATCCTCAACTCGGAATTTTCTCCATTGCACTATGGTCGCATCGGCGGCACTCGCGACGATGCCGCCGGCGAAGCCTACGACAAAGTTGCCAAAATGCTCGCCCTCGGATATCCCGGCGGCCCCATCCTCGACCAACTCGCCGCGCACGGTGATCCCCAAGCGGTGCGCTTCGCCGTCCCAAAAATTCGCGGCAACGCCTTCGATTTTAGTTTTAGCGGAATCAAAACCGCGGTGTTCTACTTGCTGCGCAA
The DNA here is from genome assembly GCA_963838545.1 of uncultured Acidobacteriota bacterium. Lineage (GTDB taxonomy): Bacteria > Acidobacteriota > Terriglobia > Acidiferrales > UBA7541 > Palsa-147. Next base: position 36,017 of record CAWIRL010000012.1, read on the forward strand.
ACATCCAGAACTGCAGCCGGAAATTGAAGCGCGCACGGCGGCCCTCGCACGAGGTGAGCGCAGCGCCGAAGCCCTGCGCCCGCTCTGCTCGAAAACGACTCTCGACATCGTGGCCAGCTTCCAGCATTCCGTCGTCGAAGATCTCGTTCGCCGCACCATGGCCGCCGCCGAAGAATTTAAAGCCCGCGCCGTTCTCGTCTCCGGCGGCGTCGCCGCAAATCGCGCCCTGCGCATCGCCTTTGAAGAATCCACAAAACGCGCGCACCTGAATTTATTTTTCCCCAGCCGAGCTCTCTCCACGGACAACGCCGCCATGATTGCCGCTGCCGCCTATCCGCGCTTCCTCGCCGGCGAAGCCGCCGCGGTAACGCTAAACGCGCAACCCAATCTCCCGCTCGCGTAGCGCCGGCTGCTAGCCGGCGTTTTTTCCGCGCGCCGGCGTAGCCAACAGACTCGCAAGCGCACAAGCCGGCGATCAAGAAAATTTCAGCAATTGTCGGACAGAATTATTCTACAGAAAATCCCGAACGGAAGGATCGCATCATCAGCCGAAACCGCACCATCACCCGAAATCTTCGCCGAAATCCCTCGCGCGCGCCCGCCTACTCCGCCGGCGGCTGCCACAATTCGACGCGATTCCCCTCGCCATCCAAACACCACCCAAATGACCCGAATTCCGAGCGGTCCACTTTCTCGTCCACGGTGACGCCGGCAGCCCGCAGTTGCGCCAGCAGCCCATCCAGATCGGAGACGCGGAAATTGAGCATGTGCGGCTGCGTCTCACTGCCGAAATTTTTCGTCGTGGCTGGAAACGCGGTCCACAGCTGATAACCAGGCTCGCGTTCGGCGAAATTGAACATCGCGCCGAAGCAGCCGCCGAAGTCCTGCACATCGAGCCCCAGATGCTCGCGGTACCACGCGCCAAGCGCCTTCGGATCACGCGCTCGCACGAAAACGCCGCCCAGCCCGAGCACTTTGTGTTTGCCTGCGTCGCTCATACCCACCTCCGGCGAGAGCGGACGATACAGCAGCCGGAGCGCAGACGTCAACTGAAGCGAACTCAACCGCAAATTCAAATCCGCGCGTCACCCCAACGATCGGTCATACACATACGCCAACCCATCGCGCGTCACCGCAAACACTCGCTCACCATCCACGCTCCAGCAAAGATCCAATACTCCCTCGGCATCGCACTCATCCAAAATTCGTCCCGTCCGCGCCTCTGTGATGAACAACCGCCCATTCGCCGAATCCTTCAGCCATGACGAATAACATGCGCAAATCGGCAAGATCGGATGGCAGCGGCAAATCTCCGCATTAAACGGCAGCGGCACAATGGATCGCGAAGCCAAATTCGCCGCAAACACTTTTCCGCCCGCGCAAAAAATCAAATTATGCCCGCGCGGATCCCAGCTCATGTCCGTGGCGTTCCCCTGAATCGGCACGATCGTTCCGCTCTCGAGCGATGGCGCCGCGGCCAGCAAAATATGATCGTCCGCCCACTCGTCCGGAAATCGCAGCGCCACGGCGATCAATCCGCCAACGCTGCTGAACGCCATCGGCCCGAATCCGGAAAGTTGCGCCACCTCGCCCGGCTGCGCTTCCGCCGAATCGTTGCGAATCGCCAGGCTCGGATCGAGCGACGAGTGCGGCGTCTCATCCAACGCCGGCGCGGCGTTCCGGCAAAGCCAAATATTCACCGAACAATCCGCCGCGGAAGCCAATCCAAAAAGATTTCCGTTCGGCGACCACGCGAAAGAATCATCCAGGCTCGGCAGCGGATAGGTCCGCAAGCAAGACAATCGCTCCACGTCAAAAAGATGCGCTTCCGGCGTCCAGTCCGGCGACGCCGCCAAAAGAAATCGTCCGTTCGGCGACCATCGCACCGTGCTGATTCCCAGTGCCGCGGGCGCAATGCTCTCCACTTTCAACGGCAGCGCTTCCGTCTCCGTCTCGGCCTCCAAATCTTCCACCGTCAAAGCAAGTTTCCCCGGCGTGGATGCAATTCCCAGCGCCGCCATGCGTCCAAACGGCGATACAGCAACGCTTCCATGCCTCGCCGGTGACACTTTCTTCACGCGCCAGTGCGTTTCCACCGCCAGATCGCGAAGCCCTCGCCGCACCAGCGTCGCCGTGCGCACCGCGAGAGATTGCGTCTTGCGCGTCACGATTTCGGAAGTGGGGGGAATGGTCGTCATACTACGGAGCTGGGCACCGGCCGGCGCGCCAGATTCTGCTTCGCCCGCGCGATTTCATATTCGATGCGCGCCGCAAGTTCCCCAAAAAGATCGTGGCCCTGCTGCGCCGCTTCATCAAAACGCGTTCGCAACTGATGCGCATCGGAATGTAGCAATTTATCCGACTCCGCATCGATTTCCGGCAGGCGGTGCCGCGCCTGGCTGATCCGCCGGATGGTTCGAATCAATTCTGCAGGCGTTCCTTCGCCAGCCACCGATTCCGGCGAGCACTCGTACGCCGCAAACACGCGCGCCAACGCTGCTTCATCTCCTTGCTCGTAAGCCCGGTTTGCCTGCGCCATCAAGTCCTGCCGTTTCGCGCGGTCGGCGTCATCGGAAGTGAGGTCCGGATGAATTCGTTTCGCCACGTCGCGATAGAGGCGCTTCAATTCCGGTGTCGGCGAAAAAATCTTGTGCTCCGCCACCACGTCAGTCACCGCCGTTGCGCGCGTCTCATCCGCTCGCGCGCGCGCCTGCCGCGCCGATTCCTGCAGCCGCAAATCGCCGGGATTCTCTGCGGCGATCTTTTCGGCGAGCTGCGCCTTCAGTTCATCCAGATCGGCATAACGCAGCCCCACTTCGGCCAGATATTTGCGCTCGAAGGAGGAGAGCTCCGCCCGCAAACTGGCGAGCTGCAACTCCCGCTCGGCAAGGTTGGCCTCCAGCGCGGCGAGTTCGCTGCGCTTGGTCTCCAGCTCGCGGTCTTCTGGGCGCGTAATCTGAATGTCGGACTGTCTCGGCATCTCGAAAAAGCCTGGCTCTGCGGCTCGCACTCGGCACATATAGTGTATTTTCGCCGCGCCGGTTTTGGACCGGCGAGCAAAAATTTGTTTCCAAAATTGAGAGCGCGAATGGCGTAGAACGATTGAACACCAATTGCCGCGCCCGCGCAACGGGCGACAAATTGTCGCCGCCTCTCGTTCTCCGCGGCCTGCGCAGAGTTTGTACCCGCGGCCGGATTTTATAGAATGGCGCGGGGCAAACGCCGCTCCTGCCGCCGCGGGACGGCCACATCGGAGGGACACCGCCATGCCGGAAACATTCGAGCAGTACAAACAAAGAATCATGGGATTCGCCGCCGGAAAAGATGCGCTCAAAGTTCAGAGCGCCACCGCCGGAAAAATCGAAAAGCTGATCAAGGGCGCTCCCAAAGGCCGCCTCACCAAGCGCCCCGCTCCGGCGAAGTGGTCCGTCGCCGAAATTCTGGCGCACATTGCCGATACGGAAATCGTGGCTGGTTACCGCATGCGTTCGATTCTTGGCGCGCCGGGCACGCCGATTCCGGCATTCGATCAGGACAAATGGGCGGAAGCGGAGCATTACGCCAAGCAGGATCCGCGGCTTTCGCTGCATGTCTATCGCACCGTGCGCGACGCCAATCTGCGTTTGCTGAAATCCCTGCGCCCCGAACAATGGAAGCATTTCGGAATGCACGCCGAGCGCGGCGAAGAAAGCGTCGAGCGAATTTCGCAGATGATGGCCGGGCACGATCTGAATCATCTCGGCCAGATCGAAGCGATATTGTCGCGCAAGAAAAAGTAATCCGAGAGCCAATTGCGCATCGCCATTGACAGCGGCGGCACTTTCACCGATTGCGTCTACGTTCGCGGCGCGCGGCTCGAAATTCTCAAAGTTCCGTCCACGCCGAAAAATCCCGCGCAAGCCATCGAGATCGCTCTCGAGCGGATTTTGCGCGGCGCAACCGGGCGGGATGCGACGCCCGCTCGATTTGCTTTGCGGCACGACGGTGGGCACGAATGCGTTGCTGCAACGCCGCGGCGGACGCGTGGTGCTCGTCACCACCGCCGGTTTTGAAGACGTTCTCGAAATTGGCCGCCAGGCGCGCCCCAAGCTTTACGATTTCTTTGGCGGGCGTCGAGCTCCTCTGGTCCCGCGCGAACGCCGCTTCGGTCTGCGCGAACGCATCGGCGCCGATGGGGAAGTCGTTCTCCGGCCGAGCCCGAAAGAAATCCGCGCCCTGATTCGCCGCGTGCGCGCGGCACGCCCCGACGCGGTGGCCGTCTGCTTCCTGTTTTCCTTCAACAACTTCGCGCACGAAAAGGCAATTGCCGGCGCACTCCGACGAGCGGGCCTCGCGGTCACTGCCTCGCACGAAGTATTTCCCGAATTCCGCGAATTCGAGCGTACTTCCACCACGGTGGTGAACGCTTACTTGATTCCGGTAATGAGCGGCTACCTCGCAGCTATCGACAATATTGCGCAACGAGTTTCCGGCGGCGCCTCGAAGCCAAATCAACCGCAATCTCGCGTGCGCATGACGCGTTCGAGTTCGGGAAGCGTGTCCGCTGTCGCCGCGGCGCCGAATCGCGCGCAATCTCGCGTGCGCGTGATGCAGTCGAATGGCGGCATCGTCTCCGCTCGCGTGGCGGCCTCCGAACCCGTGCGCACAATTCTTTCCGGACCCGCCGGCGGCGTGCTCGGCGCCGAATACGTCGCGAATCTCGCGGGCTTCGACAAAATCATCAGCTTCGACATGGGCGGCACGTCCACCGATGTCGCGCTGCTCGAAGGCGGCGCGCGGACCACGAATGAATCCATCGTGGACGATGTGCCCGTAAGCGTTCCGATGCTCGACATTCACACCGTCGGCGCCGGAGGCGGCTCGATCGCGCGCATCGATCGCGGCGGCGCTCTGCGCGTCGGCCCGGAAAGCGCCGGCGCCGATCCCGGACCTATCGCCTACGGCAAAGGCGAACAGCCGACCGTCACCGACGCGCATTTGGTGCTCGGGCGGCTCGGCCGCAGCGGCTTGCTCGGCGGGGAATTTCCGCTGGACGCCGATCGCGCCCGGCGATTTCTCGATCGCGCACGCAGGCAAATCGCGACGGTGTGCGGCGCCGAAGATTTCGCGCCGGGAAATGCCGACGCCGGGAGCGCAACGATGCGGCACTCGGGCCGCGCGCCGCAATTGTTGAATCGCGGTCGCAAGCGCGCCCCTGCGATGCGCAGCAAGCAATCCGCGTCGATGCGCAGCGCCGAAGAATTCGCGCAAGGGACGCTCGACGTCGTCGAAGCCACGATGGAGCGCGCGATTCGCGTCATCTCCGTCGAACGCGGTCACGATCCGCGCGATTATTCGCTCGTCGCGTTCGGCGGCGCGGGTGGACTGCACGCTTGCGCGCTCGCCGCGGCGCTCGAAATGCCGCGTGTGCTGATTCCCAAACTTCCCGGTGGCCTTTCGGCTCTCGGCATCCTGCGCGCCGACGTGGTCAAGGATTTCTCGCAAACAATTTTGACTCGCGCCCGGGAAGTAAATTTGGCGCGGCAACAGCTGCGCAAATCCTTCAGCAATTTGGAAGCCGCGGGCGAGCGACACATGCGCGCTGAGGGCTTCGCGCCAAAAAAGTTGCGCGCCGAGCGATCGCTCGATATCCGTTATGTTGGTCAATCGGATTTTCTGAAGGTCGCGGCCGGCGGCGATTTCACCGCGAATTTTCACCGCGAGCACCAACGCCGCTACGGCTACGCCGACGAGACACGCGAAATTGAAATCGTGAATGTTTGCGTCCGCCTGATCGGCATGACTCCGAAGCCGGCGATCCCGCTTTCGCGAAAGCTGCAAAGCACCTCGCGCCAGGCAATCGCCGGCCGCGAAAAAGTTTATTTTCACGGCCGCTGGGTCTCGACGCCGATTTACGAGCGCCAAAATTTGCGCCCGGGCAATCGCGTCGCCGGCCCGGCGATCATCACCGACTACAGCGCGACGACGGTGGTGCTCGCCGGCTGGCAAGCCCGCGTGGATGCGTTCGAAAATCTCATCCTGACCCGAGAACTTTCGCCGGCGGCGCGACGACTCAGCGGTTCGCGGCGAAGAGGTGGCCGCCGATGACCCAGCGCTCGAAATCTGCGCCTGCTCGGGCCGCCGGTGAACTGGTGCGTCAATTTTGAGCCAGGGTTCGCGCCCGGGCCAGCGCCCGCCCGGAGGTGCCGATGAACTGGCACGTTGAATCCGTGCGAGAGCGAGGCTGGCGATGATGCGACGTTGCGACGCAGTGCGAATAGCAGAAAGGCGGCGAGGTTTGCGATGACGCGGCGTGTGGATCCTGCGCGGCTGGAAATTTTCAAGAGCCTGTTTCACTCCGTTGCGGAGGAAATGGGCGCGGGACTGCGGCGCTCCGCGTTTTCGCCGAACATCACCGAGCGGCGCGATTATTCCTGCGCGGTTTTTGACGCCGATCGCAATGTGCTGGCGATGGGCGACCACATGCCGGTGCATCTCGGCTCGATGCCTGCGTCGGTGGTCGCGGCTACCGACGCGCTGGAACTCGAGCCGGGCGATGCGGTGCTGCTCAACGATCCCTTCGCCGGGGGCACGCATCTCCCTGATTTGACGCTGGTGATGCCCATCTTCAGTAGCGCCGGCGTCCCTGCCGGCATCCGACGAACTCAGCGGACGCGAAAAGCAACGCTCCCCGACGGTGCGAAAAGTTCGCTGCGCGGCGTCGGACGTTCGGAAATTTCTCGCGACGAGGTGGCGCGACGTTCGCTGCGCGGCGGAGTTGCTGCGGTGCGGGCCGAGCGGCCGATCTTCTTCGTCGCGAATCGGGCGCATCACGCTGATGTGGGCGGGGCGCAGGCTGGCTCGATGGGTCTCTCGCGCGAAATCTTCGAGGAGGGATTTCGGATTCCGCCGGTGAAGATTTTGCAGGGCGGGACGGTGAACCGCGGCGTGCTGCGGGCGCTGCTGGCGAATGTGCGCACGCCGCGCGAGCGCGAAGGCGATTTGACGGCGCAAATTGCGGCGTGCCGCATCGGAGAGCGGCGTCTGCTGGCGATGGCCGCGAAGTACGGGCGCCGCGAGCTGGATTTTTACTCGAGCGCGCTGCTCGATTATTCCGACGCGATGATGCGCGCCGTGATTCGCCGTCTTCCGGACGGCGATTACAGCGCCGAGGATTTTCTCGACGATGACGGCATCGGCACGGATCCGTTGCGCATCGCGGTGGAAATTCGCGTGCGCGGCGAGCGCGTCGAAGTGGACTTCAGCGGCTCGTCGCCGGAGTGCGCGGGGAGCGTGAACGCCGTGCGCGCGATCGCCGAGTCGGCGGTGTTTTATGTTTTCCGCTGCCTGGTGGAAGGGCAGATTCCCGCGACATCGGGATTGATGCGTTCGGTCCGCGTGATTGCGCCGGAGGGAACGATCGTGAATGCGCGACCGCCGCGGGCAGTGGCCGGCGGAAATGTGGAGACGTCGCAGCGGATTGTGGACACGCTGCTGAGGGCGCTGGCCGGCGCAGTTCCGTCGAAAATTCCCGCGGCGAGCCAGGGGACGATGAACAATCTCACGTTCGGCGGCAACGATGCGCGGCCCGGGCGCGCGGGCGGCGTGTTTGCGTACTACGAAACAATTGCCGGCGGCATGGGCGCGCGGCCGGGATGCGACGGCATCAGCGGGATTCACACGCATATGACCAACTCGTTGAATACGCCGATCGAGGTGCTGGAACATTCGTTGCCGGTGCGCGTGCGGCGATATGCGCTGCGGCGCGGGTCGGGCGGCGCGGGGAAGTTTCGCGGCGGCGACGGGATTGTGCGCGAGTTTGAGCTGCTCGGCGAGATGCATGTAGGAATGTTGAGCGACCGGCGAAAATTTGGCCCGTACGGCCTGAGCGGCGGAGCAGCAGGTGCGCCGGGGCTGGCGGAAGTTGAGGTTGGCGGGGTGAAGCGGCGGCTGGAGTCGAAAGGAGCATGGCTGCTGCCGGCCGGGTCAGTGTTGCGTGTAGAGTCGCCCGGCGGCGGTGGCTGGGGTAAGCCGGGGAAGCGGGGCGCGAGACGGAGTGCTGTTGTGGGTGCTACAACAACGAAGGGCCCGAAAAAAATCCGACAGCTAGTCTCTCGAACGCCCCTCCCACACTATTTTCGCGCCGCTTATGAATAGTCCCCGTATCCCATTGCACCATCACGCCTTACAATTTGCTCTATTTACCAATTGACAACCACTCAATTCCATGCTACCGTAATGAGGTTGCGCGGAAAAAACCGCACAACCAATTTCGCACCGTCGAGGTGTGTTCGACCACAACTTGGACCCGCACCATCGTCCTCCAGGCCAACAACCCCAAAGCCTAACCGGCTTCACCCCAATAAAAAATCACTCAGCTGGCCCCGGCCCAGAATCTCGCCCACGCGCCAGCCAAAAGGACAAACAAATGCCAGAACTACCCGCACCAAACGCCGCAACCCCCGATCTCGCCTTGCGCGCCCGCAAATGCACCATCTGCCAGCATCCCCAACGCGAAGAAATCGAGGAAGAGTACGCCTATTGGGGCCATCCCGGCACCATCGTCCGCCGCTTCGGCCTCAGCCACCGCTCCATTCTCTATCGCCACGCCCGCGCCACCCGCCTCAACGAAGTCCGAGCCTACAATCTCCGCACCGCCCTTTCCCACATCATCGAACGCAGCGCCATCACCAAACCCTCCGCCAACGACATCGTCCACGCCGTCCGCGCCTACGCCCATCTCAACGGCAAAGGCAAATGGGAAGAGCCGGTAAGAAAAATCATGGCCGTTAAGCCGGAAACTGAAGCCAAACAAATCCAATTCGTCGTCAGCGAAAACTTCTACGACATAATTCAACAACAGCGCCGCAACGACCAAGAGAGATACCAGGCCCTCCAGAACCAAAACGCAAACCAGCACCCAAATCCAGACCCCGACCCCCAAGCAACGGCTGAAGGAGGCGCCTAAATTTTGTTTCGGTTAGAAACCCACTCGATCCTTTGTTTTGAGAGAGATACGCCGAATTCTAATCGAACCATGTTTCGGTTAGAACGACCGCAATCGGGCGGTCTCCGTGTAGGGGAGGGCCGGGTTGGCCCTCCCTCGACGGCCACACTCGCCGTCTCTCCGCGGAGTGCGTGGGCGCTCAGTGCGGCTTGGGCTTGTTGCCGCTGCTGGGTTTGGGTTTTGGGGCTTGGTGTTGCTCCATTCTTTGGGTTTGTTGGGTGTGTTTTTGTTCTAGTTGTTGGGTTTGTTGTTGATGCTTTTGTTCTAGTTGTTGTTGCTTGGCTTCGTTGGCTTGTTGTTTTTGGAGTTTGGCGTGGTCGGCGTCTTGTTTGGCTTGGAGCTTTTGGTGATCGGCTTCTTGTTGTTTGGCTAGCTTGTCTTGTTGCTGCTGGTATTTCTTATCGAGGTTGGCGTTGCCGGTGTTGGGTGCGGGACGCTTTTCGGCTGGGGCGAGATCTTTCGGATGTACGGGTTTGCCCTCGCCTACTACACGTGCGCCGGTTTCCGGCTTGGCGCCGCCGGTATTGCCGGGGCGGGCTTCGCCTTCGTTGTGCATGGCGCCTGCTTCTCTGGCTTTGACTACGCCTTTGCCTTTGAAGTCGCCGGGCTTGGCGGTGGCGGCTACCGGCGGAGCGCCGTGATTGAATGTGGACCGGAGTTGCGGATCTTTGCGGGCGTCTTCGATGTGGCGGGTTTGCGCTTCGACGCGGCCTACGTGGCGCTCGCGTGCGGCAGCTTCTTCTTCGGTGGTGGCGCGGGCTTCGATGCCGCCGCGTCCGCCATTGAAGCTGACGCGCGTGTTGTTGACATGTTCTACGCGGGTTTCATAGACGTCGTGAATGACGGTTACGTTGACGTTGACGACGGCGCGATTATAGAAGAAATGATCGTGCTCCCAGCGGCCGCCTTCGAATCCGCGGCCGAAATAGCCGAAGCCGTAATTGATGCCGCCGTAAAAGCCGACGACGGGGCCCCAGTAACCGTCAGTGAAAAAGAAACCGGTATCGCGCCAGGCCCAGTAGCCGGGTGTCCACAGGAAGCCGACTTGGGGAGGCTCGACCCACGTGCCGGGGACCCAGTAGTAGTCGCCGGCGTCGGGATCCCAGGCCCAGAAGCCTGGAGTCCAGAGGTAGCCATCGGAGGGGCAGGGCGGTTGATCGTAGACGGGGATATCGGGAGGACCGAAAGAGACGGCGACGCCTACGGCGATTTGAGCGGGAGCTGGAGCGGGCATGAGCACGAAGATGAGAGAGAGAAACAGACCGAGGGAGAGGGCCCGGATCAGATTATTTTTGTGCATGGATCTCCTCGAGCGTGGGAATTTCGGTCGCCGGCCGCGGTTTGGTGGAATGAGTTTGGCCATCGCCGATTGAGTCCTATGTTGGTAGATGCATTGGGGATGTTGGGAGTTACATTTCTGGAGGCTGGAGAGGAGAGAAAGACCGAAGATACCGCAGAGACGCAGAGGGCGCGGAGTTGGGACGGGGAAGAGTCAAGATGTAGCGCCAGATGGGGAAAAAGTCAAAAGCGCCGGCTGGCAGCGCCTCAGTGTTGCTCGGGATGAACCGGCGTTGCGGAAAGCAAGAAAAAGCGGGGAAAAGTCAAAAGCCCCACCCTTCCTGAGAAGCGGAAGGGTGGGGCACCCGAAAGAAAATCAATTGTGGCGCGCGATCTTGCTGTTTAGTCTGGGAGCTTGGAGGGCTCTGGCATTTGTAGATGGGCTTTTGCCAGGGCTTTTACCAGGCTGGTTTCTACCATTTGTTCGGAGGTGTTGCGTACGGTGGCCAGCTCGCTTACTAGCAAATACTTGGCGCGCTCGAGCATCTTCTTCTCGCGGAAGGAGAGAGGCTTGGTGCGGCTGAGCGAAACTAGGCCCTTGAGGACGGCGGCGACTTCCATTAGCGAACCGGTGCGCATGCGCTCGGAATTTTCCTTGAAGCGATGCTTCCAGTCGTGATGGGAGGCGGAGCGGCCCTTTTCGAGATAGGCGATGACGTCACCGGCCTGGGTATTGCGAATGACGGGGCGCAGACCGACGTTGTCAATGTTGGTCTGCGGAACCATCACTTTCAGGCCGCTGGAGACGATTTTAAGCATGTAATAGCGTTCAGACTTGCCGTTAAGGTAACCGAAACTGATTTGTTCGATGATCCCTACACCGTGGTTCGGATAGACAACCTTCTCGCCTAGCTTGAATTCCATAGGACGGAGTCCCCTCCCCGAACTGCAATTTGTATGTTGCAATATTAGGCACACGGGGCAGAGGGAGTCAAGGATTTCCACGTGTAATTCGCGATGAGAGGGATGGAGAAACGCGCGGATTTTATGCGGGATTGGAAGAGTAATTGCCCTATACTGGGGCACATGCTGGTCTTGGGGATGGACACATCGGGAGTGTGCGGAAGCGTGGCGGTGGTGCGCGATGGCGAGGTGCTCGGAGTGGTGTCGAGCGCGTCGGAGGAGGCGTATTCTTCGCGGATTTTCCGGCAGCTGGAGTTCTTGTTGGCGGAAGTGAAGGTGGGATTGGGAGAGGTGGATGTGTTTGCGGTGTCGGCGGGGCCGGGATCGTTTACGGGATTGCGGGTGGGATTGGCGGCGGTGAAAGGATGGGCGGAGGTTTATGGGAAGCCGATTGTTGGGGTGAGTGCGCTGGAGGCGGTGGCCGTGCAAGGCGCGCCCTTCCTTCGTCCGGGTGAAGCGGGCGTGACTGGCGGTGAATTTGTGGCGGGAATCATGGATGGGCGTCGTGGGCAGATTTTTGGGGCGCTTTACTCGCGGGATGGGGCGGGATTGCGGGAAGTGGTGGGGGCTTGCGTTTTGGATGCGCGGGAATTTTTGGAATTGGTGAAGGAGAAGGTGGGCGGGCGGGGAGTGGTGTTTGCTACGCCGTGGCCGCGATTGATTGAGGCGGAATTGGCGGCGGCTGGGGTTGTGGCGGAGTTAACGCGGGTGTCGCCGGTTTTGGCGGCGTCGATTGCTTTGATTGGAGAGGAACGCGCGGGACGCGGATTGGTGACATCGTCGCTGGAATTGGACGCGAATTATATTCGGCGATCGGATGCGGAAGTTTTGTGGAAGGCGTAGCGGCGGTGCGGCGGATGGTGCGGGGGGATGCCGCGGGGGTGTTTGCGGTGCAGGTGGAGTGCGCGGGATTGGCGCAGTGGGGGTTGCGGGAGTACGATGAATTGGCGGAGCGGGGGATTGTGGGATGGGTGGCGGTTTATGGGTCGAGTGGGGATTCGATCTCGGGATTTTTGACGGCGCGGTTGGTGGTTGATGAGATGGAGATTTTGAATTTGGGGGTAAGGGTGGAGGCGCGGCGGCGGGGCGTTGGGCGAGCGTTGGTGGAGGCGGCATTTGTTTGGGGCGCGGCGAATGGGGGGCGACGGGCGTTTTTGGAAGTGCGGGCGTCGAATGCGGGTGCGATTGCGTTTTATGAGCGGTTTGGATTTGCGGCTGGAGGTCGGCGGGCGGGGTATTACTCGGCGCCGGTGGAAGACGCGGTGCAGTTGGCGGCGGGGATTGGGTAGGGGATTATTGGACGCCGGTGCGGTTTTCTGGAAAGGTGCTGGCCTGAAAGGCCAGCGCTACATAACCCGCAAGCCGGGGCCGAATGACACGCGTGAGACGCGCTGCGTGGGGCGGATTTCTTGTTGGCGTGGGGATGGGTTTGTGATAATTTCCGGGCATGATTGGACCTCGCATACTTATCAGGAGGTACGGATGCCCCATACGGCGCGGGATATTCGGGAAACCCTGATGTCATGTGACTCGGAATTCCGCAAGCTGGTAACCGAGCACTCGGAATACGAAGCGAAGTTGGAACAACTGCAGACGCAAACCTACCTGAATTCGGAAGACCTCACCCTGGAAATCACGCTGAAGAAAATGAAGTTACGATTGAAAGACCGCATGGAGCAGATGGTCGCGCGCTATCTCGCCGAACCGACCTATCACTGACGGGCGGAGAAAAGCGCGCGTGCGTGTCGTACAATGAGCGTGTGTCTAAGCCCGCCGGAAATCAAAGTTAATGGTAAAAGAGGGATATAAATTCGGATTGCCTCCTTTGGCGGTGGGGATTGCGCTGATATGCCTCTGGGAATTTGTTGGGGTGGGCGGGGTGTGGAGTTTGGCGTTGGGGATTGTGTTTGTGGTTTTGGGGCTTTTTGTGTTTTATTTTTTTCGGGATCCGGAGCGGCGGATTCCTGGTGATCCTGGGGCGGTGGTGTCGCCTGGGGACGGGCATGTGGTGGAAATTGTGGATGAACCGATGGGGGATGTGCCGGGGAAGCGGATCAGCATTTTTCTTTCGGTGTTCGATGTGCACGTGAATCGGTCGCCGGTGGCCGGGAGAATCGCGGGAGTGGAATACCGGCCGGGGAAATTTTATGCGGCCATGCGCAAGCGGGCCTCGGAACAGAATGAAATGAACGTGATCACGGTGGCCAGACGCCCGCGGTAACATCGTCTTCAAACAGATTGCGGGAGCAATCGCGCGACGCGTGCTATGCTGGAAGGCCACCGGGGATACGGTGGCGCTGGGCGAACGCGTGGGCATGATCCGCTTTGGCTCGCGAGTGGATGTGTGGTTGCCGAAGGACGCTGAAATTCTCGTGCGGCGCGGTGAAAAAGTCGCCGGCGGATCGAGCATTCTGGCGAAATGGAAATCAACGGTCTAGATTCCTACGATCGCGAAGGCAGCCCCGCGCAGAGACCGGCGAGGCGCGGGAGCGTATCTGCTTCCGGGCGCGTTTACCGTCGCCAATCTTCTCTGCGGTTACTACGCCATTCTTGCCACGCTCGAAGGCAGTAACTCGCGGATTTCGAAAATGCGGCGCGCGCGATCGGCTTCGCGATTCTGTTCGATGCACTCGATGGACGCATCGCGCGGGCGCTTGGACGCGAACAGCGAATTCGGCAAGCAATTCGATTCGCTCGCCGACGTGGTGAGCTTCGGCGTTGCGCCGGCATTTCTGGCTTATGCCTGGGGCGTGCGGAATTTGCCGTTCAGCGAATCCGGACAGGCGGTCCATATCTATCAGCTCGGCTGGCTGGTGAGCTTCATTTTCGTGGTCTCCTGCGCGTGGCGGCTGGCGCGCTTCAACATTCACGGCATGGCGCCGGGCGGCTCGGGCTATTTCGTGGGCATGCCGACGCCGGCCGCGGCCGGAATGATCGCGGCGACGGTGCACGGAATCACTACGCCGATCCAGACGCGTGAAGATGTCTCGTGCTGTGGCTGCTGCTGATGCTCGCGCTGGGGGCGCTGATGTCGAGCACGGTGCGCCATTACAGCGGCAAAAATATTCGCTGGGACCGGCGGCAATCTTCGCGGCTGCTGGTGCCGATCGCGCTGCTGGTGCGGCGCGGTGGTTTTTTATTCGGGGCCCACGCTGCTGGCGATTGCGTCGACTTACACGGTGCACGGAATCGTGCTGGAACTCGCGCGACTGGTGCGCCATCGCATCCTTTCGCGTCCTGCCTGAGAACATGACTGCGCGGCCGGCTTCGGCGCAACGCGTCGCGATCGTCGGCGCTTCCTCCCTGCTGGGAAAAGAACTGAAACAGGTTCTCGAGGATCGCAATTTCCCTGCGACGGATTTCGTGTTGCTGGATGAGAGCGACGCGGCGGGGACATTGACGGAAGCGGGCGGCGAGCCGACGTTTATCCAGGCGCTCGATGCGGACAGTTTCGAAGGCGCGCGGTTTGCGTTTTTTGCGGGGAATCGCGAGACGGCGGCGGGGAATTGGAAGGCGGGGATTCGGGCTGGGGCCGCGGTGATCGATTTGACCGGGGGAGTGCCGGCGGAGAGCGGAGCGTTTAGCTGGATTCCGGGGTTGGATATGTTGTTGCCGGCGCCTGCGGCGGAGGTGGGGTTTGCGTCCGCGGCTGGCGGCGACGCGAAAATGGCCGCGCGGGGCGGGAATGGAGAAAAACGGCCGCTGTATCGCTCGCCGGAAGCGGCTTTGATTATTGGCGCGACGATTTCGGCGGCTTTGCGGGAATTGAATCCGGCGCGCGTGGTGCTGACATTTTATCCTTCGGTTTCGGAGGCGGATCAGGCGGGTGTGGATGAGCTCGAGACGCAGACTACGAATTTGCTTTCGTTTCGCGGGATCGAGCGGACGGTTTTCGATGCGCAGGTGGCGTTTAATTTGTTGACGGGATATGGGCCGGAATCGCGGCGGAATTTGCGGGAGATGCGCGCGGGGTTGGCGCGGGATTTGCAGAATTATCTGGGCGGGCGAGCGGCGATGCCGGCGATTCAGGTGGTGCAAGCGCCGGTATTTTATGGAACTGCGTTTTCGGTGTACGCGGAATTTACTGGGGCGCCGGACGCTGGGCGAATGGAGGCGGCGTTTGCGGCGGCGGGGATGAAAGTTTCGGCGAAGGGCGAAGCGGCGCCGGATAACGTGAGCGCGGCGGGGGAGAGCGAGATTCAGATCGGATTTGTGGAGCGAGATCCGAGCGTCGGGAATGGATGCTGGATATGGGGAGTGGCGGATAATTTGCGTTTGGCGGCGACGAATGCGGTGCGGATCGCGGAGGAATTGCTTGTTATTCCGGCGTAGCGTGGTGCTGATGGCTGCGCTGCTGCTGGCGGGCTGCGGTTATCACGTCGTGGGGCACTCGTCGAGTTTGCCGGGGCAGTGGAAGGCGATTGCGGTGCCGGCGTTTGTGAATCGCACGACGCATTACCGCATCGAGCAGCGCTTCACGCAGGCGGTGATCCGGGAATTTTTGGCGCGGACTTCGTATAAGATCGTGCAGAACGAGGACGCCGCGGACGGTATTTTGCACGGCGAGGTGTTGAGCATCGAGACCAGCCCGATTTTATTTGACGCGAAGACCGGGCAGGTGACGACGATGCTGGTAACGGTGCATGCGAAGGTGGAATTGGTGAGCCACGAGGATCAGAAGGTGGTTTTCAAAAATGAGGATTTGGTGTTTCGCGAGGAGTATCAGATTTCGGGAGATATCGTGAGTTTTTTTGAGGAGCAGAATCCGGCGCTGGATCGAATGTCGCGGGAATTTGCGGCGCGAGTGGTGGGCGACGTGGTGGAGGGATTTTAGTGGCAGGGACCAGCGTCGGCGAACTTCTGCGGAAAATCGCGCAGGGCAAGCCGCCTGCGGCGGTGGTGCTGCAAGGTACGGATTCTTATTTGCGCGATTTGTGCCGGAATGCGCTGATTGAGAAATTCGTGCCGGAGGGGGCGCGGGATTGGGCGTTGGCGCGGGTTTCGGTGCGGGCGGGCGGGTTGCAGGAGGCGGTGAACCGTGCGCAGATGATGCCGATGATGGCGTCGCAGCAGGTGGTGCTTGTGGAGGATGTCCAGGCGATTGAGGAGCTTGGCGAGAAGTCGCGCGACGCGGCGGTGAATATGCTGGAGGCGTATCTGGACGATCCGGCGCCGTTTACGGTGGTGGTGCTGGAGGCGGCGTCGCTCGATGGGCGACTGCGGCTCGCGAAGGTGCTGAATAAGAAAGCGCTGGTGGTGTCGTTGACGATGGATGAGGCGCAGACCGCGGCGCTGGCGATTTCTACGGCGAAAGAATTGGGCGTGGCGATGGATCGCGAGGCTGCGGAGTTGTTGGTGGATGCGGTGGTTGGAGCGCCGGCACGAATTCGCGTGGAAGTGGAGAAGCTGGCGGTTTATGCGCAGAAGGCCACGCGGATTACTTTCGAGGATGTGGAGCAGTTGGTGGTGGCGGCGCGCAAGCATACGGTATGGCAGATGGCGGACATGTTAGTGGCAGGGCAGCGCGATGCGGCTTTTGAGTTTCTCGATACTTTGATACGGGATGGGGAGTCGCCCGCGGGTTTGATTGGAGTGCTGGCGTTTCGTTACCGGCAATTGATTGAGAATCGCGGGGTGCCGCCGGCGGGGTTTGGCGGGCGGGGGGCTGGGGGTTACGGGCGTGCGGCGGCTGTGCCGGGGCCTGCGCCTGCGCGGAGATATAGTGAACGGGAATTGCTTGAGGGGTTGGCTGCTTTGGCGGATGCGGATAGTTTGGTGAAGTCGGGAGTGAAGGATCAGCGGGGGGTTTTGGAGTTTTTGATTACGAGGTTGACGGGGAGGGCGGTGGGGGTTGAGGGGCGGTGAGGTTTCTGCGTGGGTTTTTTCCTCGGAGTACACGCGTCGGATTTGTCGGGGGAGTGAAGGAAAATTCTGGGAGGTGGTTTGGAGTTTCGCGGCGGTAGCTCGGGTGGAGTGCCGCCCTGAAAAGGCGGCGCTACATAGAACGTTCGCGGAAGCGGCCCTTTGTTTCAAGTAGTGCGGATGCGTTCTTGCAGCGACGGTTTTCGTCCGCCGTCGAGGGTGCTTCGTAGGATTTAGATTGCTCGTCGGATGCCGGCAGGGACGCCGGCGCTACCTCGCGGGAATTGGGATTGTGCGAGTTGGTTTTTTGTGGGCGGGGGTTAATCCGGAGGGCGCAGCTAGCGGCGCCCCTACGGAGAGAAATACCGATCGAGATCCGGGTTACTTTTTCTTGGCGCGGAGGGAGTTTAGGGCTAGGGTTAGGCGCGACTTGTAGCGATTGGCGGTGTTTTCCGAGAGAATGTGCTTGCGGATGGATTGATCGATCTCGGAGAAAGTGGGGCCCAGGAGTTTCTGGGTGTTGTCAACGTTACCGGTGGCCAGGGCGGCGCGGAATTTGCGGATGGCGGAGCGCACGCGGGTGCGATTGACGCGGTTCATGATGGTGCGCTTTTCGGTCTGGCGGATATTCTTCAGTACGGACTTGCTCTTCTTTTTGTGCTTGATTGGCGTGCCCTGCGGCATTCAGCGCTCCTTCGGTTTGTCTAATTGAATTATCTAAATTAGCGGACGTGTGGGGGTTTGTCAATTTCGCAGCAGAGAGCTTTTAAGGTCGAACGAATTTCGGTGCACGATGACGCGGCCGCAGGCGGTAAAGGATCACAGGAGAAGGAAAATCCCGAGATAGTTTGGAAAGGATCGAAAAGGCGGGCGAACGAATCTATTTCGCGCTCAAGAGATAAAGCTCGGCGTGCCCGCCAGGCCGCGCATAAACGACTGTGGCCAAGTCCCGCGACAAATCATACGCATTCCCGCTCGCCAACAACGGAAACGAAAACGGCAACTTCAAAACCACCTGCGCCGCGCCAACAAGCTTGCCGTCCTGCCAACCTTGCCGGTAAACGGAAACATCGCGCTGCCCCGGCACTGCATACAGAAACGCCTTGCCATCGCGAGTCATGGTCAGTCCGAATGTCCGCACGTCAGCCGCCAGCAAAGTGCAGCGCTCTTCCGCGAGTGAATATTCATAGATTCCCTGATTATCGCCGGCCGTCTTCATCGTCAGCACGTATTGCCCGCCGGGCGTAAGCACAAAACCAAATCCACAAGGGCTCACAAATTTCTCGGGGCTCGAGCCGTCCACATTCTCTTTCCAGATCGTTGTCCCCTCGCCCGGCTGAAGCGCATTCAGGTACAGGGTCTTCTGATCCTCGCCCCACATCGCACTCTGAAGAGATCCGCCGGACCATGGCAGTTGCCGGCGGCCGCTTCCGTCAGCGCCGATAATGAAAATCTTATCCGCTTCTCCCGGAGCAGCGTCGAGATAAGCCATCTTCAAACCGTCGGCCGACCAGTTCGTCGTGCCCAAGGTATTTCCCGTGGCCAATTTCAGTTTGCCGCTGCCATCAATATTCGATACCCACAGCTCGTTGCGATCGGCCGCAGCTTGCGTGATATACATCAAGCGCTTTCCATCGGGCGAAATTGCGGGCTGCGTCGCGTTTTCCGTGGCAATGTCCGTGAACTGTTTCGTGCGCACATTGTAGGCAGTCAAAATTCCCGCGGATTTTCCGTTGACGAAATAAATGCCTTTTCCACTTGGATCGGGCATTCCCGCATAGTCTGGCCCGGTTCCGGTGGTGACTTGCGCGGCTGTTTTGTCGCTGAGATTGAATTTCCAGATGTTGGTTAGCCCGTTTGTGGTGCGGCTGAACAAAATGGACTTCCCGGGGTCGCCCCAGGCCGCGTCGCCGCAATCCCCGGAGATCTGCCCCAAATCGTTTGCCGTTTTCGCGGTCATATCCAAATCGTAGGCGTGAAAGATGCCCGTGTTGCTGATGGGGTCTGACGTCAGCAGCAGCACGTGAGAGCCTCCGGGATACGCCAGGATCCGTGCGGGCCCAAACTTGCTCTGATCGAGGCTGTAGATTTTCTCCTCGTCGCCTCCGGACTTGTTCGTGCGGTAAATTCCGCGGCTCCCGGACTTCACGAAAATGAGTGAGGCGCCGTCGGCAGACGGAATCAACTCGACAGCGCGGGCCACCGGGCTTGCAGTTCCGCCAAGCGTGGGCACCGCCGAAGTCTGGTTGCGTCCACTCTGATAATAGATTTCGGTTCCGTCGGCCGAGAAGCTGGCGACAGCCTTGTCGCCTTCGTCGCTGGTGAGTTGCAGCGGCTCGCCGCCGGAACTCAGCATCAGGAACACTTGCGCAATCCCCGCCACTGGCGACGAAAACGCCACCGCGTGACCGTCGGGCGAGAGCCGCGCGCCGTTGATGGGCTTGTCCCAATGGCTGATTTGCGAAATTTTCGCTGGACCACTCGGCGCGTTCCCGCGGCTCCAAAAATGGTAGGCCACGAATGCAGCGATCGCGAGCAACACGCCGCCCCCTGCGAGCAACCACTTGTTCCGCCCGCCCGCGCTCGATGCCTGCTGCGCGGCAATTGCCACGCTCGAACTCGATGCGCGCTCGGCGGCGGATTCCTCCACGGCTTTTCCCGCCATGGAAGAAATTCGGCCCGAGCCCGTGTCCCGCCGCAGGCGCTTCAAATCTGCGCGCATCTCCGAGGCTGACTGGTAGCGCAGGTCGCGATCTTTCTCGAGCGCCTTGTTGATGATCTCTTCGAACTTCGCCGGCAAATCCGGATTCAGCCGGAGAGGCGATGCCGGCTCCTGCGCCAGAATCGCGTGCGTGATTACTCCCGAAGTTTCGCCGCGAAACGGGAGCACTCCCGTGACCATTTCGTAGAGCACCACGCCGAACGAAAAGATATCTGTGCGCGCGTCCAATTCTTTCCCGCGCACCTGCTCGGGTGACATGTAGGCCACGGTCCCGACCGCTGTGCCGGGACTGGTGAGCATCGAGCGTTCCACTGCGTCCACAGTCGCGCCGGCCATTTCGTGTGGCGTGCCCTGCGCTTGAACCAATTTCGCCAGGCCGAAATCCAGAATCTTTACTTGTTCGCGTTTGGTAAGGAATATGTTCGCGGGCTTGATATCGCGGTGAACGATCCCTTCCGCATGCGCGGCATCGAGCGCGTCTGCGATCTGCGTGGCAATATCCAGCGCATCATCCACCGGCATCGCCTTTCCCGCGATGCGATGCTTCAGCGTCTGGCCCTTCATCAATTCCATCGCGAGGAAGGGACGGCCCTGATGTTCACCAATTTCGTAGATGGTGCAGATGTTGGGATGATTCAAAGCGGAAGCAGCGCGGGCCTCGCGCTGAAAGCGTTCCAAGGCCAGGCCGTCATGCGCGACGTCATCCGGCAGGAATTTCAGTGCAACATGCCGCCCCAGACTTTCGTCCACGGCTTCGTACACCACGCCCATTCCGCCACCGCCAAGCTTTTCAAGTACGCGGTAATGCGAAATGGTTCGTCCGGAAAGTGAGGAGGAGTCCACCACGGCCGCGAATGTTAGTTCTCGCCGACGCGCAAGTCAACGCAGCAAGCGCAGTTGTAGCTGCAAAAGTACGCGATTTTTTCGGGAGCTGCGGACGCGCAGAGATCGCGCGGGGAACGCCAACGGCAACCCTTCGTTCCCTCAGGGCGAGGCGTCGCGGGAGGGCTAACCCGACCCTCCCCTACAAAGGCGCGCATGCCACCGCCAAGCTTTTCAAGAACGCGGTAATGCGAAAGGCGAGGCCGTGGCTTTGTGAGAATGTCAGGAGCAGAGTGAAAAAAACGCGCCGCCGGATCGTGTGGCCCGGCGGCGCGTCTCAATTCGTGAATCTGCTGTGGGTTGTGCTTCGCGAGTAGAGCACGCTCGCGAGGCGGATTAATTGTTAAAAGCCAAAGACGGTGCGGACGCGCAGGCTCACGGTGGTTGTGTGCGTGAGCGAGCCGGACTTTCCGGTGATCGTAACGGTGACGGTGCCGGTAGTCGCGGAGCGCGAGGATGTAAAGGTTAGCGTGCTGGTGCCCGTCGCCGGGTTGGGGCTGAACGCGGCGGTGGTGCCGGCGGCCATGCCCGTTGCGGTGAAGGTGACAGGACCGGTGAATCCGCCCGTGGGATGAATGGTGACAGTGGTTGAGCCGGTGCCGCCGCGCCGGACAGCGACGCTGGTGGGCGAGGCGGTGATGGTGAAGTTACCGGCGACGGCGGGATTGACCGTCAGGCTCACCGTGGTTGTGTGCGTCAAGGCGCCGGAAGTGCCGGTGATGGTCACGGTGGCCGTCCCGGTGGTGGCCGTGGCGCTAGCAGTGAGAGTGAGCGTGCTCGTGGTGGTGGCCGGATTCGGACTGAAGGCGGCAGTGACGCCGGCCGGCAATCCGGAAGCGGAGAGAGAGACGCTGCTGCTGAAGCCGTTCTGTCGAGTGACGGTGACTGTGCTCGTGCCGCCGGCGCCGCCTTGCGTGATGCTCACGCTAGTTGGCGAAGCGGAGAGAGTGAAGTTGGGCGTGGCGGAAGCGTTGACGGTGAGGCTTACGGATGTGGTGTGCGTCAAGCTGCCGGAAACGCCAGTGATGGTGACGGTCACCGTGCCGACAGCGGCAGTGGCGCTGGCCGTGAGAGTGAGAGTGCTGGAGCTGGTGGACGGATTCGGGCTGAACGCCGCCGTGACGCCGCTCGGCAGACCGGACGCGGAGAAGGTGACGCTGCCGGTGAATCCATTTTGCGGAGTGATCGAGATGGAGATGGTGCCGCCGGCTCCGCCCTGGGTGATGCTGACGCTGCCGGGGGAAGCGGAGAGAGTGTAATTCGGCTGCGCGGAAGCGGGCCAATTATTGACAAGATTGGCGGCGTTCAGCGTGCCGATGCCGGTGGAGAAATCCCAGCCGGTGGTGGTGCCGTAAGCCGGAGCGTAGGCGGTGTTGGAAGTGGAGAGAACACCGAACGTGCCGGAGGGACGATAGCAATTGTGCGTGCCGGTGCAGTTTACGTCGATATCGCCCTGCTTGACGTCGTAGAAAACGCAGGAAGCGGAGACGCCGTTGCCGAGAGTGGAGTTGCAAGCGGTGCTGCCGCTGGCGCCGTACTCGGTGGCGGCCATGGAGTAATAGGTTGGATTCGGATTGCCTTGGCGAGCGCCGGTCTTCTGATTGATCAGCGCTTGAACGCCGGCAACGATCGGCGCGGCGAAGGAAGTGCCGCCGGCGCCGGACCAACCGCTGGGAGCTCCGGTGCAAGCGGTGCCGCCGCGAGCGGTATCGGAATCACAGAAGACATAGTAGTGGCCCCAAACGCCGTTGGCGGCGAAGAGCGAGACGTCCGGGATATCGCGAACGCCATCGGAGGGGACGCCGACGAGAGTTTGCCAGGAGGGCTTGGCCCAGCCGGCGCAACTGCCGCTGACGACGCCGCTGGTGGTGGCAGTTCCAGTGGCGCATCCGCTCGGGCCGCCGCTGCCAGAGGCGGTGGTGCGGAAGTTCGCGCCAGTGGTGCTGCTACAGAAACCTGTCGAGCCGTAAGGTGCGCCGAAGCCTTCGGCGGTGGTGAGAAGAACGCTGGCGCAGGAATCGTTCCAGGGAATTTCCGGGATGTAAGAACGCGCGGAACCGAAAGTGGAAGTGTTGGTGGAGTTCCAGTAGGTGCTATTGGTTCCGGCGAAAGTGTCGCCGTAATCGGTGCCGCCGACGGCCACGTCATATTGCGAAGAGGCGAAGCCGCTGATGCCGATGCCGTGAGTGGCATTGGAAGCGTTGGCGTCGCAACTGGCCGCGCCTTCATCGCCGGAGGAGACGAAGACGGAAACGCCTTCGGCTACGGCTTGCTGATAGGTGGAATTGTAAGCGGCGTTCGCGGAAGCGCCGTTGGCCGCTTCGCACTCGCCGTAGCTGATGCTGACGACGGCGGGAGGAGCGGAAGTTTCGTTGAGCAGATTTTGCAGCGCGATGAGCCCGCCGAAAGTGCTGGTGGTGTCCGAGCAGGACGCCAATTGAATGGCGGCGCTAGGAGCTGCGGCGCTGGCGTATTCTGCGTCGAGGATGGCCTCGATGTCGTCGCCATTTACGCCGGGGTTGGTGCAATTGTTGGTGCCCGTCGGCGGCGCGGGATGAACTTGCGTAAAGGAGCCGGAGGTGAAACCGGAAAGGCCGAATGTGGAGCGGAAAGTGGTCCAGTCGGCGGTGGTGAAGACGTTGGTGTCTTCTATGACCACGACGGTTTGGCCCTGTCCGGAAATTCCGGCGCTGAAGAGCGGATTCAAATTATAGATAGTGGCGAGATCGGCTGGGACGACGGCCTGAAACGTGGAGCCGCCGGAAGTGAAGGTATATTCGCCGCGCATTTTGTGCATCGGATGCGGCGTGAAATCATGCAGCGAAACGACGCCGACGATCGCGGGCGCTAGGGCTTCCGGAATTTTCGGATCGCTGAAATTGGCGATGTGGCGGACGCCATTCACTTCGATACTGTGAATTTCGGTGCCGAACGCTTCGCGAACCTGGCCGGCTTTGCCGGAAAAATCGATGAGGATGCCGCTGGGATAAATTACGTTGATGGAGAAGCCGTGGGATTCGAGCCAGGTGGTGATGGCGGCGAGATCTTCTTGAGCCAGGCCGAAGCGCTGGCCGAATTCCTGCGCGGTGAGCCAAATATGATAGTTGGGCGAGCCAGGGGTGTGCAGCTCGTCGATAAATTTGGATAGGGCTTGTTCCTGCTCCGGTGAGCGCTTCAACTGCAGGAGCATGTGTTCCATGGGGGAATCCCAGGCGAGGGCGCCGCGATCATTTTCGGCGACGGCTTCGGGCCGCGTGTTGCCGGCGAGCGTTACCAGCCGAGCTTCATTGACTCTCTCGACGATTACAGGCCGCGCCGGATGGGAGACTTGAGCTTGCGCTTGCGCGGGAAGAGTTAGACCGAGGATCAACACCAAAACCGCCAACGTGGCACATACGAAGGCGAATCTTCGTGGCATGGTTCTCCTTTGTCGGTATGAAGTAGAGCTGGGCCGGGTGCGCGATTATCGCGCAATCCCCGGATGATTTGGCCTTTGGGAAATCCCTGACAGCGTTGCGAATCATAGGAGCGTCGGTGCACCGGGTCAACGGCAAAGTTTACTGATTTTATGTCATGTAGCGCATAGTACCGGGGGACGGGATTGGGCCTGTACTCAGTGGGTCTTGTGTGTGCCGGATTGGAGCGGGAGGATTTGTGAGGGCAAGCGGAGTGGTTGATATCTGCTTGCTTTTGCGAGCAATTCTCTCCAGGGGTTCGAGCGATTATCTGCAAGGGCCAATTGAGTTTGGAAGTTTGCGCGGGAGCGCAGGCCGACTTAAAATTGCGGATGCAACGACGCTGCTGCAGCGGCGCTCATGCAACGAAAGCTGGGCGGTAAACGTATTCCATTCTAGAAGTCTCGAGGCCCCTAAGAACTGATATGCGAAATCTGCGCATTGTGGCGAGTGTGGCGGCGCTGCTGCTTCTGGGCGCGCAGAAGCCGGCAGCAAAGGCGCCGAAGGAGTTGCGCCCACAGGGTTACGTGAATGATTTCGCCGGGGTGCTGAACGCCGAGACGAAGCAGAAGCTGGACGCGCTGTGTACGGAAGTGGATCAGAAAGCGCATGCGCAGATCGCGGTGGTGACGGTGACGTCGTTGGCCGGGGAGTCGGTGGAGCAGTTTACTGTCGATCTGGCGATGGGGTGGGGGATCGGGCCGAAGGGGAACAGCCGCGGAGTGCTGGTGCTGCTGGCGCCATCGGAGCGGAAGTACCGGATTGAAGTCGGCTACGGGCTGGAGCCGATTCTTGCCCGATGGCAAGGTGGGCAGCTTCGGGCGCGAGGCCGTGCCGTTGTTGCGCGACAGTGATTACGGCGGCGCGATGACGTTGATGACGCGGCGGGTGGCGGAGACGATTGCCGCGGACAAAAATGTCACGCTAAACTCGCTTTCGGAAATGCCGGAACGCTGCGGCGCCGCGGAAAAGGTCGAGGTGAGCGGCGGAGATTATCGGACTCGTGGCGTTCTGCTTCCTGATTTTTCTTTATCTTTCCACTGTCGCCAGGCTCTTTCGCGGTCGAGCTATCGCGGCCGCCGCTCGGGATGGTCGGCGGACCGTGGTATTGGGGAGGCGGGCCGGTGGTGGAGGTTTTGGCGGCGGAGGCTCGTGGGGCGGCGGCGGTGGAGGTGGAAGCGGAGGAGGATTTGGTGGATTCGGTGGCGGGTCTTTCGGCGGCGGAGGAGCTAGCGGTAGTTGGTGAGAATTCTGTTGGGGCAGCGATGGCGCGAAATGAAAAGGGGACGCGGCGGCCAGTTCGTGTGCGGCAGAAGAGCGGAGAATGGAGAAAGAACTCGTAGAGTTGATTGAGCACCTCAAGGAAGCGGCGGGCGTGAATTTGAAATCGGTGGTGCTCTACGGTTCCGCGGTCACCGGCGAATTCGCCGCAGGACATTCCGATTTGAATGTGCTGTGCATCGTCGAGCGATCGGGCGCCGGCCAACTTGAAGCTTTGCGTCCGGCGGTCGCATGGTGGATGCGGCAACGCCAGGCCGCGCCGCTCGTTTTCACCATCGAAGAATTGCGGCGCTCGGCCGATATTTTCGCGATCGAGTTGCTGGATATCGTCGCGAATCACCGCACGCTCTACGGCGACGACCACTTCCTCAATTTCGAAGTGCCGACCTGGCTGCACCGCTTGCAAGTCGAGCGCGAGCTGCGAACCAACTGGGTTCGCTTGCGGCGCGCGGTGCTCGCCGCGCCGGCGAAGGATCGCGAGCTGCTTGCGCTGATGACCGATTCGATTTCGTCATTTGCGACTTTATTTCGCCATGCGCTTCTGGGAATGGGAGAGGCGCCGCCGCGTTCCATGCGCGAGGCTATCGAAGGCGCGGCGCATTTGGTTGGGGCTGACCCCGCTCCGTTCTTGACCGTGCTGAACGCGCGCGACGGGAAGCGTAAGGCTGCGGATATCGATGTTGAGGCCGTCCTCCATGGATATCTGGAGTTGGTCGAGTTGATCACAGATGAGGTGGATCGGCGATTCCAGCCTCGGCGGTGAAGGAAGACCAGAGATACCGCAGAGACGCTGAGGGCGCTGAGACTTCGCAGAGACTGCTCTTTTGGATGAGTGTGATACCGTATCGGCTGCACGAGTCGGAGGAAACGGATGAAAGCCGCGGTCATCGGGATCTGTATTGTTCTGGTCTTGATCGTCGTGATCCTGGGCGGGATGTATGTGAGCCGCCGCAACCAGATGGTGACGAAGAACGAAACGGTACGGTCGGATTGGGCGCAGGTCGACAATGTTCTTCAGCGCCGTGCGGATTTGATTCCGAATCTGGTCGCCACGGTGAAGGGATTTGCCGCGCAGGAACAGACCGTATTTCACGACGTGGACGCTGCGCGCGCCGCACTCATCGGCGCCCAATCGCCGCAGGATAAAATCGCAGCCAACGGACAACTTGACGGTGCGCTTAGCCGCCTGCTTTTGATTGTCGAGAACTATCCGCAGCTCAAGTCCAATGAAAGTTTTTTGAAACTCCAGGATGAATTGGCGGGAACCGAAAACCGCATTGCCGTCGAGCGGCAGCGCTACAACGACGCCATTCAGGACTACAACACTTACATCGGGCTTTTCCCCAACAACATCGTCGCGAACATCGCCGGCTTCAAGCGCAATGAAGCTTATTTCAAGGCCTCGGAAGCCTCGAAAGAGGTGCCCAAAGTCGAGTTTCCACCGCCGAACCGCTGAGCCAGGCGCGCGTCCTTGACCCCCTCTGTGGCGTGCGCTACGCTAATTTGAGTGTTGTTCCGGCCTGCTTGCCACGAGGAGTTTGGCTGCCAATCTAGATGAAACAGACCGTTCGATTGCTGGGAGAAGCCTCGGATTTCTGCGGCACTCTCGACGAGAACCTGAAACTCTTCGAATCCGCCTTGCAAGTGACCGCCAACCTGCGGGACAGCAAGATTGAGATTGTGGGCGAGAGCGCGCGCGTGCAGGAAGCGGCGCGCGTCCTGAAGGAATACAACAACCTGGTGCGCGATGGAACTGTGCTGCAAAGCGACGACATCCAGTCGCTGATTCGCGTGGCTGCGGAGGATCCCGAGGCGCCTCTTCGCGGCACTTTTTCGCCGGTGCGCGTGCCGCGCTCGGTGGGCCGCAAGCAAATCACGCCCAAGGGGCTGAATCAGCGGCGGTATATCGAAGCGCTCGAATCATTCGACATGGTGTTCGCAGTTGGCCCGGGCGGGACGGGAAAAACCTACCTCGCCGTGGCGATGGCGGTCTCGGCGCTGCTTTCAAAGCAGGTGAACCGCATCATATTGGCGCGGCCGGCGGTCGAAGCCGGCGAGCGATTGGGATTTCTTCCCGGCACGCTGCAGGAAAAAGTGGATCCCTACATGCGCCCGCTCTATGACGCGCTCTACGATCTTCTCGAAACCGACAAACTCGAGCGCTTTCTCGAAAAGGGCATCATCGAGGTCGCGCCGCTGGCGTTTATGCGCGGCCGGACGCTCAACGACTCGTTCGTGATCCTCGATGAAGCGCAGAATACTACGAGCGAACAGATGAAGATGTTCCTGACGCGGCTTGGATTCAATTCCAAAGCAGTGATCACCGGCGACATCACACAGATCGATCTGCCGAGCGAGCGCCGCTCGGGCTTGATTGAAGCGATCGAAATCGTCGGCAAGATCGACGGCATCGCCTTCGTGTATTTCGATGAGCGCGACGTAGTGCGCCATAGCCTCGTGCAGCGAATCATCAAGGCTTACGACGAGCACGTGGCCTCGCAGCCCTATGTGCCGGGCCGTGGGCCAGCAGGCACCGCGGCGCGCGAGCATCCACCACGCGTTCCGCGACCTTAGCCAACCGCCCATGGTTCTCAACCGACAGAAAAGTGTTCGTGTTCCCGTTGCCCCGCTGGAGAGGTTTCTTGGCGCCGTCCTGCGGCATTTCCGGCTGCCCGCGGATAGCGTGACCGTATGCTTCGCGCGCGACGCCGATGTGGCGCGTTGGAATCGAACTTATCGTGGGAAGCAGGGCGCGACGGACGTCCTATCGTTTCCGGCCGCTAGCAACGGCGCGGGCTCGAGAATTGTGCGCCAATTGCAGGCGCGCCGAAGGGGAATGCGGAACTCGGCGCCAGGCGAATATCTGGGCGATATTGCGATTTCGCCATCAGTCGCGCGCAAAAACGCCGAGCGCTTCAAGCGCTCGCTTTCGCTTGAGCTGCGAATTTTGATACTGCACGGAGTCCTGCATTTGCTTGGGTACGATCACGAATCCGATCGCGGCGAAATGGAGCGCTACGAACTGCAATTGCGCTCACGGTTTCGGCTAACCTGAATCATGGCGATCTTTCTCTACACTCTCGGCGTACTTGGTCTGACCGCAGGCCTCGTCGTCTTCTCCTATCTCGATCGTGTCTATCGCGAGATGGGACGCGTCACGACCCATCGCATTCACGAGCACCTGGACGTGTTCGAAGCCGATGTCGAACCGCGGCTTCACTTGGAGAGACACCGCGCGGCCACCGCCTTCAGCCTGCTGAGCCGCATGTGGCTCGTGCTTGTAGCCGTCGAGACCGCGCGGGGCGTGTTGTTCTTCGTGCCCGGCACGTGGGAAATCGCGGTGCAGATGGTGTCGTTCCTGGGCATCGAAGTCGTTCTCGCGATGCAATTCATTCCCTACGTGCTGGTGGCGCGGGCCTCGGGGCGATGGTGCGCGCCGCTGGTCCCGGCAATTCGCGTGTTCCTGTGGGCGGTCTGGCCGGTGTACGCGATTCTGGATCTGGTCGTGTCGTTCCTTAATATCACCGACGAAGATAGCGAGCACGGCGCTCCTGAGCCCGAGCAGCAAGCCATCGAAGCGCTCGTGGAAGCCGCCACGGAAGAGGGGATTCTGGAGCACGATGAGGCGCGCATGATCGAGCAGGTGGTCGAGTTCAGCGACAAGCGCGTCCGCGAAGTGATGACGCCGCGGCCCGACGTGATCGCCATCTCTGCGCTCCGCCTCGCTCGAACAATTGCGCAATCTATTTGTCGAGTCGAAATTTTCGCGCATTCCGGTGTACGAGAAGAATCTCGACGACATGGTTGGCCTTGTTTTCGCGCGCGATATTTTGAAGGTTCCCGAAAGGGAGGCGGGGCAGCGCACGGTTCGCGAATTGATGCGCCGGCCGATGTTTGTCCCGGAAACGAAGTTCGGTTCGGAGTTGCTCAAGGAAATGCGGCGCAAGAGCGAACAGATCGCGATCGTCATCGACGAATATGGACTCGTTGCCGGAATTGTGACCGTCGAAGACCTCGTCGAGGAAATTATCGGCGAGATCGAAGACGAAGACCGCGCGCCGGCGCCCGACGTGGTGCGCGAGCCTTCGGGCAGCCTGGTATTGCGCGGAAGCGTCTCGGTGGAGAAATTGAAGGAACTTTTCGGAATTGAAATCGAAGTGACGCAGCAGAATGCCGGTGCCGCTACGCTCTCGGGGCTTTTGAATAGCGTGGTCGGGCCACGTGCCTGCGATCGGGAGAGAAGATTGATTACGACGGCTTGCAATTCGAAGTGCTGGAAGCCAATCAGCGCAAGGTGCTGCGGCTGCGCGCGCGGCGTCGGCTGGGGCGAGCGCAATCGCAGGACGGTTTGAGATGACGCTGCAGTCTTATGCTCGGAAGCATCTGAGGTGAATCACTGATGGCGTTTAAATCCGGATTTATCGCCATCGTCGGCCGTCCGAACGCAGGAAAATCCACGCTGGTCAATACGCTCGTCGGGCGCAAAGTGGCGATCGTTTCGCCGAAGCCGCAAACCACGCGCAATCGCATTCAGGGAATTGTGAATCGCGAGGATGCGCAGATCGTGCTCATCGATACTCCGGGAATTCATCGCGCCGGGAATGCGTTCAGCCGGCAGATGATGAGCGAGGCAAAGCAGGCCATCGACGAAATTGACGTGCTCTCGCTGATCGTGGATGCCGTCGTCGATTTCGGGGCGAATGATCGATCTGACGCTCGATTGGATTGCGCAATTTCGCGGGCCCGTCTTCCTGCTGCTGAATAAAGTGGATCGCATTCGCGAAGGAGAAGTTGCTGCCGTTGATTGACCGCTACCGCTGCGTTGCGGGATTTTGCGGAGATCGTGCCGATCTCGGCTTTGACCGGCGACGGCTTGCCCGATCTGGTGAAGACCTGGATTTCGTATCTGCCAGAGCATCCCGCCTATTTTCCGGTGGATCAATTCACCGATCAGCCCGAGCGATTTCTGGCCAGCGAATTGATCCGCGAGAAATTAATTGCCGCCACGCATGAAGAAGTTGCCGGCCTCGGTTGCCGTGGCCATCGATACGTTCGAAGAATCGGACAAGCTGGTGCGCATTCGCGCGACGATTTACGTGGAGCGGGAAGGCCAGAAGGGAATCGTGATCGGAAAGCGCGGCGAGATGCTGAAAAAGGTCGGCACCGAAGCACGCATCGAAATCGAAGGGCTTCTCGGCGTCAAAGTCTTCCTCGAATTATTCGTGAAGGTGCAGCCAATTGGCGGCAAAAGTCCGGCATGGTTCGGCAGCTTGGATTGGCATCATCAATTGGAACAACCTCAGCGGGACGAAACCGAGGAAGTAAAGCGCCGAGCGTCCGCTAGTTCGTGCGCTCGCTCAGACTCCGGCACTAGACCGGCGATCCCCAGCGATTTCATCTTGCGATAAAGATGGCTGCGATCCGAGACCCAGAGCGGCGGCCGCGCGCGTCATATTCCAGCGATTCTCTTCCAGCTTCCGCAGAACGAATTCGCGCTCGTAGGCCGAGCGTGCTTCCTGGAGGCTTCCGTACGGCCGGTGCGGGCTGCTGGAGGCGCCGCGGAAAATCTCGGGCGGCAAGGTGATGCGGCTCGATGCGCAGACCCGGACTCATGATCACCAGCCGCTCGATCAGATTTTTCAGCTCGCGGACGTTTCCCGGCCACGGATATTGCAAAAGCACTTCGTAGGCGGCGGGCGTCGAGTTCTTTCTGGCGCTTGCCATAGGAGCGGCAAAATTCGGAAAGAAAATGCGCGGCGAGGATGGGAATGTCCTCGGCGCGTTCGCGCAGCGCCGGGACGGTGAACGGAATCACGTTCAGGCGGTAGAAAAGATCCTCGCGGAAAGCGTTGCGGGCGATTTCTTCTTCAAGTTTTTTGTTGGTGGCCGCGATCACGCGCACGTCCACGCGCACGGTCTGATTCGAGCCGATCGATTCGACGCGCTGTTCTTCGAGCGCGCGCAAGACTTTCGATTGCGTCTTCAGGCTCATGTCGCCGACTTCATCGAGGAAAAGAGTGCCGCCGTCGGCGCCTGAAATTTGCCGAGTTTGTCGTCGCTCGCGCCGGTGAAGCTGCCCTTGCGATGGCCGAAGAGTTCCGATTCGATCAGTTCTTCGGGGATGGCGGCGCAGTTCAACTTCGACGAAGGGATTCGAGGCGCGCGAGCTTTGCGCATGCAGAGCGCGGGCGACCAGTTCCTTTGCCAGTGCCGCTCTCGCCGTAAATGAGCACGCGGCCGTTGGTGGGCGCGGTGAGCGCGATCTGCTGGCGCAGCGCTTTCATCGGCACGCTATTGCCGAGAATTTGGTGGCGCTGCTCGAGTTCGGCGCGCAGGCGGCGATTTTCGGATTCGAGGCGCACGAAAATCGAGGGCATTGCGGATGGCCAGGACGGTTTTTTCGAGCGAGAGCGGCTTTTCGAGAAAATCGAACGCGCCGAGTTTGGTGGCGCGGACGGCGGTCTCGATGCTGGCGTGGCCGGAAATCATCAGCACCATGGGCGGGGAGTCGAACTCGTTGATTTTTTCGAGCGTGGCGAGGCCGTCCATTTTTTCGAGCCAGACGTCGAGGAGAATCAGATCGAAATGACGTTCTTCGATCAGGCGAAGGCAATCTTCGCCGGACGGCGCGGAATCAACATCGTAGTGCTCATCGCGCAGAAGGGAAGTCGAGCGATTCGCGGATTCCGATTTCGTCGTCAACGATTAGGATGGATGCGGGCATTGGGAGTTCTATTTTTCCGCGAATCAATCGGTGCGCCCGTCGCCGGTCAGTTTGTCAATGGGCCCCGTCTTTCGCCGCTGGAGTTGCGCTGGCTGCCACGGCGGCTACTCTCGGCTGCCGGGAATCGAATGATGAAACGCGAGCCGACTGGCTCGTTATCTTCCACGCGCAAAGAACCATTGTGCTCCGAAATAATACGGCTGGCGATGGCCAGGCCGAGACCCGTGCCGCGCTCTTTGGTGGAAAAATGCGGGAGAAACAGGCGCTCCTTGTCGGAGGGCGAAATTCCGTGGCCGGTATCGGAGACTTCGACTTCTACCGCGTCGCCTTCTTCGCGCAGCCGCGTGATCACCGCAAGACGTCGCAACTTCGAGTCTTCCATCGCTTCCGCGGCGTTATCGATCAAGTTCACCATCACTCTGCGGAGGAGTTCTTCGTCCAGTTTCACGGCAGGGAGAGTGGGAGCGAGGTCCGTGTGGAGCGTGACGCCGTCGAGGCGGCCCTGAAAGAGTGCGAGCGCGCCGGACACGATTGAATTGATGTCCGAGGGCACCAGGCGCGCGGACGGGAAAGCGCGCGAACTGCGAGAATTCGTGAACCAGCGATTCGAGGGTGTGCGCTTCGCGTTCGATCAGGCCCGGAGCATTCGGCGACCGAGCGATCCAAGTTCCGATTCGGCACGGCCGGCTCGGCGCGCTCAAGGAATCGCTTCAGACGCTGCGCCGAAAGCATGATCGGCGTGAGCGGATTCTTGATTTCGTGCGCGATGCGCTGCGCTACTTCCTGCCAGGCGGCCGCTTTCTGCGCGCGCAGAAGTTCCGAGAGATCGTCGATCACCACGACGAATCCGGGATTCGAGCGGCGCGTGCCGAGTGAGCTGACCGTGACGGCGGCGCGCACCAGACGTCCCGATGCCGCGATTTCGATTTCGCGCGAGGCGACGCCCATTCGCAGCGAGCGGCGCATCAAGGCCAGTACCGGCCGCGAGGCTTCGTCGCCGAATAGATC
Source organism: uncultured Acidobacteriota bacterium (assembly GCA_963838545.1). Classification (GTDB taxonomy): domain Bacteria; phylum Acidobacteriota; class Terriglobia; order Acidiferrales; family UBA7541; genus Palsa-147. Next base: position 69,178 of record CAWIRL010000012.1, read on the forward strand.
GCTCAGGCGTGCGGGCTTCGCGCGCGTGCTCACCGAAAGATGGCCACCACCGCGGAATTGACTCGCGAGATTCCGCCGTCGGCGTCGAGCGAGAGCACGCCGGTGGGAATATTCTCGAGAATCGCTTCCATCAATTTTCGGCGGCGGTCGCGCTCTTCGAATGCCTGCTGGAGGTTGGCTGGTGAACTCGTTGATCTGGCGGCGGCCTTCGCCGAGCTGCGCAGTCATTTCGTTGAATGAAGTGACCAGCGTTCCCAATTCGTCCTGCGCTTGAGTATCCGAGACACGATGATCGAAATTTCCGTGCGCCACTTCTTGCGTGGCCTCAGCCATCGCTTGAATCGGCACTGTGACTTGCTTGGACGAGAAAGAGTGCGACCCAGGTGGTCGACGAGAGCAGCAGAACAGTAATGAGCAGGAGCGCCAGACAGAATCTGATTCTTGTAAATTCGAATTTGCCGGCGCTGCTGCTCGTAATCGCGCGTTTGGCTTTCGATCGTGGCAATGCTCGCGAGGAAGCCGGGACCCAGCTTGCGGCCGACGTAAAGATTTCCTCCCGAAACCGGCGCTGAGCCAGTAATAAACGCGTCGGCATCCGTCTGCCAAACCTCCACGTTCGAGGGCAAAGCGCGCGCGAAGCGCAAGTGGCCATCCGCGAGGGCAGAAGGCGCGGCTTGCGCGATTCCGTTATTTGTGTCGGCAATCCAGATGGCATCAAGAGGAAGAGCAGTCCCGCCTTGCGATTGATCAAGGATCGCTTTTACGCCGCGGGAATCGAGAGTAGGCGCCAGCCGCGCCGCTCGCAGGTTCAGCCGCTCGTGCAGTTCGCGCGAATATTCATTCAACAGCTTCTGGCTCTCCGCGTTGGCGATTTCCAGCGGCTTCGGAAACCAGAGATTCAGCGTTCGGTTCACCAGCGAATAGCTGAACATGAAAAGGAAGACGAGCGGCAACAGCGAAACGCCCATGGCTCCGAAGACCATCTTGGTCTTGAAACGCGAGCCAAGCAGTCCGGCTTTGCGTTCGTTCCACAGCCGCAGAAGGCTGCGCAGCAGCACAAGCCCGAACACGAGAAACGCGACGAAGACGAACGTGGACAGGGCGAAGAGAATTACAAGCGAATTACCCTGCTCGGGATGAACGGGCGCACGCAGCGAGCCCAGCGTGAAGATCGTGGCCGCAAGCAGCACAATGGACAGCCCGCCGACGGCGAGCCACAGTTTTCGCGTCCACGAGCGCTGCTTCAACGGCTCTCCTTCAGAACTCTCCAGCGGGCATTCGGTGCAGCGCGCCTCGCGGCCACGCACCAATTCTTACCCACCTGCACAAAAAGCGCATGCAATTCATTGTACTGCGTAGCTTCCTGCGGCATATCGGATTGAATCAGGCTCTGTAGCTCATCATAGCTAGTCTCTCGTGCACCCAGCCGTGCCGCTGCAGGATCCTTTTAGTGTAAGCGTCCACGACAAACACCGGATGCGTTCCGGCATAAAGCAGGATGGAGTCCGCAGTTTCCGGCCCGATACCAAAGACCCCCAACAGCTTCTCGCGAAGCTCGGCGGTCGGAGTTTTAAACATCTCCGCCAGCGATCCGCCATAGCCCGCCTCAAGAAACGTGCAGAAGGCCTTCAGCTTCTTTGCTTTCTGCCGAAAGTAACCCGACGGCCGGATGAGCCGCGCAAGCCGGGCCATCGGCACTTTCAAAATCGCTTCGTGGCGGAGCATCTTCGCCGCGCGCAAATTCGAGATGGCCTTCTCTACGTTCGACCACGACGTATTCTGCGTAAGGATCGCTCCGGCAACAATCTCAAATTGAGTCTTCGCCGGCCACCAATGCTGCGGTCCCAGCACTGTGGAGAGCCTTCATAGTACTCGCGCACAGGAGGCAAGTTTTGTCGCTCGGGTGCCGATTTATGTCCTGAGGTCACCGGAAGGTTACTTTCAGCAACGTGCAACGCGCTCGCCTGCATTTACAAGCGAAGATAGCGACGCCTGCACGGCAAGTCAAGCCAGCCACTGGACCGATCGGACACAGCTGTACTTTGGTACAGGGTGTTGCCTGTTACATGACGATGGGCAGAAGCGGTTCCCATTCTGACTCGTCGCGCGTGCTAGCCTTTTGTATCCGGCAAAGTTTGCCGCTGGGGTGGTGGCGTGTCTTCCAGGCTTGGCGACATTTTGGTCAAGGACAGCCTGATCTCTGCGGATCAGCTGAAGCAGGCGCTCGACTATCAGAAGAAGAATGGCGGGCCGGCTAGGAACTTGCCTGGTGAAGATGGGATTGGTGAGCGACGAAGACATCACCGCAGTGCTCTCGCGCCAGTACGGCGTGCCGTCAATCAACTTGAGATTTTACGAAGTGGACCCCTCGGTGATCAAGCTGGTGCCGCAAGAGACCGCCGTGCGCTACCAGATCGTGCCGCTTTCGCGCGTAGGCTCGACTCTGACCATCGCGATGACGGATCCGACCAACGTCTTCGCCATGGACGATATCAAGTTCATGACCGGCTTCAACGTCGAGCCGGTGGTGGCCTCGGAAACGGCGATTACCGAGGCGATTGGGAAGTTCTACGGCTCCGTCGAGGCCGGCGAAGAGCTCGACAAGGTCATGAAGGACCTGGCCGGCGATGAAACCGAGATGGAATTGGCGGCCGAAGAAGCGGAGATGGACCTGGCCGCTCTCGAAAGGGCGGCCGACGAAGCGCCCATCATCAAGCTGGTGAACCTGGTGCTGACCGACGCCGTGAAGCGGGGCGCCAGCGACATTCACATCGAGCCTTACGAAAAGGAATACCGCGTCCGATTCCGCATTGACGGCATTCTTGCAAAACGTGATGGCGCCGCCCCTGAAATTGAAAGACGCCATCACCAGCCGCGTGAAGATCATGGCCAAGCTGGACATCAGCGAGAAGCGGCTGCCGCAAGACGGCCGCATCATGATCAAGTACGTGCGAGAGGGAAAGAAGAAGGAACTCGATTTCCGCGTTTCGACTGTTCCCACGTCTGTTCGGCGAGAAAGTCGTCATGCGGTTGTTCGACAAAGAAAATCTGCGGTCTGGACATGACCAAGCTCGGATTCGAACCCGAGTCTCTGGCCAAATTCGAACGCCGATTCTGAAGCCGTACGGCATGGTGCTGGTCACCGGCCCGACCGGTTCCGGAAAAACCAACACGCTCTACTCTTCGGTCGCGCGGCTCAACACACCCGAAACGAACATTATGACGGCCGAGGATCCTGTCGAATTCCAACTGGCCGGAATCAACCAGGTGCAGATGAAGGAGCAGATCGGGCTGAACTTCGCTTCGGCCCTGCGCGCTTTCCTTCGCCAAGACCCCAACATCATCCTCGTCGGCGAAATCCGCGACTTCGAGACGGCCGAAATCGCCGTGAAAGCGGCGCTCACCGGCCACCTTGGTGCTTTCGACGCTGCACACCAACGACGCGCCCTCGACCATCAGCCGCCTTATGAACATGGGTATTGAGCCGTTCCTGGTGGCTACGTCGGTCAACCTGATTTGCGCGCAGCGCCTGGTACGTCGCATCTGCGTCGCGTGCAAGGAGCCGAATCCGCTCCCGCCGCAGGCTCTGACGGATGCCGGATACACGCCCGAAGAAGCGAAGACGACGCAGGTATTTCACGGCCGCGGTTGCACCACTTGCAACAACACCGGCTACAAAGGCCGCGTCGGTTTGTACGAAGTGATGGAAATCAATGATGAGCTTCGGGAACTGATCCTGGTCGGCGCTTCGGCCCTGGAATTGAAGAAAGAAAGCGCTGGAGATGGGAATGATCACCCTGCGCAAGAGCGGACTGACGAAGATGGCCACCGGACAGACGACGATGGACGAAGTGCTTCGCGAGACTGTGCTGTAAGAAGAGAGGAACTGCCATGGCCGGAATCACACTGAGTGAGCTGTTGAAGAAAATGATCGAGATGGGAGGCAGCGACCTTCATCTTTCGACCAACAGTCCACCGCGCATCCGCGTGCACGGAAAGCTGCGCCCGCTCGACATGCCGCCTCTCACGGCGGCGGACACGAAGGCGCTGGCCTATAGCGTGCTCACCGACGCGCAGAAGCACCGACTGGAGGAAAGTCTCGAGCTGGACTTCTCGTTCGGCTTGAAGAGCCTGGCGCGCTTCCGCGGCAACATCTTCCATCAGCGCGGCGCCGTGGCTGCTGTCTTCCGCACCATTCCGTGGGAGATCAAGGGCTTCGAAGCGCTCGGATTGCCGCAGGTGGTGAAAGTGCTTGTGCGACAAGCCGCGCGGACTGGTGCTGGTCACCGGCCCCACCGGCTCGGGCAAGTCCACCACGCTCGCCGCCATGCTCGACAAGATCAATAGCGAGCGCGACGAGCACATGATCACCATCGAAGACCCTATCGAGTTTCTGCACAACCACAAGAAGTGCCTGGTCAACCAGCGCGAAATTCACTCGGACACGCATTCGTTCGCGAACTCGCTGCGCGCCGCGCTTGCGCGAGGATCCCGACGTGGTGCTCATCGGCGAAATGCGCGACCTCGAGACCATCGAGTCCGCGCTGCGCATCGCCGAGACCGGACACTTGACCTTCGCGACTTTGCACACGAACTCCGCCGTCTCCACCATCAACCGTATCGTGGACGTCTTCCCGGCGCACCAGCAGCCGCAAGTTCGCGCGCAGCTTTCCATGGTGCTCGAAGGCATCCTTTGCCAATCGTTGCTGCCTCGCGTGGACGGCCGCGGCCGCGTCATGGTCATGGAAATTCTGGTGCCCAATGCCGCCATCCGCAACCTGATCCGCGAAGACAAAATTCACCAGATTTATTCGGCGATGCAGACCGGAACCGGCGTCACCGGCATGCAGACCTTCAACCAGAGTCTGGCCAACGCCTATTTCCAGAAGCTGATTACTCTCGAAGTGGCGTTGATGCGCTCATCGAATCCCGACGAGTTGCAGGATTTGATCAATCGCGGAGTCACTTCGCCGCCCGCCGGCGGAATTCGCACACCAGTTCGGCGCTAATAGCGCGCTTGGGAATCAAGGAGGAAGGAAATGCCAGTCTATACCTTTCGGGGAACGAATCGCACCGGCAACGTGGTTTCCGGCGAGCGCGTGGCGGCGAACAAGACCGAGCTGGCGGCCATGCTGCGGCGGGAACAGGTCAACGTCTCGAAGATGTCGGAGAAAGGCCGGGAATTCAACATCCCGACCTTCGGGACCGGCGTTGACGCCAAGGAACTCGCCGTCTTCACGCGGCAGTTCTCGGTGATGATCGACGCAGGTCTTCCGCTGGTGCAGTGCCTTGAGATTCTGGCCAACCAGCAGGAGAACAAGACCTTTCAGAAGGTGCTCACCGGCGTGCGCGCCTCGGTCGAAGGCGGCGCCACGCTTTCCGCCTCGCTGAAGCAATACGACAAAGTTTTCGACGCGCTCTACTACAACATGGTGGACGCGGGAGAGACGGGCGGTATTCTCGACACCATTCTCCAGCGGCTTTCCACGTACATCGAAAAGAACGTACAAGTTGAAGCGCGCCGTGCGATCGGCTTTGATTTATCCGACGGCCGTTATCAGCATCGCGGCCATGGTCATCACCTCTGCTTGCTGTGGAAGGTCGTCCCGATTTTCGTCACCTTGTTCAACGGATTGGGCGCCGAGCTGCCGCTGCCGACGCGCATCGTCATCGGACTCAGCCAGTTCATCGGAAGCTGGTACGGCTTCCTGCTCTTCGTAGTCTTCGTCGGTATCGGTGAGCGGCCTTGGCGTGGTGGTACAAGACGCCGCAAGGTCGCGTGGCTGATCGACACGGTGATCTTGAAAGTGCCCAGTCATCGGCATGCTGCTGCGCAAGATCGCTGTGGCGCGCTTTACGCGCACGCTCGGCACGCTTGATCTCGAGCGGTGTTCCCATTCTCGAAGGGCTCGATATCACCGCGCGCACGGCAGGCAACGCGGTCATCGAAAAGGCCATCACTAACACTCGCAAGGCCGTCGAGGCGGGACGCTCGCTGGTCGATCCGCTGAAGGAAAGCGACGTGTTTCCGGGCATGGTCACGCAGATGATCGGCGTCGGCGAACAGACCGGCGCGATGGACGCCATGCTGCAGAAAATCGCGGACTTCTACGAAGACGAAGTGGACGTCGCCGTGAAAGACATGCTCACTCTTCTCGAGCCGGCCATGATTCTGTTTCTTGGCGTGGTCGTCGGCGGCATCGTCGTATCGCTTTACCTGCCGCTCTTCTCCCTGATTTCCAAGCTGTCGGGATAAGCGAGCGGGGAATCGTTTCCAGGGCCGGGGAAGCCGCACCGCGCGCATTCCCCGGTCAGGCTGAGACTATTGGGGGGCGGACGCGGCGTCGGCTGGCGGGACTGGAAGCCGAGTTCCGTGCGGGCCAGAGCGCCCGGCCCGTGGGAAACGCATGGAACTCTCTCACAATACGGGCGAATGGCTGCCGTGGCTGGGCCGCGTTCGTTTCCTGATTATTACTTCGCTGGTCGCGCTGGTAATTTTCGTGCGCGACGTCACGCATCTCGCACTGCCTACCAAGTTTTTCGCTCCCACCGTCGTCCTCTGGTATTCGCTGGCGATCTTTTTCGTAATTTTGCTGCGCTGGCTGCCTCGCGCCACTTGGCATGCGCCTCTGCAAATCGCCTGCGACGCGATCATGATTTCGGCGGTGGTCTACGCCACCGGCTGCGCACGATAGCTATTTCACTTCGCTGTATCTGCTTGTGGTGCTCATGGGCGCCATTCTTTTTTCGCGCCGCGGGGCCATGTTGACGGCTGCCGGAAGTTTCCTGCTGCTCGGCGCGGTCGTGGAAATGGCTTATTACAACATCATCCCGCGGAATACCTCCTCCGTTCTGAGTCCGCGCGGCTTGGAATTTTGGCTGGCCACCAATCTTTTCGCGTTTTTCGGCGTTGCCTATCTCGGTTCGATCCTCTCGGCTTCTCTGCGGCATAAAGGATTCGAGCTCGAAGAGAAACGGGAAGAGATCAAAGACCTGCAGGCCTTCAACGAAGACATCATCCGTTCCATGCGCGGCGGCTTGCTCACCGTGGATCTCGAAGGCCGCATCGTGGTGATGAATCGCGCCGGAGCCGAAATCACCGGGCGCGGGGACGGTCCCAATCGCGCCACGCACGTGCGCGACATATTTCCGGGCTTTTGGCCGATCGAAATGGACGAACGCGGCACGCCTCTGGCTTTGCGCAAGGAAGTCGAATGTCGAACGCCGTACGGCGTGGTGCGCTTCCTGGGCATTTCCATTTCTCCTCTGCGCACCGGGCAGAATCAGTTGAGCGGATACGTTTTCAATTTTCAGGACTTGACCGAGCTGAAGCGCCTCGAGCATGAGGTTGCCGTGCAGGACCGCATGGCGGCTTTGGGACGGCTCTCGGCGGCCATCGCCCACGAAATTCGCCAACCGCTTTCGGCGATGACCGGCGCACTGAAAGCACTTGCTCGGCTCGCGCCCCTCGACGACGACGATCAACGGCTGGTGCAGATCGTCTCGCGGGAATCGCAGCGGCTGAATCAGATCATTACCGATTTTCTGGAATATTCGCGCGAGAAGAATTACGAATTTAGCGATCAGAATGTGGTCGCGCTGCTGGACGAAACGCTGATGCTTTTTGAGCATCAGCCCGAATTCGACAGCACCTACCGGATTGACCGGCGCTACAGCAACGCCGTGGTTCGAGCGCGTGTGGACCGCAATCGCCTCAAGCAGGTTTTCTGGAATCTGTTGAACAACGCAGTGCGCGCCATGCCCAATGGCGGCACGATCACCATCAATCTGGAAGCGGAAGCCGTCTGGATGCGGATTTCCATTCGCGATACGGGAATCGGCATCGATCCGTCGGAAGCCGCCAGGATTTTCGAGCCGTTTCAATCAAGCTTCGTCGAAGGCACGGGCCTGGGCCTCGCGATCGTCTATCAAATCGTGCAGGCGCACGGTGGACGAATCCATCTGGATCTCCGAAAAGGGTCAGGGCGCGGAATTCACCATCGAGCTGCCGAAGATGGGCCGCGGCCGTCGCAAAGCCTCAACGGGAGCTCCGCACGCGGCCGAAGCGGAAGCCGCCATCGAAACCGTGAGGGCAGGGCTGAGACCATGGCCCACGTGCTGGTGGTTGACGACGAGCGCTCCATCTGCGAACTTCTCGAGATTACCTTTCGCAAGGATGGTCATCGTGTCGAGCTGGCTTCGAGCGGCGAGCAGGCCAAGCGCCGCCTGGAAACGCAGCTCTTCGACATCATCGTTTCCGACATCAATATGCGCGACATGAGCGGCGTGGATTTGCTCCGCTACGCGCGCGAGGTTTCTCCCGAATCCGTTTTTCTCTTGATCACCGGCGTGCCCACGCTCGGCACGGCCATTGACGCCGTGAATTTTGGCGCCGACCGCTACGTAGTCAAGGGCGATACGCTCATCGACGAACTGCGCCAGGCTGTCGCCAAGATCTCCGAGAGCATCGAGCTGAAAAAAGAGACCGGCATACTCCGTCGCGAAATACGCCGTCTCACGGGACTCGATCACATCATCGGCACAAGCCCGAAGATGCGCGAAATCTTCGACCTCATTCAAACCATCGCGCCGCAGACTAGCCGCGTGCTCATCACCGGCGAAAGCGGAACCGGAAAGGAATTGGTTGCGCGCGCCATTCACGAAAATAGCGCGCGCGCGAAAAAACCGTTCATCACCATCAATTGCGGCGCGTTCCCCGAGACGCTGCTCGAATCCGAACTCTTCGGTTACATGAAAGGCGCGTTCACCGGAGCGGCGGAAAATCGCCGCGGACTTTTTCAGGCAGCTCATGGCGGCACGCTCTTCATGGATGAGATCGGAAACATGAGTCTCACCATGCAGGTGAAGCTCTACCGCGTGCTGCAGGAAGGAAAAGTGCGGCCGCTCGGCAGCACGGAAGAGCACGACGTGGATGTCCGCGTGATCGCCGCCACGAATAAGGATTTCGAGAAGGAAATCGCCGAGGGCCGCTTCCGCGAAGACCTCTATTACCGGCTGAGCGTGATTCCCATACATCTCCCGCCGCTGCGCGAGCGCCGCGAGGATATTCCGCTGCTGGCCCGGTCATTCCTCGATCGTTACCGCAAGTCTATGTCGAAGGCCGTCGAAGCCATCGAGCCCAAGGCCATGGAGCGCCTCGAGGCCTACGACTGGCCCGGCAACGTTCGCGAACTCGAAAATACGATTGAGCGTGCCGTGGCCCTTGAAACCGCCCGGTGGATCACGGTCGAAGGCCTGCCCGAGCGCATCACGCGCTATTACCAGGAGCATCGCCCGGATTTGAAGCCGGTCGCCCGCGACCTCTTGGTGCCCGAAGGCGGGATGGACTTGGAGCAGAAGATCGGCGAGATCGAGAGAGCATACCTCCTGGCCGCGCTGGAAAGCAGCGGCGGCGTACGCGTGCGCGCTTCGGAATTGCTGAAGATGAGCTACCGGTCGTTCCGGCACTACGCCAAGAAGCACGGCGTTTAGAGCCGCAGTCTGCCACTCAACCAGTGGATTTTCCTCATGTTTTCTGCCGGATGACCGATTTCCCTCTGAGAGCGAAACCCTTGAGGCCCGGATGGACCGTAAATGTCAGATTGAGGGGCACTTGCCGCAGCGGGGCGGTTGCGTGTGACGCAAAGTGTCGATTTCCGCGACCGGGAACCTGGCGCAGGGAATGTAATATCTGCGCACGCCCCAGAGCCGACTTATAAGCCGCTCATAATGAGTAACTTCCAGCGCCTTAAAGCTAGTACTGGAACTAGAGCGGATTCTGGCAGTCTACTTGCAACCTGTAGCTGTGGCACCCCCGCCAGGGAGCCCGAAGAGTTCTTGTTAACTGTCTAAATTTTTAAGGAGAGAAGATGAAGAAGAGTCAGAAGGGTTTTTCGCTGATCGAGCTTTTGATCGTCGTGGCGATTATTTTGATCATCGCGGCGATCGCAATTCCGAACCTCTTGAAGGCCCGCATTGCGGCCAACGAGGCCTCGGCAGTTGGCACGCTGCGCACCATGAACACCGCAGCGGTGACCTATCAATCGACCTATAACAACGGCTTCCCGCCGGACTTCGCCCACTTCGGTGGCGCACCTCCGGGAACCTGCGATGCTTCGAACCTGTTGGACACGACCTTGACCACCACCGGCCAGAAGAGCGGCTACACCCTTTCTTACACCGCGCTGGGCATTTTGAAGGTTGCGGCCACGGGTTGCGCCAACGCAGGCGCGAGCACGTACGTTTCGAACGCGGTGCCTCTGACCGTGAACGCCACGGGCAACCGCACCTTCTGCAGCGACGAATCAGGCGTCATCCACGTGGATGTCACCGGCGGCGCGGCAGTCGGTACCGATACGGCCTGCGAAGCTCTTGCAGCTCTGCAGTAAACAAAACCTAGTCTCATGCGGGATTCGGGGAGGGAGCTTCGGCTTCCTCCCCGTTTCGCATTTTTAGGGGCGCAGTCTTAGGGACACGCAATTCACGAACTCGTTGCCGGGGCGGAGTGCCTTCCGGGGTAATTCCAGCCGCGGTTACGATTCGGACACCGCACTTCCGCAGTTCTTGTGAACTGGATTGCACGCTGTCATAATTAGAAAGGTCACAATCATGTTGGACGTTCGCTCCGCGCTGCCGAATGGATCGCATCCACCAACGGATATTCTCGTGATGTTCGAAGCCGCAATTGCCCCAGGTGCTGCCGTCGTTCGAGTAGAGCTTCATGCCGGGATGCTACGGAATGGCGTTTTCTGTCGACAAAAATTGTCAGTTTCGGAATCGGTCCGCGCGGTGGCAAACAGGGAATCGGCCAACGCGAATGCACTAAGTTCGCGGAAACCTTTGTATACCAAGAAGTTACGCAGATTGGAAACGATATGCAGAACGGGATGGCAAGCTGGCAAGCCAGCTTGCACTTACACAGGCATGACACCAGCGAGTCAGCCCGCGAAGCGCTTTAGCTGGATGTTCAAGCTGGAATCTACAAGGAGAGAAGATGAAGAAGAGTCAGAAGGGTTTCTCGCTGATCGAGCTCTTGATCGTCGTGGCGATTATTTTGATCATCGCGGCGATTGCAATTCCGAACCTCTTGAAGGCCCGCATTGCGGCCAACGAGGCCTCGGCTGTCGGCACGCTGCGCACCATGAACACCGCAGCGGTGACCTATCAATCGACCTATAACAACGGCTTCCCGCCGGACTTTGCCCACTTCGGTGGCGCACCTCCGGGAAGTTGCGATGCTGTCGAACTTGTTGGACACGACCTTGACCACCACCGGCCAGAAGAGCGGCTACACCGTTTCTTACACCGCGCTGGGTATTTTGAAGGTTGCGGCCACGGGTTGCGCCAACGCAGGCGCGAGCACGTACGTTTCGAACGCGGTGCCTCTGACCGTGAACGCCACGGGCAACCGCACCTTCTGCAGCGACGAATCGGGCGTCATTCACGTTCGGACCACCGGCGGCGCGGCACTGGGTACCGATACGGCTTGCGAAGCTCTGCCAGCCCTTCAGTAGTTGAGTTTTACTACGGAGCGGGGAGAAAGCTTGAACTTTCTCCCCGTTCGTTTTCTTCGGTGAATAGAGGCAATAGGCGGCCGGAAAGATACGAGATCAACATGCGCAGCCAACTCCAACTCGGCAACGGCGAACAAACTGAGCGTAGCGCCCGCGGATTCTCGCTAATCGAGCTTCTCATCGTCGTGGCCATCATCCTCATCATCGCCGCGATCGCCATTCCCAATCTTCTGAAAGCGCGCATGTCCGCCAATGAAGCTTCGGCGGCAGAAAATCTTCGTACCATCACCACCGCGGCAGTGGTTTACAACTCCACCTGGAACAATGGATTTCCGCCGGACCTGGCAACCTTTGGTGGCCCGGGCGGCAATTCTTCCACTTGCGATTTCGCGCAGCTGGTTGATACCACGCTGACGAATTCTCCGAATCAGAAGAGCGGCTATCAATACGCTTACAACGTCTTCGGACCTCCGGCCGCACGGCGCCCACGTGCTCGAAGCCTGGCTACTTTCAGTATGTGGTCACCGCGATTCCGTCTGACCATCGGCTTCACCGGCAATCGCAGTTTCTGCAGCGATCAGCCCGGCATCATCCATTTCGATACCTCCGGCGCTCACGCTGCCACGCCGGCGGCCTGCGAAGCTCCGTCTTCAGTAGCACTGCAGTAGCGCGCACGGGCCATCGCTGCACGGCTCCTGACATAAAATGCAGTCAGGCTAGCTCCGCGTCCGTGCAGACACTGCATAGCCTTCGCGATACTCGGCTGATTACGAGCTGTGAAGAGTGAAGTCGCTTCGGCCATCTGCCTTGCCTGCCTGCTCGCTTTCTCCGGCCGCCCTCAAAACGCGCAGGACATCGTCCGCGCCGTCGAAGCGCGCTACTCCCGCGCGCACACCCTCGAAGCGAAATTCTACGAACGCTATCGCGCATCGGGCCAGCCAGGACAGTCTGAATCCGGCACGGTCTATTTCTCCAAGCCCGGCCGTATGCGCTGGGAGTACGAATCGCCCGCGGACGAAGCTATTTCTCGTGGATGGAACGTAACGTGTGGCTCTACGTTCCCGCCGATCGCACCGCCAGCCGCGCCAAGCTGAAGGAGAGCGATGATTGGCGTACGCCCTTGGCGCTGCTAACCGGAAAAATCCATCTCGACCGCCTCTGCGGGAAGATCGAGCTGCTAGGCGCTCCGCGCAGGGCGGGGCATCCACTGAGGCTGCCCCCACGGAAGCGGCAATCGACCCGCGCGATCGCGTATTGATCTGCTGCTCCGCCGCGGTCATCCGCGCCGACGCCTCCGATTCACTCCGGGTTCCGCCAAATTCTATCTTCGAAATCGATCCCCATTATCGCCTGACTCGCGTCCTGATCCGCGAGCCCGGCGATACCGAGACGGAATTCCGCTTCGGCAATTGGCAGGAGAATGTCGTGCTCGAAGAATCGAAATTTCACTTCGATCCGCCGCCGGGAGTGAATGTAGTGAACGCCGAAGATCTGGCACGGGGAATCCACTGAGGCAGGCATCTCCGTGCCGCGGCTGTTCGCGTCTCGGTTGGTTGCGCCGCGGGTCGTGCCATTGCCGTTGCGATTCCGCCCGTAACATACCGGCCAAAGGCTCGGAGTGAACTGAGACAGCGGCGCTATCTAGTACCTTCTTACGCATAAACGCGAATTCCCGAGGCAAAGATTTCGCCTCCAACGGCATCTTTCAAGAGGTGGGCAATTCTCCCGGAAAACGCGCCGCAGCCTCCCGGCGCCACGCGGCCTGCTATTTCAGTACTCGCAGCAGCACCCTCTGCTGCGGGATGCCGCGCCTCGGGGATGTGCTAAACTTTGACCCTGTGGAAAAATCCAAGCTTGAGGAAGTCTGCCGCTTAATGGCTGAGTACGTTTGCAAAATAGCAGATGCGACCGGCCGTGTATTCGAGCAGGTCGAAACCGCTCTTTCGGAGAATGAAGCGCGTCACCGGCTCTCCGAGCGCGGCTTCTATGTTTATTCCATCAGCCAAAATCTGGGCTTAGCCAGCCGCTTTCGCCGCTCGGGCTCCAGCCGTCTCGTCCGCGGCCAGGACTTCCTGATCTTCAATCAGCAATTCAATACGCTGCTCAAGGCCGGCCTTCCGATCCTCACCGCGCTCGATCTGCTTGCCGAACGCGCCGCCGCTCCGCGATTGCGCCCGCTTCTCGCAGATGTACGCGAGCGAGTCCGCACCGGCGCGTTGCTCTCCGAAGCGCTCGTCGCCCAGGCCGTCTTTCCGGCCGTCTATACCACCTCTGTGATGGCCGGAGAGAAGAGCGGCAGCCTCAGCACGGTGCTCGACCAATACATCGCCTACCAAAAGACCACCAGCTCCTTCTTCAGTCGCTTGAAAAACGTGCTGATCTACCCGTGCATTCTGATTGTGATGGTCATCATCGTACTGTCGTATCTCGTGACTTTCGCCGTTCCGCGCTTCGCCGAATTGTATAAAGAGCTGAACGTGCAGTTGCCGACCATTACGCGCATCGTCCTGGCCATCTCGTTGCCGTTGCGCGACTACATCGTATTCGTCGTCGCCGGTCTGGTGCTCGTAGGTCTCTTGACCTTTTTCTGGGCGCGCAGCGAGCACGGCGCTCTGGTGCTCGATCGCCTCAAACCGCGCGTGCCGATTGTCGGCAATATCTGGCTGAAGGCCCAGATCGCGCAATTCGTGCGCACCCTCTCCACGCTGCTGGCCGGTGGCTCGCCGCTGGTCACCGCGCTCGACACCGCCGCCGACGCCATGGGCAGCAAGCTGATTTCCACGTCCGTCCGCAAGGCGGCCGCGCAAGTTCGCGAAGGCAAGCCGCTGCACACGACGCTGGCGGAAACGAAAGTGATGCCCGAGTTAGCTCTGGAAATGATCGAAGTCGGCGAAGCATCAGGCGCCCTGGCCCCGATGCTCACCAGCGTCGCGGAATTTTACGAACAAGAAGTCGATCTGAAACTCACGGCGATCCTTGCGTGGGTGGAACCGGCAATTTTGGTTATCATGGCCGCTGTGATAGCCTTCATTTTGATTGCTCTCTACCTGCCAATGTTCTCTTTGACCGCCGGGACAGTTCAGGGGTAAGAAGGAATGGGCGCCACAAATCGCAGTCCGGTCCCTCCGAACCAGCCCGATCCCGCGGCTGAGATGGAGCGCAGCAAGCGCCTGGCGGAGCGCTACCGCTGCTCCTTCATCGATCTGCGCGACCAGCGCATCGATCCCGAGCTCTTCCGCAGCATTCCGGCCGAACTGATGTTCCGCTACAACTTCGTGCCGCTCGAAGCCCACGACCACTCGCTGGCCATCGCCGTTTCCGATCCGAGCCAGGTGCTGGTGAACGACGAACTTTCTCTGCTGCTCGGCAAGAAGCTGCAAATTAAAGTCGCCACCGCCACTCAGATCGGCGACATCCTCAAGCGCACCGAGCAGTCGCAGCGCGTTCTCGATCAGGCCACCGAAGGATTCACGCTCCAGGTCGTAACAGAAGACGAGGAGAGCGAAGAAAACATAACCATGGAGAAGCTGACGCGCGACACCGGCGTCAGCCCCGTCGTGCGCCTCGTGGACACCGTAATCTTCACCGCGCTCGAGCGCCGCGCCTCCGATATTCACATCGAGACCGGTAACACCGAAGTGGTCGTCAAGTACCGCATTGACGGCGTGCTGCAGCACGCCATGGCCCCGCTCGGCAAGGAATGGCACGCCACGATTCTTTCGCGCATCAAGGTCATGAGCGAACTGGACATCGCCGAGCGCCGCGTCCCGCAGGACGGCCGCTTCCGCGTGCGTTACAAGGGCCGCTTCGTCGACTTCCGCGTTTCCATCATGCCTTCGATTCACGGCGAAGACGCCGTGCTTCGCGTCCTCGACAAAGAAACGCTCAGCGAAAAATTCCGCAATTTGACGCTCGATGTCGTCGGCTTCTCGCCGGAAGAGCTAAAGCATCTTCGCCGCTACATTCGCGAGCCGTACGGCATGGTGCTGGTCACCGGCCCCACCGGCTCGGGCAAGACCACCACGCTTTACGCCGCCATCAACGAAATCAAAAGCGACGAAGACAAATTCATCACCATCGAAGATCCGGTCGAATATCAGGTCCGCGGCATCACGCAGATTCCCGGTAAACGAAAAGAAAGGCCTCACCTTCGCTCGCGGCTTGCGCTCCATCCTGCGCCACGACCCGGACAAGATCATGGTCGGCGAAATTCGCGACCAGGAAACCGCGCAGATCGCCATTCAATCCGCGCTCACCGGCCACCTGGTCTTCACCACGGTTCACGCCAACAACGTGACCGACGTCATCGGCCGCTTCATCAACATGGGCGTCGAGCCCTACAATTTCGTTTCCGCGCTGAACTGCATCCTGGCGCAGCGCCTGGTGCGCGTGATTTGCGAGCATTGCAAGAAGCCCGTGCATTACGCGCCCGATCAGCTCGAAGAAATCGGCCTGAATCCGCGATGAGTGGTCGAATGTTCCGCTCTACGAAGGCTCCGGCTGCCTCGAATGCAGTGGTACGGGCTACCACGGCCGCACCGCCATCTGCGAATTGCTCGATCTTTCCGATCGCATCCGCGAAATGATCATCGCGCGCCGCCCCACTTCTGAAATCAAGCGCGCCGGAAAAGAGGAAGGCATGGTCTTCCTGCGCGGCTCCGGCCTTGATAAAGTACGCGCCGGCCTCACCACCATCCGCGAAATCAACAAGGTGACCTTCCTTGAGTAGCCTCACTGGCGCGTCACTCTCATCTCCCAAGGCAGGCCTGTTCGGCCGGTTTACGAACTGGCTCGATGCTATGCCGCACCCCGCAAGCGTCTGCGAAATTGCCGGCGATCACGTCTCCGCCGCGCGCTGGACCGCTATCGGCGGTCTCGATTCCGCCGGGGTCGAAGGTCTCGAGCCCGGCTCTGTTCATCCTTCGCCGGTCGATGCAAATGTAGTGAACGGCGAAGAACTCCGCTCCGCTCTGCGCCGCGTATTGGATCGCGTGGGTGGCCGCGGCCAGATGATGGCCCTGCTCGTTCCCGATCCTGCCGTGCGCGTTTTTATTCTTCCGTTTGAAAACTTGCCGCGCCGCGCAGACGAATATCTGCCTCTTCTCCGCTGGCGACTCAAGAAGAGCGTGCCCTTCGACGTGGACGACACGGTGATCTCCTCCATGCGCCAGGTAGGTCGCGAGGGCAATCTCGAAGTCATCGCCGCGGTCGCGCGCAAATCCATCATCCGCGAATACGAAGAGGCTCTCGAAGCTGCCGATGGCGTGCCCGGCGTGGTCCTCAGCTCCACTTTCGCCTGCTTGCCGCTACTCGATGAATCCGCGGGCGCCATGCTCGTCCGCGTGGCCGGTGCCAATCTCACCACCGCCATCGTCCGCGGCCCCAATCTCTGCGTTTATCGTTCCACCGAGATGGCCGGCGGCGATCCCACGCACTTTGACGCTCGCTCGATCCTCGACGAGATTTTTCCCGCGGTGGCCTACTATCAGGACACCTGGGGAGGCGAGCTCGATCGCGTTCTTGTCGCCGGATTCAGCGAAAGAGAAGAGGCCATTCGTTCAGCGATTTCCGATGAACTGAAGGTCACCGCGCTGCCGTTAGCTGATGGAGAAACGTCGCGGTCCCTCGGCAGCGACGCTCACGATCTGATCGCCCGGGGCGGGGAAGCGCTCGCCGGCTGGATGGCCAACGGAAAATGACACCATCGTTTAAGAAGCGGCCACAATGAAGCTGAATCTCAATCTCGCGACGTCGCCACTCGAGAACAACCGGCGCTTCATCGCCGGTGTCGGTCTCGCCGGCATCGTTGCGCTCATCGCTCTCTTCATTCTCTCCCACCAAACCTATTCCACCTGGCGCGCCAACCGCGCGATCCGCTCCGATATTTCCCGCATCGAAAGGAAATTGAGGCCGGAACCGTCAAAGAGCAGGATCTTGCCCGCTTATTTCGATTTGCCGCGAGGAGAAGAAAGTTCTGGATCGCTCGAATTTCCTGAACTCGCTGATCGAAGCGCGCACCTTCCCGTGGCCCAAAGATCTTCGAAGATCTTGAGAAAACGCTTCCTCCCGGCGTGCGCATCATCAGCATCGCCCCGCGCCTCGAAGGCGGCCGCGCTCTGATCAAGCTCACCATCGGCGCGATGGACGATCAGGCCGAAGTGGAATTCCTGCACAATCTCGCGCAATCAAAGGTCTTCAGCGGCATTCGCGTCAGCGACGAAAAGTACAACGACAAGCAGGAAGCCAGAAGGGCCGGGCAGCGACCACATCGTCATCGCGCTCGAAGCGTGGTATTCGACCATATGAACTGGATGTCTCGATCTCGCGGATGGAAGCGCGTGGTTCTCGCCGGCCTCGGTGCGCTCGTGGTGGTGGATCTCGGCCTCGGCGATTCTTCTCTGGCAGCTTGCGCCAGACCGATCCCACCGACTTGAGCCGTCAGCGTACCGCGCTCGAGACCAAGAACAAGCTCTTGAAAGCCGATGTCGCCCGCGGCGAGTCCATTCGCAAGGAAATGCCCAAGGTCGGCGAGCAGGCCGGTGAATTTTACGAGCAGCAATTGCCGCCGGCAAGCGGCCGGATATTCCTCGCTGGTCGCCGATCTGGGCGAGATCGCCAGCAAGGCCGGCTTGAGAACTTCGTCCACGTCGTTTTCAGGATCACCTGAATTGAAGGAGCGCGGCGTTACCGAAATCCAGATTCAGGAAACCGTCGAAGGCGACTACGCCTCGGTGCTGAAGTACATCGCAGGGCCTCGAGCGCTCCAGAATTTTTATCTTCTTGAGCGATCTGGGGTTGGATTCGTCTGAGACCGGGAGTGTTGCACTTGAAACTGGTGCTGAAGACTTATTTCCGAACCTGAGCCATGACCCAGAAGACACAACGCTACATTCTCGCCGGCTCTCGTGGCTGCTCGCTGTTGTGTATTTCTTCAATCGCAGCGGCTCCGTTCGCGGGTCGATCGCGGTGGCGCCCGATGCGAAATTCGAGCCGTTGAAAGTGGAAGATCCCGCGCTGCGCGTTTATGAGCTCGATAAAGTTCGCAAGGCCGAATACAAAGGCGCCGATCACAATATTTTCGTGTACGGACCGCCGCGGCCCACCCCGGAGCAGATTAAAGCGAAGGACGCCGAGGAGCACCGCCGCGCGTTTGTCGGACCGTTGCAGCCTCCGCCACCGCCGCCGCTTGCGGTTCCGGCCACGTTCTTCGGCTATGCCACGAATCCGAAAACGAAAAACCGCCTCGCCTTCTTCAGCACCACGGATGATGTCTTTATCGTCGGCGAAGGCGGCATGCTCTTGAATCGTTATCGCCTGATGCGCATCGGCAACGTTTCCGCCGATTTCGAGGAAGTTGGCAGCGGCAAGCACGCCACGCTGCAAATGACACAGCCGAATGAAACCCCGGTGCGCAGCAGCCGCAGCCGTCGCCCGGTGACGCGCAGCCGCAATCACAATGAGTTCACTGCAAACGCATCTCCGTTCTCGTGTTCGGCCGTTCATCGCAGCGCAGGCAGCCGCCGCGTCCGCGCTCCGGTGAAGCGGGCTACACCATGATCTTCGCCGTGTTTCTCGCAGCCACCATGCTGATCTCGCTCACCGTGGTCAGCTCTGCAAATTCAGACGCAGGGCCAGCGCGAGCGCGAAGAGGAAATGGTCTGGCGCGGGCATCAATACGAGCGCGGCATTCGCCGCTACGTGCAGAAATTCGGCCGCTATCCCACCAAAATCGACGACCTGGTCAAGGCCACCAGCGGCGTCCGCTACATGCGCGAAGCTTACAAAGATCCGATGAACAAGGAGGACGGCTCGTGGCGCTTTATTTACGTTACTCCCGCCGGCGCTTTGATCGGCAGCGTTCGTTACACGTCGCTCGTGCAGATGGCGCTGATGGATAAGATGGCCCAGGCGGGCGGCGGCGCGATTCCCGGAATGGCCGGAATGCCCGGGGAATCGGAGGCTCGAGCCCGTTCGGCAATTCCAACGCTTTTGGCAGTTCTAGCGCATTCGGCGGCGGAAATAGCGCCTTTGGAAATCAAGGTTCGTGGCATTCGGCCAGCAGACGCGCCAACCCGGCTCAAATCAGGGCTCGACGCAGCAGAATCAGAATCAGAACCCGTCCGGCAATCAGGACAATTCCAACGGAAACTCGTCGCCCAATCCTCCCGGGCAATCCGCAAGGGCAGAATCCTCCAGGCGGCCAGAATCCCGGCGGAGGAAGTTCGTCGGCTTTCGGCATTGGCGGCGCGAATTCCGGGCAATCCGATAGCGCCTTCGGATTTTCTTCGGGCGCGGGAGGCAACTCGCCACTCGGGCAGATGGGCGTGATCGGCGGAAGTATCACCGGCGTGGGCAGCAAAGTGGAAAAGCCGTCGCTGAAGATTTACAAGGGCGCAAAAAAATACAAAGAGTGGGAATTCATCTACAATCCGATCGAGCAGCAAGCCCAAGCCATGGGCGGCATGAATGGCGCCATCGGCACCCCGGTAGACCAGCAGGGAACCGGCTCGTCCTTCGGAAATCCAGGCGGCGGCCTGGGCTCAAGCCCGTTCTCGCCGCAGCCACCTCCCCCCGAACTCCCGCCCAACAATCCTCAACCGCGCAACCCATAACCCCAGTGCCTTGTCAGGGCACGACTTTTAGTCGTGCCGACAACGCCGCAAAATCATCACGGCTTTAGCCGCTGAGGTCTTGTTATTCCGATTCTTTCACACGCCCCTGAGGACCCCGTTTCGTGGCAATCGATTTGCTCGCACTCTTCCGAGAGGTGCTTGAAACTTGACCGCCAACATCTCGATCAACGACGTACCGGAAAGGAGAAACCCCTCGATTTCTAATCGTGTGAAAAGCGATTAGAAATCGCTGTAACTACAAGAAAACAAACGATCGAGGTCATTTCTAATCGCGTGAAATCGCCCCTTTTTTAGGGCCATCTTTTAGCGCCTCGCGTGCAGAAGGCGAGCGCGATCACACGAAAAATGACAAATCTCGTCTGGGAAGCGCGCGTATCACTTTGGGTGATTTTGAAACCGCCCGTTCGCGGCTTACCGGCTGATCGCAGGTTTCAACTTGGCGTTGGCTTGCGCGTACCGCGCCGTGATGTGCTTCACGTAATTGCGCGTCTCGGTATACGGCGGAACGCCGCCGTAGCGCGTCACCACTTCCGGGCCGGCATTGTAAGCCGCCAGCGCCAATTTCAGATCCCCGCGATAGCGGTCTAGGAGTTCCTTCAAATAACGGGTGCCGCCCTCAATATTCTGCACCGGGTCGAAAACGTCGGTGACCGCGAAACGCAAAGCCGTTGAAGGAAGCAATTGCATCAATCCCGCGGCCAGGCGCGGTGAAATCGCCCGCGGATTGAAATTCGATTCCTCGGCGATCACGCAGGTGATCAACATTTCATCCACGCCATGCCTCTTCGCAGCGGCGCGGATCAACTCGCTGAACGGGCCGGCAGCGGCGCGCGGCGGCGTGGGATTCGCCTGAAACACGTCCTCCGCTTCGATGGAAACGATTTCACGCGCGGGCATGTCCACGCGCCCGCCGGGCACAGTCAGCCGCATCACGTCGCCCACTTGCTCGTACGCGGTGATGTGCAATCGCTCGCCCGAGCGCAGCACCGCATAATCGGCGCGCGCGCACGAGGCGGCCAAAAGGAGCAGTGCGGGAATCAGTCCAATGCGTCGCATGCGTTCTCTGCTTGGATGCTCATTCTCCGAATGCGTATGTCCGGATCGCCGCGGCGAGACCTGCCTCGTCGTTCGTCAACGTCACCGGCCAGCCGCGCAATTTCAATTCCGGAATGCTGTTGCCCATCACCACGGGAAAGCCGGCGAATTCCAGCATTTCGTGGTCGTTCCAATTGTCGCCGATGGCCATCACTTCGCCGCGCCCAATGCCGCGGCGCCGCGACCATTCCTCGAGCGTGGTGCCCTTCGAGCAATTCCGGCTGATCACGTCGAGGATCGAAAAATTCTTCGCCTCATACTCGGTAATCGCCAGCGAATAGTCGCTCGCCACCGGCAGCTCTTGCAGCAGCCGCATGGCCGCGCGCATGCGCTCAAACGGCCCGGTAAACATCACCTGAATCGGATCGTCGTCCTCGAGGCAGTTCTCGAGCGGCGACACTTGCGCAATGTACTCGCTGTTGCGCTCGTAATACTGGTGCCGCACCGGATCGCTCCAATCAATCGCTTCGAGCACGATCTGTCCGCTCTTCGGCCGGTCGAAAATCACCGCCGCGCCGGAACGAAACTCCTTCGCTGCTTCCAGTACGATTCTGGCCGTCGCGCGCGGCAGCACGTTGCGCATATGCGTCTGCCCGTCGAGCGACTTGATCAGCGCCCCGTTATTCACGATCAGCAGCAGCTCGCACTCCAGCTGCTCCGCTACCGGCCGCGCAAAATCAAACCGCCGCCCGGTCACCAGCACCACTTCAATCCCGCGCGCCGCCGCCTCCGCCACCGCGCGCCGGTTCGCTTCCGGAATCCTCCACTGGCTATCCAGCAGAGTTCCGTCAATATCCATGGCCAGCATCTTTACGGGCATGCTGTCAATTTTACCAAGCTTGAGCGTCGCGCGCCGCGATAGTTGCCGCGTTTCACACTCCCGGAGTGCTGCCGAAATGGACGCCTTGCCCCCGCGCGCCTCTCTGCTAAAATGATTTTATCCGGTGGGCGGCTAGCTCAGCTGGGAGAGCGCCTCGTTCGCAACGAGGAGGCCGGGGGTTCGAATCCCCTGCCGTCCACCAACAATTCCGCAGGCCTGCCACAATATTCTCCGCATTTGCAGACGGTCCGTAATGGATATTCCTAGTTTCCCGCAGGCAATGGTTTAGCCCTTTAGTACGCTCGTACCATCGACGCCTCCAATCGCTCCCCGCATCCTTAAATCTGGCAGGAATCTCGAATTTAGAGGAGCGAGCGAGGTACACGCATGAGCGCGTCAAATCCAGCCCCCTTATCGCCGGATGGCGATTTTAATTCGGTCGCGGCCACAAAGGCCGGCGAGCGGCGCAGTGTAGCGCGCGCCTCGGTGCTGATTCCCGTGCGTCTCCGCCCGGTGCGCTTCACCGACGGAAATTTCGAGGACGTCACCTCGACGGTCAATATCGCCCGCGGCTGCCTTTACATCACCACCTGGCGCGATTCCTACTATCCGCGGCATGCGCGTGCTGGTCACCTATCCCTACATTTCATCGGGAAAAGCGAATGGCTGGGAATATCTCGGGGAAGTGGTGCGCCTCGAGACGCAGCCGGACGGCCGCTTCCGCATCGCGGTGAAGCTCCAGTTCGTGATGCAGTCTGCGCCAAGCCCGCGCCTGGTGACGCTCTAATCGCCGGCGCAGCTTCGCAGAACTAACGAACCAGCAATCGAACGCTGCAACAGGTTCAGCGCAATGTGCGCCTTGGGAGCCGAGCACCTCCGGTCACAACCATGACTCACGAATTCTTTTCCGAGCCCGTAATCCTGGCCGCGTTCGGCGCGGCGCTGCTGCTAATTTCGATTGTCTTGCGGGTCGCCATTCCAACGCGACACCGACCAGCCGCAGAAATAACCTGGCAGCCTCTGCGCTGCATTCTCTTTGGTGTTACGACCACGAGCGCTAGGCGCGAACAGACGGCTGCGACGCAAAAGTTTTTGCAGCGGGGAATTGCACTCACGAATTGCGAAGAACCCTGCAGGTCAACTGAAGCGGACAGCGATCGGAATTGCTACTGCTCTTTCTCCACCGTTACCGCTTCCTCTTCGGTTTCTTTCGCCTTCAATTCCGGCTCTTCGAGTCGCGGCTTCTTCCAAATCTCCAAGCAGCACCTTCAGGTTATTCGGATTCGTCGCGTAAGATATTCCGGTCGGAAAATCGATCTTGCCATCGCGAATCAGCTGTTCGATAACCATGTCGAAAGTCTGCATGCCTTCGGTGTCCCCAGCCCGCATGGCGTCCACGATCGAACGCGAGTCGCTTTCGCCCTTGGCCACGTAGTCGCGCGTGCGCATCGTTGATTTGAGAATTTCGACGGCCGCGATCCGGCCCGACCCGTCAATCTTCGGAATCAGCCGCTGCGCGACGATGAAGCGGAACATTCTCGCCAGCCGGGAGCGAATGGTCATCTGCTCATTCAGCGGGAACGCGCCGACGATGCGTTCCACGGTTTTCGCGGCATCAATCGTATGCAACGTCGAGAGGACGAGAATGCCGGTTTCCGCGGCCTCCAGCGCCGTCTCGATGGTTTCCCTGTCCCGCATTTCGCCGACGAGGATGACTTTGGGCGCCTGCCGCAGCGCCGCACGCAGCGCCGCTGCAAAGCGTCGGCGTGTCGCTGTAAAGCTCGCGCTGATGAATCGCCGCCCGTTTGTGGGGATGCAGAAATTCAATGGGATCTTCGATGGTCAGGATGTGACAGGCCTTATGTTCGTTGATGCTGTCCACGATGGCCGCGAGCGTGGATGATTTTCCCGATCCGCTTGGTCCGGTCACAAGAACAATCCCATTCCGCAGGTCGGCGATTTCCGCCAGTTGCGGAGGCAGGTTCAGCGCCTTCAAGTCGGGGATTGTATTGGGAATTACACGCATTACGATCGCGCAACTTCCGCGCTGCGTGAAAATGTTCACGCGGAAGCGGCAGAGCTTCGGCCACGGCATAGGACAGGTCGCAAGAACCCTCTTCGCGCAACTTGCGCACGAATTCCTGATTTCCGCCGATGACATCCGCGGCAATGCGCGCCGTGTCTTCCGAAGTGAGGACGTTGATTCCGGGCAAATTGAGCTGCAGGAGCTGGCCATTCACTTCCGCCATCGGGGCGCGTCCCGGCGAGAAGATCACGTCGCTGGTGCTCTTGGCGATCTCCAGCATTTGCCGGATCAGCTCGGGCGTGGGCAACATGCGATGCACCGGCCCGGGCGGCTGAACGGCTTGTTGTTTCGGACTTTCCCCGGGGCTCTTGGGATTGTCCATGCTCTCACTCCTCTACGAATTGCAGCTCTCAGTTTGAGACCGGCACCTGCGATTCGCCATAGAGCCGTGGGACAGGTGTGGCTTAAGGATTAGCGCGGGGCATGCTCCGCGTCGTGGTGCCGCTCAGAGATCTCCGGCTGTTCAGGCTTCACGTGAGAGGCGCTCGCCTCAACCGCTGCGGGAAGGGTGATTCGAAACGTCGCGCCTCCGCCACGGCGATTAAAACATTCGATCTTTCCACCGTGTTCCTGAACGATTCCGTAGGAAATGCTCAAACCCAAGCCTGTGCCTTTTCCGACCGGCTTGGTGGTAAAGAACGGATCAAAGACGTGGTTCGGCGACTTAATGCCCGGGCCAGTGTCCGAGAACTCGAGGATCACGCTCGCATCCTTTTGCGTGGCGCGAATAGTCAGGACTCCGCCGCCGACCTCTTCCAGAGCGTCAATAGCGTTATCCACTAGGTTGAAGAACACCTGCATAAGCTGGTTAGCGTCGCCACGCACAGGGGGCAGCGATTCCGAGGGTTGGAACTCGGTGCGGATGCCCTTGCCGCGCATATCGA
This sequence comes from uncultured Acidobacteriota bacterium, assembly GCA_963838545.1. Taxonomy (GTDB): domain Bacteria; phylum Acidobacteriota; class Terriglobia; order Acidiferrales; family UBA7541; genus Palsa-147. The sequence goes on from CAWIRL010000012.1 coordinate 94,209, forward strand.
GGCTGCTGAGATTGAGAGCGCTCGATATGACCTGTGCCACATCGAGGAGTGCGATTTCCGGCGGCACGCGCCTCGCGAAACTCAGCAGATTGGCCACCAGCGTTTTGATTCGCCGGGCCAACACGGCAGTTTTATTAGCGAGCAACTGCTGCTTGTCGCTTAGGCCGCCTTCGCTCGCGAGTAACTCGGTGTACCCGAGGATGCCGGTGAGGGGATTGTTGATTTCGTGCGCGGCGCCCGCCGCTAACTGCCCGAGAGATACGAGCTTCTCGGTCTGAATCATCTGCGTCTGCAGATGCCTGAGGTTTTCGAGCGCATCCTGCGAGGCTTTCAGGAGTCTTTCGCGATCGCGGTCTACCAGACGCTGCCGCATAAAGACCAGAAGGCCGGCGATGATTACGGCAATTTGGGTCACGCTAATCTGGAAGCTCCGCACCGACGGCGGCGCTTCGTGGGAAACTGCGGCATAAAGCGCCATCACCGGCATCGAAAACACGGCCACCAGCGCGAGCCTTGCGGGCCACTCACTCATTCTCTTCGAGGCGTGCTCGAGAGCTTGGGGCACTCGATGCGTCTGCAGTGACACCAAACCCGCCGTGCCGAACCACACCAGAGCCGCTACGAGAGGAAGATCATACGGACTGCCGGTGTAATAAAGATTTTTGCCGATGGCTTCGTTCGCCACGTACACTCCCACGGCGAAGAGCAACGACGCGCAGCACAAATGCGCGTAAATCGTCTTCCAGCGCCCGCGAGCCTGGAAATAAAGAACCGCGAGACCTCCGGCGAGAAAAAGATTCTGGACGCCTTCGAGGGAATCGAAAGCATCGTCGTAGCGCACCACATTCAGGGACACGTATTGCCAGGGCGTGACGATGAACAGATAGAGATATACCCACCAGAGCAGCAGTAGCGTGAAGTTGATATAGCCGAGATGCATGCGCAGATCATCGCGACGGTCGTGCGGCCGGAGAGCCAGCGCGCCAATCATCGGCACGGCATGGAGAAACAAGATTACGTCGCCCACGTACGGGTCCGGTATGGCCTGGTGCTTGAAAGCCTCGAGATACGTCCACAGGAACTGCCCCGCCATCCACGCGGCGATCCCGAGACCGAAAAACGCCCAGAAGGCCCGGCTGCGGCGCGGCGGGTGCGCGACATTTGCCAGGATGCAGCCTGCGGCAAATACGGCGGCAACCGACATGCCCACATCGCCAAACATGGTTAGGCGCGGCCCCGGGGGAACTACCAAGCCGCAAACCGCGAAGGTGCCGCAGAATGCCAGCCAGGCCCCGATAATTAGCCAGTCCGTGGTGGGTGCGCGGACGCGAGGTCCGGCCCAATTTGAATTTTGAGAGGCGCCTGGCTCATGAGAAGGCTTAAAACGACTTGGATAAGATTAAGACTGGGTTAGGCTTAGAGGGAGGGGACAGTTGCAGGGTAGTTCCAGTACTGCAACATCTCTCATAGAGCCGTAAGTTCAGTGCGGGATAACGGCTGACTAGAGGTGTTTGATTGTAGCGAGCCAGGCCGGCGCGCCGTGGTCATGGATTCGGGTCTGAAGGACGTCCGGCGTGATGGCAGCCACATTCCAACCCGTGGTCGGGTTGAACGCCGCTCTGATCTCTTGCTGACTGATGGGATGCGGGACGCTTTCGGGAGCATCGTCGCTGAAGCACAGCACATAAAGAGTTGCGGCGCGCTTGATGACCGACGCCAGACTGGCCACGTATCGCGGGCGTTCGTCTACGTCGAAGGTGTGAAACAGGCCGCAGTCCAGCACGGTCTGAAATTGGCGCCCTAAGCGCTCCAGATGGAGCGCGTCGGCTACGCCGAAGTCAGCCGTGATTCTGCGTTCGTAGGCCTTCTCTCGAGCGGTTACCAGAGCCGTCTCTGCCACATCGATGCCCATGACCGGCAGTCCCAGCGAGGCGATGTGAAGAGCGCTGCCAAGCAATGGCAGGGCGAATGAACACCCAGAGCGGGCGACTGAAATAATCCGGAACCAAGTCCGTTGCGCTTTAGGGTTGCGGAGTCGTCAGCGACTGCCGTTGCGCGACGATTTTGCGCGCATTCTCGTACAGCGCCTTGGCGCGCGGAATGGCGTTGATGGCTTCGCCGAGCTGCGGATCGTTCTCGAGCTCCACCTTATAGCCATCATTCACGCCGAATACCGAAGTGAGAACCTCGCGCTTGATGCGCCATTTCAACCAGTCGAGATTGGTCTTAATGTCGTCTTCGCTGTAGCGGATGTGTTCTTTGTCGAGATAATGGCGAAGCTCGGCGATGACGGCGTCATCAGTCGAGAAGTTCTTCGAAATCTCCGGCTTTTGGCCAAGATACGATTTCGTGAAGTCGCCCACGCCTTGCGGAAATGGGTAAAAAACTCCGCGGCGGATCAAGGTCTCCTGGAACGGCGTATTCTTTGGCGCTGGTACGACGATATCCGGTGTGATGCCGCCCTCGCCGAAAACCTGGCGGCCGCTGTCAGTCAATTTCACTTCCGGCTGGCGCGGCGGCTTGGGATTGTAGTGATAGTCGTAGAGCGAAACGTTCTTGTAATCGCGCTGAATCAGCCGGCCGCTGGGCGTGTAGTAGCGCGCCACAGTGAGGAGCATGGCGGTATTTTCGGTTAGCGGGAATTGCGTCTGGACGAGGCCTTTGCCAAAGCTGGTCTCGCCGACCACCAATCCGCGATCGTGATCCTGCATCGCGCCTGCCACGATTTCCGAGGCGGAAGCGCTCTGCCCATTGATCAGCACGATCAGCGGAACCGTCACTCCCTGATTGCCGCGAACCGCATAAAAGCGGCGTTCCGGGGCGGAGCGCCCATGGAAGGAAACCACGAGCTGGTTCTTCTCGAGGAACATGTCGCCGATGCCCACGGCCTGTTGCAGCAAACCGCCGCCATTGCCGCGCACGTCGAGAATCATGCCGTCGAGTTTCGCGACATCGAGATCCTTGAGCGCGGTCGCGAGATCTGAATCCGTGGTCTCATTGAAAGCGGAGACTCGCGCGTATCCGATGCCCGGCTTTACCAGAGTGTAGAAATCGACGCCGGGGCGGGGAATTTCATCGCGGGTCACGCTGACCTCAATCGGCTTCTCCCAGCCTTCGCGGCCCAGCGTGATTTTCACCTGGGTGCCCTTGGGGCCCTTCAAAAGCTCGGCCACTTGTCCGGTGTCCAGGCCTTCGCAGGACTTGTCGTCCACTTTCAGGATGATGTCGCCGGGGCGGATTCCGGCCTTATATGCCGGTGATCCAAACATCGGAGCGACCACATAGGTATAGTTCTCGCGCGGAGCTACGGTCATGCCCACGCCGTAATAGCGGCCTTGCTGCTCTTCCTTGAAGCTGGCGTATTGCTTGGGATCGAAGAAATAGGAGTGCGGATCGAGAACGCGCAGCATATTGGGAATGGCGCCGTCGTAAACGGCCTTATCCGTGTCAACCGGGGTGGCGTAATTGTGCTCGACGATCGAAAGCACCTTGGTGAACATCCGGTAGGAATCCTGGATGTCTCCGGCGCTGGCTCCAGTGGCGCGCACCGGGCGACCGTAAAGTCCGCCGGCGATCGCGGAGATTGCCAGCACGCCGATAAAAAGAAACAGCCCGCGTTTTGGTGATTCCATCTTGTCTAGTTCCTCCGCGCCCCTCACCGAGCCAGTATAACATACAAGATTGGGCCAATTTGACAGCGCTCTGGCCCTACTCTATGATGCATTCGCACGCCGAAATGCCACCTCGATGCTCAGTATTCCTCACCTAATCATCATCTTTTTGGTTGCCCTGGTCGTATTCGGGCCTCAAAAACTGCCTGAATTGGCTCGGACATTGGGTAAGCTGATGGCTGAATTTCGCAAGGCGACGGGTGATTTGCGTTCTACCTTTGACGAGCATATGCGGGAGCTTGAGCTTGAAGCGCAACGGCTCGATCTGCAAAAGCGCGAACTAGAACTAGCTCGCCAGCAATCGCAGCAACGCGCGCAGCAGTCGAACGCGCCGCAGCAGCAGTCGTTGCTGCCTGCGCCGGGCGAGCAGATCCCGCTGACGGGAACGGGGCAACAGACCGAACTTCCGCTGGATTCGCCGGGGACACCGGATTCCGCTCCGCCGGAGACAGTGCCGCGCGGGCGTGTCAATCCCCATTCCGGGCCCGATGTCGCGCCCGATTCTTCATCTGATGGCCACTGATGGACGATCCCAACCAGCCTGAGATTTCCAGCGAACAGCCGGTAGCGGTCCAGCCGCTGCCATCACCTGCCGCTGCGCCCGCGGCTGCTTCGCCTAAGCGCGAAGAGGAAGAAGGGGGGCGGATGTCGTTCTTCGATCATTTGGTCGAGCTCCGGAAACGAATAATTCATTCCGCGATCGCGATTTTGATCGGAATGGTGATCGGCCTGACCATTTCGGAGAAAGTATTCGGATACCTCGCGCGGCCCATGTTGGCGGCGCTGCACAACGCGCATCTGGAAGAGAAGCTGATCTACACCAGTCCAACTGGCGCGATCAGCCTGATCATCACCCTCGGACTTTACCTCGGAATCGTGATTGCGCTGCCCGTGGTCCTCTACGAAATCTGGCTGTTCATTGCTCCGGGACTTTACCGCCACGAACGTCGAGCGGTCTCGCTGTTCGTGTTTTCCTCGATGTTTCTGTTCCTCGGCGGAGTCGCGTTCGGTTATTTCATCAGCTTGCCCTACGTGCTGAAATTCCTGATTGGATTTCAAGGGCCGTTCAAGCCGCTGATCAGCATCAACGAATATTTCGACATGATTTTGATCGTGTTGTTGGGCCTCGGGATCATCTTCGAATTGCCGGTGCTGATCTTTTGTCTTTCGCTCTTTGGCATCGTGACGCCGAAGTTTTTGTGGAAGAATTTCCGTTACGCCATTCTGGTGATTACGATTCTGGCCGCAATCGTTACTCCGACGCCCGACGCCACGACAATGGTAATCTTCATGGGCGTGATGACGCTGCTGTACGTGCTGGGAATCGGCGTTTCGTATTTGGTGGTGAGAAAGAAGCGGCGCACCCAAGCTGCCGCAGGGGAAGGGACGACTTAGGCGCATGAAAGGACGCACGATGGGGCTCACCGTAGCGCTGGGAGCCGGGCTTCTCGCGGTGTTCCTATTTGCCTGCGGAAATGGAGCGCCGAAGGAAGGGAATTCGTCGCCCTCCGCCGCGCAGCCGGCGCAGGCTGCTGCCGCCGCGGTTGCGCCTTCCGATGCGCTCCCGGCTGATAAGACCGGCGGTTTCGATGGGGCGCGAGCTTTCGATCATGTGGCGAAAATTGTCGCCATCGGGCCGCGCCCTCCGGATTCAGACGGGATTCACCGCGAGCAGGAATACATCCACGCGCAACTCAAGAGCTTCGGCTGCACGGTCGAGGACGATGACTTTCACGCCTCAACTCCCATCGGCTCGGTGGCCATGAAGAATATCGTTGCCAAGATTCCCGGCAGCACGCCCGACATGATCGTCCTCATGACGCATTACGACACGTTGAAGCAGGACGGATTCGTAGGCGCGGAGGACAGCGCGTCGTCCACCGGTTCGATGCTCGAGATGGCGCGTCTCCTATGCCCGAAAAAGCAGCGCCTTGGAGTTTGGATTGCTTTCGTCGACGGCGAAGAGGCGTTCGTGAATTGGAATCAGGACAACGACAACACTTACGGATCGCGCCAATTGGCGGCGCGCATGGCTCTCGCCGATGAGCTCAAGCACGTTAAAGCTTTGATTCTTGCCGATATGATTGGTCAAAAGAATCCTGAAGATCGAACGCGACTCGAATTCGACGGGCTGGCTGGTGAATCTGGTGTGGTCAACGGCCGCGAAACTCGGCTATCAGGACGTCTTCGTTCCGCAGGAATCCAGCACCGACGACGATCACCGCGCCTTCACTGCGCGCCACGTGGCTCCGGCAATCGATCTGATCGATCTCAGCGACTACATGCAACTGGGCTACTGGCACACGAGCGAGACACGCTCGACAAAGTGAGCGCCAGGAGCCTGGGCATCGTGGGCCACGTAATTCTGGCCACCATGGACGACCTGCAATCCCGCAAGTAGCGGCGGTTCACCCTGAGCGACGCCAGAGGACGGCCCTGTCTACTCTGAGCTTCGCGAAGGGCCGGCCCGTGACGAGCGAAACTCGCGACGAGCAAAGTCCGCGCGAGGAATTCAAACCCCAAACCTCGCGAAAGTTTGTGCTAAATTCAACGCGAATCAATGGAAACCATCACCGTCACGTCCAGCGCCGCCAAATATTCCGTCACATGCGGCCGCGGCGCCTTGCGTCGCCTTTCGCCACTGCTGCGACGCCTGGATGATTGCACGGGCATCTTTGCAGTTTCCTCCCGTCGCGTCTGGTCGAATTGCGGCGTGCAAGTCGCGTCGGCGCTTCGGATCCCGCGCTCGAAAGCTCCCATTTTTTTTAACGACGCTGAGCCCGCGAAAGATCTCGATACGGTGGAAGCAATTTGCCGGGGATTAACGCGCGCCGGCGCTGATCGGCGCTGCGTCGTCGTGGCAGTCGGCGGTGGAGTTGTCGGCGACGTCGCTGGTTTCGCCGCCGCAAGCTATTTGCGCGGCGTGCGCCTCGTCCATGTGCCCACCACGCTTCTAGCCCAAATCGACAGTTCCATCGGCGGCAAGACCGGCGTAAATCTTCCCGAGGGGAAAAATCTCGTCGGCGCGTTTTATCCTCCGGAATTCGTGGTCGCCGATTCCGATTTGCTTCGAACTCTTCCGCCGCGCCAATATCGCTCCGCCCTCTATGAAGTAATCAAGTATGGAGTGATTGGAGACGTCGAGCTCTTCAATCATCTCGAGCGCAACATGCACAAAGTCCTCCGGCGCGATCCGAAATCGCTCGACTGGATCATCCGGCGTTGCGTCCGCGCCAAAGCAAGCATCGTCTCGCACGACGAAAAAGAATCCGGCCTTCGCCAAATCCTGAATTTTGGCCACACCTTCGGCCACGCTCTGGAATCCGCCACAAATTACCGCCGCTTCCTCCACGGTGAAGCCGTCGGCTGGGGAATGTTAGCCGCCACGTTCGCCAGCCTCGCCACTGGACGTCTCAGCTCCCGCGACGCTCTCCGCACCGCCGAATTAATTCTCAAGGTTGGCCCGCTTCCCCAATGGCCGCCGGCACTCGCCCCGAAAATCCTGAAAATCATGCACGCCGACAAAAAAGCGCACGCCGGCCGCATCCGCTGGGTCCTTCCGCGTCGCAGTGGCAGAGTGGAATGGGGGATCGAGCTTCACCCGCCGCTCACGCCCGCGGCAATCCGCGAAATTCCGGAATTAGCCGCCGCCATCGGAGCGCGCGCGTGACGCCCTCTCCCGCAACCGGCAAATCCCCGGCCGAGTGCAGCGGCGCCGAGCCCACAACTCCTGCGACTCCGGGCTCCCGCCCCGATGGCGCGCGCGACGAGCAAGAAGCGGGCGCGCGAGTCCGCGAAATGTTCAGCCACATCGCGCCGCGCTACGATTTCCTCAACCATTTCCTTTCTCTTTCCTTCGATCGTCTCTGGCGCCGCCGCACAGCGAAGCGTTTCTCGGCGATTCTGGCCCGCCCCGCTTCCCGCGTCCTCGATCTCTGCTGCGGCACAGGTGATCTAGCCTTCGCTCTGCAACGCCGCGGCCTCCGAACTAAAAAACAATCCGCAACGCGAACCGCGCATTATCGGCAGCGACTTCGCCATTCCGATGGTCGAATTGGCAACACAGAAATCGAGCAACGAGCAAAATCCAATTCCATTTCTCGCCGCCGATGCTCTCTCGCTTCCATTCGCGGACGCCTCGTTCGATCTCGTCACCGCCGGCTTTGGTTTCCGCAATCTCGCCAATTACGATCGCGGCCTTCGCGAAATCACTCGCGTGCTCAAGCCGGGAGGGGAAGTGGGACTTCTCGAATTCTCCGATCCGCGCAGCGGCATTGGCGCCGCCGCGTTCCGTTTTTATTTCCGCCACGTCCTCCCACGCATCGGCGGCGCCATTTCCGGCAACGCCACGGCCTACGCCTACCTCCCCAATTCTGTCTCGAAGTTTCCCCCGCCTGAAGAACTAGCCCGCTGGATGGAACGCGCTGGATTTCGCGAAGTGAATTTCAAACTCTGGAATTTCGGAAGCGTGGCGCTGCACACCGGTAGAAAATTGGATTAGCTTCAATCGCGAAGGACGAACTTGTAGGGGGCGCCGCTAATTCTCTAAATTCAAAGCCTTAATCTTATGCAATAGCGTCTTGTAAGAAACTCCCAATTTTTCCGCCGCCCGCGTCCTATTCCATTTCGATTCCCGCAAGGCATTCTCAATCTTGTAGCGCTCTACGTGCGCCACGGCCCGCTGCGCAACTTCCTCGAGCGGCCCTTCCCACAAGAATTCCTCGCGCAACATTCCTTCAGGCATCTGATCGGGCTGAGGCCGCGGCGCAGGAAGCTGCAGCCCCGGCACTTCAATTTCCGCGCCATTCGAAAGAATCGCCGCGCGCTCGATGGAGTTCTGCAACTCGCGCACGTTGCCCGGCCACGGATAGCTTCGCAGCCGGGCAATCGTCGCATCGCTCAATTTCAATCCCGGCTTGCGAAATTCCCGCCGGAACCGGTCCAGAAAATGTTCCGCAAGCAAAAGCACATCATCGCCGCGATCGCGCAGCGGCGGGACGGTAATCGGCACCGCCGAAATCCGGAAATATAGATCTTCGCGAAACGCCTTCTCCGCCACCAGCGCCTGCAAATCACGATTCGTGGCCGTAATCAGCCGCACATCCACTCCCACCGTCATTGTGCCGCCCACGCGCTCAAACTGCCGCTCCTCGAGAACGCGCAAAAGCTTGCCCTGAATCGCCGCCGGCAAATCGCCCACTTCGTCCAGAAAAATCGTCCCGCGATGCGCCAGCTCAATTTTCCCGATCTTCCGCGCGCCCGCTCCGGTGAACGCACCGCGTTCGTGCCCGAAAAGCTCGTTCTCCACCAATCCCTCGGGAATCGCCGCGCAATTCAACGCAACGAACGGCTGCTCCCGCCGCGGACTCAAATGATGCAGTGCCCGCGCGAAGAGTTCCTTGCCCGTCCCGCTCTCGCCCAGCAAGAGCACCGTCGCATCTGTCGCCGCCACACGCTGCACCACCTGGCTGGCCTCTTGCATGGAAGGATGCTCACCGACGATTCGCGGAAATCCATAGCGCTCCGAATATTCCTCGCGCAGCAGCAAATTTTCGCGCAGAAGTTCCTGCTGCCGCGCCGCGCGCTCCAGCAAAATCTTCAAATGATCCAAATCCACGGGCTTTTGAATGAAATCAAACGCGCCCTCTTTCATCGCCGTCACCGCTTCTTCCACCGAGCCGTAAGCGGTAACCAGAATTACCGGCAGCGCAACGTCCACGCGGCGCGCTTCGCGCAACACGTCAATTCCAGAATTTCCGGGAAGTTTCAGATCCGAGAGAACGAAAAGATAGCGCCGCGCCCGCACCTTCTCGATCGCGGAATTTCCATCCGGCGCCTCATCCACCGCGTAGCCGGAGCGCTCCAGAAACTTGCGCAGCATGGCGCGCAGTTCGGCCTTGTCTTCAACCAGGAGGACAGGTTCCATTGCGAGAGCGTCTATCGCGCCCAACCCGGATCGCCGTCGGCGCGCCTCAGCGCGTCTTCCAAATCGGAGATGGCCGCTTTGTCGGCGTTGATGTCGGCCTGCTTCTTCTCGATTTTCTTTTGCTGATTATTGACGTCGGCGAGCGTCACGCTTTGCTGCAGTTGCTTCAAAGGATCATTCGGGTAGTACACCAATTGCAGCCGGCTCAATTCGCGCTGCAGCACGCCGAGTTCGGCTTCATCGCGCGCCTCTTTCGCGCGCGCCTTGGCAAATAGGGCGCGCCACATCTGCTCTTGCTGCGCGAGATTCATTTTCTTCGAAGGCGCCGCTGCGGCCGCGCCTCCCGCGTCGGCCGGGGCCGCGGGCTCGCTGCCGACCACGTTGACGTCTGAGGAGCCGGGCAGGGAATCGTTGTCGATTACTTTCGGAGCTTTCGTGTCCGATTTCTTGGCTTCACGCGCCTTGCGCGCGGCATCGGCCACAGAAGGCGTGGATTGCGTCTGCGCCGGGGCGCTATCCTGCGGCGGCGCGCTCGGCGATGGTTGCGCGGCGGCGCCATAACCTGCAAGCAGCACCAGCACTGCCGGGCCAATCAACATTCGTTTGCGCATACACACCGCCTTTCGGAACCTGCTTCCAGGGTAACCACTAGTTTAGATGCGCCCGGCAGCCGGGACAAAGTCCGCAGCCACCGCCTCCTGTCGCAAAGGTAACCAGAGGATGAATTCCGCGCCGCCTCCGGGCAGATTTCGCGCCTCCACGGTGCCGCCGTGCTGCATGGCAACTTTTTGGACCACAGCGAGGCCCAGGCCGGTTCCTTCCGATTTCGTGGTGAAGAATGGCAAAAATACCTTCGGCAAATCCGCGGCCGGAATGCCCGGGCCATTATCCGTCACCGAAATTCGCTGCCACTTGCGTCCCGCGCGATCTTCGGTCGAGCCCGAGAGCGTCACGCAGCCTTGCGGTCCCCGGCTGCGCACAGCTTCCGCCGCATTGCGCGTCAGATTCAGCAGCGCCTGCCGCAAAAGGCCTTCATCCCCTGGAATTTCCGAGAACTCGCCGCTGGTTCGAATCGCGCAGCCGGGAACGGCTTCCTGGATTTCGTCTGCCACGCGAAGTACCAGCGATTCCACCGGCAGATTCTCGTAACAGAGCTCGAGCGGCTTCGCAAAGCGCAGAAATTCCGTCACCACGTGGGTCAGCGCGCGAGTCTGTTCCAGAATGCGCTCGGAATTTTCCAGCAATTCGCCCGGCGGCGCTTCCTGATGGATCATTTGCGCATAACCGGAAATTGTCGCCAGCGAATTCTTGAATTCATGCGCGATGCCCGCGGACATTTCGCCCAGCGCCGCAAGATTTTCTTTCCAGCGGACCTGCCGCTGCAAATCCGTCAATTCCGTCAGATCGCTCATCAGGCAAAGCGCGCCGGTAATTTTCGATTCGCGCGAGGCCATCGGGATGCTGTCGCCATCGGTGGTGCGGATGTAGTTCGGCACCACGCGTTCGATCGGTGAAATCGTCACTCCCAATTGCCGCGCTTCTCCGGACGCGGTCACGTGCCGGATTTCTCCGCGGTGAATCGTGCGGCCTTCGTGCAGGCAGGCGCCCAGCAGATTGGCGAGATCGGAATCCGCGTCGAGCACTTCCGTGTACGAGCGGTATTGCAGCCCTCTCACTCCCAGCGCCGTTTCGGCCGCCGGATTTGCCGAAGTGATCGCGCCCTTGGCGCTGAGCAGCAGCAGTCCGGTCGGCATATTGCGCGTCACTTCCTCGGTGATGCGCTCGGATTCGCGCGCGCGTTCCTGCTCAATGCGGTGTAGCCGCGCCAGTTCGCGTTCCTGCGCGCGCAGCTTCTCGATCACGCCCTGCATTGACGCGGTCACAAATGCCGAAGGATTATCCTCTGAAGCTTTCGGCGCCGCCCAATCTCCCTTCGTTTCCACCTCGTGCTCGCGCAGCAGCTTGCGAATCGCCCGACCGACCATCACCGCGATGCCTACAACAATCACGAATGACCCGCCGATCGCCACCATTGTGAAAGTCGAAACACGATGCACCGGTGCGGCGGCGGGGAAAAGCATGGCGGCGAGCATAAGACCGGCGGGCGTCATCTCAACGTACCTTCAGCAGCGACATGTACCAATTCACTAGCGGAGTTCCCCAGAAAACGACCGCCAGCGCGCCCATCCCTAAAAACGTTCCGAAAGGAAGTTCGTAATCACTGCCTTTTCGCCGAATGGCAATAAACGCGATGCCGATGACGCTCCCGAGCACGGATCCCAGCAAGATCGTCAGCACCGTGCGCTTCAAGCCCAGAAACGCCCCGGCCATCAGCATCATTTTCACGTCGCCGAGGCCCATCCCCTCCCGTTTGCGCAATCGGAAGTAGCCCTCCGAAATTATCCAAAGTATCCCGCTGCCAAATGCAGCTCCGAGCAGTGCGTCCACAATTGAAATCACCGGCGTCGGCGGCGGAAACTCGAACACGCGGTTCGCAATCCACATGGCCGTGCCGTCAGCCGGCGGCAAAAACAAGCTCAGCGCCAGACCGATTCCGAATCCAGTGAAGTTCACCGCGTCAGGAAGAATCCGTTCGCGGAGGTCGGTGAATACCAGAATCAACAGCAGGGACGCGAAGATCGCCCACTTAAACGCTTCGATCGTCGCTCCAAACGCCAGATAGCTCACGAGGTACAGCGCCCCATTCAGAAATTCCACCAGCGGATACATCGCAGAAATCGGTGTGCGGCACGCGCGGCATTTTCCGCCGAGAAACAAATAACTCAGCACCGGAATATTGTCGTAGGGCTTGATCGGCGTCCCCGCACTTTGGACAAGCCGATGCCGGCAGCACAATCGACTTCCCGGCGGGAATTCGCACAATGCAGACATTCAAAAAGCTGCCGATAAGCAGCCCAAGAACGAAACACCGCGCCTGCAATGAGAGGACCGGGAAGCATCTCTGCAATATGTCACACCGCAACGCGGCCCTCAACCGCCGCCGCCCGACTCGTGTCCGAGTCTTAACCTAAACATTCGCCAGAAACCCCTCGTTGGCTCGGCTTCGGAAGTCTCTGCGGCAACTCTGCTCCCACAAGATCCACCATCTCCCGATTCGTCGATTCCTCCCCGCTAGGCTATATTCGATACCCTAATGCTGCGCGATTGGTTCGAACAAAAAATCCGCGCCTACGAACACGGCCGCTGGGCGGACGAAAAAAATCGACGCAATCTCCCCTTCGCGTGGGGGCTCGAGCACATCGGCGGCCGCGCCAACGAACCCGACCCGCGCGCGTTCCTGAACGAGTTCGTCGACACCACCCTGCGCACGAGCGACGCCTGGTTCGGCGCGCAATCTCCGCAGCGATTTCCGTTTCACCCGTTCGCGCGAAGCCCGCGGCGAATCCGGCGTCCTCACCTTCACCAGCGCCATTGAATCGCCCTGGCCCGTTAACAACACCGCCCACGCGCGTTTCTTTCCCGCGCACACTTGCGGCCCTGCGGTAATCGTAATCGCGCAATGGAACGCCAAATGGCACGAACAAGTCGCCGTCTGCAAATGGCTGCAGAAACTCGGCATCTCCGCTCTGCGCCTCAGCCTCCCCTATCACGATCGCCGCGCCATTCCCGATCATCCTCGCGGCGACCATCTCGTCGGCCCCAATATTGGTCTCACGTTGCAAGCTAGTCGCCAGGCCATCTGCGATGTGCGCGCCTGCGTTCAATGGCTCTCCTCTCGCGGCTACGACAAACTCGGCATCGTAGGCACCAGCATCGGTTCCGCTCTCGCTGGCATCGCTCTCGCTCACGAACCGAAACTGCGCGCCAGCGTCAATCTCCACGTCTCCACCTACTTCGGCGACGTGGTGGCCAATGGTTTGACCACCTCAAATGTCTGGGAGCCGCTGCGAACGAAAGTCACGCTCGAAGAGTTGCGCCGCTACTGGTCGCCCATCAGCCCGTTTCCCTACATCTCGCGAATCCAGCGTGGCAAAAAGAAAATCCTCGCCGTAATTGCCGATTACGATCCAACTTTCTGGCCCGAGCTCTCGAATGAATTTGTAGACGCGCTGAAAAGCGAAGGAGTGGACTGCGAAACGCTGCATCTACCCTGTGGCCACTACTCGCTCGGCGAACCGCCCTTCAGCTACATCGCCGGCTTCCGCTTCGGCAATTTCCTCTTCGAGACCCTGGCCTAGCCGCGCGTCGAGTCTCACCGATCCGCTGCGCCCACGGGCCAAATTCAAAATTCCTTAATCGCAATATCCCGCGGATGCGCTCCCACCGGGATCAACGTTATCAATCCACCCGTCGCCGTCCGCACCACCGCCAGATCATCCGATTCCGTGTCCGCCACCAGCAACATATCCGCCCCCGGCGTCAACGCCAGCGGCCCCGGCTGCTCGCCCACTTGAATCGGCCGCGCCACGTGCCGCTGATCGATCGCCACCGGCACCACATGCCCCGCCGCCGCATCCGCCACAAACAGCAACGAATCATCCGGCGTAAGCATCGCCTGCGTCGGCGAAGACCCCAGCAGCAAAAATTCCGCCGCTTCATTCGTCTCCGTATTGATGATCACCAGTCCATGCGCCGCCGCCGATGTCACATACAACTCGCCCCCGTCGCCCTTCAAATCCAAATCGTCCGGCACTCCTCCCACGTCCAAATTCGCCAATAGCACCCGCCGCCGCAAATCCACCACCGATACCTGGCTCGATCCTCCCGAGGTTACGAATGCCTTCGAGCTATCCGGCAAAATCGCAATCTGCTCCGGCCGCGGCGCCACGCGTACCACTCCCAGCACCGCCAGCGTCCCCGCATCCAAAATCGAAATGCTGCTGTCGTCGTGATTCGACACCAGCAAGCCTTTCCCATCCGGCGTCAACCGCGCAATCCACGGCCGCCTACCTGAATACCCGCGCGCCACGATCTCCCGCGTCGCGCAATCAATGGCCAAAATTTCATCCGCGCCAGACGAGGCGACGTACGCCCGCCGGCCATCGGGTGAAAAATCCAGTGCAAACGGCTGCGCTCCCGTCGGAATCCGGGCCACAATCACATTCGTGCGAGTATCCAACACCCACGCCACGCCCGCCGCCGAGCTCACTCCCCAAATTTCCGCCCGCGTTGGATGCGCCCGCACTCCGCTCGGCTCGGCCCCCACGGCAATCGTCGCGATCGGCGCCAGCCGCACCAAATCAATCGCCGAAATCGTCCCGTCTCCCGTGTTCGCAATGTAAGCGTTCAGGTGCAGCCCCGGACGCAAATAAGCCGGCAGCTTCTCTACCCAAATTAATCGCACCCCGAGCGCGGCAAGTATCGCGATAGGAATTACGACGCGGTAATTCAATCGAGGAGTGATCATCAAGACGCGCACCGACGTCCGAAAAGCACCGGAACACAACACAGCTCAACTCAATGCAACTCAACTCAATGCAAGGCAGCCCGAACAACCTGCTCAATTCAACGTGCGCTTCAAAACCCCGGCAATCTGCCCCACCTCGCCCATCAATCGCGCAAACTCCGCCGGCAAGATCGACTGCATTCCATCCGAAAGCGCCCGATCCGGATCGTTGTGCACCTCGACCAGCAATCCATCCGCTCCCGCAGCCACAGCGGCTCGCGAAAGCGGCAGCACCTTATTCCGCCGCCCAGTCCCATGGCTCGGATCCACCGTGATCGGCAAATGGCTCCGCACTTGCACCGCTGGAATCATGCTCAAATCCAAAGTATTCCGAGTATGATCGCTGAAAGTTCGCACCCCGCGCTCGCACAACACGATATTATAGTTGCCCTCAGCCATAATGTACTCCGCAGCCATCAAGAACTCATCCAACGTCGCGGACATCCCGCGCTTCAGCAAGATCGGCTTCTTCGCCCGACCCGCGCGCTTCAGCAAAGAAAAATTCTGCATGTTCCGCGCGCCGATCTGAATCACGTCCGCATAACGCTCCACCAGATCCAGACTCTCGTGATCGATCGCCTCGGTCACAATCCCCAATCCGAATTTCTCCCGCACCGCTCCCAGAATCTTCAATCCCGGCTCGCCCAATCCCTGAAAGCTGTAAGGAGAAGTCCTCGGTTTGTAGGCCCCGCCGCGAAAAAGCCGCGCACCCGCGGCCTTCACCGCCTCCGCCACGGCAAATGTCTGCTCGCAAGTTTCAATCGCGCAAGGCCCCGCCACCACTCCAATCTCGCTGCCTCCGAACGTTACCTCGCCCAGCGGCGTCGGAATCCTCACCACGGTATTTTCCTGCTTCACGTCGCGGCTCACCAATTTGTATGGCTTGCTGACCGGAATGCACTCAATCACTCCGGACATCGCCTCGAGCGAGCCAATATCCACAGCCCCCGTATTGCCGGTAATCCCGATCGCCGTGCGAATCGAGCCAGGAATCGGATGCGCCTTAAATCCCAGCGACTCGATTCGCTCACACACCGCGCGCACCTGCTCTTCGGTGGCATGAGATTGCATGACGACAAGCATGTTCGAGATTTCCCTCGGCCAAAAAATCCATCGCCGCACGTCGCGAATCGAGCGCGCCACCCTCAGCGCGCAAATTCGCAGTGCAGCAAACCGCAAAGTTTACTTCATCGCCGGAAGCCCTGCAAATTCCACACAAAAGCTCACGGTCGCGCCACCGCCGCCGGCCGCTCCGTTTGCAAAGCCCGCTCCGCCTCCGCCAACGCCCGATCCCGCTTCAACTGAAAATCCGCTATCGTCGCATTCACAATTCGATCCGGCACCACGCCGGTGCCTTCCAATTTCCGCCCTTTCGGCGTCATCCACGCGGATTCACTGATCTCCAGCACGCTTCCGCCCTTCATCTCTCGCGGCTTCGTAATCCCCAACACGCACCCGCACGATTGCGTCCCCACCACTGTCGCCCGCCCAATTTCCTGCATCCCACCCGAAAATATCTCCGACGCGCTAGCCGTCCGCGGCCCAACCAACAAAGTCACCGGCCCGGTATAAATCTGTTCCCCGCGCCCTCCCGCTTCCACATCCAATTTCAATTTCACAAACCCGCCAAACCACGCGATCGGTTTGCCCGTCCGCGTCGAATACTTCGCGATCAAAGTCTTGTCGCCCAGAAAATATCCAGCGATCGAAATCACCGGTTCCAGTTCGCCGCCCCCGTTCTGCCGCAAATCAATAATCACTCCCGGCGCGCCCCGGAATTTCTGCAAAGCCGATTTGAATTCCTTCGCCGTCCGGTGATTGAATCCGTCGAATTCGATGTACCCCTCGCCCGATGCAAGCAGTCGCGATTCCACGCGCGGCACATTCGGATAAATCTGCGCCTTCACGCTCGCCTCGAACGGCGCTCCATCGGCCCGTACAAACGCCAGCTGCACCGCCGTCCCCACCGGCGCGGAAAACGCATCGCGATAAATAAACATCCGGTCCGCCCGCTCGGAAGAAGACGGCTCCCTCTTCGCCGCCGCCTGCGCAATCAAATCCGCCACCGTGATCCCGTCCACCGTCAGCACCGTCATCCCCGGCAAAATCCCCGCTCGCTGCGCCTCCGATTCTTCTTCCACCGACGTCACCACCGTCTTTCCTTCCACGTCCTCAGCCGCGAATCCCAATCCGGCATGTTCGTGCAACTTGATCCGCTTCCACTGCTCCGGCGAAAAAAATCGCGTGTGCGCATCATGTAATTCGCCGGTCATGCGCCGTACCACGCCATAAAAATCGTCATCGTCTTTCGCCGCGCGTTCCTCCGGCAAATAGCGCTCATGCACCTGTTCCCAATTCACGCCGTGAAAAGCAGGATCGTAGTAGAGGTCGCGAATATCCCGCCAAACCTTCTCGAAAATATCAGTCCGCTCGGCAGGCGAAAGCCCCGCAGGCGCAGCTCCAGGCAACGCCGCGCCAAAAAACAAAATCAAAAGCGCCGCCACCGCCACCGCTCGCATGCGACGCCGCTCAAATCCGCTCATCAATCACCATCCGCCGCAATTGTAAAGGAGCGTTGCGCCGGCTGCTAGCCGCCGTTTTTCCGCTCCGTCGCGCAATCAAACGCGCTCTGCGCCTCACAAAATCCGCCACTTGCCCCCGTTTGCCCCTCCAGCAAGATTCCGTTACACTACTCCGTGCTGCAACGAACTCGCGGCACTCACCGTTCGCAACCCGGGAAATTCCAAAAAATGGCCGACGAACCACAGCCCATACCACCCGCCTACGAATTCAGCCAAGAAGACGAGGACGAATACCGCCCCGAACCCACTCCGCCTCCCGCACCTCCCGCCTGGATGGACGGCAGCACACGAGTCGGAATCCACACTTCCATTGCCGGTGACATCGCCGGCGCTCTCGATCTCGCTCACGGCCTCGGCGCCAACGCCCTGCAAATCTTTTCCTCTAGCCCGCGCATGTGGACGCGCGACACTTCCCGCATCGCCGCTGCCGACGCGCAAAGATTTCGCGCCCGTCGCCTCGAACTCGGTCTCGGCCCGCTGGTGATTCACGACAATTATTTAATCAATCTCGGCTCGCCCGATCGCGTCCTGCGCACCCGTTCCGTACAAGCCTTCCACGGCGAACTTGTTCGCGCGCTAGCCCTCGGTGCCGATTTTCTAGTCGCTCATCCAGGCGCCTGTTGCGGCTCCGCAATGCCCGACGCCATCGCCGCCATCGCCGATGGCATCCGCCAGGCCGCCCGCGGCCTCAAGCTCGACGACCTGCGCATTCTTCTAGAAAACACCGCGGGGCAGGGAAGCTCCGTCGGCTCGCGCTTCGAAGAGCTCAAGCAAATCATCGATCGCTGCAGCGATTTGCCCATGGGCGTCTGCGTTGATACCGCCCACATTTTCGCCGCCGGCCACGATATCCGCACCGCCGAGGGACTCGACGCAGCCCTCAAGCACATTGACGCCATCATCGGCCTCGCCAACGTCTACGTCATTCACGCCAACGACTCCAAGACTCCCCTCGCCTCGCGCGTTGATCGCCATGATCACATCGGCAAAGGCCACATCGGCCTCGAAGCTTTCGGCCGCATTCTGAATCACTCGCTCCTCGCCGGCCGCGCTTTCATTCTCGAGACGCCCATTGATAAGCCCGGCGATGACCGCCGGAACGTCGCCGCTCTCCTCCGATTGCTCGGCAGGGAAGTGCCCAAGCGCCGCGGCCGCGACGGATTCCGCGTCCGCGTCAAAACAAAAACCATCAAGCGCCGCATCGTGTGCGCTCATCCCAGCGAACGCCCCCGAAAGGCTGCTCGCGCAAAAGCACAAGCGCGTCGCGCCGCTCTCAAATTACGAAGGCGAGGAAACTGAATTGGGCCAGTACGATCCCCGCGCGATTGAAGAAAAGTGGCAGAAGGTCTGGGACGCCGAGCACGCCTTCTACGCCGATGTTGACCCCTCGCGCCCGAAATATTACATGCTCGAAATGCTCCCCTATCCTTCCGGCACCATGCACATGGGCCATATGCGCAATTACACCATCGGCGACGCCGTTGCTCGTTTCCGCTGGATGCGCGGCTACAACGTGCTGCACCCCATGGGCTGGGACGCCTTCGGTCTGCCCGCGGAAAACGCCGCCATTCAACGCGGCATCGATCCTCGCGAATGGACTCGCCAGAATGTCGCCGAATTCAAGCGCGTCTTGAAACGCTTCGGCTTCAGCTACGACTGGCGCCGCGAAATTTCCACCTGCGAGCCGGAATACTACCGCTGGAATCAGTGGTTCTTTCTGCGCATGCTCGAACGCGGCATCGCCTATCGCAAAAAGAGCCGCGTAAATTGGTGCCCCAAGTGCCAGACCGTTCTCGCCAACGAACAAGTCGTGAATGGCTGCTGCTGGCGCCATGAAGATACGTCTCGTCGAAGCCCGCGAAATCGAGCAGTGGTTCCTGAAAATCACCGCTTACACCGAACAACTCCTCGATGACATGAAGGAAATCGAAGCAGGCTGGCCCGAGCGCGTTCTGGCCATGCAGCGCAATTGGATCGGAAAATCGCAGGGCGCTCGCGTGCGTTTTAAAGTAGAAGGAACAGACGCCGCGATCGAAGTCTTCACCACGCGCATTGACACCATCTATGGCTCGACAGCCGTGATCCTCTCCCCCGAGCACGAGCTTCTGCCCACCCTGCATGTCCGCCGCCGCGATTCCGCCGAACGTGCAGGCCGAATGGGATCGCCTGCGCAAGCGCGTCCTGAAGACCGAAGAAATCGCCACCGCCGAAAAAGAAGGCTTCTTCACCGGCCGCTACGCGGTGAATCCCTTCTCTGGCGAGAAGCTGCCTATCTGGGTCGCCAATTTCGTGCTCGCCGAATATGGCACCGGCGCGCTGATGTGCGTCCCCGCTCACGACCAGCGCGATTTCGAATTCTGCCGCAAATACAAATTGCCGGTGCGCGTCGTCGTGCAGCCGCTCAACGTGGCGCCGCTCGTGGCCGAAACGATGACGGATCCATTCGTCGAGCACGATCAAGGCACGCTCGTCGATTCCGGCCCCTATTCCGGCCTGTCGCCCGAGCAAGCCATCGAGAAAATGACCGCCGACGCCGAAGCAGCGCGGCTTCGGCAACGCCCAGACCACCTACCGCCTGAAAGATTGGGGAATTTCACGCCAGCGCTATTGGGGCACTCCCATTCCCGTAATCTATTGCCCCAAATGCGGCATGGTTCCGGTTCCCGACGATCAACTTCCCGTCGTCCTCCCCGAAAAAGTCGCTCTCGTCGAAACCGGAAAATCGCCGCTGGCCACCGCGCCGGATTTCGTCAATGTAAAGTGCCCGAAATGCAGCGAGCCCGCTCGCCGCGAGACGGACACCATGGACACCTTCGTCGATTCCTCCTGGTATTTCTATCGCTATACCGATCCGCACAACCAAAACGCGCCTTCGACAAGGAAATCGCCCGCTACTGGTTTCCCATCGATCAGTACGTCGGCGGCATCACCCACGCCATCCTCCATCTCCTCTATTCCCGCTTCTTCACCAAAGTGATGCGCGATATCGGCCTGGTAAAAATCAATGAGCCCATCGCCGCGCCTTTTCACACAAGGAATGGTTCAGAAGGGCGGGGTAGCCATGTCCAAATCGCGCGGCAACGTAGTCGGCGCCATCGAAATGGCCGAGCAATACGGCTGCGACACGGGCCGTCTCTACACTCTCTTCGCCGCTCCGCCGGAAAAAGATCTGGAATGGAGTGAGCAACGCCATCGAAGGCTGCTCGCGCTTTCTTCAGCGCCTCTACCGCCTCGTAGACGCCCACTCCGAGCGTCTGCGCGACGTGAAATCGCTCTCCTATGAAAAATTCGATCTCAGCCGCGCCACGCCAAAAGAAAAAGCGCTGCTGCGCAAAGCCCATCAATCTCTAAAGCGCATCACCCACGATTTCGAGCTGCGCTGGCATTTCAATTCCTGCGTGGCCCTGATCATGGAGCTGCTCAACGAACTCCACGCCCAGGAGCCGCTGGCCGAAAACGCCGATCCCGCGGTAATCAAAAAAGTTTTCGAGATCATGCTCCTGATGCTGGCCCCCATCACTCCGCACATCTGCGCCGAACTCTGGCAGCAACTAGGCAATCCCAATGGCATCGCAAAAACTCCCTGGCCCGAATATCACCCAACCCTGGCCGCCGAAGAAGAATACGAAATCGTAGTCCAGATCAACGGCAAAGTCCGCGCAAAGGTGGTAGTAGCAGACGGCCTAAACGAAAACGATCTACGCGACCACGTTATGCAGGACGCGCAAGTAGCAAAGCTAGTCGCAGGAAAAAGTCTGGCAAAAGTAATCGTAGTCCCGAAGCGCCTGGTAAATATCGTACTGAAGTAAACGGAAACGCTCACGAGGGTTTGCATTTGCCTATGTAACGCCGCCATTTTAAGGGCGGCACAGGCACCATCAAGCCATATCGATCAACGCAAGCGTAAGCCCAGCATCTCAAAAGCACCAAAGGAGCAAATTTGAACGTCAAGCAAGGCATCATCGTCCTCGATTTCGGCGGCCAATACACCCAACTCATCGCCCGCCGCATCCGCGAGCTCGAAATCTTCTCCGCCATCCTCCCCTGCAACGCCAAAATCGAAGACATCCGCGCGCACGACCCCATCGGCATCATCCTCTCCGGCGGCCCCAGTTCCGTCTACGATAAAGACGCCCCCGTCTGCGATCCCGAAGTCCTGCGCCTCGGCGTTCCCGTCCTCGGCATCTGCTACGGCATGCAATGGATGGCCCACACTCTCGGCGGCGACGTCCAAAAAGCCGAGCGCCGCGAGTACGGCCGCGCCCAACTCGAACGCGAAGGCGAATCCAAGCTCTTCCACGCCGTCCCGCGCAGCCTCAAAATCTGGAATAGCCATGGCGACCACGTCGTCGGCCTCCCGCAAGGCTTCGTCGTCACCGGCCGCACCGCCAATGCTGTCGGCGCAATCGAAAATGCCGCCGCAAAACTCTGCGCCGTCGAGTTCCATCCCGAAGTGTCTGCACACCGAGTACGGCAACGACATCCTCCGCAATTTCGTCTTCGAAATTTGCGCCGCGCACAAAAAATTGGAGCCGCGCCGGCTTCATCGACGAAACCGTCTCCGCCATCCGCCGCCAGGTCGGCGACGCCCGCGCCCTCTGCGCCCTTAGCGGCGGCGTGGATTCCGCCGTAGCCGCCGCCCTCGTCCATCGCGCCATCGGCGATCGCCTCACCAACGTCTTCGTTGACACCGGCATGCTCCGCCTCAACGAGTACCAGGAAACGCTCGATCTCCTCCGCAATCGCGTCGGCCTCAATGTAGACGGCGTTGACGCCTCCAAGCGCTTTCTCACCCGCCTCGCCGGCGTCACCGATCCCGAAACCAAACGCAAAACCATCGGCGCCGATTTCATCGCCGTCTTCGCCGAAGAAGCCCGCAAGCTCTCCGAAAAATCCGCCAACGGCGCCGGCAAAATTCGCTTCCTCGTTCAGGGCACGTCTTTACCCCGACGTCATCGAATCCGTTTCCGTCAAAGGCCCATCCGCCACAATCAAAACGCACCACAACGTCGGCGGCCTGCCCGCGGACATGCCCTTCGAGCTCATCGAGCCTCTTCGCGATCTTTTCAAGGACGAAGTCCGCCGCATCGGCCGCGAACTCGGCCTTACCGGAAGAAATTCTCGTGAAGCATCCGTTCCCGGGGCCCGGCCTGGCTGTGCGCCTCCTCGGTGAAATCACGAGGAGCGCCTGAACACACTCCGTCTCGCTGATGCCGTAGTTGTCGAGGAGATTCGTCGCGCAGGTCTCTACGAAAAAGTCTGGCAGGCTTTCGCCGTTCTGCTTCCGGTTCGCAGCGTCGGCGTCATGGGGGACGGCCGCACGTACGGAGACACCATCGTCGTGCGCGTCGTGGACTCGCAAGACGCGATGACTGCGGATTGGTCGCGATTACCACGGGAAGTGCTCGAGCGTATTTCGACACGAGTGGTAAACGAAGTCGCGGGAGTAAACCGCGTCGTTTACGACATCAGTTCGAAACCGCCGAGCACTATCGAGTGGGAGTAACAGGGCAGGCGCCTGCCGATTGCAAAACTTCGCGCCTACCGGTTCGCCATCTTCTGGGCCATGTACAGCAGCAGCCGCCGGTCCGGCTCTTCGAGCCGTCCCAGCAGTCGCCGCATGCGCCCTAGAAAGCGAGCCTCTTTCCCCTTGCTGCCCCAGGCGATATCATCTGACGACTTCCTCTTCGGAAGGTTCGGCAGCTCAGGAGGCTCCTCGCCATCGTAGAACAATTGATAGAGGGGAATCTCCATCGCGCGTGCCAGCTTCTCGAGTGTCTCGATCGCTGGAACGGTGTGGCCGTTCTCCACTCTCGAGATGTAGCATCGAAGAAGTCCGGTGCGCTTTTCGATGTCGCCCTGTGATAGTTTCTTGGTTTCGCGTAACAGACGTAGCCGATCGCCGATAATCATGCGTGTAGTGTTAACATAGCCATTAGCTGGCTGCAAGTACAAAGTGCATATATCTTAAAAATAATCGCGCTCCGCCGGTTTCTCGCGTCCAACCGGGTTGTAACCAGAACCTGATGCCCAACGTCCCAAAAGATGTGGCTGCCTCCGCCCAAGCGATGCCGGCCGTCGGAGTCCTGACCGAAGGTCAGAAGAACGAGCGCGAACTCGTCCGTCTGGCCCAAAATGGCACCGTAGAGGCCTTTGAGGAGCTTGTCCGCCGCCATCAGCAGCGGGTGTTCGCAGTCGTTGCACGAATCTTGCATAGACGCGAGGATGTGGAAGAAATTGCGCAACAAGTTTTCCTCAAAGCGTACCTCTCCATCCGCCGCTTTGACATGCGCTCGGCCTTCTCCACCTGGCTCTACAAGATCGCCGTCAACGAATGCTGGGATTCGCTGCGCAAGAAGAAGGTCCGCCCGTTGGTATACGAAGCAGACCTATCCGAGGAACAGGTTCAGCGCCTCGATTCCTTCGCCACGGCCGCCAGCCGCCCGGCGAATCCGGATGAACGCGCGCAGGCCCGCGAGCTGGTCGAATTGCTCCTCGCCAGCCTGTCCGAGGAAGACAAGCGCATTTTGCTCTTGAAGGAAGTCGAAGGTCTCTCGGTGCAGGAAATTGCCGAAACCTTCGGCCTGAACGTAAACACCGTCAAGGTCCGCATGTTCCGGGCCCGCGCTACGATGATGGAAGCCTATCGCCGCCGCTTTGGTCCCGATGCACGGACGCAGTCGAAAGAAAGGAGGGGATGACCGTTATGGACGAGCGAACAAATTCCAAGCCTGTCCGGCATACGAGGCCGTCCTCGAGGACTATATTTCCGATGAGTTGCACGGTGCCGAGCGCGAAAGCGTTGCGGCACACTTGCAGGTTTGTTCCGCCTGCGCAGTCGCGGTGCAAGCCGCCCTGCAGGGCCGTTCCATCCTGCAATTTGCCGCCGAGACCCGCCGAAGATCCCGGCCCGTTCTTCACCCGCCGGGTCATGTCCGGCGTCTACGCTCTCGACCAGAAGACCGCGACGGAGAAAAGTTTCTGGAGGCCGCTCGAAATTCTCGCTCTGCGCGCCGTCTGGGCTTCGGCCGCGGCGATCACCATCCTCGTCGCTTACATCAATCTTTCCGGCGTCCCGGCGAAACAGCCGGTCGCCGAATTTCGCTCCGCGGATCAAGTGGGCCTCTTCACTGAACCCACCGCCGTTCCCGCGAGCCGCGACGAAATGTTTCTGAGAATCACGGATGTGCGCCATGGAGAATAACAGTCTGCAGCGGAAGGCCGGCCTGCTCGTGGCCGTGGTCTTTCTGCTCGGCGTGATTTTCGGCGGCGTCGGCATGCACTACTGGGAAGTCCGCGCCAACGGCAGCCACACCATCTCCGGCTATCCCAAGCACTCCGAGATTCTCAAACAACTAACTAGTCAAGTTGGTTTATCCGCCGAGCAGGAAAAGCAGGTAGCGGTCGTAGTCGACGACATCCGCGCCCGCATGCACGCCATCACCCAACAAGAGAAACCCCAGCTAGACGCAATCCGTGCCGACGGCCGCCAGCGCATCCGCGCCTTACTAACTCCAGATCAACTCCCCAAATACGAAAAGTTCATCCAAGAACTAGACGCCGACCGCGCCAACGCCGAAAGCC
Organism: uncultured Acidobacteriota bacterium; assembly: GCA_963838545.1. GTDB lineage: Bacteria > Acidobacteriota > Terriglobia > Acidiferrales > UBA7541 > Palsa-147. The sequence goes on from CAWIRL010000012.1 coordinate 119,379, forward strand.
AGCGCTAGCACCCAAGCGCCCCACGCATCGCCCTATGCCGTCGGCTGCCGCGGCCTTTGTCTTTTATCGCATTCAGCGCTCAGCAAAGCCCAGGGTGCCCCATGCGCCGGTTTTGCGCGTGGGGTTCTTGAATCTTCTATGTTTGGGATGTTTGAGCATCGCCAGGACACCACTTCTTGCCCTAACGTAATCGTGAAGAGCAGTCATGCCGAAGCTCCTGAAGAGTGAATTCGGCTTCTACTCTGAAATCTCAAATCTGAAATTTGAAATCTCCCCGTTCCGTCGCTTCCGAACTCTTTTCCAACCCCCAAACCCAGCCTCTAACCTCCAGAATGTGTCTGCCTCAGCAGTACCACATCTCCCTCCGTCCGACTCTGCAACACTCCCAACGTCTTCCCATCCGGCGACCACAGAAAATTGGCAATCTGCCCGCTAGTAAAATTCGTGATTTGCCGCCGCGCCGACCCATCCACCGGCTGCAGCCACAAATTATCCACTCCGTCCTTCGTGACCACATAAACCAGCCCCTTTTCATCCGGCGTAAACCGCACTGCTGTCGTGGCAGTACGCTGGTCGCACTCCAGCACATGCGGTTGGGCCGCCGCACCGGGCTCCAGCGACACGAGCACCAGCTTTTGCAACATACTCCCCTCAGCGCTGGTTACGAGGTACACAAGCGTCTTGCCGTCCCGGGCGATATCCATGTAAGTGCTTGCCGGAATGGTGTGCGGAACCGCGGAGCCAGGCACAACTTCGGCCGTGCCGCCATCCAGGGGCACGCGCTTCATTTGCAGCACGTCCTGGTCGACGTAGTAAACCGTTCGTGAATCCCGCGAGCATACCGGGGCCGTATCGTTGACGCCCGCCGAGAGCCGCGCCAGGCCGGTGCCATCCGTGTTGATCTTCCAGATGTTAAAGCCCGCGGCTCCGCCTTGCCCGACCAAGGTCATGAGCAATGTGTGGCCGTCCGGACAAATCGAAACGGCGTGAATGGTGCTGTTGCTCAACAACGTACCGGCGTCGCTTCCGCTCAGCGCCTTATGAATCAGCCGGTTGTCGTCGAGCACATAAAGTCCGTCATCCCCCCACGCGAAACCCATAAACGATCTTTGTTGCTGCGGCCATTCTGGCGCCGGAGGATTACCGGCCATTCCTCCAGCCGGCAGCATGTACATGCTGTACCAGGTTTTTAGCTGTACGGTCGCTATCGTATCGCCGTCAGCGGAAAGCGTTGCCGTGCTGTATGTGTTGGTGTCCTTGGTGATCGCACGCAGCTTCCCGCCTCCAGCCCGAATGTATCCCAGTTGATAGTAGTGCCACGGCGAGCCCGAATCGTGGTAACGCACCACCAGGCCGTTTCCGTCGGGAGTCCACGCCGCCATCTCGAACAACGTCTTCTCCGAGGCTGATAACGCCTCCGCGCTGCGCGACCCCAGCTTCATCACTTGCAGCCTCGGGCCAGCGCTGCCCCCGTTGCCCACGCGGAGGAGTCGCGCGCCATCGGGTGACCACGCGACGGCGTTGGCCAAATTTGCAATCTCTCCCTCCGCAATCTTTGTCTCCCCACTTCCATCCGGATTGGCTTCGAGCAATTGATATTTCCCAACCTCCGGATCATTTCCCCGCTCGTAGGCCATGTGCTTGCCATCGGGAGAAAAGCTGAGGTTAGTGTCCACATCGCGCAGCACGATCTGCGGCATTCCGCCCAGCGCCGGCGCCCGGTACACATCGTACGAGTCGTGTGCCGGCGTCCGCGCCTTGCGAAAATAGAAATAATTTCCATCCGGCGAAATGGTGAACGCCGGCGCGTAATACGCATCCGCCGGAGCAATAACTTGCGTATCGCTATTCGTCGCCACGTGGCGAAGCCATAGACTGGTTTTGCCGGCGTCTGCAATCTCGCTCAGAATGTATTTCCCATCCGGCGAAATCGCTGCCGCTAGTGTCTTTCCATTTTGCGTGATCTGCGCAATCGTGAAATCCTGAAACGGCGCTTCTTTTTTCGCGCGCAGCAGCGCATAAATCCCGTATCCCGCCGCGGCGATCAGCGCCAGCACCACCACCACTCCCGCCGCCGTTCCCAGCTTGTGCTGCTTCGCCGCCGCGACCACCGAACTTCCCGATGCGTGCCCCGCCTGTGTCGCCACCGCGCTCGCCGCACCGCTAACCGCCCCCGCCGCAGCCACAGAACTCTGCGATTCCGAGACGCTCGCCGCAACCGCCTCCGCTCCCGATACCACCCCCGACGTCGCATCCCGCTGCAACCGCTGCAAATCCGCCCGCATCTCCGCGGCGTGCTGGTAACGCAGATTGCGGTCTTTCTCCAGCGCCTTGGTAATCACCCGCTCCATATCTGCCGGCAAATCCGGATTCAAGCGCACCGGCGCTGCCGGCACGCGATTCAAAATTCGCTTCGCAGATCACTCCGCGAAGTTTCGCCGCGAAACGGCAGCGCTCCCGTTGCCATCTCGTACAGCACCACGCCGAAAGCTGAATAGATCGCTGCGTCGCATCCAATTCTTTCGCCGCGCACCTGCTCCGGCGACATGTACGCCACCGTGCCCACCGCGCGTGCCGGGGCTGGTCAATTGCTCCGGGCGTCACTCCGTCGCTGGTCGCCTGCGTCGCGATCTCCTGCGGGCGTCCAGGCGCCGCGTCTGTTTTCGCCAGTCCGAAATCCAAAATCTTCACGTGCACCGCGTTTGCTCACGAAAATATGTTGGCCGGCTTGATATCGCGATGCACGATTCCTTCCGCGTGCGCCGCATCCAACGCATCGGCGATCTCGATGGCCACGCCCAGCAGCGTCTCCAAATCGGCACCGGCTTGCCGCCGATGCGGTGTTTCAGCGTCACGCCATCGAGAAACTCCATGGCGATGAACGGCTGCCCTTCATGCTGCGCCAATCTCAAAAACCGTGCAGATGTTCGGATGGCTGAGCGCCGAGGCCGCCTGCGCCTCGCGTTGAAATCGCGCCAGCGCCTGCGGATCTCGGGCCACATCCGGAGGCAGGAATTTCAGCGCCACAAAGCGGTGCAGGGAAGTGTCCTCAGCCTGATAAACCACCCCCATACCGCCGCCGCCGAGTTTCTCAACGATCCGGTAATGCGAAATAGTTTGGCCGATCAACGCAGCAGTTTCCTTTCTTACTTCATGCTTTGTCAGCGAACAACTTAAGTCATCCTGCAGGGTCTTGCCTCACGCCTTGTCAGTGCACGACTTCAGTCGTGCCGCAAAGACGCCAGTTCAGACCGGCTTTAGCCGCTGAGGTTCTCGCAGCGTGCCCCATCCTTTCCGATTTTTTCCCAGCGCACGGGCCTTCCTGTCAAATCGCCGCGAATCTTATGCCGCGCCCGCACCCAAGTCAACGCAGCTACGCTGGATTGGAATTAGCTCCGCGCCCATCTAAGGCCTTGAGGCATGTGTAGGTGCCTCTCGATAAGAACGAAGGCGTATCTCTCTGTGTCGGAGCCTCTTATAGTTCCGACTATTTACCAATTGACAATCACTCAATTTCATGCTACCGTGTTTAGGTTGCGCGGGCAAAACCCGCCAACCAATTTCGCAGCGAGCGGGTCCGGGCTGATGATTCAGCCCGGGGATAGGAAGGTACGCTCGACCACAGAACGGACCCGCACCATCGTCCTCAGGCCAACTACCCCTGAAGCCGAATCGGCTTCACCCCTAAAAATTCACCAGCGCTGGCCCCGGCCCAGCAACTCGGCCAACGCCGGCCACACGCACCCCAGGAGCAGAATCGCTGCAATCATATGAAAGTGACCGAATCAAAGGCGAAAAAGAGGTCCACCGAGGCCATCTAGCGCTCGTGTGGGGCGCGATGCGCTTCAGCGTCGGCCGAGGAGGGAGCCCCCAAATTCATCGGGTCTGGGCTGATGAATCAGCCCAGCAAAAGCATGAGGAGGAGCGATTGAGCGCTCCAATACAATCGCAACTTTTCTCAGCGCTCTAGCCCCGGGCCAGAAGGAACCCCACATCGAACAAAACGCGAAAACCAGCCCCAATTTTGTTTCGATTAGAAAACGACTCCACCCTTTATTTTGTAGAAGATACGAGAAATTCTAATCGAACCATGTTTCGATTAGAACGCAGCGCGCATCCGCCAGATCTATTCGCAGCACACAGGTTGCGAGTCCCGGCTCCCCGATCGCGCCTCGCGAATCACGGCCTAGAACGGGATATCCTCATCCGAAATTTCCGGCCCACTCGCGGGCATAGACTCATCCGGACCCGGCGCATCCATATCCTCTCTCCCACCGCCGCCCGCCCCCGCGCCGCCGCCCGCTCCCGCTGCCATACTCTCCGCCCGCGACGTCAGCATCCTCATCCCGTTCGCCACGATCTCGGTCGAATACTTCTTCTGCCCGTCGCGCTTGTCTTCCCACTGCCGCGTTTGAATTCGCCCTTCGATGTAAACCAACATCCCCTTCTTCAGATACTGCTGGCAAATTTCCGCCAGCTTCGCCCACGTCACGATTCGGTGCCACTCCGTGCGCTTCTGCCGCTGCCCGGACCGGTCATTGAACGTCTCGTCCGTCGCGATACTGAAGTTGCACACCGCCTGACCCGAGCCCGTATACCGCGTCTCCGGATCTTTTCCCAGTCTTCCCACCAGAATCACTTTATTTACGGACATGAACACACCTGCCTTCGCAGAAATCTCAATCCATTCTCATCGGGGAGTATAACCGAAATCGCCGCCGGGAGCGCAAAACCCAAATCCGCCGCAGGGAGCGGCTCGAGACTAGTGAGGAGTCGTTGCCGCAGGCGCCTTCGGAGAAAGTTCGCGGACATGCGCTTCGGCGCGGCGCGATTCATCCGTGCCGGGGAAGCGGCTCACCACCGCGCGGAACTGGCGCAGCGCGCTGGCCTTTTGTCCCGTAGCCAGCATGGCTTCACCCTTTTTCAGCGATGCCGCGGCGATTTTGAAGCTCTTCGGATAATTCACCAGCACCAGGTCATAGGCCGCCAGAGCATTCGTGTAATCTCCCTGGGCGTAACTGATCTCGCCGAGATAAAACTGCGCGTTGCCGGCGAGATCGGAATTCGGAAAATTCTTGAGGAAGTCGCCGAATTCCTGCCGCGCCAGATCGTTGCGCCCGCCGCTGAAATCGCGCAGAGCATTTTGATACAGCGTGTCGGAAGAAATCGGAGCCGGCGCGGACGAAGAAGGAGGCTGCGTCGTCGAAGTGGGCTGCGAAGAGCCGCCGCCACCACCGGCCGAGGAACCCGGCAATTTGGCGTCAATGCTTTGCAGCAGATTCTGGATGTCGGTCATCTGCTGCGAAAGTTTTCCGACGCGCGATTGCAAATCCTGCATGTTGTCGGAAAGCCCCTGCGATTGAGTGGCCAGCGTATCCACGCGGGCGCCGGAATTCGCATAGGTGTCCTGCAAAGTTTTTTGCAGCGCGCCCATTTGATTGTTGACGCGATTTTCGGAATCGAGCGATTGATTCACCAGCGTGCGCAACTCCGCGAGACGCTGATCCATGGCGCTGCGCATATCCTGCTGGCCCTGGAGGAGCTGCGCGACAGACTGCTGCAGCTCGATGATTTCCCGCGCCACCGCGGAAGCGGGCTGCGGGGCGATCAATTGTCCCGCGAACGCTCCCAGGAATACCGCGGCAACAACGAGTGTTATCGTTTTCCCTCGCGACATCTATGGCCTCCTGACTGCCGCCGGGGCGTCTGGCAATTTCAAAAATTGCTGACGCCCGCCGGGCGAAGCGAAATGCTTTGTGCCAGCTTACTGCGCTCGGACGAAATGCGCACGCCGATTTTGCTGCCAGCAAGTTTCGTTGGACTGCGTGCAGAACGGCTGCTCTTTGCCGTAACTGACGGTGGTGAGCCGGTCGCCGCTGATGCCGAGCTGCTGCAGGAAATCGCGAGCGGCTTGCGCGCGGCGTTCGCCGAGACCGAGATTGTATTCCGTCGAACCGCGCTCGTCGCAATGGCCTTCGATGCTGATTTTGATTTGCGGATAGGAGCGCAGGAATTCCGCGGTCTTGGTGACCGCGGCGCGAGCGTCGGCGCGCAGATCGGACTTATTGAAATCGAAGAAAGCATCCTGGACGTTGGCGCGGAACAATTCGTCCATGCCCGGTTGAGACGCGGGCGGAGCTTCCGCGGCCGCGGCAGCCACGGAGATGCGCACGCTGGCGGTGGCCGAGCCGCCGGGACCATTGGCGGTGATTTGATAGGTGGTCGATTCGGCGGGAGTGACGGTGGTGGTGCCCGACGGAGCGACGCGGCCGACTCCGGGAGCGAGGTTCAGATCCGTGGCGTCCGTGGAGGTCCAAGTGAGCGTCGCGGCTTCACCCGGATTGATCGAAGTGGTGGAAGCGTTGATGGTCACCGTCGGCTGCGCCGCAGCAGGAGCCGGAGCGGCGGCCGGCGGAGCGGCACCGATCGGTTTTTTGCAACCGCCCGTGAACAGGGCGAAACTCGTCAAGCAAAGGACCACGGCAATCTGACGCAATGAATAATCTTTCTTCATCAACAATCCTCCTTCGGCGCGATTACTGCCATCGGCGATGGGTGGGACCCGCGCCGCAAATTTGTACTACGTTTCGGCCCGTGAAAGTCGTTGTTGCCGCCGCAAGTTTCCGAATGCGCACGCGGCGCGCAGGAAGCGATGTGAACCGCAGTCACTTTGGCGGTTACTTTGGTGGTCACTTCGGCGACCAGTTCGGCGATTCATTTTGCCCCGAAAAAGTGAGCTGCTTGGGCTCGCTGCCGTCGGCGAGCATGGACCAGATTTGCCGCGTGCCGGTGCGCGTGGATTCGAAAACCAAGTGGCGGCCATCGGGCGCCCAGCTGGGCCGCTCGTTGCGGCCGGCATCGCGGGTGAGCTCGACGAGTTGCCGGGAGATGATGTCCATGATGTACAGATCGAAATTTCCGGAAGGCCGGCGCCAGGCGAACGCCAGAAGCTGGCCATTCGGCGACCAGGCCGGATCGACGACGTAGCCCATGTCCGGCATGGCGATGCTGTTCGATGTTCGACCCGTCCGCATTCATTTGATAGAGCACCGGCTCGCCGCCGCGGTCGCTCACAAATATGATTTGCTGACCGGTCTTCGGGTTCCACACCGGCGAGGTGCTGACGGCGCGAGTCAGCGTGAGGCGCTTCATGTGGCGCGCCGTCGGCTTCGGTGACGACGATTCCTTGATCGCCCATGGCGCTGGACATGAAGGCGAGTTTCGGTGCCATCCGGCGACCAGGCCGGCGCGCTATTGGTGCCTTTGTAGCGCGGGAAACTGATGAGGCGATTCGATTCGGTGGAGTAAAGGCAAATTTGCGCGGAGACCGTTTTTTGATAGGGCGCGAAGCAGGTGAAGGCGATGCGCGTGGCATCGGGCGACCAGCGCGGCGTGAGCGCGATGGTGCCGAGGTGCGTGATCTGATGCTGATTGGCGCCGTCGTAGTCCATGAGCCAGATTTCCTTATTGCCGCCGCGTCCGCTGACGAACGCGATTTGCGTGCTGGCGATGCCCGGCAGGCCGCCGCTCAGGCGCGAAATAATGTCGTCGGCAAATTGATGCGCGAGTTTACGCGCGTCGGCATCGGTGGCCGCTCCGCGATAGATTTTTTGCAGCACGGCGTTGCCGGTCGCCGAGCGCACGTCGAAGAGATTGCCGTTTGCGGCGAGGCTCGAGCCTTGCGCGTCGAGGCTTCCGAACGCCAGCATGAATGCATTCGCGGGAGCGGCGCTCCAATCCGTGGGCCGCAATTGGCCAGGCTGCGTTGGCACACTCGGCGGATAGAAGCTCGGGCTGACTAATTCGACGATGCCGCTATACTCCAGATCGTTCCACAGCACGTCGTGAAATGTTTTTTCGAGCGGCTGCGCGGGCGTCGCGCCGCGCCGAAATCCGCGACAGCCAGCCGCGCTTTCGCGACGCCCAGTCCGGTGCCGGTCTTGAACCAATCCTGCGCCGCTGCCGGGCGCGCGCCACGCAGAGCATGGCCAGCGAGCGCGGCCGAGAAACATCGCGGCTGCGAATTCCCAAGCGAATCGATGCCCGCGAACCCATTTTCATTCCGGCTCTCGTATTCGCTTGCGATCACCACTCCAGCGTCGGTCCGCAACTGCCGGCGCACCCGGCTACTGCCGTCGAAAATCAAAATAAAAATCTACCGATACATATCCGCCGCTGTAGTCCCCCGGCAAAGGCTGCAGCGGACTGGAGGCTCGAATCGCGCGCACCGCGGAAGTATCGACCGATGCATTTCCACTCGATTGCAAAATCTGAATGTTCGCCACCGTCCCGTCACGCATGATCTGAAACGTGATGTCCGCGCGCGGTGCCGCGCGAATTCCTGGATCGACGGTGGCCTGCAGCCAATTGCCGCTCACTCGGCGCTGCACGGCTTCGACGTACCAGGAATATTTCTGGCCGAAATTTCCGCCGCCCACGCCGTGAATCCCATGCCCGCCTGCGTCGAGCCGCTGCCCATCGTGAATGTGCGTGGCGGAAGAGTAGGGAACCGCCGGCGTCGCCGCCTCCGCCGTAGGGCACCGCGTTGTGCGGCGGCGGCGTCTTGTTCTCGAGCAGCTTCGACGGCTTCGAAATATATTTCGGCGGCTTGTTCTTCTCGAATTTCGGAATCGGAGTCGCGTCTTCTACTTTCGGCTTCGGTTGCGGCTCCGTTTTGTAGAGTCCCTTGCTCTCATCAACGACGCGATTTTCCGTTACCGTATCCGGCTGCGGCAGCGGCACGGCCGGAACAGCCGCTGGCACGCTGCCCACGATTCCCACCGAAATCGAACCGCCCGGCGCCGCCCCAATCGTTCTCGTGCGGCGTGGCTCTCATAAGAAAAATCATCCCGGCGAAAAGAGCGCCACATGAAAAATCGCCGACAGCTTTAGCGGCTCCTTTGAGATTTTCGATCGGCGGTTCGTAGTAATGCGTCCATATTATTGCGATTGCGCGCGCTCGGTGAGCGGCTTGGTGACGATCTGCACGTTGAGCACGCCCGCCTGCTGCAGCGCATCGAGCACTGTGGTCACGCTACCAAAAGGGACGGTTTCGTCGCTGCGCAAATAAACGGGCTGATGAGCTGGATCGGATGATTTCGCGCGAACCTGATTGCCGAGATCATGGATATTAATGGGCGTATCGCCGAGATAGACGCGCTGCGAGCGATCGATGGTGACCACCAGGCGCGCTTCGCGAAATTTCTTTCACGGTTTTGGTCTTCGGCAAATCTACTTCGATTCCGGATTGCAGAATCGGCGCGGTGATCATGAAAATCAGCAGCAGCACCAGCACCACGTCCACGAACGGAACGATATTGATTTCCGAAAGCGTCGAACCGGTTTCGCGCGAAGTTTGCGGCATTGTGTCAGCTATAAAGCGTCTCGATGCGCGAGACGAATTCCATGGTGAAGTTATCCATCCGCGTGGCTTCGGAGCGGACTGCGTTGGAGATAGTGGTTGTAAGCAATGACCGCCGGGATCGCGGCAAAAAGCCCGGCGGCGGTGGTGATCAGCGCTTCGGCGATGCCCGGCGCGACGACGCGAAGACTCGCGGCGCCCGCGGTGCCCAGGCCTTCGAATGCGTCCATCACGCCCAGAACGGTTCCGAACAAGCCGATGAATGGCGAAACCGAACCGATCGTCGCGAGCGCGGGCATCCACGCTCGAGCGCGCGAACTTCTTCCGCGGCGGACGCAGTTTCATTTCCACGCCGACGGCATTCACATTCTTCGGATTGCCGCCGGAGGGATTCGTGCCCGACGACCTGGCTCTGCAATTCGCGAAATCCCGCCTCATATAGATTGGCCAGCGGAGAACCGCCCGCCGCGGCGCGCAGAGTGCGCGGATCAGCAAGACCGCGTCCGGAGCGAAACACTTGCAGGAATTTTTTAGTTTGCGGCTCGATGCGGCTGAACAGCCGCGATTTTGAAAGAATGATGGCCCACGAGAAGAGAGAGAGGAAGAGCAGGATTGCCAGGACGATTCGCGCTATCCAGCCCGTTTGCTCGACCAGCGCTTGAAGCCGCCCTTGATAGAAGAAGCGTCGCGATTCCGAAAATTGGACCCCCCAAGAAAATTATATCGTAATCCGACCGAATTTCAGGTTAGCACACGCGCCAAACACAGTCAAAACAATCGGCCGCCATCGCTATTTCGCGATGCTGCATGACCGCGACACAGTTTACGCTGTCCGCGGCGAGTGATTCGCTGTGCTAGAATGAAAGTTTCCATGAGCGAGAGTATCCACATTCCCCTCGAATCGCTCGTTGCGCGCGCGCGGCGGAAGATCAATGCCGTCGCAGCGACGGCTGCGCAATGGCGCTCTGCTGCTTCATTTGATGCGACTTCGCAGCGCCTCGGTGACGCCGGGGGCCGGAAAAAGTTTCTATATCGAGACCTTTGGCTGCCAGATGAACGTCCACGACTCGGAGAAAGTCGTGGGCGTGCTCGCCGGTCGCGGATACCGCAGGTCGAGAAGCTCGCCGACGCGGATTTGATTTTTTACAACACGTGCAGCATTCGCGAGAAAGCCGCGCAGAAAGTTTTCTCGCGTCTGGGCGAGTTTCGTGGCACTCCGGGCGAAAACAAGATCATTGGCGTGCTCGGCTGCCTCGCGCAGCAGGAAGGCGAGGATATTTTCGAGCGCGCACCGTGGGTCAGCCTGGTCTGCGGCTCGGCCAGCTATCGCAAGCTGCCGGATTTTCTGGCGCAACTCGAATCGGGCGGGCGGCGCGTGATGGGCCTCGATCTCGATACCGACGAAACCTTCGAGACCGAGTTGACGCGCCGCGACAATCCCTTCCGCGCCTATCTCACCATCATCGAAGGCTGCGATTATGCCTGCTCCTACTGCGTGGTGCCGCATACGCGCGGGCCGGAACGCAGCCGCCGCAGCGACGCGGTTCTCGCGGAGGTGCGCCGCCTGGCCGATTTGGGCTACAGCGAAATTCAATTGCTCGGCCAGACGGTGAATTCCTATCGCGATCCCGGCCCGCGCAAATTGAATTTCGTCGGAGCTTGCTTCGCGAAGTGGCCGCGGTGCCAGGAATTCGCCGCGTGCGCTTCACGACTTCGCATCCCAACGATTTCACGCGCGACATCGTGCAGGCCATCGATGAAACGCCCGCGCTCTGCGATCACATTCATCTGCCGGTGCAGTCCGGCTCGACGCCGATCCTGAAAGCCATGCTGCGCACCTACACGCGCGAGGAATATCTCGAAAAAATCGACTGGATTCGCGCCGCGCAGCGGCCCATCAGCATCACTTCCGACATCATCATCGGCTTTCCCGGCGAGACCGATGCGCGATTTCGAGGCAACTCTCTCGCTGCTCGATCGCGTCCAGTATGATGGCGTGTACGCTTTCAATTATTCACCGCGGCCCAATACCGCGGCGCGATCGATGCCCGACGCCATTCCCGAGGCAGAGAAGAGCCGCCGCCTGGCGGTTCTTCAGGAGCACCAGCGCCAGATTCAGATCGCGCGCAACGAAAAGCTGATCGGCGAGACGTTTGAAGTGCTGGTGGACGCCCACCACGCCGCCCGCAATCAGTGGGGCGGACGCACGTCGTGCAATCGAGTTGTAAATTTCACTTCGCCGCGCGAAAATCTTCTGGGAGAATACGTGCAAGTCAAGGTCACGCGCTCGGGGCCCGAACAGCCTGGTCGGCGAGCACTTGGTCTGAGTCTCCGGGAGGTACCATGGAACTCGAGGTCAAGATTCGCGGTCTGATGATGGACCCGGTGACCAACATGCCTGTAGTGGTCCTCAAGGAAACGCAGGGCAGCGGAGTGCTGCCCATCTGGGTGGGCATCTACGAAGCCAACGCCATCGCGCTCGAAATCGAAAAAGTGCAGACGCCGCGGCCGATGACGCACGATCTGCTGAAGAATGTCCTCACGGGCCTGAATGTGCACGTGCACCGAGTGGTGGTCTGCGATCTGCGGGACGATACTTTTTACGCGCTGATCTGGATGGAGCGCGACGGCCAGATGATGTCCATGGACGCGCGCCCGAGCGACGCTCTGGCGCTGGCGTTGCGCCTCGATTGCCCGATCTTCGTCGAAGAGGACGTGATCAAGACCTCGAAGATCGTCCAGCGCGGCCGCCGAACGCGGCACCAACGAAGAACTCCGCAAGTGGCTAGAGAATCTAAGCGACGAGGACCTCGGCCGCTACAAAATGTAGCACCCTTCGGGGCAGCCGGCTCTCGAGAATCCAGCCGACGCGGCAGGCGGTCTTGAGACCCTCAGCCCACAGCCCTGGCCGGGTAATCCTGCGCGATTAACGTGCTTTTTCTCTTGCACTCTCGCAACTGCGCCATCGGTAGAGTGAGGCCCACCGGGTAGTACTAAATCTTCAGGCCTCTCCCACATATAGGCCTGCGGTTGCCGGGGAAGGGAACGGTGTTCGGCTTGGCCTGCGTTCTGGCGGTTGCCAATCAAAAGGGCGGCGTCGGTAAGACCACCACCGCCATCAATCTCGCTGCCGCCATCGCTCTTCGCAAGAAAAAAACGCTGCTCATCGATCTGGATCCGCAAGCCAACGCAACGATCGCGTTTTTCGATCCCGCGGAAATTCAGACTTCCATGTTCGACATTTTCAGCGATCATCCCGTGGCGCTGGCGAATATTATCCGCCCGACGAAAGATCCGAATCTCTTCGTGGCGCCGTCGCGGCTGGCGCTGGCCAAACTCGAGCAGCAACTCGCCGGGCAGTTCGACGCGCCCTTCAAACTGAAGGACGCGCTCACGCCGATCTTGCACGATTACGATTACATCGTGATGGATACGCCGCCGGCGCTGGGCATTCTCACGGTGAACGCGCTGGTGTCCGCGACGCATCTGCTGGTGCCGATTCAGGCGGCCTACTTCGCGATCGAAGGCACCGACGATCTGCTCGAAACTTTCGGGCGCATTCGCTCGCGGCCGAATCCGGAGCTGAAAATTCTCGGCGTGGTCATCACGCTCTTCGACAAGCGCACCAACATCTCGCGCGACACGCACGAGCAGATTCGCGCGACGTTTGGCGAGCGCGCTGTTCAAGACGCGCATCAGCAAGAATGTGCGCCTGGAGGAAAGCCCGGCCTACAAGGAAACGATTTTTAGTTTCGCGCCGAAATCATCCGGCGCCGAAGAGTATCGCAAGCTTGCCCTGGAGGTATTGCAACGTGTCGAGGAAGATAGGGTTACCCGTCACTCTCAAGATGCGGCATGACGCGCACTACGTCGAGACGCTAGCCAGCTACAGCGGCGCGTCGATCGGCCGCATGATTCCGATCGATAAGGTCCGCCCGAATCCGGATCAGCCGCGCAAGACCATCGGCGATCTGCGCGAGCTGACCGATTCGATCCGCGAAAAGGGCGTGCTCGAGCCGCTGCTGGTGCGCTTCGTGCCGCGCGAAGACACTTATTACATTATTTCCGGCGAGCGCCGCTATCACGCTTCGCGCGCCGCGGGCCTGCACGAAGTGCCCTGCATCGAAAAGATCGCCGACGACGCCGAAACCCTCGAACTGGCGCTGATCGAAAATCTCGCAGCGCAAGGATCTGACCGCTTTCGAAGAAGCCGACGGCCTGTCGCGCCTCGCCGAGCATTTCGATTACACGCACGACGACATCGCCCGCAAAATCGGCAAGGCGCGCTCGTCGGTCACCGAGACGCTGTCGCTGCGCGTGATTCCGGATCCGGTTCGCGAAGCGTGCATCGAGAAGGGCATCGTCTCGAAGTCGCTGCTGCTGCAGGTCGCCCGCCAGCCGAACGAAAAGAAGATGCGCGAAATGGTGCGAGCGCATCGCCGCGGGCGGCCTTTCGCGCGACGAAGCCCGCCGCGCACGCCAGGAAGAAAACGTGCCGGCCCGCGTCCGCAGCCTTTCCTGTTCGATTTTCAGCCGGAAGACAATTCTTTCCGCCTGCGGATTCTTGTTCCGCAAGAGCCAGGTAAGCCGCGAGGAGTTGGCCGACACTCTGCGCGCCATTCTGCGCGACATCGAGGAAGGGTCGCTTTCCAAGTCGGCTTCGGCGGCTTAGCGATTGAGTATTTTTAGGGGCGGGTTCGGCGCGCCTCGATTTCTGCTCGGGATTTGTGCTCGGGATTGCTGCTTGGGTTTTCTGCTGTGCTTACCTGTGTGGTCCTTTGCGTATCCGTACTATTTGCGTTTTCGTCTCTTGTGATTGAATTTTCACGTTTGGGCGCGGCGGGCTTTGCTAGAGTTTGAATATGGCTGCGCCGAACAATCCTGTGTCGAAGCCCGAGCTGCGGCGGAGAAGCCGCCGGATCAAGGCGCATATCCCTGTGATTGTGCACGGGCATAAGGGGGCGTCGAAATCGGAGACCGCGGGAACTTTGGTGGTGAACGCGCACGGGGCGCTGATTTTGCTGGCGATGGCGGTGGCGCCGGGCGAATTAATCAGCTTGCGGAATCCGGCTACCGATGATGAAATTTTGGCGCGGGTGACGACTGTGGGCACGCGGCTTTTGGGGAAGACGCAGGTGGGCGTGGAGTTTATCAAGCCGGAGCCGAATTTCTGGAAGGTGGAAGACCGGCCGGAGAATTGGGAACGGAAACCGGCGCGGGTGGTTGCGGCAGAGAGTACGTCGAAGTCACAACGTTAGATTTGTTCGCTGGTCTTCATTTTTGGTCTGCGTTTTTGGTCTCTTTTTTTAGCCTGCGCGGGAGCCATCCGGAACTTTTTCTTCGGGAACGGCCAGGACTGGTTTGATTCCGTCCGCGTAGCCGATATCGAACAACATTCCTTCGCTCGTTACGCCGCGCATTTTCTTGGCTTCGAGATTCACCACGAACAGAGCTTGCTTGCCGCCGATTTCGCGGGGATTGGCACGCTCCTGTTTCATTCCTGCGAGGATGGTGCGGGTGAAGGCGCCGAAATTTACCTGCAGCTTTACGAGCTTGTCGGAGCCTTCGACGTCGTCAACGGATTCGATTGTGCCAACGCGGATATCGATTTGGTTCAGAAGCTCGAGGGAGATTGTGGGTCTAACGGGTGCGTCGCTCATGCGTCTATCCTACTATCTGCGGAGCGAATGCGTGTGCTCGCGAGTGAATTTTGCGGAGAGGGGTGGGGGCGATGAAAGTGATTCGATTTTGTGGCGCGGGGTTGGTTATCATCGGCGCGATTCTGGGGGCCGCTTGGCCGGGGGCGGCATGGGCGCAGGCGAATCCGATGCATGGAGCGGCTTATTGGCATGCGATTCAGAAAAATCATTATGCGGTGCCGACGGGGGAGTCGGCGGTGAAGTTGGCGCACGAGGTGAGCGCGTATTTGGGTTCGCCTGATCCGGAGCTGCGCGACGACATTGCTTATTCGGTGCTGGACGTTTGGATTCTGAGGCGACCGGAATTGTCGCGGGAGGAGTTGGTGCCGTTTCTCGAAGAGTGGAGCGCGAATTTGAAAATTGGCGTGGGGGAGAGCGGGAATGACTCGGTGCTGAAGCGATCGTTTTCGGCGCTGTGCCTGGCGTCGATTGCGGAGCGGGAATTGAGGACGCCGTTTATGGGCGAGGCGCGGTATCGGGCGCTGCTGGCGAATGCGATTGCGTATTTGAATGCCGAGCGGGATCTGCGCGGGTACGATGCGAAGAAAGGGTGGATTCATGCTACGGCGCATACGGCGGATTTGTTGAAGGCGTTGGCACAGCATGATTTGCTGAGCTTGGATGATCAGCACGCGATACTGGACGCCATCGAGCGGCGCTTGAGCACGGCGCATGAGGTGTACGCGTATGGGGAGCAGGATCGGTTGGCGCTGGCGGTGAAGGCGATTATTTCGCGGAAGGATTTTGATGGGAGTTATTTTGAGGAGTGGTTGAAGAAGTTGGATGCGGCTGATGCCGCGGTGTGGAAGGAGAAGCCGTTGACGCCGGGGACTTTGAATACGTATCAGAATCGAACCTATTTGTTGGAGGCGCTGGCGGCTAGGTTGTCGGGGGAGAAATTGTCGGCGAACGGAGAGGCGGCGCAGGCGGCTTTGTTGCGCGTGATTGCGGAGCAGTAGAGGGCGATCGCGATTGGATTTTGGGCGGCGAGATGACGGAGAAAAACGTCGGTTGATGGACCTGGACTGGGGGCTTGTAGGAAAGACGCCGGGTCCCGCCCCCAACGAGTAAGAAGCAAAGAGGAAAAAAACAGTTTGTACGCAGAAATCTAGGCGAAGCCAGCCAAACCACTATTTCAACTTGGAGTATTCGGCCTTCGCCGCCGCCAAAACCGGCACATCCCCATCCGCATCCTTCCACAAAGCGAGAAAATCCTGGCACCGGGCACATGAGGCTTCCGCCCTTCCTTGAACGGCTGTGGCCCTGGCGTTGGCTGATTTCGCTTGGCCTGGCCACGCTCGCCTTGCTGTTGGTGCTGGCGCAGAGCACCCTGGGTTTCGGCCTGGAATCAGCGGTCCACGCCGTGGTGCAGGAAGACGTCGCCAAGCTGAACTTGCCGGCCGACACGCCGGAGGAACAGCAAATTGTCGACCTGAATGCGGGCAGAATTGTCGGCAGCTTGAACATGGAGAGAACCTGGTGGTGGCGTCTGGCGCTGATCGCGCATTCTGTGCGGCGGTGCTCGGTCTGGCGGCCGAATGGTTCCTGCACCGCAGAACCAATCCTGTTGCCGCCGCGAGTGGATTTGCATTGGTAGCGGGGCACCCGGGTCGCCGGCTCGTTCAATCCCAGACGGCCGCTTCCTCGCCGTCGAGGCGCAGCGTCAGGCACTTGGCGCTGCCGCCGGCCTTGAGGAATTCGTCCAGCTCGCGTGCGGCCGGCGTAACCCCAGGCGTGCAGGTCGGCCGCAACGTTCGCAGCCGGTGTTGATGACCACGGTCTTGCCGACCACCACCGCGTTGCAGCCGAAGCGCATGCGCTCTCCGCCTCGACACGCGCATCAGCTGCGGGATGTGCGCCTCGAGCACCTTGCGGCCATAGGCGTCGAACGCCGGCCGGATAGTAGATCGCCTCGCCCGGCGCCAGCGGACAAAAGCAGGTGTCGAGATGATAGAAGCCGGGATTGACCAGTTCCAGCGGCAGCACTCGTTGTCCAGGGTCGCTGGCCAGGACTGTGTGGCCCTGCACGTCGCTGCGGATGCGATAGCCGGCGAACAGGGTCGCGCCGCAGAACAGGGCGTCGCCGGCCCCCTCGAAGAACATGCCCTCCGGCAGATGCTCGACCGTGAAGCCGTGCGCCGCGAACCAGGCGTCGAAGTACGGCGTCTCGCGGGCGCGCACCTCGTGGCGAAACCGCGAGCTGAAGAAGCGCTTGCCGAACATCAGGCCGGCGTTGGCCGTGAACACCAGGTCGGGCAAGCCCGGCTGCGGCGTCATCAGCTCGACACTGCGACGCCCAGGCCGCGCAGCGTCTCGTGCAGGTTGTGCCACTGCTGCTGCGGCCCGCTCCGGCGTGCTGCCGCGCGCCCGGCTCATCCACGGATTGATCTCGTACTCGATGCCGTAGTAGTCCGGCGGACACATCAGGATGCGCGGCTGACGCATGGCGGTCTCCTCCGCTAAGCCGGATACGCTTCGCCATGATCGGCATGCGGGCTTCACAGTTTCAGCTCGTCACCAGCGCCCGCAGGAACGGCTCGGCGTCGGTGACGACGCCGACCGTCTGGATGCTGCCGCGGTCGGTCAGCTTGGTCACCGTGGCCGGGTTGATGTCCACGCAGGCCACCTTGACCCAGGCCGGCAGCAGGTTGCCGGTGGCGATCGAGTGCAGCATCGTCGCCACCATCAGGCAGAAGCCGACGCCGTGGATCATGCTCGCGCATCTGCCGCTGCGCCTCGAGCACGTCGGTGATCGACCTCCGGCAGCGGGCCGTCGTCGCGGATGCTGCCGGCCAGCACGAACGGGACGTTGTGCCGGACGCACTCGTACATGATGCCGCTCTTGAGCACGCCGCGCTCGACGGCCGCGCGGATGCCGCCCAGCCGGCGGATGGTGTTGATGGCCCGCAGATGATGCTCGTGCCCCTCCTCGGTCGGCAGGCCGCGGTCCAGCGAGACGCCCAGGCTGGTGCCGTAGAGCGCCTGCTCGATGTCGTGCGTGGCCAGGGCGTTGCCGGCGAACAGGACGTTGAGGTAGCCGTCGCGGATCAGCCGGCAGATGTGCTCGACGCTGCCGGTGTGGACGACGGCCGGGCCGAGCACGGCGAGGATCTTCTCGCCCGCCTCGCGGGTGCGCCTCATGGCGGCGGCGATCTCGCGCACCGTCACGCCCTTGGGCTTCTCGCTGGAGACCGGGCTGGCCATGAACTCGAACAGGTTCTGCCGCGCCGCCGTCTCGGCCGGGAAGCACGCGCAGGCCCTGCCGGCCGACGACGATGCGGTCGCCCTTGCGCACGTCGGTCATCGGGATGCAGCGGGCCGCCGTCCCTCCGGCATCGACGAGGATGCCGCAGTCCATCTCCTGGTCTTCGACCTCGATCCACTCGCCGTCGCAGGCGGACCTGCGTGCGGTAGTTGGTGGTGCTGTAGAAGCCCTCGGGAAAGGCGCCGTCCATGTCGGCCGGCACGATGGCGCAGTCCTGCGGCGGCGATCGGGCACGGCGCCGTGGTCGTGGATGGCGTCGAGGATGTCGCGCAGCACGTCGGCGCTGTCGGCGCGCGACCTCGATGCGGGCGTAGCTGGGGTCGGTCTGCCGCTGGCCGATGCGGATGTCCTTGATGACGTAGGAGCCGCCGTGCGTCAGGATCTCGTCGAGCACCTTGGGCAGCAGCAGCGAGTCGATGATGTGCCCCTGGATCTCGACCTCCTCGACGAAGCTCGTGCCGGCTGGCTCCTGGCCATGGTCATGACGCCGCTTGTGCATGCGGCGTCTCCCTCCGCGCAGCCGTGGTGCCTCGATCATTCCGGGCCTGCAGGCCGAGCTCGGCGTCGGCTACGCTTCTGCCGGTGCTCTGGCGATGCCGCCGTGCGGAAGACCTGCGCCAGCAGGTCCTTGGCCGCGTCGGCAAGCGCGCTCTCCTGGATCGCCGCGGACGGTGTCCTCGACGGGGTACTCGACGCGCTTCAGCTCGACGCGTTGAGTCCTCGATGATGGCGTAGGCGGCGCGCGGGTCGCCGTCGCGCGGCTGGCCGACGCTGCCGGGGTTGATGACCAGCTTGTCGCCGACTTCCAGGACGTAGGGCTGGTGCGTGTGGCCGACGCAGATCACGTCGGCCTCGACGTTCTGCAGCCGCCGCGCCCAGAAGTCGACGTCGGGCAGGGCGTACTCGTCCAGCGGGTCGCGCGGCGTGGCGTGGACCAGCAGGAAGCGCGTGTTGTCGAGGGTCAGCGTGACGCGTGACCGGCAGCCGGCCAGGATAGCGCAGGTCGGCCGGGCCGCAGCCGCTCGCGCGTCAGCGGCCGGGTGACGCCGGTCAGGTACTTGAAGCCGCTTGCCGTTGACGACGCACGTTCTGGGCGACGCCGTGGTCGTGGTTGCCGCGCACCGCCAGCCTGGCACTGCTCGCGCACCCAGTCGATGCACGGCGCCGGCTCCAGGCCGTAATCGACCAGGTCGCCCAGGCACAGGCAGACGTCGTGCGGCTCGTCGGCAACGGCCTGCAGGGCCGGCCAGTTGGCGTGGATGTCGGCCACCAGGAGGATGCGCATGAAGAAACGGCCCTGCCAAAAAGCGAGAATCCTTGACGGCTTCCTTCTCCCTGGAGTATATCCAATATTGCTCGCCGAAGGAGTCGCACGCCGGTCCGACCTGATTTCCTTCGCCGAATTGCGTTCGGTTGTTTCGTGCTCTCCAAGGAGGTTGCTGCCAATGTCACTTTTTGAACGACCCAGCCGGCGAATGACTCTGCGCCAGCAGATGACCCACGTGGAAAAGCTTTTGCGCGACCTGATCGAACACGTCAACAGCACCTTGTTGCCAATATCTCGATCTGCGTGAGCTGAGCCGGCCCGTGCGCAAGAAGAGCCACTATCCCACGATGGTGGCGATGGCCAACTCCTTATAAGGTGTGCAGATGCAGCGGAAACCAACGAGTTTCTGGATTATCTGCACGAACAGCTCCAGGAAATCCGCGATCACGCCCAGCGCGAACGCCTGACGTGGAGATAAGCCTGGTTCCCTTGCCACCCGTTTCACTCTCCCGGCGTATCGGCTAGGATCCAGCCATGGTGCTGTAGCCCAATCTAAATTCGGATGCAAGTTGTCTCTTGACAATGTCTTCAACTGGGATTAACAATTGGAACTGCATCTGGTATTACCAGTGGAGGTCGACCTGTTCATGATGAAGCGCGTTTCATCGACGTCGACCCGCGTTTTCGAGGCCATGCTCGAACGCATTCGCAGCGGCCAGTGGCCGGTCGGTGCGCTGGTTCCTGGCGAGCGCGTGCTCGTCGAGCAGTTCGGCGTCAGCCGCATTGCACTCCGCGAAGCTCTGTCGATGTTGCGGGCCATGGGCGTTATCGAAACCAATCACGGCCGTGGTATCCAGGGTGTGCCGAATCGACGCCACCATCTTGAGTCGGCTGGTTCCCCTGATGATCTCTCTGGAGGGCGAACAGCCTTTTGTGCAGGTCTACGAGGTGCGCCTGGCTGTCGAATCGCGTTGCGCCTACCTCGCCGCCCAGCGGACGCACCGACAAGCAAGGTCGACCGCCTTCAAGAACTGCTGCTCACCTGCCGCGACCAGATGGAGGGAGGGGCCATGGAGGCGGCCATTGCCACCGACATGGAATTCCACATGGAGATCGTCGCCGGCCGGCGCACAGTCCGCTTTTCCCACTCGTGCTGAGCGCCATCTCGAATCTTACGGTTCACGTTCTGACGCTCAGCTTCAAGGGAAATGCGGTGGGGCGACCGCCGAATGAAAGCCGGGCACAGTTCCATTGCCGAAGCTATTCGCGAGCAAGATCCCGAGCTTGCTCAAGTAGAAATGGAGTCGCATTTGCGACACAGTGCCATGCGTATCCTCAAGAGCGGCGTGCGGTCCTTGGCCTGACGCCTGCGGCCATGCCGGTTTCGGACAGCAAGACCATACGGCGCAGAAAACGCGCCTAAGCCCATGCACAGTTTTCTATTTCGTGTCCTCAATCGAGCGGTTTTCAGCAATCTTTCAGGAGACACACAAATGCTTCCCTCTCTCCGCAAGACGCAGGGCCCGCGGCATGCTTTTACGCCGATCGAATTACTGGTGGTGATTGCGATCATTGCCGTACTGGTTGGCCTCTTGCTGCCGGCGGTTCAGAAAGTACGTGAAGCTGCCAGTCGCATGAAATGCTCGAACAATCTCAAGCAAATCGGCCTTGCTCTGCATAACTTCCACGACACCAACGGCCATTTCCGGCGGGCTGGTACGGGATGGAAATCAAAACCTCGTTGTTTACCATCCCCACCTACGAGTACAAGCCCTGGGCCTGGTCGGTTTACATCTTTCCCTACATCGAACAAGGGAACCTTTACAATCGTTTGAATCCTACTGGCCGCACGCTGTCGGACGCCTTTGTGAACGACCTGGCGGCCCTTCAAACTCAGATTCCCACCTATCTTGTCCCTCGGATAGTGGACCCTCGAATGCCCCACTCAACGGCAACCGTCCCTTCAGCCTGATGGTCCCCGGTCAATCAATCTCGATTGGCATATCGAATTATCCGGGTGTGCATGGCGGAGGTACGGGCGTCGGCTTCTTTTCGGGCGGAGATCTGGTGGCGGCTCTCAGCGGCCGATTCACTCTGATTACTCAGAGAATGCTCGATCTCACTGACGGAACCAGCAATACCATTGCCGTGGGCGAACGGGCCAGCCCGAAGTAACCCCGGGCACGCCCAACGGCGGCCAATACGCTGGAGTCTGGGCCGGATTCGACGGCGACGAGGCGAATACCTCGGGCTCCTGAGGGGAAGTACGCTGTCGTAGGGCACACTAGTTACCGGCATGATGGACGGTCTCGAACACGGCTCGGCTTCCGACAGCGACATTCCGCAGGAAGCTTCTAGCAGCCTGCACACCGGCGGCTGCAACTTTTGCCTCGCCGATGGCTCGGTGCGGTTCGTTTCGAGGATATTAGTGCTGGGCCGGCTACAAAATTAGAAATGCCCAGGGCCCGGCTGGCTGGGGCACCTACGAGAAAATCGGCATCATCAACGACGGCCAGGTGCTGGGCAATGACTGGTAGTTGACCAGCCCCGGCTCGCCAATTGCTGTCTGTCGGGGGCGGCAAGGCTGCCCCCGACAGACAGCATCCGTCCCGGTTCACCAGTTAAACCGTCAGCAGTTCAGCTCGTTCGCGGCAGATTCTTCACGCCAGCGCCTCCCGGCACTTCAGTTGCGGGGAACTGTTAGCGCCTGCTAGCCCGGTGAGAGGTCCACAATGTCAACAACTGATCCCTTCCGCGGCATGGCATACCTGATTCCCCTGGTAACTCTGATTGCGTTCACAGGCTGCGGCGGCGGTGGCAGTACGAGCGATTTTGATCGCGCCAAGCAAGACAAGATTGACTTGAAGGGCGATTTGACATCACTTGTGCGAAGAAGGTCGAGATTCACACCTATATTCCCTGGGGAGAAGCCTATATCGTCGACCTGAGCGGCGCGATGATCACCGATCAGGTCATTGAAAAACTCAAGCCGCTGGAACGGATCAGCGAACTCAACTTGAGTCGCTCGACCATAACGGACGATCAACTTGCCAAACTAAATGAAGCATTTCTACTAGGATATACCATCAAGCTCAACCTGAGCCACACGCCGATTACCGGCGCCGGCCTTGATGCCTTGACCAATACGCTCGGCGGCCTGACCGACCTTAACCTGGCTGGGACGAGGAACTGAGGCTGCCGCGGAACGACGAAAAGTCGCCGCCTGCAAGACAAGAACGTTCCATTCAGTTTCCGAACACAAGAATCCGCTATTGAACCAGGTTCGCACAGTTTTCGGAGTTGGCGGACGATTACGGCGCCCTTGAGTTTGGAACCAGCTCTCCCCAGGAAAACCCCGATTGGTAACGGTGGCGTGAATAAGCACGGCACCCATCGGGAATCGCGCCCACCCGAAAAAGCCGATTGGTAACGGCGGCTTGAATCGAGGACGCGCCGATCGGGAATCGCTCCGACCCGAAAGAGCCGAATCGTAAGGCGCCACGAATCGAGGACGGCTCCCATCGGCAGTGCCGCCCCCTCTGAAAAAGCCGATTGGTAACGGTGGCGCGAATCGAGCACGGTACCGATCGGATCCTCCGAAAAAGCCGATTGGTATCGGTGGCGGAATCCAGAAAGGCGCCGGATCGCCAGCCGAACTTCGAGGCCCGGGCAGCTCCCTGGACATTCCATACCGAAAAACCCGATTGGTATCGGCAAGGCGAGCGGTGGGGCCAGGCTTACCATGGTAGACCTCACGTTCCGCGTGAGGACACGCCTCACGCGGAGCTTGAGGTTTATTTTCTTCTCTCTGCCCACATTGAGGCGCGGCTCGCAATCACCCGAATGGGCAGGTGCGAAATTCGGTCCGGTAACGGGATCCTCGGTTTGGCTGCGTTGGCCGATCTCCCGCCCAGTT
>CAWIRL010000013.1:0-92910 GCA_963838545.1 uncultured Acidobacteriota bacterium
GCGCGGTGGAGATGGGGGGCGGGAGTGCCTGACACGGCGGGATTTTCTCACACGTTTGCATAGACAGGCAAGCAGCCACGGACCGCGGTAAAATGTCGCCGCTATGTCTCGAGCGCTACTCTTCGCGTTCTCACTAATGCTCACGGTTGCTGCGGGCGCCCTGGCCCAAAATCCTGCGCCGGGGGATTCATCGGCGAGCCGGCTCGAGCATGCGCTACAACTCGCGCGCGCTCATCAATATGCAGAAGCGGCTGCGGCCATTCGCGGCGTGCCTGCACCGAAAGATCTCCAGCAGCGGATTGCGTTCTACCGGTTGAAAGCGTCGATTGAATCCGGACTCGGCCATTCGGCAGCCGCTGCCGCGGATATCGAAGCAGCAGCCAAACTTGTCCCGGACGATGCGGGCTTGCAGGTCGCCGCAGGACTGGCACGACTCGAAGCCGAATTGGAATCGCACTCCAATCCGGCGCGCACGCTCGCAACGTTGCGGAGCATCGCGCTCCCGCCCGATACGCAGCTCGAAGTGCGGCTGCGAAGCGCGGAGATGTTGAGCAAGGCAAATCTTTTCGCGGAAGCAACGACGGACTTTCAGGCCGCGGGAGAATTGGCGCCCTCACGCGCGGACATTTTCTACAATCTCGCTCTGGCGCGTTATCGAAACAGAGAAATGGACGCGGCTCTCGCGGCCGCTGAGCGCGCAAAGACGCTGGAGGATAGCGGCTCGCTCGAAAGCCTGCTCGGCGACATTCAAGAAAAACGCGGCGAATCCGTTGCCGCCGTGCACAGCTATCAGGCTGCGATCGCGCTCGAGCCGGATGTCGAAGAGCATCGCCTGGCGCTCGGCCGGGAGTTGCTGGTGCATCAAACATTCGACGCAGCGATTGTAGTGCTGCAACAGGCGGCGAGCCTTTTTCCGAAGTCCGCGCGCGTAGAAATCCTGCTGGGGCTGGCTTACTTCCTGGTTGATCGCTCAGCGGATTCGATCCGCGAGCTCTCGGCGGCGGCAAAGCTCGATCCCAATGATGAGCTGGCCGCGCGCTATCTGGGTCAAATTTCGCTCGAGGATTCCGCTACTCCCGAGCCAGACGCTATCTCACAAATTTGCTCTTTCGCGGACGCGCATCCATCGAGCAAGAGCGCCAGCGCATTTTGCGGAGGAACGCTGCTGCGCGCCGCGGCAGACAGTGGCGACACCGCGCGCAAGGCGGAAATTCTGCAACGGCTGCAACTCGCCGTGCGACTCGCTCCGAACGAGCCGGTCGCAAGGTGCCAGCTTGGAAAGGCGTATGAATGGACGCAGCAATGGGCAGAGGCGCGCGCGCAAATGGAGCAGTGCGTCCGGCTCGATCCGGATTCGCCCGAGGGTCACTATCGCCTGGCGCGCGTTTACAGGCGGCTCGGGCTCGCCGCGCAAGCGAGCGTGCAAACGAAACTTCAAGAACAAGCCGCGCAGCGCCAAAGCGAAGAGAGCACCCGCCGCGCCAACACAGTCAAAAAATTCCTGGTGCTACTCGGCAATTAAGCTGATACGCCGCCGCCAAAACGCTGGTTTCCTCGAACGCACTTTTTTTGCATCTGTTCAATCCGGCTGGTGCCCGGGGTGGGGGTCGAACCCACACGTCCTGTAAAGGACAGGGGATTTTAAGTCCCCCGCGTATGCCATTCCGCCACCCGGGCAGAGTTGCTGTAAAGTTATCCTAGCAAAATTCTGGTGGCAATATTTCCGGTAATGATATGCCCGCGCGTAAAGTATCCGCTGCGGTCAGAAGGCGACATTCTCCGCATGGCGCTTTGCGATGCGCGAACGCTTTGGAAACGCGCCCGCCCCATAAAAAATTTCGAAATTAGATTGGCGACGAGAGTCGAGCGAGGACTAGCTTTCGGAAGCTGCCGCGATTTCGGCGATCCAGCGATTGAGAATGGCTTGCTGCGTGGGCTTCGTGTCGACGAACCGGATGCCGAGTCCCATGCCGGGATGGTTATAGACGACCTTGGCGGTGGTTTCGAAAACGCCATTGTCGCGGGAAATTTTGACCACGATATCGGTGCCGTCGGGAATCGGATTCAAAAAATCGAGATAGCATCCGCTGATGCTGAGTTCGGAGATACGCACCTTGAACTCGGAACCGGAGCCAATGTCAGTGACGCGAGCTTCGGCGATCAGCGGGTAGCGCGGATCGCGCCGGCGTTCGCGGCCGCTGGGCTCCGTTGCCTGCATGCCACCGGACTGGTTGGATGGATCAGAAGCCATAGAAAGATCGCCAGTTACCTGACTCATCGTAACGATTCTTGGTATACCAAGCAAGTTTCCCGGTCAACGGTTCACCCAACTAGTGACTCACGATAGGTGTTCGCAAGAGAGCGCCGGCTCGAAAGGCCTAGGTTGAAGGCATGATTGTGCGGCCGCGCTTGCGGCTGCGCTTCTCGGGTGAAGCCGCGGTCAAAACCTTGCCGATTTGCACCAGCAGCTTGCGAAGCTTGGCGCGATCATCGAGATCCATGTCCACCACTTCGAAAGCGCGCGCCTGAGTATTGGCGTCGCGGACGATGGCCTGGGCCTTCACCGCTTTCTGGCCTGCGGGATTCAGGCGCAGAGCAACGATCGTGCCGGGGTGCAGATTCTGCTCGCTGAGCGTAACGCCGCCGCCGAGATTCATCTCCGGAATTTCGATATCGCAATTCTCCTTCAGATTCATCGTCTCCCCGGCGAGGGCGTGATCCAGTTTCATGCGCGGATAGCGGCGCTGCCGGATGCAATTCGAATTCGCGTCAATATCGAGAGGCTGAATGGCCAGCTCGGCGACGCTGAGCCCGCTCTTGGGCAGGAAGTCTTTGGCCCAATCGGGATCGATTTTTTCGAGAGCCTGCGCCGCGACGATGCGCAACTCCGCGGGGAAGCTCCAGCGCCAGACCTGCTTGCCTTCTACGATGCGCCGCAAAGTTTTTTGTGCCGAAGTGGTGCGCAGCCGGCCGAGAGCTTCAATGGCCTTGAGTTGCAAATAAGCGGTAGTGCCGGGCGGCAGATCGCCTTCGGCCAGGCGCAAGAGCCGCGCTTCGGCTTCGTGTTCTCCGGCCAGACCGATTTCATCGAGCGCCAGAGGCTGCACCAGTGGATCGAGCGCATCGAGCGTGCTGAGTATCAAGCGCCCGCGCTCCGGAGCGCCGCTCGAAGCAAGCTGGCGAATCACGCGATCGTGCGTCGAGCGCTTCCATTCCTTCATGCGCCCGGGCAGCATGATTTCGAGCGCAGCGAGATCCAGACGAGCGAGCGCGGCGACCGTGTCCACGGCTTGCGCCGCCGGAGCATTGTGCAGCGTCTCGCGCAAATGATTCACTGCCTCAGGCCCGAGTGTCTTCAACGCGCCGAGTAGCAGTTCGGAGTCCTCGCGAAAACCGCTGCGGCTGAAACGCTGCGCCAGTACCGAGGCCGCTTCGCCGGGAATGCGGCGCATGAAAGCAGTGAGGCCGCCGGGAACGTTGCCGGTCTTGACCGCTTCGTCCACGAATTCAGCGAGGCGATTATCCACTTCAATGCGCGGGCGAATATTTTTGCCCAGCGATTTGCGCTCGCCTTCGATGTAATCCACCATCTCGACGGCGCGCTGCATGGCCGTGTACGATCGGCGCTGCCCGGCTTCCTGCGCCAGGCGCACAAACGCGGCTCCGACGAGACTTTGCGATTCAGGATTTTTTTCTTCGCTGAGCTGCAGGCCCACTTCGCGAATCACGCCGAGGAAAACGCGCTCTTCGCAACTGCCATAGTGTCCGGCAAGTTCAACGATGCCCATCGCCACGGCGCGGCGAGCTTCCGGCTTCTCGTTGCGAATGCACTTGGCGTAATTTTCGAGAATATCCGTCGCCTGCTTCACGTCGCCTTTGCTGAGCAGCTCCTCAACCGATTGGCTGACATTGGCGATGGGGATGCACCAGGCTTCGGGCGCGAGCAGCACTTTCATGCGCCGTTCCTGCGGCACTTCCGCCCAGAACTGTCGCGCGAGAACTTCAGTGTGCGCCTCGAACCTCACGCCGGCGTACAGCATTTTTTCTTCGTGCTTGCCGAGCGTTTTGCGCAGGCCGTCAATTTCCCGGCCCATGCTGTCGAGCATTTGGCGGACGGAATCCACCTGCACGTCGCCGCGCTGATAACTTTCGAGCGCGAAACGAATGGCCACATGCTCGGCCAGGCGAAGCAGCGTCGATTGATCGGCGCCTTCCGCCGGAACTTGCTGCGCGATTCCGGCGAGCGCCTGCGTAAGCGTGAAACGCGAACGCCGAGGCAAGCTCGCGATGCGCGATTGAAACGCAGTGGACGCCGTATCCGCGTCGGTATCGTTGCCAAGCGCGGCAATCTGCGAAAGCATTTTCAGAATGCCGCGCAGCTCGTCTTCCTGAAGACCGATGAGTCCGGCTTCGACGAGCACGGTGCCGCCGCGCGAATTTCGTCCCGCGCGCCGCGCTGGACCGCCACCGCCAGGCCCGGGACCCAAGCCGGGACCGAGCCCAGCACCGAGCCCTGAGCCTGTGCCGCTGCTGCCTGAGCCACCTGCGGGCCCACCTGCGGACCCCGCCTGCCGAGCCGCCTCCGAAACCTGGGCCGGTCCACTCGCTGCCCTCACCCGGGCCGCTTCCGCCGCCAACCGCGCCGGAAAAGCCGCCGGCAAACGCGTCACCAGTAGCGTCCGAAGAATTCGCATTGCCGGATTCGAGCCAGGAGAGGCCGAAGCTGGGAGCGCCAGGCACGAGGACGCCGTTGCCGTCGACTCCTACTCCACCTTCGCCGTGATAGCCGCCTCCGCCACCCGATCCGCCTGAACCTCCGCCTTCATCAAATCCGCCAGATCCTGAACCGCCTCCCGAACCCGAGCCACCGCCCGAACCTGAACCACCGCCCGAACCCGAGCCACCGCCTGCACCCGAGCCACCGCCCGAACCTCCGCCGCCTTCGCCCCCGCGCGAACCATCCGCCGCGGCGATCATTTGCAGCAGTTTTTGCGGATCGTTGAAAAGATCGTTGTACTTGCCTGCTTCCATTCCCAGCGTGTGGGCGGCAAGTGTCGCGGCCACGGTGCCTTTGGCCACGGCGGAATCGGCCGGCACGTAGCAAATCTCATTGATGGTGATCGAATTGTCGCCTTCGAGAGCGGCCTTGAGCTGATCGGCGAGCGTGGTCGGCTTTGCGCCCACACCCGTCGGAAATGCCTTTACCATGCGCGCCAGCGATGCCTGCGTAACGCGTGGCGAAAAATGGATGCTGGCAATACCGGCAGCGGAAAGCAGCCGCGCGAAGCTCTTTTCCGCAGCAGCGGATTCAAGAGCAACACCATCGAGCAGCAATTGCTCGCCGGAAACCGAAAGCAGCAGGCCAGCTTCGTCGTCATGGCCCAGAGCCGTTTTCAGCTCGGTCCAGGCAGTCGCATACTGCGCTTTCGTCCGCGGATGGCTGAAATCGTACATGCGCGAGAACTTGAGCAGGATGTTGAGGCTGCGCACGAATGCGCGAGCGGCAGTTTGTCGTGTGCTCGTAGGCATAGGACTATCCCAGTGAACTATTTTGAGCCTGAGTTCTCTCGCTACGAAGTGGAGTTTGCCGGGAGGGAACGAAAGTGACAATGGTACGAACGACCTAAATGTTCAAAGTAAGCAACTTACGGACGGCGGGGCGCACGGCGTGACGGATGCCGCGAAAATAAGAACTCATCTTCTGGGCTGCTTCTTCGCCAGCCACGATTCCAGTTCCAGGACGCTGCCCAGAATCGCGCGAGCACCGAGCTCCTGGAGGCTCCCAGCGCGATGGCGCCGAGCCTCGCTGCGATGCGCCAGCACGCCAAGGAACGGGACGCCAGCGGATTGCGAGGCGCGCGCGTCGTCAATATTGTCGCCGAGGTAGATTGCCGTGGCGGGATCGCGGCCGTTCAGGATCTGCAGCAGGCCTTCAGGATCGGGTTTCCCGAGCTTCACGTTCTCGACCGTCACGATGGTCTTGAAATAGGGGCGCAGATCCTTGCGGTCGAGAGTGTAATCGAGTTCCTGGCGGACGCGGCCGGTGAAGATGGCAAGTTCGGAGTTCTTTCCCAGGCGCTTGAGCGCGGGCTTGGGCAGCAGCCAGCGTTCGCGGGTCACGTTGCCGGAGCGGCCGTCGCCCCAATAGATCTGCTGGAACTTCAGCTTTATTTCCTCGTAGGAATTCGGGAAGCCGAGCGATTTAATCCAGGCGTGCGAGAGTTTCCAGTCGTCGTTGAATCCGCCGCGATTTTTCCAGGCGTGGATTTCGGCGGGAGTTACGCGCTTGCCGGTGAAATGCAGCAACGTTTCGATGAGCGTGCGCTGGAAAGAGCCGCGGACGTCAACGAGCACGCCGTCCACATCGAAAATGATGATCGGCGGAGCGTTTTTTTCATTTAGGGGTGTGTTTGGTTGCGCCGGCGCTACCATGCGCTTTAGGAGTGCGAATCCTCGGAGCCGTTGGAACCGCCCTCGGACGGCGTGACATCCTCGAGCGCTTCGGTCTCTTCTTCTGCAGCTTCCGCTTCGTTCGCTTCTTCTGCCGTTTCCGCTTCAGGAGTCTCGGTTTCCGATTCGAGCGAATCGGAAGTCCAGGCTTCGCCGGGGGCGAAGGAGGCGGCCACGCCACGAACGTCGGGAGTTGGAGCGGGCGCCTCTGGCTCAACGCCGCGTTCGAGATCTTGTCGCGCCGGGGCGCCGACTGCGGCAGCCGCGGCGACAGGTTCACTCGCAGGCTTCGCAAGGGCTGTGCGGCGCAGCGCCAGGACTGATGTGAGAAGCTCGATAATTTGCTTCGCGCCGCTCCCGTCGGAGTCTTTCTCGGGATTGTACGCGGCGATGTTGATGGCCACCAGGCGTGGCTCGACGATAAAAACTTCCAACGCTTCGCGCACCTGATCGAGCGAGAGGCCGCCGGAGCCGGGATAATTCGTCGCCGGGAAATTCTCGATTACGTCCACGTCGAAATGCAGAATAAATTCATTGCGATTGGCGTGCACGCGATCTAGCGCGGTGCGCGCCGCGGCGGCCGCACCCTGGCGGCGGATGTCCGCTGCAGAGAAGACGCGAATCGGCGCGCGACGCAGGAATTCCTCCTCGGGAGGATCCAGGCGATCGACGCCAAATACAGCGATATCCGGATCGCGCACCAACGGCGGTTCTCCCCAAAAACGCACGAGTTCCGCCGCCCCGCGCCCGGTGAGATGCGCGACCACCATTCCGTCCACGCAGCCTGACGGCGTGGTCGCCGGAACATTCAGATCCGCGTCGCGATCCATATAAATCATGCTCACATTGTGAAAGTAGCGGCGCACACCCGCTACCGTCGCAAGCGCGATGGTGCAATCTCCGGAAAGAACCACGGGGAGCGCGCCGGATTTCACCGCAATTTCCACGCGCGGTCGCAGCGCTTCGAGTGATTTCACTACACGCGGGAGATTTCGGGCGCGCGGGCTTTCTTCGTCGGGTTGCGACAACTGGATGGGATCGTCGCCGTGATCGATCACTTCAAAACCGGCGGCGCGCAGCGAATCGCTGAGGCCCGCGGCGCGCAGCGCCACTGGCGCGCGCTCGTTTCCCGGCCACATCGCGGCCGCGCTCGTGGGAGCGCCCAGTAGCGCGATTTTATCCGGCTGGCGAGTGACCTTAACGGCCACGTGGAGGCTCCTCTGGAATCTTGCTTCGGGCCGCGCGCCCGAGCTAGCGGGCCGTTCCCTGCCGCACCGTCAATTCCGGGGGCAAGGTGAAGCGCACATCTTCGCGAATCAGATCAAGATCACGCTGGTTGGTGAAGCCGAGACTCGCCAAACGCTGGCTGACCTGCTCCACCAGCACTTCCGGTGCGGAAGCGCCGGCCGTCAGTCCCAGATCTTTCACGCCCTCCAGCCATTCGGGCTGGATGTCGTTCGCGTCCTCGATCAAACGCGCGGCGACTCCCGCGCGCTTTGCAACTTCCACTAAGCGATTTGAATTCGAGCTATTGGCCGAACCGACCACCAGAATCAAGCCGACTTCGCGCGTGAGTGCTTCGACGGCTTCCTGGCGATTTTGCGTTGCATAGCAGATATCATCCGAAGCAGGCCCGGCGATCGTGGGAAACCGCTCGCGGAGACGCGCGACGATTTCCTGCGTGTCATACAGCGAAAGCGTGGTTTGCGTGAGAAACGCGAGGCGATCGGGATTGGGCACTTCGAGGACATCCACTTCTTCGACGCTGCCGACCACCAGCGTTTGCTCCGGAGCTTCGCCGGAGGTGCCGACAATTTCCTGGTGGTCTTTGTGGCCGATGAGGATGAGCGTGCGGCCTTCGCGAGCGAATTTGAGCGCCTCGAGATGAACTTTGGTGACCAGTGGGCAGGTGGCGTCAATCACGCGGAGTTGCCGCTCCTTGGCTTCGTCGCGCACGCGTGGAGGCACTCCATGAGCGCTGAAAACCAGCACGGCGCCAACGGGAACTTCCTCGATGGACTCGACGAATATCGCTCCCCGGCGGCGAAGCTGGTCCACCACGTACCGATTGTGGACAATTTCGTGATGAACATAGACCGGAGCGCCGTACGCCTCGAGCGCCAGCTCGACAATATCCACCGCGCGAACCACGCCGGCGCAAAAACCACGCGGGCGTACCCGTACCAGCGTCTTCGCGCCATTCGTAGTGCCGTGAATTTGCGTCAAAGCCAAGCCTAACCCCCTGAATTTAATATCTTAACTGAAGCAGTGGAATCCTGCCACCGCGTTTTGGGCGCTATCGCATCGCAGCGAAACAGGCCCAATATCGATTTCGAGTGCAAATCGGGCTATGCTGGCGGCTGCATTCACACGCATCATTCACAGGGCGAATCGATGTTTGCAGTAAGTAGCGCCGGCGTCCCTGTTCACCCTGAGCTTCGAAGGGCCGGCATCTTACGAGCGCCGATCTGAATTGTTCTCTCAACTCGCGCGGACTCCAACTGCGAATTGATCAACATGCTCTTTTATTCCGTCGACGATCTGCGGATTTCGTAACATCGAGGTCGGAAGATGCCGGCCCTTCGAAGCTCAGGGTAAACGGGCGCCGGCGCTACTCGGAGCGGAGATAACTATGCGATTGGTGGGCCGGGCGGCGATTGTTACCGGGAGCGGGCGCGGGATCGGGCGGGCGATTGCGCTGCGATTTGCT
This sequence comes from uncultured Acidobacteriota bacterium, assembly GCA_963838545.1. Lineage (GTDB taxonomy): Bacteria > Acidobacteriota > Terriglobia > Acidiferrales > UBA7541 > Palsa-147. The sequence continues at coordinate 9,161 of CAWIRL010000013.1, forward strand.
TTGGAGGGAGCTCTGGTGCTTGTCACCGCGCGCACCGAGTCCGAAATTCGCGGCGTCGCGGAGGAGATAGCCAAAACCGGTGGGAAAGCTGCGTTCGTGGCCGCCGATGTGGCCACCGAACGCGGGTGCGAGATGATCGTGCGCATGGCGCAGGAGAAATTCGGCGGCGTGCACATCCTGGTGAACAACGCCGGGATTTACGGTCCCGTGAAACCTGTGGAGGAAATTCTGCCCGAACACTGGGACGAAGTGATCGCTGCGAATTTGCGCTCGGCGTTTCTGATGTCGCGGCTGGTGCTGCCGGAAATGTACGCGCGCGGCTCCGGCGCGATCTTGAATATTTCAAGCGTCGCCGGCAAAGCGGCATTCGGACTCAATGCGCCTTACGCCGCGTCAAAAGCGGGATTGAACGGATTGACGCGCACGCTTGCGAGCGAGGCAGGACGTAAAGGCGTGCGCGTGAATGGCATCAGCCCCGGACCTGTGACGGAAACCATCATGTCGCAAGAGCTGGGCCGCGCGTTAGCGGAACGATTTCACGCAGACAGCGACGTGCTATTGAAGCAGGCGCTGGAGGGGATATTACAAGGACGGCCGCAGACGGCGGGAGAGATCGCCGCTGCGGCCGTGTTCCTCGTTTCCGAAGAGTCGAGTGCGATTACTGGGCAGATTCTGAACGTGGATGGCGGAATGGCCTTCTACTGATTTCCTGCATCACGATGAACCCCCGCCGGGTTGCGTGCGCCATCGCGCCTGAACGTGAAGCCATCCATCCGAATCCGCGCTCACCGGCTCGCCCGATCATATAAATGAAGAAGCCGATGGAGAACAACACCGCGAACAATCCTCCGAACAGGAGTTCTGCCGCCAGCAGCTCCCGCACGAAGTACAACTGCAGCACAAACAGAATGCCGATGCCCCACCAGATGGCGCGATTCAGCTTGCGCTTCTTTTCTGGGTCGTTTGTAAACATTCCCGCGATGCGATTCATAGGTCCTTTCCTGCCGTCACTTCTATAGATGCAACTGCGTGCCCAAAAGGACCGGCTATAAGTTGCTGGAAATGCAGGGTTCTAGTTCGGTACGGCAACCGATTGTGGAAAAATCTAATGAAAAGGATTTCCAGCGAGGGATAGCGCGATGCCCGAAGGCAGTTTTAGTACGAAAGTTGTAGGACTACCGTCTCGGGATTGCCTGAGCGGCCGCGCGCAGATTGCGGCGGAATGTTTCGGAGCGGAACAGTACGCGACACGAGAAAGATGCGGATTCGCGGGCGAAGATTATTGATTGTATGTGTGCAAATGAAACGCATTCTTGCGTATGCCGATCGCCGCGGCCACCGGGCCAGATATCTGTTGCGCGTTCAGCGGCCTTCGAACGGGTAACGGTCTTGCGCAAGAACTGCGTCGGACACGCGGCGGCGCAGCGTGACCACATCCACCGGCTCGCGTTTCGAGAAGCGCTTGAGCACGGCGAGTTGCGTGCGCAACATGTCGCCTTCGAGCGTGGCGATGAGCGCCGTCCGTGCTTCCTTCTCCACGCGATCTCCGGCGCCGTAAATAAACACGCGGGCCGCATCGGCCATCACGGATGTTGCGGCTTCACCGCGCGCCGCCGCCGCTTTCTGCGTTCGCCGCAGGGCGGACTCCATCCCGTAAATCTCCATCACCACGTTGGAAAGTGAGGCGACAATTTCCTGCTCCTCGGCAAGCTTGTCGCGGAATTTCTGCACCGCGGTGCCCGCTGCCAGCAGGAATGTCTTCTTGGCTTGCGCCAGCGCGCGCTCTTCTTCCGCGAATGCGCCCGTCGGCCCCTCTTCGAGCGAAGGACCGGCCAGCACTTCATCGGCGAGCTTCATCGCCGCCGGAATCAACGGCAAAGCGCCCGCCATCGCACGCTTCATCAACATTTGGATGATGAGCATGCGATTGATTTCGTTGGTGCCCTCGAAGATGCGGTTGATGCGGCTATCGCGATAGGCGCGCGCCACCGGATAATCTTCATGGAACCCGTAGCCGCCGAAAATCTGCACGCCTTCATCCACGCAGAAATCTACCATCTCGCTGCCGTAAATCTTGCTGATGGAGCTCTCGATGGCGTACTCCTCGAGCACCTGCATGGCCTGCTGCGATTTGTCTCCGCCGGGATCCTGCGCCGTGACGGCCTGATCGATCATGCCCGCGGAGCGGTAAATCATGGACTCCACGGCGAAAATGCGCACGGCCATTTCCGCGAGCTTGCCGCGAATCAGGCCGAACTCGCACAGTTGCTTGCCGAAAGCGGTGCGCTCCTTCGAATATTTCGAGGAAGCTTCCAGAATTTTCTTCGCACCGCCCACGCAATGCGCGCCGAGTGAAAAGCGGCCGACATTCAGCGTGTTGAAGGCCACGATGTGCCCGCGGCCGACTTCGTGGAGCAGATTTTCTTTCGGCACCGGGCAATTTTCGAAAAAGATCGGCACCGTCGAGCTGCCCTTGATGCCCATCTTTTTTTCTTCGGCGCCCACGGAAAACCCCGGGTAGCCTTTCTCCACGATGAAGCATGAAAATTTCTCGCCGTCAATCTTGGCGAAGACGATGAAAATATCGGCGAAGCCTCCGTTGGTGATCCACATCTTCTGTCCGTTTAAAATGTAATTCTTGCCGTCGGGCGAAAGTACCGCGCGCGTGCGCGCCGCCAGCGCATCCGATCCGGCTTGCGGCTCCGAGAGGCAGTAGCACGAAAGCAATTCGCCGGTGGCGATCTTCGGCAGATATTTTTTCTTCTGCTCTTCGGTGCCGAAATAAACCAGCGGGATGGTGCCGATGCCGGCATGCCCGCCGTGCGAGACGGCGAAAGACGCGTAGCCGGAAACTTTTTCCGCCAGCACCGTGGCCGAAATTTTGTCCAGCCCCGCGCCGCCGTAGGCTTCCGGAATCGCGCCGCCAAGTAAGCCGATTTCTCCCGCTTTCTTCAGGATACCGGCCATGAGGTTATCTTTGTGCAGCTCGAGCTCCGGAACCACGGGCATGACTTCCTTGGCGACGAATTCTTCGGCGGTCTGGCCGATCAAGCGCTGGTCGTCAGTGAGGTCCGCGGGCGTGAAGACATCTTCGGGCTGGCACGGCGTGATCAAGAAACTTCCGCCGCGCAGCAGATTTTGAGAAACAGTGGAACTGGCCATCGCGTTGACTCCTTCGGATGCTCGGGGCTCCGCTTACGGAAAGCACAAGTTGCGGCTGATGGATTCTACTGCGAAGCCTCGCGCCGGGCAATTGGCCGAGCGGACAGGAACTGGGCCGCGAGTGCTGGGAGCGAATTGCTCCTTAAAATCGGGCTAAAAACGCATTTCAGAATGACCACTTTTGTGACGATTAGAAAATACCTCCATCCTTTGTTTTCATCAGGTTGCAGCGTCTTCTAATCGCGCCGTGTGACGATTAGAAAATTGGAGTGGAAGCGCCCTTTTGGGGCTGGTTCTTTGGTGCGTGGCGCGATGGGAGCGCATTTTCCCGCCTCAACCTAACAGAGAAATGCGGCGCAGGGTAGAGAACCAATTGGGGAACTACGGAGCTGATTTGGGGTCATGGGAACGAAGGCTGGGGCGACGGCGCGAGAGAGTCCGGGTGGAATTTGGCGGCAGGATCCAGTCGAAGAGCAGCACTCTGGCCGAGAGGCAGCCGTTCGCCGCGAGGTGCAGCGGGGTTATTGTATTGACAAATTATTTTGTCTTGACAACTTTACATGTCAACGGTAGGATTCCGCCCATGTACACGGAATCGGTGGACATGATTCGGGAGGACGCGCGGGCGGCGGCGCTGTTGCACCCCTTGCGCCGGCGCATCCTCGAAGCGCTGCGCGAGCCGGATTCGGCGGCCGGCCTGGCGCGGCGCCTGCGCCTGCCCCGGCAGAAGGTCAACTATCACGTGCGCGAGCTCGCCCGCAGCCACTTTCTGGAGCGCGCTGGCCGGCGGCGCCGCCGCAATATGACCGAGCAGCGCTACGTGGCACGGGCGCGCGGGTACGTCCTCTCTCCCGAGCTTCTCGGTGTGCTGCAAGCGGATCGCCGCCAGGTGGAAGATATCTTCAGCGCGAGTTATCTGCTCGCGCTGAGCGCGCAGGTTCAGTCCGAGCTAGGCATCGCGCGTGCCGAGGCCGAAGCGCAGGGCAAGCGCCTGGCCACGCTTTCGTTGGTCTCCGAACTGCGCTTCGAGACTGCCGAGCAGCGCGCCACATTCGCCAAGGAGTTGCAGCGCGCCGTCGCCGAGGTGATCGCGCGCCATTCTTCGCCGTATCGCGCGGCCGATGGTTCGGCGGGACGCGGCCGTCCATTCCGGCTGGTTGCCGGCTGCTACCCGATTCCTCCGTCCGCCGAAAAGCGCGAAGAAAATTCCCGCGAATCCAGCAACGAGGCCTAGCATGCCCAACGACGAACATCAAAAACACGAACGCCGAATCATTCGCGACGAAATCAAGACCAGCGCCTCGCCGCAGCAAGCCTGGGAAGCATGGGCCGACCCGGCCAAAATTTCGCAATGGTTCGTGGACCGCGCCGAAGGAAAAGCAATCACCGGCGGCGACATCAAATGGTTTTTCGACAAATTCAATATGGAATTGAATTACAAAGTTCTGGAAGCAGTGCCCGGCGAGCGCTTCGCGATTCTTTGGCCCGGCCCGATGCCTCCTTCGGGAATTTTGGAGGTGATCATCGAGCGCGTTGGCGGCGAGACGCTGATTCGGCTGGTTAATTCCGGCTTTCGCGAGGACGCGCAGTGGAATGAGGAGTACGAGGGCGTGGCTTCCGGCTGGCGTACATCACTGGCGCTGCTGCGCGAGTATCTCGAAAATTATTTCGGCCAGCCGCGAACGAATATCCTGGTAATGCAACCGGCGCAATTTGATTATTCGCAGGTGGCGCGTTATTTTCGCGAGCCGAATTTGCTGGCGAAATGGCTCACCAAGTCGGGTTCCATCGGCGATGCAGGCGAAGAGTGCAAGCTGGTGCTGCATGATGGCGATGCGCTCGCCGGCCGCGTGATCGCGCGCACGCAACACGAAGTCGCGCTGAGCTGGCCCGAAGCTCACGCCACGCTCGAATTGAAATCATTCTCGATGGGGCCGCAACGCATGCTCGCCATTCGCATTTCGGGATGGAACATGGATGCACAGCGCGCCGCGGAGATCGAAACGCAAATGACGGCGGCCGTGGCGCGCCTGGCCTCCGTTCTACAAAGCGATCCGGCATCGCAAGCCGCGGCTGCGGATGCCGCAACGCCATTCTGGAGTACCAAGAGCGAGGGAAAATCATGACGCCATCAAATTCCGAAGCCGCCACACCAGCTCCGCGCCGGACGCGCGCCGTCGAAAAAGAAATCGAATTGAACGCGCCGATCGAAGCGGTTTGGAAAGCGCTCACCGACGGAAAAGAATTGGCGCGATGGTTCCCGCTCGAATCGCGCGTGACGCCCGGTGTGGGTGGCGAGGTCTTCCTTTCGTGGGGCGATTGGTGCCAGGGCACTGGAAAAATTGATGCGTGGGAGCCGAACAAACGCCTGCGCTGGCTCGAACCTCTCACCGGTGTGGGCGACGAAGCCGCGCCGGCGCATCTTGCCGTGGAATGGACTCTCGAATCGCGCGGCGGGAAAACGATTCTCCGTCTGGTAAATTCCGGCTTCGGCGCCACGGACTGGGAAAATGAATATTACGACGGCACCGATTACGGCTGGACGTTCATGCTGCTCAGCTTGAAATATGCGCTGGAGCAACATCCCGGCGTCGCGCGGCAGGCAATTCTGGCGCGTCACAAATTCGCGGGGACGCGCGAGGAAGCCTTCGGGCGATTCGTCGCGCCGAACGGAATATTCCGCCAGCCCTTCCCTGCTGAGATTGAAGCCGGCACGCGCTATTCGCTGCAGGCTGCCGCTACCGGCGAAGCCTTCGAAGGCAAAGTGCAATTCGTACGCCCGCCGCGCGGCTTTTGCCTCAGCGTCGAGAACTTGAATAACGCTTTGCTCTTCGCGGAAGTTTTTGGGCAACCCGGAAAAGTCGATGCGATGCTCTGGCTTTTCACCTACGGCCTTCCCGAAGCGAAGCACGCTGCTCTTGCAGCGGCGTGGAATCGCCACTACGCGGAAATTTTTGCGCAGAGCTAGATGTTCAAGCGGAAAATCTCAACCCTGAAGGAGACGATCCCGATGCGCCGAACGCTTCAAACGATCGGAGCAATTCTATTTTTCACCGCACTATTGTACGCGGGACCATCGCTCGGAAACGCAAAAGCGCATCCGGAGAAAGCCGCCGCGCTGGCACCCGAGCTGCAGAAACTTTCGTTTCTCATCGGTGATTGGCACTACACCACGAAGTATGAAAAATCCGCGATGATGCCCGATGGTGGCACCGGCGAGGGCATTTATCGCGCGGCCATCGGTCCAGGCGGCCACTCGGTTCTCACGGATTTCGAAGAATCAGCAGGCCCGCTGGCAGGAATTGCCGCACACGAAGTTTTCGCCTGGGATCCGGCGAAAAGTGCGCTCATTGCCTATTCCGTAGTCTCGAATGCGCCGGGCTGCTTCCTACGCGCGGGAAACTGGGAGAAAGATCAACTCGTCTTCACGCGCGAAATGAGCGCGGGTGCAAAGACCGTGCGGATGCGCGCCGTTTACACCGAGGCGCGGCCGGACGCGATCACCATCGAGACCTACGTCGGCGCGGGAGACGCTCCGCTGGCGCTGGCGTTCATCACTCGCGCGAAGAAACCGTGATCGTGCCGCTACAGCGGCCAGGGACGCGACTGCGAGCTACGCGACGCGCTCGAGAATTCCCGCAGCGCCCATTCCACCGCCGACGCACATCGTGACGATTCCGTAGCGCTGCTGGCGGCGCTCGAGTTCGCGCAAGATCGAAGCCGTTAGCTTCGCTCCCGTGCAGCCGAGCGGATGCCCGAGCGCGATCGCTCCGCCATTCGGATTTACGCGATTGGGATCGATTCCCGCAAGCTTGATCACGGAAAGCGCCTGCGCAGCGAACGCTTCGTTCAATTCAAAAACGTCAATATCTTCCAGCCGCAATCCCGCCAGCTTCAAAGCTTTCGGAATCGCGTAGGCCGGCCCCACGCCCATTTCTTCGGGCGGACAGCCGGCGGTGGCGAAGGCCAGAAATTTCGCCAACGGCTCGATCTTCAGCTCGCGCGCGCGTTCCGCGCTCATCACTACAGCCGCGGCCGCGCCGTCGCTCGTTTGCGAACTGTTCCCCGCCGTCACCACGCCGCGCGCATGAAACGCGGGCTTCAATTTCGCCAACGCCTCGAGAGACGTATCGGCGCGAGGCCCCTCGTCCGTATCGAAAGTAAGCTTCGTGGTCTTCGGGCGATTGCCGTTGTTCGCCGGAATTTCGGTGAAGCTCACTTCCACCGGCACGATTTCATCTTTGAATTTTCCCGCCGCGATTGCCGCCAGCGCATTCTTGTGGCTGCGCAGGGAAAATTCATCCGCCTGCTCGCGCGTGATGCCGTATTTTTTCGCCACGTTCTCGGCGGTGAGGCCCATGCCGAGGTAGGCGTCGGGATAGTGATCCATCAGCCAGGGATTGGGCGCGATTTTATTGCCGCCCATGGGAATCAGGCTCATGGATTCGGCGCCGCCGGCAACGATTACGTGAGCATGACCGGCCATGATGCGTTCCGCGGCTAGAGCGATGGCTTGGAGGCCGGAGGAGCAGAAGCGATTGATGGTCATTGCGGAAATTTCTACGGGCAGCCCGGCGCGGAGAGAGGCGATGCGGGCGAAGTTCATGCCGGATTCGGCTTCTGGAGTGGCGCAGCCGAGGATTACGTCTTCGATTTCTTTGACGTCGAGACCCTTCGCGCGAGCGATGGCTTCTTTGATTGCTGCCGCGGCTAAATCGTCCGGACGCGTGGTTCGCAAAGTACCTTTGGGGGCTTTGCCCACGGCTGTGCGGACGGAACTTACGATAACTGCTTCAGGCATGGTTTCACCTTTCCGGAGTGCTTATCGAGTTTATTGGATGCTTTATCAGGGGGAAAAGCAACAGCTTCGGATGCCGGCCTGAAAGAGTGTGCGTGAGAACTCACTTGAGTTTCAAAACGAAATGGTGCAGTAAAGGAGCATGACACGATTTCTACCGTACAACCCGGATCAAGCGTATCTGCTGCCGCCGAACGTCAAGGATGTGTTGGGAGCGGATCACTTGGTGTTTTTTGTGCATGGTGTGGTGGAGCGATTGAACCTGGAGGAATTCGAGCGGGCCTACGCGGACGAAGGCGGGGCGGTGTACGCGCCGGAGTTGATGCTGAAGGTGTGGTTGTATGCCTATGCGCTGGGGGTGACTTCGGCGCGTCGGTTAGAGCAACGGATACAGGAGGACTTGGCGTTCCGCTATTTGGCGGGAGGGGCGAAGCCGGACAACTGGGCGTTGAGTGCGTTCCGGCGGCGGCACCAGCGTGGGATCAACGACGTATTCACGCAAGTGCTGGAAGTGGCGCGGAAGCTGGGAATGGTGCGGCTGGGACATGTGGCCATCGATTCGACGCGCGTGCGAGGAATGGGCTCGCACGAGCGCGTCGACACGGAAACCAAGCTACGGCGCGAACGAGCGCGGCTGCGACGGCAGATTCGGCGGTGGCAGAAAGCGTGTCAGGCGGAGGACCCGGACGAAAATGCGGGGATGCAGGTCGCGGTGCAGGAATTGGAGCGGCGCTTGGAGACGATTCCGGGACGGTTGCAACGCTTGCGCAAGAGCGGGCTGCGGCAGATTTCCCGCACTGATCCGGAGAGCCGATTTTTGCACAGCCGGGAAGGCTGGCAGTTGGGCTACACGGCGGAGATCGCGGTGAGCGAAGATCATTTGATCGTGGCGCAGCGGGTGACGCAAAACACCAGCGACAACGCCTCTTTGCTGCCTCTGGTGGACCAGGCGAGCCGGCAATGTCGCGGGAAACCGCAACGAGTGAGCGCCGATACCGGATTTTTCTCACTGCAGAACTTACACGGGCTGCAACAGCGGGAGATCGAAGGCTATATCCCAGACCCCAATCTCAGTCACGAATTAAAGGGCCACGGAAGAGCGCACGGAATCGGAAGCAGCAAATATCTACGAGACCCGGAGCATCGCCGGATGCGGAGAAAACTCCGCGATCCGGCGGGCCGGCGAATCTACGGCCAACGCAAAGCAATCGTGGAGCCGGTGTTTGGAGTCCTGAAACAACAACGCGGGCTGCGCCAGTTCCGGCTACGGGGGCTGCATCGCGTCGGAATCGAATTCACCCTGGCGGCGATTGGATATAACTTAAGCCGCTTGCACCACCAGCGGAGTTAAGAGCAGCAGCGAACAGGCCTGACGGGCGTCACGGCATCGAAACCGCACCCGGAGCAATAACAAATTCACCGCTCCGTCGCGACGTCAGCTTGTTCTCACGCATATTCTTAAAGGCCGCCGCTACATGAACATTGCGCGATATTCGGAGACTCGTCCGCCGGTGCTTTTCTTGCTATCGAGATTTGCGCTCGTCGGATGCCGCCAGGGACGGCGGCGCTACCAGTTCAATCTGAGCGCGAGTTGAATCACGCGCGGCCCATCGCCGCCGAGCCCGGGATTTCCCTGCGCCACATCCGGCGTCGCCGAAATCACGCCATCCGGCCCGAATCCCGGCACCACGAAATTGTCCGGCAATGCAAAATTAGGATGATTGAAGATATTGAAGAACTCCGCGCGAAACTGCACGCCGAACGTCTCCGTGATTTTCGCATCCTTGGTCACCGAAAAATCCGCGTTCCAATAGCCCGGCCCATAAATCTGATTGCGTCCCAGCGTGCCGAAATCGCCCGCCGTGAATTGATCCACGGTAGGTCTGCGCGCTTGCTGCGGCTGTCCACAAAATTAAAAGACATAGTGCGGCCAGAACTTTCATCAGGATCTTTGGAGCGATCGTGAGTAGGAGCTTTCGCGCTGGCATGTTCGGCGCCTTTATTTTCCCTTCCGCGGAATAATGATCGCCACTGGTGGATCAACATCGTTTACCTTGGAAAAATCTCTTTCGTTCAGCGCGACTCCGATGCGGCCCCTGGAATCCACATAGAGCAACGGCTGTCCCACGGGCACATCCATGAAAGTTTTCACGAAAGGAATGGTGTAAGGCTTTCCCGCAATCTTGAAACTCACTTTATCGCCCCACTCATATCCCAGCGCCTTGAAATCCTCGCCGCGAATATCCGTAATCAAGCTGCCGAAGGGATCATCCAGCCCAATCACGTCGCCGGAAATTCCCGTGTCCGTCACCGTCGCCGCCATGGTCTTCAAGTGCACGAGTTGCGCCACGTCCGGCCCAGCCAATTTCCAATCCTCGCCCGCGGCAAGATGCGCCGCCGCCGGAGAAAAAATATCGCGTCCATGGAACGTGGAGGAAATCCCCTCGCCGATCATCCACGAGCGATTCGTAATTTCCCGCGCGCCCACCAGCCCATCGCGCTCAATCACCGGCGTAATCAATCCATTGTCCGGCAGCACGAAATATTGGCCCTTCTTCGATTTCACGATGATCGCTTTCCGCGAAGTTCCCACGCCGGGATCAACAACCACCAAAAACACCGTCCCCGTCGGGTAATACGGCGTCACTCCCGAAAGAAACCGCGCGCCCTCTTCGATCGAAAAGGGCGTCACCTGATGGGTGATGTCCATAATGCGCACGTCCGGCACGATTTGCAGGATCACCGCCTTGCAAATCGCCACCGCGTCGTTGGCCGTCCCGAAATCGGTCATAAACACAATCGTCGCGCGCGCCGTCACCGATTGCCCCGGCACGTAAGGCGCGGGCCGAGTGCCGCAGCTGGCCACCAGCAGCACGCACGCGCAGACCATCGCGCACGCCGCCGCGCGCCATCGAGATCGCGCAGCTACCGGCTTTTTTCCGGCCATCCGGCTCATATCGGTGTGAAGATGCAGATCAACCTTGTCAGGAATCACGATTAAGATGCCCTCGCGTGAATTTGGATTCGGTTCTGGCCCCAAGAACTTGGCGAAAGTATAGCCAATCGCGCTCGCGCGCGGTAGGAACGTCTGGCCCCGCGGATTAACTGCGCTTCATGGGCGCTTGCGATATTGCTCGTAGAGCTCCGAATGGCGATTCTCGAGGCTCGTCAGCCGTCCCTTAATAAATAGATAGCGAACTTGCGTGCGTAGTTCCAGCGGGTCTCCATCGGTAACAATAATGTTCGCGGTTTTCCCCGTCTCGATCGTCCCGAACTGATCGTCCACTCCCAACATTTTCGCCGCGTTCACCGTCACGGCGCGCAAAGCGTCCTCGTGCGCCAGCCCATACGCCACGGCGTTCCCCGCCTGCTGCGAAAGCCGCCGCGAAAACGAAGTATCGAAGCTCGCGAACGCGATCGAAATGCCAGCCGCCACCAGTTCCGCCGGCTGCGACATCGGCTTGTCGTACGCATAGTCCTCTTCATTCGGCAGCTGCATCGTCGGCCCAAGAATCACGGATACGCCTTTCTGCTTGAGCAGATCCTTCTCCTTCCAGGCCTCCGCTCCACCGGCCAATATCATTTTCAAATTTTGCTTCGCGCAGAATTCCACGGAATTGCGGATATCGCGCGCCGACTGCGCCACCACCAGCACCGGCAACTTTCCTTGCACCACCGGCACGAGCGCCTCGAGCTTCAAATCGCGTTCATAATTCTGCGCCGAGCCTTTCTCCATTGCCTGCGCGTAATGCCTCGCGCGATCCAGCATATCGCCCAGCGCGTACACCTTCTTTTCGTATTCCGCTTTCACTTCCGTAAACGGCCGCTCGCCGAGCTTCCCTGTCTCGGGATCGTAAGTGCGGCTCTCGATGGACGGCCAGTTCACCACCATCGCCGCCGAGGCCCGCGCGGTCATCAATTCGTTCGTCCAACCCGCCAGGTTCAGCACCGAAGCCTGTCCCGCAATCGTAGGCGCTCCGCCGCCCGTGTCGAATCCCCGCACTCCGGGCGTAACGAGCACTTCCGTGATCCCGCTGGCGCGCGTCACGCCAATGTGCGCGCTCGCCGGATTCACCGCCGTCATCGCCACTACATCCGGATTGAAATCACCGAGCTCGGAAATATCATTCGTCGCGCGCACCGCGCTGATTTCGGTCAAGCCGGTTTGCGTGACCGGGTCGAACATGCCGGGATAAACCTCGAGACCCTTGGCATCAATCACTTTCGCGTCTGCGGGCACGCTGACGCCGGCTCCCGCCGCGGCAATTTTTCCATCGCGAATCACCACCGTACCGTTTTCAATATCCGCGCCCGCAAGCGTCACAATCTTCGCGCCGGTGATTGCGTAAATGCTCGGCTCGGAATCCGCGCTCCCTCGGCGATCCGTATTCGGCGCTCCGCTCCGCGCGCCCGCGATCGCCGCGACGCTGCAAATCAGCGCCGTCAGAATCACCAAACTCACGCGCGCAAAGCGACTGCTCTGAATCGCCGCCCGCTTTCCTTCCGCTGCTTGCAAGAAAGCCCCGCTCATCGCGCACCTCCCGCATCCCCATCCGTACGCGGCGGCTTTTTATTTTCTTCCATTTTCTTCTTCGCTTCCTCTTCCTTTCTCTTCTCTTCCGCTTTCTTCTTATCTTCCTCGCGCGCGTTCTTTTCCTTCTCCAGCAGCGCCTTCTTCTCCGCCTCCAGCGCCGGACGCCCGGCAATATCCCGGTCGCGATCGAAATAAACCGTGCCGTCAATCAAAGTCTTCTGCGCCACGGCGTACACGCTCAGCGGATTGTGATTGAAAATCACCAGGTCCGCGTCCTTGCCCACGTCAATCGAGCCCACGCGTCCGTCAATCCCCAACTGAATGGCCGGATTCAACGTCACCAGCTTCAGCGCATCATTTTCAGAAAGCCCGCCATACTTGATCGCTTTCGCCGCTTCTTGATTCAAATGCCGCGCCTCTTCGCTGTCATCCGAATTCACCGATACCACCACGCCGCGTTCCGTCATCAGGGCCGCGTTATAAGGGATCGCGTCGTACGCCTCCATTTTGTAAGCCCACCAATCCGAAAACGTCGAAGCTCCCACGCCGTAAGCCGCCAGCTCCTCCGCCACTTTGTATCCTTCCAGCACATGCTGGAACGTCCGCACCTTGAATCCAAATTCCTTCGACACGCGCATCAACATCAAAATTTCATCCGCGCGGTAGCAATGCGAATGTACGTATCGCTTCCCTTCCATCACTTCCACCAGCGGATCGAGTTTCAGATCGCGCCGCGGCGGAATTAAATTCGCCTCGCCGGCCGCTTTCCGCCGCTTGTAGTCGTCCCACTTCTTTTTGTATTCCTTCGCCTCCGTGAACGCCTGCCGGATGGTTTCTTCCACGCCCATGCGCGTTTGCGGATACCGCAGCGGATACCCCGGCGGCGGCCGGTAGTTCGACCACTTCGGATTTTCACCCAGCGCAAATTTAATTCCCGGCAACGCGCCCTCGAATGGCAATTCGCTCGACGGCTTGCCCCAGCGCAGCTTGATCACAATCGTCTGCCCGCCGATGGGATTCGCGCTTCCGTGCAGCACATTCGCCACCGTCACGCCGCCGGCCAGATCGTAATAAATGTCGCGATCTTCGGAGTTGAGGACGTCGCCGATGTTCACCATCGAACTCACCGCCACGCTTCCCTCGTTCACGCTTCCGCTCACGGCGATATGCGAATGGCAATCAATGATTCCCGGCAGCACGAATTCACCGCTGGCGTCGATCACCGTCGCGCCCTCGGGCGTCTTGATATCCGCGCCGACCGCCGCAATTTTTCCGTCGCGAATCAGAATCGAGCCGTGTTCGATATTTCCGTGCGTAATCGTGAGAATCGTGGCGTTCTTGATCAGCGTCACGTTGGACTTCGCATCCGCGCCCGCGCCGCGCGCCAACCCGGGCATCGCCATCACCAAAATCAGCAGCAGCGAGAGGAATCCGATCTTCCGGTTCATCGCCCCACCTCGCCATCGGCGCCCGAAATCTCCGGCTCCGCTGCATCCGGTTTAGCCCCGCCCGCGCCTTCTGGTTTCTTCGGCTTCGCGATCTCGTGAATTTCGAAATGCCGCCCGTCCACGAACACGTGCTTCACTTTTGTTTTTTCCGCGAATAAATCGCCGTCCGCCACCACCAGATTCGCGATCTTTCCCGCCTCGATGCTTCCCATCCGGTCCGCCACTCCTAGAATTTCAGCCGCATCCAGCGTAAACGCGCGCAGCGCGGCATCCGCGGAAAGCCCGGCAGCGGTAGCCTTGCGCACATTCTTGAAAATATCCTTCGCCTCCGCTATCCCGCCCGACGAAAATCCGAATTTCACTCCCGCCTTTGCCAACGCTGCAGGCGACCCAGGCGCCTTGTCGCGAAAGCGAAGCTCGCGCAGCGAAGGAGGATCGTCAGGATCGGGATCCTTCGGCGCTTCCGGCCATTTCAAATTAACGATCACCGAATATTTCTTCGCCGCTATCTGATCGGCCACCGCATAGCTCTGCTGCCCGCCGTAAAGTGCGGCGTGCAAATTCCACTCCTGCGCTAGCCGCATCGCGCGCGGAATTTCGACAATTTCGTTCGCAGGAAACAGCACCAATTCCTGCCGGTGCAGAATTTCGCTCATCACTTCTTCCGTGCGGTCCACGTTCGGCCGCTCGATCCCGTTCGGATGCGCCGAGTAAGCCGGCTCAGCCGCGTCGTACCACTCCGTATCGTCTTTCACCTGGCGCAAATACGAAATCACTCCCATCAGCGAGTCCGGAAAACCATAAGATTGCGCTTGCAGGCCGATGCGCAGCGCCGCTCGCGAACGCACCACCATTTCGCTCGTTCGCTCGCCGCTCAAATCGATCAACGAGCCTTGCCCCGCGATAATTTCCTCACCCGGCAGCACCAGCGCCGTTGTGAATCCCGCTTCGCGCCGCGATTCGATGCGCTTGTCTCCGCCATCGAGCTCGTCAGCCGCCACGCGCCACGGCGAAGTGTTCGGACGATCCTCCGGCCCCATCGAAATGTGTTCCGGCACCGGGCCGCGCCTCCGCCCACGCCCGCGCGCCTCGGCCGGCGCCGTTTCCGGCTTGGAGATTCCGAGGTCGTCGCCCACGTCAATCAAGCCGGGATAAACTGTCAGCCCTTTCCCATCAATTACCCACGCCTCCGCGGGAATCGCCGCACCCGCGCCCACCGCTCGAATCAATCCATTCGCAATCACCACCGTGCCGTTCTCAATTGCCGGCCCCGCCACGGGCACAATTCGCGCGTTCGTGATCGCAAAATACCGCGGCTCGCCGCCCTCCGCCCGAAGCCGCGGCGCATGAGAGATCAAAATCGCGGCAATCAGCATGATCAGGATGGCGAAGCAACGCGCTCGAACACCCAAATCCAATTTCATTCCGCACTCCTTAGTATTCGCAGGTTCCGGAATTCGCGGTTGAATCCAACATGAAGAAAGTGAAGCGCGATGCTAGAAGCCGCCACGACGGCTGTCAAGCCGCCGCAAAATGTTTTCGCGAAGATAGACTGCGCTGAACAGGATTTGTGAGCGAAATTTCGGCGGAATCGTGACAGACAGCACCCGGGAAACTACACCCAGAGCGCTCACTTGACGTATGAATTTTTCTGCGGATCACTCTAGTTGCGGAGTGGCTTGCCAGTTTTCAATGTGTGCGCGATGCGTTCCTGCGTCTTCCGCTCCCCGCAGAGACTCACGAACGCCTCGCGTTCGAGATCCAGGATGTATTGCTCGGAAACGATCTGCGGCGCCGATAGCGCCCCGCCGGCCAGCACATTCGCAAGCTTCCGCCCCACCACCGCGTCATACTCGCTGATATATTCGCCGCGCAGCATCATGTGCAGCACCAGCTTCGCTCCGGCGATAAATTGCTCGCCCAACACGCGAATCTGCGCCGGCGCCGGCGGATGATACTCGGCACGCACCATCGCCAGAGCCGTTTCCTTCGCATCCGCCACCAGGCGCTCTCGATTCATCGCGATCAAATCCGAGCGCCGCAAAAATCCGTACGAGCGCGCCTCTTCCGCGCTGGTGGAAACTTTCGACATCGCAATCGCTTCAAACGCCGGCTTCAGCGCGTGCATCAAATCCAACGCTTCCCCGCCCGCCGCATTTTCATTCGCGCGAATCAACATCTCCTTCGTTCCGCCGCCGCCGGGAATCAATCCCACGCCTGTTTCCACCAGCCCGATATACGACTCCGCCGCGGCATGAATCCGCGCTCCATGCATCGGAATTTCGCAGCCGCCGCCGAGCGACATCCCCTGCGGCGCCACCACCACCGGCCGCGGCGAATATTTGATGGCCATATTGCATCGCTGAAATTGGCGCACCGCCATATGCAGATCGTCCCATTCCTCTTCCTGCGCGCTGATCAGCAGCAGCATGATGTTCGCGCCCACCGAAAAATTCGCCGCCTGATTGGCGATCACCATCGCCTGGAAATCGTTCTCCAGCCGCTTCAACCCGGCGTAGATCATCGCCACGATGTCGCCGCCGATCGCATTCATCTTGCTGTGGAATTCGCAGCAAATCACGCCGTCGCCCAGATCGATCAAACTCGCGCCCGCATTCGTCTGCACCGTCTTCGCGCGATCCTTCAACGATTTCAAAATAATCATGCCCGGCGGTTCCGGCGACGCTTGCATCGCCGCCGTCGCAACATCGAAGTAACGCAACTCGCCCTGCGACGTTTCGTAGAACGATTTCTTCCCGGACGAGAGCAGGCGCTCCACCAATTGCGGCACCGGCCTCTTCTCGCGCTCCAGCGCCTTGGCCATTCGTTCCACTCCCACCGCATCCCAAATTTCAAATGGCCCCATCTCCCACGCAAATCCCCAGCGCATGGCGCGATCCACATCCACCACGCGATCGGCAATCTCCGGCACGCGCCGCGCCGCATACGAACACATCTCGCTCAAGCTGCCCCAAAGAAACTGCGTTCCCTTGTCGCCGCTTTTTCCCTCCAGCGCAGGCCCAATCAACGCCTGCAATCGCTCGCGCGTCCCTTCAATCTGTTTCCCCGCTTCGATGGACCCAAACCGCGCCTTCTGCTTCGCCCGGTACTCCATCTTCTGCCAGTCCAGCGTCTCGATTTCTTTGCCGCCGCCCTTGCGCACCTGCCGATAAAATCCCGACCCCGTCTTTTCGCCCAGCCACCCGCGCTTCATCATCTCCTCGACGAGCGCCGGCAACTTGTAAGCCTCGCGCGACTCATCGTTCGTCGCGTTCTCATAAATATTCCGCACCACGTGCACCAGAATATCGAGACCCACAATATCCGCGGTCCGGAACGTCGCCGATTTCGGCCAACCGACCGCCGGTCCCGTGCACGCGTCCACTTCCTCAATCGTCATCCCCAGCTCGGTCATCAATCGCAGCACATTCAGCATCGAGTAAGTCCCGATGCGATTGGCGATGAAGTTCGGCGTGTCTTTCGCCACCACCACGCCTTTTCCCAACCGGTGATCGCAAATCTCCTCGAGCGAGCCGATCACCCCCGCCGAAGTCTTCGGCCCGGGGATCAACTCCACCAATTTCATATAGCGCGGCGGATTGAAAAAATGCGTCCCCGCCCAATGCGCCTCGAAATCCGCCGAGCGCCCTTCGGAAACCAGGTGAATCGGCAAGCCGGAAGTATTCGTCGTTACGATCGTCCCCGGCTTGCGATGCTGCTCCACGCGCGCCAAAAGCCCGCGCTTGATCTCCAGATTCTCCGCCACCACTTCAATAATCCAATCCACCTCACCGCACCACCCGAGATTGTCCTCAAAATTTCCAATCGTAATCAGCTGCGCCGTCTCCGCCGTAAAAAAAGCCGCCGGCCGCGCCTTCTTCGCGCTTTCCAACCCCGCCCTCACGATGCGATTCCGCACCGCCGGACTCTCCAACGCCAATCCCTTGGCCTTTTCCTCCGCCGTCAACTCTCGCGGCGCAATATCCAGCAAAAAGCAAGGGATCCCCGCGTTGGCAAAATGCGCCGCAATCCGCGCGCCCATCGTTCCCGCGCCAAGAACCGCCACTTTTTCGATTCGTCGTGTCAATTTATTTGCTCCGCAACGGTTGGACGTTACAAGTCCTGTACTGGCAGGTCAACGCCGAACCCCCAGCATCCCCGCTTTGCGGTACTCTGTCAAATAGAGAGCTTGGGAAGATGGGAAACGCGATGAAATGGATCGGCGGTGCGGTGCGCGGCTTGCGCTCATTTGCCTATGGACCCGGCGACGGACGCCCGCGCGTCGGCTTGGCTCTCGGCGGCGGTTTCGCGCGCGGCATTTCGCATATCGGCGTCTTGCGCGTCTTCGAACAGGAAGGTATCCCCGTCGAATTTATTGCCGGCACAAGCGTCGGCGCGTTGATCGCCGCCGGCTACGCCAGCGGCGCGAGCCTCGATTACATGGAAGCGCAAGGCTCCGGCACGACTTTTCGCGACTTCGGACGCTGGACGCTTTCGCGCATGGGCATGGCCTCCAACGAGCGCCTCGAAAATTTCCTGCACAAATTCACCACCGCGCGCTACTTCGAGGAAATGAAGATTCCACTGAGCATCGTCGCCACGGATCTGATCAAAGGCGAGACCGTCTATTTCACCGAAGGCGAAATTGGCCCGGCGTTGCGCGCCTCCTGCGCCTATCCTGGATTATTTCTGCCCGTCGAATATCGCGGACGCATCTTGGTGGATGGATTTCTAACCGAGGCGGTTCCCACGGAAGCAGTGAAAAAATTGGGTGCGACGGTAATCATCGCCGTCTATCTCGAGCCCGGCGAACTGAAAGAAAGGCCGCGAAATACCATCGAAGTGATCGGCCGTTCGTTTTCGATCATTCAGGGCACTTACGAACAGCCCTGGCGCGCCCTCGCCGACGTAGTCATGGAGCCGGACGTTCACGACGTTCTTTGGGATGGATTTGCGCAAACCCCGCGCTTAGTGGCAGCTGGCGCAGCCGCGGCGCGGGCGGCGATGCCGAAAATTCGCGCGGTAATCGAACGCCGCACGCCCCCAGCCAGCGTCGAAGCCCAGGAAGACTAGCCGCGCCGGCACACCCGCCCGCAAATCCGCCTTCCCGCCCGGGATTAACTCAATCGTGAAGATTTTTACACCAGCGAGTAAATTCAGCTAACCGCTTTTCGTTCTCGCGCGTCAAAAGAAAGGGGGAATCGAACTCGCAGGGCGATGACCGCTGCTACGCCCCAGTCATCAGCCTTATCGGTTCGGATCCCCCCTCTACTACCGTTCCTAATACTCCTTCCAAGCTCAATATGCAATGAGCTTGAAAGAATATATTTGTGTCTCTCCGCTCGATTTCTCCCGCCCAGCAGTCCTGGAACTAGCCCTCGCGAATCTGCACCGAAAGCGCTTTCCCGCTTCCCTTCCCGCGCTTATTCAGGAATTCCTCCAGGGCCGCCGCCAGCCGCGCGGGCTGCACGCTCAGTCCGGCTTCCATCTCTCCATCCGCCTTCGGCAACGTATCGTCAAATTCCGCCGAGCCCGTGAAATTGCGCATGGCAAAGCTATCCAGCCATTCCAGCGGGCACGGACGCGCTTTGCCGTCCTCGACAATTTCAATATGAAGTTTCCGCGCGAACATGCGCGTGAGTATACGCCGCTTGCGCCGGAATATCGCGACGGGCTCAAAATTTGCCGCGGACTAGAACTTCACAAGGATCGAAAGATCGATAAAAGATTCGTCGCGGCGCAGATCCGGGAACCAGACGCTGCTGATTCCGCCGCCGCACGCTGTCTCTGCTGCCGCGAGAGACGTCTCGCCGGAAGTCGCGCCATTCGCGCATGCGAAAAATCCTGGCGAGCCATTGTTGCCGCCGGGAGGCGTGATGCCGCCGCGTCCCGTCCAGTAAGGGACGCTGGCGTGGCGATAATCGTATTCCCAGCGAAAAGTGATGTATTGCCTGGGCATGTAGTCGAACGTGGCGGACGTGTCCCAGGCTTTGTAGGGATCGCCGGGATTGGCGGTGAAATACGGCGCGCTGGTGGCCGCGGAAATTGCGCCGGCACCATTGATCGGCGGAACGAGTACGAGATAGCGCCCGGGATTATTGATTTGACCGCCGCCTACGGTGAGGCCGAATAGATCGTGGTGGAACCAAAAACGGTTGTAGAGCATGTAACCGACGAAGCTCTGCTTGGGATGGCCGTTCTTGGTGCCGAAGCAGCTCACGCCGCCGCCGTATTCGCAGCCGAGATCTCCGGTGAAGCTGAAGGCCATCTTGTCGAGCGAACGATCCGGATGGTCGTAATACTTGATCTCAATGCTGTCGTCGGTGTGAATGCGCTTGCGGCCCGGAATGAAGAGGTCATCCTGACCGAGCCCGTAATTGTTGGAGATGATGTTGATCCAGGGCTTGGGCGTCCAGCGAATTTGGCCGCCAAGACCAGGGCGATGATTCGCTGACGCATAGGATTGCCAGCCGTTGATGATCCAGGGCTCGATTTTCAGATGCGCCGTGGGAAAAATCTGAATGCGCAGGCCTTCGAAGAACCACGGCGTGTTGGATGAAACGTACGACGGCTGGTAAGCCCAATTGTCGAAATTGTAGTAGCTGAACAGCCCGATGTAAGAGAGGAAAATTCCGGCGTCCACGTTGACGCCGTGCATGACATCGAAGTGATATCCGCCGTAGGCTTCGGTGAGATAGCGATACGCGGAAACGAGATCCCATTGGCCGTGGCCGGGGCTGGAATCGTTGCGCGGGGTGGTGGCGGAATACATTCCGAACTGCGTCATGAGGCGCGCGCGGACATTGGCGTAGTGAAAATCACCACCCACGCCGAGTTGCTCGAGTTGAATTTCCTCGGTGCGGAAAAGTTCGCTCGAGCCGCCCATGGAATGATCGGTGGGATGATTGAAATCGTGGACGAAGTTCACGTCCGCCCGAATTTCCGGTGTGAAGAACTTTGAGTCCCAATAAATATCTTTCGTGCGCGGGTTGCCGTTGAGCCAGGTCCAATCGTAGTCGGAGAATGGCTCGACTTTGGCGGGCTTTGCCCCTTCGGCTTGCAGCACTTCGGAAGTGGGCACTCTCTTGAAGTCGGGAGCCGCTGCGGCACCGCCGCCCGTTGCGGGAGCCGGCGCGAGCGTGCCCTGCGCCGGGTTTGCGGTCGGATTGGCGGATGCGCCCATCGCCCTGATCTGCGCTTCGAGTTGCGCGATGCGTTCCTTCATGGTCTCGAGCTCTTTCACGATCGCTTCTGCCGCTCCAGCTCCGCCGCCGTCGGAATTCGCGGTCGAAGCAGCAGTGGCGCCTCCACTTCCGCCACTGCTGCCCGACGCCTCGGCGGCGTTCTGCGCAAACGCAGTTGCCGGCGCCAGGAAAAGCGCCAGAGCGCAGGACGCCAGCGACCAGCCGCGCCAATTCGGTTGCAGAGATCGGCTCGACGCTGGGTTCGAGGCCGCAATTTGTCGCAAGAAGAGTGAGTTCATCGGATCACCTTGAGAGAAGTGGAACTACGCAATTTTCTTTGGAGCCGTTCGAATTCGTTCCTCGCTATTTTCGTTTGCGATCGGCGCAACGGCGGAAGACAGAGGAAGCGCGACCTCTACGTATGCGATTGAGCTCTGCTTCTGCGCCGGATGGTCCTGCTTGCGCGTTTTGCAGCCGGGCTCGGTGCGTCCCGGCCGTGCGCGCTGGTTGGCCAATCTCGACCACTGCGCGAACGATCGCGCGGATGCCTTCTCCGCCCGGAAGGAAGTGAGGTTGCCGCTTCTTCGCTCGAAGGATGTTTCTGGATTCTCGCGCTGCCTGTGCTGCTTTTCATCCCGGATGAACTGCACCAGCGCGTAAACATAAAAAATGCAGGCGAGCATCGCCGGAATTGCAATCAGATATCGCATGGGCCTTTGCTCCTTTGCGCCTGCGAAGGGCGCAAATCCGCCGCACACCAATTGGCGCGCAGCAGCCATGCGGAGAGATTATTCCGGCGGCGTTAGAAAGGAATAAACGAGTTGTAAGGATTTCGTTAGGGTGCGCGGTCTAGGGCGCGGCCTGAATCGGCAAACCGAAAGGCGCGAGTCCATCGCGAATCACTTTCTCTTCGCCCACGGCCACAATGGTCATCCGCGATGCTGGAAAATATTTCTGCGCGGCCACATTCGTATCCGCCGCGGAAATTTTCTCGATCTTTTTCCCGTAGTTCCCGATTTCATCGGGCGGCAATCCGTTAATCCACAAACCGCCCAGTTCGGAGGCCACGGACTGGCGCGATTGCAATTGAATCGCTTCGATGCCCAGCAGAAAGCGCTTGGCCTTGCTCAATTCCGCGTCCGTCGGACTGGTGGTCACCATGCGATTCATCTCGTAAATAATCTCGTTAAAGCTGGCGCCGGTAACGGCGTTGCGCACGTCCGCTTGCGTGCGCATCAGCCCCGCGGACCGCAGCGTTTGCACGAAAGCGAACGGGCTGTAGGTGTAGCCCTTGTCCTCGCGAATGTTCAGCACCAGGCGCGAACTGAACGTCCCGCCGTAAATCGCGTTAGCCACGTCCGCCGCTTCATAATCCGCATCGCCGCGCAGCGGCCCAAACGCCGCGAAGAGCAGCGTGGACTGCACGGAATTCGGCCGCGGGACAAGATAAATCGCGTGCGGCGGTGTCGAGCTGGGCTTCGGCGCCACGGCAACCGCAGCGCTCGATGGCGCTTTCCATCCGCCCAGCTTCGCCTGAATCAGCGCCGTCAGTTTCGGCGTTTCAAAATCGCCCACGGCCACCAGCACGGCATGATCCGGACGAAATCTTCGCGCGAACTCGGCACGCAGTTCCGCGGGCGTCATCTGCGTCAGTGATTCCTGCGTGGGCGAAATCACGCTGTACGGATTGCCCGGAAACATGATTCGCGCGAGCGCGCGGCTGGCCTGAAAGGAAGGCTGCGCTTCACTTTGGCGCAGCGTATCGCTTTCATTCTTTTTTGCGACCGCCACCTCGTTGTCCGGGAACGACGCGTTCTCGAGAATGTCCGCGAGGATGCTGAGCGCCGCTTCAGTGTTGGCCGATAGCACGGTCGTTGACACCGTCGTGCGATCGCGCGACGAAAACGTGCTCAGATCGCCGCCCGCAGCCTCCAGTTCCTCGGCGATTTGTTTCGCGTTGCGCGCCTTCGTCCCCTGCCCGATCACCTTCGCAAATAACTCCGACATTCCCGGCCGGTCGCCCGGATCCGCGGCCAGTCCGCCTTCCACTGAAACCGAAAAAGTGACTTTCGGAAATCCGGGCTTCGAGACGAGCCAAAGCGTCAGTCCGTTTTCGAGTTTCGTGGTTTTCACTTCCGGCGCTTCGAACGGATTCTGCGGCCCATACGCCGGCAAATCCTTCGGCAGCGGCTGCTCTTTCTGCGCGTGAACGCTTGCCGCGAGAAACAGCACGCAAATTGCGGTCAGCAGCGATTTCATTGCGCACCTCCCGATGGAGCCGCGCCTTTATCCGGCGGCGCAGGAACGCGATTGATGATGGTGCGATTCGCCGCCACCAGATACTTCGCCGCGAAATTGCGGATTTGCTCGGGCGTCACCTTCGCCACGCGATCCGGAATCTGGTAAACGCTGTCAAAATTCCCTTCAATCAGCACCGCGTGCGAGAGCGCCGACGCCCGATTGATGGGAATCTCCAGCTGGTCGTACCAATCGGAGCGCATCTTCGCGGCCACGCGCTCCACTTCCGCTCGCGACGGCGCCTTCTTCGCCAAATCGGCGATCACTGCGTCGTAAGCCGAGAGCACTTGCGCTTCGGTCACGTTGCCCGGATACAAAATGAACGAGGTCATCAGCGTCGGGCCATCGTACTCGAAGGCATTTCCGAGCGGCCAGTTGTCGCCGCCGTTCACGGAAACAGCCACTTGCTTATCTTTCACCAACGACTGGTAAAGAATCGAAGCCTCGCCATTGTGCAGAAGATCGGCGGCCACCGCGGCGACGATCGCGTCCGGTGAACTGCGCGCCGGCATGCGGTAACCAATGGCAATCGCGGGAATGCGCGCCAGCTTGTCGGTCTCTTCTCCGCGCCGCTCCGCGGTCTGCGGCGCTTCGTTGACGTCCGGGCGCGGAGGAGTGGGCTTGGACTGCACGTCCGCGAAATATTTTTCCACTTTGGCGAAAATTTCATCGGGCTTCACGTCGCCCACGATGGCCATCACCGCATTATTCGGCGAATAATATTGCTCGTAGAATTTCTTGACGTCCTCGATGCGCGCGGCATCCAGATCCTTGAAATCGCCGTAAAAATTGTGCGCATTCGGATATTTATCGAAAGCCTTCTCCGGCAGGTCCAGCCATTCGAACGACGCGTAGGGCTGATTCAGCACGTTCACGCGCACCTCTTCTTCCACCACGTTGCGCTGGTTGTCGAGGTTCTTGGTGGAAAAATCCAGCGTCTTCATGCGATCCGCTTCGAGCCACAACATCGGCTCGAGCGTCGAAATCGGCCCGGACTCGATGTACTCGGTGAAATCATAGCGAGTATCGCCATTATTGAATCCGCCGCCGCCTTCGATCACGCGATCGAAAACTCCCTTCGGCGAGACCGGCGTGCCCTCGAACATCATGTGCTCGAAAAGGTGCGCGAATCCGGTCCGCCCCTCCGGCTCCAGCCGGAATCCAATTCCATAGCTGATGCACAATCCAAATGTCGGCGCCGAATGATCTTCCGACACCACCACCGTCAACCCATTGGCCAGCTTCTTCATCGTTGTCGGCGCTTTCCATGCTTGCGCGCGCGCGGAATTGCCGGCGGCCACTAACAGGCCGAGCACGCAAACGGCGCGAAGAATTCCTTTCATGTAGCTATCCTCCTAGCCGGAATAGACGCAGAGCGGGAAGTTTGGGAAGTTGAGCCAATGAGATTCTATACCGAATCGTATGTTTTGTTGCCGGAGTCTGGCAAGTCCGCGGAAGGCTTTCCGCAAGCGGCGCTCAGAGCGTCTCCTGAATTTCAGCGTCAATGGTTACATGCGTTTGCAGGAATCCGTTCACCTTAAAACTCTCGCCGGCCTCGCGCGAAAAATGAAAATAGCGACTGATATGATAATCCTCGTCCAATTCTCCGAAAATTTTTTCCGCTTCCTCGCGCGGGAAACCAAAGGCCGCCAGTGCCACGGGGCGTCCGTACCCGCCGCCGAGCTGTAGGTACTTATCCACCATCTCGCGAAAGGGCATCACCGACGGCCGGCTCCTTGACCGGCGTAGTGTAGCAGAATGTGCCGGGGTCGATGATGAACTGCGACAAGGCTCAAAAGGGTGGGTTTTGTGCCGATTAGAATTTGGGTCCGTCCTTTGTTTTCATTGGGTTACGGCGATTTCTAATCGGGAGGACTGTCGATTAGAAAATTCACGCTCAAAAAGCCGTGTTTTTTGGCGATTAGAAATGACCTCCGTCGTTTGTTTTGTTGAGGTTACGCGGATTCTTAATCGGAATCGTTGGCGATTAGAGGCCCGATTCAGGACTCGCGCTTTTGGTGGGTCTTGGGTTCGTGAGGTGGCGCGATTCGATGGCATTTCGGGGGCAAGTTGGCAATGAAAAGCGCCGTTGGGTATAGGACGGCTTCGGCGACTACCTAGATGCACAGGTGCGAGTTGAATCCCAAACGGACAACCACGGGCGCGACCCGCCATCGCGCGCTGGCCGGTTTGTCACCTCCGTGCGCATCGGCTAGAATTATCGCCGCGTTCAAAACTATTTCTTACTCGCTTGCTGCGAGCACCGAGGAGGTTTCATGGCCATTCAAGTCGGATCGCCGGCGCCGGATTTCGCGCTGAAGGATCAAAATCAGAAAGAAGTGAAGCTCGCGGATTATCGCGGGAAAAAAGTGGTCATCATTTTTTATCCGCTCGATTGGAGCCCGGTCTGCACCAACGAACACGCTTGCGTGGTGAACGATATGAAGAGCTTCAGCCAGCTCGATGCGCAAATTCTGGGCATCTCCGTGGATAGTCCCTGGTCGCACAAAGCGTTCGCTGAAAAAATGGGCATCACCTATCCGCTGCTCGCCGATTTTCAACCGCGCGGAGCGGCTGCCGATAAATTCGGCGTCTTCCTCGCCGAAAAAGGTATCACCGGCCGCGCCATTGCGATCATCGGGCGCGACGGCAAAGTGGCATGGTTCAAGCAGTACGACATTCCCACCGTGCCGGATATGAATGAAGTGGCGCAGGCGCTTTCCGGCGTGAACTGAAGCGCAACTATTTTCTGAAGATTTTCGAAGCTACCGCGGCGCCGGCTTTGGTGGAGTTCCTGGCGCAGTTTCCGGCGCCGCCGGCGGTGAGACCGGCGCGAGCTGCGGCTCGAAAGTTCGAATGTAATCAATCACCTGCCAGCGCTGCTCTTCCGTCAGCCGATTCTTGAAACTGGGCATGGGCCGATTCCCGACGGTAATTTTCCAGAATATTTCGCCGTCGGTGGCGTTGCGAATTGTGGCGGGGTCGGCGAAATCGGCAGGCTTCGTGGCATAACGCGCCGCCTCGCTGCCCTTCCCGTCACCGGAATCGCCATGGCAACTGGCGCAGCGATCGGCATAAATCTTTTTTCCCGCGGCAATTGAAATATCAGAAGAAGGAATGGGATTAGGCCGCGCAATCGCATCCGGCGGCGCCTGCCAATTCGAGCGCGTCATCGCGAGAACCATGGCCACGATCGCCACCGCCGCGGCAATCGCGATCAATCCAACTTTCACTCCGAATCGATCCGCCAACTTCAGGCTTTCCCGCTGACGATGGAAAACAGCAGCCAGCCATTCATGGCCAGCACAATCGCCGTCGTGGCCATCGCCAGCGCGGTGGTCACCGGCCGGTTCACGTGCGTGCCCATCAAGTCGCGACGCCGCGTCATCAGCAGCAACGGAATCATCGCGAACGGCAGACAAAAACTCAGCACCGCCTGGCTCAGCACCAGCGTCTTCAGCGGATCAAGGCCCCAGGCGATCACCAGAATCGCCGGAATCATCGTCAAAATTCGCCGCGTGAAAATGCTGATGCGCACCTGCAAAAATCCCTGCAGGATCACCTGCCCGGCCATCGTTCCCACGCTCGAGGAAGAAATTCCCGAGGCTAGCAACGCCACCGCGAAGGCCACGCCCGCGAAGCGTCCGAGCAGCGGCACCAAAGTATGATGGGCCGCTTCGATGGAATAAACCGCGAGGCCATGGCCGAAAAATACCGCCGCGGCCATGATCACCATCGCCGAATTGATCAGCCACGCGCCGTTCATCGCCAGCAGCACGTCGAATAGTTCCATCTTGCGATGATGATGCTCGAAACGATCGCGCTCCTCGCGCCGCGGCAGCACCAAAGCCGAGTGAAGATAAATCACGTGGGGCATCACCGTGGCGCCGAGCATGGACACCGCGATATAAATGGAAGACGACGTGGCGTGCGGCACAATCACGTTCGTGGCGATCGCGCCCCAATGCGGCTTGCTCAGAAAAACTTCGCACGCGTACGCGACGCCAATCACCGCCACAAACGCCATGATCACGCGCTCGAGCCATTGAAATCCCGCCTGCTCGATCATCAGAATCAACATCACCACCACGCCGGTGACAATCGCCGCGGGCAGCATGGGAATGCCGAAGAGCAAATAAAATCCCAGCGCCGCGCCCAAAAACTCCGCCAGGTCCGTGGCCATCGCCGCGATCTCCGCCGCGACCCAGAGCACCAGCGTCACCGGGCGCGAATAAGATTCGCGGCAATTTTCCGGCAACGTGTTGCCCGTGGCGATTCCGAGCTTCGCGGAAAGGTACTGCACCAGAATGGCCATGGCGTTCGACCACAACAGCACCCAAAGCAGCTGATAGCCAAAGCGCGCGCCGCCTTCGATGTTCGTCGCGAAATTTCCGGGGTCCATGTAGGCGACGGAGGCGACGAAGGCCGGACCGAGGAACCACCACGCTTCGCGCGGACGTTTACTTTTTTCCGCGGGCGCAGTGTTCGCCGGTGAATCGATCGCCGGTGAATTGATCGCCGGCAACGCGGCGGGAACCGCTGCGGAGTTGGCGATCGCGTCCGTTGGTCGTGAGGCTGCCATGGAGTTAACTGCGCTAAACTTCCCATATAAACTACACTTAACATCCGGGCATGTCAATGACCACCATCGAGACCGCGGCTTATCGCAGACTCCTTCGACTCGCGGCGCAGCGCTCTGCTATATTTAGCAACCGGAAATCACGGAGGATGGAATGGCGGACGAGCAGAAACAGCAGCAGGTGCAAATCAAAGCCGACGAAAAGGAACTCCTCGGCCAGTATTCCAATTTAGTGATGGTGCATCACAATGCGGAGGAGTTCACGCTCAATTTCGTTTACGTTTTTCCGAGCGTGCCGCAGGGCAAGCTCGTCGCCAGCCTGATACTCAGCCCGGGCCACTTGAAGCGCCTGGTGCGCGCGCTCACGGAGAACCTCACCAATTACGAAGCGCAGTTTGGAACCATTCGCGAAAATCCGGGGCCAACGCCTCCAACTTCGGTGGGATTCGTTCAGTAGCAGTGAATTAATTCCCAAGAAAATCCGGCGCTCGCAAAAATCAGCAGCGGACGGCCGCGCCGCAGCGCCAACTAAACCGCTTCGCCCACCACCCAGCGCCCTTCCGGCTGCACAAATTCCAACCCAACGACAAATCCCGCGCTGGGCACCGATTCGCAGTAAGCCACGCGGGCCAAAGCCTGAAACGCGCCCGTCAGCGTAGCAATCGTCAAGCGGTCGTTCAAATGCCATTTGCGCGAAGTCAGCACGCGCGCCCCACGCGAACTCACATTCTCCGTGAAGGTCGTCTCAATCCCCGGCAGATCCGAGTGTCCGGAAATTTGCACTCCGACTTCCATCGGAATTCGCCGCTCCACGCGCGGGAAGCTGAAGCCTGCTCTCCTTCCGATTCCTAATGGCATGCCTGTGCCTCCTCGCGGGCGAGTTAAGTGCTGAAGTGTCCCGCGACGATACGCATCTGCCGCACACCCCGATGTTCACGCGACTTCATTTCGTACAAATTCTTGTCCGCCGTCGAAAGCAAGCGCTCGATAGTGGTGCCATTCTGCGGATAGACGGCCACGCCCACGCTCACCGAGAGCAAGGGACGCTCGCCATCGTCGGCCACGCGATCGCAAATGCGCGACGCGGCCTGCAGCGCTTCATCCTCGCCGGCTTCCGGCAGCACCAGCGCAAATTCATCGCCGCCATAACGCGCCGCCGTATCCGAAGCGCGGCAATTATTTTTCAGCACTTGCCCCACGCGCTGGATCGCGCGGCTGCCGACCAGATGTCCCAGGCGGTCGTTGATCTTTTTCAAGCCGTCCAGATCGAGGAGCAACACGGCAAATCGCCGTCCGGTGCGTCCCGAGCGCTGCAGCTCCGATTCCAGCACTTCGATCAGGCGGCGATGATTGGCGAGGCCGGTCAACGAATCGCTTTTCGCCAGCCGGCTCACTTCATCGAAAAGATGCGCGTTATCGAGCAGCGTGCCGCCGAGCACAATCGTGTAACTCGCCACCATCAGGAAATGCGAAAGAATGAACGGCGCATCCAGCATGCGCTGCGATTCGCTGGCGGCCAGATGGCATCCCACGTTGAAAATTGCCGCGATATAGAGCGAGCGATCGAATGCCGATTCCATCCTGCGCAAACGCCATCCAAATCCAATGGCGGAGAAAAGAAACAGCGCCGCCAGCATCAAATCCCAAGGCCGCGGAATAATCGAGCTTGCGTGAATGCGCATCGGCGGGACGCTGAAATAAACCACGCTGGTCAGATATGCCACGCCGCCGACCAGGAGCGTCGCGGTGGCGATGTCGCGTCCGGGATCGCGAGCAATCGGTTGCCGCCGCTCCACCAACAGAGCCGCGACCAGCAGCAATCCCAAAATCGTCCGGCCGGCCATCCACGCCAGCGATACATGCTGTGGAACGGCATCCATGTGCGCTACCGCACGGTACGCCGTCATCGCCGTGCCGGCTTCCACCAACGCGGCCAGCACGAATCCGAAAGCCAAAATCAGGCAAACACGATCGTGAGTTCCCCGGAAACGCACCAGCGCGTTGGCGGCGAATGTGAAGGCCACGAGCCCGCCGGCCATCTGCAGGTAGGTGTCAAAGAGCGGATCGGTGGTGTAATTGGAGAAGCGCAGCGTCCAGACGAGGCAGAGGAACGCCGCGGCGCAAATCGTCCAGATGACGACGGCGCGGAATTTGTGCACTCCACCCCAAAATGTAGCAGGTCGTCCCACAGCTAGACCTCGAGAGCTGCCCCCAGCCCAAATCTAAGCACGCTTCGTGCCAAGGCTATAGTACTTATAGTACTACCTAAAGTCAACTAAATGCGTGATTTGTGTTTTCAGGTGGGTAATGGCGAGTTCGAATGGGGCCTGGGCTCCCCATATCGTATAGAAAGGTTACATAGATACGGAACTTTTCCACATGCCTGTGGAAGCCCATTTTGGGAATTTCCGGGGGGTTTGCGGCCCCTCCCCCAAGCCTGGGATTGGTGCCTAGCTCGGCGGATTCTCGGAATCGGCCTTCTTCACGGCCGCTTCGGCGGCCTGGAATCCGATCTTGCTATGCGTGCCGTCGCAAAATGGCTTTGAGACGCTGCCTCCGCACCGGCACAGTGAGAAAGCCGTCTTCCCCGTCAAATCGTACTTGTTTCCGTCGGCGTCGAACAGCTCCACGGAACCCTCAGGTGCCTCAACTTTAAACGGGCCATTCCGCCGCACAGTAATCTTCACGTCCGCCATCGGTTCCTCGCTTCCTAATTCTTTGGGCTAATATTCCGAGCTGATACTTGGTCTAATATTTCGGCAGGCGCGGATCCACTTCATCCGACCAGGCCAAAATTCCGCCCTTCAAATTCCACAATTTCTTGAAGCCCGCCTTGCGCAAAAATTCCGCCGCCTCGGCGGAACGCTCGCCGCTGCGGCAGTGTGCAACGATTTCGCGCGAGCTGTCCAGTTCATTCACGCGCTGCGGAAGATCGCCTAGGGGAATCAGATGTCCGCCGATATTGCAAATCTGATATTCGTGCGGCTCGCGCACATCGAGGACGTAGAGATCGTCGCCGCGATCGAGCCGCGCCTTCAATTCCCGCGGCGTCATTTCCGGCACGGTGGATTGCGGCGCCGGCGCTTCTTCGCCGCGAATGCCGCAGAATTCCACGTAATCGATCAATTTCGTGACCGTGGGATGCGTGCCGCAAACCGGGCAATCCGGATTCTTGCGCAATTTCAACTCGCGGAATTTCATTCCCAGCGCATCGAAAAGCAGCAGCCGCCCGATCAACGGCTGGCCTTTGCCCAAAATTAATTTCAGAGTCTCCATCGCCTGGATCGAGCCGATAATTCCCGGCAACACGCCCAGCACTCCGCCCTCGGCGCACGACGGCACCAAGCCCGGCGGAGGCGGTTCGGGATAAAGGCAGCGATAGCACGGGCCGCCCGGAGCGCCAAAAATGCTGGCCTGCCCTTCGAAGCGGAAAATCGAGCCGTAGACATTCGGCTTGCCCAGCAGCACGCAAGCATCGTTCACCAGGTAGCGCGTGGGAAAATTGTCGGTGCCGTCCACGATGATGTCGTAATCGCGCAAAATATCGAGCGCATTTTCGCTGGTCAGCGCGGTCTCGAAGCGGTCCAGGCGAATTTCCGGATTTATGTTTCCCATCCGCTCGGTAGCCGCTTCAATTTTCGGCCGGCCGACGTCGCTGGTGCTGAACATCACCTGTCGCTGCAAATTCGTGAAATCGATCTTGTCGAAATCCACCACGCCGATGCGTCCCACGCCCGCCGCCGCAAGATACAAACCCAATGGCGCGCCCAAGCCGCCCGTGCCCACCAGCAGCACTTTTGCGCGCTTGAGCTTGAGCTGCCCGTCCATGCCCACTTCGGGCATGATCAAATGCCGGCTATAGCGCAGAATTTCTTCGTTCGAAAGCGACACGGCCGCCGCTTCGCCCGCCGGCGCCGCAATTCCTGTCTTCGTTGCCATTCCTATTTCTCCTGGGTTGGGCCCGCAAATTCGTGCAAAAATAATTCCGCAAAAAATCTCAGCCGCGAGCGCCGCCGGCAATCGACGGCACAATGCTGATCGTATCGCCGTCGCTCAGCTGCGTCTTATCCTTCTGCAGGTAGCGAATGTCTTCGTCATTCACATAAACATTCACGAAGCTGCGCAGCCGCCCATCTTCCGCATAGAGATGCTTGCGCAATTCCGCAAATTGCGCCGTGAGCGCCGCCAAGCGCCTCGCCCACCGTGCCGGCCTGCAGCTCCACGCTTTCCTGCTTGCCGGTGTAGGCGCGCAGCGGCGTTGGAATCATCACCTTGACTGGCCATGCTAATTTCCCCCTCAAGCTGTGGATTATCGCGCATGCTCGCGGCGCGCTATCAATTTCGATTTCTTCCGCGTCGTAATGCCGCGCGATCGTCCGCGAGCCGCCACGAATTCATTTCCTGCGGCGTCCCGTTCTGCACGCTCACGATGATGTAGCTGTACCACGGCCAGGCATGCTCGCGATCGAATTCGCTCGGCCGCGCCGGCGCATCGGGATGCGAATGATACCAGCCGATTAGATCGAGACCCGCGCGCCGCGCCGCCGCTTCCGCCTCGCGCACATCGTCCGGCGTGATTCGAAAAACGATTTCGCGGCGAATCGTCGCGGTGATTTTCCAGCGCCAGCGCCACCACCACTTCTCGCGCAGCGTCGCCGTCCGTGCCCAGCAGCGCGCCGCAGCATTCGTAGCGGATAGGTCTCCGCCCCGTGCGCGCGAATGCGATCGGCACGTTCCTCGCGGATAATCAACATGAGCGAATCCTCAGCATCGGCGCCGCTACTCCTCCTCCCAGAATCGCTCCGACAAATATTTGTCGCCCGAATCCGGAAACACCGTGACGATCACCGCCGCCCGCGAATCTTCTTCCGCGTCCAATCGCCGCGCCAATTCCAGGCAAGCGCAAACCGCCGCCCCGGAACTTATCCCCACGAGCAATCCTTCCTCGCGCGCCAATCTCCGCACCATCGCATAAGCATCTTCCGTGCGCACCGCCAAATCCTCATCCGCCAACGAAGCATCGTAAATCTTCGGCACGATCGCCGAGGCCATATGCTTCATTCCTTCCAGTCCGTGAAACGCCGAATCCGGCTGCACTGAAATCGCCCGCACGCGCGGATTCAATTTCTTCAATCCCCGCGCCGTGCCCACAAAAGTTCCGCCCGTTCCCAAGCCCGCCACAAAATGCGTCACGCGCCCGCGCGTCTGCTCCCAAATTTCCGGCGCGGTGGTCAGCAGATGCGCCTCGACATTCGCCGGATTGCCATACTGATCCGGATAAAAATATTTCTCCGGCTCGCGCGCAAAAATTTCCCGCACGCGGCGGATCGCTCCGTCCGATCCTTCGTCGCCCGGAGTAATCACCAATTCCGCGCCGTAAGCCCGCAAGATTTTCTTGCGCTCTTCCGAAGCGCTCGCCGGCAAACACAATTTCACCGCATACCCGCGCGCCGCCGCGATCATCGCGTAGGCGATTCCGGTATTTCCGCTGGTCGAATCGAGAATCGTTTTCCCCGCGCGCAATGCGCCCGAGCGCTCGCCCTCCAAAATCATGCGCAGGGCCGCGCGATCTTTCACCGACCCGCCGGGATTGAACCACTCCGCCTTGGCGTGAATTTCCACGCCGGAAAATTCCCGGCCGACGCGCTCGAGACGCAGCAGCGGCGTATTCCCGATGCAATCGAGCAAATTCTCGCGCCCTGCGCCTCGCGCCGGCGCTTCCGCCAGTCTGCTCGGCGAATCTTTCCACGTGGCATTCTTGATCGCGCCCAAATTTCCCTCGAAGTCCCGCCCCACCGCAACCGGGCCAACGTAACCGGGCCACCACAACCGGCGCCGCCGCGCGCCCACACACACCCGCAAACTGGCGGTATCTAACAGATGCGCCTTCTTCAGATTGGATGCGAATGGAAGTCCTGCGCTTCAAGCTCTGCCGTGAGTGTAACAGACCCGCCATCCCGGCACATCCCAGCCGCCAACCGGCCCGCCGCCTTTCGCCTGCCAGCCCCCGCCGCGACTTCCCCCTTTACTTCCCACCGCCCGCCTACCTATCCTGTAGTCATGTGGTACGTGGAAAAAATCTTCACCGAAGCCGATCTCGCCAAGCTTCCGCCCGCCGGCTTCAGCGTCAGCAACACCCGCGGCGTAGCTCGCGTGGAAAAATACAATTGCGGCGCCGAACTCCGCCGCACCGGCGAAGGCATCTATCAAATGACCGAGCTGCCCACCATCATGCTCAACGGTCAATTCACGCTGCTCTGGGATGCCGGCTACCAAAAATTCCTGATCACCAATGACGAGCACAAATTCCCCGCGCAGCGCGAGCAATTAGCCAATCTCCGCAAATTCAATGAAGAACTCCGCTCCGTCCTGGGCGTCCCCACGTATTACAACGAAGCGCTAGGCAGCACCTGCCACTACAGCGTCTACGACCGCGTAAAAGGCCGCCCCGGCGCAGTCCCCGACGATTCCGTCGGCGTAGAACCCGAAGAAGATCACTAAATTTTCGCGCCCGCACCGTCCCGTCACCAGCCCCACGTTCCCCGCCCGCGACGTAAATCTCATCCAATCTGCTATACTCCGCCCACTTTCGAGGTAACCCAGCTTGGACGATTCGTTCTGGATTCCGCTCGGCATTCTTTTCGTCCTCGCGCTTCTATTCTGCATTTTCATCCTGCCGATCCTCACCTGGAAGCGCGTCAAGCGCGTAGCCCAAAATTCCGCGAAAGTCTCCGACGTCCAAGCCCTAATCGCCCGCATCTACGCCCTCGAGCAAGCCCACAAAGATCTCCGCGCCCACCCCGCAGCCACGGCCCCCGCGCCGGCGCCAACCACACAACCCGCCTCCCCCGAAAAAATCGAAACCCCCGCTCCACCTCGCGCACCAGCCACTCCCCCAACGCCAACTCCGCCCGTCCCGACTCCCGTATCATCCATCCCCGCAGCCCCACCGCAACCAAACCCGCAACCACCCGCCGCCCCTCTAGCCAGCCCACCAATCTTCGCCGCAATGCGCAGCCATGCCCCGAAAGCCGCGAAAACCGCCGACCCCGAGCGCCTAGCCTCCCTCGAAGAAAACCTCGGCACCAATTGGCTCAACAAAATCGGCACCGCCGCCTTCGTAATCGGCGTAGCCCTGCTGATCAATTATTCGCTGCACTATTTCGGCCCAGCAGGAAAAATCGCCCTGGGCTACGGCATCGCCATCCTATTCCTCGCCGCAGGCGTCTTCGGCGAACGCACCGAGCGCTACCGCATCGGCGCCCGCGCCGTCCTCGGCGGCGGCTGGGCGCTCGCCTATTTCACCACCTACGCGCTGCACAATATTGCCAGCGTCCGCCTCATCGAAGATCCCTTCGTAGGCTTCGCGCTGCTTTTCGTAGTAGCCGCAGCCATGGTCGCGCATTCCCTCCGTTACCACTCCGAAGTCACCACCGGCTTCGCCTTCCTCCTCGCCTATCTCAGCGTCGCCGTAAGCATCATCCCCTTCGGCGCATTAATCGCCAGCGCCCTGCTCTGCGCCGCGCTCGTCGTCATCCTCCGCCAACGCCGCTGGTACGCCATCGAGCCTTTCGCCATCCTCGCCACCTACATCGTCCACTGGATTTGGCTCACGCAAATTTATCAACGCCTCGGCGGCCACAAGCCCTTCCCCGAATTCACGCTCAGCGCCGCGCTGCTCACCATCTACTGGCTGATTTTTATCGCCAGCTATTTCCTCCGCCCCGAGCTGGACATCGCCGCCAAGCGCTGGCTCACCGCCAGCTTCCTGCTCAACGCGCTCGGCTATCTCGTCGTCCTCCACCAACAATCCTTCCATCCCGAATGGCGCTTCCGCTTCCTGCTCTTCGCCGGCGCCGTCTACGTCGCAGTCGCCTACCTCGCCCGCCGCCAAAAACGCCAACTCGGCTATCTCCTCGCCACCACGCTCGGCGCAGGCCTGCTCATCGCCGCCATTCCCTACAAATATTCCGGCGCGCGCCTCGAAATTCTCTGGCTGGTAGAAATCGAAGCGCTCTTCGCCGTCGGCTGGCGTCTCGCCGATCGCCATCTTCGCCGCCTGGGCTGGATCGCCTCGGTCGTTCTTTGCGGCTACGTCTTCTTCTGGGATATCAGCGCGCGCTTCGACAAATGGCATCCTCCCGATCACGGCCTCGGCTGGCTCCTGCTCGTAACCGCCATCGCCTTCTACCTCAACGCCGAATGGCGCCGCCTGCTCCGCGCTCCGCTCGACGCCTTCGAAGACGCCGCCCTCACCATCTCGCCCGTTGTCGCCACCATGTTTCTGCTCGCCGCTCCGTGGATCGGTCTGCACTGGATGCTCGCCGGCTTCTGCTGGACGCTTTCCGGCGCCGCGCTCCTCGAAATCGCCAAATTCCGCCGCGATTCCATCCTGCGTTATTGCTCCTACGCCGCCGCGGCATCGGCTGTCGCGCGCCTGGTCTTCGTAAATATTCCCAGCACCACCACTTATTACGGCTACAGCGTCCGCCTAATGACCGTCGCCGCCAGCGCTGCAATTTTTTATTTCCTCGCTCCGCGCTCCGCTTCCGATCCCGCTCCCGCCGCAAAATCCGCGCAATCCAAGTTCACCGATTTCCGCGAATCGCCCGTCTGGCAAGCCTTCCTCCGCGCCGGCGGATTCCCGATGCTCTTCGCCGGCTCCGCCACGCTGCTGCTCTCGCTCTTACTCTGGGAGGAAGTCGCCAACGCCGGCGTAGCCCTCGCCTGGGGCCTCCTGGCCATCGCGCTGATCGAAACCGGCGAAGAATTCAAAGGCCTCGGCCTGCTCGGTCAAGGCCGCCTGCTGCTTATCGCCGCATTCGCCAGAATTTTCTTCGCCGATCTCAACGCCTCCACTCGCCTCGGCCCGTTCACCTCACGCACTCTCACCGTCAGCGTCCTCGCCGCAATCTTCTATTGGGCGGCCACGAAATCCGGCCCCACCCGCTGGCGCGCCGCTTATCTCTGGTTCGGCTCCATCGCCATCGCCGCGCTGCTGCGCTTCGAGCTGCCGATTTCCTGGGTCGCCGTAGCCTGGGCCATTCTCGCCGCCGCGCTTTACGCCGCGGGCCAGCGCCTCACGCAACGCGCTCTCCGCCTGCAGTGCTACACCTTCACCGTCCTCACCGCCGTACGCTGCGCCTTCGATAATTTCTATCAACGCGGACCCTGGCATTTCACCAACATCCGCGTCGCCACCGTTACCGCCGTGGCCATCATTTTCCTCGCGCTCGCTTTCATCAGCCGCCGCATCAAAGCATCCACTCCGGCCCTGGCAGACCCCGCAAAGCCCGTGCCCGCGAATTCGAAATTCGCCCGCATCCGCACCTGGCTCGCTTGGATCGATCGCCATCCCTACCATTTATTTTTCTTTACCGCCGCGATCCTGGTCACCCGCCTGCTCAGCGTGGAAATCCATCACGGCTATCTCACCGCCGCCTGGGGCGCGGAAGCCATCGTGGTTTTCCTCATCGCGCTGAAAGTCAACGAGCGCTCGTACCGCTGGTGCGCGCTCGTCCTCCTGCTTCTCTGCGTAGGCCGCATCGTTCTCATTGACGTCTGGACGCTCGACGAGCTCGGCCGCATCGTCTCTTTCATGGGCCTCGGCGCCGCGCTGCTCATCGTCAGCTTCCTCTATGCCCGCCATCGCGAATTACTCAGGAAGGTTCTCTGATGGCCCGCCGCGCCGCACTCATCGTTCTGCTGCTCGCCGGCGGCTCCGTGCTTTTTCTGCTGCAACGCCACAAAGTCACCACCACAATTTCTCCGGCGCCTGCTCTCTATCTCGTCGCCGATGCCGAACGCGAAGCCGAGCGCATTCCCCACGACGCCACGCGCGTCAGCGATACCGAGGAAATGCGCATCGGCGCGCAAATGGCCCAATACACTTGCCGCGGGCTCGGCCCGCATCCCGATCCCGAAGTCGTCAAAATGCGCAATTACGTCACGCAGGTGGGTCAATCGCTCACTCCCAACGTTCTCCGCACGGGCATCCGTTACACTTTTTGCGTTGACGACAGCCCCTATCTCGTCAACGCCTACGCGCTTCCCGGCGGCTATGTAGTCATCGGCCGCGGCCTTCTCTCGCTCCTCGAATCCGAAGATGAGCTCGCCTTCATCCTCGGCCACGAAATTTCGCACGTGGATGAGCGCCACGCCATCGAGCGCGTTCAATTCCAATTGGCCAGCCGCAAGCTCGGCGTCGAGGGCATCTACCAGCTCGGCTCGCCCATCCAGTTGCTCATCGAAGCCGGCTACACCAAAGAGCAAGAGCAGGAAGCCGATCGCGACGGCCTCGGCCTGGCTCACGACGCCGGCTATTCCGTTAAAGGCGCGCTCGACGCCATGCGCCGCCTCGAAAAAATCGATCGCGATCTTCGCGAATCTCCCGGCTCGCCCATCGAAGAATTCGCCAACATGCCCTTCCAGTCCCTCCAGGAATATTTCCGCTCGCATCCGCCCGCCGCCGAGCGCCGCCAATATCTCGAGCAAATCGTCGCCTCGCGCGGCTGGTCCGCCGATGCGCCGGTCCGCGCGTACGCATTGCGCCCAATTTTCCTCCGCGAGCAAGCCGCCGCGCTCGACCGTCAAGGCAAATTCGCGAAGAGCACGGCGCGCTACGAAGAAGCCATCCAACTCGACGGCACCTACAATCGCGCCCGCGAAGGTCTCGCACTAGCGATGTGGCGCTCG
This sequence comes from uncultured Acidobacteriota bacterium, assembly GCA_963838545.1. Classification (GTDB taxonomy): domain Bacteria; phylum Acidobacteriota; class Terriglobia; order Acidiferrales; family UBA7541; genus Palsa-147. Next base: position 47,859 of record CAWIRL010000013.1, read on the forward strand.
GGTAACGCTGCCGGCGCCGAAGCCGCCGCCGAAGCTGCCGTATTATTTGAAGCCCGCGTGGAATCCGTCCGCATCCTCGCTCGCGCAGGATCCATCGAAAACCGCGACCACGCCATCCAAACCCTCACCCTCGCCGCCAACCGCAAGACCACCGGCAACTCCGTAGATCAATTCGCGCGCCTCGAACTCGATGCCCTCGGCGTCTCCCCCGAAAATGCTGGCACCACGCCCATCGCCGATTACCGCATCCTCTTAAGCGAAAGTGCCGCATCCCCGCAATGGCAGGCAACGCTCCGCACTGAAATGGCTTGGTGGATGTACCGTGCAGGAAATTTAAAAGACGCCGCCGCCGAACTGGAAGCCGCCCGCCAATCCAATCCAAATTTCGCCGCAGCCCTCGCCTGGAAAGCCTGGGTAGATTCCGACCTCGGCCATCAAGCCGACGCCGAAAACGACCTCGGAACAAACTCCACAGCAACAAATCCAGAAGGCGAAGCCTCAGAGCAAGACCTGATGGCCATCAGAGCAGTAATCAGCTGGCGCACAGACAAAAAAGACCTAGCCAAATCCCAATTCCAGCAACCAGCCACAAATGACCCAGTCTGGCTAGTCCACAACTGGGCCGCCAACACCTTCAACAAATCCACAGCCGCAATAATCTTCCAACTCCAAGCAGCAGAAGCCGCCCGCCGCGAAGAAGAAGCCAGAAAACGAAAACAAGCCGCCCGCCAAAACTAACCCGCGTAGAAAAGGTAAACCAAGGAAAACCAAGACAAACCAGGGTGCCCCATGCGCCGATGTTGCGCGTGGGGGTTTAGACTTTTCCCCCCAAACTTTCCCGCATCCCCCCAAAACCCCCAAGAACCGCCCCAACTCAACGACGTCGCACGAAAATCGCCACCAAAATAACCACCACTCCAACAACAACCGCATAAGGCGCGAAAATCCCCGCTCCCCAATGGTTGCCAGCGTGCAGCCGCCCAGCCATCACGGCCTCAATCCCGGAACCAAGCACCATGAACCCCACCAATCCAAGCACCACCCGCTTCCCGCTCGAAAAAGTACGCGGCCCTCGATCAAATTTTCTCATCGTGCCAATTCTCCGTAGTCGCGCCGTTTGCCTTTTGTAGCGCCACCCTTTTCAGGGTGGCATCCGGCGACCAAGCCACCGACAACAACCGCTTACAACCGCGGCTCCGCTCACCCGCACTTCTTAAGACCCCGCCCAACTACCCCCCAAATCCCCCACTCTCCCGAACATTTCTATTGACTAACTAGCCAACCCATGCTAACTTCCTTATGCTCGGTACGAGAGCCGCGAAAAGAGCCAGCATCACGGGCGGCCCAGCACCACAACCCGCCGCCCAGCCGCAGTCAGTAGCCTCAGTACAGGCAGTCCGCTACCCCGGCCCTTACAAATTGAAAAAGCTGAGAGAACGCCAATGAGCAAAGAGCGAAGCTCTGTCCGCAGAGCTTCACCTCAATTTCGGACGCAAGTAGGGTCGGAGGTACTCCCGGCTCAGTTCCTAATCGCACGCACACCGATTAGAGATCGCCAGAAAACAACTGAAAACAAAGGCGATAGCCAATTTCTAATCGCACGCCACCAATTCACGAGAAACCCGCGTAACCCGCTGAAAACACAACCTCTTGCCTCTTCCAGCCTGCAACCTCTAACTTCCGACCTCAAAATTTTGTTTCGGTTAGAAACGACCTCGGTCCAATGTTTTCAATGAGTTACAACGAATTCTAATCGAACCATGTTTCGATTAGAAACCCTACTTCCCCGATTTCAATTCCCGCCGAAACTCCCCCACATCCACCCGATGCCGCGCGACCTCGCGTCCGCCAATAAAAATCACCGGCACATCATCGTTGTACCGCGCCCGCAACGCCGGGTCGCCGTCAATATCCACCTCGCGCAACCGCCCATCCAGTTCCTTCACCACCGGCAGTATGGCCGCCTTCGCCGCATCGCAAAGATGGCAACCCTCCCGCGTGTACAGCGTCACGTCCCGTGCCCCCGCCGAACGCAACCGCCCGTCTTCCGTCCGCGAATAAAAATCGCCGCCCTCGCCCGCGCGCAACAATCCCACGCCCACCAATTCCGCCACCGCGTTCAGCACTTCTTCCTGCTTTTCCGCGGAATGAGCCTCGGTAAATTCGAAAATCGCGTGCAGGTCGAGCGACTCGCGCTCCAGTTCGTCGTAAACCCGCAACACTCTCGCAGCGAGATCGTGGATCATCGCAGGCTCCCGGTGAACTCGTGGACTCATACCGATATGATTCGCAAACGCCGCCTAAGGTCTCTTCGAAAAAACTTACGGCTTGATGGAATAGTACTGCTGAAACGGCCCGATGTAAGGAAAGAAAGCCCGCGAGCGTAGCAATTCGGAAATCTGCCGGATGTGCCCCAGATCGTGAAACGCCCATTCATTCATCAGCTGCCCGACGGTGATCGTCCCGATCTTCGCGTGCTTCCCGGAACGCGAAGCCGCCGTGGAAGGCAGGTAACGCAGAAACGAAAGCGAGCGATCGCGCTCGTGGCAAAATGCGTGCAAATTCTCCGTCGCCTTCTTGCTCGAATAGCGCCCCTCGGCATACGCCGCTTCCTGATCGTAAGGCTCGAGCGCCGGCGATTCGTTCTGCACCATCTTCTCCACGCGCTCGCGAAATCCCAAAACCTCCGCGTCGGCCAAATGCGCCAGCACCTCGCTGATCGACCAGCGATTCTCCGCCGGCTTCCAATGCAGCTGATCGTCGGTAGCCAGATGCACAATCTTCTCGATAATGATCGGCGACTGCTCCAGCACCCCAATTCCCGGCAAAGCATACTCCGCACGCGATGGCGACATGGACGCAAGCTCCTTTCGACCGCAAGAATCTTTATAACGCACAGAGGCACAACAGTGGAAGCGCCAGCGCAGACCCGTGGCGCCGGCTGCCAGCCGGCGATTTTGCTCACGCGTGGCGAAGCAGCAAGCCATCGAGCATCGCGCCGCGGACAAGCAGTTTTGAGAATGCAGATCAATGGCTGTCACACGATCAGCCCCCTGAAAAACGCCGGCTGGCAGCCGGCGCTACGGCGCTGCGGTAGAATGAACGCGCGAATAGGAGGATGCTTGCCCAACGTAGTTGCACTCGTAGACGATCTTTTCTTCCAATCGAAAATCGTCGAAACCGCCCGCCACACCGGCGTCGAACTAAAACTCTGCGGCACGAGCGAAACATTCCTCGCGGAAATCGCAAATTCCGCCCCCGCTCTCGCTATCGTTGATCTCAATGCCCGCGACAATCCCATCGCCGCCATCGAGCGCCTGCAAGCTGCGGGCAACCACGTCCCGGTAATCGGCTATCTCTCTCATGTGCAGACCGAACTCGCCGAGCGCGCCAAAACCGCAGGCTGCCGCGAAGTGATGCCGCGCTCCAAATTCACAATGAATCTGGCCGCGATCCTGGCGAGCGCAAAACCCCAATGACAAACACTCACGCAATCTCGCAATCCACGAAGAAAATTCTTGGGCACGCGGCCCGCCGCACGGCGCCCACCGCCGCGTTCCTCGCCGTGCTGCTCGCAACTCTCGCAATGCCGGCAACGCTCCGCGCGCAAGACGGCAAAGAATCCGATCCCGCCGCCGCGCTCCTCTCCGCGCTCACCGCCGCGTGCAAGCAGAACGACACGCAATTCGCCATCTACCTCACCGCCGACAGTGCCGCGGCATTCCGCAGCCTTCCCGCCGATCAACGCGCCACGGTTCAGCGTCGCATCGCCAACGTGGACGGCCCCGGCAAGCCGCTGCTCTCCAGCAGCACCGACGGTCACACCATCCTTCACTGCGACTCCGCCGGCGGCGCTTCCGAGCTGCGCTTCGGCGCCGCGCGCGCCCGCGAAAACCTGGCCTTCATTCCCGTTCACTCCGGCGATGGCGATCCCACCGAATTCGGACTCGTTCGCGAATCCGGCGGATGGCGATTGCTCTCGGTGGGCATCCTGCTCTTCGACGTTCCGCAGCTCGCCAGCCGCTGGGCCGCGCAAGACGCCGAAAATCACGAAATGGGCGTGGCCAACGCGCTGCTCGACCTCACCGACGCGATCGATCGCTACCACGAAGCCTACGGCATGTATCCCGAAACGCTGGCGCAACTCGGCCCCGCTCCGAAAAATGAAGTCTCGCCCGATCTCGCGAATCTGATTACCGCCGAAATGGCCTCCGGCGCTCACGAAGGCTACCGCTACCAATATCGCGTAATCTCCGATCCCGACGGCAACGCCTCCGGCTACGAAGTGGCCGCCACGCCCGAGCAATACGGAAAAACCGGCCGGCGCTCCTTCCTGATCGACTCCGAGAAAAAACTCCACGGCGCCGACAAACACGGCGACATCGCCACCAGTGATGATCCCGAAATCACCGTGAAGGCCCCGCAATGAAAAATTGTTCTCCGCCGTCAACGACGAAAGGAGCTGCGTTCGCGACCAACGAGTCTCTCGCGCGCTGCGACCGCGAGGCCTGCTTCAATCTGGCTCGCGGGCTTGCCGTGTTGGAAGCACCGGAGGAATTCCGTTCGCTAGCGGACGCAGCCGTTATAGAATCTTGCGCAGCCATCATGCCTGCCGAGACCGCCTTATCCATCGTCACACCGGAGCAAGCGCTGCGCGATGCGAACCGGCGATTTTATGCCGCGTTCGAAGCGATGGACATCGCCGCGCTCGAGGAAGTTTGGGCGCACGAGGAGTGGATTCAACTCGTGCATCCCGGCTGGGATTTGCTGCTGGGCTGGGAAGAAGTGCGCGACAGCTACGTGCGGATTTTTTCGAATACGCGGCGCATGAAAATTGCGCTCGGCGCGGTGTGGATTCGCGTGGAAGGCGATGTGGGCTGGGTGGCCTGCACGGAGCAGGTGACCAGCGCGTTCACGGATGGATTCGACGATGCGCTGGTGCAGGCGACGAATATTTTTGTGAAGCGCGGCGGCGAATGGAAACTGGTGGCGCATCATGGCTCGCCGCTCCCGCCCTCGCGCGAGACCACGGTACAATAGCCGGGTGACAGCCGCGTGACCGAATTTTGCGCGACCCAAGTTTGCGCGACCCGATTCTGGTTACGCCAGCTTCGGTGAGGAACCGCATCGAGCCGCAGCGCGTCCACTCTCTTACGGTGCCTCTCAGCGAAAATACAATGGGAAAAAATGCGGAGCGGCGCAGGCGTACCGCCGGCTTGAAAATTGCGCTCGGGCTTGCGGCTGCGTTCGCGTTTTTTGCGGCGCTGGCGGCGCAGCCGGCGTTCGCGCAGACTCCCACGCCGCAGAGCGGTTCTTCGACGCGTTCACTCGAGGCGCACGAGGCGACTTCGGGGCCGCGGCCGATATTTGAATTTCACAGCGGCTTCTGGCTGAACCTGCATCATTTTCTTTACGAGCAAGCGCGGCTGGATGAGGAAATCCAAACTTCGCGCGGGGCCGGAGCGGCGGGGAAACTTTCGCCATCGGCGGCGAGCGCGCGGACGGAATCTTCTCCGGCGTGGCAGGCGGCGGTGAATTATTACCGCAAGAATATGGCGCACCGCGATTTGCTTTTCGATCAGGGCATGGTGCTGATCAAAAACCGTCTCGCGGAATTGGAGACTTGCCCGGATCTTTCGGGGCGGACGATGAGTTCGTGCACCTCCGGATTGCAGGCGAATCTGATTGCGGCGCTGGAAGGCGCGGCGCCGATTTACCGGACGCGCTGGTGGAGCGAGCACGATCGCAAGAATCGCGATTGGATTGACGGCGATGCGCCGCTGATTCGGAACATCGGATTGCCGCTGGCGCAGGAGCTTTCGGGCGTGTACGAAAAATCGTGGCAGCGCGAGCCGATTCGCGTGGACGTGGTGATCTACGCCGGGCAGTTCGGAGCATACACCACGCTCGATCCCACGCACATCACGGTGGGCAGCAGCGATCCGCGGAACGAAGGGCTGGCGGGATTCGAGATTTTATTTCACGAAGCGTCGCATGCGCTGGCGCTTCCGGTGCAGGATGCCATCGCGGAAGCTTGCCGGCAGCGCGACATTCCGATTCCCCGCGATTTGTGGCACGCGCTGCTTTTTTACACCACGGGCGAAATGATTCGCCGCGCGGCGGCCGAGGGAAAATTGCAATTGCCGGGCGCGGGGACCAAGGCGGCGTCGTACACGCCGTATGCGTACCGCAATAATTTGTACTCGCGCGGATGGCAGGATTATTTGCGCGTGCTGGAAGCGTACTGGCAACCGTATCTGGACGGCAAAGCGGATTTCGAGCATGCGATACGAGCAGTGGTGGGCGGATTGTGAGACGCGGCCGGTGCGGCGCGATTTTGGTAGAGATTGGGGCGCAATTGAATGAGCACATTTCATAAGTTGACGGCGATAGGAATTTTCAGCGCGGCGCTTTTGATCGCGCCGGTGTCGCGCGCGCAGCTCACGCCGGCGACGCCGACGGCGACTTCACCGGAGACGGTGGGGAAAGCGCGCGAAGTGATCACTCAAATGGCGGCGGGCGAATTCGACAAGATCGAGGCGCAATATACCGACGCGCTGAAAACGGCGCTGCCCGCGGGAAAACTTGCGGAAAGCTGGAAGCAAGTGCTGGGACAGACGGGCGGATTCAAGAGCGTGATCTCGGCGAGCACGCAGATCGTGCAGACGTCGCAAGTGGCGACGCTGGTGTGCTCGTTCGAAAGAGCGACGCTCGACGCGGTGATCAGTTTCGACGCGGAAGGAAAGCTGGCGGGCATTCGATTCCGTCCGCACCGGGACACGACGCCGTGGGCCGCGCCCGCTTACGCGAAGCCGGACACATTTCACGAAGATGCAGTGACGGTGAAATTCCAGCGCTGGGAAATGCCGGGAACAATCACGATGCCGAACGGCGACGGGCCATTTCCGCTGGTAGTGCTGGTGCATGGTTCGGGGCCGCACGATGCGGACGAAACGATTGGGCCGAACAAACCGTTCAAGGATCTGGCGTGGGGCCTCGCGAGCCGCGGCGTGGCGGTGCTGCGTTATACGAAACGCACGGCGCAATACGGAGCGCAATCGGTGGACGATCCGGCGGCGCTGACTGTGGACGATGAAATCGTGAACGATGCGCGGGCGGCGGCGGAGCTGGCATCGAAGACGCCGAAAATCGATGCGAAGAAAATTTACGTGCTGGGACACAGCGAAGGCGGCTACGTGGCGCCGCGGATTGCCGAAGGAGACCCGTTGATTGCCGGAATTATTTTGCTGGCGGGATCGGAGCGGCCGATCGAGAAAATGGTGGTGGAGCAGATCCGTTATCTCACAAGCTTTCCGGGAGTGCCGCCGGAGCAGGCGCAGAAGCAAGTGGCCGCGGCGGAGCAGGCGGCGAAGACGATTGAGAGTCCGGAGCTGAAAAAGAGCGATACGGTGAATTTGATGGGCGCGAAAATTCCGGCGAGCTACTTTTTGGATCTGCGGGCTTATGATCCGACGGCGATGATCGCGAAATTGAAGATTCGAATCCTGATCTTGCAGGGCGCGCGGGATTATCAGGTGACGACGGAAGACTTCGAAGCCTGGAAAAAAGCGCTGGCGGGACACACGAACGCTACTTTCAAGCTTTTCCCGGACCTGAATCATCTTTTCGAGACCGGGCAGGGGAAATCGGTGCCGACGGAGTACGACAAGGCGGGTCATGTGGCGGAAGAGGCGGTCTCGGAGATCGCGGATTGGGCCGGGAAGGGCGCGGCGGCGAAATGATGGCCGAGAAATGCACTGAGAATGAAGAATTTAGGCGAGCGAACGCGCGGAGAAATCGGTACGCGAGCCAGAAGTGACACGAATTGTCACTATTTAGTGCCGGGTTACTTGGCTGGCGCGGAATCGTTTTGCAATTTTAATGTGGCGCGAATTAACTTCGGCTCAATGAGTTACGAAGATCGAGCGGGAGTTTTCCACAGCGCAATTGGCCGGACTCGGAAACCTGTGTTATTCTTTTTGCTGAACACAACGCTTTTTCCCGGCTGATTTTCCGCCGGTTTCAACAGACGAAGTACGGAGCCCGCGCCGCAAACTACCTGCGCCAGACGCGGGCGCCGAGCTCTACCCAGACTGCAGGAGCGAATCAGCCATGTCTACTCAGCCAGCGGCGATTCAGACGGCAGAACTACAGCTTGCGCACTCCCCGGACAGCGATGATGCTTTCATGTTCTACGCGCTGGCCACGGGCAAGGTGCGGCTTCCCGGCGTGAAGTTCAATCACGTCCTCTCGGATATCGAATCGCTGAACCGCGCAGCGGAAAAAGAGGTCTACGACATAACCGCGGTGAGTTTCTACGGATATTCATTCATCGCGGACAAGTACGTGCTACTCGATTGCGGGGCGAGCTTCGGCGAAGGATATGGGCCGCTGGTAGTTTCGGCGCATCCGCTGAAGAAAAATGAGTTGAAGGGGCGGCGGATTGCGGTGCCGGGCGAGCGGACGACGAGTTATCTGGCGTTGAAGCTATTTGAGCCGGGCGTCGAGACGGTGACGATGCCGTTTGACAAGATTTTGGACGCGGTGGCGTCGCGCGAAGTGGAAGCGGGGCTGATTATTCACGAAGGCCAGCTGCTTTACTCGGAGCTGGGGTTGAGCCGTGTGTTGGATTTGGGGCAGTGGTGGCAAGAGGAGACGGGATTGCCTTTGCCGCTGGGCGCAAACGCGATTCGGCGGAGTTTGAATGCGTCGCTGGGGCGGCAAGTGGAGCGCGTGATTCGCGAGAGCGTGGCGTACGCGCTGGAGCATCGTGAAGCGGCGCTGGATTACGCGCTGCAATTCGCGCGGGAGATGGATCCGGTGCTGGCGGATCGGTTTGTGGGCATGTACGTGAACCGCTGGACGCTTGATTACGGCGAAGAAGGGCGGCGCGCGGTGCAGGAATTGCTGGGACGAGGGGCGGATGTGGGATTGGTGCCGCCGGCGTTTCGAGTGGAGTTTCTTTCCGAAGCCGCGTAAGGCTTGTGCTGGCCTGAAAGGCCAGCGCACCATAGACCAGCTCACCATAGGCGAATGCCGAACGGCACAACGTTTTCATCGCAGCTACTGCTGGCGAGCGCCGGGAGTTACGCGCGCACCGGCGACTCCCCTCCCCTAAAATTCCTGGAAGAGACGATTGCGGCGGCGGAGCGCGGCGAGAGGTCGATTGCCGACGTGGTGGACGCGCAGGATGAAGTGACGCGCGTGGCGGTGGCGGATCAGATTCGGGCGGGGCTGGACGTATTCACCGACGGGCAGATTCGCTGGCTCGATCCTGTCTCGCACCTTGCCGGAAAATTGGAAGGCGTGCAGGCCGGCGGGATGGTGGATTACCTTCGCTCCGGCACGCAAATCTGGCAGCCGGTGCTGCAGAAGCTCCCCGAGCGCACAATTCCGCTGGTGATCGAAGAATATCTTTTCGCGCGCAATGCGCTGGGAACGCTGGCGACGCCGACGGGCAAGGGCGGCCGGCTTTTCGTGAAAGCGATGCTGACGGGGCCTTACACGCTGGCGCGATTTACGGCGGTGGAAGAAACGATGGACGCGGCGTCGCAGGTGATTGATGCGCGCGCGAATGCTTACGCGAAAGTGATCGGCGAAGAGATCGAAGCGCTGGCTACGGCGGGGGCGGAGCTGATTCAGATTGACGAGCCGGCGATTTTGGATTCGCCGCGGGATTGGAGCCTGCTGCAGGATTTGATTGATACGCTGGCGGAGCATCGCGATGCCGCGCGCAAGCACGGGAAGCACGTGGAATTAATTTTGGGAGTTTATTATCGCGATTGCACGCCGTTCTTTGATGAGCTGATTGAAATGCCGGTGGACGCGATCGCTTTGGATTTTGCTTCGAGCCCGGGCCTGGCGGCGCACATCGCGGAAGCGGGTTCGCCGAAGCCGCTGGTTTTGGGATTGGTGAACGGGCAGAAGGCGGACTTGGAGAATCCCGCGGAGCTGGCGCGGATGGTGGAGCAAGTGCTGCCGAAAATCGAAGGCGGGCGGGCGCATTTGAGCACGAGTTGCGGCCTCGCGATTCTTTCGCAGAAGCAGGCGTTTGCGAAGCTGGAGCTTCTGGGGAAAACGCGGGCGGAATTGTTGGGCTCGCGGGTGGATGTGAAGTGACTAGCCGTGGTCTTGTTGGTACCTCGCTTTATTCGTGGGCGTGAGGTTTGCACGAAGAACCCCACGCGCAACTACGGCGCATGGGGCACCCTTTGTCCCGCTTGCGCGGGACTGATTCCCTCGTATCTCTTGCGGTTTGCCGCTATTGACGCCGTTTCAATTTCCATTGACCATGGTTTGATCGTTTGCGGCGAGGCGGCCGTGAACCGGCGGGTGTAATCATTCGCCAAAAAGGCATTTATGGAACGGGTTCTGTCTACTTACCGTTATGTGAAACAGCCGCTTTCGCCGGTGCTGCTGGGAGAAATACACAAAGCGGGGATTTCGAAGATCGAGCTTTTTTGCAGCGCGGCGCATTTTGATTATTCTTCGCAGGAAGCGGTGCGGGATTTGGCCGGATGGCTCGGGGAGCGCGGGCTGGAATTGCACTCGCTGCACTCGCCGACGCAGCGGGATACGGCGGGGCGGCATGAGAGCGGAGTGCCGATTTCGATTTCGGATGGCGAGCGGACGCGGCGGCTGGATGCTGTGGATGAAGTGAAGCGGGCCATTGACGTGGCGGAGCGGATTCCGTTCAAGTATCTGGTGCAGCATCTGGGGAGCAGCCGGCAATCGGCGGATGCGCGGTTTATTGATGCGGCGTTCAATTCACTGGAGCATCTGGCGATATTTGCGAAGCAGCGGGGAGTGACGATTGCGCTGGAGAATACGACGACGGAGATCGGGGCGCCGCTGTCGCTCGCGAATTTCATCAAGGAAACGCATCTGAACGATTTGCGATTTTGCTTCGACACGGGGCACGCGCATATCGAGCCGGGAATTGCGGCGGCGTTTGAAACCATGCGCGAGCGCGTGGTGACGACGCACGTGCACGATAACGACGGCGAGGATGATGAGCATTTGCTGCCGTATGAGGGCACGATTGATTGGGATGCTGCCTTGCAGATGATTGCGGAGGCGCCGGTGGCTTTGCCGATTGTGATGGAATTGAAGGAGCACGCGACGCAGGCGGATGTTTTGATGCGGGCGCGGGCGGCGTTTGACCGGATCGAGAATGAATTGGAATCGAAGCGGGCGCGCGCAGCGCAGTCGTGAATTTCACTGCCAACCGAGATAGGACGAGGCGATGACTCAAGAGGCGCAGGCCGCCGTGCCGGTGACGTCGATCGACAAGGCGGGACAATTCGCGGGGCGCACGGTGAAGCTGCAAGGCTGGCTTTACAACATGCGCGAGGCGGGCAAATTGCTGTTTCCGATTTTTCGCGACGGCACCGGCGTGATTCAGGGCGTGGTGTCGCTGAAGGAACAGCCGGCGGCGTTTGAAGCGCTGAAGGGATTGACGCAGGAATCGAGCGTCGAGGTGACCGGAACGATTCAGGCGGAGGCGCGAGCGGCGGGCGGATTTGAAATGCACATCACGGGAATCAACGTGGTGCAGCGCGTGGCGGATAGCGATCCTTATCCGATTCAACTGAAAGAGCACGGCGTCGATTTTCTTTTGGACAAGCGGCACCTGTGGATCCGCACGCCACGGCAGGCGGCGATATTGCGGATTCGCGCGGAAGCGATTCGCGCGGCGCGGAATTATATGGACGGCGAGGGTTATACGTTGACGGACGCGCCGATTTTTACGCCCGCGGCCTGCGAAGGCACCACGACACTTTTCGAAGTGGATTACATTGACGATCAAAAAGCTTACCTGACGCAATCGGGGCAGCTTTACGTGGAAGCAACGGCGGCGGCGCTCGGAAAAGTTTATTGCTTCGGGCCGACGTTTCGCGCGGAGAAATCGAAGACGCGGCGGCATCTGACGGAATTCTGGATGCTCGAGCCGGAAGCCGCTTACGCGCATCTGGACGACATGATGGCGCTGGGCGAGGGCCTGGTGTCCGCGATGGTGCAGGGCGCGGTAAAGAATCGCGCGGGGGATCTCGAAGCGTTGAAACGCGACGTGAAATCGCTCGAGAAGATTGCGCCGCCCTTTCCGCGAATCACCTACGAGGAAGGAATTCAAATTTTGCAGAAGGCCGGGAATCCGGCAAAGTTCGGCGATGATTTCGGCGGCGATGAAGAGACGATTATTTCGAAGTCGTTCGACAAGCCGGTGCTGATTCACCGCTATCCCTCGGCGATGAAGGCGTTTTATATGGCGGCGGATCCGGCGCGGCCGGATCTTGCGTTGAATTTCGACATGATTGCGCCCGAAGGATACGGCGAAATCATCGGCGGCGGCGAACGCCTGGCGAATTACGAGACGCTCGTCGAGCGGTTGAAGCAGAACAATCTGCCGGCAGAATCGTTTCAATGGTATCTGGACCTGCGGCGGTACGGCAGCGTGCCGCATGCGGGCTTCGGGCTGGGCCTGGAACGCACGGTGGCGTGGATTTGCGGCACGGAGCACATCCGCGAGGTAATTCCCTTTCCGCGCATGCTGTATCGCGTTTATCCTTGACGGCGATCCTTGGCACAACTTTGGTTCGATTGTGGTGAGGTACCGGCCTGAGATGGGCCGAACTGCGGGAGGGTCTGAAGCCCCTCCCCTACAAAATCTTTCGGACGACTTACATGGCTGAAAAAATACGGATTATCGGTGTGCCGATGGACCTGGGCGCGAGCCGCCGCGGGGTGGATATGGGCCCTTCGGCATTGCGCGTGGCGGGCTTGCAGACACGGCTGAAGCAGCTGGGGCGGCAAGTGGAGGATATCGGCAATATTTCCGTGAAGCAGCCGGAAGAGCAGCATTTCGGCGAACGCAATGCGAAATACCTGGATGAAATCGCTGAAACCTGCCGGGGGCTTGCCGATATTGTGAAGAAGACGCTGGATGACGATGAAGTGCCGCTGGTGCTCGGCGGGGATCATTCCATCGCCGCGGGAACCGTGGCGGGCGTGGCCATGCATTACAAGAAGAAATCGAAGGGCGTAGGGATGATTTGGCTCGATGCCCACGGGGACATGAACACGCCGGAAAGTTCGCCATCGGGAAACGTGCACGGAATGCCGCTGGCAGCGATCATGGGGCACGGCGCGAAAGAGTTGACGGAATTGGCGGGCACGAAGCCGATGGTGGAACCGCGGAACGTGTCGCTGGTGGGAATTCGCGATCTGGATGCGAAGGAGCGGCGGTTGATCAAGGAAACGGGCGTGCATGTGTTTACCATGCGCGATATAGACGAGCGCGGGATGCGCGAAGTGATGGCCGAGGCCATGCGCTTTGCCACGGATGATGCGGATGGAGTGGCGGTGAGTTTGGATATGGATTTTCTCGATCCCATTGATGCGCCGGGAGTGGGCACGCCGGTGCGCGGCGGAGTGACGTACCGCGAGGCGCATCTGGCGATGGAAATGATTGCGGATAGCAAGGCGGCGGTTTCGTTCGAATTGGTGGAGATCAATCCGGTAATCGACTTGCATAATAAAACGGCGCTGCTGGGCGTGGAGCTGCTGCTTTCGGGATTGGGGAAGAAGATTCTTTAGAGCGGCGCCGGCGGAAAATGGCAAAAGTTTTACAAGGAGTTACGCCCGCGGGCGGAGCAAGCCCCGCCCCTACGAACCCCCTTTTGAAAGATTCTGGAGTTGAGTGGAAATGAGCTCCCAAAAGAAATTGCGCGTGGGCGTTTTGTTCGGCGGGCGGTCCGGCGAGCATGAAGTTTCGCTGGCTTCGGCGGCTTCGGTGATCCGTGCGCTCGATCCGGAAAAATACGAAGCAGTGCCGATTGGGATTACCAAAGAGGGCCAGTGGCTGGTCGGCGATGGCGCGCAGAAAATGCTGGGGGACGTGCTGAAGCGCGGGCAGAGAGTGATGTTGCCGGCCGATCCGACTTCGGGCGCGTTGGTGCACATGGGGCCGACGGACTCGCGGCCGAATTTGCGCGTGGATGTGGTGTTTCCTGTGCTGCACGGAACATTCGGCGAAGACGGCACGGTGCAAGGATTGCTGGAATTGGCGGGGCTGCCTTACGTGGGCGCGGGAGTGCTGGGCTCGGCGGTGGGCATGGATAAGGATGTGCAGAAAAGATTGTTCGAGCACGCCAGAATTCCGATTGTGCCTTACGTGGCGTTTCCGCGGACGGATTGGGAACAGGACCGGAAAAAGATTTTGGCGGCGATTGAGAAGAAATTGCGGTATCCGATGTTCGTGAAGCCGGCGACGCTGGGATCTTCGGTGGGAATGACGCGCGTGGCGAAGGCTTCGGAATTGGCCGCGGCGATTGATACCGCGGCGGAGTTTGCGCTGAAGATTTTGGTGGAGAAGGCGGTGAACGCGCGGGAAATTGAAGTATCGGTGCTCGGGAATGAGAACCCTGAAGCGTCGGTGCCGGGCGAGATCGTGCCGCATCGCGAATTTTACGATTACACGGCGAAATATCTGGAAGGCGGCTCGCGGATCGAAATTCCGGCGAAGCTTACAAAAGCTCAGGTGACGAAGATTAAGGAATTTGCGGTGCGCGCTTATCAGGCGATCGATTGTACCGGGATGGCGCGGGCGGATTTTTTCCTGGAGCGCAAATCGAAGCGGATTTTTGTGAATGAGCTGAATACCATTCCCGGATTTACGTCCATCAGCATGTATCCGAAAATGTGGGAGGCTTCCGGGCTGCCGTATCAGAAATTGATCGACCGGTTGATTCAACTGGCGCTGGATTTGCATGCGCAGAAGGCGCGGACGAAATATACGATTGAATTGCCGGCAGGAGCGGGCGGGGCGCTCGAGGGATAATCGCGCTGCCGGTGCGAACTTCTGCCGGCCTAAAGGCCGGCGCGCCATCTGCTAGCCCTTGGCAAGCGAACGAATCTGGTGGGCGAGCTTTTCTACTTCCTCGGCTTTTTGCACCAGGGCCAGTGAGAGGACTGAAGTGGAGTCCGTGTTCTTCACCTGATCGCGAAGTTCGGTGGCCAGGGTATAAAGTCTCTGCACATCGTCTTCGATCTTCTGCTGGTTGGCCTTCAGGATTTTCTTGGTGTCAATCGGCGGCGCGGATGGATCGATATCGTTGGGATTTCGCGGCGACTGCGGAGATTGCTGGATGGGCCTGCCCTGCGGCCAGGGGGCGCGGGCGGCGAGCGCGAGTCCCATTGGGATTACGAAGCCGAGAAAACTGCGGCGATTTGCGGGCATCTGCTAGCCCTCCAGGCCAGACACTTCGGAACGAACTGAGCGATTGCCGGGTGGTATAATTCCTCTCCCATTATTCCATGTTTGAGCCTATCTATCATTGGATGCAGTTTGCCGGGGCGCGTGGTCCGCGAATCATCGCCGCGGTGCTGCTGGCGATCATCGGCATCCGCGTGCTGCGTGCGCTGACGTCGCGGCTGGTGGAACACACCAAGGCGCAAACGCGCGTGGCGCAGATGCGCGAGGCGCAGACGCGCACGATGGCCGGGCTGGTTTACGGCGTCGGTGTCGCGGTGATCATTTTGCTCGCGATCCTCGAAGTGCTGAACGAACTGGGATTCGCGATCACGCCGATCGCGGCGGTGGCCACGCTGGCGAGCTTGTCGGTGGGCTTCGGCGCGCAGCATCTGGTGAAGGATTTGATCAACGGCTTCTTCATCGTGCTCGAGGATCAATTCGTGGTCGGCGATTTGATTCGCGTGAATGCGGAAATCGGCCGCGTGGAGCACATCACTTTGCGGCGCACGGTGATCCGCAATGCCGAAGGCGCGCGGGTTTCGATACCGAATGGATTGATCGGCCTGGTGGCGAATATGAGCCGGGATTGGTCGCAAACGCTGGTGGACGTGACCATTCCGTCGTCGGAAGCAGTGGGCCGCGCGCTGGCGATTCTGGAAAAAGTTTGCGGAGACTTTCGCATTGATCCGGATTGGTCGCCGGCGCTGGTGGATGGGCCGCGAGTTTTGGGAATTGAGGCGCTGTCACTCGACGGCACGATATTGCGGATGATCCTGAAGAGCGCGGCGCTACGGCAGGACGACGTGGCACGGGAATTGCGCCGGCGCGTGAAGCTGGCGCTCGAACATGCGCACATTCTGGTTTCGAACACTCAGAAAGTGGAGCTGATCAGCGGCGCGGCCGCGGCCGGCGGTTAAGCGAATTTTGCAGCGAGGATTTTATTTCAGCCGAAAGGCAATTCCGAGGAGGCAATTCCAATGGCACAAGTAACTCACGAGCAGGGCGAATTGATGTTGCAATTGTACGAAGCACGCCGTGAAACGAAGATGCGCGATGCGCGACAGTGGTACTTCGCGAATTTTCATCCGCAAAGCTTTGACGACGTGGTGAAGTATTTCATGGGCGGCGGCGAAGAGGGCGGCTACATCCGCATGGTGGCGTCTTATTGGGACATGGTGGCGAATTACGCGAACCGCGGCCTGGTGGACGAGGAATTTCTGTTCGAAACCAGCGGCGAGCAGTGGATCGTTTGGGAACGGCTGAAGCCGGTGATTGCGCAGTGGCGCGGCTCGTTCAAAAATCCGGCCGCGTTCGGCCATCTGGAGCAGCATGTGCAGCGCTACGAAGCGTGGCGTGAGAAGCGTGCGCCCGGCTCGAACGACCATATGCGCCAAGTGTTTGCGCAGATGCGTGCCGCGGCGCAGGCCAAGGCGACGTCGGCTGCCAGCTGAAAAATCAGTTACCCGGTTGGCGGGCTTGCGGTATAGTGCCAGTCCGCCACCGGACCAACCGGTGGGTTGAATTTTCTAGCACCAATCGAGAGGCCCTGGCCATGCGCACCCTCGCCCTGATGTCAATCCTGACGAAACCCCTCATGATGAGACCTTTGCTGGCTTCCGCGCTTTGCCTGCTGCTGGCGTTTCCCGGGCAGGCTTGGCCGCAGGCTGGCGGGCAACATGCCGGAAAGGTGTCGGCGATGATCCCGGCGGTGAATTTGGTGCGCGGCGGACAAGCGACCGTCGCGTCGCCGGAAATTCCGGTGTTCTGGGAGGATACGGTGGCGACGGGCCATCTGGCGCGGGCGCGCGTGGCGCTGGATGATGGATCGGTGCTGAACGTCGGCGCGGATTCGAGCCTGCGGGTCACCAAGCACGACGCCGCAGCGCAGCAAACGGAGCTGGAGCTGGGATTTGGGCGCGTGCGGGCCAATGCCGTGAAACAAACCAAGGCTGGGGCGAACTTTCAGATTCGCACGCCTACGGGAGTCGCGGGCGTTGTCGGCACGGATTTCTTTTTGGCGTTTGAGAATTACGTAACGCGCATCGTCGTTTTCGAAGGCAAAGTGCGCTTCTGCAATCTGGCGGGCGTGTGCGTGGAGGTGAGTCAGGGGCAGAGCTCTACGATTCGCGGCGACCAGGCACCCGATGCGCCGTTGGTCACGCCGAACATGGATTTGATGGATGCAGGGCGCTCGACGGCCATGAATGGCGTCAGTGGCGGCGCGGGCGCGGCTGCCTCGGCTGGCAGCCTGGCTGGGCATGGATTCCTTTTGGGGGCCATGCTGGCGATCGGCGTGGCAGTGCCTGTCGTCTTAGTGAGGACTCTGAGCACGACGCCCACTTGTGGATCGAGCACGGTAACCGCCGGCGCTGCTGCTGGCGTGCGGCCGCGCGCGGCGGCTGGATGCGGCGTGATTAACAATCCGACGGGAACCACGACTCACTGATTCGTCTCCAGGAATGAACTGCGGCGGCGGCGACCCGCTCTAACCTTTACTTATCGAGTAGCTTGCGAAATTTCAAATTGGCACGCCCCGGTTCTGCCTGCCTCCCCATGATCTCCAGTTACGCTCCATCCCTCGCCGGCTCTAGTGTTTAGGAAGCCAAGCAAACGTAGAGCCTGCTTGACCATAAGTAACCGGCGGGTCCAAACTGAGGCTGAAAGGGTAGTTCTAGTACCCGGCTTCGTATGGACCAATTCGGGACAAACGAGCAGTTCGCAGAACTGTCGCTCCTCTATCGCACCGCTCCGATCGGCCTCGCTCTCGTAGACCGTGGAATGAAGTACATCCGCGTGAATGACAAGCTGGCGCAATTCAATGGACGGCCAGCGGCGGATCACATCGGACGGACGTTTTCGGAAATCGTGCCGGATATGGCCGCTGAGCTGGAAGCCATAGTCCGGCGGGTGTTTGAGACCGGCGTGCCGGTATCGGACTTCGAGATCAGCGCGGCGACTCCGGCGGCGGCGGGCCAGAAACGCGTCTGGCTGGTGAGCTTTCTGCCGCTGAAATTAAAGCGCGATGAAATTCACGGCGTGACCATCGTGATGCTGGACATCACGAGCCGCAAGCAAACCGAACGGAATCTGGTAATCCAAAAAGCATATCTGGAGCAACTGGTGGAAGCAGCGCCAGAGGCGATCGCGTTTGTGGATATGAAGAACGTGGTGCTGCGAATCAATCGCGAGTTCACGCGGCTCTTCGGCTACGACTCGGCGGAATCCGTGGGACGGAACCTGGATTCATTGGTCGTGCCCGAGGAGAAAAGCGAAGAAGGCAAATGGCTGGATGATGAAGCGGAACGCGGGGCGATCACCAGCATCGAGACGGTGCGGCGGCGGAAAGATGGCAGCCGCATCGAAGTGTCGCTGCTGGTTTCGCCGGTGAATGTGGCCGAGGACCAAATCGCGGTCTATTGCATCTACCGCGACATCACGCGCCGCAAACGCGCGGAAGAGGAACTGCGCGAGAGCGAAGAAAGATACCGCCGGCTTGTGGAACTTTCTCCCGACGCGGTATGGGTGCGGCGCGGCGAGAAAATTATTTTTATCAATTCCGCGGGTTTGAAATTGCTGGGCGCGACTTCGCCGGATGAAGTGGTGGGAAAGTCGGCATTAGACTTGATGCATCCGGGACATCGCGCAATTGCCGCGCAGCGGATGGCGGAGCTGCAATCGCCGGGAAACACCGTGCCGTTCCTCGAAGAGAAGCTGGTGCGGCTCGACGGCAGCATCGTAGATGTGGAAATTGCGGCGGCGTCGTTCAAAGTCGGAAGAGATACCGCAGCGCAAGTGATCGTGCACGATCTGACAGAACGCAAGCGGGCCGAACGCGAACTGCTCGCGGCGGAAACGCGATTCCGGCTGCTGGTGGAGCAACTGCCGGCGATCACGTATATGGCGCGATTCGGCGCGGATGGCGAATGGTCTTATATCAGCCCGCAAGTGGAAGCAATTTTGGGATTCACGCCGGCCGAATGGATGGCTGATCCGAGTCTTTGGTTCCGAAGGCTGCATCCGGATGATGTCGCAAAGGTGATCGGACTGGAAGAAAGTTGCCGCGTCTCCGGGCATCCTTACTCGGCGGAATACCGGCTGCAAGCAAAGAATGGAAAATATCGCTGGTTTACGGATATCGCCACGGTGGTTCGCGATGCGAACGGCGTGGAATCGCTGCAAGGCGTGATGACGGACGTAACCGAGACGAAATTGCTCGAGGCGCAGTTCCGGCAATCGCAAAAAATGGAAGCGGTGGGCCAATTGGCGGGCGGCATCGCGCATGATTTCAATAATTTGCTGATGGTGATTCGCGGCCACGCGGATTTGCTTTTGAATTCGGCGGTGGAGCAGCCGCGCGAAAATATCGCGCAGATTCAGAAAGCCGCGGATCGCGCTGCGTCTTTGACGCGCCAATTGCTGGCGTTCAGCCGCATGCAAGTGCTGCAGCCGGAAGTGCTGGATTTGAATCGCGTGGTGGGCGATATGGCCAGCATGATCGAGCGGCTTTTCGGCTCGAATATCGAATTTATTTTCAAGACCGAGCCGGAGCTCTGCCGCGTGCGCGCCGACGCCGGGCAAGTCGAGCAGGTGCTGCTAAATTTGGCCGTGAACGCGCGCGATGCGATGCCTGGAGGCGGCTGCCTGCGGATTCGCACCGAGAATATTACCTTCGCGCCGGACGATCCGCGGCCTTTGCCGATTATCGCCGATGGACAATACGCCGCGTTGATTGTGCGCGACACCGGCGAAGGAATGGATGCGGAGACGCAGGCGCGGATCTTCGAGCCATTCTTTACCACCAAGGAAAAAGGACGCGGCACCGGGTTGGGACTCGCGACGGTTTATGGAATCGTGAAGCAGAGCGGCGGATTTATTTTTGTGGATAGCGCGCCGGGACAGGGAGCGACGTTTACGATCTATCTGCCGCGTGTGGATGCGGAGGATAGCGCGCCGAAAGAGTCGCACGCGCCCGCGACCACGCAGCACGCCGGCGAAACCATTCTGGTGGTGGACGACGAAACGGCCATTCGCGATTTGGCCGCCGAGTATCTGCAAGGGCTGCGGTTATACGGTGCTGACGGCCGGCGGCGGAATCGAAGCGCGCGACATGATCGCCAAACACAATGGCCCCGTTCATTTGCTGCTCACCGACACCGTGATGCCGCGCATGACCGGTAACGAACTTGTGCGCGCAATTTCCGCGCTGCGTCCGGAAATCAAAGTGATTTATATGTCCGGCTATCTGGAATTCAATGCTTCAGCGCACGTGCAGAGCGGAGATGGCGCGCTTTACATTCAGAAACCGTTCGGACTCGATGCGCTCGCGAAGATTGTGCGCTCGGCGCTGGAGTCAACGCCCGTCAGCGCGCACCGGCACGATTCGTAATTCTTCCGCCTTTGTCTGCAGCAAAGTTTTCGCGCGCTACTTCGCCGGACGCAAGCCGCATCTCGGGCACCATCGGCGGGATCACCAGCTTCGGCTCCGTCACGCGCTGCACTTCCTCCGCCGAAACGCCGGGCGCGACTTCCCGCAACTGCAAACCGTTCGCGACCACATCAATCACCGCCAGATCCGTAACAATGGTCGTAACGCAGCGCAGCGCTGTCAGCGGATAGCTGCAAGTTTTTACAATCTTCGGCTCACCGGTTTTCGTCACGTGCTCCATGGTGATGATCAACCGCCGCGCGCCCACGGCAATATCCATCGCGCCGCCAATCCCGCCGGAAAACTTCGCCGCCGGAATTTTCCAATTCGCCAAATCGCCGCTCTCAGAAACTTGCAGCCCGCCGAGAACAGCAACGTCGAGGTGCCCGCCGCGGGTCATCATGTGCGCGTCCACCTGCGAAAAATAAGCGCCGCCGGGAAGAATCGTCACCGGAGCTTTCATCGCGTCAACAAGATCGAAATCTTCCTCGCCGGGTCGTGCGCGCGGACCCATGCCGAGAATTCCATTCTCACTGTGAAAAATTACGCCGGCGCTTTCGGGCACGTACGCGGCGATCAGATTCGGAATCCCCCAGCCAAGATTCACGTAGGCGCCTTCCGGCAATTCCTGCGCGGCGCGCTCGGCAATTTGTTCGCGCGAAAGGCGCCGATCAGCGCTCACGATCGTCTCCCACAGCAACGATGCGATCGACGAAAACCGAGGGCGTGACGATCGTCTCGGGATCCAGCGCGCCAACGGGCACAATCTCGCCGACCTCGACGATAGTGATCTTCGCGGCCGTCGCCATCACCGGATTAAAATTTCTCGCGGCCTTGCGATAAATGAGATTGCCGAGCGGATCGGCCTTAAGCGCGCGAATCAGCGCATAGTCAGCACCGAGCGCGGTTTCCAAAATGCAACGCCGCCCATCCACCGCGCGCTCTTCCTTGCCCTGCGCCACTTCCGTGCCCACGCCCACCGGCGAATAAAACGCCGGAATTCCCGCGCCGTACGCGCGCATGCGCTCGCAGAGAATTCCCTGCGGAACGAGCTCGTAATCCACTTCGCCGGATTCCACTTGCTGCTGGAAATAGGTGGACTGCGGCCCAGGGAACGCGGCAATCACGCGGCGAATCTGCTTGTTCTTGAAAAGTACGCCGAGCTCGGAATCGCCAGTGCCGCAATTATTGCTGATTGCGAAAAGATTTTTCGCGCCTTTGCGGCCGACCGCGTGAATCAACGCGTGAGGAAAGCCGGCGCCGCCGAATCCGCCGAACATAATCTTCGCGCCGTCGGAAATATCGGCGACTGCGGCGTCCGCGGTGGGATAAATTTTATTCTTCAACCGCGTCACCTGCATAAGCTGCGCGAAGCGAAGACGCGGAAGCGCCGGCGGCGATTGCCGGCGGCAGCAAGCCGGCGCGGGCCAGCCAGCGTCGCGTGGCCGGAGGCAAATCGGATCGTGAGGCGAGGACTTGCAGATCATCCCAGTCGTCCACGTCGAGCTCAAGACGCTCGTTTCGGAGCACAATCAATTTTGCGCCGCTTCGCTCCGCCTCCCGCGAATGTTTTGGAAAACTATTCGGCCCGAAACACGAGCGGAAAAGCGTTGGCGGCGTTCGCAAGAGCGCATTCGTTCCGGTACCGCTGCGCGATGGAACGATAGCCGCCGATGGCGCCGGAAGCGCTGCGGCAAATAATTGCTCGACGTCAGATGCCGTGACAAGAGGCAAATCGATGGGCACTCGCGCGAGCGAAGAGACGCCGCGCTGGGCGCAAATCCTCGAGGCCTCGTCCACGGAAGCGCTCTCCGACTCTTGCGACGTCTCGCGCAGCACCTCCCATCCCAACTGGATCGCGCGTTCGATCGCCGGAACGTAATTCGTCACCACGAAGATTCGATCCACGCAACGGACGCGCACAATGCTCGCGCAGAAATCCTCAAACATTGCTTCGGCAAGAGCTGTTCGCTCCGCTTGCGATAGCACCGGCGCGAGCCTTTGCTTCGCGTTGCGCAAATCCTTTACCGGAATTAAAAGAGCCTTCACGCGCTAAATCGGCCTTTCAGAAATGCAGCCCGCATATTCGCGCGGGCGAATTCAAGTCTCGAGTGTTCACGTGCGCCAGTTTTGCCCGCAGCAAATTCACCAGGAAATGCCCTAGCCACCATTTATCTTCTTCGGAATCCATCACGGTCTTCGTAATTTCCACTTGCACGCCGGCCGCTTCAATTTCGGCGCGCAATGCCGCGTCGCTTTCGTCGATCACCAACCGGGAAGCAATATCCCGGTACATTTCGGCGATGGTGCGCGCCGAAACTTCAAAGCCAAGCTCAGCCATCATTTTCGCCGATGGACCTTTGAGCGACTTGCCGCCAACGATCGGACTGACCGCGACCACATCAGCACGTCGCGTCGCCAGCGCATCGCGAATACCAGGCACCGCGAGAATCGGACCAATGCTGATCAGCGGATTGCTGGGACAAATTACGATGCCGCGCGCCCCTGCGATTGCCCGCAGCACGCCCGGAGCGGCCTCGACTCGATCGGCGCCTTCGAAGCGAATGGATTTCACCACCGGCTCGGCGCGGAACTTCACCAAGTATTGCTGGAATGGCAGCACGCCTGACGGCGTTTCAATCTGCGTGCGCACGGGCTGATCGCTCATGGGAAGAATATGCGCGCGGACGCCGAGCGAGCGGCGAATTGAATCTGCACATTCGGAGAGCGTGGCGCCGCGGCGAAGAAGATCGCTGCGATGAATGTGAGTGGCGAGATCGCGATCGCCGAGATTGAACCAGGTCTCGCGATCGTAGCGGCCAAGAAACTGATTGGTCGCGAATGTATCGCCGTTGATTCCCCATCCCGTGGCGGGATTCACGAGGCCGGCGAGCGTGTAAGTGACGATATCGAGGTCGGGGCAGATGGTGAGGCCGTGCATCTCGACGTCGTCGCCGGTGTTGACGACGATCGTTAGATTCTCGGGCGCCAGGGCGTGCGTGATGCCCACGAGCAGCTTCGATGCGCCCACTCCGCCGGCCAGTGCCACGATTTCCATCAGTAGCCCGTCCCGGCGTAGTGATGTTCTTCTTCGACTAGTTTTAGTCGCGGTCGCGGCGTGGCTTGGGCGCTCGCGGAGACTTCATCGCTATCACCGGCGAAAACTTGCCGCAACTGATACGTGGTGGTGCGTTCGGCCGGAACGCGGCCGATGCGGCGGATCAATGCGCGAAATTGCTCGGGCGAAACATATTCGCCGAAGTTTGCGCCTGCCGATTTCGAGATGTGCTCTTCCATCAGCGTGCCGCTGAAATCGTTGGCACCGGCATCGAGGCAGGCGAGTGATTCTTCAAATCCCATTTTCACCCAGGAAACTTGAATATTCGGAATCAGCCCGTTGAAAAGCACCCGCGCAAGGGCATGCACTGCGAGATTTTCGCGGCGCGTGCTTCCGGGCCGCGCGCCGTCCTTGCGAAAGAGGCGCGTTTTTTCGTGGACGAAACCGAGCGGCACGAATTCCGTGAATCCGCCGGTTTCTTTTTGCATTTCGCGGAGCAGCAAAATGTGGCGCACCCAGTGCTCCGGCGTTTCCACGTGGCCAAACATCATCGTCGAAGTGCTGCGGATGCCGAGCGAGTGGGCGGTGCGAACGATTTCGATCCACTGCGCGACCTTCAACTTATTCGGGCTCAGCGCGCTGCGTACTTCGTCGTCCAGAATTTCCGCCGCCGTGCCCGGAATCGTTCCCAGGCCGTTTTCTTTCAGCATGGAAAGATATTCGCGCAAGCTCAGGCCGGTACGCTCCACGCCGTAGCAAATTTCCATCGGCGAAAATGCGTGAATGTGCATCTCCGGCAACGCCGCTTTGATTCCGCGCAAAATATCGCGATAGAAAAATCCATCGAAATCCTTTGGCAGGCCGCCCTGAATGCAGACTTCCGTGGCGCCCGCATCCCAGGCATGGCTGGCCTTCGCCACGATTTGCTCGATGGAAAGCGAATACGCATCGGTGGCGTTGGGGCCGCGCGCAAATCCGCAAAAAGCGCATCCAACGAAGCAGACATTCGTAAAATTGATATTTCGATTGACTACATACGTGATGGCGTCGCCGGCTTGGCGGCGGCGAAGCTCGTCGGCCACAGCGACGAGCGCCGTCAGATCATCTCCATCCGCGCGCGCCAGAAGCGTTCCCTCTTCGAACCCAAGTTCGCGTCCTTCAAGTGCGCGCTCGAGCGCGGCACGCACGTTTGCGTCCGCGGCGCGCAATTTCGCGCCCAGATCTTCGCTCCGCTTCATCGCCGCTGCGCTTATCGCCACGCGTTACGCTCCCGCTCTGGCATATCCATATTCGTCTTTCAGCCGCTGCACGTACGGCCGGACATTTTCGTGCAGAAACTTATCGTCATTC
The DNA here is from genome assembly GCA_963838545.1 of uncultured Acidobacteriota bacterium. Taxonomy (GTDB): domain Bacteria; phylum Acidobacteriota; class Terriglobia; order Acidiferrales; family UBA7541; genus Palsa-147. The sequence continues at coordinate 72,945 of CAWIRL010000013.1, forward strand.
ACAAACTGCGGATAAATCGAGAGGCGCTCGCGCAGTTCAAATCCCGCCGCGGCGGTGCGTTCGCCGAGGATATCGATATGCGGCCAGGCAGCTTCGGGATTGATGAAATCCGGTGTCACCGGCGAAATGCCGCCCCAATCGTTGATTCCTGCGTCGAGCAATCGCGTGTAATCGGGCGCGCTCAGATTCGGTGGCGCCTGCAAATTCATTTCGCCGCCAAGCGTGAGCCGCGCGACTGCCACCGTGCGGAGCATTTCGTCCATATCGGGCTCGGCATGCAGGGCCATGGGCGTGGCCGGTTTGGCGCGGAAATTCTGCACGATCACTTCCTGGATGTGGCCGTGGCGTGCGTGAGCATCGCGCAGTGCGAACAGAGAATCGACGCGCTCTTTGCGAGTTTCACCGATGCCGATCAGGATTCCGGTGGTGAAGGCGATGTGTTGGCGCCCGGCTTCTTCGATGGTGCGCAGGCGCAGGCTCGGCACTTTGTCCGGCGCGTCTTCGTGGGCTTCGCCGCGATGCATCAGCCGCGGGCTGACGTTTTCGAGCATCAGGCCCATGCTGGCATTCGATTTTTTCAAGGCGGCGAGATCGGATGCGTTCATCACGCCGGGATTTGCGTGCGGCAGCAGGCCGGTGGCCCGGAGCGTTTGATCGCAGACGACGGCGAGATATTCGAGCGTGCGTTCGAAGCCGCGGGCGCGGAGGAAATCGCGGGCTTCGGGAAAAACGCGCTCGGGTTGGTCGCCGAGGCTGAAGAGCAATTCCTTGCATCCGGCAGCGCGCGCTTTCGCGGCGACGCTGAATACTTCCTCGGGCGTGATGTATCGGCCGCCGGGCTCGCCCGGATCGCGCCGGAACGTGCAGTAGCCGCAGCGATCGCGGCAGAAAGTAGTTAGCGGGATGAAAACTTTGCGCGAATAGCTGATCGTGCGGCCTTTGGTGCGATTTCGCAGCGAGCTCGCGGCTTCGAGCAATGCGCCGGTCTCTGCAAATTCCATCAGCGCCAGCGATTCCTCGCGCGTGATGACATCGCCCGATTCGGCGCGCGCTAACGCGCGCTCGATTGCGCTCGCATCTTGAGCGCGGCGTGAATTCGAAGTCTTCGGCGTGGTTGCGATTGTTCCCATTGCCAGTGGCCCGTCGAAAACCACATTTCCGGCGGAGCTTCGCGCCCCGTCTATCGAAACATATCCTCGCTGGCCGGGCGAATCAACTCCCTCGCGCTGCTTTGCGCTCGGGCAATTTGCGCGCCGCGAATGATTACCACCGGCACTTGCGCGGCTTTTTTCATCGCCAGACCGGCGGCGGCGGCGAGTTCATCCGCGACGGCTAGAATTGTACCCTGCAGCGTGCGGCCGGCGGCGTCGCGCGTGCCGCGCAGATCGTCGAGCACTCCGAAGCCGCTGGCACCGATCGCCACATTCGTCAGACCCAATCGCCAGGGGCGCCCGAAAGTATCGGAAACGATCACCGCGACGCGCGCCCTGGTCAGCTTCTGCAATCGCGCCGCCAGCCGCTCCGCTGAGCGATCCGGATCGAGCGGCAAACACGTGACGCTGCCGGCGTTGCGCACATTGGAGCGATCGACGCCGGCATTGGCGCAAATGAATCCGTGGCGCGTCTCGACGATCAGAGCTCGCTCGGTCATGCGAATCACGCGGCGCGATTCGCTCAACACTACTTCGACGAAGCGTGGATCCGTGCGAATTGTGCGCGCCCAGCTTCGCGCCAAGTCGGAAGGATTCACGTCGCGTAAGCGCACGATGCGACCTTCGGCCTTCGAAACAACTTTCTGGGCGGTGACGACCACATCGCCGCTTTGCAAATCGACCTTTTCGCGGCGAAGCGCGCTCGCAATCAGGCGTGCCAGGTCGTCGCCCGGCTTTACCTCCGGCAGAGAACGCAGCGCGAATATTTCGATCCGGCCCGATTCCTCGAGATGGCGCGAACGCGCCACGCTCACCTTCCGGGACCGAGGCCGGTGATGCGAATCCCGGACGCCGGAACTTTATGGCGCCGATTCACGCCGATCAAAAACGCGGTGAGCGATTCGACGATCCGCGCGTTCTCGAGCTTGCCGCCGTCCACATAGCGGCAGCCGGAAATCGCTTCGATCCAGGGCCGCAGGCGCACGCGCACTTCCGCATCATCGCCGCAGACGATCACGTCGCAGTCCACGGCTCCGTCAAGGTCCTGCAGCGCGTGCGCGGAGACATTCTGAAAAGCACCGAGCACGTGAACGGTATCGGGCAAAGATCGCGCGGCGTGTTCCGCTGCCGAGCCGGACCACAGCCCCAGTGTGCGCGTAGGCGCGCCGCCGATAGCGGCTTCGAGCGGCACGCTGCAGATCACCACGGTTTGCCCGGTGCGCAATTTTTCTTTCACCGACGCGATGGTTTCCGACTGCGCGGCAAATGGCACGGCGATCACGACGATCCAGGCGTTCAGAATCGCTTCGGCGTTTGCCATTCCCTGAACTTGCGATTCTGCACCGGCAGCGTCACGCACGTCGGCTGCGGCCTTTTCGGCGCGATCTGCGGAACGAGACCCGATGAAAACTTTTCGTCCCGCTTTGGCCCAGCGGACCGCCAGGCCGTAGCCGAGATCTCCGGTGCCGCCGAGGATTGCGATGGAATCGTCGGACATGTTCGTTTGAAGCGGCTCTCCTGCGCGCGGAGGATGCTTGCCGCGCGACGCTGAGTATTCTAAGCAACTCGCGGCGATTCCCGAAAACAAATTCGGCCGAGTAAGTTGCGCGGCGAGCTAGTGCGCGGGTGGGTTCGAATGGGACGTGGGTTGCGAGTCGCTGTAAATTTTAGATTCTTGCCAGCCGCCGCCTAGAGCTTTGATGAACTGCACCGTGGTAAGAAGGCGTAGCTCGCGCAATTGCGCGGATTCTTGCTCATTTTCCAGCACGGTGCGTTCGGCATCGATTACTTCCAAAAAATTCGCCAGGCCTTCTTTGTACCGTGCGGTGGAAATATCCACGGTCTTTCGCGAGGATGCCACGGCTTTGTTCTGCGCCGCTTCCTGCTCTTCCAGAACGCGAAGGCCGGAGAGGCCGTCTTCCACTTCTTGAAACGCGAGCAGCACTTGCTGGCGGTAATTCGCCGCTGATTCGTCGTAGGCCGCTTTCGAGCGCTCGAAGTTCGCCGAAATGCGGCCTCCCGCGTAAAGCGGCTGCGAAGCGCCGGCGGCGACCGACCAAATCGTGCTCGAAAGATTGAAGAGCTTGACGAGATCATCGCTTAGATAGCCGGCGCTGCCGGTCAGATTCAGCGAGGGGAAAAACGCTGCGCGCGCCACGCCGATTTGCGCGTTCGCAGATGCCATCACGCGTTCCGCGCGCGCGATATCCGGCCTGCGTTCCAGAAGATCGGAAGGCAGCCCCGGTGGAATCGCGGGCGGCTCCAGAACCAGCGGTTTTTCCGGGATGGAAAATTCCGCGGCGGTCTTGCCGACGAGAACGGCGAGCGCATGCTCGAATTGCGCGCGCTGCAAGCCGAGCCCTGCGTACGTCGCCTGCGTGGTGGCCAGCAGAGTTTCGGCTTCAGAGACATCGAGGCCGCTGGCCACGCCGCCGGAATGTCGCGTTTGCGTGAGATCGAGCGCTTTCTTCAGGAGTTCGATATTGTTGCTCAGAATCCGGCGATCCACGTCCACGTAGCGCAGCGAAAAGTAATTTTGCGCAACATCCGATTTCAGCGTCAGCAGAATATTTTCGTAGTCCGCCTGGCTGGCTTGCGCTTGCGCCCGCGCGGATTCCACGGAGCGCCGCACGCGGCCCCATAAATCTACTTCGTAGCTGACGTCGAGCGGCAGCGTAATCGTGTTGGCCGTGAATGCCGTGCCGGCGAAGCCGGGCGGATTCGGCCGGGTGCCGGACTGGCGCGCGCGGCCCGCCGAGGGATCCACGTTGACCGCCGGAAATATATCAGCGCGCGTAACGCGAACCGACGCACGCGCCTGAATCACGCGCGCCACCGCCGCTTGCAGCGTCTGATTCAAAGCCAGCGCCTGCGTTTCCAGATCGTTCAACTGGCTATCGCTAAACGCCTCCCACCAATTCCCTTTCGCAATTTCGTCATGCGGCGCCGCTTCTTTCCACCCCTGCGGCGGCGGCTCCTTGTATGACGACGGCACGTCCACCGACGGCCGTTTGTAATTCGGCCCCACTGTGCAACCGCAAATGAACAATGCAACAAATACACCAGCCAAGCTCGCGACCCGCCGCACGCCGGCGCCGTCGTCTACAGTTGCGATTTCCTGAGAGTGTTTCTTCGATTGCATCGCTGGCGATCTACTTTGGATTCCCCGCGGGCGCAGGCCCGGGCGCCGCAGCCTGCGTCACGGTAACTTCCGCCCCCTCGGCGATCGAATCCGGCGGATTAATCACCAAATTGTCCGCCGGCTTTACGCCATCCAACACCTCGAGGCTCGTGCCCAGATCCCGCCCCATCGTCACGTTCTGCAGATGCACCGTCCCCTGCGGCGTGACCACCGCCACTTGCGGCCCCTGCGATCGAAACAGCAGCGCATTCGGCGGTATCGAAAGCGGCGGCTCGGCCAGCGTCACCTTGAAATGCACCGTCGCATACGCTCCCGGCAAAATTTGCCCCGTCGGATTCGGAATCTGCACTTCCGTCAACAGCGTCCGCGAAGCCGGATCAATCGCCCCCGCGCTGCGCACCACTTTTCCCGGAAAGTTCGCGTGCGGAAATTCCGGAATCGAAAGCGTCGCGGAAACGCCCGCCTGAATCGAGCGGCTATAAGATTGCGGCACCTGCACGTAAATTCGCAGCACGTTCGTCTGCGCCAACCGAAAAAGCTGCACCGAATTTCCGTTCGCGATCAACGCCCCCACATCCACATTTCGCGCGGTAATAATTCCATTGAACGGCGCCGTCACGCGCTGAAACGATTGCAAATCCTTAAATCGCTGCACATTCGCTTTCGCCGCCAGCAAATCCGCTTCGCGCGCATGAAACGCGGAAACGTTCTGATCCACTTCCTGCTGCGACACTCCATCCGACTTCAGCAAATTCTGCCAACGGTCCGCCGTGCTCTTCGCCAAATCCAGATTCGCCTGCGCCTGTTGCTCGGCCGCCTGCGCCTGCCGCAATTCCTGATCCACTTCCGGCGTCTCAATTTCCGCCAGCAGCTGCCCCGCCTTCACGCGCCCGCCGATATCCACATACCAGCGCCGCAAATATCCATTCGTCCGCGCGTAAATCGGCGTCTCCAGATACGCCTGCACATTTCCCGGCAGCACGATATCGCCGGCAGTCGTCGCCGCGCTCGGATGCGTCACCGCAACGGGAATTCGCGTCGAATTGATCGCCGAAGTATTCAGCGACGCCCGCACGCCCAGCCGCGACTGAATTCCCCAATACGCCACGCCGGCAAACACCAGCAGCGCGAGCGCCGGCAAAATATAGCGCCACGCGCTTCGCGAATTTCCGCGCCGCGTTTCTCCGCCCGTTTCCGATGAGTTCAAGTCGTATTCCATCCCGAGATCAGTCCTCCGCCAGTGCGGGCCTGTATCCCTTCTTGCGAATGAAGCTGTAAACCACCGGCACGAAAAACAATGTCCCCACGGTCGCGAACAACAGCCCGCCGATCACCGCCCGCCCCAGCGGCGCATTTTGCTCCCCGCCTTCGCCGAATCCCAGCGACATCGGCAGCATTCCGATAATCATGGCCAGCGCCGTCATCACGATCGGCCGCAATCGCACGTGCCCCGCGTTCTTGGCCGCTTCGAGCGAATCTTTTCCTTCGTCCATCATTTGCGCCCCGGCGAACGTCACCAGCAAAATACTGTTCGACGTCGCCACGCCGATGCTCATGATCGCGCCCATCAACGACGGCACGTTCATCGTCGTGTGCGTTACAAACAGCATCCACACGATGCCCGCAAATGTTCCCGTCAGCGCGGTGATGATGATAAACGGGTCCGCCCACGATTGGAAATTCACCACCATCAGCAAATACACCAGCACAATCGAGAAGAACAATCCGATCGCCAGCCCCGTAAACGATGTCTTCATCGTTTCCACTTGCCCGCGCATTACGATGGTGGTGCCTCGCGGAAGCTGTTTCCGATCCTCGAAGTCTTTGATCACTCGCGCCACGCCCGCCGCAACGCCGCCCAGATCCCGGTCTTGCGCGCTGGCATAAATATCAACCACCGGCTTGATGTCGTAGTGATTTACCACCGCCGGTCCGGCATCCCTGGTGATGCTCGCCACATTGTCGAGAATTTGCGGTTGTCCGCTTTTGCTGATGACGGGAATCCCTTGCACCGAGCGCATCGTATCCACCCGGTATTGCGGCGTCAGCGTTGCCACCACGTACGGCACGCCTTGCGGGCTCACCCAAAAATTTGGCGCCGTCTGGAAACTCGTTGTCAGCGCCACCAGCGCGTTATTCGCCACGTCCTGCTGCGTAAATCCAACCGACTGCGCCCGCGTTCGGTCCACTTCCACATGCAGCTTCGGCAAATCCAGCGCTTGCTGGATGTGCACGTCCACCGCCCCGCCCACTTCCTGGATGCGCGGCAGCATCTTGCGCGCGACTTCGAAATTCTCCGCGAAATTCGGGCCCACCAGTTGCACGTCAATCGGCGACGGCAACCCGAAATTCAAAATCTGGCTGACGATATCCGCCGGCTGAAAGTAAAACGCCGACCCTGGAAATTCCCCGGGTAGTGTTTTTCGCAGATCGCGAATGTAATTCTCGGTCGGATGATGATCCGGCTTCAGCGAGATCAGAATTTCCGCATCCGAAGTTCCGATGGTTCCCGCGGTGCTGTAACTCAAGTTGATTCCGCTGTAAGGCAGCCCGATATTGTCGAGAATGCCTTCCACCTCTTGCGCGGGGATCTGTTTGCGTACGGAATCTTCGATGCGATCGGCCAGCGCCGCCGTTTCTTCCACGCGCAATCCAACTGGAGCGCGCACGTGCAACCGGATCTGCCCCGAATCCACCGTGGGAAAAAGGTCCGACCCCAGGAACGGAATCAGCAGCATGCTGGCGGCGCAGAACGTCAGGAAAAGCGCGCTGAACACCAGGCGATTGTGCAGGCACCATTCCAGCCAGCCGACGTAACGATCGCGCAGCTTTTCGAATCCGTCTTCAAATCCCAAATGGATCCTGCGGAAAAGTCCGGGATTCGGATCTCCTTCGGGATGTTCGCGGTGCTTTTTCTGCTCCGCGCGAAAAAAGAACAGCACCAGCGTGGGCACGATCGTTCGCGACAATAGGTACGACGCCAGCATCGCGAACACCACCGCCTCCGCCAGCGGCCGGAAAAGGTACCCGGCAATTCCGCGCAGGAAAAAAATGGGCACGAAGACCACGCAAATACTCAGCGTGGCAACGAACGCGGGCACCGCAATCTGCTGCGCGCCCAGCAAGATCGTGTCGTGCAGCCTCTTGCCCATCGGCAAGAGCCGGTTGATGTTTTCAATTTCCACGGTGGCGTCGTCCACCAAAATACCCACGGCGAGCGCCAGGCCTCCGAGTGTCATGATGTTGATCGTCTCGCCGATCGCGGCCAGCACCAGTAACGACGTCAAAATCGAAAGCGGAATCGAAACAGCCACCACCACCGTGCTGCGCCAGCTCCCGAGGAAAAGCAGGATCATCAGCGCCGTCAGGCAGGCCGCGATCACCGCCTCCTTTAGAACTCCATTCACCGCCGCTCGCACGAACAGCGACTGATCAATTGTCTTTTTCAACGTCAATTCCGGCGGCATCTGCGCTTCCAAGCCCGGCATCATTTGCGTAATCCCGTTCACCACCGACAGCGTTGACGCGTTGCCGTTCTTCAAAACCGTGAGCAGCACGCCGCGCTTGCCGTCCTGGCGCACGATGTTCGTCTGAAATGAATTGCCGTCGTGCACGAAGGCCACATCGCGCACGTAAATCGTCGCGCCGTTCACCACGCGGATCGGCAGATCGTTCAGTTCGGAAATTTTCTTCGGGCTGCTGTTCAGCTCCACGTTGTATTCGCGGTCGCCGATCTTCGACGTCCCCTGCGGCAGCACGATATTCTGCACGCTGATCGCGCTCACCACGTCCGCGCCCGATATTCCTTTTTCAAAGAGCGCCTGCGGATCGAGGTCCACGTCTACCTGCCGCTGCTTCCCGCCGTAAGGGTACGGAACCGCCGCTCCCGGAACGGTGATCAATTGCGTGCGCAGAAAATTCACTCCGATATCGAAGAGCTGCTGCTCGGAAAGCGTCGCGCTGCCAAGCCCCAACTGCAAAATCGGCACGCTCGACGCGCTATACGCGATCACCAGCGGCGGCGTGGTTCCCGGCGGCGCCTGCCGCAAAATCACTTGCGCCGCGGAAGTCACCTGCGCCACCGCCGCTTCGATCTTCGTGTTCGGCTGAAAAAATAATTTGATGATGGCTATGCCGTTGAGTGTTGTGGACTCAATGTGCTGAATATCATTGACGGTGGTGGTGGCGATGCGCTCGGAGTTTCCCGTCAGGCGGTCGGCCATATCTTGCGGCGCGAGCCCGCTGTAGTTCCAGATCACGCTGACCACGGGAATGTTTATGTTCGGAAAAATGTCGACGGGCGTCTGCTGAATCGCCACGACGCTCAGAATAATCACGAGCATCGACGCCACGACAAATGTATACGGCCGGTTGAGCGCGAGTCGTACTATCCACATAATATTGTTGGAGCCGGGAAACTTGGCGCCGAACGATCGCTCGCGCCGACACTCCTGGCCTTTCCACTTAGACGCAATGCGTTCCGCTGAGTTTCATAGATCCGCGCCACTGTGCCGCCGGTTTACCGCGAGTTTCGTACCGCCGGCGTCCCTGTTTACCCTGCTTGCCCTGAGCGAAGCGAAGGGAGCTTCGAAGGGCCGGCATCCGACGATCTAGATTCAGCCATCGCCTCAAGTCACGCGCGAACGCGAGAGCCTCGTAGCGCCGGCGTCCCTGCCGGCATCCGACGACCTCGATTCAGCCATCGCCACAAGTCACGCGCGGACTCGTCGCCCAATATCGCCCAGCCGACGCGCAAATGTGAACACAATCATTTCCCTGAAGAGCCGTCATTCCCAGCAATAAATTTACAGCTCTTAGGATGATCGGAAATGTAATTCGGATGCGGGGAATAGTGTCAGATCTCGAAGCCCAATCAGCGATATTTTATCGTAATCCAAACCGTCCGTGAGCGCGACGGATCCGTTCTTGCTTTTGCTTTTATCTGAAATCTCAAATCTGAAATTTGAAATTTCCGTCGCTCTTAGCCACCGCCGAATCCTAAATTCCCAATCCTACTGCTGCAACCGCACGTATTCGTACTCGAACGGCAACCCATTAATCCCGCGCTCCGGCGGCGCAATCCACGCTGCGATTTTCCCCGGCTCAAACACTCCATGCATGCAGCTGTAAATGTAAGCCCGGTCATCGTCGGTCGGCAGCCATTCACTCAGTCGCGCATTGTATTCTTCGCGGCTGATGATTTTGCCCGTCGTGTCCGTCGGCACTCCCGCCCAACTGCCCACATTCCGCCGGAATCGCGCGCTCGGCAGCGTCATGCGGAAACCATAGCCGTATTTTTCAATGACCCGATTCCAACGCGCCATTCCCTGCTCGCAATCTTTCAGGTACGCGTCTCGCGCCACTTCGTTCATCGCGTTGCGCACGGGAATATCTTCGCTGCGCACGCCGCCCTTCCCGTCCGGCAGCTCCAGCGCGAAAGCTTGCCCGTTGGCCACATGATCCTCGAATTTCGCTTCGTCCGGCCGCCCTTTCAGCCCGCTGGCGAAGTAAGAAGCGGCGTTAGACGAGCTGTCTCCGCCAAAAAGATCGATCGAAGTGCTGAACCAGAAATTCAGATATTTCTGAATTGTCGGCAAATCGATCGCCCCGGCTTTGCGAATCGCCACGGGATCGTCGCTATTCAGTTCCTTCATCACCTCCAGGCAACGCTTGATCACCCGCGAAATTCCCGTGTCGCCCACGAACATGTGATGCGCCTCTTCGGTGAGCATGAAGCGGCACGTGCGCGAAAGCGGATCGAATCCCGATTCCGCCAGGCACTTCAATTGAAATTTGCCGTCGCGGTCCGTGAAATACGTGAACATATAAAAACTGAGCCAATCGCGGATGGGTTCATTGAATGTCCCGAGGATGCGCGGCTTGTCGGCATCACCCGAATGTCGCTCCAGCAACTCTTCCGCTTCCTCGCGGCCGTCGCGCCCAAAGTAGGCATGGAGCAGATACACCATGGCCCAGAGGTGCCGGCCTTCTTCCACGTTTACCTGAAAAAGATTTCGCAGATCGTAGAGCGAAGGTGCGGTGTGGCCCAGCAATCGCTGCTGCTCTACGGACGCCGGTTCCGTGTCTCCCTGCGTGACGATCAATCGCCGCAAGTTTGCTCGATGCTCGCCCGGCACTTGCTGCCACACGGGCTCCCCGAAATTGTCCCCGAATCCGATGCGCCGGTCGTTTTCCGGCTCCGCAAGAAATATCCCCCAGCGATATTCCGGCATGCGCACGTAACCGAACGTCGCCCACCCTTTCGTATCCACGGAAATCGCCGTGCGCAGATATACGTCCGACGCCTGAAAATCCGTGGGTCCCTAGATCCTGCCACCAGCGCATGAATTCCGGCTGCCAGTGTTCCAGCGCCCGCTGCAGTATGCGATTCGAGCCCAGCTCCACGTTATTCGGTATGCGATCCTGATAGTTCAGTGCCATTAGACTCTCTCCCAGTTAAATTTCGGCTTCGTTCCGCTCCCGAATAGTTTCAGGGCGCCGTGCTCGCCCGTCGAGTTCGGGCGGATGAAAACCCAGTTCTGCCACGCGGAAAGCCGCCCGAATACTTTCGTCTCCAGCGATTCGCCGCCCGGAAAGCGCAGGCTTGCTTCCATCCCCGTGAGCGCGTCGGGTGAAAGGCACGTGCGCTCTTCTATCGCCATGCGGATTTCATCGTCCCAGTCGAGTTCGTCCGGCGTGACGCTCACCAGGCCCCCGGCAAGCGCTTCCGCGGGGCCGAGTTCTTGTCCGGCGAGATTTTCGAGGCCGGTCAGCTTTTCTTTATTGCCGGCAAAGCGCGTTTCAAGCCGGCCGCGGCCCGCTACCGTGGGAAGAATTCCGAAATTCATTCCATCGAGCACGATCTTCGGGCTGTCCGCGTCATCACCCGGCAGGCTGAGCATGTAGCTTCGATCCGTGGCCAGCGACAATTCGAAGAGCAGCCCGGCGAAGCACGAGCCGGGATCGAGAATGGCGTAAAGACTCCGCGATGTCACTTCCAGGCGCGAAAAAGTGCGCCGCAGCATACCAATCGTTTCGCGCACCAGCCAATCCTGGCGATGTTTCAGCATCATCGCATCGCAAGCCAGCACGGCATCCGCTGCGCCGGTGGTCTTGATCAGCACCAGCCCCAGATCCAGCTCGTTCGTGCGCAGCAGCAGGATGGCATCATCGAGTTCGCGCGCCATCGCCAGCGGCCACCAGCGGTCGCCCAGTGCGTGAATCGCCTCCACACTCTGCGGTTGATCGCCTTCGGGAGCGCGCACCGTGAGCATCGCCACGCGCGCGGCGCGGTCGAACGTGATGTCCACCCACTTGTAATGAATTCCCTTCTCGTCCATCTTTCGTTCCAGCGGATTCAATTTGATGCCCTTTGCATCGGCCGGCCGCGATGACTTGGCCACCATGGCCTGCGCACGCGATTTCACTAACTCCGCGAATTTTGCCGGCGCCGCGATTTCATCCACCAGGCCCCAGGCTTTCGCGCGATCGGCCTTCAGCCCATCCGGATTGGTACAGAACATATCGGCAAGATCGCGCCGCACCTTGCGCTTATCCACCACGCGCGTCAGTCCGCCCGTGCCCGGCAGCACCCCGAGCAGTGGCACTTCCGGCAGGCTCACGGCGCTCGAGCGATCATCCGTCAAAAGGATCTCGTCGCAAGCCAGCGCCAGCTCATAGCCCCCGCCGGCCGTCGTTCCGTTCAACGCGGCGATGAATTTCAATCCGTCGTGCCGGCTCGAATCTTCCATGCCATCGCGCGTCTCGTTTGTGAATTTACAGAAATTCACTTTCCACGCATGCGACGATGTGCCCAGCATGTAGATATTCGCGCCGGCGCAGAAAATCCGCTCTTTTGCGCTGGTGATCACCACGCAGGCGACTTCCGGATGCTCGAAGCGGATGCGCTGCAGCGCGTCGTGCAGTTCGATATCTACGCCCAGATCGTAGGAGTTCAGTTTCAGTTTGTATCCCGGCTTGAGCGATTTCTCTTCGTTCACGTCCATCGCCAGCGTCGCCACGCGCCCATCAATCGTCAGCCGCCAGTGCTTGCGATCCTCCGCCGCCACGTCGAAAGTAATCAGCTCTTTTTCTTTCACATTCTCGTTGACGCTTGGCATCTGGCTCCCTCAATCCGCCGCGCGTTGCTTGCGGCCATTTTTATTGTTTTTTTCGGCTGGCCTTACGGCGTTCAGCAATCCGGAAAGATTCTCTTCAAGTGACTGGCCGCTGGTATCGAGCGTGGCATCGGCCTGCCCGTAGAGCTTTTCGCGGCCCGCCAGAATTCGCTCCAGGTCGGACATTGCCTCGCGATTGTCCGCCATCGGCCGTTTGTCGCCCTGCGCGATCACTCGCTGCATGTGCTCTTCCGGAGTGGCCCGCAGCCAGATCGTGCAGCACGCCGTCAGCAGCCGGTCGAATGTTCCCGGCTCGGAAACCAGGCTGCCCCCCGTCGCCAGCACGAATTTCGGAAAGTGCTCGATCACTTCATCGAGGCATCTCCGCTCCAGACGCCGGAATCCACTCTGCCCGTAAAGATCGAAGATCACTCCCAGCGGCACGCCGGCTTCCACCTCGATCAACTTGTCCAGCTCGATGAACGGAACGTCCAGTTTTTCCGCGAGCAGCGCGCCCAGCGTGGATTTGCCCGCCCCGCGAAGCCCGATCAGCGCAATCCGCGAGCTCCTCGCGCCGGAATTCACGCCCCCAAATTCCTGCAAAAGCAAATCCCGCGCGCGCGTCAATTCCTCCGCGTCCAGCCCGCGCAGAAACTCTGTGGTGCGCACGAGATCAATCGGCGGTTCAGCGCCCGCCAGCACCAAGGATTCCAGCGGCGTATCCAGCGCCTGCGCGATCTGCCGCAGCAGGAGAATGGACACATTCCCGTCGCCCGATTCCACCTGCGCAAGATACCGCTCCGATACCCGCGAATCCCGCGCCAAAATCTTGCGCGTCATCCCCCGCCGCGCCCGCAATTCCCGCACCCGGCTGCCCACGAGGGCGAGATATTCCTCGCCGCCGGTCGGATCGCTCAGGAACGCAGGCACACGCGGCCGCATCGTCTTCTCCCGCCCCACCGGCCGCCGCACATGCACTATTCCCCTGCGTTGGTCCATAACCTGCATTATACTTCCACAAGCAAAATTCCGCCACCGCAGTCAAACACACCACATCGCCCGGGTCGAAAACGCAATAATTTTGTTTCGATTAGAATGAGGAGTCGGCGTTTGTTTTCAACAAGTTAGCCCAATTTCTAATCGCACCATGTTTCGATTAGAAATCGTCGCGGAACCCGCTCGGACATCGAGGATTTGGAGGCGAAGACGCATCGAGGATTTGGAGGCGCGGGTGGGATTCGAACCCACGAATGGAGGTTTTGCAGACCTCTCCCTTGGGCCTCTTGGGTACCGCGCCACTCTTACCAGCCCGTGCTTACCAGTATAACGGAAGCTGCAAGCCGCGAACTACCGCAAACCTGATCTCGCGCCGCGTCGCAACAAATTCGTGAATCTCGCCGTAAATCACGGGCTAGCGAATTTGTGAATTGCGCGCTTCCGGATACGGTTCGCAATCGCGCGCTAGCGAATTTGCAAATCGAAAGGCATGCGAGCTTGCGGCGTGTTGTACGCGCCGGTCAACCTTTCGACTGCGGCCTGGATTGACGAAAGCTGCGCCGAATCGTCCTTCTGCCGCTCGAGCCACATTTGCAGAAAAGTTCGCTCCTCCGGAAATCGCACGATGTGCACGTGCTGATCCGCGGGAATATTCGCGAGCTGCTTGGCCACTTCGACGGCGCGATCGAGATCGCCGAGCTCATCCACGAGGCCAAGTTCTTTTCCTTGCGCGCCAGTCCAGACGCGTCCTTTGCCGATCTTGTCCACCGCTTCCACGGACATGCGGCGGCCTTCGGCCACGCCCTTGGTGAAATTCGTGTACACATCCTGCAGCGATTTCTGAATTAATTTCTGCTGCGCGGGGGTGAAATTCTGCTGCGCGGAATAAATCGAAGCATTTTCGCTCGTCGCAACCGAGTCCGTGCTGAGCCCGAGCATGGCGTAAAGCCCGGACACGTTCAGCTTTCCGCCGAGCACTCCGATCGAAGCCGTGATGGTATTCGGGTCCGCGACAATTTTATTCGCAGACATGGCGATCCAATATCCGCCCGAGGCCGCGACGTCCGACATGGACACCACCACCGGCTTCGAGCCCTTCGCCAGCACCACTTCACGGCGAATCACTTCGCTCGCGACCGCCGAGCCGCCGCCGGAATCCACGCGCAATACGATCGCCTTGATTCCGGAATCCTCGCGTGCTTTGCGCAAGTCGGACGCCACTGATCTCGCTGCCCATGATGAAGCCGCCGCCCGGCGCATTCCCTGATTCACCGGAAATAATCAATCCGGTAGCGTGGACGACAGCGATGCGCGTCCGCCTTCGTTCTTGATTTGTCCGCGATAGCGGCCCAGCTTCACCGGATTCCAGTCTTTCGTTTTTTCCTTCATGAAATCCTGCAGCTGATCCCAATACGCGAGCCGGTCAACGAGCTTGTCGCCAGCGCTTCATCCGATGAGAGCGGGCCCGACTCCACAAACTTCTCGAAATCCGCCCGATCCATGTTCCGCGCCTTCGAGACCTTCGTCAGATACTGGTTGTAGATGCCGTGCAGCAGCGAATCGACTTCTTCGCGGTGCGCCGGCGTGAATTTTTTCTCGGTGAGCTGATTCGAGGCCGTCTTGTATTCGGCGATGTGATAGTAGTCCGGATAAATTTTCAATTTGTCGAACATGCCGCGGAGGAAGACAGCCTGCGCCATCATTCCGTGAATCGAAATCGGCGCGGTAGGGCACCAGCCAGATCTTGTCGCAGGCGCTCGCGATGTAATATTCCAGATTGCCGATGCCATCGCCGCCGAGATAGCAGATGCTCGGCTTGCCGCTGGTCCGAAACGCCAGGATATGCGAATGAATTTCCTCGAGCTTGGCCCAACCCGTCTCGAGCGGGCCAATTTTCACGACCAGCGCGTCGATGTGCGGATCGCTCTTCGCCGTATCGAGCGCATCGACAAAATCATGCTGCACGGGAATAAATTGGCCGCCAATCGCCGAGAAGAAATCCATGGAGCGCTGCTCGTTGACTTCGCCGCTCAATTCGAGCAGCAGCACCGAATTCGAGGCCACGCGCGCCGGCGACGACGCAACGAACAATTACGATGACGGCAACGAGAACGAGCAGAATTACAAGCGCGCGGCGCTTACCCCAAGTCATGATGACGCCTCCGAAGAAGAAAGCAGGTTGCGGTTCAAGATAGCATCCCGAGCGAAAAAGTCCAACCGAGCGGGCATCGCATCAAGGCAAGCGAAATAAGGGGCGAGGCTGCATCCGGAAAAGCGGCAGAGCGCTTATGCGGGAAGGCAGGCGACATCACAGGCGAGGAGGCTTAGCCGGGCACGGAAGAACTCAGCCGGAAACTGACTGACGATTTGGCTTCCACCGTGGCTTCCCGCGAGAAAACGCGCCGCCTCTTCCGGCGGGGTGGGATTGATGTAAAAACCAGTGCCCCATTCGAATCCGGCCACCTTCGTCAGCTTCGGCATCATTTCAATGTGCCAATGGTAGTGGTCGTTCATTTCCTCGCCGATCGGCGAAGTGTGAACCACATAGTTGTAAGACGGCTGCGCCAGCACCGAGTCGAGGCGCCCCAGGAATTCCCGCAGCAGCCGCGCCAGACCGCCATAGAGCGGGCTGGGCATATTTTCAAAGGCCGAGCTGTGCTGCCGCGGCAGGATCCAGGTCTCGAACGGAAAGCGCGGCGCATACGGCGCCAGCGCGATGAATTGATCGTTCTCCAGAATCACGCGCTTCTCGGTTTCGATTTCCTGGCGGATCATGTCGCAGAAAATGCAGCGCTCTTTTTCGTCGAAATAGCGCTTGGAATTGTCCACTTCTTCGCGCACACGCTTCGGCACGATCGGCAGGGCGATCAACTGCGAATGAGTATGCTCGAGCGAAGCGCCGGCCGGCTCGCCGTGATTTTTGAAGAGCAGAATGTAGCGGAAGCGGCGGTCGTTCTTCAGGTCGACGCATGCGATCGCGGTAAGCCCACAAAGACTTCTTCGACGGCTCTTTCGGTCATCGTCGCCAGGGTCAGATTATGATCGGGCGTTTCGATGATCACCTCGTGCGCGCCCACGCCATTCATGCGATCGAAGAGGCCCTCGCCTTCGCGATCGAGGTCGCCTTCGATGCCCAGCGCCGGAAATTTATTGGGCACCACGCGCACGCTCCAGCCGGGCGTGTCGCGGCCGCGTTCCGTTGCGTCCGTAGGCGAGAATTTCGGGCGGCGTCTTTCCTTCATTGCCGGGGCAGAAGGGGCACATGGCCTTTCCCTTGATCTCCACGCTTTCGCGAACAAAGTCGCTCGGGCGCTTCCCGCGATCGGTGGAAATGATCACCCACCGGCCGGTAATCGGATCTTTGCGCAGCTCAGGCAAATCTTCTCCCTCTTGGCAAACCAATTCGCCGCATCCCCGGTTGGGCTCGGGTGATCTATCCTTTTGGATGCGGACGAAACTGCAATCTTACTACGCGCGGCAAGATTTTGGCCACGAAGTGCCCAGCGCTAAAGCGCATTCTTAAGAGTGACGTTTTTTCGGAGCGCTGAAGCGATCCTCCCCCGAATAAATTCGGGGGCTCCCTCCTGAGCCGGCGCTGAAGCGCAACCTCGTTTTCCAGCGATCCAGCGCGGGGTGCCGCGGCCGCCGCGACGAATGCGACGTTCTCTCCGCGAAAGTCGTCGCTGGATCAAATTCGTTCACGAGCAGGAAATTTGCCGGTTCGCGGCTTCAGCGCTGCCCGGCAAAGGCATTCTTGCGCAGGCGCACTTCTGGCGGCTTGCCGCGGTGAGACTCGATCGCCAGCACGTCGAAGCGGCAAATCTCGCGCGGGGAGTGCAGGCTTTTCACGAACGCTTGCGCCATTTTCGAAATCTGCCGGCGCTTTTCAAAATTTACTGCGTCTTCGGGAGGCCGCTCGAGTTCGCCTTCGGTGGTGCGCGTCTTCACTTCGATGAACGCCAGGATTTCGCCGTCGTATCCGATCAAATCAATTTCGCCTTTTCTGCCGGGCAAGCGGTAATTGCGCGCGATAATGATGTAGCCATGACGCCGCAAGTACCAGTATGCGAAAGTTTCGCCGCGAACGCCGGTGGCGCGCGCGGCGTGCTTCCTCTCCGCGCCGCTGAGGTCGTAGGCGCCGGGGTCGCGGATTCCCTTCCGCGCCGCGAAATTCATCAAACCGAACATGACCCGGGCGAGAGCCGGCATCGCTATTTCACCACCTCAAGAGTAAATTCCATCACTTTGCCGCGGATTACGAAGCTAAGGTAAAACTCCCAGAAGCGCCGGAACCATCGCGCGTGGTTCACCAGGAATTCGAAACCGAGCAAGCGCCAAAGCCGCAGCAATTTTATGTACATGCGCCGCTCACGGACGCGCGCGCGGGTGTACCAAATTTCGCGGCCATGCAGACCGCCCTCGTAGAAGTAATGAAACGATTCGGTGCTCAGATGGCGGCGATGCGTGGGGTCCGTGTAGGAAGAAAGATCGGTGTAGTGCGGCGTGACAATAAAAATAATTCCGCCCGGGCGGGCCACGCGATGCAACTCTTCCATCGTGGCGATAGGATCCTCGACGTGCTCGATGAAATGCACGGCGCGGATTTCGTCGAAGGAATTATCGGCAAAAGGCAAGCGCCCGCGATCGAGGTGGCAAAGAACGTCGGCGGCGGTGCGCGGATTCATGTCCACACCGATCGAGCCGGGAAATTTTGACGGGCCGCAGCCAACGTCGAGAATGCGCGGCAACGAATCCTCCGGGCGCCAGCTTCGCGAGCCAATTGCCCGGCCGGAATCATACCGCGACGGAACATGAGGTTGTAGCGGTGGTACTACGTAGAGGGCGAGGCGGCCCGCGATTTTAGGCGCAGGCCGCCGCGAGTTTTTGAGAACGATGAACTAGAGAGACTTCTCGGCCTCGGCGATGCAGGCGGAGACAGTCTTGAGCGCGAATGAGGTTTGCCGCTCGTCCACCATCAACGGCGGGGCCAAGCGCAGCGAATTTTCGCCTGCGCCCAGAATCAGCAGACCTTTTTCGTAGGCGAGTTGCACGACGCGATTGCGCAACTCAGGCGCCTTTTCCTTGGTCTTCTGATTTTTGACCAGCTCGATGCCGATCATCAGGCCGCGTCCGCGGATATCGCCGACGCTGCGATGACGCTCGCGCCAATTTGCAGTTTGCGCGAGGATGAAATCGCCCATCTTGCGCGCGTTCTCGATGTATCCGCGCTCCAGGAGCGAAATGGTGGCGAGCGAAGCCGCGATGCAGACCGGGTTCCCGCCAAACGTGGACGCGTGCGCGCCGGGCTTCCAATTCATCACTTCAGCGCGCGCGATCATGGCGCTAAGCGGCATACCGGAGGCGATTCCCTTCGCTGTGCAAAGGATGTCCGGCTCGATGCCGGCGTGCTCGCTGGCCCACCACTTGCCTGTGCGTCCGAAACCGGATTGCACTTCGTCGGCAACAAGCAGAATTCCGTGCTTGCGGCAGACGCGCTGCAATTCCTGCAGAAATTCCGGCGGAGCGGGCAGATAACCGCCTTCGCCTTGAATCGGTTCGATGAAGACGGCGGCAACTTCTTCGGGATCGGCGAGGCGCTTGAAGATTTCGTTCTCGATATACGAAAGTATCGGCCACGGCGGTTTCGGGGTGTATGCCATCACAGCCGCGGTACGGGTTCGGATAGGGCACTGAATCACGCCCGCTAGAAGCGCGCCGAAGCCTTTTCTCTGCACGGCCTTGCTGGCCGTGAGCGAAAGAGCGCCCATCGTGCGGCCATGAAAGGAGCCGTAGAAGGCGATGATTTTGTCGCGGCGCGTGTGATAGCGTGAGAGCTTGATCGCCGCTTCGATCGCTTCCGTACCCGAATTTCCGAAGTAAACGCGCTTCGCCGTTTTGCCCGGTGCCATCGCCGCGAGTTTCTCGGCCAGTTCCACGAGGTTCGGATAATAAAAATCCGTTCCGGAGATGTGAATTAATTCCGCGGCTTGCTTCTGAATGGCGGCGACGACTTCGGGATGGCAATGGCCAGTGGCGACGACGGCGATGCCCGCGGCGAAATCGAGGAAGGTGTTTCCGTCCACGTCTTCGACCATCGCGCCACGGCCGCGCATGGCGACCAGAGGATAGTCGCGCGTGTAAGAGGGCGACACCACATGGCTATCCTGCTCGACGATTTTCTTCGCATTCGGACCCGGCAATGCGGTCACCAGATGCGGCAAATTCTTTTCCAGCACGTGTGTATCTTGTATGATTTCCTCCCAATGAAGTTTTCAATCGCGCAAACGGGCCACCGCGCGCGGTTGGGGTGGTGCTGATTCAGGTGTGAGAGGAATTAATCTACGCTGAAAAGGCCGGGGCGTTCGCTCGAGGGCAAACTGTGAAAGGGTTGCGGATTGTGGTTGCGTGAGTTCACTTGCGTTTCCAGCGAATCCCGCCATCGCGGGAATCCTCAAGAATTATACCATTATCCGCAAGTTGTTGGCGGATCTGATCGGCGCGTTTGAAGTCGCGCTGGCGGCGGGCATCCTGGCGCGCCTGGATGAGAGACTCGATTTCGG
>CAWIRL010000014.1:0-30072 GCA_963838545.1 uncultured Acidobacteriota bacterium
ATCGTGCGTGCCCGATTTGATTCACACGGCAACTCTCTTCACGCCGCTTTCGATCGCCGAAGCTCTGCACCGCTTCGTCCTGCCGCGCGCCAATGCACGAGCTAATCGTGTCCGGCGGCGGCGCGCGCAATCCGCTGATCATGGCGCAACTCGGCGTCTGCTGCCCGGAATCGAGATCCGGACCTCCGATGAATTCGGAATTCCGAGCCAGGCGAAGGAAGCATTTGCGTTCGCCATTCTCGCCTACGAGGCGTTTCGTCAACGCGCGAACAATCTTCCGTCGGCGACCGGAGCGAACCGTCCCGCGGTTCTCGGCAAAATCTGCTATGCGCGACCGCGTTAAGCTACCGGCGCGTTCCCATCGCGGCGTTTTCTCGTAGCTGCTTTGGCGCTGAGCACTGCTAAGTTGCTCCCACGAAGGCCCGCCCCGCGAAGACCCCGGCACGCTGAATTTTCTGATCGAAACGATGCCCACGAATCTCGATCCGCGCATCGGCACCGACGCCTTCTCCCAGCACATGCACGATCTAATTTTCAGCAGCCTGGTCGGCCGCGACGCGCAAATGAATTTCACGCCGGACCTGGCCACCAGCTGGGACACGCCCGACCCTTTGACCTACATTTTTCATCTGCGACGCGGCGTGAAATTTCACAACGGCGCGCCGCTCACCTCCGCCGACGTGAAATTCACTTTCGATTCGATCCTCGGCGGCGAGCTGAAGACCGGCAAAACGCGGCGCCTTCCGCATGGTCGCCTCGGTGGAGGCGCCCGACGATTTCACGATCGTTTTTCATCTGCGCGAGTCGTACGCATCGTTCCTCTGGAATCTTTCGCGGCCGGGCGTGGGAATTGTGCCGCGCGGCTCGGGCGCGGATGTGGCGCAACATCCCATCGGCACGGGACCATTCAAATTCGTCAGCCTGGACGCCGGATGATGAGATCGTCCTCGAGCGCAATCCCGACTATTTCGGCGAAATTCCGAAAATCGAGCGCGTCCGCTTTCGCCTGGTCCCCGACGCCACCGTGCGCGCCCTCGAATTGCGCAAAGGAAGCGCGGATCTGGCGTCGCCCTCGTCGCTGACGCCGGACATGGTCGTCGCGCTCTCGAAGCTATCCGGGAATTTCGAGTGACGCAGGGCCCCGGCACCTCGCTCGCCTATCTCGCTTTCAATTTCGACGATCCAGTTCTCTCGAAGCGCGATGTGCGCCAAGCCCTGGCGTACTGCGACCGATCGCGCGACCATCGTCGAACATCTTGATGCGCGGGCAAGCGCGACCCGCGGCGAGTCTTCTGCCGCCGAATCATTGGGCCTACGACGCGATGTTGCCACCTATGATTTCGATCCGGCGCGCGCCGAGAAATTGCTCGATGCCGCGGGACTACCGCGCGGAAAAGATGGCGTGCCGCTGCCGCCTGACGCTGAAGACTTCGACGGACGAATCGACGCGTCTCTATAGCGAAGTGCTGCAAGCACAATGGCAACGCGTCGGCGTCGCACTCGAATTGCGCCCGCAGGAATACGCGACCTTCTATTCGGATGTGACGCGCGGCAGTTTTCAGATTTATACGCAGCGTTGGGTGGGCGGCAACAATGATCCCGATTTCTTCGAATACGTTTTTAGCTCGAAGAAAATTCCCGCCCGATGGCGCCAATCGCGGCCATTACCGAACCCGCAATTGGATGCGCTGCTGGACCGATCGCACGTCGAACAGATCGCGAGAAGCGCCGCGCGATTCTCGCTGAAGTGCAGCAAATCGTGGCGAAGGATCTTGCCCTATATCAATTTGTGGTACCCCGACAATATTTGCGTGCACGCGACACGGTGAAAATCGATTCCATAGCCCCTTCCGGCGACTACACCTTCCTAGATAATCTGGAGTTTCGACCAGCGAGTGCGAGCGAGCTAAGTAGCGCCGGCTGCCAGCCGCTTTTTCGCGGCGGTAATCTGAGTGCCAGCGCCCGGGAGTGATGTCGAAACTACCCGCGCACGTTCTTCTACGCGTTCCGCGACGCGCTTAACCGCTGGATCTGGGAAGCATTTCTAATCGCACGTAAAATTATTAGAATTCGCTGTAACTCGCTGAAAACAAAGGACGGAGTCAATTTCTAATCGGCCGAAAATCGCTACTTTTTACCCCTGTTTTTGACTACGACGAAAGCGCCGTGCGGATCTGATGCTCGGAAATGGCCCCTTCGCGGACAATCATCCACTCATCGCCTTCCACGCGCACGATCGTCGACGCCACCACCGCGCGCGTATCGCCGGCATCGAGAATCAGGTGCAGCCGCTCGCCAAGTTGCTTCACAATTGCGGCGCGTTCGTGCAAGCCGGCGAACCGGAAAGATTCGCGCTCGTGCCGGTAACCGGCCCGCCGACGGCATCAATGATTTCGGTAGTGACTTTCGAATGCGCCCAGCGAAGCGCCACGCGGCCCGTATTGCCGGTTACCTTCAAAGGAATGCGATGCGTGGCTTCGAGCACGATGGTGAGCGCGCCAGGCCAGAATTTCGAAGCCAGCACCAGAAAATTATCGGGCACGTCGCGCACCAGCGAAACCGCCTGCTCGATCGAATTCACCAAAATCGGCAGCGCCTTCGATTCCGGGCGGCCTTTGATTTCGTACACGCGGCCGATGGCGGCAAGATTAAAAGGATCGGCGGAGAGGCCGTAGAAAGTATCGGTCGGCACACCAACCACTTCGCCCGCGCTGAATGAAGCTCGCGGCATACTCGACGGCGCTGCGCTCGGGTGCGTCCGCTGAAATTTTCAGGACTTCGACGGGCAAAGTGTCGGCTCTTGGCGGGCTGCGCCGTGGTGCTAGGGCAAGCTATCATAGGCCCTTCAAGCCCACGCAAGCAACGGAAACAAAGCCATTTCCGCAGGACAAAATGGCGGGAGCGTGAAGCCCGAGCGCGGCCATCCGGCTAATTTGGTAGCGCCGACGCTTCAGCCCCGCATCTCCCCGACCAACTCGCTGACGTGAGCAATCGCCGCATTTCCGCGCGCGCAAGACCCGCCCGAGCTTTACGCCTTCCACACGTTTGCTAGTCTCGCTAGCGATGCCGCGCGAAGCCATTTCCGCCTCGAAGAAATCGCCGATGCGTGCAGCGGCTCGACTCGCTCCGGTTCGCCGCAGGGAGCGCCGAGACCGATTACCAGCCGCGACAATCGCTGGCTGAAGCTTTTTCGCGAGGCCCTGCGCGAAGGTTTCCTTTCCGATGACAAATCTCATCGGCGTCGAAGGCCCGCATCTGGTTGGCGAAGCCACTCGCTCGCGGCCTGGCTTTCGAGGCGTGCCTGGTTAGTCCGGCCGGCGAAAAGCATCTTCGCAGCTCTGCCGTGCCGAGACCTCGCCGCGCGCCGAATTTTGCGCACCACCGATCGCTCTCTTCGCAGGCGTCGCCGCCACCGAGCATCCGCAAGGAATCGCCGCGCTCGTCCGCCCGCGCGAGTCGAGCTTCGACGATCTCGTGCGCGGCGATATGCCGCTGGTCGTGGTTCTCGCCGGCGTACAGGACCCCGGAAATGTCGGAACGGTCGTGCGATCGGCCGAGGCGTTCGGCGCCACGGGACTTGCCGCCACGCGCGGCACCGCTGATCCGTGGTCATCAAAGGCACTGCGCGCTTCGGCGGGTTCAGCGCTGCGACTGCCGCTATTGCGAGGCATGGCGCCGGCGGTGCTTCTGGCGCAGCTTCGCGTCGCAGGCTTGACGATTTTCGCCGCAACTTCGAAGTCGGCGCCGCGCGATGCGAATGTCCATCCCGCTCGAGTCGGCGCAGCAACTGCGAGCTCGCTTGCGCCATTTTTATCGGCAGCGAAGGCGCGGGCCTCGCGCCGGAAATCGTGCGCTCCGCCGATGCGCAGATTGCCGTCCCGATGGTCGCCGGAGTCGAATCGCTGAACGCGGGCGTGGCCGCCTCGGTGATTCTCTACGAAGCCGCGCGTCGTCGCGCCGAGCGAGCCGAACGTGAGCCTTGTTTCGCGCCATCGAGCCGCAAGAGGAAAATGCCGGGCCGCGTCCGCTCGCCGATCGCATGCGTCCGCAGACGCTCGACGAATGTATCGGCCAGGAAGATCTACTCGGCCCCGGCAAGCCGCTGCGCGTGCAGATCGAGCGCGACGATATCGGCTCGATGCTTTTCTGGGGACCTCCCGGCTGCGGCAAGACCACGCTCGCGCGCGTCATCGCCAATCGCACGCGCTCCGATTTCATCCCCTTCAGCGCGGTGCTCGCCGGACATCAAAGAAATCAAGCAAGTGATGACCACAGCCCAAGGCGCGCGGCACTACGGCACGCCGCACGATTGTGTTCGTGGACGAAATGCACCGATTCAATAAGGCGCAGCAGGATGCGTTTCTGCCGCACGTCGAGGCCGGAAATATTCTCCTGATCGGCGCGACCACCGAGAATCCCTCGTTCGAAGTGATTTCGCCGCTTCTTTCGCGCATGAAGGTGTACGTTCTCCACGCGCTGAGCGCGGCAACAGATCGTGACGTTGCTGAAGCGCGCGCTTGCCGATCGCGAGCGCGGCCTTGGCAATGAAAATATCGAGGCCGGCGATGCCGTGCTCGAGCGCGTGGCAGTGGTCGCCAACGGGGATGCGCGCGCGGCCTACAACATTCTCGAAGCATTAGTGCGCAGCGCGACGCCGGTCACTGCTGCGGACGATCCGGCGGCGGCGCGGCGAGTGCTCACCGATGCGCTGCTCGAAGTCCGTGCTGCAAAAGAAGCTGCTGCCCTACGACAAGGCCGGCGAAGAACATTTCAATCTCATCTCCGCACTTCATAAATCCGTGCGCAATTCCGATCCGGACGCCTCGCTCTACTGGCTGGCCCGCATGCTCGAATCAGGTGAAGACCCACTCTATCTCGCCCGCCGCATGGTGCGCATGGCCAGCGAAGATATCGGCCTGGCGGATCCGAATGCCCTTCGCGTGACGCTCGCCGCCAAGGATGCTTTCGAATTTATCGGGCCGCCCGAAGGATATCTCGCCCTCGGCGAAGCGGCCGTCTATCTGGCGCTCGCGCCGAAATCGAATGCCCTCTACACCGCCTATGGCGCCGTGCAGCAGGATCTCGAACGCACCATCGCCGAGCCTGTGCCATTGCAGCTACGCAACGCGGTGACGGGTTTGATGCGTCATATTGGCTATGGCGAAGGCTATCAGTACGCGCACAACATCGAAGAGAAAGTGGCGGACATGCAATGTCTTCCGGAGAGTCTCGCCGGACGCACCTACTACCGCCCCACGCGCGAGGGGCTCGAAGCCAAAATTCAGGAGCGCCTGGCGCAACTTCGCAAGCTCCAAAGGAAGCCGGACGCATCAAACCAACATGAGCCTGCGGAGCATCAATCTGAGAGCAACGTGGCCGAACGCGATGTCGCGAGTGGAGATCCCAGCCGCGAGCTGCACACCAAGAAGGACCAGCAAACGTGAGTAATAGAATCCGCGCGGCGCGCGCCGCGAAAGTAGGGAGAGTTGTGGCTGCGCCCTTTGCGCTTATCCTCGCCGCGGCGCTTTTTTTAATCACCGCATTTCCCTTCCCTGCTTCTCCGGCGGCCGATCAAAAGCCGGCGTTCACCATGGAGGAATATTGCTCGACGTTCGCCTTCGCGCCGGATAATCGCATCGCCATAGGCGTCTACCGGATTTACAACCACAAGAAATATACGCTCGAGGGCGACGATCTCTGGATCGCGTCGCCGGATGGCAAACGCAAGCGCATCATCGAAGGCGAAAAGATTGTTAAGATCGACAAGCCGCAGAGTTTCAAGATCAACGAGATCAGCTGGTCGCCCGACGGCCAGAAGCTCGCCATTTATAAAACCACCTACGCACTGGCCGGCGACAAAGACACGCTGACTTCCGGAGATTTGACGGAGCTGCTCGATACCGAGGGCCGCGAAATTCCCATCCAGGGCGCGAAAGAAAATCCGCTTGATCGGCGGATATCAGGCCACCTGGCTTGCCGATGGCGCGACGGTCGCGTTTCTCACCGAGGTCGTCAAGCCGCGGGAGCTCGCCGAAATTCACACCGTGAAAGTCGCCACCGGCGAATCGAAGAAGCTCTTCGATCCCCATCAATTCATTTCCGTAGTGTGGGACGCGCCGCACAATTCGGCGTTCGCCATCGAGCGCGATAAAGGCATGAGTGGCGCCGCGAAGCTCGTCTCGCTCGATCTGCTTCACGAGACGCGGAAAGAAATTGCCGATCTCGAGAATGCACAAGGGCAGCTTTCGATTTCGCCTTCGGGCAAGCGCATCGCGTTTTTTTACGATGGCGATTTGCTGGAGGTTCGTGATCTCGCCACGCCAGCGAAGATGTTCCACGTGCGCGTGGGATTAGGGCGCTACGAGTGGGCGCCCGATGAGCGCCACATTTTGCTGAAGCGCGGCCCGGAAGCCCGTTCAGGAAATTTAATGTGGGTAAGCCTTCCGGACGGGAATTTTTCCGCAGCGATGAGCGATCTGGTGTATCGCGATTTTCATTACTCGCCAGATGGCCGTTACATCGGCCTGCTGCGCGTCACGCGCAATCTCGCGGTTTACCCATCCTCGGCATTCGCGCCGTAGCGCGCCTATACCTTTCATCCGGAATCTTTTCGCGTGCTCCTTCAGGATGCACAAATCCATCACCACAAAGAGTCCGGCCCGGCGCGCTTTTTCCGCGGCGTCGGCGTGAATCACGCCTTCTTGCATCCAAATCGCCTTCGCGCCGATGCGAATCGCGCTCTCGACCACGTCGGGCACATATTCGGATCGCCTGAAAATATCCACGATCTCCACTTTCTCAGGAATATCTTCGAGGCGAGCGTAGCTTTTCTCCCCCAGCACGTCGGTGTGCTGCCGGATTCACGGGAATGATTCGATAGCCGGCGGATTGCATGTACTGCGCCACTCCATAACTCGGCCGGAATTTTCGCGACGACAATCCCACCACGGCGATCGTGCGGCTCGAGTTCAGAAGCTCGTAAATCGGATCGCTCGGCCCAGTCTTCGCGTGCGGTCCGGCGCGTTCTCCGGAATCTTCCGGCGTCGCGTTGCTCATCTGGCCTCCCTGGAACGGCTTTTGCTTTGCATTTCGCGTGCATTCCCGGCAATTTCGCCAAGCTCTCGAAGAAATGTCGCGTTTTCTTTTTTCGTTCCGATCGTAACGCGAATGGCGTTCGGTAAAGCCATGAATCCCATCGGGCGAGCAAGCACTCCGCGTTTTTCAAGCAACTGCGCCACCGGCCGCGCGTCACTTCCTAAATCAACGAGCATGAAATTCGCCGCCGATGGAATGTGCCGCACCCCGATCGCATCGAGGCCCCCGCCAAGCTGAGCCAGGCCGGCGCGATTGCATTCAAGCGAGCGCGAGACATGCTCCGTATCATCCAGCGCCGCGAGCGCCGCCGCTTCGGCAACACCCGAAGTGTTATAAGGAGCGCGCAATTTTTCCAACTCGCGCAAAAGTCCCGCATCGCCGATTCCGTAGCCGATCCTGCAGCCCCGCCAAGCCGTAGATCTTCGAAAATGTGCGCAGCACAAGCACGTTGCACCCCTCGCGGACCAGCGAGATCGAGCGCGAATAATCTTTTCTCTCCACGTATTCGGCGTAAGCCTCATCGAGCACCACCAGCGCATTGGCCGAGACGCGCGCGAGAAACGCATCGAATTCGCCGGCGGTGAAGATCGTCCCGGTAGGATTATTCGGGTTCGCCAAAAAGATTAATTTCACAGACGGCGCAAGTCGCGCCGCCATTGCTTGCAAATCGATCGAGAAATCGCGGAGCGGGGTCTCCACGAGCTCCGCGCCCGTGAGCCGGATATTGATGGGAAAGAGTGGAAACGTACTCGCTGAAGTGAGCCCCGCGCGACCCGGCGCCAGAAACGCGCGAGCCGCAAACGCAATCAATTCGCTCGAGCCCGCGCCGAGAATCACATTCTCAAACGCGACGCCGTGCCGCTCCGCGAGCGCCTCGCGCAAATATTTGTCGCCGCCCTCGGTATAGCGATTTCCCGCGGCAAGCGCGCGTTTCGCCGCCTCGATCGCGCGCGGTGAAGGGCCAAGCGGATTTTCATTCGACGCGAGCTGAATCACCTCGCGGCCAAGCTCGCTCTCAATTTCGCGCACCGGCCGGCCCGGCACATAAGGCTCAACGCTTCGAATCCAATCCGGAATCGCGTCGAGTGGAAGCGGGCTCATCCGCGCTTTCGGTCTCGGCTAGACTTGCGGCGGCCTGGCGGCGAATCCCGTGGCGGTGTGAACTTTCGCGGCGGCGCTGAAGGTGCCGGGCCTCGCGGCTGCGTCGCGGCTTTTTTCACCGCGGCCTCCAAGCCTGTAATTTCTTTCAGCGTGAGGCTCCGAAAACGCCCGGGCGCCAAATCGCCGATTTCGAGGCTGGCGATCTTGATGCGCTTCATTTTTTCCACCGGGTGGCCCATTTCCAGCAATTTCTCGCGCAGCGGATCGCGGCTCGCATCCGCCATGGTCACTTCATACCAGGGATTTTCGCCGCGCTGCCCGCGTTCGATTCGCGCGCGCGTCACCGCAGCCGCCTGCCCGATTTCAGAATCGCTGAGATTGCCTTTCACTTTCAGCAAATACGTTTGTCGCAGCCCATGCGTGCGCAACATTTTATTGGCCAGCTCGCCGTCATTAGTGAGAAACAGCAGCCCCGACGCGTGATATTCGAGCCGACCCACGGGATAAACCCGCGCCGGCACGCCGGCCAATAAATCGCCGATCGATTGGCGTCCTTCGGGATCGCTCAACGTAGCGACCACCTCCGAAGGCTTGTGCAGCGCAATGTAAACGTGATCTTCAGCGCCTTGCAGCAGCTTCCCGGAAACTTTGATGTGGTCGCGCGCCGCATCCGCGCGCGTGCCCAGCTCGGTGACGACTTTTCCGTTGACCGTCACGTGGCCCGAGACGATGAGTTGCTCCGCGCGACGCCGCGATGCGACGCCTGCTCGCGCGATTATTTTCTGGAGTCTTTCTTCCATGGTGAGAGCGGCGCCCGGCGCGATGCTACCGGTCAATCGCCGCGCGAATCCGTAGCCGGCTCGTCAATTTCAGCCGTGTCGCCTGAAACGCCGCTGCCGGAATTTCCAGCGGCCGCCGCCGCGGCTTTCGGCGCTGAGATTTCATTCGCTGCATCGGAAGTAGCGTTAAGTTCCGCGGCCATCGTCTCCGGAGCGCTCGACGCAGCACCGTTCGCGCCGCCGATTTCGCCCGGCGCGCCCACCTGCATCTCTTCCGGCTCGATGGGCGCGATGCCCTCATCCGCTCCCAGCGCCGCCTGCGCCAATTGCTCAAATTCCTTCAAGCTCGGCAGCTCTTCGAGATCCGAAAGCCCGAAGCGCATCAGAAAATCCTTCGACGTGCGATACAAAATCGGCCGTCCGATTACCGCCTTCCGCCCCGCGGTTGTGATCAAGCGCTTCTCCAGCAGTGTCTTCAGCACGCCGCCGCAATTCACGCCGCGAATTTCATTAATTTCCGGCGCCGTCACCGGCTGCTTGTACGCCACCACCGCTAGCGTTTCGAGCGCCGGCATCGTCAATCGCACCGGCGGCCGCAAACTCTTGATGAATTTCCGCACCACGTCGTGATGCTGCGGCTTGGTGTAAAGTTTCCAGCCGCCCGCGACCTTGCGGATCTCGATGCCGCGATCTTCGGTCTGATACGCCGCAACGAGCTGGTCCAGCGCCGCGCGCACTTCCGTCTTCTCCCCGCCGATCGCATCCGTCAATTGCCCGATCGTTGCCGGTTCATCCGCCGCGTAAATTATGGCCTCGAGGGCCGACTGCATTTCCTGTGGGGTCATAGATATTGTTCTTCAATTTTGGCGATCGCTTCGTCGCCTGAAAATACCACGTCGAACATTTTATGTTTGCGCAGCCGGATATCCGAAAACAGCTCCGACTGCACCAGAATCACGGCCTGCATGCGCACCATCTCCAGCAGCGCCAAAAACGCCACGATCATCGCCCGCCGCGTGGCGCAGGACTCAAAAAATTCCGCGAGCGACACGGCTTCTTCGCTGGCGTTCAACTGCTTCCGCAAACGACCCATCATCTCCGCGATGGTCACGGTCTCATGCTGCAGCTCGAATTTCGGAACTTCCTTCCGCCGCTCCAGCACCTGCTGGAATACTTTCACCAGATCCACGAGCGAAACGATCAGCTCGCCTTCTACTTCTTCGCCTTGATACAGCGTGCGATCCGGATTCGACCACACGTTGGCCTCAATCTGCTGCTTCTGATAAAGCAATTGCGCCGCGTTCTTGTATTTTTCGTGCTCCAGCAGCCGGTGCACCAATTCCTCGCGCGGATCCATCTGCTCTTCCGGCGGCGCCAGCGGGTCCACGGGCAGCAGCATCTTCGACTTGATGTAAATCAGCGACGCAGCCATGTACAGAAAATCCGACGACACATCAATATCGAGCTTTTCGAGCTGGTGCAGATAATCCAGATACTGCTGCGTGATTTTCGCGATCGGAATATTGTGGATATCTAGTTCCTGCTTGCGAATCAAATCCAGAAGAAGATCGAGAGGGCCTTCGTAGATCGGAAGTTGAATCTTGTAAGGTGTCGCCAAATCAGTCTCCGCCTGCTACTTTCTGCGCGCCGGGCGAGTGCCGTGCGCTGCCCGCCTTCCGCGCTTCCTCCCAGCCGAAAATTGCTTCGCGCACCCGCTCCATCGTCTTGCGCGCGGCCTTCTGCGCCCGCTTCGAGCCGTCATCGAGAATATCCCAGACGCGCTGCGGATGCGACTCAAAATCGCGCCTTTTCGCCTGGATCGGCTCGATCCAGGTGACCAGATTTTCGGCCATCAGCTTCTTGCAATCCACACAGCCGATCTCCGCCGTGCGACATTCGCGGTTCACGCGTTCAATCGTTGGCGCCGGCGAAAATAGTTTGTGGTACGAAAACACCGGACAGACATCCGGGTTGCCGGGATCCGTCCGCCGTACGCGCGCCGGATCGGTGATCATGTTGCGCACTTTGTTCCGCAGCGAATCAAGCGGCTCGCTCAACGAAATAAAATTCCCATAGCTCTTCGCCATCCGCCGCCCATCCGTTCCCGGCAGCCGCGGCGTCTCCGTCAACATTACCGCAGGCTCTTGCAGCACGTGACGGTGCTTGAAGAAGGATTTCGTCTTGCCGGCCTTCTCGAGAAAGTTGTCGAAGCCGCTTTCCGCGATATAGGTCCTCAGCCTGCGCTCGTACACAGCCTCGAGGCTCGCCCCCGCGTCGCTCTCCAGGTTCGGCAACACTTCTTTCACTAGATTGCTTCAGCGCGGCTGCATTCGCGCCCGCGAAAAGCTCGCGATCGATCGCCACCCCAAACTGCACATTAAAACGCCGCACAATCTCGCGCGAAAGTTCCACGTGCGGCGCCTGATCCTCGCCCACGGGCACCAGCAACTCCTGCTTCGGCTCGCCGTACATCACGATGTCGGCCGTCTGCAACAGTGGATAACCGAGAAATCCGTACGTGCCCAGGTCCCGGTCCTTCAAATTCTCAATCTGCTCTTTGTACGTCGGCACGCGCTCGAGCCAACTCAGCGGCGTGATCATCGACAGCAACACATGCAATTCCGCGTGTTCCAGCACGCTCGACTGAATGAAAATCGTCGACTTCTCCGGATCAAGCCCCACGGAAAGCCAATCCAGCGCAATCTGCAGCGTGTTTTCCCCAATCGACGACGTATCTTCGTAATGCGTCGTCAACGCGTGCCAGTCCGCAACGAAATAAAAACAGTCAAACTCCGATCCTGCATCTTCAACCAATTCTGCAGCGCCCCGAAATAATGCCCCAAATGCAGCCGCCCAGTAGGCCGCATCCCGCTCAAAACTCGTTTCCGCTTATCCAACTTTCCTCTCTATGTCGCCACTAAAAAACGATTTTTCTTCGTAGGGGCGCCGCTTGCTGCGCCCGCCGGCGTAACTCCCGCTGCAACTCGCGCCATTGCCGGTCTTTTCCTTTTGGCATTACCCCGCCTCTACTTCAACAAATCCCGCGCAATCACCGTCCTCTGAATCTCGCTCGTCCCCTCATAAATCGTCAACACGCGCGCGTCGCGGTAATACCTCTCCACATCCGTCTCCCGCGAATACCCAACGCTTCCATGCACCTGCACGGCCTTGTAAGCTACGCGATTAGCCATCTCGCTCGCGTACAATTTCGCCTTCGAAGCTGCCGCCCCCGTCCGGCTCGCACCGCGATCGCGCATCCACGCCGCATTCATCATCAACGCCCGCGCCGCCTCAATTTCCATCTGCATATCCGCCAACATCCACTGAACCGCCTGAAACTCGCCGATCTTTTTCCCAAATGCCGCGCGCTGCTTCGCATATTTCACCGCAGCCTCAAACGCCCCCTGCGCCAATCCCACCGCCTGCGCCGCGATTCCCACGCGCCCGCCGTCCAGCCCTTCCAGCGCGATTTTCAATCCCTGCCCTTCCTCGCCCAGACGGTTCTCCGCCGGCACGCGGCAGTCATCCAACACAATTTCCGCTGTCCGCGAAAGATGCAATCCCATCTTATCTTCATAGCGGCTGACGCGAAATCCCGCAAACCCGGGCTCCACAAGAAACGCCGTCACGCCGCGCGCGCCCGCCGTGGCATCCGTCTTCGCAAATACGGTGTAGACGCCGGAAACTCCGCCATTCGTCACCCAGCTCTTCGTGCCGTTCAGCACGTACTCATCGCCACTCTTTACCGCGCGCGCCTGAATCGCCCCGGCATCCGAGCCCGCTCCCGGCTCCGTGAGGCAAAACGCTCCCAAAATTTCCCCGCGCGAAAGCCGC
Source organism: uncultured Acidobacteriota bacterium (assembly GCA_963838545.1). Classification (GTDB taxonomy): domain Bacteria; phylum Acidobacteriota; class Terriglobia; order Acidiferrales; family UBA7541; genus Palsa-147. Next base: position 12,810 of record CAWIRL010000014.1, read on the forward strand.
GGCAAATATTTCTTTTTCTGCGCCTCGCTGCCGTGCTTCCAAAGCGGCAGTCCGGAAACCGAACTGGTCACGCTGATCGCCACAGCCGTCGAAGCGCAAACCCGCGCCACTTCTTCCAGCATCACCGCGTAACTCACCGTATCCGTCCCCGCGCCGCCCCATTCCTCCGGCACCAGCATGCCGCAACAGCCCAGCTCGCCCAATTTTCGGATCTGCTCCGCGGGAAATTTCTCTTCGCGCTCGTACTCGCGCAAAATCGGGCGCATCTCCGCTTCCATGAATTGGCGGACGGTGTCGCGAATCAAGATTTGATCGCTGGTAAGAGAGAAATCCATGCCCGAGGTCATTCGATGCTAGCACAGCAACGTCGCCACGTGTAACCCATCCACGCAGCAGGCCCCGCAGCAGGCCAAGCCTTTTGTAGCGCCAGGCTTTCAGCCTGGCATCTTCGCACTCGCTCACTGCCGCCAACTCAGCCCGGAACTTTCGCCCCCGCAACCTTCCCCATCTCTCGAACTTTTTTCTGCAGCCCCGCTGCCTTGCGAAACCACGGCCGCTCCCTCCGCCCGAGATACCGCGGCAAAGTAGCCTTCTTTCGCAAAATCCGGTCAGCCCATTCGACAGACTCATCCGCCCGCCCCTGCGCAAAAAGCAAAGCCGCGAAATTGTATTGCGTCTCCGACTCATTCCGAATCGCCAGCACCTCGCGAAAGAGCGCATCCGCATCCGCCGCGCGCCCCGTCATCGCATAACATTGCGCCAAAAGCGCCTTCGCTTGAAAATGATCGTACTTCGCGTCCATCGCCGCCACTCGCTCCAGATCCGCGCTCGCCGCCGCAAAATCCGCCAGCCCCATTTCCGCGATCGCGCGCCGGTAAATTGGATCGGGATGATCCGTCCGCACGGTAATCGAGCGGTCAAAGCATTGCCGCGCCCGCGCGAAATTCTTCTCGTCCAGATAGAGCGCGCCCAATTCCTCGTAATTCCCCGGCGAAGGATTGTCGAGCACGATCGCTTCGAGCTCCTGAATTCTCCGTCGCCGCGGAAATCCCTGAAACACGCCCTGCAGCAATCCTAAATCCGGCAGCACTTCCGCCACGATATACACCAGCGCCCCGATCGGCCCGCCGATGAAAATAATCCACAGCCAATACCATTCCGGCCGCCGCCGGAAAAAATGCACCAGCGCCACAGCCTGCAAAATAATTCCGTATGGATAAAACAGGTGGGAGATCAAACCCATGGCGCGGAACTATAACACGCAACCGCTCCATCGCCGCCGTCACGCACTCTACAACTTGATCAATTCCCGCAATCGCTTCGTTTGCGCACGGCTCACCGGCACTTCCGTCTGCTTACGGTCATTCATCTTCAGCATGTAACTCGATTTGAACCACGGCAGCACTTCCTTAATATGATGGATGTTCACCAGGTAGGAGCGATGCGCGCGCCAGAAAGATTCCGCCTCCAGCGCCGCCGCCAATTCTTCGATCGTGCGGTAATTCGAAACGCCCTCGAACTCGCGCGTCGCAATCGTGATGGTCCCATCTTCGATCGACGCCAGCACCATATCCTCGGCGTCCACCAGCATCAATCGCGACTGCGCTTTCACCAGCAGCTTCACCGGCGCCGCCGCCGTTTTCGGCACTCCCAGTTTATCCACCAGCGATTCCAGCCGCTCCACCGCCGAAGTATTCGATTCCACCGCTTTCTTCGCGCGCTGGATGGCCTTCGCGATGCGCGCTTTATCAAACGGCTTCAGCACGTAATCCACCGCGCTCACTTCGAAAGCCTGCACCGCGTAATTGTCGTAAGCCGTCGCAAACACAATCTGCGGCACGCGCACTTTGCCAGCCGCAAGTTTCTTGATCACTCCAAATCCGTCCAACCCCGGCATGTGCACATCCAGAAACACCAGATCCGGATTGTGCTCCTTAATCAGCGACACGGCTTCCAAACCATTCTTGCCCTGCCCCACAAGATTGATTTCCGGAAACGCCTTGAGCAAAAAGCTAAGCTCGTCCCGCGCCGGCCGCTCGTCATCTACAATGAGTGTGTTCAACGCCATCTCGAGCGCCAGTATAATGCCTCTCATGCCAAAATCTAAGAGAACCCGCGCCAAAATCCTCAGCAGCAAGATCCTTTACACCGGCCCAGTTTTCGGCGTGCGCCGCGATCGCGTCATTGAGCCCAGCGGCGTCGAAGCCACACGCGATGTCGTCACGCACAATGGCTCCGTCGTGGTGATGCCGATCTTTCCGAACGGCGACGTTCTCCTAATCCGCCAATACCGACATTCCGTCGGCAAGTTCCTTTGGGAATTAGTCGCCGGACGCATCGATCCACCCGAGTCCCCGCTTTCCGCCGCCAAGCGCGAGCTACTCGAAGAAACCGGCTACCGCGCAAGCCGTTACCGCAAGCTGCTGCATCTCTTCCCCACTCCCGGCTTCCTAAGCGAATTCCTGGACCTCTACGCCGCCGAAGGCCTGACAGCCGGCAAAGCGCGCCCCGAAGCAGACGAAGCCATCACCGCCCGTCGCTTCAAGCCCAATGAACTAGCGCAACTAATCCGCAAAGGCCGAATACACGACGCCAAATCCGTAGCCGGCGTCCTCTACTACCTCCACTTCCTCCGCTCCCGATAAATTCTATAAATTTCACACATTCCCGCAAATGTAGTTGTCATCCCGAATCCCCTTCAGGGGTGAGGGATCTGCATTTTCTTGCCGTTGCCTTCTAGCCTCCAGCCATCCAGCCTCCAACGTCCAGCCCCCAGCCCTCCGCCCTCTAACCTCCCACCCCCAGAATCCCTTATAATCCCCCCATGGAAAATCGCGAAATCGCCAAAATCTTCCGCGACACTGCTCACCTCCTAGAAATCGATGGCGCCATCATCGGCCGCTATCGCAGCTACGAACGCGCCGCCGATCTCATTGACAGCATCCCCGAACGCATCGAAGACCTCTCCAAGGATCGCAAAAAGCTCACCGCCCTCCCCGGCATCGGCGACGGCATGGCCGATCACATTGACGAAGTCCTAAAATCTGGCGATTACGCCCTGCGCCAAAAGCTCCTGAAAAAATATCCCCCGACGATTCTCGAGCTCCTCGATCTGCAATCCCTTGGCCCGAAAAAAGTCGCCTTCCTCTGGAAAAAATTCAAAGCCGGCACCGTGGCGGACGTCGAGAAACTCGCCATCGAAGGCAAACTCCGCGACCTCGAAGGCTTCGGCGAAAAAAGCGAGCAGAATATTCTCAAGGCCGTCGCCACCTTCAAGCGTTCCTCAGGCCGCTTCCTGCTCAGCACCGGCGACGCCTCCGCGCAGGCCCTTCGCGAGCACATTCTCGCCGCCGGCGAATCCGTCGAAGAAGTCACGCCCGCCGGCTCTCTCCGCCGCGGCAAAGAAACCATCGGCGACCTCGATCTCCTCGTCACCATGCGTCCCGGCCAGGACAAGCCCAAGCACGTTGACGCCGTCGCCCATCACATCCTCAAATTTCCCGGCATCGAGCAGACTCTCGCTCACGGCGAAAATAAAGTCAGCTTTGTTCTCGCGAATAATCTTCAAGTGGATGTCCGCCTGCTCGATAAAAAAAGCTTCGGCGCCGCGCTGCTCTATTTCACCGGCTCGAAAGATCACAATGTCGCGCTACGCGGCCGCGCCAATGACGAAGGCTGGACCCTCAACGAATATGCCCTGACCGAAATCAAAAGCGAGAAAGTAATCGCCAGCAAAACGGAAGAAGAAATTTACGCCAAGCTCAAACTCAAATACGTTCCGCCGGAGCTGCGCGAAAATACCGGTGAAATCGAAGCCGCAGAAGCCGGCAAACTTCCAAATCTCATTGAGCTGGAAGACATCCGCGGCGATCTGCACATGCACACCGTCGCCTCCGATGGCCGCAACACCATCGAAGAAATGGCCGAGGCCGCCAAAGCCCGCGGCTACGATTACATCGCCATCACCGACCATTCCAAGGCTGTCACCGTGGCCAATGGCCTCGATGAAAAACGTACCCTCGAGCAAATCGCCAAAGTGCGCGCCGCGCAAAGGAAAATCTCCGGCATCCGCCTGCTCTGCGGCTCGGAAGTGGACATCCTCAAAGACGGCCGCCTCGATCTCGACGATGAAGTCCTCGCGCAGCTCGACATCGTCATCACCTCCGTCCACTCCTACATGAATCTCGATAAATCCGCGATGACCGAGCGCATCCTCGCCGCCATCGAAAATCCCTACACGCAAATCATCGCCCATCCCACCGGCCGCCTGGTCCTTCGCCGCGATCCCTTCGATTTCGACCTGCAAAAGATCTTCGACGCCGCAAAACGCAATGGCGTAATCATGGAGTGCAATTCCCATCCCGATCGCCTGGACCTCAAAGACATCCATCTCCGCGCCGCTCGCGACAGCGGCGTCAAAATCATCATTGACACCGACTCCCACGCCACAGCCCATCTGCAGCTGATGAAATACGGCGTGCAAACCGCCCGTCGCGGCTGGCTCGAAAAGAAAGACGTCGTCAACACGCAACCGCTCGAAGCCTTCCTCGCCAGCCTCCGCCCCAAGCCCCATGCCAAAGCCGCCACCAAGCGAAAATCCGCATGAGCAAACCCGGCAACTCCATTGAACTTTTTTCTCCCCCCTCTCGTATCATTACTAGACACGAACGGGCACCCAAAACGGTTCATCGGAAACGGGATTTGCCGAACGGAGGAACGCTCATGTACAAGCCACTGGTAATCGGACTCGCGCTCGCCAGCATCGCCCTCGCCGCGCCTACGCGCGCGCGCGCCGATGAAGCGCAGCCCAAAAACTACAAGTTCTCCGGCAAGCCTTCCATCCATGTCGAAACCGATGACGGCAACGTCGAAATCACCACCGGCCCCGCCAACGAGGCCAATCTCAAGCTCTCTACCACCAGCTACAAAATCGGCCCGAATGACGTCCACGTCCAGGAAAGCCAGACCGGCAATAATCTGACGCTCATCATTAAATCGCCTCACACCCACTGGGGCTGGTTTAACGTCTCCAATCACACCATCAAGATCCAACTCCAGGTTCCCGCCGAATGTGATCTGGATATTCACAGCGGCGACGGCAATGTCACTTCGCAAGCCGTCACCGGCAGCATCAAGATCGATACCGGCGACGGCAACATCAACGCGCAAGGTCTTCGCGGCGATATCCGTCTGCACTCCGGCGATGGACACATCGAAGGCTCGAATTTCGATGGCAAGCTAAACGTGGACACCGGCGACGGCCACATCACCATCACCGGCCGTTTCGATAGCCTCTACCTGAAAACCGGCGACGGCAGCATTCAAGCATCCGCCTCCAATGGCTCGAAGATCGCCACTCCGTGGAATATTCGCTCCGGCGACGGCAGCATCACTCTGCGCATCCCCGATAATTTTTCCGCCGACCTCGACGCCCACACCGGCGACGGCCACATCAATCTCGATTTCCCAGTGAGCGTTTCGGGCGCGATAAGCGAATCGCGCGTCCGCGGCAAACTCAACGGCGGCGGCGGCGAACTGGAAATCAATTCCGGCGACGGCAGCATCCACATCCAAAAACTCTAAGCCCCGCGCATTTCCGTCCGAATGTTCGTCTCAATCGCGCCGAGCGAATCGCGCGCTAGCGCCGCGCGCATTTCCTTACCCTGAGCCGAGTTGAAGGGCAATAAGCCGACCAAATCTTCGGGGAAGCATTGCCTGTCTCTATTCTGGCGGCACCGGGCGATTCTCGCGGCGCCGCGCGCGTTCGTAACTCTGAAACGATAACACCACGCTCTCGCGCGTGCGTGATTGCTCGCGCCCGTTTCGATTTGCAAATCGCGCAGTCATCGCGCATCATAATCCGTCTCGCTTGTTCCATCGCCGCACCGCTACGGGCGATTCAACGAAGCTTCTCAGCGATCCACAATCGCAATCAGGGGGAAATGAATGCGCAGGCCCGTCAGCATCGCGCCGCCGAAAGGCAAATTGGGCGTTCTCACGCCGGGAATGGGCGCGGTCAGCACCACGTTCATGGCCGGCGTCGAGCTGATTCGCCGCGGCATCGCGCCGCCGGTGGGCTCGCTCACGCAGATGGGCACGGTTCGTCTCGGCAAGCGCACCGAAAATCGCGCGCCGCAAATCAATGAATTCGTTCCGCTGGCGCAGACCAGCGACCTGGTGTTTGGCGGCTGGGACGTTTTCCCCGACGACGCATTTCAAGCCGCGCAAAAGTGCGGCGTCCTCGAATTCCAGCATCTCAGCAAAGTCGAGAAATTCCTCAAGGGCATTCGCCCCATGAAAGCGGCGTTCGATCGCGAGTACGTGAAGAATCTCGCGGGCACGCACGTGAAGAAGGGCAAGAACAAATTCGATCTTGCCGAGCAGATTCGCGACGACATCCGCACCTTCAAGAAAAAGTCCGGCGCCAGCCGCCTGGTGATGGTCTGGTGCGGTTCCACCGAAGTATTTCTCGAGCAGCACGCCGTGCACAAAACGCTGAAAGATTTCGAGCGCGCCATGAAAGAAAGTCACGACGCCATCGCTCCTTCGATGCTCTACGCTTACGCCGCGCTGCAGGAAGGCGTTCCCTTCGCCAACGGCGCGCCCAATCTCACCGTGGATATTCCCGCGATACAGGAACTCGCGCGCGATCGCAGCATGCCCGTTTGCGGCAAGGATTTCAAGACCGGCCAGACGCTGATGAAAACCATTCTCGCGCCGGGCTTCAAAGCGCGCATGATCGGCCTCAACGGCTGGTTCTCCACGAATATTTTAGGCAATCGCGACGGCGAAGTGCTCGACGATCCCGACTCCTTCAAGACCAAAGAAGAATCCAAGCTCAGCGTGCTCGAATATATTTTGCAGCCGAAGCTTTATCCCGAGCTCTACGGCAAAATTCACCACAAAGTCCGCATCAATTACTATCCCCCGCGCGGCGACAATAAAGAAGGCTGGGACAATATTGACATCTTCGGCTGGCTCGGCTATCCCATGCAGATCAAGGTAGATTTCCTCTGCCGCGATTCGATTCTCGCCGCGCCCATCGTTCTCGATCTCGTTCTGTTCCTCGATCTCGCGCAACGCGCCGGCCTCCGCGGCATTCAGGAATGGCTCAGCTTCTATTTCAAATCTCCCATGTGCGCGCCCGAACTTTATCCCGAGCATGATCTCTTCATTCAGCTCATCAAACTAAAAAACACGCTGCGTTGGATGATGGGCGAAGAACTGATCACCCACCTCGGCGCGGAATATTACGACTGAGCGTTTCAAGCGCAGGTTCATCTTCGCTGCCACAACGCCGCTCAGCTCGCGAGCACGAACGTGCAAGCAATTTCACTCCCCTTCGCATTCGCCTTGACTTGCCCCGCCCCGCAGCGTAGCGTTGGCCACGGTTTTCCCCGTCTGTCAGGGCAAATCCAAAATCTCGCGGCCGGCCGAAGCCGGTCCAAGCACGTCTCAAGGAGAATCTGAATGCATAAGCGTTCCCTGCTCGTTCTGTTTCTGGTGCTGTTGGCAACAATGATCGCGTCTCCCTCGTCTTCGGTAATGGCGCAATCCGCCGCGGCGGAGAAGCCGGTGATGTACACCTACGTTTCGACGTTCGAAGTTCCGCGCGCAAACTGGGCCGCGTTCGAGAAAGCGGAAACCAGCGATGACGCCGCACTGAAGAAGCTCGTCGCCGACGGCACGATCGTCAACTACGGTACTTTCAGCCGCGTCGCGCACCAGGAAGGCGAGCCCACGCACGGCGATTGGTTCTCGGCCGCTTCGCTGGGCAATCTGATGAAGGCGCTCGAGACTCTCGTCGGCGGCGGCGTTTCCCGCGATGCCGTTTACAACAACACCAAGCATTGGGATTACATCTACGAAAGCCGCGACTACGATATGCACTCCGGCACTTTCACCAACGCATATCTCCGCGTCGGCGTTTTCAAGTTCAAGGAAGGCGCCGAGCACGCCGGTGAAATCACGCGCAATACGCTCTCCAAAGGACTCGAATCCCTGGTCGCCGATGGCTCGCTGCACGGCTACTTGATCCAGAACGAAACGATTCACACCGCGGATACAAACTCGTTTCTGATCGTCCTCTTCACCAACGGCCCCGAAGGCCTCGACAAATATCTCGCGCTCATCAGCGATGCCGGCAAGAAAGATCCCGCAGGAATGGCGGGATTTGAGAGCCTCGTCGATCGCACCGGCCACAGAGACGAACTCTTTCGCGTCACCACGATGACCAGCAAATAGATCCAGCAACGCGAACGAAAATAAAAAACGCCCCGGCCAAAAAAAGCCGGGGCGTCCCCATTTCCAATTTCAATGTCGCGGATGTTTCTTGTAGCGCCGCTCTTTTAGAGCGGCATCTTCGATTCCCCGCCGCCTAAAACAAATTCCACAAAAACTGATTGTAAACCTCGTGGTGATACTGCACCTCAGGCGCTTTCACAAACGTCCCGAGCTGCCGCGGGCAACGATCCGCCGAAGACTGCTTCAAATCCGCATAACGCCCCTTCACGTCCTCGCCGAGAATCTTCGTAGTCCACGCCGCGGATTTGAAATTCGCAATCGCGTCGTAAACGTTGTCCGGCAAATAACGCGAAGCCTGGCGCAAATTTTTGATCTTGGAAGTCTCGCCATCGAGTCCAGTCTTGAAAATGGAGTACATCACCATATACGGATTGGCATCCGGCGCAACAGAACGCACCTCGACTCTCATGCTGCGTTCATTGCCGATGGGCACGCGAATCATCGAGCCGCGATCCACCGGCGAGGCTTTGATCTGATTCGGCGCCTCGAAGTGCGGATCGAGCCGGCGATAGGCGTTCACGCTGGCATTCAGCATCAGGCAGATATCGTTTGCGTGCGTCAGAATTCGATCGATGAACGCCCAGCCTTTCTTACTGAGCTTTTCTTCGCCCTTGGGATCCCAGAACAAATTCTTGCCGTTCTCGCTGATTGAGACGTTGGTGTGCATGCCGTTGCCGTTCACGCCCACCACCGGCTTCGGCAGGAAGCACGCCGTCAATCCCATGCGCGTGGCCACCTGGCGGCAAATTAATTTGTAGAGTTGAATCTGATCCGCGGCGGAGACCACTTCGCCATAGCCGTAATTAATTTCGAATTGCGAAGGCGCCACTTCCGGATGATCCTTCTCATTCTGGAAGCCCATGGCGCGCTGCACTTCGGCCGTGGTGTCAATAAAGGTGCGCAGCGGATCGCCGGGCAGCGAATGGTAGTAGCCGCCGGTATTCACGTAATCGAATTTTCCGGTTTCGTGATAGCGGCGCTCGGCGTCCGGACCGTTGAAAAGAAAGCCTTCAATTTCGTTGGCGGCGTTGAGCGTCACGCCCTCGTCTTTGAACTGCTTTTCCGCGAAGCCTTTCAGCACGCCGCGAATATCGGCGCGATAGGGCGAACCGTCCTTGTCAATCACTTCGCCGAACACCAGCACTTTGCCCGAGCCAAACACATCCGCGGGCGCCCAGTAGAACGAGCTCCAATCCATGGCCAGACGCAGATCGGATTCGCGCTGCGCCGTGAAGCCGCGAATCGAAGAGCCGTCGAAAGTCAGATTGTCCCAGCTCTTGATCAGGAATTTTTTATCGTAGTCGAGCATGTGCAGCCGTCCCTCGAGATCGCTGAAGAGGACGGTGACGGCCTTCAGCCGCTTTTCATCGGCGAGGTACTTGATGCGCTCTTCTTGCACTTTGTGCGCGGCGGTGCGCTTCTTGCGGTGATCTTTCGCTTTGAGGTTCAGCTCCTCAAGCTCGTCATAGGAAAGCGCTAGGAAATTTCGCAGTTCGTTCGACATGAATCTCCTTGCAACTCAATATGTTGGGATAAGCCGGGCCGGATCAAAACGCGCAGCCTTCGCGACAGCGCCAGAGGTTCAGCATGTGCAATTATAGCTATGAGCGAAAGCGCGTCCAATCGAAAATGTAGGCCCGTGTCGCGAATTTTTTAACAGGCCCGCGACGTGCACGATGCCAACGGCCTTTCGTAACGCCGCCCTCTAGTCCCAAGCGGAGCCGAGCGCCAGGGTGGCACCCCCCGAAGAGCACGTCTAACCACAATTCCACAACCCAGGCGGCCCGATGCGGTCGTCCCCCCACCCCGCCCCCCTTTCTCTTCGTCCGGAACTTTCGCGCCGGTACTATTTACACAACATACCTCGCATGATACCTATCTCTCCATGACAACCAAACGTCGTACCCAGCCAATCTCCGTCGACCCTGAACGCCATGCGCGCAAATGCGCCATTTGCCAATCCGAGGACCGCGCCGAAATCGAAGAGCTTTTCCTACATTGGATCAGCGTCGGTTATATCGCCAGTATGTACAGCGAGATCCCCAATCGCATGACCATTCATCGCCACGTCTACGCCACCGGCCTTTATGAATTTCGGCGCCGCAATCTTCGCTCAGCGCTCGATCGCCTGGTGGAGAATGCCGACACCTGCAAAGTCACCGGCGACTGCGTCCTCCGCGCCATCCGCGCCCATAGCCGCCTCTCCGAAGACGGTCGCTGGCGCGAACCGGTCCAGCGAATGATCGTCTCCCGCAGCACGGAAAGTTTCGTCCTCCCGAAATTCGACCCTGAAGACCTGCTCGAAAGGGAAATTCTAATCGATACACCAAAACGGTTAGAAATCCCCGTAACCTCAACAAAACAAATCTCCGGCGTCGTTTCTAACCGAGAAAAAATCGACCCCTCTACGGACGCTTCATAGTCATTAGGGGCGCATTTACCCGCTCCGGCGACACTGGGTTTTGGTTTGCCGTTTGACATCGCCGGAGAAGTCGAAACCCACGGCCAAAGCGGGAGCTGGTTAACGCGCCCCGCTACCCCTAGGTGCGGATGGCTACGAGCAAGCAGATGGCTACGTTGGCGGAGGCGTGGATTAGCCACGAACCCAGAATCGAGCCGGACTTGATTCGCACCCAGCCCAGGAAAAGCGCCATGACAAAGACAATCGGCAGGATAGGCCACAGTTCCGGCATGATCTTGAGCACGAAGAGGTGTGGCAGCAGGAAGATCGCGGCTTGGATTAGGTTGGCCCAGATTAGTGAAAGCCGTCGCGAGAGGCTGCCGGCGATCAGTCCGCGAAACAGCAGTTCCTCCGGGAAGCCGGTCTTCACCACGCCATAGAGCAGAGCCATGACGACCGACGTGCCGCTGAGGCCCAGTCCTTGGAAAGCCTGCTGCGGAGAACCCGGTCGGAGGAGCGGCGCCAGCGGCGGCGGCCAGATCAGCAGGATGGCGACGCCGACGGCCGCAAAGGCAAGGCTATAAAGAATATAGCGAGCAGAGCCGATTTGAAGTCCAGAGCGCGCAGCAACCTCTGAAAACGAGCGCTTATGCCGCAGCTTCTGATACAGGAAGTAGCCAAGGAACGGAATGCCGCCAAGGACGATGAGATTCAGCAGCGCCGAAATGGCGGCGATTGCGAGCATCTGTTTTCACCCGATGATTCCCCGCCCCGGGGATTGATTTTCCAGCGCCGGGAATATAGCAGGATTCGCGCTGGAGGTTCGCTTCTTCGGTAGCAGCCCGAATTCATCGGGTCTGGGCTGATGAATCAGCCCAGCAAAAACATGGGGAGGAGCGCTTCAGCGCTCCGAAAATGCCATGCGCGTGAATATGCGCTTTAGCGCCGCCTCAGGATGGAGCCCCCGAATTCATTCGGGGGAGGAGCGCTTCAGCGCTCCGAAAATACCATGCGCGTAAATATGCGCTTTAGCGCTGGGCCTTTCGGAGGGAGCCCCCGAATTTATCGGGTCTGGGCTGATGAATCAGCCCAGCAAGAACATTAGAACACTACCTCCTCCGGGACGCGTCGCACGGCGTGGCGGGGATGTGGTATCGTTTTCAGCTCGGCGATTACTTGATTCGGCCGCTGCTTTTCCGCGGCCCGCAACCTGGTTGCTTCAGCGGGTATGAACCTCGGGGAGTCCAGCCATTATGAAAGATAGTTACAACAAAATTCCGGTGCCGCACGAAGGCAAGGCCATCGAATATTCGGGCGGAAAATTTTCCGTGCCGGATACGCCGGCCCTTCCCTTCATCGAAGGCGACGGCATAGGGCGGGATATCTGGAAAGCGTCGCGGCGCGTTTTCGACGCGGCGGTGGAAAAGGCTTACGGCGCGAAGCGGCGCGTGGCGTGGCTGGAGGTGTTTGCCGGAGAGAAAGCCTTCAATCAAATTCAGGATTGGCTGCCGGCGGATACCGTGGACGCGATTCGCGATTGCCGCGTGGCCATCAAAGGGCCTTTGACCACGCCGGTGGGCGGCGGGATTCGTTCCCTGAACGTGGCGTTGCGGCAAATCATGGATTTGTATGCCTGCGTGCGGCCGGTGCGCTTTTTTGCGGGCGTGCCTTCGCCGGTGAAAAATCCCGAGCGCATGAACGTGGTGATTTTCCGCGAGAATACCGAGGATGTATACGCCGGGATCGAGTGGAAATCCGGAACGCCGGAAGCGAAAAAACTGATCGGATTTTTGAACGATGTGATGCTCGCCGGCGGCAAGAAAAAAGTGCGCGAGGATTCCGGAGTGGGCATCAAGCCGATGTCGCCCTTCGGGACCAAGCGGCTGGTGCGGCGGGCGATCGCGCATGCGATTGAATACAAAAAGCGCATCGTGACGCTGGTGCACAAGGGGAATATTCAGAAATTTACCGAAGGCGCGTTTCGCGATTGGGGCTACGAATTGGCGGTGGCGGAATTTCGCAATGAGATCGTCACCGAGCGCGAGAGCTGGATTGTGGGCAATAAAGACCGCAATCCCAATATTTCCGTGGAAGCGAATGCGGAGTTGATCGAGCCGGGACTCGAACGCGCTACCGAAGATTTCCGCAAGACGATTTATGCCGAGGTGAAAAACACACTGGATTCGATTTATGCGACGCACGGCGGCGGCAAATGGAAAGAGAAAATTCGCGTAAACGACCGCATCGCCGATTCCGTGTTTCAGCAGGTGCTTTTGCGCGCCGATGAGTACCAGGTGTTCGCCACGCCGAACTTGAACGGCGATTATCTTTCGGATGCGTGCGCGGCGCAGGTGGGCGGATTGGGAATGGCGCCGGGAGCGAATATCGGCGATGGATACGGCGTTTTTGAGGCCACGCATGGCACCGCGCCGAAATATGCCGATAAGGATGTGATCAATCCGAGCTCCTTGATGCTCTCGGGCGCCATGATGTTCGAATTCATCGGCTGGAATGAGGCCGCGAAACTGATTGAGGATGGAATTGCGCGCACGATTCAGCAGAAGCGCGTGACGTACGATCTGGAGCGCTTGATGACCGGCGCCACCAAGCTGAAAACTTCGGAATTTGCGTCCGCGATCATCGAGAATATGCTGGCGGCGAAAGCCGCGGAGTAATCGCAGTCTGAGCCCGGCAGAATCAGGAGGATTTGGGGGATGCGGAAGAAAGTTACGGTGGTCGGCGGCGGGTTTGTCGGCTCCACTACGGCGCAGCGGATTTTGGATTCCGGATTGGCGGATGTGGTCTTGACGGACATTCTGGAAGGCGTGCCGACCGGAAAAGCGCTGGACATGCTGGAATCGGCGCCGATTCTGGGATCGGATGCGCATTCGATCGGCATTTCCACGGCTGCGGGCGACTACCGCGAGACGGCCAATAGCGACATCGTGGTGGTGACGGCCGGGTTTCCGCGCAAGCCGGGAATGAGCCGCGATGATTTGTTGAAGGCGAATTATGACGTGGTGAAGGCGGTGATCGAGAACATCGTAAAGTTCTCGCCGAACGCGATTTTGATTCTGGTGACCAATCCGCTCGATGCCATGGCGCAGGCGGCTTACAAGATCAGCGGATTTTCGAAAAATCGCGTGATCGGCATGGCCGGCGTGCTGGATTCGGCGCGGATGAGCACTTTCGTGGCGATGGAATTGGGCGTTTCGGTGGAGAACGTGAGCTCGTTTGTGCTCGGCGGGCACGGCGACGACATGGTGCCGCTGCCGCGTTATTCGACGGTGGCGGGAATTCCGCTGCCGGATTTGCTACCGCAGGAAAAAATTGACGCGATCGTGACGCGCACGCGCAAGGGCGGCGCCGAAATCGTGAATTTGCTGAAGACCGGATCGGCGTACTACGCGCCTTCGGCCGCGGTGGTGGAGATGGTGAAGGCGATTTTGATGGATAAGAAAAAAATTCTGCCTTGCGCCGCGTATCTCGACGGCGAGTACGGAATCAAAGGATTGTTCGTGGGCGTTCCGGCGAAACTCGGCGCGCGCGGCATCGAGCAGATTATCGAAATCAAATTGACCGCGGACGAAAAAGCGGCGCTCGATAAATCGGCGGCTTCGGTGCGCGAATTGGTGGGCGTTCTGGGAATTTGAGCGGCTGCTTGCAGATTCAAAAATAATTACATTCAAGGCATCAGGCTGTACTCTGCGGTAACAACTGCTTCCCCTTTCCGCTAAGCTGTTTCGACGGAGCGAGATAAGCCCAACGCATGAAATTGCGGAAGAGTCCGGAAGACAACGGCGAGAGTGCGTCCGAGGTCGAAGCGCCGCGCAGATTGACGCGCGATTTGCTGCGCGCGTTTGAGCTGGCGGTGATGCTGGCGCACAGCCGCGCCTCGGAGACCATCGAGGTCGCCGATCTTCTCGGCGGAATGTACATCAATAATTGGGAGCAATTGAAGCGCTTCTGGCCCGATCCGCTCGAGGCCGAGAAGACCATGCGCAAATTGTGCGAGTTCAGCCCGCCGCGCTGGAATTATTGGATCAAGACTTACAACGAAACGCGCGACGATCGCCCTTCCAGGAAATGGTTTGGCGTGCCGATTCCGCCGATGCGGCGGGGCGGAAAAGATCCCGGGATATTCTTCGGGAAGAATTTCGATCTTTCGGAGCATTTGCGGCAGGCGTTGCGCGCGGCGGATAAGGTCGCGCCCTATTCGGATCGCGTGGGTGCGCGCACGATTCCCATCGTGTCCGCGGATTGCGTGCTTTTGTGCATGGTCAAAAATACCACTTCGGATGTGGCCCGGAAATTATTGGCGACGGGAATTGATTTGCGGGCGCTCGAAAAGGCGGCACGATTTCCGAAGCACGCGCCGATTTGACGGAGCTTGCCACGCGCGCCTCGGTGCGCCAGGCCGCCGATTCCGAATTCCTACAAGATCGTGGTGGTTTTGATGGAATCGATCTTCGGGAAATTTTTATCCATGTATGCTTTGCCTTGTGATGTGATCAGGCCCTGGTCGGGTTTTTCGCCGTAACCTGCGTAAACTTTCTTCACCACATCCATTCCGCTGGTTACTTCGCCGAACGGCGAGAATCCCTGGCGATCCAGCCCGGCATTATTTCCGAAATTGATAAAGAGCTGCGTGGTGCGCGTGTTCGGGCCCGCGGTGGCGAAGGTGAGCGTTCCGGGGCGATTCGATTCCTTGACGGGATCGTCCTTGAAATTGGCGGAGCGCCACGCCGTATTTACGGCGGGATGCGCGCCGAGGCCGAACTGGACGATGAAACCGGGCACGACGCGGAAGAAAGCGGCGCCGTCGAAGAAATTGTGTTTGCAAAGATTGTAGAAGCGATCGGCGCCCAGCGGAGCCCAGGCGCGCGTGATGTCCACGGTGAAATCACCGGCGGAGGTTTCGAACTTCACCTGATATTTATCCGGCGCCTGATCTTTCAGGTTGGCGGGATGCAGCAATGCTTGATCGAAGCTCATGAGCACTCTTTCTGCCGGCAGCTTGCCGGCGAAATTCCATTGCAGTGACGCGGACTAAAAACGCCGGCTCGCAGCCACTCGATATTGCGCGGGCGAGCCGGCGCGAACGTTGTGCTTAGGGTCCTTACGATTGCGGCTTCGGCGCCGGCTTCTGGCGCGGGCTTCGCCGCCGGTTTCGCAGCCGGAGCGGCGTGATGCGCCGGAGCGGGCTCGCCGATGATGGTCGTGGACTTGATGGTGTCCAGCTTCGGGAAAGCTTTTTCGAAATAGGCCTTCCCTTCCGAAGTGATCTGGCCTTGATCGGGCCGCTCGCCGTATTCGGCGTTGATCTTTTTCACCACGTCCATTCCGTCGGTGACTTCGCCGAACGGAGCAAAGCCCTGGCGATCGAGCGGCGCGTTGTTGCCAAAATTTATGAAGAGCTGCGTGGTGCGCGTGTTCGGTCCGGCGGTGGCGAACGTCAGCGTGCCGGCGCGATTGGTTTCCTTGACGGGATCGTCCTGAATTTTGGCGGAGTCCCAGGCTTTGTTCACCGCGGGATATGCACCGAGGCCGAACTGGACGATGAAATTGGGAACCACGCGGAAGAAAGGCGCGCCGTCGAAAAAGTGATGCTTGCAGAGATTATAGAAACGATCGGTGCCGAGCGGCGCCCACGCGCGCGTGATCGTGATGGTGAAATCGCCGGCGGTGGTTTCAAACTTCACCTGGAAATTTTCCGGGGCTTGCGCTTTCAGCGTGGCCGGATGCAGCAGCGCGGGATCGAAGGAAGCGTGCGCCGTCTTTGCGCCGCCAGCGGGAGCGGCCTTTGCGCCGGCCGTAGTCGCGGCTTTTTTCGCGGGAGGCTGGCCGGCGGCAGGAGCGGCCTGACCCGCGGCGTTGGAGGCAAAAACTACGAGAGCCAGAGCGGCGACGAGCAGCCCGGAGCAGAGATGCGGAAGTTTCACGGCGATATTCTCCTTTGGTGGCGTGGTGCGTTCGATCATTTCGATTGCGCGAGCGATTTCGCGGTGGCTTCGACTTGTTCCATCACGCGAAGAGTATTCTCGCCGAGAATCTTGCGAATGTCTGCCTCAGAATAGCCTTTTTTCAGCAGCGCGTCGGTGATTTTCGGGATGTCGGAGACGTCTTCCATGCCGTAGGGCATGTTGGCGCCGTCGAAATCAGAGCCGAGGCCGACGTGATCGGCGCCGACGAGTTTTACGGCGTGATCAATGTGCTCGATGATCGCTTCCCAGCCGACGCGCGGAAGTTTTCCGGCGGCGACGGCTTCGCGCAGAATTTTATCGCCTTCGATGAACTGGCAGGGCTCGTCTTTGCCGCAGCGCTTTTCGATTTCTGCTTGCATCTGCTTGTCGAGCTCGGGATTGGCTTTCATGGCGTTGCGGAAATCCTGGCTGAGGAAGCCCACGTAATAATTGATGTGGATGACGCCGCCCTTAGCGGCCAGGGCTTTGATCATGTCGTCGCTCATATCGCGCGGATGATCGCAAAGGGCGCGGCAGGAGGAATGTGAGGCGATCATCGGCGCTTTGCTGACTTCAAGCGCGTCGTAGAAAGTTT
>CAWIRL010000015.1:0-385039 GCA_963838545.1 uncultured Acidobacteriota bacterium
CAGCAAAATTTGCTGTTATTTTCCGGCGACGTATGGATCATCTGCCGGGACTTGCTTAGAACAAATTGCGCTGTTGTAGATCATAGGGAAGTGACCGAAATAATTTCGATTTCGCCGTCGAATCCATCTTTGATGCAGGCCGATATAGCGTCACTGAACTCATCAACCAGAGCGAGCCCATTTGAATCGAAATCATTGTCGGCCTGAAGAATGAGTCGCGAGCCATCCCAGACACACGTGACGTTCTCATGCCATGACCTGTGGGAGAACTCCTCGGAGATGTCACGTGCGCCGACAGTAGCGGCATTCGCTGGACAACCCTTGCAAGCTAAGACTATTCGGTACATGTGGGCAGTTCTTCCGATGCGTCGTGGACAACTTGCAGACTCTATTGCCTTTCGAGAATACGGTCAACGTTGACGGACTAACTCGCGTGTGCTCGAATTCTCGGAGATTTGAAGTAGCGGTTCGCTTTTCCGGACGGCGTTTATCAAGCACTACGGCCCGTCAGTCGCTGGAAATAAAATAAAGAGCATAGCCAGGTAGAAAACGGTCCAGCACATGATGAAAAACGGGCTTAACTTCGGCAATTGCCTTCGAGTCAGTAGCCACAACGGGACCGCAACGATAGCGAAGAGGATCATGTTCAGGAAGAAGGCGACTGTCCATAGAAGGCCGTGATGCTGGTCGGCAAACAGGCCGGACGAGAATCGTTCGATGATTAACCACGCGCCGATGACTACCAGCTGAAATAGTCGAGTGCCATAACCTCCTACGTACGGAAGAGCAGCGGTGCTGCCCGCGACTAGCACGCTAGAAGCAAACAGCACTTTGTCGACGAATCGGTTGTTCACGGTTCAGATATTCTACAGCCATTTGTCCGATAATCCCGTTCTATAAAAGGGGATGTCAAGACAAATAGCTCCCCTGCGACGGTAAGACCGGGGAAATGGTCTTGCCGTCCAGCCCCAGTAATGTAACGAGACTCTGTGATTTTTCCTTTTCCGCAGATTCATGGTGCTGTCGTAACGACGCCGTTCGGTTCCTGACGCAACAAGCAGAGTGGTTGTGCAGTGCCAACCATGGTTCTATCTGAGGCTCTTCGCCTATCGCTTTTTCTGGTTGTCCGAGGGGGCATAGGGTTTCTCGAAAGACTCAGTGCCCGAAGCACACGCCTAACGGGATTATGGATACTCACCCTCGAACCAGAGCGTCTGCAGAACCAACCGGCCATCGCCCGAGATGAATCCAGGGATGGACTCTCGACAGACGCTCAAGCTGCTTGTTGTTTTAGATGTTCGGCGTCGAAACGCACTCCTTTCTTCCAGACGATCAAAGTGATGGCCGCGATCTTGCGCGCCAGGGTGAGACGCGCCATCGTCGGCTTCATTCCTCGGGCCACCAGACCGGCGTGGAACTCTTGGAACGGTCCGGGGACGGCAGCGGCCCGGGTCGCGGCACCCTTGAAGATATTTTTCAGATCGTGATTGTGGTTGGCGTTGAGCCCGCGAATGGCCAGGAATTTCTTGGAGCGTTTCAGCTGGCCCTCCACGATTCGGTATTCCCCGCTCGTGGAGGTCTTCAATGCCAAACCACAGTAGGCCCACAGTTGCCGCTTGGTGCGAAAACGATGCGGCGTCTGCATCAGAGCAATCAGCAGAACCGCCCGAATGGGTCCAATCGAAGGAATCTGGCGCAGCAATTTCATCGCGCTGTGTTTCCGGCCTTCGGCCAACAGATCTCGTCGTACTTGCTCGCGCAACGACCGCAACGCGTCCAGTTGCTGGTAGTAGATCTCCGCGCGGCGACGCACGCCGGCTTCGCTGATCTTGGCCAGCCATTCCGAGCGATAGCGTGGTGCGTACACGCGCTGCCCCGCGCAGGGAATGCGCCCAGCTCCTATACAGGGCTTTTAGGCGGTTCATCACCCGCGTGGTATCTCGGGTCAATGCCAGGTAGCTGCGGGCCAGTTCCTTCAGAGTCCGCACTCCCGTTTCTCCGTGATAGACCGGCGAGAGCTGTCCGGTACAACAGGTCGGCCAGCTTGCGGGCATCGATGCGGTCGTTCTTGTTCCCGGCTTTGAGCAGCGCGTTCTTGCGCGGATCGCACACCAGCACTTCGTGACATGCGGCTTCAGCAGATCGTGCAACCACGCCGCGCAGGTTCCTTCTTCCAAGGTCACGTGCAAACTGCCGCGCAGTCCGTGAATAAATTGCAGAATCGTTGCCGCTTTCGTTTCCAGGATCGATTCCATCACGCAGCTTGCCGGCGGAATCCAGAACCGCCAGCCGAGATCGTTGCCTGATGAACATCCAGCCCAATATACTTGGCGTCATTCATGAGGGTGCTCCTTCCTGTAGGCGTTGATGCGAACAATCAAAACCTACTCCAAAGGGGCGCCCTTTTATAATGCGTTTACCAGGCACTGACCGGAGTGGTTCAGCGCGATCTATCCTTTTTCCTGAAATTCGGTGTCTAAGTCTATATGAAATCAAGAGTCGTGGTAGCGGTGCTCACGATTGGTCTAGGGTATACGTGTTGGGGGCACTACGTAGCAATTTCGGCAGCCGCGACTACCACGCTGTCTCGGAACCTTTATCCCAATGAGCTGCCGGGCCTCAAATTCTACGCGAAGTATTTGGCTCCGCTGCGTCCCTATGTTTCGGGCCGCACCCTAGTCATCCATGTGCTCGGCTCAGGCGAAGGGTTCGAGTTACGCCGCTGGAAGATAAGGCCACTATTCGTTGGCGAGGGCGGTAACGTCAACGGCCACCCGTGGATCGAGGACGTCACAGGCCGTTTGGCCAGTGTCAGCATCACGCCAAAACAACGAGTTTCTATGCTGGGCGTTAGGTTTCCAGCGGCGTTCACTCGCGGCTCAGGAAACGTATCTGAGATCAACGTTATCTGCGATGTGTACAGCGACAGCTTCGGCTTGCACTACTGGATGTACGCGGAGGATTCCGCTGTGGGAATGAAAGGTGACCTCATGGAAATCGTTTACGGACCGAGCAGAGGCATCGAGCGGCAGGTCCATGGGCCATCCTAGCCGTCGAGAAACTCATTCGTGGGCCGCGGACTAGGCGGCTAACTCCTGTGTAGTCGCCTTACCGGAAACTAGCCTAGGCGGAGTAGGATGCAGCATGAAAAAATACCCCCGCGTCGCCCTGGCTATCTTGGTTGGATGTGCGATTGTGGCGATCCTTTCTATCCTCCAACCCCACTTCAAGGCAGGCTCTTTTCCGGACCTCGCTTGCGAGTTGGCGTTACTCCCAGGAAAACTAATTGCCACTCCTTTTCACAACCGAGGCACCGCTAGCCCAGAGTTCTTGTGGCTGTCACGCTTAGCGACTGCAGTTCTCTTCGGCGGATTGACGTACCGGGCTTTGCGCTACCGGAAATTTTCACGCTGAGACATCAGAGTAGCGGAAATCATCTCAACTCCCGATAAGTCGTGCCAGCTCAGATGGTCGACGCAACACTTGCTTGCAGTTTACTCGCAGGAGTTTGAAATCCCAGAGTCTTTCTTGGACGTTGATTCAAGCGCAGCGCGACCTGGTCGAGCTGCGCTTGAGAATAGCCAGACAGGTCGGTTCCTCGCGGGAAGTATTGCCGTAAGAGCAGGTTGGTGTTTTCGTTCGTGCCACGCTGCCAGGGACTTTGCGGATCGCAGAAGTAGACCTGCACATCGGTAGCGACCGTAAAGTCCTTGTGTTTCGCCATCTCCAGTCCGCGATCCCACGTCAGCGAGCGTCGCAGAGTAGCGGGGAGTTTTCGAACATGCCGACTCAAGGCGGTAACCACTAACTGCCGTGTCCTTGCTCGGCACCTTGATCAGCATGGCAAAGCGCGAATGACGTTCGACCAGAGTCACCATGTGACTGTTCTTTGAGCCGCTCAGGAGATCGCCTTCCCAATGACCAGGAACAGCTCGGTCTTCAACTTCGGCTGGTCTTTCGCGGATCGAGATGGCATCAGCGATCTGACCGCGTGACTGTCTGTTGACAGATACGAGAGTGCTGCGAGCGGCGCATGCGCCGCTTGGTTCGCAGGTGGTCCATCAGCTCTTTTTTCAGCACTCCACGTGCTTGGATGAACAGACTGCGGTAAATGGTCTCGTGGGACACGCGCATCCTCTCGTCTTTGGGATACTCGGTCTTCAGCCACCCGGAAATCTGCTCGGGCGACCATTCCAGGATCAGTTTACTCGCAACGATCTCTCGCAACCTCCGGTGCAGGGCAAGAAGGCACTTCTTGGGCCGCAAGGCCGACTCCCAGGCTTGATCATCCGCCTCATGCGCTCGATATTCAGGACGGCCACCATGACGCGCCACCTCTCGGCTCACCGTCGACGCCGCGCGCTGCAAACCTTTGGCAATATCACGAATCGGAGAACGGGAAGCGATCCCCCGCGAGATGTCCTCTCGCTCAGACCGCGTGAGGGCCAGGCGGGAGCGACGGCGTATTGCGGGAGGAATCCCTCCGCGAGGTAACAACAAACAGCGAATGGAGGTATGTGGTTTGTCAAAGGCGCGCCCAATTTCATGCAGCGTCTCTCCCGCCTTCCATCGCCTCCAGACGTCTCTCTTTTCAATCGCAGACAGCCCAAACCGTTTCCCTGACTTCATACCAACACCACCTTTCGAGAGCAGACTTACATAGATGGTGTTGCATCGACCTATTGAGACCACCCGCCTTACCGGACAAGTGCAGTACCAGGATCCAAATGTCCGATAGCTGGATGAACGCCGCATGTTCGTATCGGAGCTGGCTCGGGGCTAGTGCAGCTTGGCATATTCGGCTTTGGCTTCTTTGAGGATGGGGATGTCTGGGTCGGCGTCTTTCCAGAGAGCAAGGAAATCCTGATATGCGGTTTGGGCTTTGGCTTTTTCGCCTGAGAGCGCGTAGGCGCGGCCCAGGCCTAAGTGTGCGAGCGCGCCGATTGGCTCATTCAGGACTACGCCAGGGTGATCGAGAATTTTCTGAAACTCGGCTGCGGCTGCGCTGCCTTGGTGTGCCGCCAGAAAAGATTCGCCACGCACGTAAACGGGGTAGAGTACAAAAGTAACCGTCAGAGAAGCGGTTCCGAGTTCGTACGGAGCAGTCGGGGCGAGCGCTTCGATGGCCTTGCTGGCGCCGCCTCCTTGCAGAACAGTGACAGCGTGGATTGTGGGCAGAAAATTGGACTGCACAATCGTGTCTTCCGGAAAGCGCTTGGCCAAGCCGGCGGCCAGCCGCGTGGCTTGAGGGGCATCACCAGCCAGACCCAGCGCGATGGCCGATACAGCTACAACATCTCTGCCGGTGGAAAGAGCCAGTGCGGCCTGCACCCGCTGCTTGGCCAGGCTCATATTGCCCACTAGCGCCTCGCGCCACGCCGCCTCGGCCACATAAGCCGCCGCCGTTTCTCGTTCATCCAAACGTTGGGCCGATTCGGATGCGCGCCGCGTCAGTTCCCGCGCTTTGGAAAACTGCCCGAAATAAGCGGCAGTATCGGATTCGGTTTCGAGCATTAGGTCTTCGAATCCAGGCTTTCCCATCAGCTCAGTCGCCTCACGCGCCATTCCAGCAGCATCGTGTTGCAGGAAATCAATGCCGTAGAGCGAAAGGTGATTTCCAGGATTATCCAGATTGTGGGCTTGCGCCTCCTGCACGGTCGCCCTAGCTTCATCCATGCGGTTAACAGCCATATAGCCGATAACGAGGTTCGAGTAAGTGATACCGTCGGGACTAAGTTTTAGCGCCTGCAGATGCGCAGCGAGGAACTTATCGTAGTCACCCAGAGCGGAGTAGATTAGGGCCAAGTTGGCGGGCGGAGTGTCGTCGCGAGGGTAGGTTTGCGCCCACAACTCGTAGGTCTTACGCGCTGCTTCCAGGTTTCCGGTGACGTTCCGTTCATAGTGCGCAACGATGTAAAACTTCTCGCGCTCGCTCACGCGTTCGCGCAGTTCGTAGGCCTTGCGAGTATTTTCTGCGGCACGAGCGGCCTCGCCCAGGCCGGCGTAGTTGGTCCCCAGCCTTGCGTAGGCCATGGCAAAGTTGGGGTCCAGGCTGATGGCGCGCTGGAGCAACGGAATGGCGGCAGCGTTATCACGCTTCACGATCTGCGCCTGATATCCGAGGCTGTAGGCCTGCAGGGCCTCGAGCGAAGGCGTGGTCACGTTCTCCGCTGGGGCGTCATACTTCTGCACGGAGGCCAGCGATTCGCCGAGTTTCACGCGCACTTTCGTCGCCGCGTCGCCTAACGCTTTCAGCACTCGCTCTTTGCCGCTGGCGGTGGCCTGCTCGTTCGCGAGAACGTCGCCGCTGCGGCAGTTCACGGCTTTTAGTCCGATGACATACTGGCTGCCCAGAGTGGAAATCGAGCCTTCGATGCTGGCGGCACCGGCAGCGCGCTGGCAGACGTCGCGGGCCAGTTCGCGGGTGAGCCGCGCGTCCTTGGGCTGCGCCATCATTACGAGCGTCTGCGCCACGCGCTCATCGGAGAGCAAATTCAGAAAGGGCGATTGCTCGAGTTGCGACGACAGCCCTTGCCGCAGCGTGCCATCGAAGACCGCGTCGCCCGTGGTATTGGTGAAATCGGCGAGCACGATGGTGTCTTTCTCGGTCAAAGGCGCGGCGTGACGCGAACGGAAATAGAGACCGACGGTGGCAAGCGCGGCGACCGCAACTGCGGCGGCAGGCACGAGAATTTTCCAGAATTTTCTTGTTCCAGAAACCGGAACTTCGGCAGCTGTGAGAGCAGGCGATGACGCAGCAGCGGAAACAGAAACCGCAGACGACGAGAGCGGCCGGACGGCTCGTTGAGAGCCTGTATCCTGTATCGCTGTTACTGTTCCCGAATTCGATGGCACGCCGTGGCGCGATTCGGTTTCGCGTTTCAGACGTCTCAGGTCCGTGCGCATGTCCGATGCATGTTGATAGCGGAGGTCACGGTCTTTCTCGAGCGCTTTGTTGATGATTTCCGCCAGCTTGGGCGGGACATTGGGGTTCAAATCGAGTGCGGGAATCGGATCAACAGCCAAAATTTCGTGGAAGATGACGCCCGAGCTTTCCCCCCGAAACGGCAATGTGGCCTGTGGACATTTCGTAGAGCACCGCGCCGAACGAAAACAGATCGCTGCGTGCGTCCAGCTCGCGGGCGCGCACCTGCTCGGGCGACATGTAAGCGACGGTGCCGAGAGTGGCTCCCGGACTGGTCAGGTGCTCCGGGCTCACGCCGGCGAGCTCATTTGTGGCGAGGGTGGCGTCGGAGGCCGCGGCATCGCGCTTCGGGGTTTGCTTGGCCAGTCCAAAATCGAGAATTTTGGCGTGGCCGCGCTTGGTCACGAAAATATTCGCGGGCTTGATATCGCGGTGAACGATGCCTTCGCCATGGGCCGCGTCGAGAGCGTCGGCGATCTCGATGGCCAGATCGAGGACGCTCTCGATTTCCATCGGACGGCCGCCGATGCGATGCTTCAGCGTGACGCCGTCGAGAAATTCCATGACGATGTAGGCTTTGCCGTTGTCGTCGCCGATTTCGTGGATGGTGCAGATGTTGGGATGGTTCAGAGCAGAGGCTGCCTGCGCCTCGCGCTGGAAGCGAGCCAAGGCTTGCGGGTCTTTGGCCACTTCGTCCGGGAAGAAACTTCAAGGCCACAAAGCGGTGCAGAGTGACGTCCTCGGCTTTGTAGACCACACCCATGCCGCCGCCACCGAGCTTCTCGATGATGCGGAAGTGGGAGATGGCGCGTCCCAGGAAGGAAGAAGGATCGGGCATTGGCGCGAGATTCTATTCCGCGCGTTTGCTCGAAGTCAACGCGCTGGCCTGCGAGAAGGCGGCGAAAAAAGCGAGAGCGAGCCGGTCGGTGGTGAACCGGCGGGCCTACGCTACGCTGTCTGCGGAGGGCAGAGGTCGAAGGTGCTCGGGTGACATTAGATCGGCGTGGGATTCCGAGGGGAGAATTTCGTTTTCGCGCTGCGGCGTGAGAACTTTGGCGCAGTGAACCTGGCGGGCCAGGCCTAGTTTCTTCAAGATCCAAATTCCGTACCAGTTGAAATCGATTTCGTACCAGCGCAGGCCGTGGCGAGCGGAAACCGGGTGGGCGTGGTGATTGTTGTGCCAGCCTTCGCCCCAGGTGAGCAATGCGACCCACCAGCTGTTGGTGGAATGATCGCGGGTTTCGAAGCGGCGCGAGCCCCAGGAATGCGTCGCGGAGTTCACCAGCCAGGTGGCATGCAGGCCGACAACCGTGCGGACAAAAATTCCCCAGAAAACAAAAGGCAAGCCGCCAATCGCGAAGAGTGCAATGGCCAAAGCGATGATGGGCAAATAATTGTATTTCGTAATCCAGACGTGAAATCTGTCCTTGGCGAGATCGGGGACGTATTGAGTGAGCGTGGTGGTGTCGTGATGCATGGACTTGCCGAACAAAATCCAGCCCATATGCGCCCACCACTTGCCGTCAACGGGAGAGTGCGGATCACCGTCATGATCGGAAAAGCGGTGGTGGATGCGGTGGGTGGCGACCCAGAAGATCGGTCCGCCTTCGAGCGAGAGAGTGGCGAAAACGGTGAGAACGTACTCGACCCACGTGGGAGTTTTATAACCGCGATGGGTGAGCAACCGGTGGTAGCCCATGCCGATGCCGAGACTGGTGGAAACCCACCAAATAAAGATAGAAACGAAAAGCGCCTTCCAAGTGAAGAAAAATACGGCGGCAAGCGCTCCCACATGAAACAAAAACATGGCCGTAGCAGTGACCCAATTAATGCCATCTTCGCTGGATTGTTTTTTCGTCAGAGCTTCGAGCCGCAGTGTGTTCATGGGTTTCCGTCCGCGTCGTTTTTAGTTGTATCGGCGTGCTAGTGATTCAGAGGCTTGAGCCACGGCGCTGGATCGTTGTGCTGTGGAGTGAGGCCAACCCTAGTCTACTCTGTTTATGTCTCCAACCGTACAGTAGTTTTCGAAAAAGTTTTAGATGACTCGGGAAAGATACTCCCCACAAGACTTACAGCCGGGATGGCAATAGCTTGCCGCCGGCAAATCGAGCGCTGGAGGCATCCCGCGAGCTAACGCAGGCGAAGAAGGTAGGCCGGAATGTTCCAGTCGTTGACGAGGACGAAGGCATCCATGGTGGCGAAATATTGGAAACGACCGAAGGTTCCGTAGCTGGTATCGGGAGTGTTGTTGGCGTGAGCGGAATTCGGCGGACCGCCGGCGAAAGTGAGTTTTTGGCAGGTGAGGCGCTGATGGGGCGAATCGGGAGTGAGGATGTAGACGTTATTGCCCTGATTGGGCCAGGCCACGAAATCGTTGGCGACGCTATCGAAAGTGATTCCGGGATTCGCGGACTTGATGGGAGTTTCGCCGCCGTCAAGAAATTCGGCGCAGAGGGGATCGGCCATCGTGGCGGTGGTCCAATTCTGCTGGGTGGTGGAGGCGGGGTCGCTGATGTCTGCAACGAAGACGCCGCGTCCTGGCGCGCAACTGCCATCAACGCATCCGCCGGCGAGAACGAAGAGCTTGCGGGTCGGATCGATTGCACCGCTCAAATAAATGCTGACGACGAAGCCATTGGCGGTGGTGATGCGCGTGTAGGTGTTGGTGGGATAGTCGTAGGTGAAAATGGCGGAGGTATCGGCGACGAAGAGCAGGCTGCTATTGGGATCGAAGGCGGTGATGTTTCCGTAGGAATTGCCGCCGGAGGCATCGGGCTTGGGCCCGTTGAGCGTGGGATCCTCGTGCAGCCACTGCGAGGAATTCGAAAGCTCATCCAAGGAAATCGTCCAGGTGTTGTGGCTGCCGTTGCCTTGTTCGCAGGCGAGCGAGCCATTGAGGATCAACATTCGATTCGACGCGGGAAGAAAGGCCAGGCCGCCGTAACTTTCGCGGGAATTCGGAGCGGAATCGGAGCCGGAGCCGTCGGGAGGAATGGCGTCCACGCAAGCGGTACGGTTCGCGTAATTTGTGGGAACGGTGGGATCTTTCAGGCGGGTCAGCGTGATGGGCTTGGCGGTGAGATTTAGGGAATAAATTTCGTTGCCATAATAATTGGAATGGCCGCCGCCCCAAAGGATAAGACGGCCGGCGATGGTATCTGCGATGGCGCCGCTCCAGGTGCGCACTACGTTGGCGCAATTATCGGCGAAAGCGTAAGGATCGCCGGAGAATCCATTCGGCGGGCAGGCACCGCTGGCCTGGAGCGAAGTATTCGGCGGCAGCGCGTGCCAGCCGATTCCTTCGGGCTCGTCCGGAGCGGGCGTGATGGTGACGTTGTCGGAGCCGGTCACGGAGCCGTTCACGGCGGTGATTGTGGCGACGCCTTCGGCGATGGCTTCGACGACGCCGATGGCGTTTACGGTAGCGATGGCATCATTCGACGTGCTCCACGTGGAAGTATTGGTTACGTCCTGCTTGCTTCCGTCGCTGAAGGTTCCGGTGGCGGCTAGCTGGAGATTGTTGCCGACGACGAGACTGGGGTCGGCCGGCGTAATTTCAATGGAAGATAGTTCGGGCGCGGTGACCGTGAGAGAGGTGGAGGCGCTGATGCCTGCCGATTCCGCCTTGATCGTCGCCTGGCCCGCGCCGATGCCTTTGGCCAGGCCGGCGCCGCTGATGCTGGAGACATCTTGATTGGACGAGCTCCAGGTGGCCGAGGCGGTCATGTCTTTTTGAGTGCCGTCGCTGAAGCTGCCTTCGGCGATAAATTGCTGTACGGAACCAACCGTGATGGAAGGATCGGTGGGCGCTATGACCAGAGAGACCAGGTCGGCGGTGGAAACGGTGACGCTCGTTGAGCCGCCGATATTGCCCGACGTTGCGGAGATATTTGCGGTGCCGGGGCCGTTCGCTTTGGCCAAGCCTGAGCTGTTGACGGAAATTGTTGCTGGAGCGCTGGAGGTCCAGGTGACGGATGCGGTGAGATCGCGGGAAGTGCCATCGCTGAATTTTCCCGTGGCGGCGAATTGTTGCGATTCACCGGCGGGGATGGAATCGTTTCCCGGGCTGACGGTGATGTTTGTGAGGTGCAAGGTGGGGCGGGGAATTGTGGCGCTGGATGCGCTGCCGCCGCAGCCGGCGGTGATGAGAGTTGCAAGGAATACGGCGCAAGAGAGCGCCACGGTGATGCGATTTTTCTTTGAGATGCGGCCCAAGTTTTTTCGCTCCGAAAGTTTCGCCCGTTGCGAGCGGGGTTCGCTCTCTGCCTGGATTTTGCAGGACATCGTAACAGAGTTGGAGGTTTGAAATCAGGTGGGGGATTGGGGTGGGGAGGGTCTAAAGGACCCTGTGCTACTTACAGTTGCGTGTCGCTCGCCGGCGGTGGAATGGTGATATAAGTCGCGTGCTTGAGTTAGGAGTGGATGATGGAATATTTTTTGGCGAACTCGATGGATGTGGCGCTTTTGCTGATGCGGTTGATGGTGGCGCTTATTTTTGGGACGAGTGGGTGGAGTCACGTTAGTGATCCCGTGGAGCGAAGCAAGAGTATTGGGATGAGCAAGGGAGTCACGATTTTTCTGGGCGTGGCTGAAATCGCCGGGGCGCTGGGCGTTGCGTTTGGCGTGCTTACGGCGTGGGCCGCGCTGGGGTTGAGTCTGGTGATGCTTGGCGCGATTTATAAAAAAGCGTTTGAGTGGAAAACGGGATTTTGGGGGAAGGGAAGCCAGGGTTGGCATTACGACTTGATGCTGATCCTGATGAATCTGGTGATTGCTGCGAGCCGAGGGGGAAGATTTACGCTACATTCCTGAAGGAAAGGCAGGCAGTCTGCCGAGGCTGAACTAGCTGGCTGCTTTTTTGTTTTTTTTCTGCGCGCCGGATTGGCCGGAGGGATTCGCGTTGGATTGGTCTTTCGGCGTGGTTGCGTCGATGTCCGCTTCGATCGTTACTTCTACTTCCGCGCCGAGCTTGAGCTTGACGGTGTTGCCGTTCTGGTCTTCCAAGGTATTCTCGACGCGAATTTCTTTGTAGAGGTCGTCGGCGCCTTCGACGGTGATCTGCGCCTTTTCAGTCTCACTGGGGATGATCGGCGGGATGATCTTTTCCACGACGCCCGGAAGTGTGACGCCGGGTCTTTCGGTTGCGTCTTCGCGGCCTTTCGGTTTATCGCTCATCGAACACGCCCCCCTCTCGCCGTAGAGTTCGAAATTGCCATGGACTTCGAAAATATTGTGCGCGGGGATGTTAGGCCGCGCCCGGAGACCTGTCAATGCGCTGATGCAGCAAAGAATGTGGATACATGAGTTTCGAAATTGAGGCATTGAATCGATTCCTCGTGAACGCCTGCGCGGCTGGGCGTGTTAAGTTTGCTTTGGAAGGAGAGTGCGAGGAGTGGCGTCAATTCGTGCTTCGATTGTTCCGGCGGTTTATGTTCGCGCTGCATTTCTGTTTCTGATCGCGATTGCTGGTCCGGGATTTGCGGCGGGGCAGACGCGCGCTCGTGCGTGGGTTTCGAGTGATTGCGGACACGCGGGCCAACTACGGATGAGCGCGGCATCGGCGAGCCAGGGCGGATTGCTGGAGATTGAATTTAAATCCGCGGACGCTGTAGCGGATTTAAATGCGGCCTGGGCGGAGAAGACGATCCATTTCTGGACCGATGCGAAGAATCCGAATGTGCATCGAGCGTTGATTGGCGTCGATCTGGAGCATCAATCCGGCGCGGCAAATCTTTCCGTGGCGGCCAAGTCCGAAAACGGCGCAGCGATTACTTGCACGGCCGTGGTTTCCGTGAAGGCCGGGCATTTTGCCATCGAGAAACTGACGCTGAACGACAAGTTCGTGCAATTGAATCCCGAAGATACCAAGCGCGCAGAGGAAGAGACGAAACACTTGCGCGAACTTTTTGCGCTCGCGACGCCGGAGCGTTTGTGGCGCGGCGCGTTTCGAATGCCGCTTAAGGGCGTGCGCAACGGAAGCAATTTTGGGCGCCGGCGCGTGCTGAATGGCAAGCCGGGCTCACCGCACAGCGGACTTGATTTGCCCGCGGTCGCGGGGACGCCGGTTCGTGCGCCGCAACGCGGGCGAGTGGTGCTGGCTGAGCCTTTATTCTTCTCCGGGAATACCGTGATTCTCGATCATGGGTTGGGTTTCTATACCTTATATGGGCACCTGGAATCGATTGCGGTGGCGTCGGGGCAGATGGTGGAGGCGGGGGCGAATCTTGGGCGCGTTGGGGCGACTGGACGCGCGACTGGTCCGCATCTGCATTGGGGGATGTACGTGAACGGCGCGAAAGTAAATCCGCTGGGGATCATGCAGTTGCCGCTGAATTAAGCGCAGTACGTCTTCCAGGGTTTTCCTGCGTGAATTAAATTGTTTCACTTGATGCGATGGCTCGCGCAATGGTGATACTGTTCTGCTTTGCTATGAAGCCTGCGTGCAAAAATCAAGATTCGCGCTTGATGCGCGAGCTTTTTCGAACGATTGCGCCGCGATATGACTTTATTACGCGCGCCTTTTCGTTTGGCATGGACCGGCGGTGGAAATTGCGCGCGGTGGAGAAGGCGGCGCTTCCTGAAAAGGCGATGGTTCTGGATTTGGCGTGCGGCACGGGGGATTTTTCGCGTTTGGTGGCGGCGAGGCTGCCTGGAGCGAAGGTGGTTGGAGTGGATCTTACCGAGCCGATGCTGAGGCTGGCGCGCGAGCGCGGGTTGGGTGAGAGCGTTTGCGGAAATGCGGCGTCATTGCCTTTTGCCGATGGGTCTTTCGATTGTGTCTTCATCGGGTATGGGCTGCGCAATTTTCCGAGTTTGAATGCGGCGGTGCGCGAGATTGTGCGCGTGACAAAGCCCGGCGGATTGATGGTGAGCCTGGATTTTTTCCTGCCGTCAAACCGAGCGCTGCGGGGAATTTTTCTGGCCTATCTGTATGCGCAGGGTGCTTTGTGGGGCTTGCTGCTGCACGGCGATGCGCTTGTATACACCTATATTCCGGATTCGTTGCGGCAATTTGTTTCGATGGAAGAATTCGCTGCGCTGCTGAAACGCACGGGATACCGGCGAATCGAGGCGCGCGGGTTTATTTTCGGGGGAATTGGGCTGCATTGGGCGATTCGGGCTTAGTGCGGCCCGGCGTGCGGACTTGGGGAGGGAAGGATCGTGGCTTGCGGTTGGATTTTTTCTGCTGCGGTGATTTTATTTCTTGGTTCCGGCACTGCCCGGCCGGTGCGGCTGGATTCCGGCGCTTTTAAAACCACCGCTAAATTTTCTGTCGATAGCGACGCAAAGGTTTTGTCCAGCGCAGTGGCAATGATCGAGCCGCGGCCTGGGGCGGCTGGTTATTCGTGGTTGCGAATCTATTTCTATTCGTTTCCGCTGACAGTCGAAGATGTGCAGAAAGTTTCGAAGGGAAATATGGATTCGGTGGAAAAGAAATCGCGGGATGAGCGCAAGAACGCGAGGGCGATGATTCAACTTTCCGTGGACCGGGAGCACAAAGTGTGGCAGGTGGATATGTCCATCCCGGGAAATGCGTGCACGATTGCGGGCTCCGAGAAAAGCGTGAAGAATTTTCTGCAGAGCTACAAATTTGACGGGAAAAATCTGGAGTTGAAGAGTACAGGTTCCTACGACTGCGACATGAGTTTCATGAAGATGCCAAATAAGAAATACAGCTGGGAGATTCGCATCGAGGATCTTCCGGTGTTTGAAAAGGCGCCTGAGAAATAGTCGGCGGGCCGTGCGGCGGGGAAAAATCGGGCGGCAAAGCCGCTGGTTTGGACGGCGTGTTAGAATCGGGATTACGGGGCTGTAGCTCAAACGGATAGAGCACCAGTTTCCTAAACTGGCAATCCCGGTTCAACTCCGGGCAGCCTCACCAGCATTTTCCCCCGTGAAATTAATTCCAGCCGGGCGTGGCCATGGCGACGTGCTGCTCGGTGGCCGGCGCTGTTTTTGACGGAAGCACTACTTCCACGAGCGTTCCGGAACTTTCCGCATTTTTGATGCGCAGATGTCCGTCGAATTCTTTCACGCGTTGGCGCATGCCTGCGATACCGATGCCGATACATTCGGGGCGGAACGCGAGAATTCCTTCGGAGACGCCTTTGCCGTTATCGCGGACGGCGAGCAAGACCTGGCTATCTTTGTTGGCGATGGTGACGAAACATTTGTTGGCGCCGGAGTGGCGAAAAACATTTGTGAGCGCTTCCTGAATGATGCGGAAGACGGCGGTTTCGAGATCTTTGGAGAAGCGCGGGAAATCGGGCGGGTCGAGCTGCACCAGAGTTTCGATGCCGCTGCGCTTGGAAAAGCCCTCGGAATACCAGAGCAACGCGGCGCGCAAGCCGACTTCGTCGAGCAGCGGCGGGTGCATGAGATGCGAGAGGCTGCGGACTTTTTGGATGGCGCCGTCGATGAGGCCACTGATTTGATCGAGATCGTGGTGCGCGGTTTTCGTGGAATCCTGCAGCGCCAGGGAATCGGCGATCATTTTCGCGGCGCTTAGTTCCTGTCCGAGGCCATCGTGCAATTCGCGAGCGAAGCGGCGGCGCTCTTCGTCTTGCATGGAGAGCAAGCGGCCGGAGAGAGTGCGCAACTCGCGATTGAGGACTTCGAGCTGGCGCGTTTTGCGATGCAGGTCGGCGAAGACGCTTACTTTTGCGCGCAGCAATTCGGGGATTACGGGAACGGAAATGTAATCGACGGCGCCGCGCTGATAGCCTTTGACGCGGTCCACGTCGGTGAGATGCACGGCGGAAATAAAAATAATGGCGGTTTTTTGAAAGCGGGGATGCTGGCGGATCATGTCGGCGAGTTCGAAACCATCCACGTCGGGCATGCTGACATCCATGAGCACCACGGCGATTTCATTCTTAAGAAGAATCTCGAGAGCTTCCTTGCCGGAATTGGCTTTGATGAGATTTTCGTTGAGCTCTTCGAGGATGGCCTCGTAACTGAGCAGCTTGCCGGGCTGATCGTCGACCATCAGGATGTTCACTTTTTCACTGTTCATGGGTTCTCAGTCGTCCGGGTGATTTCAAAGCTACGCCTCTTAAATATTCAAATGTGCGCGCTAGCGGTGCAACCACATGCGCAACGCTGCGAGCAATTGATCCGTGTTTACCGGCTTCGCCAAGTACTCCGAGGCTCCGGCCTCGAGACATTTTTCGCGATCGCCCTTCATGGCTTTCGCCGTGAGCGCAATGATGGGCAGACGGCGGAACGCGGGATTCTGGCGAATCACCTGCATGGTTTGGTAGCCGTCCATTTCCGGCATCATGACGTCCATCAAAACGATGGCCAGGTCGGGTGTGGACTCGAGGATGCTGATGGCTTCGCGGCCGGTGCCGGCAGTGAGCACCAGCATTCCGCGGCGCTCAAGAACGCTGCTCAAGGCGAAAATATTGCGCACGTCGTCGTCAACCACGAGCACTTTCTTTCCGACCAGAGCTTCGTCGGAGCGGTGCAGGCGCTCGAGCATCTTTTGCTTTTCGGGAGGAAGCTGATCGACGACGCGATGGAGGAACAAAGCCGTCTCGTCCAGCAATCTCTCGGGCGACTCGACGCCCTTGACCACCACGCTGCGAGCCAGCAGGTGGAGTTGCGAATCTTCTTCGGCGGAAAGTTCCTTTCCGGTGAAGACCACGACGGGCAGATCGCTCGATTCCTGGCGCTCGCGCAATCGCTCCATGACTTCGAAGCCGGACATATCCGGCAAGCGCAAATCGAGGACCATGCAATCAAAGTTCTGCGCTTGAATGGCGTCAAGGGCCTCGGCGCCAGTGGCGGCAATGGAGACGTCGATGTCGTCATAGCCGAGGAGTTCGCGGATGCTCAATTGTTCGGCAGGATTGTCTTCGACGATGAGCAAGCGCTTGCGTCGCGCGGCCGAATATTCCTTGATGCGGGTGAAGGCGGCTTCCAGGCCCTCGCTGGTGGTCGGCTTGGTGACGAACGAAAAGGCGCCGCGGGCCAATCCATGCTGGCGGTCTTCATCGAGCGTCAGCATCTGCACGGGAATATGGCGCGTGGTGGGATCCTGTTTCAGGTGATTCAGGACGGTCCAACCGAGCATGTCCGGCAAGAAAACGTCGAGGGAAACAGCGGTGGGATGGAATTCGCGAGCGAGCGCCAAAGCCTCGGCGCCGCGCGATGCAACGAGCACCTTGAAGCCCTTATCGTGAGCCAAATCGCGGAGCACGCGGGCGTAGTGCGGATCGTCTTCGACGACGAGCAAGATCGTCTCGCTGGATTCCAAATTCTCGCGGTCGTCGGGGACTTGCTCGATGACACGTTCCTGCATATTGAAGGAAGACAATTGCAGCGTGGTGGTGAAAGTGGCGGAATTTCGATCCGTTTCCACCGGACCGCGCATGGCCGAGCCCATGTAAGTTTGAGGCAGATACAGCGTGAAAGCGCTGCCTTTGCCCGGCGTGCTGCGCAACTGAATTTCGCCTCCGAGCAACTGCGCCAGCTCGCGGCTGATCGCCAGTCCCAGTCCTGTTCCGCCGTACTTGCGGCTGGTTCCTGCGTCGGCCTGCTGGAACGCTTCGAAAATGATGCGCTGCTTATCCGCCGGAATTCCGATACCGGTGTCCGAAACCTCGAACCCGATGACCGAGCCGGCCGCGGAAAGCACCGGATGAGATGCGGTCCAGCCGCTCTTCGCCAAAAACACGGAAAGCTGCACGCTTCCTTGCTCGGTGAACTTGAAGGCGTTGGAGAGCAGGTTCTTGATGATCTGCTGCAGACGCTTCGAGTCGGTGACCAAGCTGCGCGCGAGCTGCGAATCGGTGCTGACTTCGAAATTGAGGCGCCGGTTTTCGGCTTCGTGGCGGAACGGGCGAACGACCATGTCCACGAGGCTGGAGAAGTAAATTTCTTCGGCTTCCACCGAGACGGTGCCGGACTCGATCTTGGAAAGGTCGAGAATGTCGCTGATCAGGTTCAGCAAGTCAGTGCCGGCGGCTTGAATGGTGCGTGCAAATTCGACTTGCTTGGCGGTCAAATTGCCGTCGGGGTTGTCGCTGAGCTGCTGGCCCAAAATCAGCACGCTATTCAGAGGCGTGCGCAATTCGTGGGACATGTTGGCGAGGAATTCCGATTTGTATTTCGAGGTGAGCGCGAGTTCCTTGGCTTTTTCTTCCAAGGCGCCGCGAGCCTGCTCGATTTCCTGATTCTTGCGCTCGACTTCGACGTTCTGTTCGGCCAATTGCTGCGCCTTCTGGGCGAGTTGCTCGTTGGTTTGCTGCAACTCTTTCTGCTGCGTTTGCAGCTCGGTGGCCAGTTGCTGAGACTGCTTGAGCAAGCCTTCCGTCTGCATGGTGGCTTCAATGCTGTTCAGCACGATGCCGATGCTGGCGGTGAGCTGCTCGAGGAAGGCGAGGTGCGAATTGGTGAACGTGCTGACGGAAGCCAGCTCGATGACCGCCTTCACGCGGTCTTCAAAAAGCACCGGCAGCACGATGATGTTTCGCGGCGTGGCCTGGAATAATGCCGTGCGGATGGGAATGGTATGTTCCGGGAGGTCGGAAATGAGCATGCGGCGCTTCTCAGCGGCGCACTGGCCGACTAGCCCTTCGCCGACGTGCAAATGATGGCGGTGTCCCTCGTCTTCGGCGGCGTCGGCAAAAGCGGAGAGGAGCACCAGCGCTTCGGTTTCTTCGGCAGCCATCTGGTAGATGATTCCTTGCTGCGCGCCGACGAGCGGAGCCAACTCCGAGAGCAAAGTGCGTCCGACGGTGGCAAGGTCGCGCTGGCCTTGCAACATGGCGGTGAAGCGGGCGAGGTTGGTCTTCAACCAATCCTGCTCGGTGTTGCGGTCGGTAGTGAGGCGCAGGTTGTCGATCATGGTGTTGATGTTGTCTTTGAGGTCGGCCACTTCGCCGCGAGCTTCCACCTGAATGGAACGCGTGAGGTCGCCTTTGGTGACTGCGGTGGCCACTTCGGCGATGGCGCGGACCTGGTTGGTCAAGTTATCGGCGAGCAGGTTCACGTTGCCGGTGAGGTCCTTCCAGGTACCGGCGGCGCCGGGCACGTTAGCTTGTCCACCGAGGCGGCCTTCCACGCCCACTTCGCGAGCGACGGTGGTGACTTGATCGGCGAAGGTGGCCAGCGTGTCGGTCATGTTGTTGATGGTTTCTGCGAGCGCGGCGACTTCGCCCTTCGCGTTCACGGTGAGTTTTTGTGTGAGTTCGCCGTTCGCGACGGCGGTCACGACCTTCACGATGCCGCGCACTTGCTCGGTGAGGTTTGCGGCCATCACGTTGACGTTGTCGGTAAGGTCGCGCCAGGTTCCCGCCACTCCGGGTACCTGCGCCTGGCCGCCAAGCTTTCCGCCGGTTCCCACTTCGCGAGCTACGCGAGTAACTTCTGCGGCGAAGGCGTTGAGCTGGTCCACCATGGTGTTGATGGTGTTCTTGAGCTCGAGAATTTCGCCCTTCACGTCCACGGTGATTTTGCGGGAGAGGTCGCCGCGCGCGACGGCGGTGGTGACTTCGGCGATGTTGCGGACCTGCGCGGTGAGGTTGCGGGCCATGGCGTTTACGGAGTCGGTGAGGTCCTTCCAGGTTCCCGCCACGCCGGGCACGTTGGCCTGGCCGCCCAAGCGGCCTTCGCTACCTACTTCGCGAGCCACGCGGGTGACTTCCGCGGCGAAGGAACGGAGCTGCTCGACCATGGTGTTCAGCGTTTCTTTCAGCTGCAAGATTTCGCCGCGCACGTCTACGGTGATCTTCTTCGACAAGTCGCCGGTCGCGATGGCAGTGGCGACTTCGGCGATATTGCGCACCTGGCCGGTCAGGTTGCTGGCCATGAAGTTCACGTTGTCGGTGAGGTCCTTCCAGGTTCCGGCCACGCCGGAGACTTCGGCCTGGCCTCCGAGCTTTCCGTCGGTACCGACTTCGCGAGCTACGCGGGTGACTTCACCGGCGAAAGCGTTGAGTTGATCCACCATGGTGTTGATGGTGTTCTTGAGCTCGAGAATTTCGCCCTTCACGTCCACGGTGATTTTGCGGGAGAGGTCGCCGCGAGCGACGGCGGTGGTGACTTCGGCGATGTTGCGGACTTGCGCGGTGAGGTTGCCGGCCATGGAGTTGACCGAGTCGGTGAGGTCCTTCCAGGTTCCCGCCACACCGGGCACGTTGGCCTGTCCGCCCAAGCGGCCTTCGGTGCCGACTTCGCGAGCGACGCGAGTAACTTCTCCGGCGAAGGCGTTGAGCTGGTCCACCATCGTGTTGATGGTTTCTTTGAGCAGCAGAATTTCGCCGCTGACGTTCACCGTGATTTTCTTCGAGAGGTTACCGCTGGCGATTGCGGTGGTGACTTCGGCGATGTTGCGCACCTGGCCGGTTAGGTTGCTGGCCATGGAATTGACCGAGTCGGTGAGGTCCTTCCAGGTTCCGGCGACGCCGGGCACTTGCGCCTGTCCGCCGAGTTTTCCGTCGGTTCCCACTTCGCGAGCCACGCGGGTGACTTCCGAAGCGAAGGAACGGAGCTGATCCACCATGGTGTTGATGGTGTCTTTCAACTCCAGAATTTCGCCCTTCACGTCCACGGTGATTTTGCGCGAGAGGTCGCCGCGGGCGACGGCGGTGGCGACTTCGGCGATGTTGCGCACCTGGCCGGTCAGGTTGCTGGCCATGAAGTTCACGTTGTCGGTGAGGTCCTTCCAGGTTCCCGCGCCGGGCACTTGCGCCTGGCCACCGAGTTTTCCTTCGGTGCCAACTTCGCGAGCCACGCGGGTGACTTCGCCGGCGAAGGCGTTGAGTTGGTCCACCATGGTGTTGATCGTGTTCTTGAGCTCGAGAATTTCGCCCTTCACGTCCACGGTGATTTTGCGGGAGAGGTCGCCGCGAGCGACAGCGGTGGTGACTTCGGCGATGTTGCGAACCTGCGCGGTGAGGTTGCCGGCCATGGAGTTAACCGAGTCGGTGAGGTCCTTCCAGGTTCCCGCCACGCCCGGAACGTTGGCCTGTCCGCCCAAGCGGCCTTCGGTACCGACTTCGCGAGCCACGCGCGTAACTTCTCCGGCGAACCGGTTCAGCTGGTCCACCATGGTGTTCAGTGTTTCTTTCAGCTGCAAAATTTCGCCGCGGACGTCCACGGTGATCTTGCGTGAGAGGTCGCCGCTGGCAATTGCCGTGGCGACTTCGGCGATGTTGCGCACCTGGCCGGTCAGGTTGCTGGCCATGAAATTCACGTTGTCGGTGAGGTCCTTCCAGGTTCCGGCCACGCCGGGCACCTGCGCCTGACCGCCGAGCTTTCCGTCGGTGCCGACTTCGCGAGCCACGCGGGTGACTTCGCCGGCGAACGCGTTGAGCTGGTCCACCATGGTGTTGATGGTGTTCTTGAGCTCGAGAATTTCGCCCTTCACGTCCACGGTGATTTTGCGGGAGAGGTCGCCGCGAGCCACGGCGGTGGTGACTTCGGCGATGTTGCGAACCTGCGCGGTGAGGTTGCCGGCCATGGCGTTCACCGAGTCGGTCAGGTCCTTCCAGGTTCCGGCCACGCCGGGCACTACGGCCTGGCCGCCGAGCGCGCCGTCGGTACCCACTTCGCGGGCCACGCGGGTGACTTCCGAAGCGAACGAGCGCAACTGGTCGACCATCGTGTTGATGGCTTCTTTGAGCTGCAGAATTTCGCCGCGGACGTCAACGGTAATTTTGCGCGAGAGGTCGCCGCTGGCCACGGCGGTGGCAACCTCGGCGATATTGCGCACCTGGCCGGTGAGGTTGCTGGCCATGGAGTTGACCGAGTCGGTGAGATCCTTCCAGGTTCCGGCCACGCCGGGCACTTGCGCCTGGCCGCCGAGTTTTCCGTCCGTGCCCACTTCGCGGGCCACGCGCGTGACTTCGGCGGTGAACACGCTCAACTGCTGAATCATCGTGTTCACGATTTGCGCTGAGCGCAAAAATTCGCCTTCCAGCGGGCGGCCGTCCACGTCCAGGCGCACTGTTTGCGTCAGATTCCCTTGCGCCACGGCGGCGATTGCGCGGGTTACTTCGGTGGTCGGCCGAAGCAAGTCGTCGATGAGGGTGTTCACCGAAACTTCGATCGCGCCCCAGGCTCCGCGAGATTCGTGGAATCTTGTGCGCTCGCGGGTCTTTCCTTCCTTGCCGACTACCTGACCGATGCGCTCCAGGTCCTGAGCGATATGCTGGTTCGAGGCCGCGATATCGTTGAATGTATCTGCGATTTTGCCGGGCAGGCCCGTCCATGACCCGGGAAGCCGCACGCTGAAATCGCCGTTGCGCATGGTGCGCAGGCTTTCCAAAATAATTTTCATTTCGGGCGAACTATCCGGGCGAGGCTTGGAATCTCCGTTGGTTGCCGCTGAGGGTCCGGTGGTAGCTGCGGGATCTACCAGAAGGGATGCGTTGCGATCAGACTTCTTCACGTGGGCCTCCACGCTCAAATCCGGGGAATTCGCGCCGGGACAGGAGGTAGGACCGTGCGCCGCCTAGGTCCTACAAACCCTGTAGTTTCTAGCACGGAACGATGGACGGTAGCCGTACAGTGTTTCCTGTATTTCCGCGTAGGAGTGTCGAAAGCTCAATCTTTTTAGGCGGCGTGCGATGGGGCATGCACTGAAACGGTGGATAAGGTGGAAGATTCGGGGGCTAAGCTGGCGCCAGTTTGGGAGTGACGCCGAAGAAGCTGCCGCCTCCCAAAATCTGCTCGATTGCCAAGACGAGGTCGCGCGCGGCTTGGGACTTCAAAACGTAACCTTGCGCGCCGACGTCGCGCGCTTCCATGCCGAGCCTGGGGGAATCGTGCATGGTGAAAATCAGAATGCGGCTAGGGGATTGAATCTTCTTCATTTCGCGGGCGACGTCAAAGCCGCTGCGGCCGGGCATGGTCACGTCGAGAATGACAATATCCGGGGAAAGCTTCTGGACCGCGCTTAGGGCTTCCTCGGCATTCGAAGCTTCGCCGCAAATATCCCAATCCGAGCGCGTGCGGCTGAGGAGCGTGCGGATACCTTCACGGACAATTTCGTGGTCGTCGACGATGAGGATTTTCGGCTTCATTTCAACTTCACAAGCGTTGCAAAGGCGGCTTGCAGCCGAGACCGCCGCGCGGCGAAATTATAGCTGTACTGTGTATAGCGTGAAGCCCTCATGTGCCGCGACGATGCGAAAGATTCAACTGTGAGGACTCCATCGGTACGGCGGAGTACCCCCGCGATTTCGTGAAGATTCCACGAAACCGCGGGGTTACCTCGCCGTAACGTCGCGCTTGAAAAAGAACTAGCGGCCCGCTCCCGCCGCTTTGGTCTGATCCGCGCGCACGGCCGGAACATCCACCGCATGCTCCGCCAGAAACCAGACCTGGAGTTCGTTGGTGCGAATCACTTCGCTGACCAGCACATCGTTTGTGCCGTCGTCGCCGGCATCGTCCGCTTGCTTGGCCATGGTACGCGCTTCCTTCAGCACCAATTCGTGGGCCTCAAGAAGGCGCGAAATCTGCACGGGTACTTCTTCCCGGCCGCGCGGCGGCCTCGGAATATTAGTTTCTTCGGCGATATCGGCGGCCATCGCCAGGCTGATGGCGCCGAGACTTTGGATGCGCTCGGCGATGGTATCAACGAGTTCGTTTTGTTCCTCGTAATGCTTGTCGAAGAGCAAATGCAATTGATAAAAGGTGTGGCCGGCGACCTGCCAGTGGTGCTTTTTATAGAGATCGCGAAGGGTCATTGTGTCGGCGAGGATTTGATTGAGATTTTCGGCGCTCGCGGCGCAAACTTTTTCGTCGAGTGCGATGGGGAGCTTGGCGATTTTTCCGTACGGTTGAATTTCGCGGGCGCTTTGATGCAGCAGGGGCTTCGCTTTTTCGCTGCCGGACTCTAGTTGCTGGTAACTTGCACTGCGTTTGTCGGATTTAGATGCCATAAATTTGCCTCCGGTCGGATTGGATGCTGGTACCGCGTGGTTCGTTACAAACTCAATCGGAACTGACGGCTTGAAATTTTAAGCGCCGGCTGGCGGCAGAGCCTTCAATAGCGTGCTCATACCATTCCACAAAATCTGTACGCCGATGCAGACTAGAAGGAAAGCGTAAAGGCGCAGGATAACGTTCATTCCTGTCGGGCCGACGGCCGCGGCAAGGCGGTCGGCAAAACCGTAACACAAATATATGCTTAGCGCGATTATTGCCGAGCCAATCGTCGCTGAGAGGACCGCCAGGAGGTTGCCGACGACGAAATGGCGCGGTTCGTTGGCGCCGAGAGTGATCGCGACGGAAATCGAGCCCGGGCCGACGGTGAGAGGAAGCGTCAACGGATAGAACGCGTTGCTGAGGATATCTGCGCTGCAGACGTTTTTACGAACCGAGCCGCGCTCGTCTTCGTCTTTTTGCTTCAACATCGCCCAGCCGGTGGAGATGACAACCAATCCTCCGCCCACTTGAACTACCGGCAGCGAAATGCCGAAGAAAAGAGAGGACGTGCGTGCCGATGGCGAATGACGCGACGAGCAGCACGAAGCTATTGAGCGAAACGCGCCAGGCCAGCAGCCGCCGCGATTGCGGCGAGTAATCGCTGGTGAGCGAAAGGAAGACCGGGCTGCCGCCGATTGGATTCACGATCGGGAAGAGCGCGCCGATGATCAGCAGCACGTTTTTTAGAATTTCGATCAAGTCAATGGCCTCGGATGCTGCGCAGGCAAAGTAGGCTCAAGGCGCCGCTTGCTTTGCTACGAGCTATGCGTGTGCGCGGTTCAGCCGGTCGTCTCGACGCCGATCAGTTGCGACGGACGGACCCTCGCGCTGACCGTCACATAAGTTACGTCCGGGACTTTCTTCGTGTCGAGCGCGGCATTGTAGATTTCCAAGCCCGTGGTTCCGCGCGGCACGATGTATCCTTGCTGCAATTCCAGATTTGCCA
This sequence comes from uncultured Acidobacteriota bacterium, assembly GCA_963838545.1. Lineage (GTDB taxonomy): Bacteria > Acidobacteriota > Terriglobia > Acidiferrales > UBA7541 > Palsa-147. The sequence goes on from CAWIRL010000015.1 coordinate 24,813, forward strand.
GCTCGGATTTGATTTCGTTCACCTGATTCCGCGGCACCAGCACGTAATCGCCGGCAGCCAACGGCAGCCCTTCCGATTCCGCCAACTCTTTCCACGTCGGCGCGGTGGCGTAAACATTTACCGGCAAAGTTTCGAAAAGCGGCGTGGTATTTGGTGGATGGATATACGCGTAGAAAGCCGTGAAGGCGCTGAGAGCGCCGACGCTGATCGCCGGCATTCCCAGCGCGGGCGCGAACCGGCCGAATTCGGTGATCAAGTTCTTCATGATTTTCGAAAACATCGATGCTTTCTCTTGAATCGAGAAATTTACCGCCCATCGCCCTGTTCCGCCCGGTAGAACGACGCTCTGCATCTTCTGCCAGGTGGCGCCAGGATCGAAACTTAGATTCGCCAGCGGCGGCATTTTGCCGTTCTTTGTTGGAAAAAGCGCGGCAATCGCTGTCCAGGCCATGGGATCGAGCGTGCTCAAGAACGGTTTGTTCTGCATCATGTCCAGCCGCAATTGCGCCGACTGCAGCCGCTCGAAGAGTTTCTTATCCGGCTCGGAGGCCTTGAACCCCGTTACGTTCAGCCCTACGGTTACGTCGCCATTGTGCTGCAAGAGTTCTTCGGCTTTGATGTCGCTCACCGCTCGGAAGCCCTTGCTCTTGTTAAATTGCAAAAATACCGGAGAACGCCCCAGGTCCGTTCCGCCGGAGGCTGGTTTGCCGCGCGCGTGGACACCATTTCTTGATTGCGCTGAAGTATCGGTGGCATCCGCGAATGCGGTCCAAAAATCGCGGGCCCGCGGATCAAATTCATCCTGAGAATTGCCCTCGCCTCCGGCGCTCTGCATGAAAGCTTTCGCAGCCGCCTGGGCCGCGCCCGGCGCGGCCAGCAATCCGGAAAATGCCCCGCTAGCTAGAAGGTCTTTTATGAAATCGCGGCGAGCTGGGGCCATAGAAGTAATTCCTCCACAGGCAGCGATGCTCTCGCCGCCACTTCTGGATGTCAAGGACGCGCGGGCGCTACTTGGGCTGTTGCTGGGTCATGCAGTGGATTGTGCCGAGGCCGAGAACCAGGTCGCGGCACGCAATGGGGACGATCTCGTGGTTGGGGAAAAGCGAGGATAGCTTGTCGAGCGCGAGGCGATCGTTTGGATCATTAAATACGGGAACGAGGACGATTCGGTTCGCGATGTAAAAGTTCGCGTAACTGGCCGGCAGCCGCTGCCTGTCGAAGTAGACGGGCCGAGGCATCGGCAGAGTCTCCACGTGCAAAGCGCGTCCGTGCTGATCTTTCATGGCGCGGAGCCGCGCAAGATTCTCCTGCAACGGCGCAAAATTAATGTCCGACGGGTCATCCTCCAGCACCGCCACGACGGTCGTCGCGTTCACAAAACGCGCCAGGTCATCCACGTGCCCATGCGTATCGTCGCCGGCGATTCCGCGATTCAGCCAAAGCAAATTCGTAATCCCGAGATAATCGCGAAACACTGCGGAATAATCTTCGCTCGCGAATCCCGGATTCCGCTCTTGCACCTTGCTCAGGAGACACTCCTCGGTCGTGAGCATGGTCCCCAAGCCGTTGCCATCGATGCTCCCGCCTTCGAGCACCACGCGCCGTTCCCGATGCACCGGCTCCCAAGCGGTCAATTTTAGGCGCGGCAAGATTTTCGAGGTCGCCGCGTCGTCGCGCTTGGAATTCGCATACTTCGCCCAGCCGCTAAACTTCCAATCCGTAATCGCTACGTCGCCTTCTGTATTTTTTACAAATATCGGTCCAAAATCCCGCGTCCATCCGCGATCGGTGGGCACCAGATAGAAATCCACCGCCGCAAGATTCACTTCGCTCTGCTTCAAAATTTCGCGCACGCGCCGCAGCATCGCTGCGCCGCGAATTAAGATACGCACGCGCTCGACGCGCGCCAGATTCCGCACGATATCCGCATAGACCCACGGAATCGGTTCGAATTTTCCAGGCCAGTCGGTTTTTTCGTGGGGCCAGGCAAGCCAGGTTGCTTCGTGCGGTTCCCACTCCGCCGGCATGCGGAAGCCGAGCGAGCAGGGAACTGGAGGTCGCGCGATCTTCGCTCTCAATCGCGCCATCGTTGCAGGATAGGTGAGTAAGCGTCGATGCGCCGGTCGCGCAGGAACGGCCAATTTCGGCGCACATCTTCCATGCGGCGCGGATCACATTCCACTATCAAAATATCTTCGCGATCCGTAGGCGCTTCAGCGAGCACTTGGCCAAATGGATCGCAGACAAAAGAATCTCCCCAGAATTCGAGGCCACTATCTTGGGTGCCTTCGTAGCCGACACGATTTACCGCCGCTACGTAAATTCCGTTGGCGATCGCGTGCGAGCGCTGAATGGTCCGCCAGGCGTCGAGCTGCGACGCGCCGTGCTGCTGCTTCTCGGAAGGATGCCAGCCGATTGCCGTCGGATAGAACAAAATGCTCGCCCCGCCAAGGCTGGCAAGCCGCGCTCCTTCCGGGTACCACTGATCCCAGCAAACGAGCACCGCAATGCGCCCGAATCGCGTATCGAAATTCGGAAATCCCAGATCGCCCGGCGTGAAATAAAATTTTTCGTAGTAGAGCGGATCGTCCGGAATGTGCATCTTGCGATAAAGCCCGAGGAGCGAGCCATCCGCATCGATCACCACGGCCGTATTGTGATAAACGCCCGACCCGCGCCGTTCGAATAAAGAGCCCACAATCACAACGCCCAATTCTTTGGCCAGCGCGGCCAGCGCGTCGCTCGATGGGCCGGGAATCGGCTCAGCCAATCCGAACAGCTCCGGATTTTCTTCGCGGCAAAAATATTGCGAACGGAATAATTCCTGCAGGCAGATAATCTGCGCTCCGCGCCCCGCCGCCTCGCGGATCTTCTTCAACGCGATCGCCAGATTCTCGTCCACCGTCGTCGAGCATTTCATCTGGACGAGTCCAATCGTGAATCGATCCATCATGCTAGGAATACTATCACTTCGCCCCCGGGGGGTTCGCGGCAGATTTTGCGTTCACCAGTCGCGAGGTCAGTGCGGGATTGTCACGATTTTGTAATCTTGAGGCCATATTGTCGGTTGACAATAATTTCCGCGCCCTCTAAAGTGGTGGAGTCATGAATTCTCGGAGCCAGAACCCGTCGCCGGTCAAGTGGATGCGCCTTATTATGCGCACCACTACGGATACGCCTTCTGGCGCCCCGGGCAGCTGAGCCTAAACCCAAATCAGCAGCCCGAGCCCGCCGCCAGAAGATGACCTGGCAGGCGGGTTTTTTGTTTTAGGGCGCTGAAAATGGCGGCAGAGCGCGGCACATGACACAAACCAGGAGGCGGTCCTATACCACCAGGCCACCGTCGGATAAGAGGATGAAATGGCACCCGAGGCGAACGAACTGAACTATGAAAGAAACGAAGAATCGGCGCGTAGCGATGCTGCGCTGCGAAAGCTCGATCGCTCCGTGGAAAGCGCTGCGACGCCCGCATCGAATCGCGTGCGCGTAATGAAATTTGGCGGCAGCGTTTTGACGTCCGCTGAGGATATTCTCAGCGCCGCGCGCCATGTTGCCGAAGCCGCGCAATACGAACGAATCGCCGTGGTCGTGTCCGCTCTGCGCGGCGTTACCGATCGCCTTTACAACATCACGCGCGACCTGCGCTTGCGCGATGCGCAATCCGCGCTGGTGGAAGCCCAGGAAGTGGCGCGCATGCATTTGCACGTGGCTCGCGATCTTTATTCCGGCGAGGAGCAGGAATTTCAGCTGCGCATCGAGCTCGCTGAAATCTCGCTCGAGCTGGCCACCGTCGTTTCCGGTGGGGGCGAAGCGCAGACTCCTGCCGGCGTTTCCGACGAGGTCGTATCTTTCGGCGAACGCTGGAGCAGCCGTCTATTCGCGGCCGCGCTGCGCACGCTCGGTGTAAATTCCGAAGCGCTCGATGCGTTCCATCTGATCGTTACCGATGGGGATCGCGATGATCCGCATCCGCAACTGGCCGAGTCGTATCCGAAAATTAACGAGGCGCTGCATCGCTACTTCGAAGCGGGCACTGTGCCGGTGGTAACGGGCTTCGTCGCTGCCACGCCCGAGGGGCAGATCACCACGCTTGGCCGCAACAGCTCCGATTATTCCGCGGCGATCGTGGCCTGCGCGCTGCGGGCTCATGATCTCACCATCTGGACGAGCGTTGACGGCTTCTTCGACGCCGATCCGCGCCACCATTCCGCCGCGCAGCGCTTCGAGCAACTCAGCTTCGAAGAGGCGCTCGACCTGGCGAATAGCGGCGCGAAGGTGGTGCATCCGCGCGCGCTCAAATTTTTGATGCAGGAGCGGATTCCGCTGCTTGTTCGGAATGCTGCGCGTCCGGACGCGCCGGGCACTTGGGTTGGCCAACCGGAAAATGGGAAACTCGGTGCGGCTGGAGGAGGCTCGCGATGACCTGGCGCGTCGGAATCCTGGGTGCCACTGGCGCCGTCGGCCAACGGATGATTCGCGGGCTTGCGAGCCATCCATGGTTTCGCATCTCCGAACTTGCGGCGTCGGAGCGATCCTCCGGGCGCACGTACCGCGAAGCCGCGCGCTGGATGCAGGAAGTGCCGATTCCGGACGAGGTGGCGGATTTGGAAGTAAAAGCTGCCGAGCCGGATCTGGATTGCGATTTCGTGCTTTCCGCGCTGGACTCGAGCGTGGCTGGGCCGATCGAGGAGAATTTCGCGCGCGCGGGCTATCCGGTGGTGAGTAACGCGCGTAATCACCGCATGGATGAAGATGTTCCGTTGGTGATCCCGGAGGTGAATCCCGTGCACTTGGATCTCATTGCCTGGCAGAAAGAGCGCCGGAAATTTCGCAATGGATACCTTGTCACGAATCCGAACTGTTCTACGGTTGGCTTGGCGATGGCGCTCAAGCCACTGGAGGATGCATTTGGAGTGACGGAAGTTTTTGTCGTCACCATGCAAGCGCTTTCGGGCGCCGGATATCCCGGGGTGGCTTCGCTTGATGCGACGGAAAACGTGATCCCGTTCATCTCCGGCGAGGAAGAAAAATTGCAGACCGAGCCGAGGAAAATTCTCGGGAGGCTGGCGGAGAATTCAATTCAGTTCGCGGAGATCAAAATCAGCGCGCAGTGCAATCGAGTGCCGGTAATTGACGGCCATCTAGCGGCTGTTTCCGTGAAATTGAAAGCGCGCCCCTCGGCGGGCGATGTCGCGGAATCGCTGGCTTCGTTTGCCGGAGAGCCGCAGAAGCTTGGTCTCCCGACTGCGCCCGCGCAGCCAATCCAAGTTTGCATCGAGGACGATCGCCCACAGCCTCGCCGCGATCGCGATGCCGGCGGCGGCATGACCGTAAGCGTGGGCCGCATTCGGGCGTGCCCTTTGGCGGACTTCAAATTCACTGTGCTGGTGCACAACACCATCCGCGGCGCGGCCGGCGCGGCAATTCTAAATGCGGAACTGCTCGCCGATCGTGGGCTTTTGCCGCATCAATTGGACGCCGTGCACGCGGAGCAGAGCCGGTCGAAGCCGGATGCGGTTGTGACCCGCAAGCAACTGTGAGAAATTCCATCGCAACTTCCTGCTCGCGCAGAAATTCGCGCCGAGCCACGAACGGGCGGAGATGACTCCTTCAAAATCGAAATCGCGCGCACTCCCTGCACAATCGGGTATCGGGGCGAATCCACGCATTGCCGTCCTCGGGGCTGGAAAAATGGGCGGCATTCTATTGCAAGCATTTCTGAAACGCGGGCTATTTCGCGCCGAAGCGGCTTGCGCCACTCTCTTTCACCCGGAAAAGGCTGCTGCGCGCGCGAAAACTCTTGGCATCACTGTCCTCACCGACAATCTGAAGGCAGTGCGGCAGGCCGACATCATCTTGGTGTGCGTCAAACCGCAAATCGTGCGCGGGGTGATGGAGGAAATTCGTCCGGCGCTGCATAAAGGAAAATTGGTGGTGTCCATCGCCGCGTCTGTGCCAACGTCGTACATCGAAAAAGTATTGCCTGCTGGAGTTCCGGTTGTTCGCGCGATGCCGAACACGCCTTGTTTCGTGGGTCACGGCATGACCGCGGTTGCGGGCGGCTCGCATGCCAAGCCGGAGCATCTGGAATTCGCGCGGAAATTATTTGAAGCAGTCGGGCGCTCAGTGATCGTCGATGAAAAACATATGGACGCAATCACCGGACTTTCCGCAAGCGGGCCGGCGTTCATTTACATTATTTTGGAGTCGTTGGCGGAAGCGGGAGTGAAGGTGGGATTGCCGCGCGACTTGGCTACGCTGCTTTCTGCGCAAACGGTGGAAGGGGCGGCCACCATGGTGCTGGATACAGGGGATCATCCGGCGCTGCTGAAAGAGGCGGTGACTACTCCTGCGGGTTGCACCATCGACGGCATTTTGGAATTGGAGGATGGAAAGCTGCGCGTGACTTTGATCAAGGCGGTGGTGAAAGCTGCGGAGCGCGCCAAGGAGTTATTGCTGCAAGGTTAAGCGCGCGTCAGAGTTCGTCCATTCCGTTACAGCAATTGCTCGATCGCTTCTCGCAATTTTTCTGCGTTTGCCTCAACACTTAGGCGCCGCCGTGCCAATTCCAGCTCACCGCGGAGCCCGCTCTCTGGATCCTTCAACTGATTTCCGGTGAGAATCGCCACGACGTCCGCACCGCCGGCAATTTTCCCGGCTGCGGTCAATTTCCGAATACCAGCGAGAGTGGTAGCCGAGGCCGGCTCGCAGCCGATTCCATCCTTGGCCAATTCTGCTTTCGCGGCGAAAATTTCCACATCGCTCACGGACTCGCAAATTCCATCTGTCGCGCGAACCGCCCGAAGCGCTTTTTTCCAGTTAACAGGATTCCCGATGCGAATTGCCGTGGCTTCCGTTTGTGGTTCGGCAATCGGCGATAGTTCCGCTGCGCCGGTAGATAGCATGTGATAAAAAGGATTCGCGCCGGCTGCTTGCGTCACCACCAGCCGCGGCAGCGTTTCGATGAATCCCCAGCGGCGCAATTCGCATAATCCTTTTCCAATTGCCGAGACATTTCCGAGATTGCCGCCCGGCACGACGATAAAGTCCGGAACGCGCCACGCGCGGCGCTCGAGGATTTCGAACACAATCGTCTTCTGTCCTTCCAGCCGGAATGGATTCAGCGAATTCACCAGGTAGAGGTTCAATTCCCGAGCGAGTGAGCGCAGAAGTTGTAGAGCCTGATCGAAATTTCCGGCTATCTCGACCACCGTCGCGCCAAATTCGAGCGCCTGCGCCAATTTCGCCGCGGTAATTTTTCCCGCCGGCACGAAAACGAGCGCCTTCATTCCGGCGCGCACAGCGTAGGCGCTCATCGACGCCGAGGTATTTCCCGTCGAAGCGCACGCCACCACGCCACAACCCAAAATCGCGCCTTGCGTGACGCACGCCGTCATGCCCAAATCTTTGAACGAGCCGGTGGGATTCGCGCCCTGATGTTTTACGAAAAGCCGCACTCCGCCGGCCCATTTGCCGGCGCGCGGTGCTTCCACGAGTGGAGTATTGCCTTCGGCCAGCGTGACGACACTGCCGCCCGCGGCGACAAACGGCAACAAATCCCGAAATCGCCACACGCCGCTTTGATCCTCGATAGCTGCACTCGATCTGCGCATTTCCCACGCTGCCAGAAGCGCTGCGCGATCCGGGGCCGCCATCTCGTATTCCACATCGAGCAAACTTCCGCACGAGTCGCAGCGATACTCCCTGGCATCGAGCGAGTATCGCCGCCGGCAAGTTTCGTCCAAACATTGTAGAAATGCAGTGGGCATAGGTGACATCAATCGTGAAGCCGCAGGGCATGCAGCGAATTTTGCGGCGCTGTCTGAAGTATAAGTGCGGATTGGATTGGGGTAAACGCAGGAAGAAGGTGGTGTGTCGTAGCGCCGGCGTGAGCTTGGTTTTATAGTGCTGCTAGCGGCGAGTTTCTTTACTAAATGCGACGGCGACCCGCAACGTTGTTACAGAATCCTCGCGCCGCAATTGTCGGCCTTCAGATGAGTGGCGCGCGCCGCGACGCCGCGGTGTCGGAATTTTTCGACGAGCGCTTCGCCAATCTTTTCGGCGTTCCCAGTGGCAAGGGCCATCACGGACGATCCCGCGCCGCTGATAAAAATTCCGGCAAGTCCCTCCTGCCGATATTCGAGGCACTCCACAATCCCTGGAATTAAGCCGCTCCGGTAGGGCTGATGAATGCGATCGCGGAATATCTCGGGCACGAAGCCAGTTCCCGAGCAAAACGCGGCGGTCAAGAGAGCCACACGTTGCAAATTCTGCACGACGTCCTGGCGCGAATATTCCGCCGGCAGCACACCCCGCGCCTTTTCGGTTGGGAGTGGACGATCAGGAGTGACGACAACGAAATCGAGCGATTCCAAAACGTCGCAGCGATGATAAATTACCTCACCGTTCCCCGCACCGTCGCCGCCAATCCTCCCCGCAACGACGAATCCTCCGCAAAGCGCTGCCGTAACGTTATCGGGATGATGCTCTATCGCGGCAGCTTCGCGAAGGATTTCGGCGCGCTCGATTCTGCGGCCTGCGAGTTCCGCTCCTACCAATATTCCCGCCACAATCGCCGCCGCGCTCGATCCCAACCCGACGCCGATTGGTATCTCATTCTCAATTTCAATCCGCGCTCCGGTAATCACCTGCGGTGCCGCGCCCGCAATTTTTCGGATCGCACGCACGACAAGATTCTGATCGTCCGGGGGAACGCGATCCTCATTCACTCCGCGATAACGCACTTCGAATCCAGCCGCCGCGCGAGGCTCCGCCGAAACGCGCAGATGAAGATTTAGCGCGATCGCCGCGCAATCAAATGCCGGACCCAGGTTTGCAGTACTGGCAGGAACTTGAACGCGAACGGCCATTCCGCGCTAGGCCGAAGCCGTAGCGGCCACCGCGTTCCCCATATATTTCTCGAAAGCAGCAATCTTCGGTTCGATCGCCTCATCAAGCTGAAAGCGCCCGGCGAGCGCGTCGGTGGTTTTCAATCCGTTGCCCGTGATGCATAGGACGGTTTCTTCATCCGCGCCAATGCGCCCTTGCGCCAAAAGCGCCTGCGCGCATGCGACGGTCACTCCGCCGGCAGTCTCCGTGAAAATTCCTTCGCTCGACGCAAGCAATTCAATTCCCCCGACGATGTCCGCGTCCGAGCAATCCTCCGCCCACCCGCCGCTTGCGCGAATAACGCGCGTGGCATAAATCCCGTCCGCCGGATTGCCGATCGCCAGAGAACGGGCAATCGTCGAGGGTTTCTGCGGATCGAGCTCGTCCTTATTGTTCTTCACCGCATCCGCAATCGGCGAACAACCGGTCGCCTGCGCCCCGAAAAATTTCACCGTCTTCGCTTCCACCAAGCCCAGCGAAATCAATTCGCCGAATGCCTTGCTGATCTTCGTGATCAACGATCCTCCGGCCATCGGCACTACTACGTTATCCGGCAAGCGCCAACCAAGCTGTTCGGCGATCTCATACCCGACGGTCTTCGATCCCTCGGCATAATACGGCCGCAAATTAATATTCACGAATCCCCAGCGATAACGATCCGCGATCTGGGAGCAGAGCCGGTTCACCTGATCGTAATTTCCCGAGATGCGCGTGACTCGCGCTCCGTATACTTGCGTTCCCACCACTTTCGCAGCTTCGAGATCCGCCGGAATAAAAATCCATGCTTCAAATCCATGCCGCGCCGCCTGAGCCGCCACCGAATTCGCCAGATTCCCGGTGGAAGAGCAGCTCACAGTTTCGAACCCAAAATTCCTAGCCTGCGCCAATGCCATTGCCACCACGCGATCCTTGAATGAAAGGGTAGGGAAGCAGACTGCGTCGTTTTTCACTAGAAGCCGACGCGATCCAATCTTTTCTCCGAGCCGCGGCACTTTCACGAGCGGCGTCATGCCCACGGGCAATCCTGAATCGTATCCCTCGGGCTTGGGCAGCAATTCCGCATAGCGCCAAAGATTTGCCGGACGCGCAGCGATCGCCTCGCGTGTAAATCTTCCGCGTACCGCGTCCATGTCATAGTGCACTTCCAGCGGCGCCAGGCAATCTGTGCAGATTGACGACGGGATATTTCCGTAGTCGCGATGGCACTCGCGACATTGCAAAGAATAATTCACACTCATGGCCGCATCTCCGGGGCTGCGCTGGGCCCTGCGCGCCCATAAATACAAAAAGCCTCATCCGGGTTTGGGGAATGAGACTTCGCCTATCTTCCGAATGATCATGTCCCCCGCGAACCGGGCGGGAATTGGCACCGAGCGACCAGTTGTGTGTTGTCTACCTGAACTGGTCCGGTTGTCGTGGCTTCGTCGGGCCCGTACCCCTCAGCCACTCTGCATGAAATTCGGAACACGCCCTTTGGAGCGCGCTTTAGCAATCTTATGGTTGCGAGTGTGGCGCGTCAAGAGCTTCTGCCCGTGCAAACGGCCTTCCGTGGCTTCGCGCAGGCCTTCCGTGGCTTCGCGCAGGCCTTCCGAGATTGACCCTCCCATGTTCTTTACTTAGTATGGACGCACCCGAAACTAGCGACTTCTTTTAGTGCGGCCGCCGAGCGGTCGACTGGGATACGGGCACTATTGCGATGAAACCGCGCCGCGGCAGCAAGAAGCCTCCTCGTCCCGCTCACAAGCCGCCGCACGCAAATTCTCCTTCTGCGCATCCAATCGCCGCTCATCATCGCTCGCACATCCTCGCGGACGTTTTCATCGGTCTGCTGATCACCGCGCTTCTTTCGCTCGCCAACTGGGGCCTCGAAAAAACGGCCTTCGGCGAGCAATTGCGCGAAGCCACTTACGACATTCTCGAGCTTCGGCTTATGTCGAAATTCAATCCCAGCGACGCAAATATCGCGGTCGTGGATATCGCGTCCATGCCCATGACGCGCGCCTCGTCGCACGATTACGACTACACGAAAAGGGAGCAGCTTCAGCAACTCGTGGCAACGATTGCAGCAGAGCGGCCGGCCGCTATCGGAGTTGACGTCGATTTCACGCCCTTTCCCGATCAGATGGACGACGATTACCAATTCCTCGGCGACACGCTCGCTCTCACGCCCGCGTCTCCCGCGAGCGGGCCGGGCGTGCCAATCTATGTGGCCACGTTTCAATCTCTAGCGCTGGGTCCGCAGCTCGCCCTCTACCAACGGCAGTTTGCGCCGCTTGCCGCATACGCTGGTTTCCCAGTCGCGGGCGACAACGAAAGCCCAAAGCGCATGGTCGAAACGGTGGATGTCCGCTACATCGATCAAAATGCCGGCGCGCAGGATTGGAAAGTAAAATCTCTTTCCGCGGCCGCCACCACTGCCGCGCTCGCGCCTCCTCCCAATTGGGCTTCCTGGGCGCTCGAGCGCGTGTTATTTGTTTCGAAGGAAGGCTTCAGCAGCCGCGAGTTCTACGTGGACTACGGCCCGCTCGACGGCCTCATTGAGCAAACGGTCCAGTGGGACGATCCTCAGATTGCCGGTAATCACGGCTTCTTCACCGGAAAAATCGTGTTCATCGGGCGCGGTCAAAAAGCCACCGCCAGCGGCGATCTTCATCCGCTTCCCGGGCATCGCGGAAAGCTTTTCGCCGGCGTTTACATTCACGCCTGCGCCGCCTATACGCTGCTGCATCACCCGCTGCAGAAACTCACGCTCGCCGGCCGCTGGGTTCTCGACCTGGTCCTTGCCCTGGCAATCCTGGTTCCGGTTGCGGTGCTGCGCTGGCGGTATCGTGCCGCCGAACCATATGGCGGGATCGCGCATCATAGACTGAGCGGTTTGCTGGCGTTTCTGATGGTAGTCGTCGCCATTGCGGCAGGCATCTACGCGGTAAACGTGCACCACTTGATGTGGGACGATTCGCTTTTCGTCGCGGCCGCGTTGCTGATCGATCAAAAAGTTGAGCGCCATTTGATCGGCATCATTCTGTTCGTGAAGCGGCTATTCACCCTGGCTTGGGGTCTGTTATTGTTCAAGCAAGACGAGGACGCGTATAGGCCGCTGGACGATGAAACTCGTGGACACTGACATGAAACCTCATTCGCGCTCTTCGCTTCGGCCGATTTGCTTTTCCGGTATCGTTGCCGCGCTTTTGTTCATGCCGCGGTTCACGCAGGCTCAACAGACCATGTTTGCGGGTGTGGTGATCGACGTGAACTGCTCCGCCGAATTGATGGAGGCGGATTCGCAGACCGCAAAAGCACTGACAGTCGGCAAGAGCGGCGGCCGTCCGCTCATTGACGGCGAGCGGCTGCGCTGCAAAGGGCCCGGCAGCATGACGGTGGTTCTCGCCGAGGGCCGCCAGACAATCACCAAAGATAAAGGATGGGTGCCTGTCCGGCAGGGAAAGATTCTGCAGAAGATGTCCGAGTACGCCGAGCCGGCATCGACGCGCGGAAAATCGCAGCGCGAAACAATTTTCATGTCGCCTCCGGATGATGGCGCGGTGGAGATCCAACATCTGGTCGTACTTTGGAACGCCTCCGCGGTCACGGGCGATGTGACCTTAACGCTCGCGGCGCAGGGCAGCGAGAAAGAGCTTTGGCGCCGAGCCGGAGATCCCGGCAAAAAAGGCTCACTCGATTCCGAAGACTTGCGCCACGCCCTTGCTTCGTATCGCGAGCGCGGTTCCTCCGCTCCGCTCATTCTGAAAATGACGGACTCATCCGGCAGCACCCACGAAGTATCCTTCTCTGTCCTCGCCGCCTCCGACGAGGAAAAATTGCGCCAGCTGCTCCAGGAGTGGGATTCGCGCGATGCTTTAGTCCGCGGAATGGGGCGCGCGTCAACTTTCTCCGCGTTCGGTCTTTACGTCGAAGCCGCCGAGCAGTATGAATCTGCCCTGCGGGAAGCGCCAAATAGCTCTTTGCTGTTACAGTTGACAGCCGGAGCGGAGCGCCGCACCGGCAATTCGATGCGCGCCGACGAACTCACGCAGAAACTCGAGCGCGTGGTAGCCAAGTCTGGCTAAACGCTCGGCGCAACAAAAAGATTGATGCCAACGCCAGGCCGCACAGACATTCCGCGCGTCGCATTCCAGGGAGAGCGCGGAGCTTTCAGCGAAGAGGCGATCGTCGCGCTTCTCGGCGAAAATGTGCGTCTCGTTCCGTGCGACACCTTCGAAGCGCTCTTCGCGGCAATCCCTGCGGGGATTGCCGACCTGGCGCTGGCCCCGCTCGAAAATACTTTGGCCGGCTCCGTGCACCAGTCCTACGATTTGCTGCTCGAGGGGTCGCTGCTGATCGTAAATGAGGTTGCGATTTCTATCGCTCACAATCTCATCGGCTGCCCAGGCTCATCCATCTGCCAGATTCGCGAAGTGCAATCGCATCCTGTCGCGCTCGCGCAATGCCTGGGATTTTTCGTGCAGCATCCGGAAATTCAGCGCGTAGTTGCCGGAGACACGGCCGGGAGCGTCAGGGAAGTGATCGAGCGAGGCGATCCGAAAGTGGCGGCCATTGCCGGGCGTCGCGCCGCGGAAATTTATGGTGGCGCGATACTGAAGGAAAATCTCGAGGATCATCGCGAAAATTACACTCGCTTCGTGCTGCTCTCCGGCGAGCCGCGCGTCAGCCCGGTGGCCAACAAACTTTCGCTGGTGGTCAAGCTGAAACATCAGCCCGGCGCGCTTTATTCCGCGCTGGGCACATTCGCGAACCGCGAAATCAATCTGCTCAAGATCGAAAGCCGGCCGCTGCGCGGCAGTCCGTGGCATTACAGTTTCTACCTGGATATCGAAGGCTCGGTTGCCGACGCTCACGTGGCCGCCGCGCTCGATGAGTTGCGCGCCAAGGCCGAGAAGCTCCGCATCCTCGGATGCTATCCAGCAGCGCGCCGCGTCCAGGAAACGTCCGGTTCGACGACTCCAGTGCCCGCTGTCAGAAACTCCGCAACCCGCACTACGAACTAAGCGGCCGCAGCGCTGGGTTAACGAGAGCGCACCATCTGCTCCAGCTGATCTTCCTGCACCCGCTACACGTGTTAGGCTCATGATTGTTCCGAGGCAGCATTCCCCCGTCGTTCCGAACCCCGCCACGGAGGACGCGCGACCGGAATTTTCCGATTTTGAGCGCAAACATCGTTTTCACAAGGCATAAGTAGAATTTATCAATAGTCTCAACAATATAAATTGGACTACTTGAGGAAAGTCAGGCCTACTGGCAGAACTAAGCAGATAGCTTTACGGGCGGCCGAGCTGTGCGGAGTCGGCCGCCCAAAGTTTCCAGTACCGAATAGGGGTGCGGGAAGTGATCAAGACGGGTGCCGAGATCGTCTGGGAATGTCTCGAACGCCTCGGCGTTAAAGTGGTGTTCGGCTATCCGGGCGGCGCGATTCTTCCGACGTACGACGCGATGACGCGCTACAGCGTGCATCACGTTCTGGTCCGCCATGAACAAGGCGGGACGCACATGGCCGATGGCTTCGCGCGGGCCGGCGGCGGAGTTGGCGTTGCGATTGCCACCTCCGGGCCCGGCGCCACGAACATGGTCACCGGAATCGCGACGGCGATGCTCGATTCTTCGCCGATCGTGTGCATCACGGGGCAAGTTGGTAGCAAGCTCATCGGATCGGATGCATTCCAGGAAACCGACATCACCGGCATCACGCTGCCGATCACGAAACACAATTATTTGGTGACGCGCGCGAAAGATATCGCTCCGAGCCTGCGCGAAGCGTTTCACATTGCCGCGTCTGGCCGTCCCGGCCCCGTGCTCGTCGACATCACCAAGGACGCGCAGAATTCTTCCTGCGAATTTGATTGGGACGCTGCCGCGCCGAAAGTTCGGCGCCTGGAGCCGGTTCACTTTCCGAAGCCTGATGATCTGGAACGAGCCCTAGCGCTGATTAACGAAGCGCGCCGCCCCGTAATTCTCGCCGGCCACGGAATTATTCTCTCGAGTGCGATGCGCGAAATGATGTCTTTCGCGGAAAAGGCCTCGATCCCTGTCGCCGAAACTCTTCTCGGCCTTGGCGGCTTTCCTGCCTCGCATCCACTTTCGCTCGGGATGATGGGCATGCACGGCGAAGCCTGGGTGAACACCGCAATTCAGGAATCGGATTTGCTTCTGGCTTGTGGAATGCGATTCGACGATCGCGTTACCGGCAATCTGAAAACCTATGCGCCTGGCGCCAAGAAAATTCACATCGAGATCGATCCTGCCGAGATCAATAAAAATGTCCACGTGGATATTCCGCTGATCGGCGATCTGCGCGAAATCGTCCAGAATCTGCTGCCAGGCGTAAAGCAAACGAATCGCGGCGACTGGCTCGCTTACATTGACAGCCTGAAACACGACTCTTCGGTGCGCGATATTCAGAATCTTCCGGATAGCGGGCATCTATATGCGGCGCATGTGATTCACGATCTATGGCGCGCCACCAATGGCGATGCGGTCGTGGTCACTGACGTCGGACAACATCAGATGTGGGAAGCGCAGTATTACCATCACGAGAAGCCGCGCACGCTGATTACATCGGGCGGTCTCGGTACCATGGGCTTCGCGCTGCCCGCTGCGATCGGCGCGAAATTTGCCCGGCCTGACGCCGAAGTTTGGGTGGTCGCCGGCGATGGCGGCTTCCAGATGACCATGCCTGAGCTCGCTACTATCGTGCAGGAAAAAATCGCCGTAAAAATTGCCATCATCAATAACGGCTATCTCGGGATGGTGCGGCAATGGCAGCAATTTTTCTACGATGGCCGCTACGCTTCCACTCCGATTCTCAGTCCGGATTTCGCCAAGCTCGCCGAAGCGTTTGGAATTCAGGGCATGTCCGTTCGCTCGCGCGCCGAAGTTGGCCCGGCGCTCGAAGCCGCACGAAGAAATCCCGGGCCCGCGTTGATCGATTTCCACGTTGAACAGGAAGATTCCGTTTATCCGATGGTGCCGGCAGGAGCGGATCTGCACGCGATGATTCGTAGGCCGAGCCCGCTCGTCGAGAAAGCGTCCGATGCCTGAAAACGAGAAGCTGCACATATTTGTTCTTTACGTCGAGAACCAACCCGGCGTGCTGAACCGCGTCGCGTCGCTCTTCCGCCGCCGCGCTTACAACATCGAATCGCTCGCCGTCGGGCATACCGAGCGTCCCGGAATTTCGCGCATGACGATTGTCGCGGGGATCAGCGAAGGCGCGGCGCAGCGTGTGGAGGCGAACCTCTACAAGCTCGTTAATGTCCTCTCTGTCGAGGACGTCACGCACGTCTCAACAATCGGCCGCAGCCTGGCGCTGATCAAAGTCGAAGCCGCCGAAGAATCGCGCCATCGTTTGATGGAGATTGTCCGCGTCTTTCGCGCTCGCGTCGTAGACCTCGCGCCCAATTCACTCATCGTCGAAATTACCGGCACGGAGGAAAAAATTCGCGCGCTCGAAGATGTTCTGCGTCCGTTCGGCATTCTGGAAATGGTGCGGACCGGCCAGGTGGTGATGACTCGCGGCGTCAAACGGCCGCGCCTGCGCGATGGTGCCAGTGCCAGCGTGAATTCCGACGAGCCGGAGACATCCCACTCCGTCTGATCGCAGCGAAATCGCGAGTAGCAGCATCAACCGAACCCAAAGGAGCAGGGAATGGCCAAGATCTATCAGGATCACGACGCGGATATCGCTCTCATCCAGAAGAAAAAGATCGCCATCGTCGGCTACGGCTCGCAGGGCCACGCCCACGCGCTCAGCCTGCGCGATAGCGGCTGCACCGTCCGCGTCGGCCTGCATCACGAAAGCAAGTCGCGCGAAAAAGCAGTCGCCGCCGGGCTCACGGTGCAAGCTGTTTCGGATGCCGCCGCCTGGGCCGATGTGATCATGATTCTCGCTCCAGACACCGCGCAGCCCGCGATCTACGAAAAGGAAATCGCGCGTCATCTTACCGCCGGCAAGATGCTCATGTTCGCGCACGGCTTCAACGTGCGTTACGCCACCATCCAGCTCCCGCGCGATATTGACGTCACCATGGTCGCGCCGAAAGCCCCCGGCCATCGCGTCCGCGAAGTTTTCATCGAAGGCGGCGGCACTCCCGCGCTTCTCGCTGTCCATCAGGACGCCACCGGCTCCGCAAAGCAGCTCGCGCTTTCCTACGCCAAGGCTCTCGGCGCCACCCGAGCCGGCGTGATCGAGACTACATTCAAGGAAGAAACCGAAACGGATCTTTTCGGCGAGCAAGCCGTGCTCTGCGGCGGCGTAAGCGAATTGATCAAAGCCGGATTTCAGACGCTCGTTGACGCGGGCTACCAACCCGAAATCGCATATTTCGAATGTCTCCATGAGCTGAAACTCATCGTCGACTTGATCTATCAGGGCGGGCTGAACTACATGCGCTATTCCGTCAGCGACACCGCCGAATATGGAGATTACACCGGCGGCAAGCAAGTGGTTACCGAGCAAACGCGCCAGACGATGAAGAAAATGCTGGAGCGCATCCAGAATGGCGAATTCGCCCGCGAGTGGATCGCCGAAAACAAGGCGGGCCGCTCGAATTTCGACGAAACTCGCCGCAAGGAGCAGCACCAGTTGATCGAAGAAGTCGGCGCACGCCTGCGCGAGCGCATGACCTTCCTGAAACCCGTCACTATCGCGATCGAAGAAACCGCGGTCGCCGGCAAGAAATAATCGCGTCCCGAATCAAGAAGAGACGAGAACGCACGCATGGGCTTAGAGCAAGCGCGGTTTGTCTGGATGAATGGATCGATCGTGCCGTGGCAGCAAGCCACGGTGCACGTCTCCGCGCACGCGCTTCATTACGGCAGTGGCGTCTTCGAAGGCATTCGTTGCTACGACACCGCCCTGGGCCCGGCCATTTTTCGCCTGCCCGAACATCTCGAGCGTCTCTGCCACTCCGCGCAATTCTACGATCTTAAAATTCCGTACACCGCTGCGCAGCTTGACGCCGCCGTTTGCGAAGTCGTCCGGCGAAACGAATTTCAAAGCTGCTACGTTCGCCCGATCTGCTATTACGGCAGCGCCAGCCTCGGCGTCCATCCGCGGAACTGCCCGTCGCAGACCGCGATTCTCGCCTGGCCCTGGGATCCTTTCTTGAACAAAGACGGCGCGTCGCAGGGTGTCCGCATCTGCATTTCGCCGTGGCGAAAATTTCATCCCACGATGATGCCTACCACCGCTAAAGCCTGCGGCCAGTACATCAATTCAATTCTTGCCGTGCAGGACGCACAGCGCCGCGGCTTCGATGAAGCTCTGCTCCTCGACAAAGACGAGAGCATCGCCGAAGGCTCGGGCGAAAATCTCTTCATCGTCAAAGATGGCAGCTTGCTTACCAACGACAGCCGCCATTCCATCCTGATGGGCGTTACGCGCGATTCCGTCCTTCAACTCGCCCGCGACCTTGGCATCCCGGTGGAAACGCGCGATCTCGAGCTCGAAGATCTCGTTTCAGCTGACGAAGCCTTCTTCACAGGCACCGCGGTGGAAGTGGCTCCCATCGCGGAGCTCGAAAATCAACGTACCTGGCCCGACGCCCCCGGCCCAATCACGCGAAAACTCGGAGACTTGTATCGCGCCGTGACTTCAGGTAAGCAATCTCAGTACCATCACTGGCTGCGGCCGGTCTCCGGATAATCCGCTACGAAATACATCGCGGATTTTCCGATAGCCGCGTGCGAGATTTCTGGTCTCTCCGCCGCAACCGCTCTCGATAAACGAATCGGCATCCAAAAGGCAAATCGCAAATGAGCACCAATGAACGAAGTCGGCTCATCACTCACGGAGTCGAGCGCACTCCCAATCGCGCCATGCTGCGCGCCGTCGGCTTCAGCGATAACGATTTCGACAAGCCCATCGTCGGCGTCGCCAATGGCTTTAGCACCGTCACGCCGTGCAATGCCGGCCTCAACGATCTCGCCCAGCGCGCCGTTAGCGAACTCCGCCAGGCTCAGGCCATGCCGCAAACATTCGGCACCATCACCGTGAGCGATGGGATTTCCATGGGCACCGAGGGAATGAAATTCTCTCTCGTCTCGCGCGAAGTCATCGCCGATTCCATTGAAACCGTCTGCAGTGCAGCCCGCATGGACGGTGTAATCGTCATCGGCGGCTGCGACAAAAATATGCCCGGCGGCATGCTGGCGATCGCCCGCCTGAATATTCCTGCGATCTTCGTTTACGGCGGCACCACCCGGCCCGGGCATCTTCACGGAAAAAATCTCACGGTAGTCAGCGCGTTCGAAGCCGTCGGCGAATTCAGTGCTGGCAGAATCAGCGAAGCCGAACTGCAGGACATCGAGCGAAATTCCTGCCCCGGCGTAGGTTCCTGCGGCGGCATGTACACCGCGAACACAATGTCCTCCGCGATCGAAGCGATGGGCATGAGCCTCCCATACTCCTCCACCATGACCGCGGGAGAGTCCGAAAAGCTCGAGAGCGCCGCCGAATCCGCTCGCACGCTGACCGAAGCCATCCGCCGCCAAATTCTCCCGAGCGCGATCCTCACCCGCAAAGCTTTCGAAAATGCCATCGCCGTAGTAATGGCCACTGGTGGCTCGACAAATGCCGTCCTTCATCTCCTGGCCATCGCTCAAGCCGCGCGCGTCACGCTGACCATTGATGACTTCGAAAAAATTCGCCCGCGTGTACCGGTCCTCTGCGATCTCAAGCCCTCCGGCAAGTATGTAATCACCGAACTTCACGCCGCCGGCGGCATCCCGCAAGTGATGAAAATTCTCCTGGACCACGGCGACCTGCACGGCGACGCCCTCACCATCACTGGCAAAACCATTACCGAAACTCTCTCCGCCGTTCCTTCCGAGCCGCGAAAAGATCAGGATGTAATCCACCCATGGAATTCACCCGTCTACGCTCAGGGCCATCTCACGATTCTCAAAGGCAACCTGGCCAGCGAAGGCGCGGTTGCAAAAATTTCCGGCATAAAAATGAAAAAAATCACCGGCCCGGCCCGCGTCTTTAATTCCGAAGAGGAATCTCTGGCCGCAATCCTCGCGCACAAAATCAATCCCGGCGACATTCTCGTAATTCGCTACGAAGGCCCCAAGGGCGGCCCCGGCATGCGCGAAATGCTCTCGCCCACTTCCGCTCTCATCGGCGCCGGCCTCGGCGATTCCGTCGCGCTCATCACCGACGGCCGCTTCTCTGGCGGCACCTACGGCATGGTCGTCGGCCACGTTGCCCCTGAAGCCGCGGTCGGCGGAGGCATCGCGCTGGTAAACGAAGGCGAATCCATCACCATTGATGCGGAGTCGCGGCTCTTGCAGCTAAATATCCCCGCCGCCGAAATCGAAAAGCGCCGCGCAATGTGGAAGCCGCCCGAGCCGCGCTATCGCTCCGGCGTGCTGGCAAAATACGTCCGCCAGGTTTCCAGCAGCAGCATCGGCGCAATCACCGATGCAGTATAGAATGCAGCTTCAGCCGTAGTGCGCCGGCTAAACTCACTCCAAGGAAAAATTCGAGGCCACGCCGAATCGAAAAGAAGGGAGAATCCGAAAATGAGAAGCAGGCTCGTATCCTCTCTAGTGTTCTACCTCCTGCTCTCCGGCCCACTCGCGGCAACTTCGCGCGCCACACTCGCCCACGCGTCGGCCGCTCCACTCGCGGCCACTCGCGTCATCACCTCTGCAGATATCACTCTTCCGCAGCAACAGCAACCCACCGAAGATCGCCTCCGCGCCCTCGAACAATCCGCCGCAGACGCCCGCACCTCCGGCGACAACGCCTGGATGCTCGTTTCCGCCGCCTTCGTGCTGATGATGACCGGCCCGGGCCTCGCGCTTTTTTACGGCGGTCTCGTCCGCAAAAAAAATGTTCTGGCCACGATGATGCAAAGTTTTGCGTTAATGGCCGTCATCACGGTCGTCTGGGCCGTCATCGGCTATAGCCTCTGCTTTTCCCACGGAAATAATTTCATCGGCGGCTTCAGTTTCGCCTTCCTACGCGGTGTAGGCGCTGCGCCCAACGCCGACTACGCCGCCACCATTCCGCAGCAAACTTTCATGATCTACCAGCTGATGTTCGCCATCATCACGCCCGGCCTGATCGCCGGCGCCTTCGCCGAGCGCATGAAATTCAGCGCCATGGTTTTGTTCACCACACTGTGGTTTTTCTTCGTCTACGCGCCCATGGCCCACATGGTCTGGGGCGCCGGCGGCCTGCTGAACGCCAGCGGCGGTGCGATCCCCACGCTGGACTTCGCCGGTGGCACGGTCGTCCACATCACCTCGGGCGTTTCTGCTCTGATTTGCGCGCTCTACCTGAAAAATCGCATCGGCTATCCGAAACAACCGATGCCTCCGCACAGCGTTGTTCTCAGTTTCATCGGCGCATGTCTTTTGTGGGTCGGCTGGTTCGGCTTCAACGCCGGCAGCGCTCTCAACGCCGGCAGTCTCGCCACCAGCGCCTTCGTGGCCACGCATTTCGGCGCTGCCGCAGCGGCGATTGGTTGGGCAGCCGCGGAGTGGCTGCGCAATGGAAAGCCCAGCGTCCTCGGCGCAATTTCAGGCGCGGTAGCGGGCCTCGTCGCCATCACGCCCGCGTCCGGCTTTGTCGGACCAATGTCCGCGCTAGCAATCGGACTCTGCGCCGGCGTCGGCTGCTACTTGATGGTCACAAAGGTAAAATCCATCTTCGGCTACGATGATTCGCTCGACGCATTCGGCGTCCACGGCGCCGGCGGCACCGTCGGCGCGATTCTCACCGGCATCTTCGCCACGAAACTTGTAAACGCAATTTTCAAAGACGCCCAGGGCAACGCCCTGAATGTCGGACTGTTCGATGGCAACGCACATCAGCTCGTAAATCAATTCATCGGCATCTCGATCGCCTGGATTCTGGCGATCGTCGGTACGCTGATTATTCTCAAGATCACGGATCTTCTCGTGGGCCTGCGCGTGCCCGAAGATCAAGAACTCCGCGGTCTCGACATCTCGCTCCACGGCGAGGAAGGGTACAATCTGGAATCCTAGTGGCCTTTGGCGGACAGGAGCGCAGCAGCGATGACAAAAATCGAAGCCGTAATCCAACCCTCGCGTTTCGAATCCGTGAAAGAAGCGCTGCTCGAAGCAGGCATCGCCGGCATGACCGTCCTGGAAGTCCGCGGGCACGGCCGCCAGAAAGGCCACACGGAAACCTACCGGGGCCGCGAATACGAAGTCGATCTGCTCCCGAAAATCAAAATCGAAATGGTCTTGCCCGATAAACTTGTCGATGTGACCGTCCAGACAATCCTCAAAACCGCTAAGACAGGCAAAATCGGCGACGGCAAGATATTCTTAACCAAGGTGGACGAAGCCATCCGCATCCGCAACGAGGAACGCGGAGAGCACGCACTATAATTGCAGTGAGGCAATCATAAGCATGTCGTTGTCATCTCCGGGCCAGCTTTTGCGCGAGACGTATTCAGCCGAGTCGGCAAATATTCAGCAGCATTTTGAATCCACCGGCGACGGCCGCGCCGTCACCGAGCAACGCGCTGCTCTTGTCGACCACATCGCTGTCGAACTCTTCCGTCATTACTTTCCGCAAGATCCGGATTCGCGCTCCAAACTCGCGCTCGTCGCTCTCGGTGGCTATGGACGCCGCGAACTTTTCCCGCACTCCGATGTCGATGTGCTTTTTCTTTGCGCCGATAGCTCCACGGAAGAGCGCATCAAGACCGCCTCAAGGGAATTCTGCCAGGCGCTCTGGGATATGCGCATGCGGGTTAGCCCGGCCACTCGCTCTCTTTCCGAATGTACAAAATTTCAAAGCCAAAATCCGGAGTTCAATATTTCTCTTCTCGATTGCCGGTATCTTGCCGGTGATGAACCGTTTTTCCTCGAGCTCCGCGATCACGTGCTTCCCGGTGTCGTCTCCCGCAATCGCGCTGCCCTCCGCGAGAATCTCGCCGAGCTCACCCGTCAGCGCCACGCGAAATATGGCGAGACCGTTTTCCATCTCGAGCCCAATCTTAAGAATTCTCCCGGCGGCTTGCGCGATTTCCACACTGCCTGCTGGCTCGAACGCATCTCCGAGCTCACCGGCGAGAAAAAGTTCCCGGCGCACGAAGGCCGCACTTCGCCGAAGCTCAACGCCGAGAGCGAGCGCGCCTTCGATTTTCTTGCCGCCGCAAGATGCCTGGTCCATTTTCGCCAGGGCCGCGATGACAACGCGCTAACCTATGAATTGCAATCCGTGGCCGCGAATCTCGGTCTGGCGGTCGAGCACGGTAAGCCGATGCCGCCCGCCGATTGGATGCGTATCTATTTCCGCCATGCCCGCGTGATCTTTACTCTTGCCACGCAGCTTCTCGATGAAGCGGTTCCCTCTAAAAGTTCTCTCGCGGATCGTCTTGGCGGATGGAAAGCAAGATTTTCGAATTCACCGTTCACCATCTCAGCCGGGCGGCTCGCCACACGCGAGCCCGGCAGTCTCAAGAATCCCGAGCAATTGCTCGAGCTCTTCGAGGTTGTCGCTCGCGACGGTCTGAAGCTAACTCGCGAAACCGAACGCGAAGTCGAAGCCGCTCTCCCTTCGCTTGCGGACAAGGCCGCGCTCAATTCCATTCTCTGGCCGCATTTCCAGCAAATACTCGTCGCGCCTCACGCCTCCGATGCACTCCGCGCCATGCATGCCCTCGGCGTCCTCGTCCGGCTATTTCCGGAATTCGCCGCCATAGATTCGCTGGTAATCCGCGATTTCTATCATCACTACACCGTTGATGCCCATTCCTTCATCACTATCGAAAATCTCCAATCCCTCCGCAACAAAACTTCCGAATGGGAGAAGAAATTCGCCGATATCCTCAGCGAGCTCGAAGAGCCCGCGCTGCTTTTTCTCGCCCTTCTTTTCCACGACGTCGGCAAAGGCATGCTGCAGGACGATCACATCGAAGGCAGCCTCCAGGCCGTCGACGAAATTTTCCCGCGCCTCGGCCTCAGCGCCTCCGAGAGCGGCACGGTCCGCTATCTCATCGCCAACCATCTCGAAATGTCCGCCAATCTTCTGCGCCGCGATATTTTCGACACGCAAACCATCCGCAACTTCGCCGAAAAGGTCGGCACTCCCGAGCGCCTGAAGATGCTCTGTCTTTTCACCTACGCGGATATCCGCGCCGTAAATCCCGAAGCGCTTACTCCCTGGAAAGCCGAATCGCTCTGGCAGCTCTACGTTTCCACCGAAAATTATCTGAATCGCAGCCTCGATGAAGAGCGCGTGCACGCTCATCGCGACGGCCGCGAATGGGTGGAGCGCATCATCCCGCTCGTTTCCAATGACGCCAATCGCCACGATCTCCGCGAGTTTCTCGAAGGCCTGCCGCGCCGTTATCTACTCGCTCATTCTTCGCAGGAAGTCGCCCGCCACTTCGAAATGTCGCGCCAGCTCGAAACTTCGGCCGTAGAGCTGCACCTCGAATCGCAAGGGCACATTTACCAGCTGACAGTTCTTACCGCCGATCGCCCGCAACTTTTCGCCGGAATCAGCGGCACCATCGCCGCTTGGGGTATGAATATCTGGAAAGCGGAAGCCTTCGCCAATGCCGGCGGAATCATCGTGGACACATTCCATTTCACCGATCCCTATCGCACGCTCGAGCTGAATCCCACGGAAATGGATCGCTTCAAGAACAGCATCTCCGACGTTCTCTGTGGCACCGTCAGCCTCGAAAGCCTGATGCGCGGCAGAAAAAATCTCCGCGGCGGCCCGGGAATCGCCAAAGTTCCGGTTTCGACACAAATCCGCTTCGACGATTTCTGTTCTTCGCATTCCACGCTGATGGAAATCGCCACACAAGATCATCCGGGCCTTCTCTTCCAAATCACCTCTGTCCTCGCTCAATACGGCTGCAATCTGGAAGTTGCACTGATCGATACCGAAGGCCTCCGCGCCATCGACGTCTTCTACCTCACTCTGGACGGCGCCAAACTGGGCGCCAGCCACCAACGCAAACTCCGCGACCTGCTCCTCTCTCAGCTTTAAACGCACCCAACGCGAACATCCTGAAACATTAGGGAACCCTTTACGTCACAATAAAGAAGAATAATTGAGGGAAATTCCGGCTACCCCTCTGGAGCAGGAGCTCTAAATGATTTCCAGGAAATTGCTTAAGCCCATCCTCGCCCTGTCCGTCGCGCTAATCCTGCCGGCGCTCGCCGCAGCATCGCTCCAACAATCCGCGCCGGCCAGCGCACAATCCGCTGCGGCGCGCCCCGTCGGCACCGTCAAAGCCATCTCCGGGAATTCCGTGACTCTGACCACCGACTCTGGCGCCGAAATCGCGGTCACCGTCCAGGATTCCACTCGCCTGATTAAAACTGCGCCAGGACAAAAAGATTTGACCGGCGCCACTCCCATCAAACTCGAGGATCTTCAAATCGGAGATCGCATCCTCGTCCGTGGCACTCCCTCCGATGATTCGAAGTCCATCACCGCCGCCTCGATCATCGTGATGAAAAAATCTGATATCGAGCAAAAACAAGCTCAGGAACGTGCCGATTGGCAAAAGCGCAGCGTCGGCGGCCTCGTCACGGCGGTCGATCCAGCTGCGGGATCGATCACGATTTCCGCCGCGTCGCTCGGCGGCAGCAAGAGCGTCGCGATCCATGCTACGAAATCCACCGTCATCCGCCGCTACGCACCCGATTCCGTAAAATTCGATGACGCTAAACTCGGCACACTCGAACAGATTCAGCCCGGCGATCAACTCCGCGCACGCGGCGACCGCTCCGCAGACGGCTCCGAACTTACCGCTGAGGAAATCGTCTCCGGCGCATTCCGAAATGTCGCCGGCACAGTTATATCCACGGACGCGGCCGCGAACACCATTACTGTCACCGACCTCAAATCCAAAAAGCCGTTGACGGTGAAGTTGACGCCCGATTCGCAATTCCGCAAGCTACCGCCGATGATGGCTCAAATGATCGCCGCCCGCATGAGCGGCGCCGCAGCAACCGCCGCAGGCGGCACCAATGGCAATGGACCAGGCGGCGCACAAGCGAATCCGGCAGGAAAGGGAACAGAAGGGAACTCCACTCCCGGCGGCAGAGCGGGAGGAGGCGGAGGCCGCGGTGGCGCGCAGGATTTTCAGCAATTGCTAAATCGCATCCCTGCGGCCAGCCTAAAAGATCTGCAAAAAGGCGACGCGCTCATGATCGTCTCCACGCAAGGCGTCGCTGATGGCCCGGTCACCGCCATCACCATGCTCAGTGGCGTCGAAGCAATCCTTGCGGCCTCGCCCAAAGGCAGCCAGCCGATGTTCCTGACGCCCTGGAATCTGGAAGCCTCAGGTGGAGAAGCCGCCGCATCTCAATAAATTCGCACACAGCGTAGATTCGCATTGCGCAAACGGCCTCGCGAAAAAATCTCAGGAGCAGGAATGAATTTAAGGTCCAACACAAGCCCTCGTGAAATCGCAGCAAGTTCGATCGCGGCGCTTTCGTTGATTCTAGCCGCACTATTTTTTGCCATCAGCCCCTCGGCCCACGCACAGGCTCACGCCGGCACTCTACGCGGCCAAGTCACCGATGCATCCGGGGGCGCAGTCGTTGGCGCCACAGTATTGGTCACCTCCTCCGCCGGAAAGACCATCACCGGCCAGTCCAACAAATCCGGCGCTTTCGAATTTCAAAATCTTCCCGCCGATAGTTACGGCATCACCGTAGGCGCGACGGGCTTCAATCCCTTCCTGAAAGACAACGTCGTCATCACCGCCGACCAAATTCAGACTTTAAACGTTCAATTGGAAATCGAAACGCAGAAGCAAAAAGTAGTCGTCACCGATTCCACCGCGAATGTAGACGTAAGCCCGGAGAACAATGCCAGCGCACTGGTCCTCAAAGGCAAAGATCTCGATGCCCTTTCCGACGATCCCGACGAGCTCTCTGCCGAACTGCAGGCCCTCGCCGGTCCGTCAGCAGGCCCGAATGGCGGACAAATTTATATTGACGGTTTCACCGGCGGCCAGCTTCCGCCGAAATCCTCCATCCGCGAAATCCGCATCAACCAAAATCCCTTCTCCGCCGAATTCGATAAGCTTGGCTACGGCCGCATCGAAATTCTCACCAAGCCCGGCACCAACCAATATCACGGCCAATTTCTCTTTGACGCCAACGATTCCGCATTCAATTCCAGAAATCCTTTCGTCCGCAGCGAGCCGCCCTATCACACGTTTCTTTTCAGCGGCAATATTAGCGGCCCCATCACCAAAAAAGCCTCCTTCTTTTTCGACGCCGAGCGCCGCAACATCGGCGATACATCCATCGTCAACGCGATAGTCCTCGATCCGAATTTCATTCCCACCCCATTCAGTGAAGCCGTCGCCAATCCTCGCACGCGCACCAGCATCAGCCCGCGCCTCGATTGGCAGGCCACAAAAAACAACACCGTCACCCTGCGTTACCGCTACGTCGTTTCCAACGACACGAACGACGGCATCAGCCTCTTCTCCCTCCCCTCGCAAGGCTACAACTCCAGCAACACCGAGCAAGTCGTCCAGGCTTCAGACACCTATGTCATCAGTTCCACCGTCGTCAACGAAACCCGCTTTCAATTCACGCGCGATCGCCTCAGCGAAAACGCCGCCAATCTCGGCACCACCATTTCCGTCCCCGGCGCCTTCACCGACGGCGGCAACCGCATCGGCAATTCTCTGAACATCGGCGACAATTTCGAGCTTCAGAATTACACTTCGATGTCTCTCGGCAGGCATTACCTGAAATTCGGCGGACGCCTCCGCGTCAACCGCGTCTTCAATGACGCCACTTCGAATTTCAACGGCACCTTCACTTTCGGCGCTCGCCAATTTCAGGGAACGACCATCACCGGCCTCGAGGCCTTTCAAATCACTCAGCAAGGCCTCGCCGCCGGCCTCACTCTTCCCGAAATTATTCAGCAAGGCGGTGGTCCCAGCCAGTTCTCCATCCTTAGCGGAATTCCCAGCGCCACTCTCAATCAGTTCGACGTCGGCATCTACGCGCAAGACGACTGGCGCTTTCGCCCCAACATGACTCTCAGCCTCGGTCTGCGCTACGAATCGCAGGACAATATCGGCGATCATGCCGATGTCGCGCCGCGCATCGCATTCGCCTGGGGTCTCGGCAAAGGCGCCGCGCCAAAAACCGTTCTCCGCGCCGGCTGGGGAATTTTCTACGATCGCTTCATTGACACCTACGTTCTCCAGGCGCAGCAACTCAACGGCATCAATCAGCAGCAATTCGTCGTCAATTTCCCGAATTTCTTTCCCAATGTTCCGGACGTCTCCGCGTTGCCTACCAGCATTCCCACCAGCTACCGCCTGAGCCCCACTCTCCGCGCGCCCTACATGATGCAGGGAGCCCTCAGCCTCGAACGCCAGCTCACAAAATCCATGAATATGGCCGTGACTTACATTCACTCGGAGGGCGTTCACTCGCTGCTCTCGCGCAATATCAACGCCCCGCTTCCCGGCACGTTCGATCCCTCCGATCCCACCAGCGGCACTCGCCCGCTCGGCGATATCGGCAACGTCTACGAATACGAATCCGGCGGCATCTTCAAACAAAATCAGCTCATCGCCAATTTCAATTGGCGCACCGGCTCGCACATCTCTCTTTTCGGCTACTACGTTCTCAATTACGCCAATAGCGACACCGCCGGCGTCGCCAGTTTCCCCGCCAATCCATACGATCTCGCAGCCGATTACGGCCGCGCGTCCTTCGACGTCCGCGATCGCTTCTTTTTCGCCGGCTCCATCAGCCTCCTCTACGGTTTTCGCGTCAGCCCCTTCCTGATCGCCACTTCCGGCTCGCCCTTCAACATCACCACCGGCCAGGATCTAAATGGCGATTCGATCTTCAACGATCGCCCCGCGCCGGCCTCGCCCTCCACCCTTCCGCAGAATTTAGTAGTCACGAAATACGGCAGCTTCGATATCGCTCCCGCTGCGAACGCCGCCATCATCGCTCCCAATCTTGAAAGCGGTCCGGCGCAGGTCACCATGAATTTGCGCGTGAGCAAAACCTTCGGCTTCGGGAAAAAACAGGACGCTACAAATGGAAACGGCAGAGGCGGCCGCCAAGGCACTTTCGGCGGTCCGGTGGGCGGTGGCCCAGGTGGAGGCGGCGGTGGCCGCGGAGGCGGTGGAGGGCGAGGCGGCTTCGGTGGCGGCGGTGACGACAGCGGCCACCGCTACAGCCTCACGCTGAGTGTCTCAGCGCGAAATCTGTTCAATCACGTAAATCTAGCCGCTCCAGTCGGGAACTTGAGCTCTCCGCTATTCGGCCAATCCAATTCTCTGGCCGGCGGCATTTTCAATTCTTCAGCAGCAAATCGCCGCATAGATCTAATAGCGACGTTTAGCTTCTGACGAAAACGAAATCTCGCACGATGCTTCACGTAAAATAATCGTGTTCCCTGAAGCGCCGCAAACTTGATTTGCGAAAACGAAAAATCAATCCGCAGTAGAAGGAAAATGCGAGGAAGGATCCATCTCGGCATCCACCGGCCGATCCCGCTTCCGTCCCAAAACCCTTAACCGGAACCGGTCCAAATAAAGATAAAGCACCGGCGTAGTAAAAAGCGTCAGCATCTGACTGACGATCAATCCGCCCACAATCGCGATTCCTAAAGGCCGCCGCAATTCCGATCCCACTCCGCCGCCTATCGCGATCGGAATCCCGCCAAAGAGCGCCGCCGCGGTGGTCATCATAATTGGCCGGAAGCGCAGCAAACACGCCTGATAGATCGATTCCTCCGGCGACAAATTCCGCGTCCGTTCCGCATCCAAAGCAAAATCAATCATCAAAATCGCATTCTTCTTCACGATTCCAATCAACAAAATAATTCCGATCAAAGCGATGATCGTCAATTCCGTCCGGCACAGCAGCAAAGCCAGCAGCGCCCCCACTCCCGCCGATGGTAGCGTGGACAAAATCGTAATCGGGTGCACGTAGCTCTCATACAGCACTCCCAGCACCACGTACACCGCCACCAGCGCCGCCAAAATCAAAATCGGCTCGCTCTTCAACGAGTCCTGAAACGCCTGCGCCGTTCCCTGGAAGCTCGGATGAATCGTGGAAGGCAGCGCCACCGTCCGATTCGCATCCTCAATCGCTTTCACCGCGTCGCCCAGCGCCGTGCCCAGCGCCAAATTAAACGAAAATGTCACTGCCGGAAATTGCCCCTGGTGCGGCACCGCCAGTGATGTCCGCGTCTGCTCGTAGTGCGTGAACGCGCTCAGCGGCACCTGCGCTCCTGTGGACGAAGTCACATATATATTTTTCAGCGCGTCCGGACTCTGCCCAAATTTCGGATCCACTTCCATCACCACGTGATATTGATTGATCCCCGCATACATCGTGGACACCTGGCGCTGCCCGAACGCGTCATACAGCACATTGTCGATTGCCAGCGGCGTCAATCCGAGCCGGCTCGCCGTATCGCGATCGATCACCAGCGACGCCTGTAACCCCTTGTTCTGCTGGTCGCTCGAAAGATCCTTCAATTCCTTCAATCCGCGCAGCTTCGCTTCCATCTTCGGCGCCCATTCCAGCAAATCCGCCAGATTGTCGCCCTGCAGCGTGTATTGATACTGCGCGTTGCTCTGCCGTCCTCCGATCGATACGTCCTGCACCGCCTGCAAATAAAGCGTCGCTCCCGGTACGTGCGCGAGTTTCCCGCGCAATCGCGCAATCACCTGATCTACGGACAATTTCCGCTCGCTGATCGGCGTCAAGGACGCAAACGCTCGCGCCGTGTTCTGCGCTCCCTGTCCGCCCGTGAATCCCACCACGCTTTCTACCGCCGGATCGCTTTTCACGATGCTGATGAACTGCGTCAGCTTCTGCTGCATCGCGTCAAACGAAATATCCTGCGCCGCTTGCACGCTTCCGCCCAATCTTCCCGTATCCTGCTGTGGGAAAAATCCCTTGGGAATCACGATATAGAGATACACAGCCAGCGCGACTGTTCCGAAAGTCACCAGCAGCATGACGGGCTGGTGCTTCAACACCCAGCGCAGCCCGCCGTCGTACGTCTCGTGCATCCACTGGAATCCCCGCTCGCTCAATCTGTACATCCAATTGTGTTTCCGCGTCCTCGACTCCGGCTTCAAAAACACCGCGCACATCATCGGCGTCGTCGTCAACGACACCACCATCGAAATGCCCACCGCCATGCTCAGCGTCACCGCAAATTCGCGAAATAGCCGCCCGACAATTCCGCCCATCAGCAAAATCGGAATGAACACCGCGATTAGCGAGGTGCTCATCGACAAGACCGTGAACCCGATTTCCCGCGCTCCGCGATATGCCGCCTGCACCGGCGGCATGCCCTTCTCGATGTACCTCGTGATGTTTTCAATCACCACGATCGCGTCGTCCACCACGAATCCCGTCGATATCGTCAGCGCCATCAGCGACAAATTGTCCAGTGAATATCCCAGCAAATACATCCCGCCGAATGTTCCGATCAACGAAAGCGGCACAGCCACGCTCGGAATCGCCGTCGCCCACACGTTCCGCAAAAACGCGAACACCACGAAAATCACCAAAATCACCGAAATCACCAAAGTGATCTGCACGTCCGTCACCGACTGCCGGATCGTCGTCGTCCGGTCCACCACCACTGAAATCTTGATCGACGGCGGAATGGACGCCTGCAATTGCGGCAACATCGCCCGCACGTGATCCACGGTTCCAATGATGTTCGCGCCCGGCTGCCGGAAAATAATGATCAGCACGCTCGGTTTGCCGTTCGCCACTCCCGCCGTGTGCACGTCCTCCACCGAATCCACCACCGTTGCCACGTCCGCCAGCCGCACCGGCGCGCCGTTCTTGTACGCCACGATCCGCGGCGCATATTCCGCCGCATGAAATAGCTGATCGTTGTCCTGCAGCATTTCTCCCCGGTGCGCGTCCGCCAGCCCGCCCTTCGGCGAATTTGCATTCGCCGTATTCAACGCGGTGCGCACCTGCTCGATCCCCACTCCCAGTTTGCTCAATTGCATCGGATTCACTTCCGCGCGCACCGCGGGAAGGGAACTGCCGCCGACGAAAACTTGCCCCACTCCTTCGATCTGCGAAAGTTTTTGCGCCAGGATCGAATTGCCCACGTCGTACATCTGCGGCTTCGTCGCCGTGTCCGAAGTCAGCGCCAGAATCAGCACCGGCGCGTCCGCGGGATTCACTTTCCGCCAGGTAGGATTGCTCGGAAGATTTGTCGGCAATTGTCCGCGCGCCGCATTGATCGCCGCCTGCACGTCTCGCGCCGCCGCATCGATGTTCCGGTTCAGATCGAATTGCAGCACGATTGACGTCGAGCCCAGCTGGCTCGTGGACGTCATCTGCGTGATATTCGCGATGCGCCCGAATTGCCGCTCGAGCGGCGTCGCCACCGAAGACGCCATCGTCTCCGGGCTCGCGCCCGGCAATCCCGCGTTCACGTTGATTGTCGGAAATTCCACCTGCGGCAGCGGCGCCACGGCAAGCATTCGGTAAGCCAGCGTTCCGGCCATCAGCAGCGCCACAGTAAGCAGCGAAGTCGCCACCGGTCGCCGTATGAATGGCGCCGATATGTTCATCCTTCCGTCTCCGTGCTCCGGCAACTCAATCGCGTTGCCGATCCTGAATCGCGCGAATCGCTTCGCCATTTTGTCGAACGCGATATAAACCACCGGTGTCGTATACAGCGTCAGCAGTTGGCTCAGCAGCAATCCGCCCACAATCGAAATTCCCAGCGGGTGTCGCAATTCCGATCCCGTCCCGCGACCCATCGCCAGCGGCAATCCGCCGAAGAGCGCCGCAAACGTCGTCATCATGATCGGCCGGAATCGCAGCAGGCACGCCTGATAAATCGCTTCCTCCGGTGGCTTGTTATCTCTCCGCTCCGCTTCTAGCGCGAAGTCGATCATCATGATCGCGTTTTTCTTTACGATGCCGATCAGCAGGATGATGCCGATCAACCCAATCACGTCCAAATCCAAATGAAAAAGCTGCAACGCCAGCAGCGCTCCCACTCCCGCCGATGGCAAAGTCGAAAGAATCGTCACCGGATGGATGTAACTCTCATACAGCACGCCCAGCACGATATACACCGTCACCAGCGCCGCGATAATCAGCCACACTTCGCCCGCAAGGGAATTCCGAAACGCCGCCGCCGCTCCTTGAAAACTTGCCTGGATGCTCGTCGGCAGGCCGATGTTGCGCCCCGCATTTTCAATCTGTTCCACCGCTGTTCCCAGCGATGCTCCCGGCGTCAAATTGAATGAAATGGTCACCGCAGGAAATTGTCCCTGATGATTTAGCGCCAGCGAGGCCGTCTGTGGTTCGTAACGCGTGAAGCTGCTCAGCGGCACCTGCGTCCCGCTCAAAGATTTCACATACAAATTTTTCAAATCGTCCGGGTCCTGCCGGAAATCCGGCGCCACTTCCAGCACCACGTGATATTGATTGAGCTGCGTAAAAATCGTGGATACTTGCCGTTGGCCAAACGCGTCGTAAAGCGTGTCATCAATGGCCTGCGGCGTCAGTCCCAGCCGCGAAGCCGTGTCGCGATCCACCACTAAATCCGCTTCCAGCCCGTGATTTTGTTGGTCCGTCGCCACGTCCCGCAGATCCGGAATGGCCTTCAGTTGATCCACTAGCTTCGGCACCCAGGTCGCCAAGTCCTTCGGGTCCGCCGCTTCCAGGCTGTACTGATACTGTGTTCGGCTGACGCGATCCTCCACGGTCAAATCCTGCACCGGTTGCATGTAAAGCGTAATTCCTTCCACGCTCGCCAATTGCTTCTGCAAGCGCAGAATAATGTCCGTGACGCCCGACTTCCGGTCGTCCCGCGATTTCAAGTTGATCTGAATTCGTCCGCTGTTCGGCGTCATGTTCGTTCCGTCCACGCCGATAAACGAAGACAAGCTCACCACGTCCGGATCCTTCAAAATGATCGCCGCCAGCGCCTTCTGCCGGTCTTCCATGCCCTGAAACGAAATCGTTTGCGGGCCTTCTGAAATTCCCAGAATCACTCCCGTATCCTGCACCGGGAAAAATCCCTTCGGGATGTAGATGTACATCAGAATTGTCAGCGCCAAAGTCGCCACGGTAATCACCAGCGTCGCCGGCTGGTGCTTCAGCACCCATCGCAGTGTCGTCGCATAGCGGTCGATCACCCAGTTGAACCAGCGCTCGCTCGCCTTGTAGAAGTTTCCTTCCTTCTTCTCATCTTTCCGCCGCAGCAATTTCGCGCACATCATCGGCGTCAATGAAAGCGAAACCGCCGCTGACATCAAAATTGTCACGCTCAGCGTCACCGCGAATTCCCGGAACAACCGCCCCACTATATCGCCCATAAAAAGCAGCGGGATCAGCACCGCGATCAGTGACACGGTCAACGACACGATCGTGAATCCGATCTGTCCGGCTCCCTTCAACGCCGCCTGCAACGGCGTCTCTCCCGCCTCCAGATAGCGGTCGATGTTCTCGATCATCACGATCGCATCGTCCACCACAAATCCCGTCGAAATCGTCAGCGCCATCAGTGACAAATTGTCCAGCGAATATCCCAGCAGATACATCACTCCAAACGTTCCCACCAGCGATAGCGGCACCGCGATGCTCGGTATCACCGTCGCCCGCAAATTCCTCAGAAATACGAAAATCACCGCCACCACCAAAATCACCGTCAGCATCAATTCAAACTGCACGTCCGCCACCGACGCGCGAATCGTCACCGTCCGGTCCGTCAGCGTCTCGATCTTCACTCCCGGTGGCAGCGATCCCTTCAACGCCGGCAGCAGCGTCTCGATCCGGTCCACCACGTTGATGATGTTCGCCCCAGGCTGCCTCTGAATATTTATGATCACCGCCGGATCATTGTTCATCCATGCGGCCTGCTGCGCGTTCTCCACTCCATCCACCACGTTCGCAACGTCCTGCACCCGCACCGGCGCCCCGTTCTTGTAACCGATGATCACCGGCTTATAATCGCCGCTCGAATAAATCTGATCGTTCGCGCCGATCGTGAATGCCTGCCGCGGTCCGTCAATATTTCCCTTCGCTTGATCCACATTCGCCGAGGCCAGCGCCGCCCTCAGATCCTCCAGTCCTAATCCGTAAGAGGCCAGCGAAGTCGGATTCGCCTGCACTCGCACGGCGGGCTTCTGCCCGCCGCTGATCGTCACCAATCCCACGCCCGGCAATTGCGAAATCTTCTGCGCCAGCGTTGTGTCCGCCAGATCTTCCACTTTCGAGAGCGGCAAAGTGTCGGAAGTCAACGCTAACGTCAGCACCGGCGCGTCCGCGGGATTCACCTTGCTGTATATCGGAGGATTCGGTAGCGCCGGCGGCAAATAAGTTCCCGCCGCATTGATCGACGCCTGCACCTGCTGCTCCACCACGTCGATGTTCTGGCTCAAATCGAATTGCAGCGTAATCAGCGATCCGCCGAACGAACTGATCGACGTCATCTGGCTCAATCCCGGCACTTGTCCGAACTGCCGCTCCAATGGCGCCGTCACAGACGACTCCATTACGCTCGGGCTCGCACCGGGATAGAACGTCAAGACTTGAATGGTCGGATAATCAACTTGCGGAAGCGCGGAAACTGGAAGTTGCCGGTAAGCCACAATTCCAATCAATAGCAACCCGGCCATCAAAAGCGTAGTCGCAACAGGCCGTAGAATAAATAATCGTGAAGGATTCATGTTTTATGTACTGCCGGCGAGTTGCCCGGAGCGCCGCCAACGCCTCAAGCCGGCATTGCAGCTAGTGCGCGGCGCCCCGCGATTGATGGCTTCCTGAACCGCCCGCTTGCGAACCTGGCGCCTGCGATCTCGACGCGCTCGGCGGCGTCGGCGTCGCGCTCCCGCTCGCAGCCACACGGGCGTCCACCACAGTTCCTTCTTGCAACTTATCCTGCCCGTCCGTCACGACCTGCTCGCCGGTGGTCAAGCCGCTATCAATCGAGCTGATCGTCCCCTGCGTGATTCCCACTTTCACCGGCCGCACCTGCGCCTTCTTATCCTGCCCCACCACATACACGAACGTCCCTTGCGATCCCGTCTGAATCGCCGCCGCAGGAATCAAAATCGCATTCTTCTTCACGTCCAATTGCATCCGCGCGTTCACGAATTGATCCGGCCAAAGCGTGCGCCCCTCATTATTGAAGACCGCCTTCAATTTAAACGTCCCCGTCGTCTCATCAATCTGGTTGTCAATCGTCAGCAGCGTCCCATCCGCCAGCTTCGTGGTGTCATCGCGCGTATACGCCTGCACCGGAAATCCCCCGCGCATTCTCGTCAGTACCGACTGCAATTCGTCTTCCGGCAACGTGAAAATCACCGCGATCGGCTGCAATTGCGTGATCAGCAGCAATCCATTTGCGTCCGCCGCGTGCACGATGTTTCCCGGATCCACCAGCCGCAATCCCACGCGCCCATTAATCGGCGAGATGATGTGCGCGTACGTCACATTCAATTTCGCCGCATTGATCGCCGCCTGATCCGCCTGAATCGTCCCGCCGATCTGCTTCACCAACGCATTCTGCGTGTCGTATTGCTGCTGCGGAATGATTCCGTCCTTCACCAGGCCCGCATCGCGATCCAGATTTAATTTCGCGTCTCCCAGTTGCGCCGTATCTCGAGCCAGCGCTGCTTCCGCTTGCTGCAGCGCCACGTCATAGGGCCGCGGATCGATCACCGCCAGCAATTCGCCCTGCTTCACGTCCTGCCCTTCTTTCACGTTCACCGATTCCAATTGCCCGTCCACGCGGCTCTTCACCGTCACCGTGTTAAACGCCTGCACCGCTCCCAATCCCTCCAGATAAATCGGCAAATCCTTCTGCTCCGTCGTTGCCGTCACCACCGGCACCGATTTCCTCGACGCATCGTTATTTTTCGCCGCCGCCGCCGCTTGCGCCTTCTGCCGGCTGCTTCGCCACATGAAAATTCCCGCGATGCAGCCGATCACGATCAGCAGAATCACCAGAATCCGCGCCGGCGATTTGTGCTCCCCCTCACCGCTCGAGTGAAAATCCGTGGGAGAATCCCAATGCGTCGCGTGCGACATCGGCTCGTGTCCGTTGTCAGGCCGCGAAGCCTCCTCTCGCGACGTCGCTTCATCCCGCATCGTCTTCTTCTTCCCAAAATCTTCGGGCATCAGCCCCTCGTTCCCATAAATTCAAAAATGCCTGCGCACAACCCCAGCGCAATCCAGTCAAGCCGTTAGATGTGAACAACCCTATGT
This sequence comes from uncultured Acidobacteriota bacterium, assembly GCA_963838545.1. Lineage (GTDB taxonomy): Bacteria > Acidobacteriota > Terriglobia > Acidiferrales > UBA7541 > Palsa-147. Next base: position 61,935 of record CAWIRL010000015.1, read on the forward strand.
CGGATTATTAGACGATCGCCACGCAACCCCCGTTTCCGGAGGTTTGCGCAAATCAACCAGGAAGGACCCCAAAGGGTATCAGAACCTACCTCGCAACCACCGCCGCCGCATCCCCACACCGCTCCACTCCGCCCACCAACCATCCCCGAAACAATTCCCGCGCCTTTCCGCCCTCCAACCTCCGTCTCACCGCGTCCAACACCACCACCCCCGCCCGTTCGCCGCGCCCGCGAAATCCCAGCCAATAAGGAACGTAAATATCCACTCCCGTATACGAAATCCGGTTCCTCAACCCCCGCGCCCGAAAAAATCCCCGCTGATAAATCATCCGCCGCAAGCGATCCTCGATCAATTCCGCGCAACGCTCCACCGTTACGTTGCTGGGCAAAAAATTCCGCGTCTCCACTCGCGCCATTTCCTCCGCCGCCGGCATGGCCTCAAATCCGTAAAGATCCAGCGAGGCCTCCACCCCATCAATCGCCAGCAATTTCTCCGTCACGCTCCCGCCGTTCTGCACCCACGCCCGAAAAATCCGGAACGGCACGTACGCATCCGCCACCGCCTTCAACTTCCCGCCCAGGATTAGCTGCAGCCCTCCGGCAAATCCTCCAGGCTGAAACGCCGCAAGCGCCTCCTCCCGCGAAACCCGCCGCCGCAAGGCTAAAATTTCCGCCAATTTAATATCCCATCCTCACCGGAAATAAATCCACAATCCCACCACCGTCGCCACCAGCAACAAGCTGAAGAAAATATTCACTCGGTGCTCCAGCTGTGTTTCCTTTGCCAGATGCGGCCCCTCCACCCGCGTTGTCTCCAGCTTCATCTCCGCTGTCGCAAACGTCAGCCCGGCCAGTTGTTCCCGCGTCGGCGCGGGCTTCTGATAACTCACAATCACCAGCACCACCGCGCATACCACGAACATCAGGATCGCATAATGCAGAAAATTAATGTCCAGCAGCCAGCGAATCGACCCATCCTGAAAATGACGCGTCTTATCCATCACTTCCAGCGTAAATCGCACCGTCCCCATCACGAATCCGGTCATCAATGACCAGATCGCCCCGGTCCCATTCATCCGCGGCCACAAAATTCCAAAAATAAAGCACACCGCGATCGGCGGGCTGATGTACGCCTGCACGCTCTGCAAATAAATAAAAAGTTGCGAGCTGATGTACCTGATAAACGGCACCCACAGCAATCCCAGGACCACCAAGATCCCCGTCGCCATCCGCCCAAACGCCACCAACTGAAACTCATTCGCCAGCGGCCGGATCTTCTTGTAAAAATCCAGCGTCACCAATGTCGACGCCGAATTGAAGACCGAGCTCATCGCTCCCATCAATGCCGCCAGAAGCGCCGCAATCATCACCCCCACCAATCCATGGGGCAGCAAATTGATAATCAGCGACGGGTAAGCAATGTCCCCGTTTGTAATTCCTCCCGCGGCATTCCGCGTAAACAATCCCGGATAGAGCGCCACGGCGATCAATCCCGGCAGCACCAAAATAAATACCGGCAAAATCTTCAGGAATCCCGCGAAAATCGTCGCCGCCTTCGCGTGCCCCTCATCCCGCGCGGAAAGCACCCGCTGCACAATCACTTGGTCCGTGCACCAATACCAGAGCCCCAATATCGGCGCCCCGAAAAATATTCCCGTCCACGGAAACTCCGGATCGTGAATCGGCTTGATCATGTGGAAATAATTCGCCGGGACCGCTGCGCGCAACCCCGCAAATCCGCCCACCTCGTGTAGCCCGATGAACGTCAAAATCACCGCGCCGCAAATTAAAATCAGCGTCTGTATCAAGTCCGTGTAAATCACCGCCGCCAATCCGCCCGCGATCGTGTAAATTCCCGTCGCCACCACTAAAATGATCGCCGCCGTCATCGGGTTCCAACCCACCACCCGCTCCAGCACCACCGCCGCGGCGTACAAGTGCACCGATATTTTCGTGAAGATGTAAGCCAGGATCGATATCGCCGCCAGATACACCGCGCAGGACCGGCTGAACCGCCTCTCCAAAAATTCCGGCATCGTAAACACGTTCGTCCGCAAGTAAAACGGCACGAACACCCAGCCCAATATCAGCAAAATCAAACAAGCCAGCCATTCAAAGTGTCCCACCGCCAATCCCGACGTCGCCCCCGACCCGGCCAACCCGATAAAATGTTCCGTGGAAATGTTCGACACAAAAAGCGACGCCCCGATCGCGAACCAGCCCACATTCCGGCTGGCCAAAAAATAATCCTCGGACGTCCGCTCCCTCCGCGCGAAGTACAGCCCAATCGAGAAGATGATCACGAAATAGACCGCAATCACCCCGATATCCAAGGGATCGAGCGCCCGGTGCGTCACCGCGGTAGGAATAATCAAATGCATAGCCCCTCCCCGAACATTTCGCCCGCAGTCTAGCCTAATCACCCCGCATAAGAAACAAACTAACCCTCAACCTCACCCACGCCGGCCCCCGCCCCGCAACCACCCGTCCGTTAATCGCCCCCGCCCATCCCTCATTGGCAATTACGAGCACTCCCGCCACCAACCCCCGCGCATCAAATCCCGTGTAGGTGCATAATTTATTTTGCGCATGCGAAACCCCTCTCGCCGCGAACTCTTAAGCCTCATGGCGCGCGCCGGACTCCTGTCCAGCGCCGGCATGCTCACCGGAGCTTCCTCTCTTTTCGCCCAGGCCACCCATTCCCTCGTCCCTCTAGTCCAGGAACCCACCCAGCAACCCGTCGCCCTGTCTCGCCCGCGCTATCGCGTCAGCGCCGACGATGACGGCCTTCTCGACGAAATCTCCCGCTGCGCCGTCCGCTTCTTCTGGGAACAAGCCAGCCCCGTCACCGGCTTGGTCAAAGACCGCGCCCGCGCCGACGGCTCCGACACCCGCGATCTCGCCAGCGTCGCCGCCACTGGTTTCGGTCTCACCGCTCTGGCCATCGCCGATCAACGCAATTATCTCGACGGCACCAAAGTCGTCGAGCGCGTCCGCACCACTCTCCGCTATCTCGCCAATAAACTTCCCACCGTCCACGGCTTCTACTATCACTTCGTCAATATGAATACCGGCCAGCGCGCCCTCAAATGCGAAGTCTCCTCCATTGATTCCGCGCTCCTCTATTGCGGCGTCCTCACTTGCCGCGGCCACTTCGATGACGACGAAATCCAGAATCTCGCCACTCAAATCATGCGCCGCGTGGATTGGCACTGGATGCTCAATGGCGATTTCACTCTCTCTCACGGCTGGCATCCCGAAGGCGGCTTCCTTAAATCCCGTTGGGACACCTACTGCGAACTCATGATGATGTATCTCCTCGGCCTCGGCTCCGAAGGCCACTCCATTCCCGCGGAATCCTGGGACGCCTGGTATCGCCCCAAGTTCGAATTCGAGCAGCTCCACTACATCGGCGCGTTCGCCCCCATTTTCGTCCACCAGTATTCCCACGCATGGTTCGATTTCCACGGCAAGGAAGATAGCTACACCGATTATTTCGCCAATTCCGTCATCGCCACCGAGGCCCATCGCCTCTTCTGCATCAGCCTCAAAGATCAGTACCCCTACATAAGCGAAAGTCTCTGGGGCATCTCTGCATCCGATTCCGCCAAAGGCTACAAAGTTTGGGGTGGCCCGCCGCGCATGGGCTCCATTGACGGCACTCTCGTCCCCTGCGCCGTCGCCGGCTCGCTTCCATTTCTCCCCGAGCACACCATGCGCGTCCTCTGGACCATGCGCCAGCACTACGATGAAAAAGGCTGGCGTCGCTATGGCTTCGTAGACGGCTTCAATCCCTCCACCGACTGGTACGATGACGACGTCATCGCCATTAATTCCGGCATCTCCCTGCTCATGGCCGAAAATTTCCGCACAGGATTCGTCTGGAAAGCCTTCATGAAAAATGAAGAAGTCCAAAAAGGTATGGACAAAGCAGGCTTCGTAACTTCAATCCCCCAACCCGCCAACCAACCAATGCCCCAGCAAATCTCCAAAAAAAGCTCGTAACTGAACTTCTCTTGCCCCGATCCCGCACAAATGCTTTGATCCCGCCGGGACGCTAAGCGTGCTCCGGATTTCTCTCTTACTCCCTCACTTGATCTCCACCACAAACAACCCATGCGCCGGAATCTCCAATTCCAATTTCCCGCCATTCAATTTCACTCGCCGCGCCTCGCCCAACTCCGCCGCCATCCTCAACTCGCGAAACTGCTCCGCCGTCGGATAAACCGGCTCCCCCATCTTCCGGTAAGCCACCAACGGCGACCCATTCTCCGGATCCACGCGATAAATCTCCGCCCTCTTCCGCGAACCCAATCCCTTAAACTCCAACGTCACTGACTTCGAATGGCCCGTTTCTTCCGGCAAAAATAAATTCCATGCCGCGATCACAAACGCCCCATCCTTCCGCCGCGTAACCAAAACCGAATCCGCATTCGCCGCTATCCGCTCATCTCCTAACAAATGCAAAATCTTGAAATCATTGAACGCCGGCTTGGGCACTCCGCCCTCGGCAATCAATCCAAATCCCCCGTAAAACGGCTTCTTCTGCGGCCCCTGCTCCTCGAACACGTCCGACAATTCCCAGTAACTCATCATCGTCGCCATTCCATCGCACTCCCGGATCGTATTCGCCAGCCACGGCCCCATGAACGCCGCGTCCGTCACGTCCGGTTCGTTGAAATACGACGCGTTGTACTCACTCCAGAAAATCGGCAATTCCGGCCGCGCCGATGCCTTTACTTGATCGAAAACTTTCTTCACCGATCGCGCCACCATCTCCGTCCGCGGTATTTTCTCCTCGGTCCCAAACACATCCTGCGCCCGGTCATTTCCGTAAACATGCGTCGAAACAAAATCCACCGGCACATTTTCCGCCACGCAATGCGCGATAAATTTGTCCACCCACGCCGCCTGCGCCGTCGAAGGCCCGCCCACTCGCAATCGCGAATTCACTTTCTTGATCGTCCGCGCCGTATGATCGTAAAGCTCCCAATACGTCTCCTGTTTCGGCTCTCCAATCCAAAAATCGATGTTCGGTTCGTTCCAAACCTCGAAATACCACTGCGAAACTTCCTCGATCCCATACCGCTCCACCAAATGCCCCACAAATGCCGCCATCAGCGCGTCCCACTTCCCGTAATCCTTCGGCGGCGCCACATTCTGCTTGTAGAAAAATGCATGTGAAGTCGTCGGCTGCGAAGAAAGCGCTCGCGGCATAAAACTCAATTCCACATACGGCTTCACGCCGTTTTCCAGCAACCCGTCGTAAACCTGGTCCACGTACGAGAAATTAAAAACCGGTTTCCCGCTTTCTTCCTCCGTGTAAACGCCCATCTCGTCGTGAAAAATCGCATGAAAGCGCACGTACTCGAATCCCGTGATTCTTTTCACCGACCGTAAATCGTTCCGCCAGCTCTCCCGCAGCGTAACGATCGCCCGCTCCGATCCAAACATCCGCTCCCAAAAATGCGGCAAAGCGTGCGCAGCTCCCCCCAAATCAATTTGAATCACGGAAGGAGTTGCGGGAGCCTGCGAAAAGCTTGGCGGCGTGCCGCCAAGAATCAGAAGCGAAACAACCAGCGTAATCCCAACCATTATCCGCTTCATGGTAGCCTCACAGGATGGATTGAAGCGCGGGAGAAGCCTGGGCTTCTCACTTCCCCCGCGCCGTGGGTTGGATCACGTCAACTAAAAATCGCAGCCGCTCGACCAGCGACTCCGCTGGAACCACAACACTAGAACGACAACTTCACCTGAAACTCAATCACTCGCCCGGCCTCGGCGTCGGTAGCCTGGCCGAAATGCCCGCTCTCAATCAGCGTCGAAGTGGAGTTGAATGCAAACGGACTCAAATTCAATTTGTTGAACAAATTGAAGAAATTCGAACGCAGCTCGATGTTCGATCCCTCGCCGAAGATGGCCCACGTCGGCAACCCGAACCGCTTCACCGCGCTGAAATCCAATCCGAAATAACGCGGCCCGCGGAAAATATTCCGCCCGATCCCCGGCGGCGCGCCCTGCGTGCAAATGTCAAAGAAGGGGAGTCCGCCCACGGGCCCGTTGTTCGGATCGCAATTTCCCGAGTTCGTGATCCCGGCGAAATTGCCGTTCTGCTGCGTGAAAAAGCCGCTGCCGTAGCTGTAGTTCGGCGATTGCAGAATCGCCGCGGGACGCGCCGGCCGGATCGTGTCTCCGCCCGCTTGCTCCTGCGACGTCAGAATGCCCGTCACCGGAGTCCACGGGAATCCCGAGTGCTGGCTCACGATGCTCGAAAATTGCCATCCGCCCAAAATTTTATGCTTCCAGTCGTTCCCGCTGCGGTAAATCGGCGGCTCCCATACCACGTAGCCGCTGAAGTAGTGCGTCGCGTCGAAGTCCGATGGACCGAACTCCGTCCGCGGAAATGCCGGATCCGTCTGGTTCGTCGGCGCTCCCGGCCCTTCGTTCGAGAGTTGGTCAATGCTCCGGCTATAGCGGTAATAAACTTGGAATTGCAAGCCGCCCGCAAATGCCCGCCGCAAGGTCACGTTCAACGAATTGAAGTTTGAATCCGTGTCCGACGTCGGGAAGTACACCGCAAAGAAAGCCGGGCTGCCATGCTCGAGAAAGTTCTGATTCACCAGCCGGATGCCCTTGTGTCCCGAGCTTCCTTGATAACCGATGTCGCTGTTCAATTTCCAAGGCAGTTGATTTTCCACGTCGAACGAATATTCGTAAACGTAAGGCGTCCGCAGATTCTGCGGCGCTCCGTAAATTTCCACGCCCTGATCGAAGTCGCACAATGCGTCGCCGCAAACCCCGCCGTTCGCCGGATCGATCCCGAACGCCAGCGCAGGATTTGGCGCATAGCTCGCCGGCGACTTGTTCGCCCCGGTTACGTACGAAATGATTCCATTGTCAAACGGTGTGCTGAAATCCAATGGTGACGTGCCGCAGCATATATTGAACCGCCCGAAACTCGGCGGATTCGCCCGGCTGTTGGCCAGCAGCGCATCGTCGATCCGGTTGAAGTACACGCCGAATCCTCCTCGCACCGCCATTTTGTTGGCCATGAAGCCCGGCGCCCACGCGAATCCAACCCGCGGCGCAAAATTGTTGCGGTCGGGTGGCGAAAGTTCACCCACGTGTTGCAGGTTCGCGTCAACCAGATCGCCCGGCGTGTAGAAAAGATTCGTCAAGCTGTTCCGGTGATCTCGCAGCGGCGTGAAGTACTCGTACCGCAACCCGATATTGAACGTCAGGTTCGGCCGGAATTTGAAATCATCCCCGGCGAAATAGCCCTGCGTCCGCGAACGGAAGTACCGCTGCGCATTTCCGGGTCCGCCCGTCGAAGGATTCGCGTCGATCTGTTCGAAAATCGGCGCGTCGTTCGGGAAATTCCAGATATTGTGCGCTACGTACAGCGGTCGCGCTCCTCCCGCCAGGTTGTTGTTGTCCTGTTCGAAGTCAATGTCTCCACCGAACTTGAACGCGTGCCGCCCGTGGATCCAGTTCAGCGTGTCCCGGTACGTATACGTGTTCTGCGTGAATCCCGCGGGCGTCGTCTCGCTCCAATCCGGCCCGAATCGAATCCGGTCGAAGACGTACCCTTCGATCTCAATCCGCGGAATTCCCCAATCCACGTTCGAGTTCGAAGAGAGCGTATCGAAGTTGTAGCGCGTGTAATTGAAGCGCAGCTCGTTGAAAAAATTCGATGCGAACGGCCGGATCCACGTCAGCATCACCGCCGACGTAAACGGCTGGAAGGTAATATCCTGATTCGCGCGGCTGCGGCCGGCCGAATCCGCGCTGATGCTGTTCTGCGACGTCAAATACGTCCCCACCGCGAATTGGTTTTTTCCCGCGTACCAATCCACCCGCGCGTTGTACTGATTCCCCCGCGTCGTTGCAGGCAGCGCCAGAGTCACTAGCTCGATATCCGGATTCCCATCGAGCCCGCCCCCCGCCAGTTGCGGATTGGCGTCGAATACCGGCACGTACGTTCCCACCGATCCGGTCATCGATCCAATATCCAAACCGCCGCTCACCGGCTGGCACAGCGTTGGATCGCTAATCCCCGCGTCTACCGAGCACGATGCATTCAGCACCGAAGCAATCCGCGGCTCCACTCCGGGCTGTCCCAGAATTTGCGCCGCAATGCTTCCCGGACGCTGCGCGATCACCCGGCTGCGGAAATCCGCAGTCTCCACAAACGTCGGCGCCGACACATCCGTATTGTTGCTGCGCAATCCCTCATAAGAGAAAAAGTAGAACAGCTTATCCTTAAACACCGGCCCGCCCACATTCGCCCCAAATTGCCGGAAATTATTGTTCACCCGTGTCGGAGGCGCATTGTCCACGCCGCCATATTTATTGAACGAATTCCAGTTCGGATCCTGATACTTGAAAAATCCGCCGCCGTGAATCGCGTTCGTCCCGGTCTTCGATACCACCTTGATCTGCGCGCCCGAATTCCGTCCGTCTTCCGCCGAATACGAGTTCGTCACTACCGTCACTTCCTGCACCGACTGCTCGTTCGGCGTCACCACCGCCGCCCCGCCCCACGTCAAGCTGTTCACGCTCACGCCGTCAATCTGGTAATTGTTCGACGTCAACCGTTGCCCGCTCGCCGATATCGGCACCTGGTTTTCCACCTGGAAAATCGAAGTGTTCGATCCGCCCGGTCCCGTCCCGTTCGGCAGGCTCACCGAATTTCCTGAGCCGTCCCGCGCTCCGTCCCCCAGCACTCCCGTCGCCAGCCGCAGCAATTCATAAGGATCGCGGCCCACTTGCGGCAAGTTGTCCACCGCGCGCTTGTCGAGCGTCGTAGTCGTTGACGCATTCTCCGTCTCAATCCCTTCCGTCGTCGCGCTCACGTTCACCGTCGTGGCCGTCCCCGCCACTTCCAATTTCATATCCAGTCCGCGCACCGCTTCCGCTTCCACCACCACTCCCGTCGCCTCATACTTCGCAAACCCCGCGGCCTCCACGTTCACCTTGTACGATCCCGGCGGAAGCCCCGCGACGCGATAGAATCCTTCCCCCGTCGAATCCGTTTCGCGCACCACTCCCGTCGCTTCGTTCGTCACCGTCACTTTCGCGTTCGGCACCACCGCGCCTTTCGCGTCCGTGATCGTTCCTTCCATCGCCGCTTTAAATTGCGCGCCAGCAGGCAGCGCCAACCCTAGAAACACGAATAGACAGAGCGCAAGACTGCGCACAAGATTTTTCATGAATTCCTCCATCGGCAGGCGACTGAAATTGAATTCGTATCACACCCCACGCAAAACCCCGGACCAGCCCCAAATACCCTTACTAAAACGATTTAATTGTCTCAAAATCTAGTCCCAGCCTCCGCGATTGTCAAGCGGTTTGAATACGTACATTCCTTGCCATACCGCGCGCTCTGGCTTGCTTTGATCGCCCCGATTTGCGACACTCGCCAAGCGCTGTTCACGTTCCGTCTCGCGAAAATTCCGCATCCATGAAATCCCCGCGCCACCAGCCAACTACAAAAAAATCCGCAACCTCCGCGAAATCGTCGCGGCTCAGCCGCGCCAAAATCTCGTCGCCCAACCGCGCCAAAAGAACGTCCGCCAGCTCCGCCACTCCCCCCATCAGCCTCAAAGAGCTCGCCCGCCGCCTCAATCTTTCGCCCACTACTCTCTCTCTCGTCCTCAATCGCGCCGCCGGTGCCGACGCCATCCCCGCGTCCACCAAAGATCGCATTTTCGCCGCCGCCGAAGGTTTCAATTACCGCCCGAATCTGATGGCCCGCTCCCTGCGCTCGCAACGCACATTTTCCGTCGGTGTCCTCGTGCCCGAATTCAGTGACGGTTATTCCGCCGCGGTCCTCAGCGGCATCGAAGAAATTCTTCTCCGCGAAGGCTACATTTATCTCGTCACCACGCATCGCCATAAACCCGCGCTCATCGACCGCAATCCCAAACTCCTGTACGAGCGCCGCGTCGAAGGCCTCATCGCCGTGGACACTCCTTACGATCAAATTCTTCCTCTCCCGGTCGTCAACGTTTCCGGCCACAAATCCGTTCCCGGCGTCACCAATATCGTCCTCAATCACCGCACCGCTGCCGAAGCCGCGCTCCGACATCTCGTCGGCCTCGGCCATCGCAAAATCGCTTTCCTTCGCGGCCAGCCCTTCAGCTCCGATACCGAAGTCCGCTGGGAAGCGATTCGCGCCGCCGCCCGCAAACTCTCCATCCCCATCGCCCCGGAAAACGTCGCCCAGCTCGAAGGCGAATCGCCTTCGCCCGAAGTCGGCTACATCGCCGCCAAAAAACTCGTCGCCAATCGCGGCTCTTTCACCGCGCTCTTCGCCTTCAACGATATTTCCGCCATCGGCGCCGTTCGCGCCTTCCACGAAGCCGGCTGGCGCGTCCCCCAGGATATTTCCATCATCGGCTTCGACGACATCAGCGCCGCCGCCTACCACAATCCCGCCCTCACCACCATTCGCCAACCCCTCTGGCGCATGGGCGTCCTCGCCGCCGAAACGCTCCTCGAACGCATCGCCAGTAACAATTCGCACCGTCGCAACTCCGCCGCCAACTCCCGCCGCGCAAATTCCACGGTGCAGGTAGAAGCCGAACTCGTAGTCCGCGAATCCACCGCTCCTTCCCGCGCCGCCGCGCGCCGCAAGTCTCACTCCTGATGCCCCCGCAAGTTTCCAGCTCGCCACGCGCGTCCGAATCGCGTCGTGCCGCCGAATCTTTGCGCGACTCGCAGGCCGCCGCGCACGCCGGCTTCGTGCTCACCGGCATCGTCAATACGCTCCTCGGTCCCATCCTCCCCATCGTCTCCCGCGCCTGGCTCTTAACCGACGCGCAAGCCGGCCGCCTTTTCGCCGCGCAATTTCTCGGCGCGATTCTCGGCACGCTTGCTTCCGGCCGTCTCATGGCCGCGCTTGGCATCCGCCGCTGCGCCATGCTCGGTCTTGCGCTCATGGCCGTTGGCGTCACCGCCACCGGCTTCAGCGACGCTCGTTTCGGCGCGCTCGCCGTAGTTTGCTTCGGTCTCGGCCTCGGCGTCGGCGTCCCCGCCACGAATCTCTGGATCGCGCTCGCCAATCCTGCGAAAAGCGCTGCCGCCCTGAATTTGCTCAACGCCTCCTGGTGCATTGGTGCCGCCTCCTGCGCTCCCATGGTTTTATTTTTCGCGGAACGCATTGGCCTCGCCCGCACCCTCCCCGCCGTCGGCATTCTGCTCGCCCTCACCGCGATTCTCGGCTCCATCGGCGCCGGTCGCGGCGCTCTCCTCTCTCCCTCCCTCGCCGCCGAAGCCCCGCCCGTTCCTTCCACTCCGTCGCCCGAACCGCTTTCCTCCGCTCCGATCGCTCATGTTCCGCTTCTCGCCGCCGCCGCGCATCTCTCTTTCATCGTCCTCATCAGCGCTTTTCTTTTTTTCTACGTCGGCGTGGAAACCGGCGTCGGCGGCTGGGCCGCCACTTACGCCAAGCGTCTCAACATTCTCTCCGCTGCCAAAATCGGCTTCGCGCAATCCATCTTTTACGGCGCGCTTCTCGTCGGCCGCCTCCTCGCCCCCCTCGCGCTCCGCCGTTTCTCGCCCTTGCGCCTGCTCACGGCGAGCATGTTGATCGGCGCGGCCGGCACTTTGCTTTTCATCATCGCGCCCGGCCCGCCGCTGGTCCTCGCAGGTATTTGCATTGCCGGCATCGGCATGGCTCCGATGTTCCCAGTCGTCGTTTCGATCTATTCCAACGAGCTGGGCGCCGCCACCACGCGCAGCGCCGGTGTAGTCTTCGCCATCGCCAATCTCGGCGGCGTCACCTTCCCCTGGCTGATCGGCGAGATCTCCACGCGCATGCACGGCCTCCGCTACGGCATGCTGGTCCCCTTCGCCTGCATCGCCACAATGTTCGTCCTCGCCACCCGCCTCAAAGTGTTACTCAGCAAAATCTAGCTCACCTCTCAGGAGAAGTTGGACCTAACAGCGCTCTGAAAAAAAGCACCACAGCGAAGCACAGGGTGCCCCATGCGCCGCTCTCGCGCGTGGGGCTTTTCCGGGCCGATGAATCAGCCCAGAAAAAACACGGAGTGGAGCCGATGCGTGCGGCCCAGCCTTTGTAGGGGAGGGCCGGGCCAGCCCTCCAGCGACGCCCGCCGTTGGCGTCCCCCGCGCGCTCTAAGCGCGTCCCTCGCTTCGGTAAAACCCGCGAATATGAAAGATGCGCACAAGCGCCGATTATTTTGTTGAACGTGCAGAGAAAACCGCGAGCGAGGTAGCACCCCCGAATTTATCGGGTCTGGCCTGATGAATCAGCCCGGCAAAAACACAGGGCGGAGCCGATGCCGCGCGTCCCAGCCTTTCTAGGGGAGGGCCGGGTTAGCCCTCCCGCGACGCCTCGCCCTGAGGAACGAAGGGCTGCCGTCGGCGTCCCCCCGCGCGTCCCTCCGTATTTCCCCATTTCGTACGGTTCCACTATCTCGAAATTCCTGCCACCCTGTCCCCACTATGCCCGCCGCATCCCGCCACTCCCGCAAATGCTCCGTCTGCCGCCACCCCAAGCGCAACGAAATCGAACAAGCCTTCATCCACTGGGTTGACGCCGTCCAGATCGCCCTCGACTACGGTTTCGAATCTCCCTGGACCATTTACCGCCATGCCAAAGCCCTTGGCCTCTATCAGATCCGCAGCGAGCTGGTCCGCCACAAAGTGGACCGCATCCTCGAGTTATCGTCCGGGGCCAAGGTCACAGGCGGACACGTCATACAAGCCATCCGCCTGTCCTGTTATGTCGACGAGCGCGAGCGCCCCAGGACCAAAGAACCTCGCGCCAAATAACGCAACGTTACACTGCCAGCCCCACTCCCGAAAGCAGCGTCTAATCGCCAACGAAACCGATTAGTTTTCCGTCTAACCCTCTGAAAACAAAGGCTCGATCTCGTTTCTAATCGCCAAAAAACCCCATTTTTGCACGGTTTTTCAGCTCCTTCGGCCCGGCCGCTCACCGAAAGCAGCGTCTAATCGCCAACGAAACCGATTAGTTTTCGGCCTAACCCTATGAAAACAAAGGCTCGATTTCGTTTCTAATCGCCAAAAAACCCCATTTTTGATCCCCAATCGCGAATAATCCATAAACTCCTGGCAGTCTCCCCCACCCCCCCATGTTTTTCTTCCTCCCAGTGGAATTTTGCAAACGGCGGCGTATCATAGGCGCCGATTCGTTCCCGCTACACCCTGCAGGCGAAGGCGGTTCGCATGAGCCATCGGTTCACGATTGGCGTTGAAGAAGAATTTCAGATTATCGACCCGGCATCGGGCGAATTGCGCTCGCACGTCAGCGAACTAATCGCCGCGAGTTCGCCGGACGTGGGCGAGCAGATCAAGCCGGAATTGCATCAATCCATCGTCGAGATGGGCACGAAGATTTGCAATGACGTCCACGAGCTGCGCGCGGAAATTTACCGCATGCGCGGCGAACTGGTGCGCACCGCGGAACGCGCCGGCCTGCACGTAGCCGCCGCGGGCACGCATCCGTTTTCGAGCTGGATCGATCAGGTAATTTCGCCGGGCGAGCGTTACAAAAATATCGTGGATGAATTGCAGCAGCTGGCCCGTTCGCTGCTGATTTTCGGCTTGCACGTGCACGTGGCCATGCCCGATCCCACCACGATGATCGACATCATGAATCAGGTGCGCTATTTCCTGCCGCACCTTCTCGCGCTTTCCACCAGCTCGCCTTTCTGGATGGGACGCGACACCGGATTGAAATCTTTCCGCACCACGATTTTTCGCCGCTTCCCGCGCACCGGCGTGCCCGAAGATTTCGGCTCCTGGAGCGAGTACGAAAATTACATCAAGCTGCTCGTGGATCTGCATTGCATTGATAACGCCAAAAAAATCTGGTGGGACGTGCGCCCGCATCCTATGTTCGGCACGCTCGAATTCCGCATCTGCGATGTGCCCACGAGCGCCGAAGATTCCATCACTCTCGCAGCTCTCACGCAGGCTCTCGTCGTCAAGCTCCATCGCCTCTACGCCAAAAATCAAGGCTGGCGCCTCTATCCGCGCGCCCTCATTGAAGAAAATAAATGGCGCGCAGTCCGTTGGGGCTTGGACGGCAAATTAATCGATTTCGGCAAGCGCCAGGAAGTTCCCATGCGCGATCTCGCGCTGGAGATTCTGGAATTCGTGGATGACGTACTCGACGATCTCGGCAGCCGCGCCGCCGTCGAAGGCGTCCACCGAATTTTGCGCGAAGGCACCAGCGCAGAAAAGCAGCTGCAGATTTTCAAGGAGACCGGAAGCCTGCAAGCGGTAGTCCAATATCTAGTCCGCGAAACGCGCCGCGGCACAGAGCAAAAGCAGTCAGTGGGTTCTTAGCGGGAAGGTGGGACGACGACGTCGAGGAGGCTGGGACCAAAGCGTCGGGGAGGGAGCCCTTGCTTTAGCAGGGGGAGCTGGACTTCAGTCCAGCGAAAATAGCTCGCCACAAAGTTCGGCTTCAGCCGCGGGCCTTGCTTTCCGTCGCCGCCTCCAATTTTATTTGCACTCGAACCCACGAGCAGCCCTTACGAAACGGCATCACGGGAATCGATCAGGGAGATGAATTGATGAAAATTGGCTTAATGTGCGGACGAGAATTCAGCTTTCCCCCAGCCTTCCTCGACCGCGTAAACCAAATCGGCAAAACCGAAGGCGTCACCGCCGAATTCGTGAAATTAGGCGGCACGCGCATGGGCGAGCCCGCCGAATACCGCGTGATCGTAGACCGCATCTCCCACGAGGTGGAATATTATCGCGGCTATTTAAAACACGCCGCCCTGCAAGGCACCTACGTAATCAACAATCCCTTCTGGTGGACCGCCGACGATAAATTCTTCAATTACTCGGTGATGAGCAAGCTCGGCGTGGCGATCCCAAAAACAATCCTGCTCCCGCAAAAGGGCTATCCAGCCGACGTGGACATCAATTCCGAATCTCTGCGCAATTTAACTTTCCCGATGGATTGGGACGGCCTGCTCGATTACGTCGGGCGCCCGGCAATCTTGAAGCCATTCTCCGGCGGCGGATGGAAGCACGTATATAAGGTCCATAATCGCGAGGAATTAATCGCCGCCTATGACGGCACGTCGCCCTATTGCATGACGCTGCAGCAATTCATCAATTTCGACAAATACGTCCGCTGCTTCACCTTCGGCAAGTCGGAAATCATTCCGGTGGCCTACGATCCGAAAGAGCGCAAATATCTGGTGATTCACGATTATCTTTCGCCCGCGCTCGGCGAACGCGTGGTCCGCGACGCGCGCACGATCAATCAAGCGTTAGGCTACGAAATGAACACCATTGAGTTTGCCGTCGAGAACGGCGTGCCCTACGCCATCGATTTTCTAAATCCCGCTCCCGATTTCGAACGCGACCGCATCACCGAATTTTATTTCAATGAAGTAGTCGCGCAGATGGCGCGCCTGGTAATTGACCGCGCGCTCCACGGCGTCCCGTCGAATCCCTGGCCGCGCTGGGAAGAGATGTTAGGAGTCGGAAAAGCCGCTGGCTTCGTAGGTGGTCCCGCGCCGGCAGGAGCGTCACTTTCCGCGGGCTCCACTTCCGCCGTTGGAACAGCCAGTTCTTCAGCCACCACAATTCCTCCGGGAAAAAAGCCAGCGTGACATCGCCATCCCCATCGCCGCTCGGAGCGTCGCCTGCCGGCGAACGCTCGCCCGCGGACGTCTGGAATTCTCTTCTGCGCCCCGATGTGGAGCTGCAGCCGGAGTATTGCGCATCTCTTGCGGCCAAAATGCGCGCGCGCAAATTGACCTTTGGCGAGCGCATTCATTCTCCATTTTTGCGGCCCTTTTTTCTCGATGAGCGCGACGATGCGCGCGTGCGCGCGGTCGCCGAGGCCATCGCGGCATTGGGCGAACGCCTGGTTGCGGCGGCCATGCAATCGCCCGAGCTTTTGTCGCAGTTTGGATTGCGCACCGAAGAATTGCGCTTGGTGCAAATCGAGCCCGGCTATACGCGCGCCAGCACAGCTTCGCGATTGGACGCTTTTCTCTTGCCGGATTCTTTGCAGTTCGCCGAATACAACGGAGAATCACCAGCAGGCCTCGGCTATTCGGAAACGCTCGGCGAAGTTTTTGCAGAAATGCCCGCGATGGCCCGCTTCCGCGAAACATTCCGCACGCGCACCTATCCGCTGATGGCCACGATTTTGGAAGCCCTGCTAGCGAGCTACCGCGAATGGGGCGGCGCAGCAAATCCGCCGCAAATCGCCATCGTAGATTGGCGCGGCGTGCCCACGTGGAGCGAATTCGAAATTCTGCAAGCGCGCTTCGAAAAATTGGGCGTGCCCACGATCGTCTGCCAACCGAGCGATCTGCAATTCGACGGCAAGACGCTGACGGCGCAAGGAAAAAAGATTGACCTGGTTTACCGCCGAGTGTTGATTAACGATATTCTCGCTCGCCCGGCAGAGTGCGCCGCGTTAGTGCAGGCCTACGAAGCCCGCGCCGCCTGCGTAGCCAACACGTTTCGCTGCAAAATCCCGCACAAGAAAGCATTTTTCGCCGTTCTGACGGACGAGCGCAACGCGAGCCTTTTTTCCGCGGACGAGCGCGAATTGATCCAGCGCCATATTCCCTGGACGCGCGTGGTGGCGGACACGCGCACAACGCGCAACGGCACGGAAATCGAGCTGCTCAACTATGTGCGAAGTCAGCGCGAAAATTTCGTGCTGAAGCCGAACGACGAGTACGGCGGCGCAGGCGTAATGCTCGGCTGGGAGACGGACGCAGCCGCGTGGGATGCCGCGCTGGAAAAAGCGGTAGCGGCCCCGCCGGGCAGTTGGGTAGCACAAGAAAAAATCGCCGTGCGCCGCGAAGTTTTTCCTTACGTCGAGAACGGCAAAGTGATCATGCGCGACATGCTGGTCGATTTCGCCCCGTATCTATTCCGCGGGAAAATGTGCGGATTTTTGACGCGCCTAAGTTCCACGGGATTGGCGAATGTTACTTCCGGCGGCGGCCAGGTTCCGTCCTTCGTCGTCGAACGCACGTCGTAACGCCAGCTCGTCCTCACGCAGGAAGGGCTGCGAGCCGACGTCGTTAAAGTTGCCGCGTCCTTGTTTGTCTCTGGAAACTTCCACGCGCAAGCGCCGAACGTTGCGCCGTGTTCCATACACACAGTTACTCCTAGAAAACCACTTTCGAAGTCTTTAGTTTTATCCGCCCCCGCCGATGGTATTTTCGATTGCGCTGCCCGGGACATCCGGACAGCGAAAATAGAATCGCTTCGCGCGGCCAGCCGGCGCAGTTCCCCCTTTCCCCGACTTCCGATCGACGGCAAAAAATTTATCGGGAGGAATTGAATGAGGAATTCGCTTGTGCGTTTGTGTCTGTTGACGGTCCTGTTCGTCGCCCTACCGGCAATTCTCCCTGCAGCCAAAAAACTATCACCCACAAACCGCGTAACGCACCCATCGCGTTACGACGCCACAAAAGAAGTAACTCTCGAAGGCACCGTCGAGAGCCTGGTCACCAAGCCCATGCCGGGAAGAATGCAGGGCGGGCACTTGATGGTTTCCACCGCGCAAGGCACCGTTGACGGCCAGATCGGCGCATTCGTACTGCGCGGCGCGCAGCCGTTCGCCGCAGCTCCGGGTGAAAAAGTAAAGATCACCGGCGTAATGACCACCATTCACGGCCAGCAAGCTTTTCTGGTGCGCACCATTGAAACGTCCGAGCGTACCGTGATCGTGCGCAACGAGCGCGGCTTCTTTGTCGCTCCCGGCGCGCACGCGATCCTCACTCGCAATTCCACCGAAGGAGGTGCGCGATGAATTGCAAATCACTCTCGATCGTGCTCACGCTGATTCTCGCCGCCTCGATTACCGCCTGCAGTAGCAGCAGCCATGCCGTCACGCCACCACCGCCTCCGGCAATCAGCGTGGCCATCAGCACGGCGCCGCCGGCTACAGTCACCGTGAACGGCACAGCATCGCTCGCCGCCACGGTCAGCAACGATACCGCAGCAGCGGGCGTTGATTGGAGTTGCACGCCCGTAGACACCTGCGGCTCCTTCAGCCCAACTCACACGGCCAGCGCGGCTGACACTGTTTTTACTGCGTCCGCAACCACTGGCGCGGTCGTCATCACCGCGGCGTCCACGACGACTCCAGCAATCACGACCACCGTTGACGTCACCGTTGACCAGACCACCGCTGTCATGCAGCTCGACGGAACGTACACCTTCTTCATGAACGGATGGACCGAAAATGGAGCCTTCAGTGTGGTCGGTTCCGTCGTGATCGACGGCAACGGAAACATAACGGGAGGCGAGCAGGATGCCTTCAATCAAAACACGTCCACTCTGTTCACCGCCGACGCTATCCAGCCGGCGACCGGCGCAGTCACAGTCGGCGACGACGGACGCGGCACAATCACGCTGACTCCCACATTGGCGCCCGCCGAGACGCTGAGCATCGCGGTGGTCAACAGTAAACACGTCCTCATCACTGAATTCGACGATCTCGCAACAACGACGGGTGCGATGGATTTCCAAACTGCCGCCGCTTCCGTGCCATCAAATCGCAACGCTTTCGCCTTATTCGATCCGTTCGACGGCTTCGCCTACGGCGGCGTGTTCACTTCCGACGGTTCATCCGCCATCGGAACAGGTGAATCCGACGCCAATTTTGAGGGACAGGAGGTGTTCGATCTGCCTGTGACGGGATTTTTCACCGCTCCGGATGCAGCCGGGCGCGGGGTCATTAATCTCAGCCTGCCATCCTTCGGAAAGCAAAATGTCGCGCCGAAACCTACTGGAGACGCACCGATCAAGCCAAACGTGCAGACCATGCAATTCGCCTACTATGTCGTCGGTCCGGAGGTCTTTCGATTGGTCGAGATTGACGCCAATTTCTTCGCCACCGGATCCATTTACGGGCAAGGGTCGGCAACGTATTCGTACGAGTCGCTCGACAACAGCTTTGTATTCGGCCTGGCCGGAGACGAAGACTTCTCCTTCGGTGTTTATTCCTTAGCCGGGCAATTCACTGGCGACGGTGGTGGCGGGTTCTCGGCCGGCGTCGCAGATGTAAACAACGCTGACGGATTTCCGGTGATGGCCGGTGATCTGACCAGCTCCGAATACTTTGTCAACCCGGATGGCTATGCGGGCTTCGATATTTTCAGCAACTCGACCGACGGTCTAACTACATTCGGCATGTATTTGGTCGATCCGAATATCAACATCGCCGATCCCAATAGCTCCACGGGCGGTGGCGGGGCTCTGATGATCGAGCTCGACGACGACAATGTCGGCACGGGAATCATCGTCCCGCAAACTGCCGGCGCAACATTTGCCGGCAATTACGCCATCAGCCAGGACGGCGCCTTCGAGACCGAATCCAGTTTCGGTATCTACGATATCGTGGGCCAGGTCAACTCCGATGGCGTCTCCGCCTTCAGCGGTACGGCCGACGTTAACGACATACTCAACGGCCTGAATCCGGCTCTCGACGCCTCCGCCACTTATGCCGCCGACGGCGCCAATCCGGGCCGGATCACCGCAGTGGTCACGTTCGGCGAAGCGGCTCCGGCCAACATCACCCTTTACCAGGCCAGCGACTCTCTGCTGCTGCACGTTGATACAGATTCCGACGGGGCAGCTCTCGGCATCGTAGGTCTCGGCGTCCTCGAACAACAGCAGCTACCCGAGCAGGCGAGCGCAGCCAAATCAAAATAACAAAACACGAGGCACGGCCGAGCAATCGGCCGTGCCTCATATTTCCCTCCGCCGGCGGGCGTCGCGATCTGGCGGCCGTGCAGTAGTGGCCGCAGATTTGCATCCCTGGATCGCTGTCTTGCTAATGCTTTCTCCAATTCTCGTTCTAAATCAATGTTCGCAAGCGCATCCCAGCACCGCATTCGGCTTTGTTCCCGGTAATCTCCACTACATCGCTGTCGCTGCCTTCGTGGTACGCGCTGTAAAGGACGAGCTCCATCTTTCCATCGCCTTTCAAATCCGCGATCGCGGAAAGTTCGTTCTGCCGCGGGATCGGCCCTTGATTGGCCTCGAGCCACACCGCTTTCACCACAAAAATATTCTCAATTTTCTCGCCGATTTTTTTGCGCACGACAACCAGCGTGTAATCGCCCGGCGTAGTAATGCTTGAGATGCCCGACAACTTACTCGCGCCCTGCGCGTAGCGGTTCGCGACGATCACCACTTCGTCGTTGCCGTCGCCATCCAAATCAATTTTGAATGCCTGCGTAATTCTCACGTCCGGCTTTTTGATTCCCGCGCCTCTCAGAATGTCAGCCACGATCTGCACGGTAGCCGGATCCTTGGGATCGAGAGCCTGCGGCAATCGCGGCATCACGTTCCAGGAAGGCGCTTGCACCGCCACGCCACCTTTCAATTCCTCCGAGCGCTTTCCCGACCAGGTGGCGTGCGGGCAGTCGCTGCCCTGGCCTTCGGGAAGCTTGCTCAACGAAATTTCTCCGCCGGGGCCCTTTAAAGTAAAAAGCTGAAATTTCTGCGCGCCCCTGAGGTTCTTTTCGAACTTCTCCGCGGCAATCCATTTCCCATCGCGCGCGCCGCCCACCATGCAGCGCTCGCGCAATTCCACCACGCCATGAATTTCGCCGCCGGCATTATCGGCAATCCCCGCTCCCGGCGCGATCAGCAGCATCGCGCCGGCAATTCCGATGAAGGTTTCATATCGCCGCATCAATCCAGCTCCTTTGCCGTGGTTCGTGGCGCCTAAGTATTCCACGGCGACCTCGATCGGCATATCATTTCCCGCCGCATTGCGCGAAATGCATGGGCGAGAAATTGTTGGGTCGACGGAAATAAACAATCATTTTAGAATGGTTGGACGATGACGCTCAACGTAGTGGATGGAGTGAATCCGGAATTGATGGATGGGGCGCGGAACGCCGTGGAGACGTGCCTTGCGGTGCTGCCTGGCGAGCGCGTGGTGCTCATTTTTGATGAGCCATCGCGGGAAGTGGCTGCTTCTTTGGCGGCGGCGCTGCAGGAGCGGCGCGCGGATTGGTTGGGATTTTGCGTGGAGGATTATGCCGCGCGGCCTTTGGCGGTGGCGCCGGATGCGGCTTTGGTGGCGCTCGAATCCGCGGACGTGGGCATCCTTTGCTTTCAGCCTTTGCCGGGGGAACTGACGGCGCGGCGGCAGATTGTGGGGATTGTGGAGCGGCGGCGGATTCGTTACGCGCACATGGTCAGCGTGACGCCGCAGATTATGCAGGAAGGGATGCGCGCGGATTATCGCAAGGTGGACCGGCTGAGCGATCGTCTGCTGGACCGCATGCGCGCGGCGAATTTGTTGCGCGTCTCGACGAAGGGCGGGACATCGCTCACCGCTACCTTTGACCGCTCGCTCGATTGGGTGAAGACCAGCGGGATCATCAACACGCGGTATTGGTCGAATTTGCCGGCGGGCGAAGTGTTTACCACGCCGAAGAGCGTGGATGGGATTTTTGTTTGTGACGGGACGGCCGGGGATCACTTCAATGCGAAGTATGGCAGCTTGCGGGACACGCCGATGATATTGGAGATTGCCGGAGCGCGATTGAAATCGGTGAAATGCGAGCGTAAGGATTTGCAGGAGGAGTTTTGGAAGTATTGCCACACCGATGAGAACAGCGACCGCATCGGGGAATTGGCGTTCGGGACGAATTTGGGTTTGCGCGAGATGATTGGCGTGCTTTTGCAGGATGAGAAGTTGCCGGGGGTGCATATTGCGTTTGGGGATCCTTATGGATCGCAGACGCATGCGGATTGGTCGTCGGTGACGCATGTGGATGTGTTGACGAGGAATTGCGATGTTTGGATTGATGAGGATCAGGTGATTAAGAAGGGGAAGTACGTTTTGAGTTTGTTTGGGATGGAGTAGTTGGTAGAAAAGACCCACGCGCAACATCGGCGTCCGCCTAGGCGGAGGCACCCTCAGAAAAGGCGCTGAATGTATTCGTGCATTTGGTGTTTCCAGAAGGGCCAGTCGTGGCCGCCTTGTTCGCCCCAATCGTCCAGATGATGGGGGATTCCTTTGTTGGCCAGGATGCTGGCCAGGCGTCTTGTGGGGCCGCTATTTTCCCAGGGGCCGTGGCCTGTGGCCAGGTGGATGTCGCAGGTGCGGAGATGATCTAGAGTCCAGTGGTCGCCGAGATTGGGGAGATAGTCCACGGGATTGTTGAAATAGAAATTGTCGTCGTATTGGCCGTCCATAAAGCTGCGCATGTCGTATTGGCCGGAGAGGCCGAAGCAGCGCTTGATTACATCGGGATGCTTGAAGAGCGTGTTGACGGCTTGATACGCGCCCAGTGATGCGCCGAAAGTGGAGATGCCGAGTGTGGAAGTGCGGCAGTGATTCCAGATGAAGGGGACGACCTCTTCGCGGATGTACTCATCGAACTTGGCCTGGACGTAACTGCGATGAAATGGGTGCGCGCCTTTATTGTAGAAGCCTTCGCCGCTGACGGTGCCGGCGCAAAATAATTTTACTTTTCCCGCCTCGATCAAATCGCTTAACGCGCCTACCATTCCTTGATTTTCGTATTCCCATTCATCGCCGCCGCTGGTGGGGAAAGAGAGCAGCGGGGCGCCCCAGTGGCCGTAAACGATTACGGCCATGTCGTGGCCGAGGCGGTGGGAGAACCAGCGATGGTAATCACGGTTGATGGACATGGGGCGGACAATATAGATGAATTGGGGAGGGAAATGAAGATGAGAAGTTGAGCAGCGGGATTACGAAGTTGGTCTGCGCGGCGGGAGCTTGGCGGGAAAATCGCCGGCTGGCAGCCCCTCAGTGATGCTCGGGATGAACCGGCGCTACTTACGTAGAATTCGCGCGGCGTTACCGTACCATGGCGATGAAAGTGTTTCATTTCGGCTTGCTTGCGATTCTTGCGCGCCGTATGCTACTACGTTTGTTGGGCCGGGTCAGGGGAAACGCTTCAAGAGCGGCGCGGAATTGCGCCCGCGTATCTTTTTCTCCCTGCAAGGCTCGTTCAATCCAGGTGGTGTGCCGATATTGAAAGGGAAGCCGACGATTCGCACGTCGAGCAGAGTTTCGCAGTTCCTGCTCCTGAGGCCATTCATAAATCACCAGCCGTCAACAGGGACGGAAACGCAACTTGGAACCTGAGAGTCCTCAATCTAGCGGGGCGGTGGGTCCAGGCGGAGCCTTGCTTGGCCCGGGTTACACGGCCGGCACGGTTACCGACAAAATCAGCTCGATCGTGCTGGGGCAGAGGCGGCGGCGCGGCTGGTTTTTCGGATTCGCGATCTCGTTTGCGCTGTTGATGATGTTGCTGTACGCGGTGACCTGGCTGTTGGTGGTTGGCGTGGGAATTTGGGGCGTCAACATTCCGATTGGCTGGGGATTTGCGATCGTAAATTTCGTCTGGTGGATTGGAATCGGGCACGCCGGGACGCTGATATCCGCGATTCTTCTTCTGTTGCGCCAGAAGTGGCGCACTTCGATCAATCGTTTTGCTGAAGCGATGACGCTTGTTTGCTGTGTCTTGCGCGGGATTGTTTCCGCTGCTGCACATGGGACGGCCGTGGCTGGCTTACTGGCTATTTCCGTATCCGAATACGATGGGAACCTGGCCGCAATTTCGCAGCCCGCTGGTTTGGGATGTGTTTGCGGTGTCGACGTACGCGACGGTGTCGCTGCTGTTCTGGTTCGTGGGATTGATACCGGATCTGGCGACGTTGCGGGATCGGGCGCGGAGCCGGGTGAAGCAAGTGATCTACGGAATATTCGCGATGGGATGGAGAGGATCGGCGGTGCACTGGCATCGCTATGAGACCGCGTCTATTTTGCTTGCGGGGCTGGCGACGCCGCTGGTGGTATCGGTGCATACGGTGGTGAGTTTCGATTTCGCGGCGGCGGTGGTTCCTGGATGGCACACGACGATTTTTCCGCCGTACTTTGTGGCGGGAGCGATTTATTCGGGTTTCGCGATGGTGATGACGCTGGCGATTCCCATTCGCAAGTATTACGGACTGGAAGATTTCATCACCATGCGGCATTTGGAAAATATGGCGAAGGTGATGCTGGCGACGGGATTGATTGTGGCTTACGGCTACATGATGGAGACGTTTACGGCGTTTTATAGCGCGAACACTTACGAGAAATACGCGTTTTTGAATCGCTTTGCGGGGCCGTATTGGATCGCGTACTGGTCGCTGATCCTTTGCAATATTGCGATCCCGCAGATGCTATGGATCAAGAAGGTGCGGACGACGGTGTGGTCGCTATTTGTGATTTCATTGATCGTGAATGTGGGCATGTGGCTGGAGCGGTTTGTGATTGTGGTGACGAGTTTGCATCGCGATTTTATTCCGTCTTCGTGGGGCATGTACTATCCGACGAGATGGGATTACATGACGTTTTTCGGGACGATCGGGTTGTTCCTGACGCTCTTGTATTTGTTCATTCGGTATTTGCCGGTGATTTCGATTTCGGAGATGAGGACGCTGGTGGCGGAAGAGGATGAGAAGCGGTGAGGATTTAGCAGCGGAGCGGTGAAGAGAACCGATGGCGCAGATATTTCGACATAGCACGAACCTGATCTCGCGGATGAGCATTTACGGATCTGCGTTCATCATCATTGCGCTGGGATATGCGGTGTACGGATTCAGCGGATCGCCATACGTTACGGATGTGAACGTGGCGAAGGATCAGCCGGTGCCTTTCAGCCACAAGCATCATGTGGGAGAACTGGGAGTCGATTGCCGGTACTGCCATACGTCGGTGGAGAAGTCGTCGTTTGCGGGATTGCCGCCGACGGCGACGTGCATGACCTGCCATTCGCAGATTTGGACGAAGGCGCCGATTTTGGAGCCGGTGCGGGCGAGCTACCGCGACGATAAATCGATTTCGTGGACGCGGGTGAATGCGCTGCCGGATTTTGTTTTTTTCAATCACAGCATTCACGTGGCGAAGGGCGTTGGTTGCACGACGTGCCATGGGCCGATGCAGGAGATGCCGCTGACTTGGGCGGCGAATACGTTGCAGATGTCGTGGTGTTTGGATTGTCACCGGCAGCCGGAGAAATATGTGCGGCCGAAGGAGTATGTGTTCAGCACGACGTATGAGGTGCCGGCGAATCAGTTGGAGTTGGGGAAGAAATTGGTGAAGGAGTACAAGATTCAGAGTTTGACGAATTGTTCGACGTGCCATCGGTGAGGGATGACGTGCTGCATCGGCGAAAGAGTGTGCGCGGGAGCGGGTTTGTAGCGCCGGCGTCCCTGCCGGCATCTTCCGAGCGCGAGCGTTGGCGAGGATTGCGATCGTGCGCGGAGCTCGGTGGTCCGCGCGTGATTATTGCTTTTGATGAGATTGGTGCTCGTCGGACGCCGGTAGGGACGCCCTTCGCGACTCAGGGCGAGCCGGCGGTACGGGGCGGCGGCTGACATATGAGCGACGAATTCAAAATTTTGGGCGAGCACGCAGCGGGAAAAGGCGCGACGAAACGGGAGCCGCTCGCGTCACCTGCGGAGCATGAGGGCGAGCGCGTGCTGGTGGCGCCGGTTTCGGCGCGGCCGATTGATTTTGCGGCGGTGCGGGCGAAGCTGGCTGCGGGGAATGGGAAGAAATTCTGGCAGAGCCTGGAGGAATTGGCGGAGACGCCGGAGTTTGATGCGTTCGTGCAGCATGAATTTCCGCACGATCCGAACGATGATGCGGCGAAGGAGTTGGAGACCGGCGGCGGAAATTCGGGATTGCCGCGGCGGGATATTTTGAAATTGATGGCGGCATCGGCGGCGCTATCGGGATTGAGCGCGTGCACGAAATTGCCGGCGCAGAAAATTGTGCCGTACGTGAAGGCGCCGGAAGAAATTATTCCCGGAAAGCCGCTTTTTTATGCGACGTCGCTGCCGGATGCGCGCGGGGCGCTGGGGCTGCTGGTGGAAAGCCACATGGGGCGGCCGACGAAGGTGGAAGGAAATCTGGAGCATCCCGGAAGTTTGGGATCGACGGACATATTTGCGCAGGCCTCGGTGCTGACACTTTACGATCCGGACCGCTCGCAAACGGTGATGCACGAAGGGCGAATCAGCGACTGGGCGGCTTTCTTGACGGCGGTGGCGAACGCGCGCGGCGATTGGCAGAGCTCGAAGGGCGCGGGGCTGCGGATTTTGAGCGAGACGAGCACTTCGCCGACTTTGGGCGCGCAGATAAAAGCGCTGCTCGGGATTTATCCGCAGGCGAAATGGTACACGCACGAGCCGTGCGGGCCTTACAACGCGCGCGAGGGAGCGAAGCTGGCGTTTGGCCGGAACGTGAATTCGATTTACCGGATGGCGCAGGCGGACGTGATTTTGTCGCTGGATGCGGATTTTCTGTATGACGGACCGCGAGCGGTGCGTTATGCGCGGGAATTTGCGGACCGGCGGCGAATTGGCGGGCCGGAATCGGGGATGAACCGGTTGTATGTGCTGGAGAGCACGCCGACAAATACGGGAGCGATGGCGGATCATCGCTTGCCGGTGCGTTGCCGGGATTTGCATAAATTCGCGCGGGGATTGCTGGGGCAGTTGCAGGGGGCGGCCGGCGGCAACGGGGAAATGGATGAGGCGGTGCCGCGGAAGTGGGCGGACGCACTGACCGCGGATCTGCA
Source organism: uncultured Acidobacteriota bacterium (assembly GCA_963838545.1). Lineage (GTDB taxonomy): Bacteria > Acidobacteriota > Terriglobia > Acidiferrales > UBA7541 > Palsa-147. The sequence goes on from CAWIRL010000015.1 coordinate 88,552, forward strand.
GAAACACCGCGGGAAGAGTTTGATCATCGCGGGGGATTCGCAGCCGCCGGCGGTGCATGCGTTGGCGCACGCGATGAATGAGGTGCTGGGGAACGTGGGCAAGACGGTGGTTTACACCGATGCGCTGGAAGTGACGCCGGACACCGACGGAATGTTGGAGCTTGCGAAAGAGATTGAGTCCGGCGCGGTGAAGGCGTTATTGATTTTGGGCAGCAATCCGATTTATACCGCGGTGACGGACGCGAATTTTCCGCAGCAGTTCGGCAAAGTGCCGCTGCGAATTCATTGTGGAATTTATCGCGACGAAACCGCGGAGCTTTGCCACTGGCATGTGCCGGAAGCGCACTTCCTGGAATCGTGGAGCGATGCGCGGGGATTTGACGGGACGATCGGGATCGTGCAGCCGTTGATTGCACCGCTTTACGACGGGAGATCGGTGCACGAAATTTTGGATGTGCTCGGCGGGCAGGGCGGAACTACGAATCACGATCTGGTGCGGAATTATTGGAAGGGGCAAAAGCCGGCGTCGCAGAGCGAGCGGCAATTCGAGGATTTCTGGGAGACGACGCTGCACGACGGCGTGATGGCCGGGACGGCGCTGCCGGCGCGTGCATTGAGCGCGAATTTGGATGCATCGAAATTGCCGGCGGCGCTGGCAGCGGCGGGGATTGAAGTGGTGTTCCGCCCGGACCCGACGATCGGCGACGGGCGTCATGCGAATAACGGCTGGCTGCAGGAATTGCCGAAGCCGTTGACGAAATTGACCTGGGATAACGCGGTGATGCTGGCGCCGGCGACGGCGGAACGGCTGGCGTCGCAGATGGGATTGAAGGGGCTCGCGAACGGGGACCTGGTGGAATTGGGATTGGAAGACCGGAAAATTACCGGGCCGATCTGGGTGATGCCGGGACACGCGGAAGATTCGGTGACGGTTTATTTCGGCTATGGGCGCAAGCGCGCGGGGCACGTGGGCAATGACGTGGGATTTGACGTGTACCCGCTGCGGGCGACGACGGCGATGTGGTCGGGAACGAATTTGCTGATCAGCAAGGCCGGCGGCCGGCAAGTGCTGGCGACGACGCAGCATCATCATGCGATCGAGCGCGGCGGCGAAAGAGTGGAAGAAGAAAGCGTGGCGGCGTTTGAGCGGGATCTGGTGCGCGTGGCGACGCTCGAGGAATTTCGCAAAAATCCGAAATTCGCGAAGGATTCCGAGGAGCAGACTTCGCGCGACCTGACGCTCTATCCCAATTACAAATACGACGGATACGCCTGGGGCATGACCATTGATTTGAACAGCTGCAATGGCTGCGGCGCGTGCGTGGTGGCGTGCCAATCGGAAAATAATATTCCCGTGGTGGGCAAGGAGCAGGTGGTCGCCGGGCGCGACATGCAATGGATTCGCGTGGACAATTATTTCCGCGGGAATCTGGATAATCCGGAGACGTATTACGAGCCGGTGCCTTGCCAGCAATGCGAGAACGCGCCATGCGAGGGCGTTTGCCCAGTGGGCGCGACGGTACATTCGCCCGAGGGATTGAACGAGATGGTTTACAACCGCTGCGTGGGGACGCGGTATTGCTCGAATAATTGCCCGTATAAGGTGCGGCGATTCAATTTCAAATTGTATTCGGATTGGACGACGCAAAGTTTATTTGGATTGCGCAATCCGAACGTGACCGTGCGCAGCCGCGGCGTGATGGAGAAATGCACGTACTGCGTGCAGCGGATCAATGCGGCGAAGATTGAGTCGGAGAAGGAGGATCGCAGCGTGCGGGATGGGGAAATTGTGACGGCGTGCGAGGCGGTTTGTCCTTCGAAGGCGATTGTGTTCGGGAACATCAATGACCCGAATAGCCGCGTGGCGAAATTGAAGGCGCAGGCGCGGAATTTTAGTTTGGTGGCGGACTTGAACACGCGGCCGAGGACAACGTATTTGGCGAGGTTGCGGAATCCGAATCCGGAGATTGCGGAGGGGTAGACGTGGCCGCGCGAAAGCGAGAGGGATTCCTCGCTGCGCTCGGAATGACGGAATCAGGCGGGGCGCGATTTTGAGATGAAGAAGAAACCGATTTACGGGCTTTTGGCTGAGTTTGAGACGCCGGAGGAACTTTTGGTGGCGGCGGAGAAGGCTCAGCACGAAGGTTACCGGCGGATGGATGCGTTTACGCCGATGCCGGTGGAGGGGCTCGCGGAAGCGGTGGGATTTCATCATACGAGTTTGCCGCTGGTGGTTTTCATCGGCGGAGTGCTCGGGTGCCTGGGCGGATTTTTTCTGCAGTATTACCCAAACGTGATTGGGTTTCCTTTGAACATCGCGGGGAAGCCTCACAACAGTTGGCCGGCGTTCATCCCGATTACGTTTGAGATGACGGTGCTGGGAGCGGCGCTGGCGGCGGTGTTTGGAATGTTGGCGATGAACGGGCTGCCGACGCCTTATCACCCGGTTTTCAATGTGCCGCGATTCGCGCTGGCGACGCGCGACCGGTTCTTTCTTGTGCATCAAGGCGCGCGACGCGAAATTCGATTTGGCCAGGACGAAAGATTTTCTGGAGAGCCTGAAGGCGCATGGAGTGTATGAAATCGAGGCTTAATTTCGGCGGCGGAGCGGCGGCGCGGCAGCGACGGAGATTGCGGCCGCGGGCTGCGGCGGGATTTGCACTCGCGGCCTGCGCACTCTGGGCGGCTGCCGGCTCGATATGCACGTGCAGCCGAAATATAACCCCTACGATCCCAGCGAATTTTTCAGCGATGGGCGATCGGCGCGGCAACCGGTGGCGGGAACGGTGGCGCGCGGGCAATTGCGGATTGACGATCATCTTTATACGGGCAAAGTGGACGGGAAATTGGCGGACTCATTTCCGTTTCCGATTACGGCGAACGATATTTTGCGCGGGCAGGAGCGCTACAACATTTATTGCAGCCCGTGCCACGACTACACCGGCAGCGGGCAGGGAATGATCGTAATGCGCGGATTTCCGCCGCCGCCTTCGTATCACATCGATCGTTTGCGGAAGGCGCCGGTGGGGCATTTCTTCGACGTGATGACGAATGGATACGGAGCGATGTACAGCTACGCTTCGCGCATTACGCCGGAGGATCGCTGGCGCATCGCGGCGTACATTCGCGCGCTGCAACTGAGCGAGAACGCGAAGATTGAGGATGTGCCGGAGGCGGATCGTCCGAAACTGGAGGAGCACAAGCCATGAGGCCGGTGGCGGGCGAAGATTTGAACAAACGGCTTCGAGCGCATCCAGTTCGCGATGCTGGGTGCGGGCGTTCCGGCGTTCATGGGGCGCTCGGGTGGTATGCGCGCAAGTCCGGAGCAATTTTTCCGGTCTTATTTGCTGGCGTTCGTTTATTGGATCGGCTTTCCGCTGGGGTGCCTGGCGATTCTGATGCTGAATCATTTGACGGGCGGCGATTGGGGATTGCCGATCCGGCGTCCGCTGGAGGCAGGGACGCGAACTTTTCCGGTGATGCTGCTGCTTTTGATTCCGCTGCTATTTGGATTGAAGCAGCTTTATCCGTGGATGCGGCCGGAAGTGGTGGCCGGCGATGCGATTTTGAAAGCGAAGCAATTTTATTTGAATCCGGCGATTTTTCCTGATTTGCGCACGGCGATTTACTTCGTGGTGTGGCTCGGGATTGAGCTATTTCCTGAATAAATGGTCGGAGGAGCAGGACCGCACGGGCGATCCGGCGATCGCGCGGCGGCTGGAAGGATTGAGCGGGCCGGGGCTGATTCTTTACGGATTGACGGTGACGTACGCGTCGATCGATTGGGTGATGTCGCTCGAGCCGCATTGGTATTCGACGATTTTCGGAATGATTTTCATGATGATCGGAGTGCTGGGGGCCATGGCGCTGGTGATCATCGTGGCCAGTTTGCTGGCGCGGCACGAGCCGTTCGCGAGCTGCCGTGACGCCGGCGCAATTCAATGACCTGGGCAATTTGCTGCTGACGTTCGTGATGTTGTGGGCTTATCTGTCGTTTTCGCAATGGCTGATTATCTGGTCGGGAAATTTGCGGGATGAAATTCCGTGGTACATGACGCGGGCGCGCGGGGCGTGGGAGGCTGGGGACTGTTTCTGATCATTTTTCATTTTGCGGTGCCGTTCCTGCTGCTGTTGCAGCGCGGAATGAAGCGGCGGTGCGGGCGCTTGCGTGGGTGGCCGGAGCGTTGCTTGTGACGGACTTTCTGGTGGTGATGTGGATGGTGGTGCCGTCGTTTGAGCCGAATCGGTGCACATTCATCCGCAGGATTTGATGGCGATGTGCGGCGGTGGGGTATTTGGGTGGCGGCGTTTGTGTGGCAATTGAAGCGGCGGCCGTTGCTGCCGTTGCACGCGGCGCAGGCGGAGGGAGTGGCACAACATGGCGAGTAACGGGGCGATTGATCCCCACAAATCGCGGAACTGCGAACGGGCCGGGATACGAGACTCGCGATGCGAGCATTGCGGGGCTGCTGAAGTTTGCGGCGTCGCTGGCCGTTGTCCTCATTGTCGTTTCGTTCGGGATGTTGCGGCTGTTTGATTATTTCGCGAAGACGCAGACTTTGGGACCGACGGTCACGCCATTTGAAAACGCGCGAACGATTCCGGCGCTGCCGCGATTGCAGGTGGAGCCGCAAAAGGAAATTCACGATTACTGGGAAGGAGAACAGGAGATTTTGAATAGTTACGGCTGGGTGGACAAGCACAACGGCGTGGTGCGGATTCCGATCGATCGCGCGATGCGGATTGTGCTCGAGCGCGGATTGCCGGTGCGGCCGGCTGGTGCTGCGAGAAGGCGGCGGGCAGCGAGTCGGAGGCGCATCACAGTGACGCGGAGCGATGTGGATTCGCGGATTTCTGAGCGTGGATGCTTTTCGCGGCAGTGCTTTGGGCGGCGCGCGGTGCGCGCGCGCAGACGAATTACGCGCAGCCGCCTGCGATCGATGATGCGGCGCCGATGCAGGGCGCTGAGCGTGCGGCCGGACATTTTTCGAGAATGTTGTCGCTCGATCAGAAATTGGGCGATGCGATTCCGCTCGATCTTACTTTTCGCGATGAGCACGGGCAGCCGGTGGTGCTGCGGAGTTTTTTCGGATCGAAGCCGGTGATTTTGACGTTGGTTTATTACTCCTGCCCGATGCTTTGCACGCAGGTGCTGAACGCGGTGACGCGCAGCGTGAAATTGATTTCGCTGAACATGGGCGATGACTACGAAATTGTGACGGTGAGCATCGATCCATCGGAACGGCCGGTGCTTGCGGAGGCCAAGCACGCAGCTTTATGCCGGGATGTACGAGCGGCCGGGCGCGGTGACGGGCTGGCATTTTTTGACCGGGGACGAGGCGCAGATCAAGCAACTCGCGGCGGCGGTGGGATTTCGCTATGCGTACGATGCCGGCGTCGAAGCAGTTCGCGCATCCGAGCGGGATCATGGTGCTGACGCCGGATGGACGACTGGCGCGGTATTTTTATGGGATCAATTATCCGTCGCGGGATCTGCGGCTTGGATTGGTGGAAGCTTCGGCGGGGAAAATCGGGACTCCGGTCGATCAGATTTTGCTTTATTGCTACCACTACGATCCGGCGACGGGGAAATATGGATTGCTGATTTCGCACGTGATTCAGATTGCCGGAGGGCTGACGGTTCTGGCGCTGGGCGGCTTGGTGTTATTCTGTTTCGATCCGAGCGGCGGAAATTGCCGCCGCCGGCCGTGAAGTGGAGCGAGCGGCATGTGTGATGCGGTGACGGCGAGCGCTTCGCGAAATTACGTGGTACGCATTTCTGACTTGATCGGGCGCAGCAAGCCGCGCCCCTACGGGCGGCTTAGGTGTTTATGATTTCGGATGCTTACATTTCGGCGGCGATGGCGGATCCGTGGTTCGGGTTTCCGATCAAGCCGGTGATGCCTCGACTACGGCGTCGAGCGTGGATCATCTTTATTATTTTCTGACAGCGCTGACGCTATTCTTTACGTTTTTCATCTTCACCACGATTTTTTATTTCATGGTGAAGTACCGCCGGCGCAGACGCCGGACGAGAAGCCCAAGGGCGATGCCCACGCCGACTGGCGCTCGAAATAACCTGGACGGTGATTCCGACGATTCTCTGCGCGTTCGTGTTTATGTGGTCGTCGAGCCTGTATTTCCGCGAATTCGCGACCGCCGAATGCTTCGATGGAAGATTTTCGTCGTGGGCAAGCAGTGGATGTGGCACTTGCAGCATCCCGAAGGCCCGCGCGAGATCAATGAGTTGCACGTGCCGGTGGGCGTGCCGGTGAAGTTGACGATGACGTCCGAGGACGTGATCCACGATTTTTCGATTCCGGTGTTTCGCATCAAGCACGACGTGATTCCCGGACGCTATTCCTCGATCTGGTTTCAGGCCACGAAGACCGGGACGTATCACTTTTTCTGCGCGCAGTACTGCGGGGCGGAACATTCCGGAATGATCGGCTGGGTTTACGTGATGACGCCGACGGATTATGCGAATTGGCTGAGCGGCGGCGGCGAGGGACGAGTCGATGGCGCAGTCGGGCGAGCGGCTTTTCACGCAGCTTGGCTGCATCACCTGCCACGTGGCCGATGGAACGGGCCGCGGGCCGGTGCTGCAGGGATTGTTCGGGCATCCGGTGAAATTGCGCAGCGGAGAGACGCGCGTGGTGGATGAGACTTACGTGCGGCAGGCCATCGTGAATCCGAATTCGATGCCGTTGCCGAATTATCACGCCGATCATGCCGACGTTTCAGGGACAGATTAACGAGGAGCAGGTGCTGCAACTCATCGCTTACGTGAAGTCGTTGGGGACGGAAGAAAAGGGGAAGGGGAAATGAGCACGGCGGTGTTGGAAGCTCCGGTCGCATCTCGCGTTCATTATTTGAACTCGAATTACGGCATCAAGTCGTGGCTGCTGACGACGGATCACAAGCGCATCGCGCTGCTGTATCTGGGCTCGATTACGTTTATGTTTTTCATCGGCGGGAGCGGCGGCGGTGCTGATTCGGTTGCATCTGATCGAGCCGACGGGGGCGCTGGTGCAGCCGGCGACGTACAACAAGCTCTTCACCATTCACGGCGTGGTGATGATTTTCTTTTTCCTGATTCCGTCGATTCCGGCGGTGCTGGGGAATTTCCTGGTGCCGATGATGGTTGGCGCGCGGGATCTGGCGTTTCCGCGCATTAATCTTGCTGAGCTGGTATCTCTACGTTATCGGTGCGGCTGTTGACGCTGTATGCGATTTTGACGGGCGGCGTGGATACGGGCTGGACGTTTTATACGCCCTACAGCAGCACGTACGCGCACATCGCAGGTGATCGCCACGGCGTCTGGGCGTTTTCATCGCGGGATTTTCTTCGATTCTTACCGGGCTGAATTTCATCGTGACGATTCACAAGATGCGCGCGCCGGGGCTGACCTGGTTCCGCATGCCGCTTTTTCTCTGGGCCATGTATGCCACCAGCATCATTCAGATTCTTGGGCACGCCGGTGCTGGCGATTACGATTTTTCTTTTGGCGCTCGAGCGGCTGCTGCACATCGGGATTTTCGATCCGGCCATCGGCGGCGATCCGATTTTGTTTCAGCATCTGTTCTGGTTTTATTCGCATCCGGCGGTCTACATCATGATTTTGCCGGGGATGGGAGTGATCAGCGAGATCATTGCGTGTTTTTCGCGCAAGCGGATGTTCGGCTATTCGATGGTGGCGTATTCGAGCATGGCGATTGCGGTGCTGAGCTTTTTGGTTTGGGGCCACCACATGTTCGTCACCGGGCAGTCGGTTTATGCCGGACTGATTTTTTCGGTGCTGAGTTTCATGGTGGCGATTCCTTCGGCGATCAAGGTGTTCAACTGGACGGCGACGCTTTACAAAGGCTCGATTTCGTATGAAGCGCCGATGCTTTATGCGCTGGGATTCATCGGGCTGTTTACGATGGGCGGATTGACGGGACTTGTTTCTGGCGTCGCTGGCGACCGATGTGCATCGTGACCGGCACGTATTTCATCGTGGCGCATTTTCACTACATCATGGTGGGCGGCGCGGTGATGGCGTATCTCGGCGGGATTCATTTCTGGTGGCCGAAAATTACCGGGCGGATGTATCCCGATGGATGGGCGCGATTCGCGGCGCTGATTATTTTCGTGGGATTCAATCTCACTTTCTTTCCGCAATTCGTGCTCGGGTATCTGGGAATGCCGCGGCGGTATGCGGTTTATCCGCGCGGAATTTCAGGTGTTGAACGTGATGTCGTCGGCGGGCGCTTCGATTCTTGGGAATCGGATATTTGATTCCGCTGATTTATTTGATTCTGGTCGATTCGCTATGGGCCGGTGGCAGGTCCGAATCCGTGGGGCGCGAAGGGGCTGGAGTGGGAGACGCCTTCGCCGCCGCCTACGGAAAATTTTGAGGAGATTCCAGTCGGTGACCGAGGAAGCTTACGCGTACGCGGAATCGGAGAGCGCGCATGGCTGAGATGTCGGCCAGTTCGACTCAGGCGGCTGCAGCACACTCTGCCGCGGGGCATCCGCCGGGGCTGCGCCATCATTTCGAGGATATGGAGCAGCAGCACGAGGCTGGAAACCTCGGCATGTGGGTGTTCCTGGTCACCGAAATTTTATTTTTCGGCGGGTTGTTTGCGGCGTACGCGATTTACCGCTCGCTTTATTTGCCGGGATTCGAGGCGGGCAGCCGTTTGCTGGACGTGAAATTGGGCGCGACGAACACGGCCGTGCTGATCGGCAGCAGCTTGACCATGGCCATGGCAGTGCATGCGGCGCAGACGGGGAAGCGCAAGGCGCTGATTGTTGTTTTTGCTGCTGACCATGGCGCTGGGCGCCGTTTTTCTCGGCATCAAGGCGACGAGTATGCGCACGAAGTGGCACCACGGCCTGGTGCCCGGGTTGAAATGGGCGCCGGACGAAGAAATTCGCGGGAGATGCGCCGCTGGGTTCCGTGGAGATGTTTTTTCTGCTTTTACTTTTTCATGACCGGGCTGCACGCGCTGCACATGATCATCGGCTTCGGGATCATGACGGTGATGCACCTGGCAAGCGTGGCGCGGGAAATTTTCGGCGGAGTATTACGCGCCGGTGGAAGTGAGCGGGCTTTACTGGCATTTCGTGGATATTGTGTGGATTTTTCTCTTCCCGCTGCTTTATTTGATCGGAGGGCGCTACTGATGTCCGGGCACGTGGTATCGGTGCGTCTGTACGTGACGATATTTTTGGCGCTGCTGCTGTTTAACGGGGCTGACGACGGGCGTGGCGTTCATCGATCTGGGTGCGTACAACACGGTTGTCGCGTCTGGCGATTGCGGTAACGAAGATGCTTCTGGTGATTTTGTTCTTCATGCACGTGCGCTACAGCACGGGGCTGACGAAAGTGGTGGTGCTCGCGGGATTTTTCTGGCTGGCGATTTTGCTGACGTTTACCTTGTCGGATTATTTCTCGCGGGAATGGACGCCGACGCCGAGCAGATGGGGGCCTTCGATTTCCGCGCCGCGGACACCCTGAAGCGGCTGCTCCGCCGCATTGAGTTCTGCAGGCATCTCCGGTAACCTCCCGTCGTGGTTTTCCTCGAAAAATTGGACCTGGGCGATTCGCTCTGTGCGGGCGAGTTGAGAGGCGCGCGTGGTTGATCATCTGATGCACGTGATGCCGGCCGAGGCGGTGAAGATCGTCCTCACGCTGCTGCTTTCGTTTTTGATTGGGCTGGAGCGCGAAGAGCGGCGAATGGGAGAAGCGGGCTACCTTTTCGGCGGCGTGCGCACTTTTCCGTTGATTGGCTTGATCGGATTGGCGCTGGCGCAGTTCGATGTTACTTCGGTTTGGCCGGTGACCATCGGGTTCGCGGTGCTCGGCGGATTTCTTTGGCTCAGCTTCCAGCACAAGTTGCAGAAATCGGAGTCTGCGGGCGTCACCACGGAATTTTCCGGACTGGCAACGTACGTGGTGGGCGCGCTGGTGGCTCGCGATCAATTCTGGGTGGCGACGACGCTAGCGGTGATTTCGCTGTTGCTTCTGGAACTGAAGGTGGCGCTGGAATCGCTATCGAAGCGATTGCCCGGCGATCAAGTTTTCACGTTCACGAAATTTCTGCTTTTGACCGCGGTGATTTTGCCGGTGGTGCCGAATCAGATTTACGGTCCGTTCGGCTTCAATCCCTTCAAGACCTGGCTGGTGGTGGTGGCGGTGAGCGCGGTTTCCTACGCGAGTTATTTGCTGCAACTGTGCGACCACGGGGAAAAACGGAATATTGCTGGCGGCAATTTTGGGCGGACTTTATTCCTCGACGGCGACCACGGTGGTGCTGGCGAAGCACGCGAAAGATGAAACGCGGCCGCATTTATTTTCCGGCGCGATTTTGATCGCCTCGAGCGTGATGTACCTGCGGATTCTGGTGCTGGTTGCGCTCTTTAGCCGGGAACTTGCGCGCCGCTTGCTCGTGCCGATTGTGGTGCTCGCGGTTGCCGGCACAGTAGTGGGTTTCATCTGGGCGGCGCGGCGCGACCGCGAATCGGGCGAAGTGAAGAGTGAGAAAGTGGCCGGCAATCCGCTGGAATTGCGCTCGGCGTTCTTCTTCGCGGTGATTTTCGTGTTGATGTTGGCACTGACGCATTACGCCGTGGTGTATCTGGGGCGCGGCGGAGTTTACGCGCTCGCGGCGTTCACCGGGTTTACGGATATCTCGCCGTTCATTTTGGGATTGGCGAATACGGTGGGGAGTGCGACGCCTCTGGCGCTGGCTGCAGGGTCGGTGATGGTGGCGGCAGCGAGCAATAATATTGTGAAGGGCGGATATGCGTACGCTTTTGGCGACCGCAAAACGGGCGTGGAAAGCGCCTCGTTGCTTTTGATTTATACCGTTCTGGGATTACTTCCGCTGTTCTGGCTTGCCTCATAGCTTGCGATTCCGCGCATTTGGAGCCGCGTTCGACGCGTTGACTTTTCGTGAAACATCAATAGACTCAGCGGCATGTCTGAAGCGAATGCGACGAAACGATCTGCGGGAGTTACCGCCGCGGCAGTAGTGGCCGTCTTGGGAAGCGCCCTTTCTCTGCTGATGGCCGTTCTGGTGCTGCTCAGCGTCGTGCTCACGGGTAGTCTGCCGGCTTCGAGAGGTGGCCCTGCTCTTACGGGAGCCGCGCTCGTTGGTCCCGTCGTGTTTTATCTTGCGCTGGGCGCGTGGGGAATCGCGACGGCGTTGGGGCTCCTCCGGTTGCGTCCGTGGTCGCGCATTTCGATTTTGATATTCAGCGGGCTGCTGATTTGCGGTTGCCTGATTACCACGATTGTGATGCTGGTGATTCCGATTCCTATCCCTCCGAATTCAGATTTGCAGGCCTCCGCGTTACCAATGATCCGCGGAATTTTCGTTGCGCTCTTCGCGGTGCCGTGCGCGGTCGGCGTGTGGTGGATGATTTTTTTCAATTTGAAAAGCACGCGGGAACAGTTCACTGGAATCGCGCCGCCGCTCGGGTTTCAGGGAACGATGACGCCGGCGCCATCGCGGCCAGCGGGGCGGCCGGTGAGCATCACCATCGTCGCGTGCTTGTATTTATTGGGCGTCGCGTCCCTGCCGTACAGTTTGAGCGGCAATTATCCGCTGATTGTCTTCAACCGCCTTTTGTGGGGAGGGCCTGCAAAAGCGGCCTTTGTCGGGATGGCGGCAATTACTTTATACGCGGGGATCGGGCTTTTGCGCATGCGGCCGGACGCGCGCATTGTCGGAATTGGTCTCTCGACTTTCAACGTGTTGAGTTCTGTTTTCTTTGTGCTGATGCCGGGAGCCGGCGAGCGGTTTGCGGCGGTCTTGAGCGCGGTGAATGTGCCGAACGCGCCGCCGAGCGTGCTTGCCGCTTCGAGCATGCTGTGGATCATGAAATTTTCGATGTTGGTGGGTGCGGGGTTGTCGGTTGCTGTCCTTTGGATTTTGATTTCGCAGAAAGCGGCGTTCGAACATCCGGCTTCTTCACCTCTTACCCATTGATGCGGCATCGAACTGCACGGGATTAAGCTTGTAGACTCCTGGGCCGGGTCCTTCGGATTCCAGTGTGGCGCCGTGAGCGGAGGCAGATGGTAGGACAGGCATGAAGCGACTTCTTTGGACACTTGGAATGGGAATCGGTGGCCTGGTTCTCGGCTTGAAGAGTCAAGATACTCCGGAGGACGTATGGTGGACTGTTCTCATAGTGATCTGGGCTGCGAGCATCGGGTATGGCTTCGGGACCATTTTTGATAAGAAGCACCCAACAAAACGACTCGTCATCTATTGGGCAGGAACCCTGGGACTGGTGGGCGGCTTCTTCGGCCTCCTAGTCGGCGCCGGTGTGCGGCCCTATGCGACCGTCGCCGAGCAGGCTTTGCACGGGGGCATCGGCGCATTCGCTGGCGCACTCTCCGGCTTCCTCGTTGGCACCACGCAGGTAAAGCGACTTCGCCAAAAGGCTTCTGTTGGATCACGCATTTAAATATTGCAATTGCGATTGAACAGTGAGTCTGGTCATTGCGTATCGAAAACGAGACGCTATATTGAAGCGATACCGGCATTACTTGCGGAAGGCCAGCACTGCGTTCAAGCCGCCGAACGCGAAGGAATTGGAGAGCGCGAATTCCACCTGTGTGTTGCGCGGCTCGTTCGGGATGAAATCCAGATCGCAAGCCGGGTCAGCCGTCGTGAAATTCGCCGTCGGCGGCAGGACGCCATCGTGCAGCGCCATAATGGTAATCACCGCTTCCAGTGAACCGGCGGCGCCGAGCGCGTGGCCGTGCATGGATTTCGTCGAGCTGACGGCGAGGCGATCCGCGTGCGCACCGAAGACCCGGCGGATCGCGGCGGATTCTGCTGGATCGTTGCCGGGCGTGGCGGTGCCGTGGGCATTGATGTAGCCGATTTGCTCGGGCGCGAGCTTCGCATCGGCCAGCGCGCCGCGAATGGCGCGGGCCGGGACCCTCGACCGTCGGTTGCGTGATGTGATGCGCGTCGGCGGACATGCCGAAGCCCGCAATCTCGGCATAAATTTTGGCGCCGCGCGCGCGCGCCGCATCGAGCGGCTCGAGCACCATGATTCCGGAGCCTTCGCCGAGAATCATGCCGCGCCGATCCACGCAGAATGGCCGGCAAGTATCGGGCGCGATCACGCGCATCGCTTCCCATGCTTTCAGGCAGCCCATCGCAAACGGCGCTTCACTGCCGCCGGTCAGCGCCATTTCCACTTCTCCGCGACGCACCATGTGAAACGCCTGGCCGATCGCATGATTGGAAGAAGAGCACGCGGTGGAGACGGTGTACGACGGCCCGTAGATTCCGAACTCCATCGTGATGTGGCTCACGCCGCCGCTGGCCATCGTCAGCGGCACGATCAGCGGATGCACGCGAGTCTTGCCGCGTTGATAGAGGTCCACGTAGCCGGAATCCTGGGTGATCTGGCCGCCACCGCCGCAACCGCAGACCACTGCCGTCTTTTCGCGCAGCTCAGGCGTGAAATGTGATTCCCGCATCGGCGACAGCTTCCCGCGCCGCGATCACCGCGAATTGCGCGAAGCGGTCGAGATGATCGGCGCGGCTGCCTTCGAAATATTTCGCGGAATCGTAATTGCGGCACTTCGGCGCCGTTCTGAAAGCGCAGCAACGAGGAATCAACGGTGGTGATTGGACCGATGGAGGAAACACCGCGCCGGATGGAGCCCCAGGCCTTGGGCACATTCGCTCCGGCGGCGCAAATCAAGCCCACGCCGGTGATGGCGACTCTGCGATCGGCCATCCGCTAGCTCGCCGGTGCGGTCGAACCCAGCGTCGAGCCGTCCTTGCCGGCATCGAGGATTCTCTGAACGCCTGCGACGATATCGCTCACGGTGCGGATGTTGCGCGCTTCGTCATCGGGAATGGAAATATTAAATTTGCTCTCCAGCTCGAAGAGCAGCGTGAAAGTGTCCAGCGAATCGACTCCGAGATCCTGCAAGGAAGACTCCAGTTTGATTTGTTCGGCGGGAATGCGCTTCACCGACGCGAGCGTGGCGATGACTTTCTCCTCGACGGAGTCAGGCATGAGAGGTCCTCTTGGCAATTTCCATGTGTGCGCAGTGCAATAAGAGCTGCCTCGTCGGGGACTCCGGTAATGACTTTTATTCGTTTGGAGCCTGGGGCTGCCTTACTAAGAAAAACTATCCGAAAGTGTGCAGGAAAGCAAATGGAACGCTGCGCGTGCCGCGCCTACTTTCAGTGGAGGCGCCACCTGCCTGCGATAGTCCATACCACTTCCTACGACCCGCCGAGTGCCCGCCAGCGGCCTATTGTCCTCTTTTCGCTGCAGGCGAAATCGGCCACCGTACACAGGCCCGAATTTGATATGCTTCACCCTGCCTGGGGCTGCTCACAGTACGTCCCCTCCGGGTCCCGCCCCGCGCTTGCGACGTGTCCCGCGCGGGGGTAAGGTTTGCGGCCTGACTACGGAAATTTCCGCGCGCGGCTCGGCGTGCGGAAGAGTCTAAGCGCAAGAACTCGCGGAGCAGCGGAATGACACCCGGACTATCTTCGAACGGAAACGGCAACGGCAACGGATATGCCGGCGACCATCGTCGCGACGGCTACCGCCGTTCCGCCGCACGTCATTACCGCCGCCGACGTCAAAGACCACATCCAATCGATATTTCATCTGGAGGGCAGCCGTCTCGACGGCATGTTCTCAATCGTAGAAAATTCGCATATCAAGAAGCGCCACACGATTTTTCCGCTGGACTACACGATTCAACCGCGGCCGCTGACGCAGACCAGCCTGGAATATCAGGAGCACGCCATCCGGCTCGGAAAGCAAGTCGCCGAGGATTGCCTGGCGCGGGCGGGGATGAAGCCGGAAGAAATCGATTGGATTATCACTGTCTCCTGCACCGGGTACATGATTCCGTCGCTCGACGCCTACTTGATCGAGAGCATGGGTTTTCGCCGCGATGTGCGCCGCTTGCCCATCACCGAAATGGGTTGCGCGGCGGGAGCTTCGGCGCTGGCGCGGGCGCATGATTTTCTGCAGGCCGGGCCGCACCGGAATATTTTGGTGATTTCGGTGGAATTGCCGAGCCTCACGTTCCAGCGGCGTAATTTCACGCCGGCGAATCTGATTTCGAGCATTCTATTCGGGGATGGCGCGGGCGCGGTGATTCTCACCAGCGATGAACGCGCCGGATGCGCCACCGTTGTGGGCGCGGAGCCTTTCCTGATGCCGAATTCGCTCGACGCCATGGGATTCGATCTGAAGGATGAAGGCTTTCATATCGTGCTCTCGAAGGATGTGCCGGAACTTTTGCGCGGCGGGATTCGCGGCGTCGTTGAGAAATTTCTCGGCCGCTTTCATTTGGGCACTGCCGATCTCTCTGCGTACTTGCTGCATCCCGGCGGACGGAAATTGCTCGACTACATGGAAACGGAATTGGGGATTTGCCGCTGCGAGACGCAGCCTTCCTGGGACATTCTTTCGGAGTATGGGAATTTGTCCAGCGCGTCCGTGCTTTTTGTGCTGCACGAATGGGTGACGAAGAAGAAAGTGGAGACGGGGAAGTACGGAATGATGGCGGCGTTCGGCCCCGGATTCACTACGGAAATGCTGCTGATGCGCTGGGCGTGATGCCGCCCGGCCGGTGCGGCGATTCTCGGCGCGGGAATTTTGTGCTGGAATTTTGTCGCGCGATTTTGCTTCGAGCTGCCGATTGACCCTCCCATGAATCAGAGCGTGATCGCTTATCTCATCCTGCTGCTTTTTGTGGCCGTGGTGCGCCTGGCCGAGCTGCAGATTTCTGCGCGCAATCAGCGGCGCATGGGGGCGAAGGGCGTTGCGAAAGTCAGCGATCCGGTATTCCGTTGGATGGTGCTGCTGCATCTCGCGGTGCTGATTTCCGCGGCGCTCGAAGTGATCTTTTTACATCGGCCATTGATCCGAACGCTTGCGGCAGTCTCGCTCGCCGTGCTGGCGTTTTCGATTCTTCTGCGGTGGTGGGTGATTCGCACGCTCGCGAGCCATTGGAATGTGCAGGTGATGGCTTCGACTTCGATGGGCGTGGTGACGAGCGGGCCGTACAAGTGGGTTCGTCACCCGAATTATTTGGCGGTATTTCTGGAATTGCTGGCGATTCCCATGATTTACACTGCGTGGATCACAGCCATTTGGGGGACGCTTGCGCATATCGCGATTCTGCGTTCGCGCATCCACGTCGAAGAAGAAATGCTGATGTCCAGTCCGCAATATCGCGCCGCAATGGGCTCAAAGCCGCGCTTTCTTCCTGGATTGTTTTAGGTTTTAGACCGATACGTTCGTACGCCACATCCCGCTTTATTTTTCAAAATTGCGCTTGTACGATGCTGGTTCGGCTTTTTTTGCGCGTACGGGGGAGGATTTTTGCGGATAGGGCGGGGCAGTCGCGTTCATGCCGCGGTGATCATCGGAATTCTCGCGGCTTGCATCGCGAGCGCTCCCCTTCGCGCGCAGCAATTCGATGAGTCCAAGCTGCAGGGATTGAAGTGGCGGCTCATCGGTCCTTTCCGCGGCGGGCGTTCCCTCGCCGCCACCGGCATTCCCGGCAATCCCAACACTTTCTATTTCGGCGCCGTCTCCGGCGGAGTTTGGAAAACGACCAACGCCGGCATCACCTGGGATCCCATCTTCGACAAAGAGCCGGTCTCCTCGATCGGCGCGATCGCCGTCGCGGAATCCGATCCGAATATCATTTACGTCGGCACGGGCGAGGCCTGCATTCGCGGAAATATTTCTTACGGCGACGGAGTTTACAAATCCGTGGATGCCGGAAAAAACTGGACGAATATCGGGCTTCGCGATACGCGGCACATCGGCGCCGTCGTCGTAGATCCGCACGACGCGAATATTGTTTTCGTTGCCGCGCTCGGCCACGCGTACGGACCCAACACCGGGCGCGGAATTTTTCGCAGCACCGACGGCGGCAAAAATTGGCAGAAGGTGATTTACAAGGACGACAAAACCGGCGGCATCGATATCGTCTTCGATCCACAGAATTCCCACGTGCTTTTTGCCGCGATGTGGGAAGCCAATCGCACGCCCTGGAACCTGACCAGCGGCGGCCCCGGCAGCGGCCTTTATAAATCGCTGGACGGTGGCACCACCTGGAAGCGCATCGAGGGCCACGGATTTCCTGAAGGCGTGCTGGGAAAAATCGGCATATCCGTTTCAGGCGGCGATTCGAATCGCATTTACGCTCTCGTCGAAGCGGAGAAGGGCGGCCTCTATCGCTCCAATGATGGCGGCGATTCCTGGGAACTGGTGAACGACGATCACCGCTTTCGCCAGCGCGCGTGGTATTTCACGCATGTCTACGCAGATCCAAAAAGCGTGGACACGGTCTACACGCTGAATACGGGACTTTTTCGCTCCACCGACGGCGGCAAGAAATTCGCGCGTATTTCCGCGACGCACGGCGATCATCACGATTTGTGGATCGATCCCACGGATCCCGATCGCATGATCAATGCCAACGATGGCGGCGCTGCGATCACCACCGACGGCGGCAAATCCTGGTCGAGCGAACTGAATCAGCCGACCGCGCAGTTCTATCACGTCGCCGTGGATTCGCGATTTCCGTATTACGTCTACGGCGCGCAGCAAGATAGCGGCACGGTGGCCATTTCCAGCGATTCGAGTCGCGGCGCAATTGACCGCCAGGATTATTACTCTGTCGGCGGCGGCGAAAGCGGCTACATCGCGCCCGATCCCACGAATCCGGATATCGTTTACGCCGGATCGTATTTTGGCTACGTCTCGCGCTTCGACAAACGCACCGGCCAGGTACAAACCGTTTCTCCCTGGCCCGACGATCCCGACGGCAGCGGCGCCGCGAATCTGAAATATCGCTTTACGTGGACGCAGCCAATCGTTTTTTCGCCGAACGATTCGAACGCGCTCTATTACTCCGGCCAAGTGCGTTTTCAAATCCACCGACGGCGGCATGAGCTGGGATGAAATTAGCCCGGACTTGAGCCGCAACGATAAAAGCAAGCAGCAATCTTCCGGCGGCCCGATTACCAAGGACAACGCCAGCATCGAATTCTACGATTTGGTATTCACCGTCGCGGAATCGCCGGCGCAAAAAAATCTTATTTGGGCGGGAACCGACGATGGACTGATTCATCTGACGCGCGACGGCGGCACGCACTGGACCAGCGTCACTCCGCCGCAAATTCCCCCGTGGAGCATGGTCAGCCTCATTGACGCTTCGTGGCACGATGCCGGCACGGCGTACGTCGCCGTTGACGCCCACAAGCTAGATGATTTTCGCCCGTACATTTTCCGCACGCACAAATACGGCAAGGAATGGAAGCAGATCACCGATGGGATTCCCGACGGCTCCTACGTTCACGCCGTTCGCGAAGATCCCGAGCACGGCGGTTTGCTTTTTGCCGGCACCGAGACGGGCATTTTTTATTCCCTCGACGACGGCGACCACTGGCAGCGCCTGCAACTCAATTTGCCGCCCGCGCCGGTCCACGATTTGCAAATCAAGAACAGCGATTTGATTGTGGCCACGCACGGCCGCTCCTTCTGGATCCTCGATGATATTTCTCCGCTCCGCCAATTGGCTGACGTGCGCCCCGCGGCTCCCGCATTTCTCTTCAAGCCTCGCCCGGCGATTCGTTTTCGCCGCCGCTCGGCCGGATATCCTTCGGAATGGAAAACGGCGGGACAGCCCGCGCCTCCGGGCGCGACTTTTTATTATTGGTTGAAAGACAAGCCGGGCAAGGCCGAGGAAGTCACGCTCGACATTCTCGATGCCATGGGCCGCAAGGTTCGCCATTTCTCGAATCACGCTCACGAAGAGGAAAAGGATGCGGCTGCAGGCGAGGAGGAAGAGCCGGAAAAGCCCGGAGATAGGCTGCCCGCGGAGCAGGGATTAAATCGCTTCGTTTGGGATTTGCGATACGAGAAGCCGCGCGAAGTTCACGGCTCGGTTTACGACGATGGCGATCCGCTCGGCGCTTTCGCGCTTCCGGGTAATTATCAATTGCGATTCTTCGCGGGAGGACGCGCGCACACGCAGACGCTCGAGCTCCGGCAGGATCCGCGCGTGAAGACCAGCGACGACGATCTCGGAAAGCAATTCGAGCTGGTCACCAAGCTGCGCGACCTGCTCGATCAACTCAATACCGCCGTTCTCGAGATTCGCGACGTCCGCGCGCAGATCAAGGCACTCGATAAGCGTCTGGCTGCCGATGAAGCTTCGCAACCGGTGCGCAACGCCGCGAACGCCCTCAATAAACGCATGACCGAGGTCGAGGAGCAGCTCGATCAGCCGAAAGCCACAGCCTCCGAGGATCTGCTGAACTATCCAATCGAGCTGAACAGCCGTCTGGCTTATTTGCAGAATGCCGCGGATAGCGCCGACTTCGCTCCGACAAAGCCGGAAATCGAGCTGGAAGCAAAATTGGAAACCACCACAGTCGAAATTCTAGTCCAGTGGAACGACTTGAAAGAAAAAGATCTGGCAGCGCTGAACGAAATGATCGCCAAACAAAATATTCCGGCAATTGGCCTCACCGTGAAGCCCGAATCAAAACCATCGCCGCCGTCACCCGACGACAAGTAGCGCCGATTTAAGTACCGCCGGTTTACCCTGAGTGACGCCGAAGGGCGTCCCTGTTTACCCCGATCTGCGAGGGGCCGGCCTCCGACGAGCACAACCGCTCCAAGGACCGCAATCACGGAAATTTAAAATCAAAGATGGCGGCGATTTAAGTAGCGCCGGCGTCCCTGCCGGCATCTTACGAGCGCGCGTCCGCTAGAAGCGTGGTCGTCAGCGGAGCGAGCGTCGAATAAATCGCGTGCCTCAGTTTTTTCGCGGCACGTTGCTAATTGGAAGGAACTTGCGCCGCCGGCGGCCCGCACTGCGCCTGCAATTGCAAAATCATCGCATCATCAATCTGCACATCCTGCCGGTTACTCGCCGAGCAAAGCTGCGCAGCCGTAAGCCCCGAAGCCCCGCGAAAATCCGCCCCGCCTAGATTCGCGCCGGTGAAATCCGCCCCGCGCACCACGGCATTCTCGAAAACAGCTCCGCGCAAATCGCTCCCGCGCAAATCCGCCTCAATCAAAATCGCGCGATTGAGCTGCGCATCGCGCAAAGAAACCGCGGGCAGCTTGGTGGACCACAAATAAGCATCCTGCAAATTCGTCAGGGAAAGATCGGCGCTCGACAAATTCGCCTCGCGCAAATCCGCCCGCTCGAAATTCGCATGCGCCAGGCGCGCTTCGCGCAAATCCGCATTGAAGAGATTCGCGCCGCCAAGCCGCGCATCCACAAGAATCGCCGCATGCAGCGCCGCGTAGGAAAGATCCGTCTCGCGCAAATCCGCGCGCGTCAAATTCGCCTTCTCCAGTTGCGCTCCCTGCAAATTCGCGCGGAAGAATTGCACGCGGTCAAACGCCGCGGACCGCAAATTGGCCTCGCGCAAATTCGCCCCGCGAAAATCCGATTCCGAAAAGTATGCGCCCTGCAAATCGGCCTTCCACAAGTGCGAATTCGCCCAGAAAGTCCGGTAGCCCTGCGCATATCGCAGCCGCAGATTATTCAATTGCGCGCCCTTCACGCGCGAGACGTCCTCATCCCGCCCGCTCCAGCCCTCCGGCGCCATCGAAACTCCCGATTCCGTCATATCCGCGTACGGCCGGTAGCCCACCATCCAGAAAACGTCCGCGGACCAGCGCCGCAAGCTCGCCGCGCCGAAATCCGGCATCACGTTCGAATCGTGCGGCGCTCCATACACAATTCCGAGCGTCAATATAGCCAGCGCCGCGCCAAGTATTGCCGCGGAACTGCCGCGGCGAATCGGCGTGGCGTAACGCATCGCCGGCTTCGCCAGCAATTCAATCGCAGGAGTGCGCTCGCGCGGTGTCTCCTCAACGGCCGCGGGCTCTTCGTGAATTTCCGACTGCATCTCCGCAAAAAGCGGCGATTGCAATTCGTCGTCGAGACTGTCTTCGCTCTCCGCTTCATCCTCGCGCGACTCTTCGATGCGCGCCTCGTCGCTCGACTGCAAACTCTCGATCGGCGGCAGCGCTGCTTCATCTTGAATCGGCGCGCTATACATCGATGGCAGCGCCTCGAGCAAATCCTTCTTCGGCAGCGCGGTCGTCACCACCAGCGCCAGCACGAAACACCACAATCTGCAGCATCGCCGCGCGCAAATCCTGCATCACCAGGTAACGCGCCCAGAACATCAGCAGCGTCGCGGGAACCACCACGTACGCCAGCGCCAGCGGAATCACCGATTCCAGCACCGATGGCGACGCCTGATTTCCCGTCCAGCCGTGAAAGCGTCGGCGGAAAAGCGTCATCAATAGCCACGAGCCGCTGCGATCCACGGGCCGCCCATCCGGAAAAATCGCCGGCAATTCGATCAGCCGTTCCCACAGTCGCTCCATGGAAACATGCAGGTAAAGAAAAAGTCCGAAGATCACCAGCGGCATCACCACGTAAAAGCCGGAGATCGGTAGCGCGCCGCCAAGTTTCGCCAGCGGAATCAGCGGAGCATCGCGCAGCAGCAGCACGTCCCGGGTGGTAGCGATGCGCAGGCAGCTCAACGCGCACGCCACCATCGTCAAAATAAAAATCCGGTAGCACTGCCGCGCGCGATTGTGCGCCAGATCCTGTCCTTCGAATTCCGAGATGGAAGAGGGCAGCACGGCCCAAAGCAGACTCGCGCCGGCCAGCTGCTTCGTGTGCAATCCCGCGGCGCCGTTGATCGAAGCGCCTTCCAGATTCGCGCCCTTGAAATCCGCGCCGAGCAGATTCGACTCGCGCAGGTCCGCTTGCACCAGGCTCGCCCCGCGCAAATCCGCCAGCAGCAGTTCCGCGCGCTGAAAATTCGCTTTATTAAGGATTGCGCCCTGCAGGTTCGCGCCGGTAAGGTCCATCCCCTCGAAATTCGCCCGCGCCAGTTCCAGCCGCTTGCCGAAAATTCCGCGCGATTCCACCCACTCGCGATGCAACTCCAGCATCCGGGCGAGCTCCGGCTGCTCTACCTGGCGCGCCGGCAGATCTTGCGACGGCGCAGCAGCCAGCGCCGCATCCTCTTTGATGATTTCACCCACACGCCACTGGAAAGAAGACATACAGCTATCGCCCCCATTTGCCCGAAAAAATCGTCTGCGGATTTACGCGCACCCGCGCTACCGATCTCGCACTCTTACAATTCCGTGATGTGCCCGGGGTGCTTCCGGTGGTGTTTCGATCGCGGATCAACCGTTGGAAAATAAATCCGCCAGAAATCCGGAGCCGGGTTGGTGAACTCAATTCCTAATTTTTTGCCCGATCGGCGTCACCGGGCCGATATTCACCACGCGGCATTCCTGCTCTTCCAGCGTGGCCTTGTTCGTCACCATCAAGACGTCGCCGCGTTCGGCGTGCGCCTTCAAGATCAGCATGCCGCCGAACGCATTCACGTTCAGCATTACGGATGTCTCGCCCAGCTTCGCACCGGTCCAAGCCGCCGGCCGTGAAACAAACACGGGCACTTGCAGCTTCAAGCGGTGACTTCGCCGGGACCCAATTCTCGGCTTGTCCACTGCTGCGTTTATCGTTTTCATTTTGGCTCGATTTTCTAAGGTTAAAACGGAGGAAAAGGCGGAGCAATGGTACGCGCGGACAGGTTTTTCGTCTCGACGGACGGACAGGGGTAACGCGCGCCTGACCGGAAAAAGCGCGCTTAAACGGGCGGTTTTTGCCTGGAAAGAGAGGCGCCCGGCGTCAGTAGGCCGGCGAAGGTGGCTGGCGAATTTCCTTGTCCGCTTCCGGCGGCAGCTTGTCTATGTGTTTAATAAAGGTCACCAGCTGCCACACCTGTTGATCGTTGAATTTCGTCTTCCACGCGGGCATTCCCGTCCAGCGCATGCCGTGCTGGACGATGTAGAAATTTTCGTTCTCCGGCATGTCCGCGGGATCGCTCATGAATTGCGGCGCGGGAGGATTGAAATTGTGGCCCAGCGCCGCGTCGGGATTTGCCGAGCTGCCGTGGCATCCGGCACAATTGTCGCGATAAAGTTTCGCGCCGGCCACCAGCGTATCCACGCTGGCTGTCAGCGGGTTCTGTGCCTCCGGCGCGCGGCGCTCCACCGACGCATCCGACGCGGACATGGCAATGCGCTTCTCCAACGAAGAAGTCGGCTGGTCCGCCGCGAAATTCACATACCCCTTGCGCAGAACAAGATAGCCCGCCACCAGGATCACCACGATGGTTAGAAATATTCCCCAGAAGAATTGGCGCATGGAAGCCTCCGCAATTTGTCGTTTGCGTGCGTCGTGCTATTTGGTCTCCACCAGGCGATTATATTTTTTCAACACCTCGCGCAGTTTGTCGTGCGGCAGCGCTTCCACGCGGTGGCCGTCAATCCCCGTCATTGTTTCCGCCGCCACCATCGCGTTGATCACCGCTTCCTCCGTCGCCTGCACGGTCGCCTCGAAGAGCGGATCCATCTTTCCCACCGGCTGAATTTTTACCGTGGCCGGGACCTTCGACGTTCCGGCGCCCGCATTCGCCGTTGAAAATGAGATGAAAATATCGCCCGAACCGTTTCCCGAAATGCTCCCGTTGCGCCCGAGTCCCAGTGTCACGCGCCGCGCCAGTCTTTTGAGCTGATGCGGCATCAACGGCGCGTCCGTCGCCACCACAACGATGATCGAACCCGTGTCGTTGTCCCACACCGCCGGCCCGGGGATTTCCTTTCCCACCGGCACGCCCGCCACTCGCAGCAACCGCCGGATTCCGTAATTGCATTGCACCAGCACGCCCACCGTGTATCCGCCGTCCTTCTCGCTCAATTTTCTCGACGACGTCCCGATGCCGCCCTTGAATTCGTTGCAGACCATTCCCGTGCCGCCGCCCACGCTTCCTTCTTCCACCGCGCCGCCGTGCGCATTCTCGATCGCCGCGATGGTGTCTTCCGGCGTCACGTGAAATCCATTGATGTCGTTCAGATAGCCGTCCCACGTTTCGGCGACCACCGGCAGCGACCACCAATCATCTTCCGGCGCGTGCGGCCCGTGCTCGAATTGCCATTTGATTACCGCGTCGCGCACCACTCCCACGCTGTGCGTGTTCGTGATCATCACCGGACCGTAAAGGAACCCCGATTCCTCCACCCACGTGGTGCCGGTCATTTCGCCGTTGCCATTTTCCGTGAACCAGCCGGCGAACACTGGATCGGCGGTGGTTTTCCCGCGCGGAAGAATTGCGGTGACTCCCGTGCGCACCGGTCCAACGCCAACTTTCAGCTTGCCTTCGCCGGAAATCAGCGTGCGATGTCCCACTTCCACGCCCGCGACGTCCGTGATTGCGTTCAGTGGTCCCGGTTTTCCGTCAAACGGCACGCCCAGATCTCGTGCGCGCGGCTTGCCTGCCTTTTGCGCGCCCACCGGCGATCCCGCCGTCAGTGCCAGTGCGCACGCCACGATCGCTGCAAAATAGAATCGCCTCATCGGCTGCCTCATTCTCCGCTCGCCTGCAAATCGCGCCGCGCCTGCTGCAGCAGCGCGATATTTTTCTCTAACTCCGTCTCCAGTATCTTTTCTTGTTCCGCCGCGCGCTTCCAGTCCCCGGCTTCCGCGGCTTCCGTCAATCCCGGCAATTCCAGATGCGCATACGTGAAGCGCGCCGCATAGAGCGTATGCTTGAACCACGGCCGCCCTGGAATTCCTTCGGGATTGCACCAGTTGCGTTCCACTTGCATCAACTCGGCGTTCACGCGATTCAACGCCGCTGCGTCGCTCACCCCACCCGGTTTCCCCGCATCTCCCGCCGCAATCGATCCATTTAACTCACGTCCCGCGCTTTCAAATTCATCGATCCGCGCATACAGCGGCTTCAAATCCAAATGCTCGTGCACGCGGCTCTTCACGTCCAGCTCATCCACGAACGAGTGAATATTTTTTCCGTAAGCTTCGAAATCATAGGGCAGCACGTCTGCATTCGCCAATCGCAGCGCCAGCGTTCCCCAAACTTGCGTCATCAACGCGTGATATTTGTAGCCCGGATCGCCGAAGTGATTCATCCAGTAGAAATCATCGTAGAGCGAGTGGTAGACGCCGTAGGGCCCGTCGAATTCCAAACCTACCGTGGGAATTCCGAGAAAATTCAAGAACACGGTGTGATCGGAACCGCTGCCAATCCGCGTATCCGCGAGTTCCGAATCTTCAGCCGGCCGCGTCTCGCGCAATTGCTCCGCCCGCGTCACGCGCCACTCGTCGTGCAGCGATTTCCCCGAGGGCGCAGGCAGCGTCCGGCTCACGTCCACCAGCACAGTGGCGAGCGATGCCACCGGCGTCCCGTGAAAGTTCGATCCGGACGCCGATGAATCCACGTTCAAATATGCCACCGCCTTCTTTTTCAATTCATCCGCGAATTGCTCGCCCCATTCCGTCGAGCCCGTCAGCGCGTATTCTTCGCCGTCCCAACTGCAAATCACCAGCGTTCGCCGCGGCCTCGTGCCTTTCTTCAACATCTCGCCCAGATTGCGCGTCAATTCCAGCATCGTCGCGGTGCCGCTCGATGGATCCACTCCGCCATAAACCCACGCATCGCGATGATTTCCCAGCACCACCCACTCGTCCGGCAATTCCGCGCCGCGAATCCGCGCCTCTGTCACGTAGTACGGCTGCGTGCTCGTATCCATATCGATTTTCAAATGCACGCGCTTGCCTTCGCCGCCCAGATGATATTGAAACGGCAATCCGCCCTGCCACGCTTGCGGCGCGAGCGGTCCATCCATATTTTTCATCAGCGGCTGCGCATCGTGCCACGAAAGCGGCAGGCCCATGATCCTCGGCAGCGAGACCGCCTCGGCAACGGGAATTCGTTTCGCGCCCGGCACGGAAGCCCATCCCGGCGTCAGCGGATCGCCCGGCTGAATAAAATCGTAAGTGATCGCGCCGCGCTGGATGTGCGTCTCCGGCCCCCACGGCCCGTCAGGAAAAACTTTTCCCTGCCCGTAGCCGTCTTCCTGCGGATCCGAATAAATTAAAATCGCCGCCGCGCCTTCGCGTTCCGCCGTCAGCGCCTTGAACCCGCGATAGCTGTACGGATTCGAGTAACGCACCAGCACGATCTTCCCGCGCACGCTGATTCCTTGCGCCCGCAAATAATCGTAATCCTCGGGATTACCGCTGTGCGCGTAGACCACCGGCGCCGTAATTTCTCCCGACGCCGAATATCCGAAGAACGCCCCCGAAGCGCGCGGATTTTTCGTGTCGGGATCCACCTCGTACGGTGCCTCCCGCAGCATCGCGCGATATTTCACCGGCGCAATCATCTCCAGCGAAATCTCGCGCGGCTTCGAATGAAGCACGTCGTACTCGCGGATCGTCACGTCTTCCATTCCCTGCTGCTTCCACTGCTCCGCGATCCAACGCGCCAATTCGTTATTGCGCTCGGATCCGGCCAGGTGCGGCTCCGCTGTCAGGTAGCGATGGAATTTCGAAATTTCACTCGCCGACGTCAGCGAACGCAGCTGCTTCTCCGCAGCCATCTCGCGCTTGGCGCCATCGGGTGCGTAACCGCGCAGCGCGATTTTGTCCGCGAAGCCCGTAATCGCAAACGCAGCGAACGCAGCAAGCGCCGCAGCAGCCGCAGCCGCGCCGGCAATCACCGCCAGCAACGCAGCCGCTCTCACTTTATGGATGGATTTTTTCTTCGCCGATCGTTTCTCAACGCGTTGAGTTTGCGACAGGGGATCCTCCGGCACCGGAGCGGTGAGCATTTTCAAGCTCGCCGAGCGCATTTGCAAGCGTGTCCGCGATCATCTGCATCTGCTGCGACGATATCGTGAAAGGAGGCGCCAGCAGAATATGATCGCCGCGCCGCCCGTCCGCCGATCCTTGCATCGGATACGTCACCACGCCCGCTTCCATCGCATCCTCCGCGATCCGGTTCGAGATGTGCGCTTCCGGCGGAAAAGGCTCGCGCGTCTCCGCATCGCGCACGATTTCGATTCCTTGCAGCAAACCCATCCCGCGAATATCGCCCACCACGGAAAGTTGCGCGAGCGGCTCGAGTCTCTCGCGAAATTCCCGCCCCGCGCTCGCCGCCCGCTCAAATAAATTATGTTCCGCGATGTAATTCAGCACCGCCACTCCCGCGGCCGCCGCCACCGGATGCCCGCCATACGTGAATCCATGCAGAAAAACGCCCGACCCCCGCTCAATCGTCTCCACCACTCGCTCGTTCACCAACGCCCCGCCCAGCGGCGCGTACCCGCTAGCCACGCCCTTGCCCACCAAAATCAAATCCGGCTCCACTCCCCAATGTTCCACCGCGAAAACTTTCCCCGTGCGCCCCATGCCGGTCATCACTTCATCCGCAATCAGCAAAATGCCATGCGCCCGGCAAATTTCCGCGATGCGCTCCAAATATCCATTCGGCGGCGGCACCGCTCCCAGCGTCGCTCCGCTCAATGGCTCCACAATAAACGCCGCCACGCTTTCCGGATTCTCCCGCCGCAGCAGACGATCCAGTTCATCCGCGCAATCCACATTGCATTCCGGATAGCGCAATCCCATCGGGCAGCGGTAGCAATAGCACGGCGGAATTTGTCCCCACTCATTCAGCAGCGGAGCAAACGGCTCGCGCCGCGCCACATTTCCGGAAACCGCCAGCGCCCCCAGCGTCGTTCCGTGATAACTCTGCCGCCGCGAAATCACCCGAACGCGCTTCGCATCTCCGCGCTCCAGAAAATATTGCCGGCAAAGTTTGATCGCCGTCTCGGTGGCTTCCGAGCCGCCCGATGTCAGATACACCCGCCCGCCCCGAAACGATTTCGGCGCCAGCACCAGCAAACGCCGCGCCAATTCCGCCGCCGGCGCCGATTCGAATTGCGACGAGTGCACGTACGCCAACCGCTCCGCCTGCTCCCCCATCGCACGCGCTACGGATTCCACTCCGTGCCCGATCGTCACCACCGCCGCCCCGCCCGCCGCATCCAAATATCTCCGTCCATCCGCGGTCACAATAAAACATCCTTCGCCCCTCACCGCCTGCGGATAACTCTTCCGGAAATTTCGCGGAAAAAGCGCCTGCGCCATCAGCTCGCCTTCACTTCCATTTCAAATCTCTCACGTCCACCACCGGCTTCGGATACTTCATCTTCAAATCTTCAATCGTCTCCACCAGAATCTTCGACACCGCCAGGTTCCGGAACCATTTCTTATTCGCCGGCACCACGTACCACGGCGCGTAATCCGTGCTGCACCGTCGCAAGACTTCCTCATACGCTTCCGTATATTCGCCCCAGCATTTTCTTTCCTCGAAATCCGCGGGAGAAAGTTTCCACCGCCGGTCGGGATCCTCAATCCGCTCCTCAAATCTTTTCTTCTGCTCGTCCTTGCTGATGTGCAGATAAAATTTCACCACGCTCACGCCGTTCTGGCACAAAATCTCCTCGAACGCATTGATCTGCTCGTAGCGCCCCGTCCACACTTCCTTCGGCACCAGATTGTGCACGCGCACCACCAGCACGTCCTCGTAATGCGATCGGTTGAACACCCCGATCATCCCCAGCTCCGGCACCATCTTGTGCACGCGCCATAGAAAATCGTGCGCCATTTCCTCCACCGACGGCTTCTTGAACGACGCCACCACGCATCCCTGCGGATTCAGCCCGGACATCACATGCCGGATCGTCCCATCCTTGCCTCCCGCGTCCAGCGCCTGAAACACCACCAGCACCGCGTGCTTCTTTTCCGCGTACAGCAAATATTGCAGCGAGTCCAGCTCCTTCAAAAGTTTCGCCGTTTTTTCTTCGCTCTGCGCGCCCTTCTCGTGTCCCAGCGTATCGTCCGGGTCCCAATCCGAAAGCTTCACCTTCGATCCCGGCTTCACTCGCAGCTCTTTTCGAAGGCTCATGCGATTTTCCCCAATCCCGCTTTTCTTTTTCCGCATTCCTGTAACAGAATATTCATACGCACCTTTAACCCCCGGGGTATCATAAACTACTGGATTGAAAATCGAACGGACTCGATTGCAAATGCCTGAGGCCAAATCCCTGGATACTCCCGGCGCCGTCGCGGAGCGGCCGGCGGAAAAAGCGCGCGCCCCGAAGCACGATTATCCCGGCGCTCTCGTCGTCGTCGAAGGCATTGACGGCTCCGGGAAAAGCACCCAACTCTATCTCCTCAAGCGCTGGCTCGAAATTCACGGCTACCGCACTCATTTCACCGAGTGGAATTCCTCGCCGCTCGTAAAATCCGCCACCCGGCGCGGCAAGCAGCGTCGCCTGCTCACTCCCGTCACTTTTTCGCTGCTGCACGCCGCCGATTTCGCCGATCGCTGCGAACGCCAGATCCTTCCTCTCCTTCACGGCGGCTATCTCGTCCTCGCCGATCGCTATATTTATACGGCCTTCGCCCGCGATGTCGCTCGCGGCTGCCCCCCGCACTGGCTCCGCAATCTCTATCGCTTCGCTCCCATTCCCGACATCACTTTTTATTTTCGCGCGCCTCTCGAAGTCGCCGTCAATCGCATCATGGCCGGCCGCCCCAAGCTCAAATATTACGAAGCCGGCATGGACCTCGGCATTTCCCTCGACCGCGCCGAAAGCTTCCGCATTTTTCAGGAACGCATCCTCAACTACTACGACCAGATGATCGAGCCCGATAAATTCGTGCTCATGGACGGCACCGTCCCCGTCAATCGCCTCCAAAAACAAATGCGCGAAATTCTCGGTGAGCGCGTCGATCTCTCCAAATACGCGCCCAAGAAATCCTCATGACTCCACGCGACACTCCTCCATTCGTTCCCGGCGCCTCCGCCAATGGCCGCTCCCGCCGCAAAGATGGTAAACCCAAGTCCAATGGCAAAAGCGTTTCCCGCTTTTACGGCGCGCCTCTTCCCGGCGTCCGCGAAGAAGAACTCAGCGGCACTCTCATCGTCATCGAAGGCACCGACGGCTCCGGCCGCTCCACGCAAATCGCTCTGCTCACCGAGTGGCTCGAATCCGAAGGCTTCGCCGTGCAGACCTCCGGCTTGCGCCGCTCCTCGCTCGTCGCCGACGACATTGACGGCCTGCTCGCCGAAAATTCCGTCACGCGCATGACTCTCGCGCTCATGTACTCCACCGATTTCTTCGATCAACTCGAGCGCCGCATCCTCCCTGCGCTCCGCTCCGGCCTCATCGTTCTCGCCGATCGCTATATCTATACTCTCATCGCTCGCAGCGCCGTCCGCGGCATCGGCCGCGATTATCTCCACGGAATTTACGAAATGGCTCTGCGCCCCGATCTCACTTTCTGGCTCAACGTAAAACCCGAAGTCGCCTTCGATCGCGAATTCAAAAAATCCCATACCATCAGCTACTGGGAATCCGGCCGCGATATGTCCCTCTCCAATGATCTTTTCCAGTCCTTCATTCGCTACCAGTCGCTGATCAAAAAAGAATTCGAATATCTCTCGCGCCGCCATTCCTTCATCGAGCTCGATGGCGAATCCGGCGTCGCCGACGTCAATCGCGAGCTCCGCAAGCAGATCGGCGCGCGCCTCGGCATCAAGGGTACGCACTATCAGCCCTCGGGCGCTCTCGCGCACCTCTGGCGATAGACCAATTGGCCGCTCCTGTCCACATCGCCGCGATCGACGCCGGGTCGAACGCTCTCCGGCTGCTCATCGCACGCGCCACTTCTCCCGATCGTTACGAAATTCTCGATAGCGAACGCGCCTCCGTCCGCCTCGGCCACAATGCTTTCACCCGCCACGCGCTCAGCCCGGACACCATCGCAAAAGCCGCTCGCGCCTTCCGCCATTTTCGCCGCGTAATGAATCGTCATCACGTGGTCATGTATCGCGCCGTGGCCACCAGCGCCGCGCGCGAAGCGCGCAATCGCCACACTTTGATCGAGCGCATTCGCCGCAAGTCCGGCCTCGAGCTCGAAGTTATCAGCGGCGAAGAAGAAGCCCGCCTGGTTTGCGCCGGCGTGCTGCGCACCCTCGGCGACGCCGTTACTCCCCGCCTCATCTTCGATCTCGGCGGCGGCAGCCTCGAGCTGAATTTTTTGGAAAATGGCGAGGTCACTCGCCGCGTCGCTCTGCCCCTCGGCACCGTGCGTCTGATGGAGACCTACAAAATCGAAGGCGTGATCACCGAAGATGCCGCCGCGCGCATCAAGGATCACGTCTTGATGCTGCTGCGTTCCGCCAT
The DNA here is from genome assembly GCA_963838545.1 of uncultured Acidobacteriota bacterium. Classification (GTDB taxonomy): domain Bacteria; phylum Acidobacteriota; class Terriglobia; order Acidiferrales; family UBA7541; genus Palsa-147. The sequence continues at coordinate 119,735 of CAWIRL010000015.1, forward strand.
TCCCGCACCGCCAAATCTTTCCTCCGCAGTCGCCGCCGCTTGCGGAGGCAACGCCGAAGCTTTAGCTCCGCTCGCCGCCGGGCCGCGTCTCCGCGGCTTCGCCACCATTAATTTGCGCCTGCTGCGCGATCAAGTTTGGCGCATCGTCCGCCTCGACGTTTCGCACCGCATGAAAACTTTCCGCGTGCGCCGCGATCGCGCCGAAGTGATGGGCATCGCCTCCATCATTCTCGCCACCCTCGGTCAGTTCCTCAATCTTCGTTCCATGCTCGTTCCGTGCACCGGCGTGCGCGAGGGCATCCTCATGGACCTGATGGCCGCGCAATATTCCGGCGCCATTCCGAATGCCGATGAAAAGCGCATCGCCGATCGCCTCCGCGCCGGCGCCGAATGGTTCGCGCGCCGCTTTAATTACGACGCCGGCCACGCCGAACAGGTCCGCCGCCTCGCCGTCTCGCTCTTCGATCAACTTCGCCCGCTCCACGAAATGGGTCCCGAGGAGCGCCTCGCGCTCGAGCTGGGCGCCATTCTCCATGATGTGGGCCACGCCATCGGGCATAAGCTGCATCATCGCCACGGCGAATATCTCGTCCGCTTCGGCGATATTCCCGGCTTGCGCGGCTGGCGCCGGGACATGGTCGCGGCCATCGTCCGCTATCACAATTGCCGCTCCGAGCCGCAAATGGACCACAAGTCTTACGCCGCGCTCGATGGCGCTCGCCGCGAAGACGCCCGCATGTTAGTCGCGCTTTTGCGCATCGCCGAGCGCCTGGAAAGCGAGCATCGCCGCATGGTCGGCGGCGTGGATGTGGACGTCGAGCACGGCCAGGCCATCTTCCGCGTGCAGATGCAAAATGGCGCGCGTCTCGATATTGCCGGCCTCACCCGCAAAGCCACCATGTTCGAGCGCGAATTCGGCCTGAAGCCCGTCTTCCGCCGCGCGCAAACGAAATCCAAGACGAAGGTAGCCTAACCCATGATTCTCTACCTGGTTCGCCACGGCATTGCCATCGAACGCGGTGATCCCGATTGCCCCCCCGAAACCGAGCGTTACCTCACCCGCGACGGCATCAAGAAAACCCGCGAAGCAGCCAAGGGCATCGCCGCACTTAAAATCGAGCCCGCGCTCCTCATCTCCAGCCCCTACGTCCGCGCCATGCAAACCGCCGAGATTTTCGCCGACGCCCTAAGCCACCCCCGCGAAAAAATCCGCCAAAGCCCAAACCTTCGCCCGGGCAGCAACCCTTCCGATTTCCTGAAAGAATTAACCCACGCAAAAGCCCACGAAATCATGGCCTTCGGCCACGCCCCGCAACTAGATCAACTAATCGCCACAGCCACAGCCGCCCGCGGCGTCTTCACCAACCTAAAAAAAGCAGGCACAGCCGCCCTAGACTTCGAATCCATAACCCCAGGCAAAGCCACGCTACTCTGGCTAATAACCCCCAAAATCCTCCGACAACTCCAAGACTGAAAATCCCAGTTCGTTTCGAGCCCCCGGTTTATCCCGAGCACCACCGAGCGGCAGCCTGCCGGCGTTCTTCCCGCCCCACACTCCCACGCCCCCGAGCAAGTCCCCACGCCCACCGTCCGTAACGCCGGCAGCCTGCCGGCGTCTTTCCCGCCCAACCACTCCCACGCCGCCCGAAACAAGCAACTTTCCACTAATCCATCTCTCGCACACCCCGGTCAAAACCCAATCCCTCCCCGCCTTTGCGTCCCCTCCCAAATCTGAAATTTCAAATTATTTCAAATCTGAAATCTACCAGCCGTTTGTTTACCCTGAGCCTCGAAGGGCCGCGCCCGCCCGGGCGGACTCGACTGGCCGTCTCAAACCTCGTCGGATGGACACTTCACGGAACTTCCGGCATTCTGCTAACAGCAGGCCGCTTCAAGAAGGAGCACCGTGCGAACGACCATGAGGAAATGGGGCAACAGCGCCGCGGTTCGCATTCCATCATGCGATCTGCGCAAACTAGTCGCAGCCATTACCGCGAAAAACCGCCACAAGCCGATTGATTTCGGCCCCCGCGTCGGCAAAGAAGCGAAATGAACCGCCCGGCGATCTCGGCGTTCCTCGCCCTGACGGTGCTTCTATCTACCTTCACTCAAATTGACCACCAAGGCTGCTCTCGCAGCCTCGATGCGGTCATTCAATATTCCGAGCCGCCGAGCGACAACACTCCAGTCGAGGACGCAGGCATCCTAGATTTCGCGAATCAAGGAGAGCGCAACCTTCCTACCATCGTGCATCCAAGTGTTCCCCGCGAACCTTTCCTCGGTACGCGAGCGCCACGCAAAACGAAGCGGCGGAGAGCTGTGGAAAAGACGCGGCGTCGAACCCCCCACAACCCGGGGTTCCCACCCCGCTTGGAAATCCCGCAAAGACCGCGGGATTCCCACCTTCCCACAGCTCCGACGACGGCGATCCATCACCTTCAAGCGGACAGATCACGTGCTAATACAGGCGGACATCTCGACTTGCTAACAAGAAGCCTCGCACTAAACTATTGACAAGTTGGTACTCTTATGATACAAAGGTCCGGGAAGTTCGCAGTCCCTAAGCGCGGGGCTGGCTCTCCTGAGCCCGCTGCATCTCCGCGCATAAAAATTTGGGAATCGTGCTTCAAAGGAGCAATTTGAAATGCTTGGCGCCAAAGCCAAGATGCGGAGCCTTTTGCCTCACCGTGCCGAGCCGCACCGGCTCGAATCACTCCCACGGCAAACAAAATACGAAACCGGCACCCAAATTTTGTTTCGGTTAGAAATGACCTCGGATGATTGTTTTCAACCACTTACGCGGAATTCTAATCGAACCATGTTTCGATTAGAAGCCCATCCGGCACAAACGCCGCTCTCACGAGGCAATCGACGTAACTCTACCCACCGCCAGCACTTCGGCCGGCTGAATCACCACAGGACATTCACACAAAGTCTCCAACAAATGCTTCTTCCGCGCCAGCATCGCTGCGGAATCCACGTCGTGCACGTACCCTGTCGCGCGGATCGCCAGCGCCGTCCGATCGCGCGCCACGCTCACTTTTTGAATGCGCCCGCGATGGTCGGCATCGAAGCCATCGGCCAGCCGCAACGTCGCCGCGAGCCAAGCCACCCGCTCCTGCTCCGCCGGCTGCAGCGCGGCGTAATCCTTATGCTCCAGCCGCGGCTCGGCACCGCGGTGATAACGGGCAATCACCGCCACGCTGAAAATTTCATCCTTCGTCCAACCAATCGGCGGCGTCATCCGGCGAATCATCCGGAACGAGCGCTTGTGATGCCCCGAATCTTTCTTCGCGCGGCCCACGTCGTGCATCAGCGCCGCGGCCTTCAAAATTTGCCGCGCCTCGCCGTCGCGGAACGTCTCGTGCACTTCCTGCGCCCCGAATCCATCGAAAAGTTCCAGCGCCAGCGTCGTCACTCTCCTCGAGTGATCGAAATTCGGATCGCGGAACGACGCCCACGTCGAAACCGCCGCGAAGACGGCGTGCTCCAGGCGCGGCCCGCTCGGCAAGCCGGCAAACCAGATATTCCACAGCGCATTCGCTCCGCTCATTTTCGCGCGATACGCCGCCAGCCGTTCGCCGCGCAACGCATCAATCCTCGCGTTCCATCCTTCAAGTTCGAGCGCATCGCTCTTGCCCGCAACTTTCCGGAATTCCGCCCGCAGCACGTCCAGATCGTGCACGTCGCCGAGCAAATCCTGCAGCACCTTGAGATCGGCAATCCACTCCTCGTGCCGCCGCGGCAGGAAATTCTCCACCGTGTATCGAAAATGTTTCAGCGCGATGCGCACACGATGCCAGGCCACGCGGCTCCGCGAGCGCATCGCAAAGCGATGAGCCTCCCGAGCCTCAAGGCAGCGCTCCAACGCCAGATGCTCGAACACCTGGCTCTCCGGCGAAACCCGCCGCGATCGCTCCGCAAGCTCCCGCGACCAGCGCCGCCATTTGTGCGCGTCGAAATCCTGCAACGCCGTAGCCGCATCCGCTTTCGCCGCCGCTTCCGATTGCGCCAACGCTTCCAGCAGCCGCGCCGCCAGTGCATCGCCCGCAGGCGCCAGTTTTTTCACCCACTCGCGCAGCACCTGCGCATCACGAAGCCCGCCAAGGCTTCGGAAAAGCCGCTTTGCTTCCTTGCGCATGGCGCGCAGGGATTTTTCCGGATCGAAAGTGGAAAGCGCATCGGCCATCGTGCGGCATCGCCGCAGTGCCACCCGAAGATCATGGATGGAATCGAAATCGAGCTTCTTCGCCGCCCCCGCGCGTTCCTTCGATACGCGCGCCATAAAATGCGCCAGTCCCGCATGCTGCGGCTTGTGTTTGGGAACGAGTTGGGTTCGCGACGCCATATTCGCCTACTCACAGAGGAGATGAGCGGGGGAGCCGGGAGGATACACCCGAAGCCTGTGGATAACGAAATCCGCGGAAGCCTGGCCCCATTGTCTCGCCGGGCCTCCAGCGAACGCGCCGCCCGCGGGCCGGCTGCGGAAACTGCGGACTCGGTTTGCTTGACACGCGGCGAGCGCTGGCCTAACTTCAGCCCACGGACCCCTTTCCCGCTGTTCGGCCCACATTCTGATCGGGAGGTGCGTCATGCTTTTCAATCTCACGACTTTCACGCTGACTGCTGCGCCGGTGACTTTGAAGGAAGGCCTCGAAATTCTGGAGCGTGATCAATACCGCTGCCGCTATTGCGGCCTCGACGGAAACGCGAATTTCGAAAATGCCCTGGCAATGTCCGTGGATTTCGTGATGCCGCGCGCCCGCAAGGGGAAGAAAGATCCGCAGAACCTGGTCGCCTGCTGCCGCACCTGCAACACCATCAAGGGCAAGCGCGTCTACAAGAATTTCGAAGACGCCAAAACAAATGTTCTGGCCCGCCGCGCCGAGCTGCGCAAAGCCTGGGAAGAAAAAACCAAGCGGCCCGTGGCGAAACCCTAACTCCCCGTAGCTCAATCCTGAAATATTTCACTCGGCGGGAAAATTTCGCGCCGTCGTGCGACGGAACGCGCGGAAATCATGGACGCGCTCAGCCCTCGCACAATTTTGTGAAATCGCGTTGCACATCTTCCGCGTTTCGCCGGGTGCCGCAATTTTCTACCTGCAAATCGCCGCGAATGACGGGATGTAAACGATTGTTCACAGAATGTTCACGGAATTCCAAAGTTGCGGCGGTAACTTACGCGGTTTCCGAGGGGAATGTGGAGCCGCGTCAATCCGGCGAACCATCGCGCGCCTTGCTCAGCCTGCCGCCAGGAAAGATTGCATGACGAAGTTTCGAATCTGGATTTTTTGCGCGCTTCTGGCGTTTCTGCTTCCGGCGCGAACTTTCGGCCAGAAACCGTCTGGCGCGGAATGTGCGCGGCCGGCAATCGGAAGCGTGGCACCTGAGCCGGAAGATTTGCGCAGCGTGAATGGCGTTCTGAAAGTTGATTTCACGTTTCGAAACTTTACGGACGCAAATGGCCGCGTGCGCTACTGCTACGTTTACAAGGATGGCAGCGAAGCCCCGAATCTGCGGTTGAATCCCGGCGACTTGCTGATTCTTTCGCTGCGAAACGAGTTGAGCGCCCCGGGGCCGAGCGGCGCGCCGGCATCATCGGCGGCGTCGAAGCCCGCGACGACGATGCCCGCGATGACGATGCTTGACGGCTGCGATGGAGCCACCGGCGCGATGACGGCGACTTCAACCAACATGCACTTTCACGGTCTCTCGATTCCGCCGGTTTGCCATCAGGACGAAACGCTCAAAACTCTAATCGCGCCGGGCGACGCGCCGTTCGAATACAGATTTCGCGTGCCGGACGATACGCCGCCGGGATTGTATTGGTATCACCCGCATCCGCACGGCTTCAGCAAAGCGCAAGTGCTCGGCGGAGCCTCCGGGGCGATGATCATCGAGGGAATCGAGCGCGCGAATCGCAAGCTGGCCGGCTTGCCGGAGCGCGTGCTAATCGTGCGCGATGAAGAGCTGCTCAATCCGAACGCCGAGCCGGCGAAAACGGACATGCCGCCGCCGATCATCTATCACGACCGCGAAGGCGATGTTCTGAACACCGGAACAGGCACCGGAAAGCCGGCGAAAGATCTCTCGATCAATTTCGTGCCGGTGCCGTATCCCGATTATCCGCCAGCGGTGATCGAAATGAAGTCGGGAGGGCGCGAATTATGGCGCGTGCTGAACGCTTCGGCGATTACGTATTTGAATTTGCAGGTGCTTTACAACGACGTGCCGCAACCACTCGGCGTGGTGGCGCTCGATGGCGTGCCGCTGAATGAAAACGGAGTGTGGGGCGAGCGAACTTTGCCGGTGAGCCACGTGGTGCTGCCACCGGCGGGACGCGTGGAATTTGTGATCGCCGGCCCGGCGGAAGGAGTGCATGCAAGTCTGGTGACGCGCGCCGTGGATACCGGGCCGGCCGGCGAAAATGATCCGCTGCGGGACCTGGCGAAGATCGAGGCGTCCGTGAGCGCACCGGGGCCGCGTTCGAAGCTCGCGGTGAATCCTTCGCCCCTGCCGCCACTGGCGGAAACCTGGCTCGGAAAAGTTCCGCCGGTGCGCGGACGCAAACTTTATTTCTCCGAGACGCCACAGGATCCGAAAGATCCGAATAGCCCGACGGTATTTTTCATCACCGTGGAGGGCCAGACGCCGAAAGCGTTCGATCCGCGCGCCGAGGCGCCGAATATCGTGGTGCAGCAAGGCACGGTGGAAGATTGGGTGATCGAAAACCGCACGCAGGAATTTCACGCGTTCCACATTCATCAGATCCATTTCGTGATGACGGAGTGGAACGGGCGGGTGGTGGATGAGCCGTTTCTACGCGACACCGTAAACGTGGAATATTGGGACGGCAAGAGCGCGACGTACCCGAGCGTCCGGCTGCGCATGGATTTCCGCGATCCCGAGATTGCCGGGACGTTCGTTTACCACTGCCATCTACTCGAGCATGAAGACAACGGAATGATGGGTACGGTACGCGTCGAAAACGCCGAGAAGCCCGGCGCCGGCGGAAAATCGGGCCACTAGGATTTTTCCGCCCCGGGGATTTTTTCCACGGCCGCGCGGCAGTAGACACGCAGCTTTAACAATCCCTTCATCGGAGGATAACAAGCGCGGGTTATCTACTACGCGCGAGTCTTGCCGGAGCTCACGAACGTCCCCAGATTTCTCGCGGCGGGCGGTGCGCCCAGCCTGGAGAATCCGCTTCGGAACGAGTCTCAGCTCAAGGAGAGACGGAATGAAGAACCCGAAACACCCGTGGCATCTGCGCGCCATTGCGATGGTGGCAGCGTTTGCAATTGTGTTTAGCGTGCCCGCCGGGATTTCCGCGGCGCCGCAACCGAACGGCAACCATTCGACGAATACACCGATCAAGCATTTGGTCGTCATCTTCCAGGAAAACGTATCGTTCGATCATTATTTCGCGACGTATCCGATTGCCGAAAATCCCAGCGGCCAAACTCCCTTTCACGCGCGGCCGGGAACGCCGACGGTGAATGGGCTTCTTTCGTCGGGCTTGCTGAATCACAATCCGAATTCGGTGAATCCGTTCCGGCTGGGCCCCGAAAATGCAGTGACCTGCGATCAAGATCACGATTATGGCGACGAGCAGAAAGCTTTCGACGCAGGCTTGATGGACAAATTTCCGGAATCGGTGGGACAAGGCAGCAGCACCGCTTTTCCGTGCAATGACTTGGGGCTGGGAAACGGCATCGTGATGGGCTACTACGACGGAAATACGGTGACGGGATTGTGGAATTACGCGCAGCACTTTGCGATGAGCGACAATTCCTTCAGCACGCAGTTCGGACCGTCAACGGTGGGCGCGGTGAATTTGATTTCCGCAAACACCGCCGGCGCAACGCTCGTTCCAACCACTGGGGCGGGAACACCGGCAAGCGCTGCGGGAAATATTTCGAATGGCGCGAATACGGGCTCGGTGATCGGCGATCCGCGGCCGGCATTTGACGATTGCGTGGTGACAAACACCGGACTGGTAGGCAAGACAACGATCACCATGACGGGCACGAACATCGGCGATCTGTTGAATGCGAAAAATATCAGCTGGGGCTGGTTTGCCGGTGGATTCGCGCCGACGGGCCAGGATGCGCAGGGAAGAGCAATCTGCGGCTCGACCGGTTCGGGTCTCGCGGGAAACGATGGTGTAACGACGAACGGCGACTATCTGCCGCACCACGAGCCGTTCATGTACTACGAGCAGTCGAACAATCAGCATCACCTGCGGCCTTCCTCGATCGCCGCGATCGGATCGACGGATCAGGCGCGTCATCAGTACGATCTGGAAGATTTCTGGACTGCGGTGAAGCACGGAAATATGCCGGCGGTTAGTTTTCTGAAAGCGCGGTCGTTCCAGGACGGACACGCCGCGTATTCAGATCCGATCGACGAGCAGTTCTTCATTGTGAATACGATCAATGCGCTCGAAGCCACGCCGGAGTGGAGAGAAACGGCGGTGATCATTCTCTATGACGATTCGGATGGCTGGTACGATCACGCTATCGGCCCGATCGTCAATCAAGCGAATGTCTCCGACGATAATCTGGTGGCTCCGGGAAGTTGCGGGCAGGCGCGGCCGGTGCCGGATACGGGCGATTTGCAAAATGGCCGTTGCGGATACGGTCCGCGGCAGCCTTTGCTGATTGTTTCCGGATTCGCGAAGCGGAATTTCGTGGATCACAATGTGACGGATCAGGCGTCGGTGATTCGCTTCATCGAAGATAACTGGGGCTTGGGGCGACTCGGCAATGGTTCCGCAGATGCGATCGCGGGATCGTTGCTGAATATGCTGGATTTCGGGCAAAGCGGGTGGCATCGCGTGTTTCTCGATCCGCACACCGGGCGCGTGGTGGGTGAAATCGACTAGCGCGTCTGGAATTCGCAGGCGTTCACAACCACTCGATTGCAGCTGAGGAAGACGGGCTCGTCCTGCCGCGTACGGGACGAGCCCGTTGTTTTTTTGCGCGCGGAACTCTTTGCACGAGAGCGGAGCTTGACACTCGCGAGCGTGCTCGCGATTATCGCTAGCGGAGAAGAATGAGAATGCCGCCGCCGCGCAGCATCGAAGTTACGCAAGTGACGGAATGGGCCGATGGAAAAATGCGGCGCGTGCAAGATTCCGTGGCGGGCGAGGAGCCGCTTGAAATCCGCATCGGCGATGCGCCACTGGCGGTGACGATGCGCACGCCGGGGAACGATCTGGAATTGGCGGCGGGATTTCTTTTTACCGAGGGATTGATTCAAACGCGCGCGGAGCTGGCATCGCTCGAAGCGATTACCGATGGTTCCCGGGCGAGCCGCGGAAACGTGGTGGTGGCGCGGCTGGCGGAGGGCGTGGCGCTCGACGCGGAGCAATCGCGGCGAAACTTTTTCGCGAATTCGAGTTGCGGAGTGTGCGGGAAAGCCACGATTGATGCGGTGCGGTCGCGATTGCTGCGACCGCCGAACGCGGGATTTCGAGTGGCGGCGGAGCAGCTATGCGGGATGCCGGAAAAATTAGGATCGTCGCAAGATATTTTCGGGCGAACGGGCGGGTTGCACGGAGCGGGAATATTTACGGCCGAGGGTGATCTGATTGTCGCGCGGGAAGATATCGGGCGGCACAATGCCGTGGATAAGGTGATTGGTTGGGCGCTGCAGGAAAATCGTTTGCCGCTTTCGGAAGCGGTGCTGCTCGTGAGCGGGCGGTGCGGATTTGAAATCGCGCAGAAGGCGATCGTGGCGGGCGTTCCGGTGGTTGGGTCGGTGTCGGCGCCGTCGAGTTTGGCGGCGCAATTGGCGCGCGAATTGAATTTGACGTTAGTGGGATTTTTGCGCGGGCGGCGGTTCGTGATTTATTCGGGCGAGGAGCGTTTGCGCCTGGCGGGTAGCGCGAGTCCGGGGTAGAAAAATCTAGCCGCGACCCGTGCCGTTGCCATTGCCATTCGAACTTTGCGAATGGCGTTTGCGGATTTCGTCTACCTGCGGGCCTGCCTCGGCTAGAAGCTTTCGAAAATCTTCCACCAGCTTGGGATCCCACCAGCCTTTTCCGGCTTCATCCGCAATTTCATCGAGAGCGCGTGCGGAATCGAGCGCGGTGCGATACGGGCGTTCGGTGGTGAGAGCGTCGTAGACGTCCACGATTTGCAGGACGCGGGCGGTGAGCGGAATTTGTTCACCGCTCAATCCATCGGGATAGCCGGTGCCATCCTGCTTTTCGTGATGATGGCGAATGATGGGGAGAACGAGGCGAAACGATTTCAGCGGGGAACAGATGCGTTCGCCGACGACCGGGTGCTCTCGGAGCAATTGTTCTTCGTCGGGAGTGAGCGGCCCTTCTTTGAGCAGGACGGCATCGGGCACGGCAATTTTTCCGATGTCGTGGACGACGCCGGCGCGGCGGAGCGCGGTGACCTGCTCGGCGCCGAGGCCGAGTCGCGAACCCAGCAGTGCGGAAATTTCCGAGAGGCGCTCGCAATGGCCGTGCGTGGTGGGATCGCGGGCTTCGATGCTGCGCGCGAGGCTGAAGAGAACGGCTTCGGCGTTTTCGAGTTCGTCGGTGTAATTCTTCAGGCGCAGAAGGGAACGAGTGCGCGCGAGCAGTTCATTGAAGTCAATCGGCTTGCTGAGGAAATCATCCGCGCCGGCATTGATGCCCTGAATGCGATCGCCGACCGCGGAAAGGCCGGTGATCAAAACGACGGGAGTAAGGCGCGTTTCGGGCGCGGCTTTGATGCGGCGGCAAATCTCAAAGCCATCGAGGCCGGGCATGACGATATCGAGGAGCACAAGATCGGGGCGAAATTCGGCGCAGTGCTCGAGGGCGGAAGCTCCGTCGCCAACGGCGAGCACTTCGTAGCCCTCGCGGCGCAGGAGAATTTCAAGGCCAGCGCGCGGGGCCGGTTCGTCATCCACCAAAAGTATTCTAGGCGCCATCGTGGGCCGGGCTGGGGAAGAGTCACAACAGTACAGCAGTGGCGATTGCGCGGCAATAGAACCAATGGACTAGGATTGCCGGAACGCGCGCGGCGGCCGAAATCTATCGGGAAATGTACGGTAAATGATTGAGAAAATTGATGCTTTGCGTTTGGCTGCGGTTCTGGTATCACCGCAGAGTACCCTTGCGGGCCGGCGGATGCGGCGCGCGAGGAAGGCTGCTGAGGCTGCCGATGAACCGATCGCTCACACCTGAATCGCTCAAAGCGCTCGATGCCAAACTGCGCGAACGCCATCGCGACTTCGCGCAAATTTATCCCGGACCCGGAAACAGCCGGCAGCCGGTGCATACCGTTTATGCCGGCGCGCAACTTTTTCATGCGGACTCGGCGCAGCGGCTGGGGAATCACGCGCTGCAATCGCTCGATGAATACGCGCCGGACTTCGTCACGTTTGCGAAAGCCATTGGATTGGATGGCGCGAGCGAACTCCCGGACGCACGCGAGGAAATCGAACGACTGGAAAAATATATTGATTCCGATCCGGACACGTTTCGGAAAGAAAGCCGAGCGGCGTGGCTGGCGCTGACGATTTACCGGCGTGTGCGGGAAAAACTTGGACGAGAGCCGGTGGAAGATTTCCGGATTGATTTTGAGGATGGATACGGAAATCGCGCGGACGAGGAAGAAGATGCGCACGCGGTGGCGACGGCGCGGGATCTTGCGGCGGGGGCGAAGGCGGGGACTTTGCCGCCGTTCATCGGGATTCGCATCAAGCCATTCAGCGAGGAGATGCGTGCGCGCAGCGTGCGGACGCTGGATTTATTCGTGACCGCGATGGCGGAGGCCGGCGTGGGAGCTGGAGCGCTGCCGCGGCATTTTTATGTGACGCTGCCGAAAGTGGTGTTGGCGGAAGAAGTGGAAGCGCTGGTGGAGATATTGGAGCGGCTGGAAGCGGCGCTGCGGCTGCCGAGCGGGTGGTTGCGCGTGGAACTGATGATCGAGACGCCGCAATCGATTTTGAATTCGCGCGGCGAATCGAATTTGCTGGCGTTGGTACATTCCGCGAATGGACGCTGCGCGGGAGCGCATTTTGGAACTTACGATTACACGGCGGGACGAAATATTACCGCCGCGCACCAGCACATGCTGCATCCGGCGTGCGACTTCGCGAAGGAAATGATGCAGGTGTCATTGGCAGGGACGGGCGTGTGGCTCTCGGATGGGGCGACGAATATTTTGCCGGTGCCGGTGCATCGCGCGGCGAAGGGCGGGCCGGCGCTCAGCGCGCAGCAGATGTCGGAAAATCGCAGCGCGATTCATTCCGCCTGGCGATTGCACGCTCATCATATTCACCATTCGCTGGTGAGCGGATTTTATCAGGGTTGGGATCTGCATCCGGCGCAATTGCCGACGAGGTATGCGGCGGTGTACGCGTTCTTCCTCGGAAGCCTGGATTCCGCGGCGGAGCGGCTGCGGAATTTTATTGAGAAGGCTGCGCAGGCGACTTTGGTCGGCGAAGTTTTTGACGATGCGGCCACCGGGCAGGGATTGCTGAATTATTTTCTGCGGGCTATCAATTGCGGGGCGGTGACTGCCGCAGAGGCGCAAGTTTTGACCGGATTGCCGATCGAAGATTTGCGGCTGGGCTCGTTTGCGAAGATTTTGGAGTCGCGCACGCGGGCGAAATAGCGTTTCGTTAGACGTCTTTCTTCAGCGTGGCCTCAATCATTCCGTGCGGTTCATCGGTGGGAACGAAAATTTCATTGTCATTTTCCATTCCGAAAGGGCTGAGGTCGGCGAGATTGTAGTGACGGTTGGGCATTTGCAGGCGGATTTCCGAAATCGATTCGAAACTTTTCAGCACGGCTTCGGCCATGGCGTAGAGCGTGTGTTGCACGGAGCGGCTTTCGTGATCGGCGAAAGTTTCGATGAGCGCCTGGCGAACGCCGTGCCAGATGGGGCTGAAGGCAATTTCATCGGCGGAGTAGTGCCAGTCGGCACGAATGGTGGTCATGAGGATGCGGTCTTGCGTGTCTTTCAAAGTGGTGTAAGGGTCGCGCAGAAATCCCTCGAAGGCCGAGCCGGTGGTTTTCATCACGGAGAGGTCCTGAATACCCGCGGCGAAATGCGTTTCTTCGCGCGAGCCGCGGACGATCGCGGTGCGCGTTTCGTGTCCGGCGCGGAGAAATGAAGTGGAATGAGGCTTGCCGCCGATGGAGATGCGGGTCCAGGGATGTTCGATGGAGGAAATCGTCACGCGGGAAACCTGCGGATTGTAAGTGAGGAAATGCTCGATGAGATGATCGGCGAATTCCTCGATGGGCTCGGGCGGATATTGCTTGGCAAGGGCGTAGACGGTGTTCTTGATGGTGTCGGTGGGAAGAATTTTGCTGTTGTCGCCTTGCGCGTGAGCGCTATCGAAATCGCCTTCGAAAAGAATTTCGAGCGTGAGCTCTTTGATTTCGTGATGGCGTTCCTGGCGCGAGAGCCGCAGCATGCGCACGCGCGATTTGCCGTAATGATTCTGGCCCAGACTGATGCGCATCATTCAGCTCCCGCGATAGGTGGTGTAGCCGTAAGGACTGACGAGCAGTGGAACGTGATAATGCTGCGCCGCGTCGCCGACTTCGATGGTGATTTCTATATAAGGATAGAGGCTGACGGCCTGCCGCGCGGAAAAATAGGCGCCGGTTTGGAAGCGCAGACGATAATTTCCGACCGCTAGTTTGCCGGGGGCGATCAGATTCGCGAGGCGGCCATCGAGGCCGGTGACGCCGCGGGCGATCTCTTTCCATTCGGAGCTGGAGACTTGCATCTGCAGAATTACCGCGACGCCTTGCGCGGGACGGCCGAGCGAAGTGTCCAGAACGTGCGTGGTGATCGGTGAATTCATGATTGCAGCAATTTCTCCAGGCGCAGCTGCGTGATTTTACGCTGCTCTTCGGCGGCGGCGCGCAATTCTGTTTCGCGATTGTTGGCGAGCCGGCGTTGCAACTCGCGGAGGATTTCGTCGGGAGATTTTCCTGCGGCGGAGATGATGAAAATATGTCCGAAGGCGGCCTCGTAGGCGCGATTTGCGGCGGCGAGGACGGCGCGATGATCTAAAGTTGCTTGCGCGACGGCGGATTGTTCCTTCGCGGACCAGCCGGCTGCTTTTGCGGACTGTTGGCGCTTAGCTTTCTTTTCGCCGATGCGCGGATGATGGCGAAAGGCTTGCAGCCAATCTTTGCGATCGAGGGCGTTCCAGATTTCATCGGCGGCGGCGGTGAATTCAACCCGATCGGTGAACGGCCGGCGCGCGAGCATGCGGCGCACCCATTCTTGCGAGCCGCAACAATCGAGCAGCGCGGCCGCAGCCTTTTTTTCGGGCAGGGAATTGAACCACGCGAGGCCGCTGGCGTCCGAGCGGCGCGCGGGAATGGCCCAGATGCGCAGGCGGCTTACTCCGCCATCGGGGAAAATATTGAAGCGGAGATGCGTGGCGGGTTCCGTGCCGGCGATTTCCTTGCGAAAAATGTGCCGCGAGTCCGCGCGCAGCTTCGATTGCGGGAGAAGAGTGCGCCAGATCGTGCTCGCGCCGGGATCGTTTCCATCGGAGGAGTCGGCGGCGTCGATGGAGCAGCTGTCGGGGAAATTTCCTTTGAAGTGCGATGTGTCCACTTCGACGCGGCGGATCGTGCCGGGCGCGCCGAGCTTAATGATTACCCAATCGTTTCCGGAGCCGCGGCGGCGGCGCGTTTCCCATCCATCGTGCATGCCATTGCTGCGCTCGGGAAGCAGCAGATTGAGCGGGGCACTGTAAAATTCGTCGCTTGCGGCGATGATGCGGCCGCCATTTTGTATCGCGGCGAGATCGATTTCGCGGGAGCTTTCCTCGGAGCTTGTGGGCGTCGGAATTACTTCACCGTGGACGCGCAGCCGCGCAACTCCGCCGTCGGGATAAATTTTTAGGCGCAGGTGCGTGAAGCGATGGGCGCTCTGCACGTCGAATGAGTTCGCAGAATCGCCCTTCAGATCCGACTGCGGGAGCAGTTCGTACCATTTTGTGGACGGCGCGTTGAGAGCCGCGAGTCCGCGCTTCACGCCGGGCTCGATCGGAATTGCACAGGCTTCGAGCGAGCATTGCTCGGGATAATTTCCGGTGAAAAAGCTGGTGTCTACAATTACGCCGCGAATGATTCCGGGCAAACCCAGGCGCACGATGCACCAATCATGGCCGGGCGTGCGGCGGCGGCGCGATTCCCAGCCGTCCATCCATTTGCCGCGGTCGGTGTATTTGCCTGCGATGAAGATGGGCTTCGAATCTTTCAGCAGATTTTCTTTGGGCGCGAAAAAATCGTCATTCGCGGCAATTACTCGCGCGCCGAGGCGCTCTGAGGCTAAATTCGGAAGTTTTTGAAATTCGCTCATGCGTTCGATCGCTTCAAAATGCTGCCCGTTGGGCCGCCCAGAAAATTACCGCGCTCGAAAATCTTGCGACCGCGAAGAAATGTCGCGGTCACTGCTCCCTGCAGCTCGCGTCCGGCGTAGGGCGTAAGTTTGTGGCGTTGATGCAAGCGCTCAGGCTCGACTCGAAATTTTGCATCCGTATTCCAGATTACGAAATCGGCATCGGCGCCCTTCCCGATGGCGCCTTTTCGTCCTGCCAGACCGGCCATTCGCGCTGGGCCGCGGCAAAGCCAGTCCGCCAGACGGCTCACAGAATAGCCGCGCGGCTGCGCCGAAGTCCACACGGCGGGCAGGGCGAGTTCGAGCGACGCGATGCCGCCCCAGGCCGCAAAAAAATCGCCGGTTTCCTTGCTCTTCAATTCCGGCGGACACGGCGAATGATCGCTGGCTATGAAATCGAGCACGCCTTCTCCGAGCGCGTTCCAGAGGCGATCGCGATTCCCGGTTTCGCGAATTGGCGGCGCGCATTTGAATTCGGTGGCGCCATCGGAAATGTCGGCGGCCGCAAATGTCAGATAGTGCGGGCAGGTCTCCGCGGTGATTGCCAGGCCGGCAGCCTTGGCGTCACGAACTATAGCGATAGCTTCGTCCGACGAAACGTGGACTATGTGCAAGAAAGTTCTGGTTGCAGCCGCGAGCGTCACGAGGAGCTCGATCGCTTTCACTTCCGCTTCGCCGGGGCGAGACGCCAGCCACGACGAATAT
The DNA here is from genome assembly GCA_963838545.1 of uncultured Acidobacteriota bacterium. GTDB lineage: Bacteria > Acidobacteriota > Terriglobia > Acidiferrales > UBA7541 > Palsa-147. Next base: position 135,826 of record CAWIRL010000015.1, read on the forward strand.
TTATTGGCTGGCAATTTCGCAGCTGCCTTCGTCGCGGCTTCGATGATTCGCGGATCTTCGGAATGTGCGAGAAGCACGGCTCCGAGCTCAGCGAGCACGGGCATGGCAGCGCGAAGATCGTCTTCGCTTACATGCTGAAATTCAGGCACGCCGCTCGGCAGCAGAAAACATTTGAAGCCAAAAACGCCTTCCTGCCAGAGCGCGCGCAGTTCATTCAGGTTTCCCGGCACCACGCCGCCCCAAAATCCGGCATCGACCCACAATTTTCCAGCGGCGGCGGCAAGTTTTTCGCGAAAGGCCGAAGCGGTGGTGGTTGCGGGGATGCTGTTCAGAGGCATTTCGATGAGCGTGGTGACGCCACCGGCCGCCGCGGCATGCGTGGCGGAAGTGAATCCCTCCCATTCGGTGCGGCCGGGTTCATTGATGTGGACATGCGTATCCACGATCCCGGGCATGACGACATCGTCGCCCGCCTCGTGCACAGGCGTACCTTCAGGAATTTCCGCATAGCCCGCGATGGCTGTGATGATGCCGCGCTCGATATGGATCGCCGCGGGGGCGGGCTCGCCGGAATCGCCCGCCAGGACTCGATTGCCTCGGACGATCAGATCCGGAGCGCTCATGTGCTGATGGCGCCGCGAAGGAATTCTTCCAGCAAATTCTGCGCGATGCGCGAGCGATATCGCGAGGAGGAGCGCATATCGTCAATGGGCGTGATTTCGGCCGAGAGTGCGGCGCGCGCGGCTGCCATGCTTCCCGAATTGAGCTGCTTGCCGCGAAGTTCGTTCTCTGTTTTTGTGGCGCGAATTACGCAAGGCGCCACGCTGCCCAGCGCGATCCGAATATCTGCGATTGCGCCATTTTCATTCTTCAGCGCCGCGGCCATGCACACTTTCGAAATTGCTTGCGCCCGGCGCGTTCCAACTTTGCGGTAATAGGATTTCCATCCGGCGCGCCCTCGCGGCAGAATGATCCGCGCGATCAACTCATCGGCGCGCAAATTCATTTTCTTGTAGCCAATATGAAATCCGGCGTAGGGGACTCGCCGCGTGCCGCCCGCGGAAATTAGTTCGAGCTCGGCGTCGTAAACGAGCAAAGCCGGCGGCGAATCCGCGGCGGGCGATCCGTTGGCGATATTTCCGCCAATGGTGCCGCGGTTTTGCGTCGCCACGCCGCCCGTCTCGCGAGCCGCCTCGCATAGTAAGGGGAATTCGCGCTGCAGCTCGGCGCTGCGTCTTATGTCCGTGTAAGTCGCCAGAGCGCCGATGCTCAGCTCCGCGCTGCTCGCCGAAATCCCGCGCAGCTCGGCGAAATTCCAGAGATTCAAATATCGGCGGTGCGTCAGCTTGCCGGCTTCGAGCAAAACCATCAAATCCGTTCCACCGGCAAAAGCGCGCCATTCTCCCGGCGCTCTGGCGATCAGATCGAGCGTTGCTCCGAGGCTCGGCGGCGTTTGCAATTCAAACGATGGAACGAATGATCTCACTCGCTCGCCTCTGATCCGGCGAAGGCATGCAGCACGGACTCGAAAATTTTCGTATAGCCAGTGCAGCGGCAGAGATTCCCGGCCAAGGCCATGCGGATATCGAGGTCAGTGGGTCGCGGATTTTTCTCCAGCAGGTTGACCGCAGCCAGAATCATGCCCGGGGTGCAGATGCCGCATTGCGCGCCTCCGTACGCGATGAAAGCCTGCTGCACGGAATGCAGCTGCTCGCCATTTGCGACGCCTTCGATGGTGCGAATCGCAGCGCCGTCGGCCTGCAACACGGGCACGAGGCAACTATTCACCAGCTTTCCATCCATCTCGATGCTGCAAGCTCCACATTCGCCTTCACCGCAGCCTTCTTTGATTCCGGTCAAATTCAATTGTTCGCGAAGTGCATCGAGGAGCCGCGCCATTGGGAAATCGTGCAGTTCCGCGTCGCGACCGTTCACGCGGCAGCGAGCGCGAACTTTTTCAGGCACGGGCGTGCTCACGCGCGGCATCCAGCGCTTCCATCAAACTTTCCGGTGTTAGTGGCACGCGCCGGATCACAGCGCCCGTCGCGTTTTCAACGGCGTTGATAATCGCCGGGGCGGTGCCGTCGAGCGGCAATTCGCCGATGCCTTTCGCTCCCGCCGGCCCGCGCGCGTAAGGCAGCTCCTCGAAATAGACGCGAATCGGCGGAACATCCATTGCGGTGGGCATGATGTAATTCGTCATCTGATTGTTGATCATGCGGCCTTCTTGCCAGACGACATTTTCGTAGAGCGCGAACCCAATGCCCTGGGCCACGCCGCCCTCGACTTGCCCGGCCGCAAGAACGGGATTAATCACGCGCCCGACTTCCTGCAGCGCGACAAAATCTTCGACGCGCGTCTCGCAGGTGGTCATGTCAATGGAAACTTCCGCGACGTAAACGGCCCACGCGTAGGCGCCGTACGCGTCGCCGCGATAGAGATTGTCGTCCCAATGAATATCCGGCGGCGGCGAATAGCGGCTCGATGCGCGCAGCGGGCCGATCTTTTCGATGTAAGCGCGGCAGGCAGCCCCGAATTTGTCGGCACCGTCGCCATCGCGCAAAAATCCATTCTGCAAAAGCGATTGCTTCACTCCGAGCGCCGCCGACTCGACCAATTTCCCAACAATCATGCAAGTGCGGGAGGCAACTGTCGGTCCGCTATTGGGCACATGCGCCGTATCCGGCTGCACAACTTCGACGCACGAATAATCCAGCCCGAGAGTGTCCGCGGCAATCTGCGAAAAAATCGTATTCGTACCCTGGCCCATTTCCGTGCTGGCAGCCAGCACGCGAATGCGGCCTTCGCGCGTAGCCTCCACCTCCGCCACCGAAGCGAGATAATCTTCGCCCGAGCCCGTGAATCCCGCGCCGTGCAGAAATGAAGCGAATCCAATCCCGCGCTTGATTTTCGAATGCGGATTCTCACGCGCGAATCGTTCGCGCTTGGCGCGGTAATCGCTTAGTTGAAACGCGCGCTCCATTAATTTGTTCATATCAATTTTTTCGTGGATCACTTGCCCGACGGCCAGAGTTCCGCCGGCGCGAATGAAATTTCGCCGCCGCAATTCATCCGGCGCCAAGCCGACGGCCTTGGCCACTTGATTCAGATGGCGCTCGAGCGCAAATACGCTTTGCGGCGCGCCGAATCCGCGAAATGCCCCGTAGGGCGGGAAATTCGTGGCGAGCGCGCGGCTGCGAATGCGCACGTTGGGGCAATCGTACGGGCCCGCCGCGTGGATCGTGCCGCGCGAGAGCACCACCGGCGAAAGCGTCATGTACGCCCCGCCATCGAGCGTGAAATCGATGTCCATGGCGAGAAGTTTGCCGTCGCGCGTGACGGCGGTGCGATGGCGCGTGCGCGAAGGATGCCGCTTGGTCGTCGCGGCCATATCTTCGGCGCGATCGTAAATCAGTCTTACCGGCCGCCCCGATTTCCATGCGAGCAGCGCCGCATGCGCCGCGATCATCGAGGGATATTCTTCCTTGCCGCCGAAACCGCCGCCGGTTTCCATCTGCACCACGCGAATTTTCTCCGCGGGGAGCGCGAACAACGCCGCCAAAGCTTTGTGAACGTAATAGGGACACTGGAGCGAGCCCCAGACGGTGACTCCATCTCGCGGATTGGCCACTGCAATCATGCCCTGCGGCTCGATATAGAGCTGCTCCTGCGCGCCGGTCTCGTATTCGCCCTCGACGATGCAATCGGCGCCGCTCCACGCGGCATCCACGTCGCCTTTGTCCACGCGGATCGATTTGAAAATGTTGTCCGCGCGCCAGATGATTTCTTTGCGGGCCAACGATTCATCCATCGAGAAAATCGGCGGCAGCGGCTCGATCTGAATGTGCACCGCGCGGCGAGCCTCTTCGATCAAATATTTGTCCGCGTGCGCGAGAAGAACGATCGCCTCCTCCGCGTGATTTACAAATTCCACAGCGAGGCACGGCTGATCATCTTCGAGAAGCAAGATGGAATTTTTGCCGGGGATATCTTTGGCGGTAACGGCAGTAATCTCGTTCCACGGCAGTGCGCCGCCGAAATCAATGGAGCGAATACGGCCGCGCGCAATCGGGCTGCGGACCGTCACGCCATGAATCATTCCGGGCAAATTCATATCCGCCACGTAACGCGCCCGTCCGGTCACTTTTTCGCGGCCTTCTTTGCGCGGGAGGGATTGGCCGATGGTGGGCTGTGACATCGCGCGGCCTCAGTAAGGCGCCTTGTCCGGCTTGGCCTGCCATGCGCGAAAAGCTTCGAGCGCTTTTTCGCGCAGCAGGGGGATCATGGGAATTTTGCGGCCGGCGAGCGGATGTTTCAGCTCTTCATAAATGAAAGCATCGTCGAAGCCGACGGCCGCGGCGTCCGCCGCCGTGTTGCCGAAAAAAACTCGCGCGGGCCGCGCCCAATAGATCGCGCCCAGGCACATCGGGCAAGGCTCGCAGGTAGTGTAAAGATCACAGCCGGTCAATTCGAAATGCCCTAACTTGCGGCAGGCATCGCGAATTGCAACCATTTCCGCATGCGCGGTGGGATCGTTCGTGGCGGTCACACAATTTGTGGCCTCGGCGATAATTTCTCCGCTTTTCGCCACCACGGCCGCGAACGGACCGCCGCGGCCTGAGCGCACATTCTCGAGCGAAAGCTCGATGGCCCGGGTCATGCAGCGCAAATCAGCGTCCGCACTCACAATTCCTCACCTCGCGCTTCGATTGTAGCAGCCTGTAGCACCGGGCTTCAGCCCAGCATCGAGCATCGAGCTACATTGCGCCATCTGCGACTGTTGCTCGCTCCGCCGAAAATGATCGCACTTTCCGGCGCCAGAAGAGCAACAGCGCGATGCCAATCAGAATCAGCGCCAAACTCAAACCAATCCACAAGCCCGCGACTCCCCAACCGACCGAAAAGCACAAGTGATATCCCAGAGGCAGACCAATCGCCCAATACGCCACCAAATGGCAAAGGAACGGAGTGCGTGTATCTCCCGCTCCTCGCAATGCGCCGGTAACCGTGGTTTGAATTCCGTCGAAGAGTTGAAAAAATGCCGCGATGAAAAGCAAATTCGCGGCGGTCGCAATGATCACCAGGTCGGGCGTAAAAAGCCGCACGATAAATCGCGGCACCGCCCAGAAAAATATCGCCATGCACGTCATAAAGCTTCCGCCTAGTGCGATTCCCGTCCAACCCGCGTGCCGCGCGCCGGCGGGATCTTTTCGGCCGAGCGCCTGGCCCACGCGAACCGCCGCCGCCGATCCGATTCCGAGCGGCACCATGTACGTAACGCTCGCGGTGTTCAGGGCAATCTGATGGCTGGCAAGCGGCACCGCGCCCAATCGTCCGATCAGTGACGTTGCCACTGCAAACACGCCAACCTCGACCGTCATCTGCGCCGCCGCCGGCACGCCGAGTTTCACCAATCGCCAGACGCGCGCCAGATCGGGCTGCATTTCGACGCCGTGCAGTCCCGTGCGGTAGCGCCGCTCGTAAAAATAAATGGAAATGAGAGCACCGCGGACATGTAGACGCGCGAAATGCAAGTAGCCCATCCCGATCCCACCGGCCCCATCGCGCGAAATCCGAGATGTCCGTAAATCAGCGCCCAGTTGAAAAGTAGATTCACAAGGTTCGCGCTGACCAACGCAAACATTACCGGCATGACGCGATTCATGCCCTTGCAGATATCGCCGCAACGCGAAATAAAGGAATAGCGGCACCATGCTCCAGTTCAGTGCGAGAGATAGGGCATCGCGTACTGCAGCACATCGGGTGCCACGCCGAAGTTCTTGAGCGCTATCCCGAACGTCCACACCAGCGCCATCAATAGCGGCGCAGCGACGAGGCTCAGATAGATGCTGTTGATCAGCGAATGATGGCAGTCCGCCACGTCGCCGCCGCCGAAAGAGTGCGATACGAGCGTGTCCAGGCCGAGCATCAGCCCCGTGCCGAAAATCCCGATCGCATAAAACAAAATGCTGCCGAGGCTCACGGCGCCGATCGCGTCCGCGCTATAAGGCAGCCGGCCGACCATCATCGTGTCGACGATCGGCATGCCCATCCAGCCGAGCTCGGCGAGCACGATGGGCCCGGCGAGCCGCAGCATCGGCCGCAGTTCTTCGCGAAGAAAATTCACCCAGATGCTCCCTGAAAGGGCGGGACAAATACACGCAGAGGAATCGTAACATGGCGGAGAAGTTTGTGCGGAAAATTACCGAAAGCGCGGAGACCGGAAAGCGTAAAAATCAGATGCAGTGAGATTTTTTCGACTGCAGCGGTCCGTCGTCGAGACGCGGCTCGGGTTTCGGGGGTGGTCGCCGGTTGGCCGAAGGCCACCGCTACGCAAAGACGCCCTTCGTGGCCGGGATAAATCGGCGCTACTTTTCTAGCGGCAAATCGGCACGAGCACTCCATTCTTCGAAGGAACCATCGTACATGCCGCGTCGTCGTGGCCCAGGAATCGCGAGACTAAGATAGACGAAGCTGGCTCTTTGGCCGATGTGGCAGTAGGCGATGACTTGATCGCCCGGTTTTACGCCGGCCGCCTTGAAATATTTTTCGCAGCTCGTCTGGACTTTTCAGCTTTAATCGTCGTCGACCAATACTTCCCAGGGAATATTTAGCGCGCCGGGAATGTGTCCTTCGCGCTGGCCGTAGCAGGTCGGAGGCCGGTCGTAGCATTTCGCTTCGCGAACGTCGACGATCGCGACGCCCGGTCTTGCAAAATCCTGCTGCACGAGTCGATCTTGGCGATGACGTCGCTACGCGGGTGCGCGGTCAATTTTCCTTTCGCAAATTTTGGCGTATCCGTCGAAATCGCCGGCCCTCTTTGCGCCACGCCGGCATGCCACCATCGAGATACGAGATGCGGCCGCGTAGGCCGAGGTAATCGAGCGTCAGAAAAGCGCGCGCGGTGGGCGTCATCCATTCATTGTTGAAGTAGACGACGACGTGCGAGCGAATCGCTTACGCCAGACTTCTTCGAATACTTTGACGAGTTGTTCGACGGGCGGAAGCTCGAGCATCAGCCCGCTTCCGTGCGGCGTGGAAATCTTTTCGTACTCGAGATAATCGCGCACCGGGGATGTGCCCATGGTCGTAATCGCTCTTTTCGCCTACGGCAGAGCAGGACCAGCGAAGGATCTTTCAGATGATCCGCGACCCATTGAGTCGTGACGAAGTATCGATGCCGGTTTTCGATTCACCCCGTTTGCGCGCTCGCCCCCGAAGCGAAAAGGAATGCGCAGGCGATGATCGCGATCGCGCTATTCGCAAATCTCAATTTGTTTCTCATCGTTTCAATCCTTCCTCGTCGCAATGCCGCGCTGCACCTCATCATTCGAATCGCAACGCCACGAGCGGATCGGTCTTTGCCGCGCGGCGTGCCGGAATTAAGCACGAAATTACCGCTGCGGAGACGAGCACCAATCCTACCGCGCCAAGCGTGATTGGATCGGTCGGTGAGATTTCGAAAAGCAACGTTTGCAGCAGCCTCGTTAGTCCGAACGCCGCAGCCAGCCCAATCACGATTCCAGTCAATCCGAGTCCGAGGCCCTGCCGCAGCACCATGCGCAAAATGTCGCGGGCTTCGCGCCCATGGCCATGCGAATGCCGATTTCGCGCAAGCGCTGGCTCACCGTCAGCGCCATGATTCCGCCGATGCCCGTCGCGGCCATCACCAGCGCAAGGCCCGCAAAGACCGCAAGCAAGATCGGTCGTCAGTCGCGGCGAGGTCAACGTCGCAGTCCGCGCCATCTCCAGGCTCTGCATGTGCGTGAGCGCGGTATCTGGATCAACGTCGTAGATACTTTGTCGAATGTCGCGCGCCACGCTCATCGGATCGCCCGTCGTGCGCACCAGCAGGCCACCGAATTGCGGATAGTTGGTCGAGCGGCACGTAGACTTCGTCGTCGGCCGGCTGGCTCAGCGTCAATTCCTTCGTGTCGCCAACGACGCCGACAATCTGTTGCCAGGTTTTTCCTTCGTCGAACGAAATGCGGTGACCGATCGGATCCTCATTGGCCCAGTGATGCCGCACGACGCGACTGATTAACGATGGCGACTTGCTGCGCGTCTCCGGCCTGTCGGCTTCGGTGAAACTGCGCCCCTTGATAAGTGGAATGCCCAGCAATTTGAAATAGTCCGGGCTGGCAATGCGCGCGGCAGTGGTGATCTGCGGTTCGCCGTCCTTCAAAGGACGTCCTTCGATCATGTACGGATTGACGCCCAGTCCGAACAGCGGCAGAATCCGGATCGAATGGAAAGCTCGATGAGATCGCCACGGACATCACGCCCGGGCGCATCTTTGCGCTTTCGATGAATTCGATTGCCGAGTTGCCGGTACTGATCGGAATCCGTATATTTCGTAAAGTTCGGAGCGAGTACCTCCATGGCCAGCACATGCTGCGGCACGAATCCCGGATCGACGCGCTGCAGTTTCACGAAACTGCGCAGCATGAGGCCTGCGCCGGTGAGCAGCAGGAAACGAGAGCGCGATTTGCGAGACGATCAGCAGGCTGCGCACGCGATGTCGACGCCGACTCGCCGAATGCTCCGCCGGTTCCTTCTTTCAATCCGGCGGCGAGACTTTCGCGCGAGATGAAAGCGGCGAGCGAACCGAATACGATGCTGGTGCCCGCGGCAATTACGAACGTAAAGAGCAGCACGACGTAATCGATGCGAATTTCCCGCGCTCGCGGCGTGAATCGCGCGGCGAAACCTTGCAGCAATTCCATTCCGCCCGAAGCAAAGAGTAGGCCGAGCGCGGCTCCAATCGCCGCGATTATCACGCTTTCTGTCAGCAGTTGCCTCAGGAGCCGGCTTTTGCCCGCGCCCAGCGCCGATCGCACAGCCAGTTCGCGTTCGCGCTGCGTCATGCGCGCCAGCGTAAGATTCGCCACGTTGGCGCAGGCGATCAGCAGCACAAACGCCGTCGCGCCCAGCAAAATCAGCAGCGTCGGCCGCGCGTCCTTTGATTAACTCGCCCTTTCAAGCGGAATCGTCACCGTTTGGAAGCCCATCGACGCCGGGTAAAACTTCGGATATTCCTGCGCAAAGCGCTGCGCGATCGTGGAGGTGTCTGCGCCGGCGGAGGCGAGCTTCACGCCGTCTTTCATTCGCGCGAACACGTTCATCATGCGGTGATCGCGGCCCTCAATCATGCGCGCCGAGCTGCGGAACGGGCACGCGGAGGTCGGCATGTACACATCATTTTCGACTCGGATATTGCGGAACGGGCGGGAGCACGCCGACGACGGTGTGGACGCGGTCGTTCATGCGAAAAGTCTTGCCGACGATATTCGGATCGCCGCCGAGACTATTTTTCCAGAATTCGTAACTCACGAGCAAGACCGGCGGGCGCGCCGAGCTTGTCATCGTCATCGCGAAACGTGCGGCCTTGAACGGGCTGAATTCCAAATAGATCGAAGAAATTGGCGGAGACGACGCCGGTTTGCACGCGCAAAGGTTCGTCGCGGCCGAGCAGCGTGAAAGTCATCGTGTGATATTCCACGACGCCCGAAAAAGTTCCGTTCTGGCGCGATAATCTTCGATTTCTTTCACCGAGAACGCCAGATCGTCTACGCCTTGCTTTGGCGCTTGCTGCCGCAGAATCACTAGCTCGCCGCCTTTCGGATAGGGCAAGCGGGCTGAGCAGCACTGCGTTCACGACGCTGAAAATTGCGGTATTCGCGCCGATGCCTAACGCCAGCGTAAGAACCGCCACCAGCGTGAATCCGAAATTCTTGCGCATCATTCGCAACGCGTAGAAAACGTCCTGCGTCAACATTTCCCAATGCTCGCGCGGGCCGGTCTTCAGCAATCCCGTCAACGTCTCCCACCACAGCTTCATCAATCCGCCGAAGCCACCTTTTTCGCCGGCCTCGCGCTGCTGTTCCGCAAAGACGCGTTCCATTTCCCCTCCATAGTCGCCCCGAAAATCGGACGGCAGCACCGCCAGCGCCATCCGGAAAATGCGATTGGAGAATCTGCTTTTTTCTTGCGCCATGCCGGTTACCTCGCTCGGTCTCTGCTGTGCAAAGTAATCACGCCAATCGCGGCTTCCGTACCAGGCGCTTCGCGCGCGCCATCTCCACCATTTCTTCCAGCCGCGCCGCTTCCGCCATCGCCACGCGCCGTCCGATTTCCGTCAGCTGGTAATAGCGGCGGCGCTCATCGTCGAAGCCGATGTCTGGCCGCTGCACTTTTTCCAGGATCCAGCCCGATTCGTAGAGGCGCTTGATGATTCCGTAGAGCGTGCCGGCGCTCAATTGCACTTTGCCGCCGGTGCGTTCGGCGACTTCCTTCAAGATTGCGTAGCCGTGCTTCTCGCCGTCGGCGAGCGCCAGCAGCACGTGGAACATCGCGGGCGTCAACGGTGCTTGCGGCTCGCGATCTTTTGAGTTCGGACTCACGAATCCTCCTGGGGAGTGTTTGGCCTGTAGCGCTCGCGCCGGGCAAGCTCGCACGCCTATATCGTCCGGCGGCATACTATATCGCGTCACGGTATAGTGCAGGGCTAGCGCCAAATGCAGATCAGCCCAAGTTCATTGATAAATCAGGAGTTAGAGGCAGGCGTCGCGCAGGAATTTGACGCCAAATGTCCGCTTGCGGGATTTTGCGTCGCGCCAACGGACATGCTCGGCGCGGCTACAGTCGGTCGATCTTCGCTGCGAGGATGAAGTCGCTCTCGGTCAGGCCGTTGATTTTGTGCGTCCAGGTTGTGATGTCCGCTTTGCCCCAGGTGAGGAAAATATCCGGGTGATGGCCCTGTTCTTCCGCGATGGCGCCGGCTTTATTGACGAAAGCCAGAGCCGCTTTGAAATCGGGAAATTTGAAGCTGCGCGTGATATGGTGCCCGTCCACAACTTTCCATTCCGGCACTTCGCGCGACAATTTCGCCAACTCCTCGCCCGCCAGCGGAGGAACGCCGCCGCGGCACGGCACGCAGGTCTTGCTCGCCAGATCAGACATCGCTCACACCTCCGCAAATTAATTCATCAATCGTCTGGATAAATCTTAGCGCAAGTCTCCGCGCGAAGGAAACGGGGGCGGTGATGCGCGCCGCGGCCATTTTTGCTATCCTGCCTCGCGCGATCGCACTCCATACCAGGAAATTCCGTGGCAAATCATGAGCAGAGCGAGGAGAACCCGAATGTCTGAAGAACCCCAGGAACTCGCGGAACGCGCCGAGCACGGCTCACACGATTCGAGTATGGCTCCCGTGACGCTGACGATGGCCGTGCTGGCAGTGCTGGTGGCCGCCACATCTCTCGTCGGGCATCGCACGCACACCGACGAGCTTTTGCTGCAAACCAAAGCTACGGATCAGTGGGCTTACTACCAGGCCAAGGATATCCGCCGCCGCAGCTACGAACTTTTCATCGATGAAATGAATGTGTTTACCGTGCAGGCGACGCCGCAGGCCGAAGCGGTGAAAGCGAAATACGAAAAAGAAATCGATCGCTACAAGGATCAGCAGAAAGATGCCGAAGCCGAAGCGCGCAAGACCGAAGCGGAAGTTTCAATCTTGGAGCACCGCGCGGATCGCTTCGATCTCGCGGAAGTGCTGCTCGAGGCCGCGCTGGTGATTTGCTCCATCACGCTGCTCACTCGCAATCGCATCTTCTGGATTACCGGCCTGCTCCTGGGCGGAGTGGGCATCGCCATCGCTACGGCGGGATTTTTGATTCATTGATCGCGCGCCGGATTGGGCGCGTGATTCCACGCGGAGAGTTTGCTCAGGCGACGCCGCGGGACGCCGCGACACTCGCCGCATCCCCGGAATGTTTCGCGACGTAGTCGGCGATATATTTCGTGAATACGTGGCCGAGCTTCGTGGTCACGGGGCCCGGCGCCGTAAATTTGTGGCCGGCAATTTCGCCGACGCCCAGAAGGCTGCGATTCGTCGAGGAAATGAATATTTCCTCGGCGGCGTACAAATCTTCGGGCCGCAGCACTCGCTCTTCCACAGCCACTCCTGCTGCCTGACCGGCTTCCAGCAGCACCAGGCGCGTAATTCCTTCCAGGCACCCGGAATCGAGTGGCGGCGTTGCGACGCGGCCTCCGCGCACACAGAAAATATTCGCGGCGGTACATTCCGCCACTTCGCCGCGTTCGTTCAGCAGCACCACTTCGTCGTAGCCGGCTTGCAGCGCCTCGTGCAGATTCCAAACGTTATTGAGCCACGACGTGACCTTCACGCCTGCGAGCGGCGAGGCGGCATGCCGCCCGTGCTCGCGCAGATTCAGGCGCGCCGGCTCGCGATGGGCGGGAAGTCCGGCGGAATAAATCACCAGGTCGGACGGCAGGAATTTTTCTTCGCTCGACCAGAAGCTTTGCTGATTATTCACCACGTAAATTCGCGCCGTGCCTTCGATCACGTTATTCGCCTGCAGCACTTCGTAGAGCTGCGCCAGAACTTTCTGCGCGTTGAAGTTGAACGGGCAGTGCGTCCGCGCGGCGTCTTTTTCCAGCCGCTTCCAGTGCCGCTCGAATGCGAATGGAACGCCGCCCGCTATCCGCAGCGTGGTGAATAGTCCCCAGCCGCTCAGCACCCCCGATTGGCCCGGAGAGAGACGCACTTGCTCGATCGGCAGCAGCCGATCATTGTGAAACACAAACCGATGAACCATCCGGGCCTCCTGGGGCGCCCGAAGATTTTAGCGCAGTTTGCGCGGCGGAGGGGCGTTTCGTGGCGGCCGTGGCGCTCGCGTACGAATTCTGCGCCGCCTACTTCTTCACATAAATCGAGTCCCAGGTAATCTGCCAGGTTTTTTGATTGTCCGAAGATTGCTCGCCCATTTGACGGACGTGATTGGGCGAGACGCTGTACCACGTCCAACGCGAGATTGGCCCGCTTGGCTCATTCGTCAGCAACACCATTTTCGAATCTTTCAGCTCACCGGCCATGGCCGGGAATGCGCCGGCGTTCCCGGAATTGTCGAGATAAAGTTGGTGCCATTTTTTGTCGCGCACGTCGTAGTAATTAAAGCTGGTGCCGGTCTGAACGCCGCCGGCGGAAGTCCAGTGCTCCACGATCAGGCAGCCGTCTTGTTCGAGCGTGACCACATTGCGGCCCACCACGTTTCCCTGCGGGTCGTGCACTTCCCAATCTCCCACCCAGAAATCGAATTGCCGGTATTCCGGAGATCTGCAGGGCGCGATTGCTTCCAGGATTTTTTTGAATTCGGCGTCATCCTTGTAGCGCGCAAACTCCGTAGCCCCGGCGATGAAAGGTCGCGCGCGTCCGCCTTGTCCGGACGCGGCAACTTGATTCAGCGCGCTCATCGCCGCATCGCGATCACCTTTTTCGGCGTATGCCCGGGCCCGATTGACTTGATTCACCAGCGGACGGAATTTCAAATCCACCGCGTGCTGAAAAGCAGCGATGGAATCTGCGTATTTGTGGAGTTGCAGTTGAGATTCCCCGAGATTTTGCCAAGCCAGGCCATTTTGCGGTTCGGCGGCAGTTACCTTCGCATACGCCAGCGCGGCATTTTGCCAGTCGGAGTGATTGAAGAAATCGTCGGCGGCTTGCGTGGAGGATTCTTGTGCGAAGGCCGCGGGAGTCAGCGCGAGAGCCAGAGTAAGTCCGATGATTCGGGCGAAATTGGTCACGAGTGAATGCTCCTTGATTTGTTCCTTTAGATGGATGTGCCGCAGGAAGGTGAGCAGCCCGCCGCATCTCGGCGAATAACCGTGGGCGTCAAAGATTCGCCTGCAATTCCGTTTCGCGCTGCAGTCGTGCGGGCTACAATGTTTCGTTTTGCGAGTGAATCCATTTGGGGGTTGCGAATGATTTCACGATTCATGGTGCGGCACGGATTTAGCGCCGGCGTCGCGGCAATTGCGGTGCTGTGCCTGGCGGCGATTGTTTCCGGAGGAGCGCAGAGTCCGCCCGAAGCGGCGCTGAAATCGCTGCAAGCCGCGCGGATTCTCGCGGATATCAAAACACTCTCCTCGGATGCATTCGAAGGCCGCGGGCCAGGAACGCACGGCGAAGAATTGTCCGTAGCCTTCATGGAAAAGGAGTTCCGCGCGATCGGCCTGGCGCCCGGAAATCCCGATGGGAGTTATCTACAGAAGGTGCCGCTCGTGGGCATCAAGCCCGATCCTTCGATGAAGCTCACCATTTCAGGCCACGATACGACCCTGCATCCCGAATTTGAAAAGGATTATGTGGCGTGGAGCAAGCGCGTCGTCGAATCAACGAAGCTCGATAACGCGGAAATGGTTTTCGTCGGCTACGGCGTGCAAGCCCCGGAATACAAATGGGACGACTTTAAGGGCATGGATGTGCGCGGAAAAGTAATCGTAGTGCTGATCAACGATCCGCCGGTAGCGGACGAAAAATGTTCGGCGGCAAGGCCATGACTTACTACGGCCGATGGACTTACAAGTTCGAAAAGGCCGCGGAGCTGGGCGCCGCCGGTTGCCTCATCGTCCACGAAACGGATCGCGCCGGATATGGATGGGACGTTGTGCGCGATAGCTGGAGCGCGGAGCAATTCGATCTCGGCGCGGCGGATAAGAACATGAGCCGCGCGGCAGTGGAAGGCTGGATCACGCATGAACAGGCGGAAGCGCTATTTCACGCAGCGGGGCAGGATTATGCAGCGCTGAAACAGAAAGCGGTAAGCCCGGATTTCAAGCCCGTGCCATTGGGACTGAAAGCGTCCATCGAAATTCACAATACCGTGCGCACGATTGATTCCCACAACGTCATCGCGAAACTCGAGGGCAGCGACGCGAAATTGAAACAACAATATGTCGTCTACACCGCGCACTGGGATCACTTCGGCATCGGCCCGGAAGTCAAAGGCGACAAGATTTATCACGGCGCGATCGACAACGCCTCAGGATCCGCGGCGTTGCTCGAAATTGCCCGCGCATTTCACGAACTAAAAGTCGCCCCGAAGCGCTCCATTCTTTTTCTTTCCGTCACCGGCGAAGAACAAGGGTTGCTCGGATCGCGATACTACGCCGAGCATCCGCTCTATCCTCTCGCTTCCACGGCTGCGGACATCAATATGGATGCCATCAACGTCTGGGGAAAGACGCGCGATATCACCGTGGTCGGCAACGGCAAGTCAACTCTCGACGATTTGGTGGCCGCCGTCGCCAAGGAGCAAGGCCGCCGCGTGGATCCCGATCCCGAGCCCGAGAAGGGTTTTTATTACCGCTCCGATCATTTCAGTTTCGCAAAGGTCGGCGTGCCTGCATTCGATCCCGATGCCGGCGTGGATTTTGTTGGCAAGCCAGCAGGGTGGGGAATTGAGCGGCGCAAGAAATATACGGAAGAGGATTATCACAAGCCCAGTGACAAAATTAAGACCGATTGGGATTTGAGCGGCGCGGTGCAGGATTGCCAGCTTTACCTTCTGGTGGGCTACCATGTGGCGAATACGGAGAAGATGCCGGAATGGCGCGCGAATGCTGAATTTAAAGCCATTCGGGAGCAGTCTTTGAAGGAGGCGGGTGGCAAGAACTGAGCGCGCGCTCGGCAGAGGCGTGGCTCGAGCCCGGCCCGTCCGCATCCTGGTGATTTGGGGAGGATTACAGGGTGATAACTGAGGCGCAGAGATTGATTGACACGTTAAAGCCACAAGCTTAAATTACCTGTGGCCCTCTTGGAGGTGGAATGTGCGTTTTGCACTCCGCGCATGCCTGATTTCGATGCTGATTGGCTCGCTGGTGAATCTCCCCGGCGTTGGCGCAGCCGAAAAACCCCTAGGCACAGTTACGCAATCGCAGGCGGCGCGAGTCGACCGTGCGGAAGCGGCTGTGGGTGCCACCGTATATCCCGGCGACACGATTGATACGGATGCGACCGGTTCGATTCGTCTTCGTGCCGGCCAGGCGCAATATTATCTGATGTCCGCGAGTGCTTCCCGCCTGCAAGAGTCTCCCGCTGGAATTCGCGCGGAATTGGTGCGCGGGACGGCTGGATTTGCCTCCGGAACATCGGACATCATCGAGCTAAACGCCCTGGGAGCGACGGTGCGATCGCGCTCCGGCGAAGCGGCTCATGGCCGCGTTACCATCGTGGGCGCGAACGAATTGGTGGTCACCAGCTTCCGCGGCCCCTTCGATATTTCGATTGATGGCGATACACATTCGATCAGCGATGGGCAGTCCTATCGCGTACAGATTGTGGACGCGCAGGATCAGCAGGGCGGTGGCAGCGGATCGGGAACGATTCCGGCCGTGCGCAACCGTAAGAAACTCCTCATTCTGATCACGCTCGGTGCCATTGGCGTGGCTGCCGGCGTGGGCGGATACTTCATCTATCACGAATTGAACGAGAGCCCGAGCGCGCCGAAGCCCAATTAGTCCGGGCAGGCAGTTTGAAATATATTCCCTCCACGAAATGATTAGTCCGCAGGTGTATTGGTGTGCGTTTGCGCCAATCAAGCTCGGGCAGAAAAGCTCGCTGCTGTTCCGCGGAACCGTTCTAGCGAACTTTCAATTCCAGCGAAATGCTCTTCTTATTCCCTTGCGCGTCGTAGGCCGTGAGCGTGTAGGTAGTCGTCTTCTTGGGCGAGATGTTCGTGCAGCGGCTCACTGAAGGCCACATCTCCTGAATCGCGGGATCTAGCGTGACGCTCTTGGCGTTGGACACGCCGTAGCAAAGTTGCGCGTCCTCGCCGCGCCGGATTTCACCCGGAGTTACGTAGAAACCCAGGATATCGAATTTTTCTCCGCCCAGCGTTTCGATGGTTTTCTCCGCCGCTTCCCGCTCCTTCGCCGAAGCCGCCTGCGCCGCCTTTTCGTTCAAATCTTTGTTTTCCTGCCAGCGCGTCACCATCGTCCAACCGGCATACAAAAGCACCGCCGCCAGTATCGGCGAGGAATACAGCCACAACTTCTTCGTCGTCGTCGCTTTGGGAGCTTCGTATTCGGGTCCGCCGAGCATCTTCTCGCCTCTAGAGATTAGATGGGTGAGCGAGCCGTGGCGTTTCCAGCGCATAATCCCAAGCGGAACGCCTCCGCACTAGGCTATAGAGCCCATTCGGAGTACTATCTTCGGCCGTGGTACCGACCTCTCGCAAACCGGGCGAGCAACTGCGCGATATCCGTCTGCGCCTGGGTATTACTGTGCGCGAAGTGGCCGAGGAAAGCCAGAAGATCGCCGAGATCGAAGGCAACCCAGAATTCGCGATTTCCAACCCGTGGCTTTCGCAGCTCGAGAATTCCAGCTCCGTGCCCAGCATCTTCAAACTTTTCAGCCTCAGCAGCATTTACCGCTTCAAATTCATCGACTTACTGGGCTTATTCGGAGTAGACCTGCAGCGCCTGCCGGAGCGGCAACTTTCCACGCGCCTGCCGAATACCCATCTGGTGACGGTCGAAGATCCCGACCCCGAAAAGACCGTCTCGTTTCCCATTCAATTTGATCGCGGCTTCAATCTGGACAACACTAACCTGTTATCGCGCATGGTCGAGATCTGGGGCGATGTCCCCATCGCATTGATTCAGCGCCTGGATATCCGCCACGGGAAATATGGCTATATCGGTTTGCAGGATTTGACGATGTATCCGCTGCTGCGGCCGGGCTCCTTCGTGCAAATTGATACCGAGCTGCGCAAATTTCAGGCCGTACCCTGGCGCACGGAATACGACCGGCCAATCTATTTCGTCGAATTGCGCGACGGCTATGCCTGCTCGTGGTGCGAAATCCAGGATCGCGAGCTTATTCTGATGCCGCACCCGCTTTCCCATTCCAAAATCCGGCGGTTTGTTTACGGAGCGGAAGCGGAAATCGTAGGGCGGGTAACCGCGGTAGCGATGCGCCTCAATGACCCTGTGGGTTCTTTAGACTCTCCCGCAGCACTGCCAAAGCGAACTTAACATTCGAGATGAACAGCGCAACGCTGGTCGGGTGCGTGCCGATGGGCACCACCACGCGGAACGGTTCCACCGTCTGCCACGCTCGAAAGAAATCCGCGGGATTCTCCCGCGTCGAGCGCATGTACAGCTCCAGTTCCTTCGTCAGTTCGGCCAGGGGACAGGTTGACAACTCATCGAACACTCGCCGGTGCGCGAGTTCCAGGGCTTTTTCGGCGGTCTGCAGAGAATATCGGTCGGCCAGCCCGGAATGATAGTAGCGCGCGGAGTTGTAATCCCGCGTCGAAGCCAGGTAAATGAGCCGCGCAAAATTTCCGCTAATCTTGGCGAGTGTGCGCTGCCGCAAATCCCCGTAGGCTTCTTCCACCGATCCGAATCTTAGCTCGGCAAGCATCGCTGTTTCTGACCGCTAAATCCTCAGCTATGAATTTGAAGGCCGGAGCCCTTCGTGAAATTGCCGCTTCCGGACTCCGGAGTTCCTGCGGTGACGGCGGTGAACTGCTGGCGCAAATTGCCGGCCGCGCCCGCCAGCCGCGCCAGACCATTTGGACCGGCTACGCGGATCGCGCCCACCAGCATCAAGCAGATGCTTTGGTGCAGAAGGAATTCGGCGATGAGCTTAATTTCGAGCGGGACGCTGAGGTCGCTACTGCTGCGAGAGGAACGGAAGTGCCGGGACATCAGGCGTTGAGTCTCCTCAAATGAGCCCCACACCCAGTGAACGGCAATTTGCCGGCGGTCGCGCTCGAACGCGCGCAGCAACCGATCGGAGCCTTGGGATTGCACGAACGTGCGATCGTGCGATCCGAAGATGTGCCCCACCGCATCCGGCGGACATTCGGCCCATTCCTCGGCGGCCGAGAGTACATTCCGTTCGGATTCATCGAAATCATCGAACGCGCCCGCGGGGCTGCGCCACAGCAGAATGAGGACGGAAATCACCACCAGCGCAAGAAGCCCCAGAGCGACGATGACCGTCACTTCATTCATTCTCAACGATCCTTGCGCCTGCTAAAGTATCGTATCCGTTGCCAGCGCTCGCGCGTCTTGTGTTCCACTGCCCCGTAGGAAGGCGCGGCTTCGGTGCTTGCTGCTTGTTCTTGTTGCGGCGAGACTGTCCATAGTGCCACGGTCCAAATTAAAAGCACCAGTAAATAGGAGAACTGCTGCGAATAAGACCACACATGTTCGATAGCCGCACCAAGATACGACAGCGCCGTCAAGCTCACCAGGCTGGTAACGATAAGCAATCCGTATCCCATCACGATTCCGCGCAAGTTTCTCCCAAGTGGGATGGAATAAGCAAGTAGTAAAATTACTAGTGCCAAAATTGCAAACGCCTGGAACCCCCGCAGATTCCGCTCCAGCTCCGCGGTCGTCTGCGACGGCCACCATAAATGACCGCGGGTCGCCCCGAGCAGCGCTTTCCCCACCGCGAATACGAATACTAGTGCCAGCACGTTGCGCGCCAGTCTCGCGGTCCCCGGATATGGCGCCAGTCCCCTCCAGTAGATCTCGAAAAGCACCCCGGACCCCACGAAAATGCTTATAAATTCCGTATACCAATAGAATTTCAGATACCACCCCGCATACCAGTGGTAAACCATCAGGCGCGTTAGCGATTGCAGCAACACGAAGAGAACGTAGCTGTAAAAAACGGGAAATTTTGTGAACAGTTTTGTCCGCAGCGCGCGCGCGAGTAGACACACCTCCAACGCGATGGTTCCAAACCAGATTACGTGTGCCAACACTGGGCCGGGCTCACCTGGGACAGTTTCGCTGGGCCCGAATGCTAGCACGATTCGAGGGAAGGATTACGAACATCCTCCCCCCGCTGGTTAACCATTGTAATTACGCGAAGTGCGGCCCGTGCGGCAACGGCATGGGCAAGGGAGCCGGGTCTCCGCCATCTGCAAATCTCGGCAACGGCATCGGCAGCGGAGCCGGATCCCCGCCGTCTGCGAACCGCGGCAACGGCATAGGCAAGGGAGCCGGGTCTCCGCCATCCGTCAGTAACGCGTTCTGACCCACACGAGCGAACGATGGCGGTTTTGTTGGCGGTTTTGGGGCTCCGGGCAAGGGCATCGGTAGCGGCGCTGGATCCCCGCCGTCTGCAAACCTCGGCAGCGGCATGGGCAAAGGAGCAGGGTCTCCGCCATCCGTCAGTCCCGCATTCTGACCCACACGGGCGAACGATGGCGGTTTTGTTGGCGGTTTTGGGGCTCCGGGCAAAGGCATCGGAAGCGGCGCTGGATCCCCGCCGTCTGCGAACCTCGGCAGCGGCATGGGCAAAGGAGCAGGGTCTCCGCCATCCGTCAGTCCCGCATTCTGACTCACACGGGCGAACGACGGCGGTTTTGTCGGCGGTTTTGGGGCTCCGGGCAGCGGCATGGGCAAAGGAGCCGGGTCGCCGCCGTCGGCTATGATGTCAACAGTCGCAATATGCCCACTGCTGACCAGCGCGGCCGCCAGCGAAGTCCCATTTTGCGTTGATCTTAGTCCCTTGTGATCGCTGCTCTTTCCTGCACACATCGAAGTCAGGCCGACCAACAAAACCAAAGACACAACGTGTACGCGAAATTTCGTCATTTTGATTTTCCTCCGAGAGATAGTGTCGGCATGGTTGAGCTGAGGTGTGAAGCCGCCGACTGTACGCGTTTAAGCTATTGGCGATGCTCTATGCAATCTGTATAAATACGGGGTCTGCTTCTAATCCCAAGCAGAAAGTTTTGCGCGGCCGCCAACCGGGCCGTTTGCAACCCATCCGTATTTTCCTGTATTTCTCAACTCCCTAATTCGCCACATCTTTGCGTAGAATTACTGGGAGCCGGAACCATCCAGAGTTGCTGTGCGCGCTGAACGTGGTCCGCAGAGGTAGTCCTGGTACTTACCCCGCGTTGCCGCCTGCCTGCTTGACGAAACGGTAAAGCCCAAAAAGTGTCTTGAGTGACCGCCACCGTACAAACGGTTCAGCCGGGTCCCAGGATATGTCTTGTTAGGTAGTTACTCTAAGAGTTACCGAATTTCGCTCGAATTCCTCTGGCGCGGCAATTCTTCGCCCCGTTCGTACTTGCTTGGGAGGACGAGCAATTTTCGGGATTTGCGCCGCGGGACTGGCACTTCACGCCACAATGGCGCAGCTTGGGAGGACTTGGGCTTTCGGTGCGTCCCATCGCACGAACGCCCGGCTGAGCGCCGAAGGGTTCGTCCCAATAAATCTCAGCGGCCACACGGTTTCCGCACTCGCTGACGTGGCCTGGGAGATATTGCCTGTGAGGATGGAACGTTGTGACTCCTGGCGATGCAGCAATCCGGACTGCGGCTGCGAGATTCTGGTGATTGTCGGAGCGCGCTTCGCCAGCCAATCAAATCCCACTTGCGTTTGCGGCGCTGCGATGAAGAAGCCCTACCGTAAACCGGAAATTAGAAAAGCGGATGGGAATGAAACCGGACGCTTGAAAAAAGCCTATGCCTTCGAGGTGAGTTGACGGGGTGAGTTGACGAGGTGAGCCGAAGATCTCAGCTGACGGCGCAACTGCAACTGCCGCGCCTGGCCTGCAAGCGGCGATTTGAAAAGATCGGCATGATGCGCATTCCGAGAGGGTAAAACAATGGAGCAATACCGGCCGATTTGTGTGGTGCTTTCTCTCGCTTTGCTCGGATTCGGTTCTTACATGCTTTACGACGCATCGGCGAATCCGCTGCCCGGCGCAACCGTGGGGCTGCTCAGTGGCGCGGTAATTGTATCCCTCGGCGTGTTCATGGCTTTTTTTTGCTGGCGGCGGACGGGGCACGAGAGGGAAATGTCCGCAGCGGGCGCCGGGGCTGGCGGGCCCCGGTCCGCGTGGCGTTTCCGGCAGGGAGCGCGCCGCGGCCGCGCCCACTAGGCGATCCGGCTACTGCGAGGCCGGGAAGTCCTTCGCAGCTTCCTGCGCCGTCGGTGAAATCGGAATTACCCGGTGCACCTGCGTCAGCTTCAAGACCGATTCCACCATTCCCCGCGCGCCCGCGAGCCGCAGCATGCCTCCGGATTTCTTCAGCGTCGAATAACACTTCACGATATTCCCGACGGCAGCGCTGTCAATGTGATCGATGGCCGTAAGATCAAATATAAATTTTTTCTCGTTGCGCAGTATATGCTCCTGCACTTCCTGAAATACCTGCTGGCAATCCGGTCCCATCAGGAAGCGCCCTTCCATCTCGAGGACCACGATTCCCGGATCGATCTGCTTTTTCTTGTATTTCATCGTTGAGAGTCTCCGCTCTCGCAGCGATCGCTATTCCTCGTAGGGAAACTGGCGGATCATTCCCATGCAGTCGGCCAGCGCTTCCAGCGCCGATTGGCCCCAGCCGCAGGGCAGCACCGGCGCCGTTTTCTGGTTCACGTGCTTATCCGCCTCGGCAAAAAATCGCGAGTGATGTCCCGCGGGCCTCTGCACATATTCCCGCACGGTGATGCGGAATTCGATTTCGCGTTCGTCCTGCTTCTTCTTCATGGAATAAAAGGAGAGCTGCGCGAGCTCGTCGGAAGGACTCGATTGCGCGTACTGCCAGTCCGGCACGGGCCACCTCCTCAATAAAACGTAAGCCGCCGGATTATACCCCACCAAATGATTTGGTCTAGGCCCAGCCACACGTGTCGCGGCCCGAAGAGAAATACTCGAAGTAAACGGAAGACGAACGGTGGCGGAGAGGGGGGGATTCGAACCCCCGACACCCTTTTGGGGTGTAACTGCTTAGCAGGCAGCCCTGTTCGGCCACTCCAGCACCTCTCCGCAGTTGGGCACAACATTTTCGCACGCGATTGCTGCGCCGTTTCAAAAGTATAGCACGCCCGCGCGCACTCACCGGCGAGTCCCGTAATGCTGCCACTGGCTTGATTTCCAAATCGCCTTCGATTTTCTGGCCGCAGCCGTTTTCGCGCCGCCCCCCGGTTGCAAATACGCACACGCGGCCATGCTTTCGCTTTTTATAACTAGTAAGCGTTTGGTATTCTTCCTTCTGTCCAACCCTAAATGCGAACGCCCCGGTGCAACGGGAAATTCTGAACTTGGGAGAAAAGCATGAAAAAGGCCATACTATCGACGGTTCCACTGGCAATAATTTTTCTTCTTTTCGCGCATCGCGCGCCCGCAAAGGATTTCCGCGAATCCGCGCCGACTCCCAATGTGCTTGTTGACGACGATAAAGTGCAGTGCCCAACCGCTCAATTCACTTCGATCCAAGCTGCAATCAACGCCGCCAACGCCGGCGATGTGATCCGCGTCTGCCCCGGCTCGTATTCCGAACAGCTTCTCATCACAAAATCTCTCACCATCGAAGGCGATAGTGGCGCCATCGTGAACCCCAGTCCCATCACGCAGAACAGCTCCGGAGGCTCCGGCGACGCATTCGCCGCGGTTATTCTTGTGCAGGATACGGATGGCGTCGCAATTACCGGCCTCATCGTCGACGGCGCCAACAACGGCATCACCGCCTGTGCTCCCCGCCTCATCGGCATCCTCTTCCAGAACGCGTCGGGCCGCATCGCTCACAACGCCATTCGCCATATGCAGCTCGATCCTTCGCTGAACGCCTGCCAGAGCGGCAATGCCGTCGAAGTCGAAAATCCCGGCGGCTCCGGCGCGAAAGTAAGAATCGCTTCCAATAGCATTGACACCTACCAGAAGAACGGAATCACCGGCAACGACGCCGGCACCGAGATCATCGCCCGCAACAATATCGTCACCGGAATTGGTCCCACCGCTGGCGCCGCGCAGAATGGCATTCAGGTGGGATTCGGCGCCGCGGGAACAATTACTGGAAACTCGATCACCAACAATATCTGGTCGCCGTGCGTTTCCACCGATCAGTGCGACACGAACGCGACGGGCATCCTCATCTTCGAGTCCAATAGCGTCACCATCGAAAGTAACTCCCTCGGCACAAATCAAATCGGGGTCTTCGTCGGCGGCGACAGCTCCGCCGTGCGCAACAACTCCATCATCAACTCGGTTGTGTTGATTGGGGTCGCGCTCGTCGGTAATCAGAATGTTGTCGGCGGAAACGAAATTACGCGCAGCGACGAAGCCGGAATTTTCGTTCAGGGCAACAACAACCGCATTCGCAACAATGTCCTGACCGATGCCCCCATCGGCGTGCTCAAGCTTTCCAGCTCCACAGGCACGGTGCTCAACGGCAATCAGTTTTTCGCCGTTCCGGTTCCGGTGGTAGACCCACCTGCAAAGAAGGGATTCGGCGTCTCGCCCATCCACTGAGGGCCACTGAGGCCACTGAGGCGCGTTTCGGGCGAAATTTACGAGCAATTGTTACACGTGTAACGCACGAGGCAAAGTGTGTCTTTCTTACCACAAAAGTACTAGTTAGCGTACAGTACTAAATCTTTTTTTTGATGGATTGCAATGCGAGTGGTCAGAATTTGTCATACCTGGAAAAACCAGCCGGTTCAAATCGCACGCGCCAACACAAACCCTCAGCGGCTAAAGCCGAACATTCTGCAGAGGTTATGGCACGGTTGAAACGGTGCCATGACAGACCTTTCGGAGAATACACGGCTGCAAATTCGGAGGATGCCGCGCGACACAAAACGTCCGTTGGTACGGTGCGCTGGGAAGCTGCACATGCCCCAACCATCTTCGAGGAGCAAAACCGGTGCAAAAGGTCAGGTTGGCGTCCAATTTTCCGGTCCGTCGATGAGGCCATAAGGCCCCATCGGCATCGATCCGCGCCCTCTCGGTTCAACGCACGACCATTCGCGCGCCGCGTCTCGACCCCGCTGGACCGTGATTTTTTCCGCCGGCGGCTTTTTTTCTTGACAGGCTACCGCGCCATCTGTTACAGAGTGTAACGTTACAATGAATAACGCCCATCCAAAACGCCTCAAAAACCTCGGCGAACTCGAGCAGTTCGTCATGGATTATGTCTGGGCGCACGGCCCGTGCACTTCCGAAGCTTGCCGGGAAGCGCTCGCTTCCAAGCGCCCGATGAAGGAATCAACCGTACGCACGGTGCTGCGGCGAATTGAACAGAAGGGATTCGTCACGCATACAGTCGAAGGGCGGACTTTTATTTATCGCGCAGCCGAACGGCGCGAAAACGTGGCGGTGCGCGCGGTGAAAAATATTATTGATCGCTTTTGCGGCGGCTCCGCCGAAGCGTTGCTGCTCGGCCTGGTTGATAATCAGGTGCTCGACAGCAAACAGCTCGAGGACCTGGCGCGCAAAGTGGCGCAAGAGAAATCGAAGCGTCGTAGAGAAGAGAAGTGACGGGAGCGCTTTCCATGGAACATTTCACCAATGGGTTCCTGGGCGTCGTGGCGGTAGCGGCTCTGCGTTCAGTTGCATTCGCGGCCGCGGCCGGTATTTTGCTGAGTGTGGTTCGCGTGAAGAATGTCGCTTTGCGCCTCACGGTTTGGAAAGTGGTGCTGTGGGGTGCATTGGCGATGCCGCTCCTGGCCTGGGCGCTGCCTACGTTGCACTTTGAATTGCCCCGCGTGATCACCTCGCAGTTCGAGCGTTTCGGGCTAAGCGGCGCGCGTACGGAATCCGCAACGCGCAGCGCAACACCTGAATCTGGAAATGGAATCGCAGCGAATCGCGTGGAAGTGCCGCGGCGCTTGACCGCTTCGACATCAGCCGGCGCAGCGCAACGCAGCGATCGAGCGCCAGCCAACGCAGCCGCGACGCAGCCTTTGAATTTCGCGGCGCAGTCGCCGGCGACCATGCCGCAACAACCAGCGAAAGCTCGCACACTAGCAAATTGGAACGGCAGCAGCGGCGCGCGAATCGCGCTGGCCCTGTATTTCGCAATCGCGGCGTTGCTTTCCATACGCTTGCTGGTCGGCTGGATTCTCGGGCGGCGGCTGATTCGCGCTGCGATTCCCATTCGCGATCCACGCGCGTCGCTCAGCCTTTCACTCCGCGCGTTTCCCGGACATTTGAAAGAGGCGCCGCTGCTGGCGGAATCGGAAGCACTGAGCGTTCCCGTAACGCTGGGCGTTGCACGCCGGGTGATTTTGCTGCCGGTGGACTGGCGCGAATGGGATGGCGACAAACTAAACGCCGTGCTGGCGCACGAGCTTTCGCATATCGGCCGCAACGACGCGCTGACGCAGCGGCTCGCGAAATTGCATCGCGCGATTTACTGGTTCAGCCCGCTGCCCTGGTGGCTCGATCGCCAGTTGGCGCGCTTGGCTGAAGAAGCCAGCGACGAAGCGGCGCTGGCCAGCGGCGCAGATCGGCAACGTTACGCGGAGACGCTGCTGCGATTTTTCGAAGCCATTCGCGCGGCATCCGGACGAGTTTGGTGGCAGGGAGTTTCCATGGCGGCGGGGGGCGACGCGGCCAAGAGAGTAGACCGAATTTTATCCTGGAAGGGAGTTGTAACCATGCGATTGCGAAAACCGCTCGCGGCGTTGCTGGGGGCGGCTGCGTTGCCCATGCTGTTTGCAGTAGCTTCGATCCATTTCACGGCGAGCGCCGCGCAACAAGCTCCGAGGCCGCACGTTGCGCCGGTGCCTGCGTTGCCGCCAGCGCCTGGCTTAGCGCCCGTTCCACAACTCGCGCCAGTGCCGGTGCTTGCGCCACTGCCCGCGCTTGCGCCAATGCCCGAGCCGACAGCTGTGTCGGGGCCGTTGCCCTCAATTCCTCCAGTAGTCGCCATCGCGTCAGCTCCGGCGTCGCAATCAACGCCACGCGCATGGCCGGTTCCGCAAGTGGTGGTTTCCGCACCGGCTTACGCTTCCACGGCGCCGCTGCCGCCGAGCGTGAGCATTTCCCGCGTGGAAGTCGTCGCGCCGGCGTTAGCCCGCGCGATTTCTGCGCTGCGTGCGCTCGCGCCGCAATCGCCATCCGGAAATTCGGACACCTACGTGATGGACGATGAACATGTTCGCGATCCCTACATTATTTCCACCGGAACCTCGTACATCGTCGTGCTCAATCACTCGGTGACCATCAGCGATTCGGGAGATGGCGACGAGCTGGCGCACGCCAAGGCGCTGCGCAGCAAAATTGGCGGCGACTTTATCTGGTTTGCGCACGCCGGTAAGGCTTACGTAATTCGCGATCGCGCCACGATTGATCGCGCCGCGGAACTTTACAAGGCCATGAACGAGCTGAGCGCGCAGCAGGATGAACTCGGCAAGCAGCAAGATGAGCTGGGCAAGCAGCAGGACGATCTTGGCGAGCAGATGGAAGAAGTGAAATTGAAAATTCCGGATATGAGCGCGGACCTCGAGCGCGTCAAACAGCAAATGCGCGAACTCAGCGAAAAGGGCGGCACGCAATCCGAGCTCGGCGAGTTGCAGGCGGCTCTCGGCGAGCTCCAGGCACGCATTGGCGAGATTCAATCGGAAGCCGGACGTCAGCAATCCGGGATCGGACGCCGGCAGGGCGAACTGGGAAGAAAGCAGGGCGAGCTCGGCCGGCGTCAGGGTGAACTCGGCCGCAAACAAGGCGAGATTTCGAAGAAAGCGACGCAGCAGGTCGAAGGCATGCTCGACGAAGCGCGGACGAAAGGCTTGGCGCAACCGGAATAATTCGCTGCGAGATTAGTGCGCGGCGCCTTCAGGGCGGATGCGGACGAACATCACCACGCCGAGCGGATGATTTCCGTAAATCGCGCTGAGTGAATCCGGCTGGCCGTAGAAAGTTGCTTGCGCGCCGATGGCCGTTGAAAAATGCGGAATCGCCGGGAACTCGCGATCGTAGCCCGCAGTGTAAGCCTGAATCCGCGCGAGGAAATGCTCCTCGAAATTTAACGGCTCGGGATTTTCGCCGAGCAGCAAAAGATTCGTGCGGTCGGCGTTTTCGATGCGCGTCCAGACTGCGTTGCGCTCCAGAAAGTGCAGCGTTGATTCCAGCAGATAGCTATTGAGCACTTCGCCGCTCGAAAGCGAGCGATTTCTTCCCCAAACAATTGACGACGCCCAATTTCCGCGCGCCATCGGGCGATTGTATTCGATAGACGCGGTCATTCTTCGAATGTCTTCGAGCGGACTCTGCGCCTCGGGGCTTTTCAGTGTGCCGAGCGAAAATTGGCCGCTCCAGTTTGGCCTCGGGGCAATGGTCAAGCGAGCGGCCCACGAATCAATCGCGCCGGTGTCTATATTCCAGCGATTTTCATCGGGCTCGCGGCCGTGAAATCCGGAAACTTCCACGCGCGCAAAGCGATACGCGTATCCAGCAGTGAGCACCTCTTCGGCGATGTGCGTGGAATCCTGCATGTGGTGCCCGAGAACCGCGAGCGGATCTTCGCTGGAAGACGCGCGATGCGGATATGCCGGCGGGCCGAGCGCCGGAGATCCGACCGGCGCGGCGTAGAACGAAATCATATTGTGTTCGTCGAGCTTCCAATCGTAGAACGCGGCAAGCTCCATAAAGAAATCATGCGGATGCTGGCCGTC
Organism: uncultured Acidobacteriota bacterium; assembly: GCA_963838545.1. Lineage (GTDB taxonomy): Bacteria > Acidobacteriota > Terriglobia > Acidiferrales > UBA7541 > Palsa-147. The sequence continues at coordinate 164,069 of CAWIRL010000015.1, forward strand.
GACAATCGGATTTCCAAAGGCGGTCTCGCCGATTTGGAACAATTCCGGATAGCGCCGCTGGCTGATCAGCGCGGGATCAAGGCTCAGCATCGCGCGCGCGGTAAATTTGCCCGGGCCGAGATCGTGTTGCGCCATGCCCATGAACCAGCTTTCGCCGAAGAATTTGTCGCCGCCGCGCGGCCCGGATTGCTGGATGTCGTTCAGGAAGAAAATGCCGTGGACCATGAAATTCCAGTCGCCGCGAGCGAACATCCAGGCGTGATGCGGAACGGAAGGCGATTCGACGTCCGTGCCGGAGCCGGCGTGATGGAGAATGGCGCTGAAGAGCGTCGCGGAATGTTCGTGATGCATCGCGTGGTGATCCATCGCGGAGTGATCCATCGGCGACTGAGTTTCGGAGTGCTGACCGGCGTTGTGCTGGTCGAGTTGCGGTTCGTGGCAGATGCCCGCGCCGCAGCCGCGACATTCGGACTTCATGATTGGGTTTTCGAAGGCAAGCGTGGAAGGAGAAAGGCTGCAGGCCGCAAGTATCGCCGCGCCCGTCCATCGCAGCATCGCGGCGCGCGCGATGCTTTTCATCGAAGCGGGCGGCGCCGCTCGCGCCGGCGAATTGAGTTTGCTTTTCAGCGCAGCACCGGATCCTGCGGCGTCGCTGGCCGGTTGGCCGAGGTTTCGTGAATCACGCCGCTTTCATCCACATAAAAATTACGGTATCCGAAATTGCCGGGGCGTGCCAGCAGGACGAAAGACTTGATGCGCCCGGAGTCATCGGCGCTCGAGGGCGAGTATTGGATTTCGTAGCCGGCGGATTGGGCAATCTGAATGGCGAAACGCGATGGCGCTCCAAGTGGTTCGATAGACGGCGGATAATTTCCGCTGGCGGCAGCGTAGGCGCTGATCTCGCCGCGCAGATCGGCTAATGCCGCGAGAGCCGTTTTTTCCGCCGCGCCTTTGGAAGTTTCCGGGCGCGGAGGAAGCACAAACCAAACGATAGCCCAAACGGCCGCGATCAAAATCCCCCAGATAATGACCGACTTCCACAACCGCGATTTTTTCTTCGGCGCTCCGGCCTCTTCGAGCGCCGCAGCCGAAAGATCGGAGCCGCAAAACGGGCAGACCTCCATTGCTTGATTGAGTGGTTGCTCGCAATCGCGGCAGACATACATCGCAGAAGAATCGTAGAAAGCCGTTGGCGGGAAGTCAAATTGGCGCGACGATTCGGGACAACTCGCGGCAACTCTCAGGTATCATCTAGTGCATCGGGTACGCCATTTGGATTTCGACCCGGCCCGGAGACTCTCCTTTGCCGACGCCGTCGCGCTTCGCGCCCGAATTGGCCACCACGGTTGAGCGTTTGTACAAGCTCGCGGCGGCGCCGCCGGATTGGGCGCTGAGGGTGGAGATTTATCGCGAAGCGCTGGAACGAAGTGCTGCGTCGCGATACCGCGGCGAGCCGGCATCTTCGCGCGATATCATCGCCTATCTTGAATCGTTACATCATGCGGACCTCGCGCTTTCGTGCGCGTGCGGCGCCGGAAACGCGCGCGCGTGGGAGGATTTTATGGCGCGATTTCGCGCGGAGTTGTATCGCGCCGCGCGGGCGATTGCGGGCGAATCCGGCGGGCGCGAATTGGCCGATTCGCTTTACGCCGAACTTTATGGTTTAGAGAGCCGCGAGGGGCAGCGGCGCACGCTGTTCGATTATTTTCATGGACGCAGCAAGCTTGGAACGTGGCTGCGCGCCATTCTTGCGCAGCGGCATATCAACGAGATTCGGCGCACGCGGCGGACGGAATCGCTCGATTCCGGCTCTGGCGACGACGATTCGCGCGCGCCGATCGAGTCAACCGCCGCCGTTACGAACGAAGCTGCCTCCGACCCCGAGCGCGGACGCTACCTTGCCTTGCTGCAAACGGCGATCACCGAAGCGCTCGCGGCGATGGAACCGCGCGACCGCCTGCGCCTGGCGTACTACTACATCGAAGACCTGACGCTGGCGCAAATTGGAAGGCTGCTGGGCGAACACGAAGCGACGGTTTCGCGCAAACTCGATCGCGCGCGGCGCGATCTGCATCGCCAGGTGGACGCGGCTTTGCGCGGGAAAAAGCGGCTGAGCGAGGCGCAGGTGAAGCTTTGCTACGAATATGCGCGCGAAGATTGGCCGTTTGATTTGACGCGCGTCTTGTCGAAGAAGGAGTGAGGTCGAGCGCGACTTTGCGCTGCAAGATGTGACCGGAGTATCGTTCTAAGTGAAGGGAAACGGCGGATGAACCCGCGCGACAACGAGAGGGAATTCGGCGCCATGCTGCGGCGCGGACTTGCGTCCGGTGCGGCGGCGGCGGAAGCCGAATGTCTCGATGCGGGGCTGCTCGCGGCGTATTACGAGCGCTCGCTGACGGCGGATGAAATTCGCGCGTGCGATGCTGCACGTCTCGAATTGCGCGCATTGCCGCAGCCAGCTTGCGGCGCTGGCGCGCGCGGAACCGGAGCGCGAGGGCGAAGGCGCGAGAGGATGGTCATGGATTTGGGATTGGCGCTTGCTGGTGCCGGTGACGGCGGCACTGACGATTTTTATTGCGTGGGTGAGCGTGCGCCAGTCGTTTGTGGCGCCGCAGAATCGCGTTGCGCCTACGGTTGCGCAGAATCGCGAGCAGGCGCCGGTGACTGGGACGCCGGCGGCGGCACCAGTGCAGCCGCAATTTTCTGTGCCAACCCCTCCGAAGGCTGCGCAATCTGCGGACTTAAGCCCGAAACCGCCTGCAGCCGAAAAGAAGAACGCAACCGCGCCATCATCGAATTCCGGAGCGGGAGCTGCGGCTGACAAATTAGAGAGTCGCAGCGACGTGACTGCGCAGAACGAGCTAGGGAAACTTCAGGCGAAGGCCAAGCCGCGCTCGGAACTCGACGAAGAGGCCGGCAAAGAAAAAGATCGGCGCGGCGGCGAGAGGATGCGCGGCGGCGTCAGCGACGGGATTGGTCGCGGTGCTTCCGGCCAGGCGTCCGGCACCGGCGCGGGTGTTGCCGGCGGCACTGCGCCTCAGCCGGCACCTCGGCCGGCCGCGGCAGCGCCGGGCGAATCCGCAGATCGCAAAACGGCGCAATTGGATTCCGATCAATCGGCCGCGAAAAGGGAGCAAGGGGCCGCGGCGGCTGGCGCTCCGGCGCCCGCTCAGGTTGCGCCTCTACAGAGCGAATATGGCAAAACACAAAATGCGCCTTCACACGCTGCCGGAAATCTGAGCGGCAACGCTCAGGGGCTAACCAAGAGCACCACCGAAAAGCAAAAAAGCGCCGAAGCCAAGACCGAAGCTTTGAACGTGAACTCGCGTTTCAAACAGGACGAATCGAAACCGATCGTGATTCCGACACCGGACTGCCAGCACGTTGTGGCGCGTGGCGGGATTCGCTGCGGCTCAGGAAATTCAGATGTCACGCGATGTGGGAGCGACGTGGCAGCGCAGCTCACGCGAACCTGAGCGTATTCTCACGGCGGGATCCGCGCCGACGCCGAAAGTTTGTTGGGTGGTGGGACGCCGCGGAACAATCCTTCGCACCGTGGACGGTGAAAATTGGCAGAGCCTGAAATCGCCAACGCCGGCCGATCTATCCGCGGTGAGCGCGACCGACGCCGACACGGCGAAAATTACCGCGGCCGACGGCGCGGAATTTTCCACCAAGGATGGCGGAGCCACCTGGACCCGCACGAAGAAATCACGCTGATTCCGCCTGCAAGAAAATCGCGGCGCCCCGTTCTAAGCAAAGAAATGAAATCACGCGCAAGGACACTCGGGAGGATCACATGATCCGACGGAAATTCCATCGCACACTGGCAATCATCACTTTCGCCGCGGCCGCCGTGGCATTCGCGCCACTGGCCTGGCGCGCGGGACATGCCAACGCCGCCGCGCGTCCGCTGGCCGACACGCCTGCGACGACGCAGAAGGATCAGGTGGATCTGAACATCACCGTTTACAACTCGAACGTGGCGCTGGTGCGCGATGTGCGGCAGTTGTCGCTGCCGTCGGGCACATTTTCGTTGAAGTTCGAGGACGTGGCCGCTTCGATCAATCCCGCGACCGTGCACTTCCGCTCGCTCACCGAGCCGGACAAGCTCAGCGTGATCGAACAGAATTACGAATACGATTTGCTCGATCCCGCGAAACTGCTGCTGAAATATGTGGGCAAGGAAGTGACGCTGGTGCATCGCGAGTCGGACAATAACTCGACGAAGTGGGTGGAAACGAAAGCGCTCTTGCTCGCGGATAACAACGGGCCGGTTTGGAAGATCGGCGATCAGATCGTTACCGGCATGCCGGCGGAGTCTTATCGCTTTCCGGATTTGCCGGAAAATCTTTACAGCCAGCCGACGCTGCTGTGGATGCTGGAAAATGGCGGAGCGAAATCGCACAAGGTGGAAGCTTCTTATCTCACGAACAATGTGACCTGGAATGCGGATTACGTGCTGACGGTGAGCCGCGATGATAAGGCTGCGGATCTGGATGGATGGGTGACGCTCAGCAACAACAGCGGCACGGCCTACAAGAATGCGAAGCTGCAGCTCGTCGCGGGCGAGCTCCATCGCATTCAAACCGGCAACGCGGAGATGGAAATGAATGCCGTCGGCGCTATGAGGAAGGCCGCGGCGGCACCGGCACAATTCGCGCAGGAAAGTTTTTCGGAATATCACCTGTATTCGCTGGAGCGGCGGACTTCAGTGGCGGATAAGGAGTCGAAGCAAATCAGCCTGCTGAACGCTACTGCGATTCCCGTCGAGAAATTTCTGCTGGTAGAAGGGCAGCCCTATTACTACCGCAGCTCGCAGGGCATCGGAAACCCGATTCCGCAGACGGTGAAAGTGAATTACCGCTTCAAGAATGACGAGAAGTCGGGATTGGGAATGCCGCTGCCGGCGGGCAATTTCCGCGTCTATCAATCGGATTCGAAGGGCGGAATTCAATTGGTGGGCGAAGATAAAATCGGGCACACGCCGAAAGATGAGAAGGTGGCGATTTATGTGGGCGATGCGTTCGACGTGGTTTGCGAGCGCAAGGAGACGGACTTCCGCAAGATCAGCGATCTGGTGTACGAATTCGAATATCAGATCACGCTGCGCAATCACAAGAACTCGGACGTAAAAGTGGAAGTGCGCGAACCGATCGGCGGCGATTGGGAAGTGCTGAAATCGAATTACAAATGGGAGAAGCTGGACTCGAGCACGGTGGCGTTTGGGATTCCCGTGGCCAAGGATGGCTCGGTGACGCTGGACTATCGCGTGCGAGTGAAGTGGTAGCGCCGGAAAATCGCGCTGCGTATTAAAACTGGAACTGAAAGCAAAGGCCGCGGATGTAGGCGGCCTTTTGCTTTCGAGGTCAATCCTTTGCCGGAGTTGGTACGCGCTTCTCGCCCTTCAATTCTTTCGCGGTATCCGCGATATTTCCCTTGGCGAAATATTTGAAGAAATCCCACGTTCCGTATTTGGCTTGCAGATCGGGCAGAACGGCTTCCACCACGTCCGCGCCGGATTTTCCCTCGGACTGCGCCACAGCCACCGCGGTGCGCAGCTCGATTAGATAGCCGCGAAAATCTTTGACGTCGGCCGCGTTGCCGACGTCGCCGTGGCCGGGGACAAACGCGACGCCAGGAGCGATGCTCTGGAATTTATCGAGCGTCTCGATCCATTTTTCCGTCGAGGCGTCGATCAGGTTCGGCAGCGTCCTGCGCCAGAAAAGATCGCCGCAGAATACGGCGTGCGCATCCGGAATTTCTACAACGGTGTCGCCGCCCGTGTGTCCAGGAAAGAAACGCAGCACCAGATGGCGCGAGCCAAGATAAAGATCCAGCGAATCCGAATAGACCACGGATGGCGCGGCGAGAGATTCGACAAGCTTTTTCTGCTCGGGTGTAATTTTGGCGCTGAAGAATTTCAAATTCTCCGTGTGAATCCATTCGCGCACGTTGCGATGCGCCACCACCACCGCGCCCGTCTCGGCGAAGACTCCGTTGCCGGCGACGTGGTCGAGGTGATAGTGCGTATTGACGACGAAGCGCACTGGAAGCTTCGTGATTTTGCGAATTTCCTCGAGCAGCACTTTTGCGGCTGCAGCATCTTCGAAAGTATCGATCACCGCGACGCTGTCGTCGCCGATCACGAATCCGGCGTTCGCTCCGGCTTTGCTTTCGCCGGGCGAAATTGCGGCGTAGACGCCTTCGCCGATTTTTTTGAGCTCGAAAAGTTTCTCCTCGGGTTTCGTTTGCGCGGCGGCGGGGATGGGACGCGCCAGGCCCATGAAGCCGGCGACGGAAATCGCGCAGCAGCGCGATGACCGCATGAAAGTTCTTCGAAATTATGCGCTCGCGCGTCCGTAAATCTCTGCGCCGGTCCATCATTTATCTCCCGCTGCTTTTTCAGCGATGGCCAGTTCCGCCGAGAAGTGTGGATTTTCGGGGAATTCCTTGGTTAGCTCGGCGAGGAGCACGCCCGCTTCCTTGTATTGATGTTCGCGCTCGCGAGCCAGAGCCAGCATGATTCTGGCAAAAGGCCGCAGATAGTGCCCTCCGTCGGCGGCGGACTGCAACTGCTGCATACCTTTCTCTTTATCGCCATGCACGCCGCCGAACCAAAGAAAAGCGCGTTTATAGCTGGGCAGGCAGCCAATGATGTAATTCGCGGAGCCGAGCGAAACGTAAGCATCCTGCGCACTCGGATCGATGGCCAATACCTTCGCCGCCTCAGCATCCGCTTGCTTCAACATCGAGAGGCTGGCGAGCTGTTTCTTTTCGATGAGCGCATCGTAATTCGATTCCATTCCATCGGACATGGCCAGCACCAGAATCGGATCGGCTTCGAGCGGGTAGGTGCGCGCGCGCTCCTGGGCCATTTCGCGAGCGCGTTTATTGGCCGCGAGGAAATTCGGGTTGCGGTTTTTTTCGGGCGAGCCTTCGATGCCGCCGAGGAAGCGCTTGTCGTCCAGAAAAAATGAAGAAGTGAGAACGCCCTTTTGCTCGAACTCCTCAAAGAGATAGGAGGCGGCCTCCGCGGCTTTACCGAGCGCGTCGTTGGGATGGAGATTTTGATAGGCGGCAATTTCCGCGCGCGCCTCCGTGAATTTCAGCCGGTACATATGATTGAAAGCGGATTCGAGCGAAGGGCCGCTGCGCAGCTCCGGGGGCTTGCGCTGGCCCTGCTCCGCGGGATTTGTTTCCTGCTCCTGCGCGGCGGCGGGGGCGCTGACGAACGGCGCCGCGGCCAGGCACAGCCCTGCCAGTCCAATCTGAAGCCGCAGTCGCCGGTGGGAAGGCATCGTCATCGTTGGATGCGAAAATCGAGTCGCGCGCGTCGGCCCCTGATGCAGCCGGAAAAGTTGCGCGCCGCCCGCCTACAAATTGTTCAGCAGAAACTGTTCGATCCGGTTGAACAGATCGATTTGCGCGGCGCGGTCGCCGATCGGATGCCCGCGCCCGGGAAAAATCATCAGCTCCGGATATTTTTCAGCTTCGATAAATTTATTCAGCAGCAGCGCGGTGTTGGCGAAGTGCACGTTGTCGTCGCCCGTGCCGTGCGCCACCATCAGCCTGCCCTTCAGATTCTGGGTGAAATTGGCGGGCGAGGAATCGTGATAGCCCGCCGCGTTATCTTTGGGAAGACTCATGTACCGCTCGGTGTAAATCGTGTCGTAGAGATGCCAATCCGTCACCGGCGCCACGGCCACTCCCGCTTTGAAAATTTCGGGGTAATGAAAAAGAGCTTGCAGCGTCATGTAACCGCCGTAGCTCCAGCCCCATACGCCGATGCGCTTCGCGTCCACGTACGGAAGCGATTTCAAATAATTCACGCCGGCAACTTGATCGTCCAATTCAAGCTTGCCGAAGTGATGATAAATCGGAGTTTCGAATTTGTGCCCGCGGCCGAGCGAGCCGCGATTATCGAGCAGCCAAATGATGTAGCCGTGCTGCGCCATCAATTTCGACCAGAAGCGGCTGGGATCCCATTGATCCCTCACCGATTGCGCGCCCGGCCCGCCGTAAACTTCCACAAGCACGGGATATTTTTTCGAGGCGTCGAAATCCGGCGGCCGGATCATTTCCGCGTACAAAGTTGCGCCGTCCGCGGTCTTCACGGTGGTGAATTCGGTGCGCGGCAGATGGTATTCGTCGAGCTCGGGAACTTTGCTTTCGGCGATCGTGGCCACCAGTTTTCCGTCGGCGTGATAGAGGCTTTGGCGCGGCAGTGTTTCGGCATTCGAAAATACTTCGACGAATGCGGAAGCGTCCGGCGAGAGCACCGCTTCATGAACTCCGGCGCCTTGCGTCACCGGCTTCACCGTTCCATCGGCGAGCGAGACGCGATAGAGCTGAGTTTGCGTGGGATTGGCTTTATTCGAGTGGAAAAAAACTTCGCCGCCGGATTCGTTGACGATCAGCCCGTTGGTGGCGCGCGGCCCAAAGCCTTCGGTGCTGGTCACGTTCCAGTCGCCGGTAGTCACTTGCTTCAGGAGTTTTCCGCTGATGTCGTAGAGATAAATCAGACGAAAATCATTTCGTTCGCTGGACCATAGAAAGCGCTGGCTGTCGGAAAAAAAATACAGATCGTCGCTGACATTCACCCAGTAGGGATCTTCCTCGGTGAGAATGGATTTCGATGCGCCGCTCGCGGCGTCGCAGAGCAGCAGATCGAGCCGCGTCTGCGCGCGATTCAGGCGCTGGATGGAAATCTGTTTCGAGTTCGGCAGCCAGTTCACGCGCGCCAGATAGACGTTTGTGTCCGCGCCCGTATCCATCCACTGCGTTTCGCCGCCGCTGATCGGAATCACGCCCAGCCGCACGATGGGATTCGGCTCGCCGGCTTGCGGATAGCGTGTGGTCTCGATCGCGCCGATGTCGCTGCTCATATCGTAGATGGCGTACTTCGTCACCGGGCGCTCGTCCATTTCGAAATAAGCGATGCGCGTCGAATCCGGCGACCACCAATACGCCGTGCGGCTCGATAGCTCTTCGGGATAAACCCAGTCGAGCTTGCCTTTCAGAATTTCCTCGGAGCCGCCCTGCGTGAGCTGTTTCTTCTCCCCGCTCGCGACGTTCAGCGTCCACAGATTGAAATTCTGCACGAAGCTGATCCACTTGCCGTCGGGCGAAAGGCGCGGGTCTTCGATTTCTTCTTCGGTGCTGAGAAGGCGCTTCGATTTCATGCTGGCGAGATCAAGCCACACGAGAGCTGTGTCGCTCACGAACAACAGCGCTTTGCCGTCCGGGGCCCATTGATAATCCTGAGGCGTCGCGCGCGCCAGTCCGGTGCCCTGCGTTGCTTTTTGTTTTTCGGGTTCGAGCAGCGAGCCGAGCAGTTCGCCGCTCACCAGCACGCTTTTTTTGCCCGTGGCGGCGTCCATCGCCCAGAGTTGCGTGGCCGCTTCTTTGCCGCTTCCGGTGCGCTCGAAATAGGAAACGCGCTTGCTGTCCGGCGACCACTCGATTCCGTGCACCAGCGAGCCGCTGAGACTGGGAGCGCTATAGATGCGCTCGACCGTCAGCTTCTTTCCCGCGGCGGCGTTCGACTGCGCTTGCGCGGGCGCCGCAAAGATTGCGTTCGCTGCAATCAGCGGCAGTACCAGAAATATTACTTCGAATTTTGAATTACGCATGGATGGCAGGCTCCCAAACAAGGCGGGACATTCTATCGTGCCTCGCGGAATGAAGAAACCGGGAACTGCGGCGGGTTATCCTAGCGGGCTTGTTGTAGTTCCGCTGCGGCGGCAGCGGATGATTCCGGCGCGGATTTCTTGCGCGCGATCAGGAATGCACCGATGGTCACAGCGAGCGCGAGCGCGAAGAACGATCCGTCGCGCAGAGAAGAGTCGGTCCGACTTCCTCGCCGGCCCAAAGCAGCCGCACTTGATTTGAGCCCGAGCACGTAGGCTCGAATCATCGCGCACAGGAATCCGCCGAGCATCAGCGTCGTGATCAGTGACGGTATCCGCAGCAAGATGCCGCTGACCAGCCACAAGCCGACGACCAGTTCAAAGAACGGCAGCGTATGGGCAACAAAGTTGGCCAGATTCGACGAAAGCATTTGATACGAATCCACCTGCATCGCGAACATCGCCAAAGAGGTTTTCACCGCGGCGGCGGACCATGGCGCTGTGGGAATTCGCGGCTTCGAGCTTGTAGTAAGCCGCGACGATGAAAATCCCGCCGAGAACAACTCTTCCGATCAGCAGAAGAATTCGTCCCCAGCTGCGGCTTGCCGGATCGCTCATGCTATTGGCTCAACAGGCTATCGAAGAATTGCTTCAGGATCGGCCACGAAACATATCCCGGCGTCGGCGGGTACGCCTGGCCCTTGTAATAGAAGCGGTAAGTCGGCGTCTGCGTCACAGGGACCGTATTGCCGAGCGCTTTGTCCTTGGCGATGGCGGAATCAATGGAACACTCGTGCCCGCCTTGCGGCGTGAAGTTCAAACTTGCGGGTTTGATTCCCGTGGAATCCGCAACGCAACCCTCCACCATTTTTTCGGCGCGCTTGAATTCCGCAGGCGACAGCGCGGCGGAGACGAACTTCTGAATATTTCCGTCCGCGGACCAGGCGTCCTGATTATCGTAAATCGCCGCTTCCACTTCCGGGTAACGGCCGATCTTCGCGCCGGCGTTCACCCAACGCGCCGCATCGGTGGAGTACTTATGCATCGGCAGTGGAAAATCGCGATGCACCAGATAGACTTTTCCCGTCGCGACGTATTCATTGATCAGCGGCTTCAGCGTCTGCTCGTAGAGCATCTTGCAGGAAGGGCATTGGTAATCGCTGAATACTTCCATGGTGATGGGCGCCGATTTCGAGCCGATGGCCTTCACCGGCACTTCTTCGGAACTGGGAGCCGCCGTGGTTTTGGCAGCCGGCGCGGTTTTCTTTTGCGCCTGCGCCGTTGCAGCCACCGCGATAAACGCCAAGAGCCCGGCCCATCCCAATACGCGCGCCGCCAATTTCGCGCGCGAACTCATGCCGCGTGCCATATTTCGTCTCCTCCCGAGCAGGAAGTGAAAATCGGAATTGTTATTGTATCCTCTTTTCTACTTAGAAGCCCTTCTCCCTGCAAAGCGTTGCCGCAAAGCTGTCAACCCGAGTGGCCAGCCGTTGGCAGGGGTGCCACAATTCGGCAGACCTGCTCTCGGAGGCCAACTCCCAGGTTCAAATTCAAACGGCCTGCAGTGCAGCTCAGGCGCTCGATTCTCAAGCAAGGCGCTCCCGCCGATTCCCGGAAATTGAGTGAGTCCCTCAAAAATGTTTGTAACCATAAGATAACAAGCCACCTACAGTGCATCAAGAAACTTGACAAAGACACACTCAACCTGTATACTTCTTCTCGTATCCGGCGCCACCAGCGCCTTTTTAGCCATTTCGCGCACGGGTCTGGGCTGATGAATCAGCCCAGCAAAAAAACAGAGGGAGCTCTATCAATGAGCAAAATTATCGGAATTGACCTCGGGACCACAAACTCCGTCGTGGCTGTCATGCAGGGCGGCGAACCGGTGGTAATCCCGAACCAGGAAGGCGGCCGAACCACGCCTTCCGTCGTCGCCATCACCAAGACGGGCGAACGTCTCGTCGGCCAAGTCGCCAAGCGGCAAGCCATCACCAATCCTGAGAATACGGTCTACTCGATCAAGCGATTCATGGGCCGCCGCAACGATGAAGTCACCGAAGAGGTAAAGATGGTGCCCTATAAGGTGGTGCGCCAGGGCGACCACGTCGCGGTGCAGGCGCAGGGCAAGGAATATACACCGCCCGAAATCTCGGCCATGATTCTGCGCAAGCTGAAGGAAGCGGCCGAGGATTTCCTGGGCGAAAAAGTGAAGGACGCGGTGATCACCGTGCCCGCGTACTTCAATGACGCGCAGCGGCAGGCCACGAAACAGGCCGGCGAAATCGCGGGCCTGGACGTAAAGCGCATCATCAATGAGCCGACAGCGGCGGCGCTCGCCTACGGCCTGGACAAGAAGAAGGATGAAACCATCGCCGTCTACGACTTCGGCGGCGGCACTTTCGACATTTCGATTCTGGAAGTGGGCGAAGGCGTGGTGGAAGTGAAAGCCACCAACGGCGACACGCACCTCGGCGGCGACAACCTCGATCAGAAGATCGTTGATTGGCTCATCGAGGAATTCAAGAAGGACGAAGGCCTCGACCTGCACGCCAAGGGCAATGAGATGGCGCTGCAGCGGCTGCGCGATGCGGCGGAGCGCGCCAAGATCGAACTTTCGACCACCATGGAGACGGAAATCAATCTGCCGTTCATCACCGCCGACGCGACCGGCCCGAAGCACCTGGTGAAGAAGCTGACGCGCGCGAAGCTGGAAGCGATGGTGGACGAGATCGTTCGCCGCTCGGTCGAGCCGTGCAAGAAGTGCATGAAGGACGCGGGCGTGGACGCCAGCAAGATCGATGAAGTGGTTTTGGTCGGCGGCCAGACACGCATGCCGCTGATTCAGAATATCGTGAAGGAACTTTTCGGCAAGGAAGGGCACAAGGGCGTCAATCCGGATGAAGTGGTGGCGGTCGGCGCGGCGATTCAGGGCGGCGTGCTCGGCGGGGAAGTGAAGGACATCCTGCTGCTGGACGTGACGCCGCTTTCGCTGGGCGTCGAGACGCTGGGCGGCGTGATGACCACGCTGATCCCGCGCAACACTACGATTCCCACGCGCAAGTCGGAAACGTTTTCGACCGCGGCGGACAATCAGACTTCGGTGGACATTCACATCCTGCAGGGCGAGCGTCCGGTGGCCAGCGGAAATCGCAGTCTGGGCAATTTCCAACTCGTGGGACTTCCGCCGGCCCCGCGCGGACTGCCGCAGATCGAAGTGACGTTCGATATTGACGCGAACGGATCTGCTCAACGTTTCGGCGAAAGACAAAGGCACGGGCAAGGAACAGAAGATTACCATTACCGCTTCGACCGGCTTGAGCAAGGATGAAGCGGAACGCATGCGCAAGGAAGCCGAGTCGCATTCCGATGAGGATAAGAAGCGGTCGCGGAGGCGGAAGCTCGCAATCGCGCTCGACAATCTTATCTATCAGACGGAAAAGTTGCTGAAGGAAAATCGCGACAAGCTGCCGGAGGCCGATGCGAAGGCGATTGAGATCCGCCGTCGAGGAGACTCGCCGCGCGGTGGCCGAAGGCGACGTTGACCGCATCAACACTGCGGTCGAAGGCGTTGACCAAGGCTTCGCATCAAGTCGCTGAAGTGCTCTACAAATCGCAAGCGGCGGCAGGCGCTGCGGGCGGCGCGGCCGGCTCCGGCGGTGCGCAATCGACCGATGGCGCAGCAGGCGGAGCGCAAGGCGCGGGCGGCGGCCAGGGCCAGGACAACGTGGTGGACGCCGAGTTCGTTGATGTGGACGAATCGAAGCGCCCGAACTAAGTAGCGCGCGACACTACCGCATCTTGCGAGAGCACCGCCGGCGGGGATGCTTTCGGTCGGGTTGCGAATTGGATCGTCGGCGAATTTTCGATTGGATCCGAATGGTACTCCGGGCGACATTTCCAGTCATCGGAAGCCGGCCGAGGCCGTCGTACGACATTGGAGCCCGGCTAAAGACGCGTATGGAGTTCACCCGGCGGTCCGGACGGCAGCGTCTGCTTGATTGGCCACTACCGGCATTAAACGCGCCACGCCGCCGCAGGCGGTGCAAAAAGTCCGCGACAATTATTTTCTGATTCAAGTCTCCATCACCGAATCGCCCAGCGCGGACTGGCGCCGTCTTTTCTACGAAACGCAACAGGACGTGCCCGCGGATTTTCCCACGCGCTCGGTGGAAATTACCGGCACGTTGCTGCGTTTTCGTTCCGATCCGGCCACCGTCGAGGAAAAGATCGCGCGCATCGATCGCTGGCTCGAGCGCGCCAATCAGAAGGACGCCGGAATCGCCACGCGCTCGGAAGAGCAGAGGCGCCATCGCGCCGAACTCGCACGCGAGGCCGAGGAAATGGCCCGGTGGAACGCAAAATGGTCGAAGCTCTGACGATGTTTCGTTCGTTTTTTCTGCTGGTATTTGCTTTTTCTTGACGTAGGGGCGCTGCGAGCTGCGCCCTTTTTGGCGAGATGGAAAGCAACGATCTCCACGCGAAAATAATGGCCACCAACTCCAAACAAGATTATTACGAACTTCTCGGCGTCGCGCGCAAAGCTCCGGTAAAAGAAATCCGCGCCGCGTACCGCAAACTCGCCCGCAAATATCATCCCGATCTGAATCCCGGCGATAAATCCTCGGAAGAAAAATTCAAGCAAATCCAGGAAGCCTACGAAGTGCTGTCGGACGCGAAGAAGCGCCAGATGTACGATCAGTTCGGATTCAATACGCCCGGCCCGGCCGGTCCGCAAGGGCAGGGCGGCGGCTACAACGTCTCGCCCGAGGACATTCATTTCGATTTCGGCGGATTCGATTTCGGCGGCGGGGGCGGCGGAGCGCAGGGCAGCGGCACGAGTTTCCGCGATCTCTTCAGCCAATTTTTCCGCGGTGGCGGCGCGGCACAGGCGCGGCTACGACACCGAAGCCGGCTCCGATCTCGAATATCAAATCGACATTTCTTTCGCGGAAGCCATGCGCGGCGCGGCAAAAGAAAGTCACGTATCACGCGCCTCGATGTTTGCAGCGATTGCCACGGTAAAGGCTCGGTGGGCAACGATCAGACTTGCAATGTGTGCCACGGCAGCGGCCGCGTCACTGCAAACCAGCGGCAAGATGAAATTTCAAGTGGCGTGCTCGCGCTGCGGCGGAAGCGGACGTTTGCGTACGGTCTGCCGTACCTGCGGCGGCGAAGGCCGCGTGCGCCGCGCTGAGACGCTCGACGTGCGCATTCCGCCCGGCGCGCAGACGGGCTCGCGCGTGCGCGTGGCGGGGCACGGCAACGCGGGAGCAAATGGCGGCGCCCCCGGCGATCTTTATTTCATCACTCAGGTCGCAACCGCATGCGTTTTTCGATCGCCGCGGCGACGATCTCTACACCGTCGTGCCCATCACCGTCACGGAAGCCGCGCTCGGCGCCAAAGTCGAAGTGCCCACCATTGACGGCCGCGCGCAAGTGCGCATCCCGCCCGGCACCGACAGCGGCAAGAAGCTGCGCCTGCGCGAAAAGGGCGCCCCATCGGCCCGGCGTCATGGCCAGCGCGGCGATCAAATTGTGGAAGTGCAAGTAGTCGTCCCGAAGCCCGAGGACGAAAAGGTTCGCGAGTTGCTGCGCGAGCTCAGCAAAGCCGCGCCCGAGGATCCGCGCGTGGATATTTTCTCGCGCGCCGTGCTGTAAGAGTTTTCGTAGGGGCGGGCGTTCACTCCCGCCCGGTTTTCGGCCCGGCGTTTGAATTGTGCTTTTCGGCCGTAGTGGCGGGGCTTGTTTACCCTGAAGCATTGAAGGGCTCCGCCCGGGAATCGTAAGAACAGGCGCTAGGTAGATTGTTATGGCCACACGTCCGCGAAAAAAATCGAAAGCCGGCTACATGATCAGCGCTGTAGCTGAAATTTATAATTTGCATCCGCAAACGCTGCGCCTCTATGAACGCGTCGGCTTGCTCAAGCCCTCGCGCTCGCAAGGCAATACCCGCCTTTACACCGACCAGGATCTCGAGCGGCTCGAAATCATCCTGAATCTCACGCGCGAACTAGGAGTCAATCTCGCCGGGATCGAGGTAATCCTCAATATGCGCGACAAAATGGCGGACATGCAGCAACAAATGGAATCCTTCATCACTTTCGTCCGCGGCGAACTCGCCCGCGGGCTGAGCCACACCAACGAGCGCCGCGCGCGTACGGCCATCGTTCGCGCCGCCCCGCCCAAAGCCATCCGCATCGTGAAGTAATCTTTTCGCAGGGGCGGGCCTGCGGACCCGCGCGCCTTTCGGCTTGGTTTTTGTAGCGCCAGGCTTTCAGCCCGACAATAGCGCCTACGAGATAACCCAACTCACCTAGCTCCGGGGGCGATTTGCCCCCGCAATCATCGGTAGTTCCTACTTTCGTACTATTGACCGCTCTAAAATTTGCATGCTATGTAATAAGAGTTATGGTCACTCGCCGAGCTCAACCCGACCCACTGGCGCCGCCAAAAGCGCCATTTCTGGCCGATACACGGAAACGACCAGAAATCCCTGTAACGCGAACAAAAGAAACAGAAATCTCATTTTCAGGCCGGGACAAAATGAGGGATTCTAATCGATACACGGAAACGATTAGAAATTGCCTTAACTCCAACAAAACAAACAGAAATTTCATTTTCTAACCGTGAAAAAATGAGGGGTCTGAAAAGCCATCGTAGCGCCCGGCGAGGCTTTCCACATTTGCGGGATTTTGCACAGGGGCGGACCGCTTGCGCCGTTTTCCTTGGGCGCTTATTCTCTGTTTATGGCGCGTCCTGATTGCCCTCTCTGCAATGGTAGTGGCTGGAAGACTGTTGCGCGTCCTACCGAGACGAATCCAAATCCAGACGCCCAAGCGTTGTCGCGGGACACACCGGGAACGGCCGGCGGAGGCCAACCCAATCTCGTTTGGGGCGTTCCGTGCGAGTGCACTACCGACGATCGGGCGTCGCGCATTTTCACGCGGGCGCGAATCCCCGAGCGTTATCGCCACTGCGACTTCGATAATTTCGATACCGACCTGGAATTCGAGATCGGCACTCCGGCCGAGATTTCGGCGTGGAATCGCAGCCTGGAGCAGGCGCGCATGGTGGTGCAGGCGTTCACGCGCGATTACCCGGCGGGCACCGAGCACGGCCTGCTGCTGATGGGCTCTTGCGGAGTAGGGAAGACGCACCTCGCGGTTTCCGCGTTGCAAGAATTGATGCGCCGTGGGCACTCGTGTCTGTTCTACGATTACCGCGAGCTGCTGAAGGAAATTCAGGATAGCTACAATCCGGAAAGCGCGTCCACCGAACTCGGCGTTCTCGATCCGGTCGTGAAAGTCGAAGTGCTGCTGCTCGATGATCTGGGCGCAAGCAAGCCTTCGCTTTGGGCGCTCGAAACCATCGGGCACATTTTGAACGCGCGCTATAACGACAATCGCGTGACGCTGGCCACCACGAATTTCATTGACGCGGACAGCAATCCGCGCCCAGTGACTCGCGGGTCGTCGCTGCGGCCCTCGGCCATCGAAGATACCCTGCCCGATCGCATCGGCGGACGCATCCGCTCGCGCCTGTATGAAATGTGCCGCACCATCGAAATTTCCGCGCCCGACTACCGCAAGGAAATCCGCCAGGCCGGGCGCTTCCGGGCGTAGCACTGCGGACCGCCGCGTTGGTGCGGCCGCCGCCGCCCCTACACCCTCAATTTGTTGACATTATTTGCGGGCCACGCGTATCATCGAACGCGATAAACCTTTCGAGCGCGGGTGGTTTATCCCCTTCTTTGCTCTATCCCCAGCAGGGTGAAGAATCCGAGGCACCTCTCTCGGTAATCGGGGCATCAAGTTCTACGGAGGCCGCGTCCCATGTCACGCGAAAACGAAGTTAAATCTGAACCTGTACCGGTCGACGCAAACGCCGGCGAAGTTCCGCACCTGAAGGCGCAGGAAACGCCCGCCGTCACCACAGCCGTAGCCGACGCCGCGACGCCCACGCAAGATGCCGTTGCCACTGGTGCGGCTCCTGCGCGCGCGACGGACGCCCAAGCGTCTTCTGATAGCTCCTTCCGGTTCTTCTTCCAGCTCTTCTTCCAGTGCTTCTTCCGGTACCTCCGCGCACGGCGAGAATGGCGCGTCTGCGTCATCGGCAAGTTCAGAGACGGCCGCGAGCGCTAGCGATGGCGATTCCACTGCCGCCGAAGCCGAGATCTGCCGAGGGCATGGAAAAGCTGATCGAGCAGTACGCCACGCCGGAACCTGCGCGGCGGAGGGCGAAATTTTCGATGGCCGAGTGGTGGCCGTGACCGACGCGGGCGTGATCGTGGATGTTGGCGGCAAAGTTTGAAGGATTGGTTCCCGCTTCGGAATTCTTGGATGCCGGCACTACGCAATCCCGTTTGGCGCGGGCCAGACGATTGAAGTCGAGCGGCTGCACGAGCACAAGGACGGCTACGTTCTGCTCTCGCATACGCGGGCGCACCGACGGCGCGTTTGGGAGCGCATCGACAAGGCTTACCGCGAGCACGAAACGATCAAGGGCAAGGTTCTGGAGCGCATCAAGGGCGGGCTGGTTGTCGATATCGGCGTGCGTGCGTTTTTGCCTGCTTCGCAGCTGGAATTGCGCCCGGTGCACGATCTTGAGGCGTGGAAGGATCGCGAGCTGGAACTTCGCGTTCTGAAACTGAATCGCAAGCGCGGCAATGTGGTGGTGAGCCGGCGCGCGCTGCTCGAGGAAGCGGCCAAGACTAAACGCGATGCTTTGATGGATTCGCTGGTGGAAGGCTCGACCGTTACCGGCCGCGTGAAAAATATCACCGACTACGGCGTGTTTGTCGATCTCGGCGGACTGGATGGATTGCTGCACGTCACCGATCTGGCTTGGGGGCGCGTGAAGCATCCCAACGAAATCGTCAAAGTAAATGACGAGATCGAAGTCAAGATTCTCAAGTTCGACAAGGAAAAATCGCGCATTTCGCTGGGCCGCAAGCAGCTTCTCGCCGATCCGTGGGCCGGAGTGCCGGAGCGATTTCCGGCGGGCACGCGTATTAAGGCGAAAGTTGTCGGGCGTGACGGATTACGGCGCCTTTGTGCAGATCGAGCCGGGCGTGGAAGGTTTGATTCACGTCAGCGAGATGAGCTGGTCGCGGCGCGTGAAGCATCCGTCGAAAATCGTGAAAGTTGGCGACGACGTGGAAGTGGTGGTGCTCGAAGTGAAGCCGGACGCGCAGCGGATTTCTCTGGGCCTGAAGCAAGCGTTGCCCGATCCGTGGCAAGCTGCGGCCGAGCGTTTTCCGGTAGGCACGGTGATCAGCGGACGCGTGCGCAGCTTGACCGATTTCGGAGCTTTATCGAAGTGGATGAAGGGCTCGAGGGTCTGATCCATATCAGTGATATCAGTTGGACCGAGCGCGTGAAGCATCCGAGCGAGAAATTCAAGAAGGGCGACACTGTTCAGGCCAAAGTGTTGAAGGTGGACGCCGAAAATCGCCGCCTTTCGCTGGGCCTGAAGCAGGTGAACGATATCTGGGCGAATTTCTTTGCAGCGCGCACAAAGTGAACGACGTGATCAAGGGCAAGGTTGTGCGCACGACGGATTTCGGGGCGTTCGTGGAGCTGGCTGACGGTATCGAGGCGCTTTGCCACGTTTCCGAAATCGAGGAGCGGCGGCCGAAAGGCGAACGCGATCGCGAGAAATCACCGCGCAAGGACCGCGCCGCTTCGCTGCTGAACGCTGGGCCAGGAATACGAGTTCAAAATCATTCGCACCGATGCGGATCAGCACAAAATCGGTTTGAGCTATCGCGCCGCGCAAAAGCAATGGAACGCCAGGAAATGGAGACGTTTCGCATTACGCCGCGAAGTCGTCACCGACGGCGACGATCGGCGATGCCATTCGCGCGAATTTGGCCAAGCGGCAGAATCCGTAATTGTCTCGTTGCCGAAACAACGTTCTGCGGCCCCTCCCGCAGAGATAATCTCAGGAAAATCATTTACCTAGAGGTGGATTGGTGATATGCAAAGGCCGTCGGGTGAACCCGCACGGCATTTGTAGGGGGACGTAGGCGCGTCGCGGAAGCAAGTAGCGCTCGATGCGCCGCGACGCCGATTTCGATTTAGGCGCATCACATAGATGGACTCGTATGGCCCCTGGGGACTTCGAGAGGAGGGCTGCCACTCTATGGCCAATATTGCCGGCGAACACGTGAAGGAACGCACTGTGACGAAAGCGGATCTCATCGAGGAGGTCACGCGCGTCACGGAATTGCCACGCAAGGATTCGGAGTTGGTGGTCGAAACGATTTTCGACAGCATCATCGCCGCTCTGCAAACCAGCGACAAGATCGAAATTCGCGGCTTCGGCAGTTTCCGCACGCGGCAGCGCCGCGGCCGCACCGGACGCAATCCGAAGACCGGCGCCAAGGTGGAAGTGCCGCCGAAGAAGAATTCCGTTCTTCAAGCCCAGCAAGGAATTGAAAGACTTCGTCAACAATGCGAAGTCCTCCTCGCCCGCGGGAACCTGAGCGTAGGGCAGACAACTTTGGATTATCTTTGGAGTCCCTGGCGTTACCAATATATCGCCACGGGCGGGAAAGACGACGGCTGCATTTTCTGCCGCGCCGTCGCCGCCAATGAGGATTCCCGCTCGCACATCGTTTTCCGCGGCGAAAAAAACTTCATCATTCTCAATCGCTATCCCTATACGACCGGCCACGTGATGATCGTGCCTTACGCGCACGTCGCCGATTTCACGACTGCTGACGCGGACGCGCTGGCGGAGATGATGCGTCTGGCGCAGAAGATGCAGGCGGTGCTGGAGACTGCGTATCACCCGCAGGGATATAATCTGGGAATGAACGTGGGCCGCGCAGCCGGCGCGGGAGTGGAAGGGCATATTCACCTGCACGTGTTGCCGCGCTGGTCCGGCGATACGAATTTCATGACGACGGTTGCGGAAACGAGAGTCGAACCGGAAGATCTGGAGACGACTTTCGAGAAACTGCACAAGGCGCTAGCCGTGACTCCGGCTGGCGCCCGCGGTTTAGGGAGGTGCAGCGCTCCGGTTTTCGGCCCCCAAAATTTGGCCGGTCGCATGCAGTTGGATCGCAGTGGAACCGTAACCGAGACGGGGTCAGATTTCGTGATCTTCGGTGCGCGTCGGAAAGCTCTGTGGAGGGCTGAGCCCTCCCTCAAAACCTGTTCTTGCATTTCGGCGCATTTTCATTTCTTCGCCGATCTCATGTTATTTTTCAGGCTATGGACGAACACGATCTCGCGGCGAGTATCTCGCTCTTCTTGCGCGCACCCGCGACGAATTTCTTGCCACGCTTTCCGGCGTGACCGAAGAACAAGCGCGGCAAAAGCCGGGCTCCGATCGCTGGTCCATTCTCGAATGTACGGAACACGTGGTGGCTGCCGAGCGCGCCATGCTGATCATGATCACCGAGCGCTGTACTCTTCGCGCGACGATGGAAGTTCCGGACCGCGAACAGAATTTCCTGCGCTCCGCGGCGGACCGCACACACAAACATGTCGCGCCCGAGCGCGTTCGCCCCACCGGCCGCTACGCGACGCTCGGCGAAGCAATCGAGAAATTTCGCGAGCATCGCGCACATTCCATCGAGTTCGTTTCCAAATGTCAGAGCGATCTTAAGGCGGTGGAGATTCAGCATCCCATCGGCGGGCTCGTAAGCGCGCAAGAATGTCTGGCGATTCTCGCGATGCATCCGGCGCGTCACGCGGCACAAATCCGCGAAATCCGCGAAGTGCTGGCAATTTCGTGAGGGATTGAGATTCTCGAATTGAGGCACGTCTCGCACTCGTCGCCCTAGCAACCCCTTCGTTGTGCTTGGTTTAGCCGGGACGCGAGCAGAGGCGTCCTGGTTCTAGTACCTTTATTTTCAACGGCGCAAATCACCGGCGTGGAACTTGCTTGGTATCCCGAGCAGCGGGGAGACCGGATCGTTCGCCTTTCATTGCGCGTGATAGTTTCCGAAAAATGGAAGAGCACGATCGCCAAAAAATGCTCTCAGTTCTAGAGCGCACGCGCGACGAGTTTCTCGACGCGGTTGCGGGAGTCAGCGAAGAGCAGGCCCGACTGAAACCCTCCTCGGATCGCTGGTCCATTCTGGAATGTGCAGAGCACGTCGTCTCCGCGGAGCGCGGCATGTTCACCGCGATCACGCAGCGCTCCGCCCCACTTTCCTATCCGTCGGCGAATGGCCCGGGACGGGAAGAGGGTTTTCTTCGCAATGGCACGGACCGCGGCCGCAAGTTCACGACTTCTGCTTCGCTGGCGCCCACAGGCCGAGTTGAGAGTCTCGCCGACGCGGTGAAAAAATTCCGCGAAGCGCGCGCGCATACGATCGAATTTGTAGCTTCGTGCCGCGCCGATCTTCGCGATATCGAAGTCCCCCATCCGATCGGCGGGCTGGTAACCGGCCAGGAGTGCCTCGCGCTCCTCGCGGTGCATCCAGCCCGCCATGCCGCGCAAATCCGCGAAGTGCGCGAGGCGCTGGGGATGGATGATCCAGAACAACTAGTGGCGCAGCAAGCGCACGCGCCTGCGAAGCCAAGAGCGCGCTTCGATTAGCCGACGAATCGCCCGGTACGCCCGCCAATTCTGTCTCTCTCTCGCTGTCCGTGGTAACATCCGCGCACATTTCTTTCCGGGGGCGTCCAATGCGCGGGCGCATGATGGATTTTCCGCTGACACTCAATGCGGTGCTGGACCGTGCGCGCGCGCTTTTCGGCAAATCTGAAATAGTTTCGCGCGATCCGCAGGGGAAAGTTCACCGCTACACCTATGCAGAATTTTTCCGGCGCGCGCGGCAACTTGGACGGGCGTTGATTTATGCCGGCGTGCGTCCCGGCGATCGCATTGCCACGCTGATGTGGAATCACTCGGGCCACCTCGAAGCGTATTTCGGAATTCCGGCGGCTGGGGCGGTGCTGCACACTTTGAATCTGCGGCTGCATCCTGAAGAAATCGCGTTCATCGCCAATCATGCGGGGGATCGCTTTCTGATCGTCGATGATGTGCTTCTGCCGATATACGAAAAATTCAAAGAGCGGATGAAATTCGAGCGCGTGATTGTGGTTCCGTTCAGCGGGAAGCCAGTGCCTGCGGGGATGGAGAGCTATGAAGACTTTCTGGTCTCCGGATCGGGCGAATTTCACTATCCGAAGATCGATGAAAATGACGCCGCGGCGATGTGTTTCACTTCCGGCACGACTGGAAACCCCAAAGGCGTTCTCTATTCTCACCGGGCCCTGGTGCTCCATTCCTTCGCCGAAGCCATGGTGGATGGATTCGGAATCTGCCAACGCGACTCAGTGTTTCCGATCTCGCCGATGTTTCACGCCAATGCCTGGGGAGTTCCATTTACGTGCGTGATGGTCGGGGCGAAAATTGTTTTTCCTGGGCCGAATGTGGATGCGGAAAGCCTGCTGGATTTGATCGAATGCGAACGCGTGAGCATGGCTTGCGCCGTGCCGACGGTTTGGCTCGCGGTGATCGCGGCGCTGGAGAAAAATCCCGGGCGATGGAAGCTGCAACGTAATGTCCACGTGGCTTGCGGGGGCACGGCTCCGCCGGAATCGATGATTCGCTCGCTTGATAAATTCGGATTCCGGCTGACGCATCTGTGGGGCATGACGGAAACCACGCCGCTTGCGACCACCGGCGGAATCCGGGCGCACATGCTCGATTGGGGCGAAGAAGAAAAATACCGCGTGCGTTCTTCGCAGGGTTGGGCCGCACCGATGATCGAGCTGCGCGTTCGCGCGGATGACACCATTGCCCCGCAGGATGGAAAAACACCGGGCGAGCTGGAAATCCGCGGACCGTGGGTGGCGGAGAGTTATTACAACGCGCCGGATACGGCGAATCGCTGGACCGAAGACGGCTGGTTCAAGACCGGGGATATGGCGACGCTGGATGAGGACGGCTATCTGCGCATCGTGGATCGCGGCAAAGACATGATCAAATCCGGGGGCGAGTGGATTAGTTCTGTTGATTTGGAGAATGCACTGATGGGCCATCCAGCGGTGCGCGAAGCTGCAGTGGTCGCTGTGCCGCATCCGAAATGGGACGAACGGCCGCTGGCCGTGCTGGTGCTGAAGCCCGGCGCGAAAGTTACGCCGGAGGAACTGCGGCAATATTTGGGCGCAAAATTTGCGAAATGGCAGCTACCGGATGCTTTTGTGTTTGCCGACGAAATTCCGCGTACTTCCGTGGGCAAATTCATGAAAATCAAATTGCGCGAGAAATTCGCCAATTGGAAGTGGGAAGCGTAGCGCGCTCAATTTCCTGCGGGTTTCGCGGCGTACGACTCGGTTCCGAGAAAATGCAGCGAAACGTACGGCTCATCGCCTAGCACCCAGCTATCGTGCCCCGGTGGAATGTGAAATATGTCGCCCGCGCGCATTTCAATGATCCGCCCATCGCTCATCGTCGCCGTACAACTTCCGGAAATCACCATGCCGACGTGCTCGACCTCGCAGAGCTTCGCACCTGAGGCCGCGCCGACGTGCACGGACCATTTCCACCCCGGCTCGTAGCTCGCGCGACCGATCGACATGCCTCCGATGCGAATCAATTCGAATTTTCCTTTTGGAAACTGGCGCGTTTCATCAGGATTCTCAAAGCGCTTCAAAATCACGTCGAGCATAGAAGTCCTCCGAGTTCTTAGACGATTGAGTCTGAGCGGCGGGGTGGCAATTGAGGAAAAGGCTGAAGAAACTTCTTCCGGGAGCGCCAGCCAAAGAATCTGCCGCCGCTCCCGGAACCGTACTCGCTTCAAATCACGTCAAACCGGCGGCTAATCGTCGCCGCTGCCTTCCTGCTGCGATTGCTGCACGTCTGCTTCCGTCTTGTCGGCGTTCTGGTCGGCCTGATCCAGTTGCTTATCGGCATCATCGTCAGGCTTTGCAGTTCCTTCCGGCACGGCCTTCTTTCCCGGTGCGGGACTTGCAGGCATGCCCTTCTTTCCTTGATTGTCGGCGAGGGATTGCAAGCCGGAATCCATTTTCTGCCGGAAATCATTGTGCATGTCCTGCAGATCCTGGACGGAGACGGCAACCTGAGTGCCGGTCGCGCAATCGCTGTTTTGGCCGCTCGTCACTAATACCTTGACAGCCTGATTGGCGTCCGGTGTGTCGCCGATGCGCGTTAGCACGTCACCCGAGGAAAGCGAACACGCGGTGCCGTCATCGGTCTGTTCGGCCAGCGTATTGGAAACCACGAACGTGCGGTTCTTGGGATTGAGGGCATCCGGCAATTGATCGCCGCCTGACGGCGCGGCCGCTGCCGCTGCAGGGGCAGCAGGAGCTGCATTGGCCTCTGCCGGGACCGGTGCCGTCGCATTGGGACTCGCGGCCGCAGCCTTCTCGGCCTCGATTTGCGCGCGCACTTCGTCGGCGATCGCCTGTTTCACTTCCGGCGTGAGCACGACGGCGTTCGAATCCGCAGCCGGAGGCGGTGCAGCTTCGGCCTGAGCCTGCGCGTTTGCTGCCGCGGCTGCTTGCTGGGCTTCATACGAAGCGCGCAAATTTTCCGCCAGCAAATAATCCGTTAGCCAGAATGCGGGAGACGCGTAGACGGGATACGGCGCGAAGTAATATCCATAGTAGCCATACCACGGCGATCCGCCCCAGCCCCATCCCCAACTTACTGGAGTGACCCACGGATTGTAGGCCCAGCCGTAGAAGCCCGCTCCGTAATAGTAGCCCGGTACGTATCCGTAGTAAGGATTGCCGTGCCAGTAGTAGCCGCGATAAACCGAGGCGTAGCGGCGTCCGCCGTAATAATAGGAGCGACGCATGTAGCCGCGACCGCCGCGATTGAAGGGCCGCTCGACGAAACCGCGATGCCCGCCGTAACTGACAACGCGGCCGCCGCCGCGGAGACGCGATTCAACTACTCGGCCGCCGCGCGCGCCGTGATAAATGTTCGTATTGCCGGAATGAATCTGGGCGACTTTGCCGTTGGAGCCAAAGCGTGCTTCAGCGCCGCTCTTGGTCTTCATGCTGGTGAGGTTACCGGCTTTGCCAGTGTGGAAAGCAGTGCCGTTCTTTGCGGTGTAAGTTGTACCGCCGCGAGCGTTGGGTTTTGCAACGGCGCCCTTCGGCGGTGTGAACGGTTTTGCCGCGGCGACTGCGGGCTTCGCGCCGCCGGGACCCTTGCCGCCGGCTCCGCCTGCGACTGTCGAGCCGGGCTTGTTACCACCTACAGTCGACCCAGGTCTATTGCCACCGCCTGCGACAGTAGAGCCGGGCTTGTTGCCACCGCCTGCTACGGTCGAGCCGGGCTTGTTTCCGCCAGGAGTTGTGGCTCCCGGGCGATTGCCGCCGCCCGCCGCTGATGCTGGCGGTTTGCTGGCCGCACCGCCGTAGCCCGCCGCCGGCTTGTACGTATCAGCCGCGGACTTCGGCGCATTGCCGGTAGAACCCGCTGGCCTGTTGCCGGTATTCGATCCGCCGCCAGCTGCGCCTCCCGGATGCACTGCACCTGCGCCACCCGATGGAGATGGCCGCGCGCCGCCTCCGCCGCTCCCACCGCTCGGATGCTGAGCGGGCGGAGCGGAATGTTGCGGCGGCGCCGCGTGTTGCTGCGGCGCAGGAGCACTGTGCTGTTGCGGTGCGGGCTTGGAATCGTTCTTTTTCTGCTGCGCCCAAGCCGGCGCGATTATTATGGCGAGTAAGATTAGGGACCATCTTAAGGTGCTCATGTGCAGCTTAGAGCTGGCTTTCATTCCTTCCTCCTGTAAGCGTGCAACGTCAGTTGGAGCGCTTCACTGCGACCGCGTGGTGCCTCTCTGAAGAATGGCCGAAAGTCCTCCGCGAAAATGAACGAATTAGAGGTCGTGGGTGCGGAGAGTCTCTGCGAACCCTATCACAAGTAGCCGACCACAGACGACCAAAATCCGGAGCGGGAGTTCGTTCGGCGGCAACTCCGTTTGCGATTGCGCGGAATTTCCGCACGCGACGTTCACTCGCAAAGGGTGCGCACAAAATTCTCCATGCGCCTGGCACATGAATTTTCGGCGAATCCGTGCTACGTTGAATTCGGGCCGGCTCACGTACTCTCCCCGCTTATGCAATACGTAAATGGGGGTCAAAAAACGTCATTCAGTCTCGATCCCAGTCGAGGAGCACCGTAGTGAATTTTGAACTTAGCGAAGAACAAGCGCTGCTGCAGCGCACCGTCCGCGAATTTGCCGAGAATGAAGTGAAGCCGCATGCGCGCGAGTTGGATGAGACCGGCCACTTCCCGCGCGAAACGTTCCGCAAAGCTGCGGAGCTTGGACTTACGGGCGTGGCCATTCCGGAATCCGAGGGCGGGGCAGGGATGGATCACACCTGCTACGCCATCATGATCGAGGAGATAGCGCGCGTCTGTGCTTCTACCAGCGTGGTGCTCTCGGTGCAGAATTCGCTCTATTGCGATCCCATTCATCGATTTGGAAATGAGGAGCAGAAGCAGAAATTCCTGCTGCCATTCGCGCGCGGCGAAAAAATCGGATGCTACGCGCTCACTGAACCGCAAGCTGGTTCGAACGCCGCCGCGCTCGCTACCAAAGCTATCCTGAAAGGTGATCGCTACATCGTGAATGGGACGAAAGCGTGGATCACCAATGGCGGTGCGGCGGACGCCGCGCTGGTCTATGTCAATACGAATCCGGAGCGGGGAGAGAAGGGAATTACCGCGCTGGTGATTGAGAAAGAAACGCGCGGCTACAAAGTGGGGAAGGAGGAAAAAAAGCTGGGAATTCACGCCACGGCGTGTACGGAGCTTTCGTTTCACGGATTGCGAAGTGCCCGTGGGGAATCGGATTGGCAATGAAGGCGAAGGCTACCGGGTTGCGCTCTCGACGCTCGATGGTGGACGTATCGGGATCGGCGCGCAGGCTACCGGAATTGCGCAAGGCGCGTTTGAAGCTGCGTTGGCTTATTCAAAGGAGCGGCAAGCATTCGGGCATCCTATTTCCGATTTTCAAGCGATTCAATTCATGCTCGCCGATATGTCCACGGAAATTGACGCCGCGCGCCTTCTGGTTCGCAAGGCCGCCTGGAAGCACGATTCCGGCGGCCGCTTCTCGATGGAGGCTTCGATCGCTAAACTTTATGCCAGCGAAATGGCCACGCGGGTGACGCACAAAGCGATTCAGATTCACGGTGGAAATGGGTACAGCAGCGAATATCCGGTGGAACGAGCGTATCGCGACGCGCGCATCACTGAGATTTATGAGGGCACGAGCGAGATACAACGGCTGGTGATCGCCGCCTGGGTTTTGAAGTCCTATTGACGAATACTGCGATGCCGCCCTCGAACGATTCCGGCGCCGCGCTGGAGCTGGATTGCGGGCTCGATTTTGATCCGGCGCGCGACGAGGAATTTTTCAGCGCGCTTCCGGCGCGGCCGGGCGTTTATCTTCTGGAGCCGCGGCAGCAAGGCGGGCGGCCGTTCCTTTCGCGGACCGTTGATCTTCGCCGCGCGGCGGAACGTTTGTTGCGCGGGCCTGAGGCGCTTTCGAAGCGTTTGAATCTCCGGGAGATCGCGGCGCGAATGCGCTACCGGCCCACCGGCTCGCGCTTCGAGCAGTCTTTTATTCTCTACCACCACGCGCGCGGCAATTTTCCGAAACGCTATCGCGATTTTCTGCGATTGCGTCCACCGGCCGTGCTGAAAATCAATCTGCGCAATGCTTACCCGCGCTGTTACGTCACGCGCCGGATTGCCGCGGATGAATCTTTTTATGCCGGACCATTCGCCTCGCGGCGAGCCGCCGAATTCTTCGCCGATGGATTTCGTGATCTCTTCAAAATCCGGCGCTGCCAGATCAAAATTCGCCGCGATCCGAGTTTTCCCGGCTGCATTTATTCGGAAATGAAAATGTGCCTGGCGCCGTGCTTTGCCGGATGCTCGCCCGAGGAATACGAAGCGGAAACGGCGCGGACGGTGGAGGCGCTGGCGTCGATGGGCGCATCGCTCGAATCGGCGCTGGATCGCGAACGAGCCGCGGCAAGCGACGAGCTGGATTTTGAGCGTGCTGCGGCGATTCATAAAAAGCTGGAGAAAGTTTCGGCAGCGATGCGGAATCTGCCGGAGCTGGCGCGCCGCGTGGATGAGCTCGACGCCATCGTTCTGCAACGCGCGGTGGAGCCGAATACGATTGCGTGCTTCGCGGTTCGCGCTGGAGTGATTGCCACTCCCTTCTTTCTCCGTTTCGATGAACTTTCCAGCCAGCCTCGCTCAGTGGAAGCCATCCTGCGGGAGCATCTTGAAGCCACCCAGTCGCAAGCGGAGGCGCAACGGAATGCGCAAAGTGCGGCGTTGGATTTAGCGGGACTGCGAACGCGATTCGGTTTGCGATCCGTCAGCGAAGAAATGCCGGATCATCTTTCCTTGCTGGCGCGCTGGTTCTATTCAAAACCGCGAGAAGGCGAGATTTTCTTTCGCGATCATGAATGGCCTTATCGCCGCCTGCTACGCGCCTGTGCCCGAATTCTGGCGCCTCCAACGCCTGCGGCAGATGTATCGAAGCCGGCAACACCTGGAAAAACGTCGCGCGGGAAATGACTCTTCCAAATTGTCGGGGCAGGAAGAACGCAGCGGCGGAAACGCGCCGAAATTCGCGCGCGAGGCATCGTACAATATTCACGTGAACGAAACAGCGAAAGGGGCCGGCGGCGCGGAAAAGACTCCCGCGAGTGGTGAGCAGCCGCGCGACGCGCGTTCCATTCAGGCTTCGGCGATGTTCCGCGCGATGCGCCACCGCAACTTCCAGCTTTTTTTTGTCGGCCAGCTGATTTCTCTGGTGGGCACGTGGATGCACAACGTCGCGCTCGCGTGGCTGGTTTACCGATTGACCGGATCGGCCGTACTCCTCGGAGTGCTCGGCTTCGCAACGCAAATTCCGATTTTCCTTTTCGCGCCGCTTGGCGGAACTCTCGCAGACCGATTCAGCCGCCATCGCATCGTGATTGGCACGCAATCGGTTTCGATGATTTTGGCGTTTGTGCTGGCGGGCCTGACGTTCGCGCACCTCACGCCGGTGTGGGTCTTGATCGTAATCGCGGCTCTCTTCGGTTGCGTCAATGCGTTCGATATTCCCGCGCGGCAGGCGTTTCTTGGCGACATGGTGGGTCGCGAAGACTTGATGAACGCGATCGCGCTGAATTCGTCGATGTTCAACGGCGCGCGAGTGATCGGGCCGGCGATTGCGGGAATTTTGGTGGCGTGGATCGGAGAAGGCTGGTGTTTCTTCTCCAACGCAGCGAGTTACATCGCGGTGATTGCCGGGCTGTTGATGATGCGGCTGGCTCCGTTCGCGCGGAAAGAAATTGAGGCGTCGCCGTTTGAGCACATCGCCGAGGGATTTCGATTCGTGCAACAGATGCGGCCGATTCGAGCGTTGTTGCTGCTGCTCGGATGCATCAGTCTATTTGCGCTGCCGTATTCCGTGCTCATGCCCATCTTTGCGGACCAAATCCTGCACGGTGGCGCAAGAGCGTTTGGAATGTTAATGGGCGCGGCGGGATTGGGAGCGCTGGGCGGGGCATTGACGCTGGCGATGCGAACCGGGCTGCGAGGTCTCGGACGTTGGGTGGCAATATCCTGCGGGGGATTCGGGGCGAGTCTGATTTTGTTTTCAATGTCGCGGACATTGTGGCTCTCGGCGGTCCTGCTGCTGCCGGTGGGCTATTTCGTGATGTTGCAAACTTCCGCGTCGAATACGTTGCTGCAAACGATGTCGCCGGATAATTTGCGGGGCCGAGTGCTGGCGGTTTATTCGATGATGTTCATGGGCATGGCGCCGATCGGCGCGCTTCTTGCGGGCACGGTGGCAAAACATATTGGTGCGCCGCTAACAGTTCTTCTCGGGGGCGTTGGCGCGATTATCGGGTCGATATTTTTCGGCCGGGCTCTGCCTTCATTCCGCATTGAGGCGCGCGAGCTGTTGATCGCCTCCGGAATGGCCGCCGGACATCCGCCGGAAAGCATCCCGACTACGCGGCCTTCGGCGTAATCTGCCAGTGAACGAAACTCTTCGGATGATGAAAAAATCGGCGAGGCCTGAATGAAGCGTCTGGTTCTTGTGCTGATTGTGATCATGGTTCTGGGATTCGATGCGCCGCTGAGCAATTCCACCGCAGCGCAAATCAAACCGCCGGCTAATCTCAATTCGACGCTGCAACCGATTCTCGAAAAGTACGATCTTCCTGCGCTTGCCGGGGCGATCGTCACCGCAAAGACTTTCATGGCTGTTGGCGCAGTAGGCGTGCGCAAATACGGCGGCAAAACTCCGGTCACAATCGACGATCAATTTCATCTCGGCTCGGACACAAAAGCGATGACCGCGACGATCATCGCCATGATGGTGGAAACCGACAGGCTCAGTTGGAGCACCACGCTCGCTGCAGCGCTCCCGGAGCTCGCGCCAAAGATGGATCCCGCGTATCGAAAAGTCACACTCGAGCAGCTGATGAATCATCGTGCCGGATTCACCGCGGAATCCTGGCCACGCGGGCAGACGCTCCTTGATATGCAACAGCTTCCCGGTTCCCCGCGCGAGCAGCGCTGGGCTTACGCGAAGATGATCCTAAAAGAGCCGCCGGAAGTGGCGCCCGGAACAAAGTTCCTTTATTCCAATCGGAGCTATGCCATCGCCGGAGTGATCGCGGAAAAAACCGCGGATAAGGCGTGGGAAGACATGATGCGAGAGTGGCTCTTCGCGGCGCTGGGGATGGATAGCTGCGGATTTGGACCGATGGGCACCGCGGGAAAGCTCGATCAGCCGTTGCAGCACGAGTTGAAAGGACGGGAACATCGCGCCATCGAGCCGGGCCCACTCGCCGATAATCCCCCGGCGATTGCGCCAGCGGGAACAGTCCATTGCTCGGTGATCGACTGGGCGAAATTTTTGCAAGCGCACCTGCGTGGCGAGAACGGGTTCGGAGGAATTCTTGAGCCCGGGACTTTCAGGAAATTGCACACGCCGCCATTTGACGATTATGCGTTCGGCTGGCTCGTAGTGGACCGCCCGTGGGCTGGGGGGCGCGCTCTGACGCACGCCGGAAGCAATACCCAGAACTACGCGGTGGCCTGGATCGCGCCAAAAAAGGATTTCGCGGTAGCGGTGATGACCAATCAGGGAGGCGACCAGGCAGCGAAAGCGGCGGAAGCTGCTGCGAGCGCGTTGATCCAATTTGCGCTGAAAAAGCCGTAACGGCGCGCCGTTCGCTCTGAAACACTCACAGATTCCCTGGGACTAGCCGATATAGTACGCTCTGCTATACTGCGCCACTTCAAATTCCGAAGAACCGAGGACGGATGTCAACTCCAGCCGGATCACCCAGCACTCGGCCAGCAAAGGCGTCTTCTGACGGCACGCGTCGATATGCGTCCCGCTTTACCGGGCGCGCGGCGGCTGGACATTTCCGCGAGCAATTTTCCACCGGACTGATTCTTTCTTCGTTGGGGATTGGCACGTACCTCGGTGAGGCCGATTCGGCGACGGACGAGGCCTACACAGCCGCGGTTGTGGCGGCGGTGGAGAACGGAGCAAACGTCATCGACACGGCCATCAACTACCGCTTCCAGCGTAGCGAGCGATCCATCGGCGCGGCGCTAAAACAACTTTTCGCCAAAGGATACGGGCGCGAGGAGCTGGTGATTTGCACCAAGGCTGGATTCCTGACGCCCGATGGCGAGATGCCCGCCGATCCAAACGAATATTTTTCGCGGGAGTATCTGGAGAAGGGAATATTCGTCGCTGAGGAAATTGCCGCAGGCTGCCATTGCATGGCGCCACGTTACCTGGAGGATCAGCTCAACCGCAGTTTGCGGAATCTTGGCATCACGAGCGTGGATGCCTTCTATCTGCACAATCCTGAAACGCAGCTTGATGAAATCGGGCGCGAGGAGTTCGTGAAGCGGATTCGTGCGGCATTCGAGTATCTGGAAGATGCGGCGCGCGCCGGGCGCATTGGCGCGTATGGTCTGGCTACCTGGAATGCATTCCGGCAGGAAAGGCGAGCGAAGGACTATCTTTCACTGGAAGAAATGGTGGCGGTGGCGCAGGACGTTGCGGGCGCCGCGCATCATTTTCGTTTCGTGCAATTGCCGTTCAACCTGGCCATGCCGCAGGCCCTGACGATGCCGAATCAATCGGTGAACGGCAAAGCGGGCGCGCTGGTGCAGGCGGCACGCTCGTTGGGGATCACGGTGGTGTCGAGCGCGGCGCTCCTGCAGGGACATTTGATCAAGAAAATGCCGGTGGGAGTGGAAGCTGCGCTTGGGTTGAAGAGCAATTTACTGCGGGCGCTGCAGTTCGCGCGATCGACACCGGGAATTACCACGGCGCTTACGGGCATGAGTAAAGTGGATCATGTTCGCGCGAATTTGGAAATTGTGGGCGTGGAGCCTGCGGCGCGGGAACAATATTTGAAAGTGTTTGAGCAACGGGCTTAGCGCTTCGCTGATCTTCGCCGCGAAGAAAAACTAACCCAGTTTTCTGCGCTTCGTTTTCGTTCAGGATTGCCTGTCCTCTGGTCTATCGAGCCACTCGGAGATCGCTGCGGAGACTTGATCGAGTTTATTCGTGAAAAAGTGGTCCGCTTCCGGGATGAATCGAATCTGCTTGGGTTCCGGCATTTCGTCGAAGAGAGATTGCACGCGATCCTTCGCGCCGAATTGATCGTTGGCGCCTTGAATGATCAATTTCGGCTTGGTGCATTTCTTCAAATAGCTGAGATCCGAGTCGTTCACGGGAATGCCCAGGCCGATCAGTTCCTCTACCCTCGGATCTTCGCAACCTACCTTTAGCCCGACCCAGGAACCGAAACTGAAGCCGGCGAGAAGGATGGGCCGCGTTGGGAACTCCTGCGCCAAGTAGTCGAGCGCGGCGCGAACGTCGCCGGCTTCGCCGCGGCCTCGATCGTGTTCGCCAGTACTTTGCCCCGCGCCGCGGAAATTGAATCGCAATACAGGCATGCCGTGCGCCTGCAGCGCCTTCGCCGTCCGGAAAACAACTTTGTTGTGTAGTGTGCCTCCGAAGAGCGGATGCGGATGGCAGACTAGAGCGACGCGCGCGGGATTGGAATTCGCGGAAGTCCAGAGCAGCGCTTCGAGCAGACCTGCGGGGCCTTTTAGAAAGAAGTTTCGATGAAAAATATCGGGCATCGATTGAGGAGGAAAGTTTAGTGGAGGCGAGGTAGGGCGGCAACATTTCTCGCGCTGCTGCGATGATCGGATTCGATCGGATAAGCGGGCGGGCTAGGTGTCGGCGACCGCGCGCCAGACCACGGCTACACTTCTTACCATTTCAGAATTGATAGATTGCGGAGATGGGTTCATCTTCGCCGCGAGACTCGCGGAACCGTTGCCGATGGGATCGATGCGCAGCACGCGGCCGGGAATTTCGCCGCGCTCGGCCCACGAGCCGGACGGGATGTGGACGTAAACGAAATCGTCGCAGGCATAGAAACGCGTCGCCTCGAAGCGCACGCCGACGTAGGAAAGATCGAGGGTCATCGTTGATTCGGCGGCATAACCACCGTCGCGGCGAATTGTTATGGGAAGCGCAAACGGAAGGCGCGGGCTTGAGCGGCGCTCTTCAAATTTCGAAAGAATACCAGGATGAGGAGGGTGCAGATGCAGCGCCGCGAATTCTGCGCCGGAACGCGCTCGCGTTGTGCGCGCCAGGCGTGCGGGAATCTCCGGTTGCAGGCCGGTCGTGTCGTTCGCGTCGTAGGGCAGAGTGACCCAGAATCGAGTGTCGCCCGTCCAAGCATCGGATTTCGGGACGAGAACGCCATTGCGCGAGACGTCGATGGAATGTGAGATCTCTGTTTCGAGACCCATTGCGCCACGCCAGCGAACGCGCACCGGCAGCCGTACTCGCGCGCGTGGATGACGGCGAGATTCTTCTTTGTAGATCATCCGGTGAGAGGGATGTTAGCGGTGGGCGGTTGGAGCGTCAAAATGAGTTATTACGTAGCGTAGCTAACGAGTAAGCGCGCGGAACCGGCTTGTTATTCCGGATTTTCCGGGAATGGAGACGCGGATCGCGATAATCCAGGCCGCGAATGCCGCGCCTACTTGTGCGTGATGCGCCAGATGGAATTGGAGCCGTCGTCGGTTACGTAAAGCGATCCTTCGCTGCCAACTGCCACGCCCACGGGCCGGCCCCACACGTGGCCATCCTTGGTAACGAAGCCTGTCAGGAAATCATCGTACTCGCCGGTGGCTTTACCGCTCGGAGCAGGGACAAAAATTACCTTGTATCCGGTTCGCTTTTCGCGATTCCAGGAGCCATGCTCGGCGGCGAAAATACTGCCGCGATATTCGGCGGGGAACTGCGAAGCGCTGTAGAAAGTTAGGCAAAGTGAGGCGGAGTGAGCCTCCACCAAGACATCCGGAACGATCACTTTCGCTTTTAAATCGGGCCGCTGGCCCATATGCCGGGGATCTTCGTGCGCGCCGATGTAAAACCAGGGCCAGCCATAAAAGCCGCCGGGCGTGACGCGCGTGACGTAGTCGGGAGGCAAATCGTCTCCGATTTCGTCGCGTTCATTCACGGATGTCCAAACGTCGCCGGTTCGTGGATCGATTGCCAGGCCGACGGGATTGCGAATGCCGTACGCGAAGACTTTTTCCGAGCTGCCGTCGGGATTAAATTCCAGAATATCTGCGCGGCGGCGTTCGAGAGCGTTGTCGCTGACGTTGGAATGTGAACCGACGGCGACCAGCAATTTGGAATCGTCCTTGGTGAACACGACGTCGCGCGTCCAGTGGCCCGGGCCAGTGACCATGGTGCCGCTCGGCAGGCTCGGCACAATCGTCTCCGCTTTTCCGCGCGCTTTCAGGTCGCCATTTTGATACTGGAAGCGGACAACGGAAGCCGTGTTGCCGACGTAGAGATACTTAGGATCCGAGCCGTTCGGGAAAAAAGCCAAACCAAAAGGCCGCGACAAACCGGTCGCAAAAACTTCCTGTTGCGCCAAAGTGCCATCCGGTTTCACGCCGCGGAAGACGGAGATACGGCCGGCGTTGCTTTCGGCGACGAACAGGTCGCCATTTGGCGCCATAATTATTTTCCGCGGTTGATTCAGGCCCGACGCGTACTGCTTCACCTCGAAGCCGGCGGGAGCCTGCGGCCAGGCATCGTTCGGACGCGCGATCATGCGCGCGCCGTTCTCCGCGGACGTAGTGGCGTAAGGCGCGGGCAAATCGGCCGCGGTGATCAGACGACGAATGCCCGGGCGATCGACGGTGGCATCGCCGAAAGCATCGCGGCCGCGCAGAACTGAATCGGAAGCCGATGGCCGAAGAGCCGGTGCGACGAGCGAAGTCGCGCCAAAGATTCCGTGCAGCGAAATCGTAACGAAAAAGATTCCAACGACCGCGGCTGCGGCGGCGAAATTCTTTCGGTGCATCCGGGAGCCCTCCAGGCGAAGTATTTTTGCGGAGCCGGGCGCGATGTCAAGCCGGGCGAAGAGCGCCTGCTGAATCGAGAACGAGCGGGAGCTGCATGCGGCGTTGCAACGAGAACCGCGTGCCCGTCATCTGACGTATCAGATGCGCCGGGCCAAATTCGGTTGCGCTTTGGACGGCTTGATGTTAGCTTCGCCGAATTGCCCCCGCTTGGGAGGACTATGGGCCACGACGTAGAACGCCGCGCCGCCCGCCGTTTCACGATGTCGCTCCCGTTAAAAGTGCGTTTTGCTCCTGAAAATGGTGCGCCCGAACTTCCTGGAGAGACGCGGGACATCAGCTTTCGCGGCCTCTATTTCATGATGGGCGCGATGGTGGAGAAGGGCAGCAAGATTGAATTTGTGCTCACCCTCCCGCAGCAAATCACTCTGGCCGGCGATGTGCACATCCGCTGCTATGCACGCGTGCTGCGCGTGGAATCGCACGATGGGAAAAGCGGAGTCGCTGCGCGCATCGAACGGTACGAATTTCTTCCCACGCCTGCCTGACGATTCGATTTTTGCACCGCGCCGCCCCTCGATTTCTTTCCGGCGGAATCTCGCCTTTACAGCGGACCTGGCACTTCGGCTTCGCTAGGGGCTAGAGGGCGGCGCTACAAATCACCGCAATCGGAGTAGAATGTCCGCAGTTCGCGCCTGAGGAGAGGCGCCGCCATGTATCATTACGATCCCGGCACGGCGCTCGACGAATTACGCGAAGATGCCGCGCTGCCGCATCCCGTGCATCTGCGCGATATGATCCTGCGCACGCGGCTCGAACCGGCCACGGCTCTCGATCTCAATCGCGAGTTCCAGGATTATCTGGCGCGATTCGGCGAGGCGCAGCAATTGGCGCGCGAGATTCTCGAGAAATTATCGAAGGGCGCGCGAAAAGCTTCCTGAATGAAGACGCGCGCGCGATCGTCCCAGCCGCTGCTGCGCCGCTTGCCGCTGTGAAGCGCCGCGTGCTCATTTTGTCCGCCTCGTCCGGCGAAGGCCACGTTCGGGCCGGCCGGGCGCTCGAGAAAGCGTTCGCGTCGCGCGGCGATTGTGCCGTCGAACACATCGACGCGCTCGATTACACCAGCAAATCGTTCCAGAAAATTTACGACGACGCGTATATCGCCATGGTGCGCCGCGCACCCGGGGTGCTCGGCTGGTTCTTTCAGCATATCGATCAGCCCTGGCGGCACGAGCGGCGGCGGCTGGCGTTTGACCGGTTGAACACGCGGCCGATGGTGCGACTTTTGAAGCGCGCGCAACCGGATCTCTGCGTGGCGACCCACTTTCTTCCTGCGGAAATTGTCGGCTGGCTGAAATTGAAGGGGAATATTTCCGCGTGCCACGCGGCGGTGGTGACGGACTTCGATGTGCACGCCATGTGGCTTTGCCGCGGCGTGGATCGCTATTTCGTCGCGCGCGAAGAGGCAGCGGAATATTTGGCGCAGCTCGGCCAGCCGCGCGAATCGGTATGCGTGACGGGAATTCCGATCGATCCGGTTTTTGCTGCAGCCAAAGATGCGCGCGCAATCCGCGTGAAGATGGGACTCGACCCGTGCGCGGTAACGATCCTGGTTGCCGCGGGCGGGCATGCGCTCGCGCCGGTGGAAAAAATGGTGAAAAGCCTGCTGGAATTGGACCGGCCGTGCCAAATTGTGGCGATCACCGGGAAAGCGACGCAGATCAAACAGCGATTGGAGAAGTTGGCGTCGAGTTGGGCGGCTGGAGAAAAGCATCGAGCGCAATTGCATGTTGTCGGATACACGAACGAGATGGATCAGTGGATGGGCGCGTCGGATTTGCTGGTGGGAAAAGCCGGCGGACTCACCGTTTCGGAGTCGATGGCTCTGGGACTGCCGATGGCGATCGTTGGCGTGCTGCCCGGGCCGCAGGAGGATCGCAACGCGGAACATTTGATCGAAGCAGGCGCGGCGATTCGCTGCCATGAATTGACTACCGCGGCGTGGAAGATAGGAAAGTTGCTGGATGATCCGGCGAGACTGGCTGCCATGCGTGAGGCGGCCAAGAAAATCGGGCGGCCGGGAGCGGCGATGGAAATTGCGGCGGAGTGTGTTGCGTTGGCAGCGGAGAAAAATCGCGCGGACTGAGCCCACCCTGTGCGAAACTGTGCGGCCGCAGAGCTCGCCACCGCATGCGTTGCTGAGGATTGTGAGGGAATAAGACAGATGGCGCGGCAAACCTTACTGATAGACGCGGACGACACACTCTGGGAGAACAATATTTTCTTCGAGCAGTCCATCGAGGAATTTATCTCGCGCATGGAGCCGCTGGGATACACGCGAGAGTACGCGCGGCATATTTTGAATGAAACGGAGCGACGCAATATTCGCCAGCACGGCTACGGCGTGCGCAGCTTCAAGCGCTCGCTCGAAGATACGTACATGAAGCTGGCGGGGAATGCGGCCAAGCGCGATATGGTCCAATGGATTCACGAGCTGGTGAGCGAGATGGAAAATACGCCGCCGCGTATCCTGGACGGCGTGCCGGAAACGTTGGCCTATCTTGCGGGGCATCACCGGCTGATTCTATTGACGAAAGGCGAGGCGGCCGAGCAAGCGGCGAAAGTGGAACGCTCGGGGCTGCAGACGCATTTTGAAGCGATCGAGATTGTGGGCGAGAAAGACGCGTCCACTTACGAGCGCATCATTCATCAATTCAAAGTGGTGAAGTCGAATGCCTGGATGGTGGGGAATAGTCCGCGGAGTGATATCAATCCCGCGCTCGGCGCCGGGATGAACGCGGTTTTTATTCCGCATCATGCCACTTGGGAGCTGGAACATTCGGAACTCGAAAGCGGCAGCGGACGGCTGCTGATCTTGACGAGCTTTCGCGATCTGCGCACGCACTTTTGAATCGCGCTTACCAGAGAAACTCAATTCCGGCCATCACCGATCAAATTGGCCTTTTTCTTCGCCGTGTGGCCGCGAGTTTTTTGGTGTAAAGCGCGCGGCGCACTTCTAGACTCTTGTGCATGTCAGCCACTACTGCGCAAGATCGCCCGGCAATTCAAATGGACTATCGCAAAGAATTCGCGGAATTTGATGACGCGATCTATCTGGATACTTCCACGCAAGGTCCGCTGCCCATCGCCGCTGCGAACGCGGCGAAACTCGCGCTCGAATGGAAAAAACTTCCGCATCGGCTGCCGGAGAGCGTGTATTTCGAATTGCCCGATCGCGTGCGCGCGTCGATCGCGAAATTAATTGGCGCGGATGCAGACGACATCGCACTCACCACCGGCGCGAGTTCCGGATTTGGCGCGGTCTCGGCGGGCATCGAATGGAAGCCGGAAGACGAGGTGATCGTCGGGAAGGGAGAATTTCCCGCGCATTTCGCCACGTGGCTGCCTTATCAGAAATCGGGAAAATTGAAATTGAGAATTATCGAGCCGGCCGGCCGCTTTATCACCGCCGATGATTACATGTCGAATCTGACGCCTCGGACGCGACTGGTTTCCGCGAGCTTGGTCCGCTTCGATAATGGCGCTCGCCTGGATGCTGCGCGAGTGGCGGCGGCCTGCCGTGCGTCGGGTGCTCAATTTCTGCTCGATGCCAGCCAATGCGCCGGCGCGATTCCCATGGACGTGACGAAACTCGGCTGCGATTTTCTCGTTTCGTCGGGATACAAGTGGATGCTCGGCCCTTACGGCACCGGGTTTTTCTGGGCCAAGCGCGAATGGAGCGATCGCTTGCCGCTCGGCGGCGTCTATTGGATGGCGCTCGAAGGCGCGCACAATTTTGGCGGTCTGCCGCTCGATGCGTTGCGAGCGCGGCCCGGCGCCCGGCGTTGGGACACAGCGGAAACAGCCAGCTTCACGAATCTGGCCGCTTGGGATGCTTCCCTGAAGTTGCTTGCGAGCATCGGCACCGAAAATCTTTACGCCCACAATACGGAACTCATTCGCATGCTGATCGAGCGCCTTCCCTACGACCGCTGTGTTCTGGCCTCGCCGTCCGAAGAAGAAAAGCGCGGCCAATATATCTGTATCGCGTCGCGCGCCGGGGAGAAAACCAGGGAGCTTTACGAGAAGTTGAAAGCGGAGAAAATCTTCGTGGCGCTGCGCGAGGGAGTCCTGCGCATCTCGCCTTTCATTTACAATACCGAGCGCGACATTTCCCGCGTGATCGCGGTCTTGTCTGTATAAGTTTCGAAATTAAAAATCCGGCGGAATTCGGAATGGGATATGCACCACGGATTCGACGTCTACGGGCGAACCGTCGCGCGTAGCCGGTGAAAATCTCCAGCGCGCCAACGCTTCGATAGCATTGCGATCCAGTTCGGGATCCAGACTCTTCAGCACCTGAATGCTATCCACCGATCCGTCCGCGCGGATGATGGCGTAGAGCACCACTTCGCCTTCGACTCTCGCGGTTACCAGTGAAGTGGGATATTTCGGATCGACTTTGCGCACCGCCAAAGGCGCGGAAATATTATTCGTTGCGCCTGCCGAGCGACGCTCCTGCAACTCCGCAAAATTCAGCACCCAGCTTCCGCTCGCGCTCGTCAAATTCGGCAGGTTTATGTACATCGTATGAATTTTCTTGTCGCCAAGAATTTTTTCCGGGGCCAAGCCCGTGTCGAAATCCCCAGGACCGAAGGCAGCCCTGCGCTTCATCGGATTCGCCGGCGGATCAGCGATCGGCTTGGGTTGCAGCGCGAGATTTGGGCGCAAGCTTCCATTGCCGCCGGTTCCACCCATCGCCGTCGTTGGGCCGGGCTGAGCGGAAGTGATTGAAACACCCGGCGGTCCGGATTTTCCATTCCCACCGGGTCCCGCACCCGAGCCGGTTCCTCCGGCAGGCGTGCCAGTCCCGCCCGTGGCGTTCAGACCACCGCCGTTATTTCCTTGTCCATTCGGAGATCCATTCGGCGCGCCACCAGGAACGCCTTGCCTTGTACCACCGGGCGAAGCGGAAAGCTTCGCGCTGAGATTGCCTTTTGGAATTTCAACATTCGGCGCAGGCGGTGCAGGATTCGCGGATAGCGAAACGAGCCGCCGCAAGCTCGAATCCCCGCCCGAATAGTTGCCCCGAATCGCCGGCGCCGCTCCTGCGTCACCGGAATTTTCCTGCGCGCGCACCACCGGGCCACCGCGAGCGGATGTGCCTCCGGCTCCAGGAATTTTCACTTGCGATGCACCGGAACCCGAATGGGCAAAACCGAGCGTGGTAGCGGAATTCGCGGGAGCAGCGTTTGTAATCGACGGAGCGGGCCCGGCATCGCTCGTCTCACCGGGCATTTTCGCCATGCGAGCGCTGCTAGCGCCAACGGGCATCTTCGGAGAAGGAATGTTGGAAGCCGCGGGCGCGATATTCAACGCTCCCGAATTCGGCGCGCTATTCTCGATTTGCGGAACGGCCGCATCCTCCGGACGCCGCGCTTGCATCACCGGCGCGCTTGCCGGCTTCACCGGCATCTTTAGATCGGGAATATCGCCGCCGGATTTCGCCAGGGATGCATCTGGCTGTTGCGCCTCGCGACGAATGTCAGGCGCAGCGGCCGCCTCGTGGCGGCGATTTTTCAGGATGGGCGCAAGAGCCGAAGCAGAAATCTGCAGCTTCGGCGTGGTTGGAGGTGTCGCCTTGCCCCACTCGACGATATTCGGCAGTTGGGGCACAACCTTCGGAGGCTCCGGCGAAGCATCCGGCTGAATCAAAGTCTGCCGCGGATGCGTCACGCGCTGCGGCTGCGAAAGAATGGTTTGGCGTGGATTGAAAGCGTCGGCGCCTTCGGGCGGCAAAGGCTCGTTCGGCTTTCCGGGCGGGCTCGGCTTGGCCACGGGAGCGGCTGTATGCGCGGATGCCGGTGGGGAAACGGGCGGCAGCTCCGGCAGCGGAAGGTCGTAGGTAATGTGAAAATCCGAGACAATCGGATGCGGCTGATCCCAATGGATGGCGCCCCAGATCGGCAGCATCATGATAAATATCGCGGCCACGTGCCACAGCGATGAAACCGCCATCGCGCGCGCCGGAACCGGACCGCGCACCCACACGACGCGCAGCGGATCCTCTTCCGGAAATTGGTCCCAAGACGGCGGCTTCGGCCCGTGCAGCACAGCATCCAAACTTGATCGGAACGCACTACTGCGAGTTTCCCAAGCAACGCTAAACCTGGGCAGCCGAGAGGGGCGTCTTACCAGGGAACCTGCGGGCCGCATTCAGTGTCCATTATAGAGTCAAAGTGTCGGGAACCGGGAGAGACCGTCCGTACGGGTCTCGCTGGTACGGAGATGCCGGTACTCGGTGAGCCGTTGTCTCGGGAGAAAAGCACGATGAACCGGCTCGACGTAGGGGGAGTGCCGAACATGGCGTCATTGCCTCGTCACGGAGTAGCGAGTGCGAAGTTTCAGGCAGCGAGGGAGAGGCTATAAAAACTCAGACTCGAATCGCCCTGCTTGAGCACGCGGAATCGCTCGAGATTCTCGAGGAACGACGGCAGCTCCACATGATGCGAATGCTCCGCAATGATGCAGCCCTCAGGCGCCAACAGCCGGGCCGACCCGATGAATTCGAGAACCGCGATGTACTCCCGCGTCTGCGCGTAGGGCGGATCCAGAAAAATGAAATCGGGAAGAAGCCGGCGATCGGAAAGCTTCTCGAGGCCGCGGAGCGCATCCATTCTCAAAATTTCCGTGCCGCGGCTGATCTGCAGGGAATCGAGATTTTTCTGAATCAGCGCCACGGCCGGCCCGTGATTTTCTATGAAGATGGCCTCGCGTGCGCCGCGACTGAGCGCTTCGATTCCCACCGAGCCGGTCCCGGCGAAGCAATCGACGAAAAGCGAATCTTTCACCAATGGGCCGAGCACATTAAACAAAGTCTCGCGCAGGCGATCGCTCGAAGGACGCATGGCCATTCCCTTGAGCGATTTCAGCGGACGGCTGCCGTATTTTCCAGCGATCACGCGCATGTTCGCGAGTTATCCCACCGCCGCCAGTTGGTAGCGCTTCTGCCATGCAGGCCCTAGTTGCGCGGTGAGCTTATTCAGTTCGTCGGCGCGCGCCGGGTTTTGCGCGATGGCGAAAGCCTCGGTGCGCGCCAGTTCCAGAAGTTTGTGATCGCGGAGGGGATGCGCGACGTGAAAAGCGAGATCGCCATGCTGCCGCGTGCCGAAGAATTCGCCCGGGCCGCGCTGTTTCAAATCCCGTTCGGCGATTTCGAAGCCGTTGGTGGTGGCGACCATGGTCTCGATGCGCTCGCGAGCGTCGCCGGTAATCTTCTTCGGCGCCACAAGTATGCAGACGGACTTGGCACTGCCGCGGCCAATCCGGCCGCGAAGCTGATGCAGTTGAGCAAGTCCGAAGCGGTCGGCATGCTCGATGAGCATCACCGTCGCGTTGGGAATATCTACGCCGACTTCGATGACGGTGGTGGCCACAAGGATGTGCAGCTCGCGGCGCCGAAAAAGCTCCATCACATTCTCTTTTTCATCGCTCGGCAAACGCCCGTGCAGCAACCCGAGTTTCAGATTCGGAAAAACATCGCGAGAAAGCCGTTCGAATTCCGCCGTCGCGGCCTTCAACTCCTGCTTGGATTCTTCGATCACCGGGTAAAGGATATAGGCCTGCCGCCCGGCGGCGATTTCACGACGGATCGCTTCCCACGCAGCGGGAAGTTGCGCTTCGTCGAGCCAGCGGGTGGAAACCGGCGTGCGCCCCGGAGGCATC
This sequence comes from uncultured Acidobacteriota bacterium, assembly GCA_963838545.1. Lineage (GTDB taxonomy): Bacteria > Acidobacteriota > Terriglobia > Acidiferrales > UBA7541 > Palsa-147. The sequence continues at coordinate 207,829 of CAWIRL010000015.1, forward strand.
TCGTCCACCACCGACAGCTCGAGATCGCCGTAGACTGTCAACGCCAGGGTGCGCGGAATCGGCGTCGCGGTCATCACCAGCACGTGCGGCGATGCTCCTTTTTCCATGAGCCGTTTCCGCTGCAGCACGCCGAAACGGTGCTGCTCGTCCACGATCACCAATCCCAGCCGCGCGAATCCTACGGGATCCTCAATCAACGCGTGCGTCCCGGTGATGAATTGCGCTTCACCCGAGCGAATGCGCTCGAGCGCCGCCAGTTTTTCAGCCTTCTTCATTCCGCTGATCAGCAATTCCACGCGATAGCCCGCAGCCGCGAAGATTCGCCGCGCCGAGAGAAAATGCTGCACCGCCAAAATTTCCGTCGGAGCCATGAGCGCCACCTGGCAGCCGTTTTCCATGGCGATCACCGCCGCCTCAAACGCGACAAGTGTTTTGCCGCTACCGACATCCCCTTCCAGCAGGCGATTCATCGGCGAAGGGCCCTCAAGATCGCCGGCAATCTCCGCCAGCACGCGTTTTTGCGCGCCGGTTGGCTTGAACGGCAAAATCCTCTTTATTGCCGCGCGAATTTTATCGTCCCGCACACGCAATGGAATTCCGGCCTGCGCGCGCGCTTGCTTGCGCCGCGCAGCAATCCCGAGCTGAAAGAAAAAGAACTCCTCGAATATCATCCGCACGTGCGCCGGGCTGCGAAAACTATTCAGAAGTTCGAGATCTTCATTAGCCGGCGGGAAGTGAACGTACATCACCGCCTCGCGTCGCGAAGGAAGCGCGTAGCGCGCGCGAATCGCCTCGGGCAGCGTTTCTGGAATTTGGCTTCCCACCTCGCGCAGAATTCCATAAATCGCGCGCCGCAGCATCCGCGAGCTGATATCGCTAATCGCTTCGTAGATCGGCACGATGCGCCCGACTTCAGTGGAATCCGCCTGTGCCTCATCTCCGGCGCTCACATTCGAAAGAATCTCGTATTGCGGATTCACCATTTCGCGCCGCGAAGTAAGGGCCGGATCCATATCCACTTTGCCATGCAGCACGAGTCGTACCCCCGGCTTGAGCCGCCCTTCGAGATACGCCCCGTGAAAAAATCGCACGCTCAGAATCCCGCTGGCATCGCGCACCTTCATCAAGAACATCCGATTCCGGTCGCGCGCGAAGCGAATCGCCGCTCCGGAGGTTACTTCTGCCTGAATCGTAAAAAACTGCCCCGGAATCACTTCGGCAATCGGTGTAAAACGAATACGGTCCTCGTATCGGAAGGGAAGGTAACTCAGCAAATCCGCGACGGTATGAAATCCGCGCTCAGCAAGGGCCGCTGCGCGCTGCGGTCCGATACCTCGCAATTGGGAAATATCGCTATAAAGTGTGATAGCCATGAGCTGCGGATCGGAGCTGCATCAGTGTTCCTTTATCTTTCTTTATATCATCGCATGGAAGATGGTGCTGGACCGTCGCACAACGTCCAATTCGCCTCGAGGTGAGTGAGTGAGCGAGATTCTAAAAGGAATGGCAAGGGAGCCTTGGCAACCCACAGCTTCCCGCGCCGAAAAATCCGTTGTCATCCGGTGGCCGCAATCATGACCAGAAAATTCCTGGGAACAAGCCTTCGGCGCTGGATCGAGTATCTCCTCGCCATTCTCCTCGGCAATGCCATATATTACTTCTCCCTGCAGCCGCACGTTCCAGCCGTCTGGCGCCACCCCGGCTCTAATATTGATCTCGGCCTTTTCCTCGATTTCCTGGTTTGCGTAAGCGTCTACGGCCTGATCCGACTGGGCGTCTACGTCCAGCGAGAGCGCAGCGGCGATGATGGTTCCTCAGATGCTACAGGAGGTGTAGGCCGCTCCAACTGAGTAGAGGGCCGGCCGAACCAAACAAACGGGAACCTCCTCTAGATTCGCATACTAGCCACCGTGCCCCTGCCGCCTAACTCTAAGCAAAAAAAGCAATTCCGAAGCACGTCCCGCATCGTCCGAACAACGTTTTCGCCCCTACAGGAATCTGAAATCGCAACGGCAATGATCTCCAAAATCGAGGCCAGGAGTCCCATCCGTGGGACAAATGTTCGTTATCGGTCGGATTTGATGCTTACCTGCTGGAGTGAGCCACGTCTATGACACTGGGGCTTGGGAGAAAGGCAAGTAACCGGGTCAGTTGCGAAGCGGGAGAAGTCCCGGAGGGCGGCAATTCGAGCCCTACGCAACCGGTGGGTCACACGATGGGGATGAGCGTCGCTCTCGAGCGAGATGCGCGCCACGCAGCAGTGAAGATTTCGGACGAACACGCGCTCGTTCGCGCGGCGCAGGCCGGAGACCGTCTGGCCTTCGAAGAACTCGTCCGGCGCTACGATCGCGAAGTGCTGCGATTGGCGCTCAATCTAGTCCACCGCAGTGAAGATGCCCGGGACATTTACCAGGAAGGCTTTCTCCGAGTCTATCGTAATCTGCACCGGTTTCGATTCGAGTGCAGCTTTTATACCTGGCTGTATCGCATCGTTACCAATGTAGCGCTCGATCATTTGCGGCGCCGCTCCAGCCGCCGCGAAGACCAAGCGCCGGTGCCGGATGAGAGTGAAGGAACGTCACGTGACTTCTTCGATCGCCAGCCGGAAACGAGAGCGGGAGCGAACCCGGAGCGCAAGCTTCTTGGCGACGAACTCGGCCGGCACATCCAAAGCGCACTCGAACGTCTTTCGCCGCGCGAGCGCATGGTTTTCGAATTGAAGCACTATCAAGGGCTGAAGCTGAGAGTAATTGGCGACATGCTGGGCACATCTGAAGAGACAGTAAAGAATTCGCTGTTCCGGGCGACGCGCAAGCTTCGCGCGAGCCTGGACGGAATGAGATAAGCGAGGCGCAACTGGAATGATCGACCCTTCCAATCCGAATTCTCTCGAACGGCCGGAGTTCAAGCCGTGCGGCCCGTTCGCTGAGAGAACAGCTCTTTTCGCCGCCGATGAACTCGAGCGGCCCGAAGCAGCAGAAGTCGAAACGCATGCCGCGCAATGTTCGCAGTGCGCTTCGTTTCTGGCGGAGTATCGCCGGTTGATGGAATCTCTCGCGGAATTGCCGCACGCGGAGCCGAGCGCGGATCTTCTCGCCGCTTGCCGCGCGGGCCTCACCGATGCTCTCGATGAAAGCGAAGTAAAGAGTCATAGCGGATTGCGCGGCTGGCTCGATGCGCTCATGCCCACTCACTGGCTCGCGCTGCATCCCGCGGCTGCCACGGTCGTGCTGATTTTTATGGGATTCACGGCTGGCGCGTTGTATCCGCGATGGTTCGGGCACGCGATCGTGACTCCCCCGCCCTCTCCCTCCGCGCCTTCGGTCACCTCGGATGGTCCGGACGCAACGAACGATATCCCGGCCGGCGCGCCGCTCGACGACCAATATCTCCGCACCGCTGATATCACTGGAATTAATTGGGAGCCGACGGGCGACGATGCCTCGCCGCAAGTCGAAGTGCACATGAAGTCGCCGCAGCCGATGGTCCTGCAGGGCAGTCCCGCAAATAACGATGTTAAGCGCGTCCTTCTCTACGTCCTCCGCAACAATCAGCGCTTCGCTCCCGACGTGCGCATCAATTCCGTCGAAATGCTCCGGTCGCGTGCCGCCGATGAGGACGTGCGCCAGGCGCTCTGCCACTTGCTGCGTAGCGATCAGAATGCAGCCGTGCGCCTAAAGGCGCTCGAGGCGCTCGACACCACGCAGCCGCAGGAGGTCGTGCAGCAGACATTAGTGACCGCGCTCGTGGAAGATGGAAATCCCGGCGTGCGCATCGAGGCCATCAATACTCTTCGCGAAATGCTGGCCAAGGGCCAGGTCACTTCTGATCCGCGCTTGCTCGAAGTGCTGCACGAGCGCGCGCAGCGGGATCCCAGCATTTATATCCGCCTGCAAAGCGCGGCGATGATTCAGGATTTGGGCCCACAGGAAAAGTTTTAGTGTCTGTCAGCATGGCTGGAATCTGGGCGCGTGGGACTGCTGCGGCATTTTGAAAATCAAACAGGGAGAAAGTAAGGGAGCCGGATGTTTCGAAGTGTGATCGCGTGCGGAAATTTGCGGGGAGCCGGCGCCGGCCAATTGCAATTGCCGCTGCGCGCGGCGCTGGTGGCGGCACTACTCTTTGCACCCGCAATCTTCGCCCGGCCAACCCCCAAAGATCCGCCGCCCGCATCGCGCATGAAGCGCGAACTCGCCGGAGCCGTGAACACGCACAAAGGCGAGCGTCTCATTCTTTCCACCGATCTCGGCGACGTCACGATTCATACCCGCGATACCGACCGGGTGGAGTATCACGTGGTGCTCGCCACCGACGCGAGCAAGCCCGACGCCGAAGAAGTCCTGCAGCATTTCAATCTAATCGCCCGGCCTGAAGCCGGACGCGTTCTGCTCCGCGGCCAGGTCACCAGTGCGAAGTTATCGGGACGCTTGTGGGTCACATTCGACGTTACAGTGCCGCGAGATTACAATCTCGACGTCACCACGCACGGCGGGAATCTCAACAGCGAAGATGTGGACGGAGTCGTGTCGCTGGCAACCAGCGGCGGCAATATTTCCGCTGGATCGTTCGGCGCCTCAGCGCGGCTTGAGACCGGCGGCGGACATATCACCGTTCGTGATGTCGCCGGAGATTTGAGCGCCATCACGGGCGGCGGGCATATCGTAGCCGGAAAAATTGCCGGCGCGGCCACACTGCGCACGGGCGGCGGCCATATTCGAGTGGCGTCAATTGGTGGAATCGCGCATCTGGGCACCGGAGGCGGCAACGTCTCGGTGGAAAAAGTCGCCAAGGAACTCATCGCCGACACATCCGGCGGCCAGATCGAAGTCGGCGAAGCGGCCGGTATCGTTCGGGCGCGCACCGCGGGCGGCGGCATTCGCGTCGTGCGCGCCTCCGGGCCCGCAACTCTCGAATCCAGCAGCGGCAGCATCTATCTTACGCAAGTAGATAGCCCCGTTCGCGCCTTCACCAGCGCTGGCGGCATCACGGCGTGGTTTGGCAACGGCGCAAAGTTTCCCGGCGGCTGCGATCTGCAATCCTCCGACGGCGATATCGTGGTCTACATCCCAAAGGAATTGCCGCTCACCATTGACGCCTCGATTCAGCTGGGCGGCGCGCACCGCTTCACGGTCGATCCCGCGCTGCCGATCAAAGTGAGCTACGACGACGAATCCAACGGCAAGCACGTGATTCGTGCCGCGGGCGAATTGAATGGCGGTGGCGAACTTTTGCGCCTGCGCACCGTGGCAGGAAATATCCGCCTCGTGCTGAGCGACACTTCGAAGCAAGTGCGCATCTACAAGCTGCAAATGGAGCAGCTCCAACGCAAGCTCGTCGAGCTGCAAGAACAGAGGGAAGAAACCGAACGCACCGACGGACCGCCGGGCGGCAATTAATCCGGTATCACGTGCGCCGCAACGAGGCGCCAAACGCATTCCAGGTTTTCGGGCCAAGCGACGCGATTCTTCGCACGGGAGGGAGCCGTGAGTGGGATGTTGACGCAGGCGTGGCACAAAGCAGGGCGCAGGGCGATTCTGGGATCGCTGATAGTTGCAGCAGCGATTCTCAGCCTTCCATCAAACAGCTTCGCGATTTCTCAAGTCTATGAACAGAAATATCCGCTCTCGAGTGGAGGCAGCTTTGCGCTCTTGAATGTGAATGGTTCCGTCCAGGTGGACGGCTGGGAACGCGATGAAGTGGAAGTCCGAGCTGTGAAGACCACCACGGGCGATGAAAGGGATCTGGCCCGCGTGCAAATTGAAGTGGATTCCGCCCGCGATCGCGTCGCCGTACGCACTCGCTACCCGCAAGGCTCGGGCGTCGAAGTCGCCGTCGAATATCACGTCCACGTACCCTATCGCGTGCTGCTCGGCGGCGTCGAGACCGTCAACGGGAATGTTCTCGTCCGCGGCGTCAATGGTAAAGGCGATCTGCGCACCGTAAACGGCGACGTTAATGTCAGCGACAGTTCCGGACGATTCAGCGCGCGCACCACGAACGGCAGCATCCGCCTGGAACTGCGGCAGCTCTCGGATGATGGCCCCATGGCTCTCGAGACCGTCAATGGCTCGGTGGTCCTGGGCCTGCCTCACGACGCACGCGCCGACCTGAACGCGCTCAGCCTGAACGGCGACTTCTCTTCGCAGCTTCCCGTCACCGCCACCAGTTCTTACGCCGGCCGTGGCATATCGGGAATGTTGGGCGGAGGGGGCAACAGGATATCGCTGCGCACGGTCAACGGCGGGATCCGCGTAGTCCTGCAAGAGCCTGGCATCTAGCCGGCCAGAATTTCACCACGGGGCGATACATTTCAATGGAACAAGGAGGGTTCAAGATGCGTATTACCAAATGGACCGCGATGATTGGAGTGGGCGCCCTGGCTATCTTATTCACTGCGTTTCCCGCGGCAAGTTTCGGGCAATCGTCTGCGCCCGCGCCGAAGCCCGCGCCTGCGCCGCAAGAAGCAACTCCCGCGCCCTCACCGGCGCCAGCCTGCGATCTGAATAATGTTGTAGGCGATTCCGCAGCGCTGTCCATTGCGGACGAAGCCGCCGCTCTGGCTGATGAAATTGCGGCGAGCAGCGACGAGCTCGCAGCGGTGGAGGACGATATGGAATCGCAAGGGGTGGGCACCCTCGACAGTCTCACTGCGAATCTAGCGAGCCTTCAGTCCGATGAACAGGCCGGGGGAGCCGCCGCTCTCGCCCAGCAGGACGAAAAGCACGTCATCAAGCTCAAGTCCGCCACGCCGCTCGTTTGGAGCAGCGACGATGGCAGCGGCTGGCTCGGCATCGAAATCTCCGAAGTAACTGCGGACAAAGTCAAGGAGCTCAAGCTCTCCGCAACCCGCGGCGTCGTTGTCGGCAATATTGATCCCGATGGCCCGGCCGCCAAGGCCGGACTAAAAGAGAACGACGTAATCCTTTCTTACGAGGGTCAGGCCGTCGAAGGCACCATCCAGTTTCGCCGTCTCGTCCGCGAAACTCCTCCGGGCCGCGCGATCCCGCTCAGCATCTCCCGTGACGGCAGCGTTCAGAACATCACCATCGAAGTCGGCGAGCGCGATAACGGGGCGTTCGACACTGAAATCGGGCCACGCGCCTACAAGTTCAAGATGCCCAAGGTCCAGGAATTCACCATGCCGGACTTCGACTTCAACGTGATGACTCCGGAAGTGATGGATTTCCACACGCCGCTCCTCGGCATCGGCGCGGAAGATTTGAACGGCCAGTTGGGCGATTACTTTGGCGCGCCGAGCGGTGAGGGCATTCTGGTCCGTGAAGTTCGCTCCGGAACTGCGGCGGAAAAAGCGGGCCTGAAAGCGGGCGACGTAATCACCAAAGTGGATGGAACGGCCGTGAAGTCCACGCGCGAACTGCGCTCGCAGCTCCGTCAGAAGGTTGAACAAAAGACCGTCACGCTAAGCGTCCTGCGCAAGGGCTCGGAGATCTCGGTGCCGGTGGAAATCGAAAAGCCGCGCCGGATCGAAGCTCCGCAAATCGTAAATCGCGCCCAGCTGTAGAAATTCAACTCGAAGATCTCTAGCGATTGGCAGGCGAGCGGCGTGTTCCATGCGCCGCTCGCGCGCATGGAACGGTGCTCAGAAAGCGCGCAGGCGGCGCCGCGAATACCTTATTCCCGCACCACTTCCGCATTCGATGCCGGCGACACCAGCCTCATCAACCGGCGATTGCTATCCAGATATAGATCCACTTCCAAATCCGCCGTCCGCACCCTTAATTCTTCATATTTCGCCCCGCCTAAAGACGACTCCCCAGCCGATTCCACCGTCACACTCCCGGGCGTCATCTCCTGCGGCACCAGCACCGAAAAAGTCTGCGTGCCTTTCTTCTCGCGGTCGTAAAGCCGCGCCAGAACTTCATACTGGTGATACGTGTTGTTATCCAGAATCACGATTTGTGGCGTGCTGAACGTAAATTGCTGCGTGAACGGCTTCGCGCCCTCCACGTGCAACACAATAGTCGCTACGTTCCCTTGGAAAGTGATATCCGCCGAAGCCTTCTTCGCGCCTTCGGTCGACCAGTTGTAAGCAGACGGCGATCCATCAGGCTGCATCGTTAGCCGCGAGGTCACGTGCGTGGCCGCTCCCTCCGCGGTCTTCAATTCTGTGGTCCCTTGCGCCAGCCAATGATCGCCGTTTGGGCGAATTTCGAATTCCTCGGTGCCGAGCGTCTGCCCGTTCACTGCTATCTTGAATTTTCCCTTGTCTGCAGAAAACGTACCGGACGCCGGCGCCCGGTCGAGCCGCGCTGCCGCTGCGATATCGCCTCGCGCGTGCGCGCCACCAATGGCAAAAACCGCCGCCGAAAAAATCACCGCCGCCGGTAGCGCGACTCTCACGCCGGTGCTCAAAAAATATCTTTTCATCGAAATTTTCATGCGAGCACCTTATCCAGAATTCCGAGAGCAAGAATTTGTTCCACCACCCGTAAAGGTTCCACTGAACTCTCCACGCGATAATGAGCCAGTTCGTAGAAAGGAAGCCGCTGCAGATAGAGTTCACGAAAACTAGCTTCGTCGCGAAAAAGCGGCCGATTCGTGATACGTGCGCACCGCCGCAGCAATTCCTCCACCGGGCAATGCAGCCAGATCAACGTCGCTGCATTTCGTTCCAGCACCGCCAGATTCGCAGGCTGCGCCGTAGTCCCGCCGCCGAGTGATACGATCGTCGGCCTTCCCAGCGATTTCGCCTCGCCGAGCGTCCGCGCCAGCTCCTCATACTCCAGCTTGCGGAATGCGGCTTCGCCCTCGCCCTCGAAGATTTCAGGAATGGAGTGCCCGGTAGAATCGGTGATGCGGCGGTCGAGATCCGCGTGATGCCAGCCGATCTGCCGCGCCAGCAAGCGCGCAACGGTAGATTTGCCGGTGCCCATGAATCCGGTAAGGCAAAGAAGTTTGCGGGAGCGATTGTCTGGCGAAGTGGGCAGCGAATTTTCGCGGTTAGCGTTCAGAGAAACGCGGCGCTATTCGCGCCTGTGGATGTTGATTGTACCATCGAACGATTTCAGTTCGACTTTCGCTTTGCCTTGGTTGTAGACGCTAAAGAGACTCTGCGCGAATCGGGATACCGGGCCCTTCCGCGGCGCCGCCGGAGTGAGATTCGCGTCGTTCTGCACTTTGCCCCTCACGGTCGTCGCGCTCAAGTCAAATGAATCATCGGGCGAGAGCCGCACGTCAATCAGACCACTGTAATTCGTGAGCCGGTAAGTCCCATTCGGCAGAAACGCGCCATCGAAGGCGATGTCGCCGCGCGTGGTCTGTGCGCGCACGCTATAGCTGCGCATATCCATCAGTTTCACGTTGCCGCTAATCGAAGTAATCTCAATGCGCCCCGCGCAGCGGATGCACTGCACCGCGCCGCCCACCGTCTTGATGGAAAGATAGCCCGACGCGTCCTGCAAAGCGACGCCCGCGGCAATCGTATCGAGCGCCATGTCGCCGGTCACGTCCTGCACCGCCACCGATCCGGAATCGTTGTGAATCTGCAGCTCCGCATCTTCCGGAACGAACAGCTCAAAATTCGCGCGCATTTCGTCGGGTCTGATGTCGTCCACCATGGTGCGCACGTTCAAATCCACGCGGTTCCCGGTCTGTTCCGCGTCAATTTCCACTTTGTCGCTTTGGCTGTCGCCAACGAGCTTCACTTCCGGCCGCGTCCACGCTTTCACGGTCACGATCCCGTCGGGATTGTGGATGGTGATCACCGGATGCGCACCGACTTTGAAATGCTTCTCGAGGTGTCGCGGCGCCGCCGTGACGCTCGCGGCCAGCAGCAGCCCCGTGCCGAACGTCATCGCCGTCTTCGAGGCCCACGATTCGAAAGGTATAGACACGCGCATCATTGGCGGTTCTCCCCGCGCTCGCTCATCTGCTCGAGCAAATCTGCTTTTTGTTGATAGGCCCCGTAGAGGTAATCCCGGGAGAGCTCATCTTCCGGGTCGTCCTGAACACTCTTCTCGCATTCTGCGATGTAGTTGTCAACGATTTCGAGGTTTTGCTTGAACGCAACGTTCACGGTAGGGTTCTGCTCGTGCAGTGCAGACACGGCGTGAAGCTCGAACTTGCCGAGGTCGGCTTCAATTGGCGCAGTGGCCGCCAGATTGCCGGTTTTCCAGGTCGCAAGATTATTCGATTTGCTGAATCGCGTGCCGAGAACGAATCCACCAGCCGCGAGCACCACAAGCAGAGCGCCCGCCAACGCAGGCCGCATCCAACCAATGCCGAATGACGGCAACCATCTCCGCCAGCCGCGCGGCTCCATTAAGCCTTCTGCTTCCAATTGCGACCGGATCGCCGCCCAAACCCGCGGCGGTGGTTCCACATCGCTCAATTCCCGCCCGGCGCTGCGGATGCTCTCGAGGTCCGCTACCAGCCCGCTGCAATCCGCGCAGCTGCGAACGTGCGCCTCGGCATCGGGCCGCCGCTCCCCGTCCATCCAAACATCGAGAGCTTGCACAAATTCACGACACTGCATGGCTGGCATATTTCGGTTCCTTCTAAATCAAACTCCACAAATCAAATTCCGCGAATCAAATTCTTTCCGCGCTAACTCTCTCCCGCCGCTTCCGATTTCACCGCTTGCCGCTGCTCCCGCGCCTGGTCCCGTAGAGTCTCATGGAGCAATTCCCGCAATCTCATCCGCGCTTTGTGCAATTGCGATTTCGAATTCCCGATCGAGCAACCCATGATTTCCGCGATCTCGTTGTGCTCGTACCCTTGCACGTCATGCAGTACGAAGATTGCCCGATAGCCCGGAGGAAGTTGCTCCACTGCGCGTTGCAAGTTTACCCGATCCACCGATCCGCTCAACTGCAAGTCCGGTGTCCCGAAATCCCGTCGCGGTCCGCCGGTTTCTTCGTCCGGCTCGGTCTGCTCCTCGAGGGAAGTTTCGGGCATGCGCTTCTTCCGGAGCTTCATCAGCACCACGTTTACGGAGAGGCGATGAAGCCACGTGGAGAACGCCGACTCGCCGCGAAATGAAGCAATCTTGCGAAAGAGCTGCAGGAACGCTTCCTGCGTCAGGTCTTCGGCTTCGGCCGTATTTCCAACCATCCGCAAACAAAGGGAGTAGACCCTCCGGTTGTGCATCCGATAGAGGCGCTCGAAGGCAGACGGGTCACCACGCTGGGCGAGCCGGATGACGTCGGCTTCGGGCATCTCCTGGGTATCGGTTCGTCTCGTGCGGGTCACAAGTCCCGGCGGGACGCATCCCTTACTGCGATGCGTCATGCGCCCCCTGAGTTGTACTTGCGTTTCCTAAGTCGTGCTTCTTTGGACGCGCAAGCACCGCGAATGGATTCGCTCGCTTTGCCCTCTCGGCAAAGCGCAGCCAGAGAGGCGAATTGATTGTCTTAGGAAATGCGGTGTGCGTCTAGCTCGAAAGCCTGCCGGATGCGGAGGCGTCGCCCGAAACAACGCAGACCGCCACGGAGCGCGACTACCGGATTAAAGACTAGCTCGCAACGCGTGACTTGCGTGCGCGAGCCTTCGCAGCCGTCAGCGGCAGCGGCGCCTCCAGCCCCTCGCGAAGCGTCGCAACTGAAGTCACCGGCAAATTCCGCAGCAAACCTTTCAGCACTACCTCGAGCTCCCGCGCGCATGTGTTCAGATCACATTCCAGGCAGGCGAGCATCTGCCAGTTGGCATCCAGGTCATCCGTCTGAGGATCGAGCAACTCGTCGGCGAGCGCCGCAAAATACGACGCCGTATCATCAATCACGTTCTCGAGAACACGAAGCTTCTGGAAAAATTGCGTCCGCGAATCAAACAAGACCCAATGAAAAAAAGTATTCCAGTGCGCCACTTCCTTGGCCGATTCGCCATAGAAGTACGCGGAATTCAATGGCTCTACTGTCGGCAGATTTCCCACGTGTCGCGCTTCGCTGTTCATTAATCGCATGGCCCGCGTCAGCTCGGCCGCGTTGCGCGCAACCAGCTCGCTGGTTATCTGCACGTGCAAATACGCTTGCTCGAACTTGCCATGGCGGCGCAATTCAAAGGCTTCTTGCAGAGCGATGCCGGAAATGTTCAGCGCGCGATCCCAGCGCGTGCTGATGGATTTGAAGAGGGTGATTTTATCGGGAGGCAGCCAGGAGATCCAATCATCGCGCACGCTGCGGCGCTTCGTGAAAAGGGTCCTAACCAATGAGAGGGACAAAGGGACCTCCACCAGAGCCCGGGATTATACCAGACGATGCAAGCCCTTTCCTTGACCTTCCCAGAATTTGACCGTTATACTTCCGCTCGACTCCGCGAAAGGAATTTTGATTGCAATTCGAGCCGCTCGATCAGTTTCTGCAACGGCGAAAGAAGCTGGCAGATATCGTCGCGCAGGGACGCGATCCCTACCCTCACAAGTTCGATTGGACTCATTCGGCCGACGAAATCGCCTCAAAATTTGAATCCAAGACCGCGGCAGAACTCGAAGCCGAGCCCGTAAACGTGCGCGTAGCCGGACGCGCGGTGGCCCTGCGTCCCCATGGAAAGGCTGGATTTGCACACATTTTGGGCCAGGGAACGCGGCTGCAGCTTTACGTCAAGCTCGACGCCGTGGGTCCGGAAGCCTACGAGCTTTTCCGCTCCCTGGACCTCGGCGATATCATTGGCGTTTCGGGGCACCTCTTCCGCACCAAGACGAATGAATTGACCGTGTGGGTGGAAAAGCTGGAGCTGCTCACGAAAGCGCTCCTCCCGCTGCCCGAGAAGTTTCATGGCCTCGCCGATCCAGACATCCGCTATCGCCAACGCTATCTGGATTTGATCGCCAACCCGAACGTGCGCGAGATATTCGTCAAGCGCGCGCGAATCATGGCCGAGCTGCGAACCTTCTTCGTCAGCCGCGGCTATATCGAAGTCGAAACTCCGATGATGCATCCGATTGCCGGCGGGGCGACGGCGCGGCCTTTCGTCACGCATCACAACACATTCGACATCGACTTATATCTGCGCATCGCCCCGGAGCTGTATTTAAAGCGCCTGATCGCCGGAGGACTCGACCGCGTTTTCGAGATCAATCGCAATTTCCGAAATGAAGGCATCGATGCCACGCACAATCCGGAATTCACGATGCTCGAGTTCTACCAGGCCTATAGCGACTATCGCGATTTGATGGATTTGAGTGAAGAGTTGCTTTCCTCCCTCGCGGAGAAAATCTGCGGCAGCAAGAAAATTCCCTACGGCGAAGTGCAGCTCGATTTTTCGAAATTTGAGCGGCTCTCGATGCGCGAAGCGATCTGCCGCAATTGGCCCGAGCCCGCTGGACCCTCCCCAAATGCGCTGCAGCTCGCGCAGCCCGGCGAAGCGCGTAAGCTCGCGGGCCGTTACAACGATTGGGCCAAACGCTCCGGCCGCGAGCCGATTCCGATCGCCGCCACCAGCTCTGATGGGGAAATCACCGGCGCGTTGTTCGACGAATTCGTCCAGGACCGCCTGATTCAGCCCACCATCATTTACGATTATCCGACGGCCATCTCTCCGCTCTCGAAAGCGCGCCGCGATGATCCGAGCGTCACCGAAAGGTTCGAAGTCTTCATCGCTGGAAGTGAAGTGTGCAACGGCTTCTCCGAATTGAACGATCCGGAGGAACAGGAGAGGCGCTTTCGCGAGCAGATTGAGCGCGGCGGCGACGAAGCACCGAAACAGCTCGATGAAGATTATATCCGCGCGCTGGCGCACGGCCTGCCGCCAACCGCGGGTGAAGGCATCGGCATTGACCGCCTGGTGATGCTACTCACAAATTCCCACACCATCCGCGAGGTAGTGCTCTTCCCGCTGCTGAGGCCGCAAGGAACTGGCCAAGAGGACGCCGCGGCCGAAGCGAGTTCTGCAACCGATTCAAATTCTGCCGGCGATGCCAAATGAATTTCGAATGGATGGTGGCGCTGCGCTACCTTCGTTCGCGGCATCGGCCTGCTGTGCTTCGTCTCGTCACGCTGTTTTCTGTCATCGGCGTTGCGGCCGGCGTAGCAACCCTGGTCATAGCGCTGGCCATGAACACCGGATTTCGCCAGGCCATTCGCGACCGGCTGCTCGGCGTTACCGCGCACATTAATCTGAAGCCCATCAGCCCGGAAGGAATTCGGGATTACCGCGGCTTGATGACGAAGCTCGCAGGCACTCCCGGAGTCCGCTCGATTGCTCCTGCGATTTACAACACCGTGCTGCTCTCCGGCGGCGGGAGCTCGCGCGGAATTGTGTTGAAGGGCGTTGATCCGGAAATCGAGAGCCGCTCGGACGATGCACTCCGGCGCGTCGTGGCAGGGAAGGCGGATTTTTCTCCCGATCGCGACGGAATTCCATCAATGCTCATCGGCGCGATCATGGCGGAAGAGCTGAAAGTATCGGCGGGGGATTACGTAAGTTTGACGAGCCCGCAGGGAAGTCTGACGCCGTTCGGATTGGTGCCGCGCTCGCGAAGATTCCGAGTCGCGGGCGTATTCAATTCCGGATTTTACGATTACGACGCGAACTGGGGTTTCGTCACGCTTGCGTCGGCGCAGAATCTTGCCGGAATCGGCGACGCCGTGAGTTTGCTAGAAGTGCGGTGCGTTCGCCTGGATGATGCCGCCGCCATCGCGGATGAACTTCGCGCGCGAGCTGGTCAGGGCTACACGACTTCCACGTGGATGGATGAAAATCGCGCGCTTTTCCGCGCATTGAGCCTCGAGAAGCTGGTCACCGCAATTTTCATCGGATTGATCACCTTCGTGGCGGGCCTGAATGTGCTGGTCGTTCTCACCATGACGGTCACCGACAAGGCGCGCGACATCGCCATCCTCGTCGCCATGGGCGCCCGCCGCGTCCAAATCCGGCGCATTTTTATTTATCAGGGATTGGTAGTCGGCGGCATCGGTACGCTTATCGGATTGGTTCTGGGATACGGCCTAAGTTGGGCGGCGGATACCTGGCGCCTGATTCCGCTCAATGCGGAAATCTACGCCGTGCCTTACGTCCCGTTTCGATCAAGCGGACTGGATGCTCTCTGGATCGCCGCAGCCGCGGTCGCGATTTGCCTCGCCGCGACGATGCTCCCCGCACGCGCCGCCTCGCGAATTCTGCCCGTCGAGATTTTGCGTTATGAGTGAGCAGCTCAGATTTGACGAAGCAGCCCGACGGCACGAGTGACAAATTTGGTCGCTGTAAATTGGTCAAGGGCGTTGACCCTGGATGAGCTTCCCTCCCGGTATTCCACTTTCCTAGTACTGCTCTGGCTCAGTACTTTCGTTAGTGGAAATAGGGTGAAGGGGCCTATGGTGTCCGCCTAAGTCTCGGAGCAACATATAACTGTGAGACGGACACCATCTTCGGAGCGGCCCAAAATGACACTGGGCACTTTGACGGCTAAAATGGGTAATCTGTTCTCATTAGGTCATTTTCACAATATTGCTAATCCTATGCAGAAAAAGGACATACTGCTCACCCGCTTCGGCATCTAACGTGAGTAGAGACTATTCATGAACATGTCGGCACAAGCCAACTTCAGCGCCAATAACTCGGCCGCTTCTTCGCGAGCGAATTCCTCCTTCGCGAACGCAAGCACCGAACTTCTCCGCGCTGAAAACTTGCGAAAAAGTTTCCGATCGGGCTCAGCGGAAATCACTCCACTCGAGGGCGTAAGCTTCAGCATTGCGCGCGAAGAGATGGTGGCCATCGTCGGGCCATCGGGAGCCGGCAAGAGCACATTTCTCCACACACTGGCCGCGCTGGACACTCCAACAAGCGGTGCTATATACTTCGAGCGGAATTCGCTGGAAGCGCTTGCGGAGCACGAACTCGCCGAGTATAGAAACCGATCGGTTGGTTTCGTCTGGCAGCGGCACCACCTGCTGCCTGACTTTACTTCGGCGGAGAACGTCGCGATGCCCTTGATGATAGCGGGTGTCGCGCGGGAGGCCGCGCTCCGGTCTGCAGGGGAGTGGCTAGGCGAAGTAGGTTTGGGAGGCCGTGACAACCAGCGCGCCGGTGAATTATCCGGCGGCGAACAACAGCGCGTAGCCATCGCACGCGCTCTGGTGAACCGGCCAAAACTACTCCTGGCAGACGAGCCGACGGGGGATCTGGACGAGCGCAACGCGGAGCTGATCTTCGAATTAATGCGCCGGTTGCATTTTGCCCACCGTCTTACTTCCATATTGGCGACGCATAACCTTTCACTGGCCCAGCGAGCAAACCGCGTTCTTCACCTCGAACACGGCAAGCTAGCCCGGACCGAGGAAGCCTCGGCACCGCGCTTACAGGCAGGCGCGCAGGCGGCCGAAGCTGGGGCGAATGCCCCGGGAGAGCGCGGGTGACCCGTGTTTGAACGCTACACAGAAAAGGCCCGGCGGGTAATTTTCTTTGCTCGCTATGAGGCCTGCCAGTACGGCAGCCCTTACATCGAGACCGAGCACCTTCTACTCGGTCTGCTCCGCGAGGATAAGGCGCTCGCCAATCGCTTTTTGCGCTCGCACGGATCCATCGAATCCATCCGCAAGGAAATCGAATCCCGTATCACGGTGCGCGAGCGGATCTCCACCTCCGTGGATGTTCCTCTCAGCCAAGAATGCAAGCGCATCATCACCTTTGCCGCCGAAGAAGCGGAGCGACTTGGTCACAAGCACGTCGGGACCGAGCACCTGCTTCTGGGCGTGTTGCGGGAGGAGAAGTCATTCGGCGCCGAGATATTGCAGGAGCGCGGGCTTCGCTTGTCTACCGTACGCGAAGAGCTCTCGCGCGGCGCCGGGGAGAAGGTCCCCGTGAATCGACCCAAGGAAGCATCTTTGCTCGCAGAATTCAGCCGCGATTTGACGCAAGCGGCGATGGAGAGCCAACTCGATCCGCTGGTAGGACGGGATCGCGAGCTCGAGCGAGCCATTCAAATTCTTTGCCGGCGCACGAAGAATAATCCCGTGCTGATCGGCGAGCCGGGCGTTGGAAAGACGGCCATCGTGGAAGGCTTGGCGCAACGGATTGCGGATGGCGATGTGCCGCCGTTCCTTGCCGACAAGAGGATTCTCTCGCTCGATTTGTCCTTGATCGTGGCGGGCACGAAGTATCGCGGCCAATTTGAAGAGCGCTTGAAAACGATCATGAAGGAATTGATGGAGAGCCAGAACGCCATCATCTTCATCGACGAGTTGCATACGCTCGTGGGCGCGGGTTCGGCGGAAGGCTCACTCGACGCAGCCAACATTCTAAAGCCGGCGCTGAGCCGCGGCGAAATTCAGTGCATCGGTGCGACAACCCCTGGCGAATACCGCAAGTCGGTGGAAAAGGATCGCTCGCTGGAACGGCGCTTCCAGGCCGTTAAAGTAAGCGCGCCGAATGAAGAAGAATCGGTGCTGGTGCTGCAAGGCGTGCGCGACCGCTACGAAAAATTTCATGCGGTTTCTTATACCGAAGAAGCCATCCGCTACGCCGTTTATCTTTCGAACCGCTATATTTCCGATCGCTTCCTCCCGGATAAGGCCATTGACCTCATCGACGAAGCCGGCGCACGCGTGAAATTGCGCCAGGCGATGCTCCCCGACGAGGTCTCGGAAGTGCAGAAGCGCGTGAAGTTCATCACCCATCGGATGGAAACGGCGATCGCCAATCATGAATTCGAGAAGGCGCGTTTCTATTCCGAGGAAGAGCGCAAAGAGAAAGAACACCTGCGCGTCCTGCGCGAGAAATTGAAGATTGACGATTCCACCACCGGAGTCGTGGGCCGCGACGATATCGAAGAAGTGGTCGCGCGCTGGACCGGCGTCTCCGTAAGCTCCATCAAGGAAGACGAGCAGCAGAAGCTGATGCGCATCGAAGAAGAATTGCACCGCCGCGTCATCAGCCAGGATCGCGCTATCACCGCTTTGGCACGCGCGATTCGCCGCAGCCGCGCCGGCCTTAAGGCTCCTGGCCGCCCTGTGGGCTGCTTCCTGTTCCTCGGACCGACCGGCGTCGGCAAGACGGAAGTCGCGCGCCGCCTCGGCGAATTCCTCTTCGGCAGCGAAAAGTCGCTAATCCGCTTCGACATGTCCGAATACATGGAGAAGCACTCGGTTTCAAAACTGATCGGCGCGCCTCCGGGATACGTGGGCTACGAAGAGGGCGGGCAATTGACCGAACGAGTCCGCCGGACGCCTTATTCGATTATTTTGCTGGATGAGATTGAAAAGGCGCACCCGGACGTGTACAACATCCTGCTCCAAGTGTTCGAAGACGGCCAGCTGACGGACGGCCTCGGCAACACTGTGGATTTCCGGAACACGATCATCATCATGACGTCCAACATCGGCGCGCGCCAATTGCAGAAGCAAACGTCGCTGGGCTTCCAGTCGGCCGGCGATGATGTGGCGGCGAAATCGGCGGACGACCTGGTGATGGTGGAAGTGAAGAAGATCTTCAATCCCGAGTTCCTGAATCGCCTCGACGAAGTGATCGTCTTCAATTCTCTGTCCGACGACGACTTGATCGGCATCATCGATCTGCTCGTCGGCCAGATCAACGAGACGCTGGTCCATCGCCAGGTGCAGATCGCCCTGACGCAGGAAGCGCGCCAGTGGATCCTTGAGAAGACCTGCGCTGATCGAAGCTACGGCGCGCGGCCTCTACGCCGTGCGTTGCAGAAGTACGTGGAAGATCCGCTGTCGGAAGCTTTGATTCAGGGTGGTCTGCAGCGTCCTGCTACGCTCGAGGTATATCTCTCGACTGATGGTCTGGCGTTCCGTCCCCTGGTGGAAGCAACCCCGGTAGCCCACTAGGAATCCTAACCGCGCGTGCCGGCCGGGTTCCCGGTCCGGCGGGGGAGCAACAGACTTGGGCGGGGAAGTGCGGCATTGACTATAGGTGTGGCCGCAATCAATAAAAAATTCCTAAGATTCATAATGGGCCTCGCCGCTGTCTGCCTTTTCGGGGGGGCTTCCGCAACTTGTGTGTCCGCGCAGATCTCCGGTGAAGGCTCTAGCGGCACGATTTCGCGCATCGAGTTCGTCGGCAACCGCCGCATTCAGAAAGCCACGTTGATCGCGCGCATGTTTTCCCGCGAACACGATCCCTACAATGAAGAAAATATACGCCGGGATTTTCTGGCGCTGTGGAACACGCAATATTTCGAGGACATCCGCTTGGAAGTGGAAGACGATCCCAAAGTGCCGGGCGGGAAGATCATCATTTTTTATGTGACCGAGCGGCCCATCATCCGCCGGATTGAGTACAAAGGAAACAAGTCGGTCAGCGAATCGGATATTTTGGACCGTTTTAAGGAGCGCAAAGTCGGATTGACGGTGGAGAGCCGGTTCGATCCCACCGTGATCAAGCACGCGCAAGTGGTGCTGCAGCAATTGTTGGCGGAGCACGGGCGGCAATTTGCGGTGGTGAAGCCCACGTTCGAGAAAATCGCGGCTACGAACGCGGTGAAACTCGTTTTTAATGTGGATGAAGGGCCGAAGGTGAAGGTGGGGCAGATCAAGTTTGACGGAAACAAGACATTCTCCACGCGGCGGTTGATCCGTACGATGCGGCACTCGCGGCCCATCGCCATTCCTTTGGAAATCACCGATATCAATATTTGGGACAAGACTTTCGATCGCGACAAACTCGATGAAGATTTGGAAGTCGGCGTTCGCGGATTTTATCAAGATCACGGATTCTTCCGCGTCATCGTGCACGATCCCACTTTGAAGACCGTGGACGAAAATAAAGCGGGCGTGCCCTTGCCGGTGCCGGGGATCGGGCGCAAGCACGGAAAGCGCACGGACATCACCATCAAGATTGAAGAGGGCGACCGCTACCACATGGGCGACCTCCATATCGTTAGCCTGGATCCCGACCAGGGACTTTTCTTCAAAACGGAATTCCTCGAGCGGGCGTTCCCTTTGCGGAAGGGCGATATCTTCTCGACCGACAAGCTGCGCAAGGCCTTCGACAACTACAAGAAGCTCTATGGAGAATACGGGTACATCGATTTCACGTCGAATCCGCGGTTCGACATCGTCGAAGAAACGAAAACCGTCAATCTGACGTTGGAATTCGACCAGCAGAAGCAGTTTTTTGTGCGCCGCATCGATTTCTCTGGCAACACCACCACGCGCGACAAAGTGATTCGCCGCGAGATCCTGCTCGACGAAGGCAATCTTTTCAACAATCGCTTGTGGGAAGTCAGCTTGTTGCGCCTCAACCAGCTCGGATACTTCGAAGTGCTCAAGCCGGAAAACGCGGAGATCAAGCGCAACCAAAAAGCCGGCACGGTGGACATTAATCTGAAGGTGAGAGAAAAGGGCAAGCAGTCCATCAGTCTTTCCGGCGGTGTGAGCGGGCTGGCGGGCAGCTTCATCGGCCTTTCCTATCAGACCAATAATTTCCTGGGACTCGGCGAGACGCTTACTTTTTCCGCGCAGATCGGCGATCGCCAGCGCAATCTCGTGTTTGGATTCACAGAGCCTTACCTATTCGATCGCCCCATCTCGACGGGCTTCACCGTTTTCGATCAAAAATTCGATTACAACCAGCAGCGCGAGACATCCATTCTCCTGGGCCAACAGGTGACCATCAATCCGGCCATCGAGCAAAATTACAACACCAACAGCAAGGGCTTTACACTTTTCGCCAGCTATCCGCTGCGGCGATTCTCCTTCACGCGCATCGGCGTGACCTACGGATTCTCAACCACGAACATCACCGCCTTCAGCCAGTCTTCCCAATTGCTCTTCCAATCGCTGCAATTCCAGAGCCTGGCCGGGCCGTCGGCACTGAAGGGCATCAAATCGAGCAAAATTACGCCGACGATCAATTACAGCACGGTGAACAATCCGCAAAATGCCACCGCGGGCAAAAGCTTCTTCTATGGCTTGGCGTTCGAGGGCGGACCGCTCGGCGGCAATACCAACACGATCACAAATACGTTCACGACTTCGTACTACCATCCGATCAACAAGCATCGCAACGTGATCGCCATGCGCTTCCTCGGCGCCTTCGGCACCGGCTACGGCGGAAAAGTAGAGCCGCCGCAAAGCCGCTTCTACCTCGGCGGCGAGAATGACATCCGCGGCTTCGATTTTTTCACCATTTCGCCGTACGTTTTCATTCCCACTTCGATCAACCAGTCCGTCATTTTTTTGAATCCAACGAAATTGAATTCGAACGGCAGCCCGACCCTCGAGACGCTGACCGTGCCCGTGCTTGATTTTATCGCCACGCGGCCGGGCGGCGACGCGCAGGCCGTTGGCAATTTCGAATATCGTATTCCGATCGCCGGTCCGGTAACCCTGGCCCTGTTCACCGACGTGGGACTGAACGGCATCGTGCGACGCTCTCAATTAGCGCTGGCGCCTTCAACGCTGAATCTTTTACAGCAGCAGTATCCGAACCAGGATTTTCCGGGCACGACGGTACAGAGCCAGTTGCCCATCGCCGGCGGAACGAACTTCCGTCCGCGCGCGTCCTCGGGCATCGAGGTGGTAGTGCAGTTGCCGGTGGTAAACGCGCCGTTCCGGTTCTACTACGCGTATAATCCGCTGACGCTCGACGAGAACATCGTGTCACCGCGAGGCGCATTCTTCCTGAGCGACGATGTGCGGCGGTCGCTGCCGCCGGGTGTTCTGCAGACGCAGATTATTCCGCAGCTCAATAACATCCTGAACGTCGATGTACAGAGACTGCCAACGAGTTTGCTCGAACCGCATCACACGTTCCGGTTCACCGTGAGCCGGACTTTCTAAAAAGCGCGCATGGCCTGGCGACTTAGCCGCGTGGAAATGTAGCGGACAGATGGCCGGGAATATGGAAGTCGTGCCAGTCATCGGATCGTGGGGAGGGGTGGGAATGAAAGTCTGGAGAATAGCCGCGGCAATGGTTGCCGCTGGAATGGCCGCCGCATGCGGGGGAAATAGCCCGACGATCAGCGTCACCGTTGCGCCCGCTACCGCGACGGTAATTCAAGGCGGCAATCAACAATTCCTCGATGCAGTGAGCGGCACTTCCACCACCAGCGTGACCTGGTCCGTTTGCACCGCCGCGCCGAACACCACTCCTGCACCCACCTGCAATGATGCTTCGCTTGGAGTTGTGAACACGAATGGTCTGTACACCGCGCCACTCACGATTCCGAATCCGAATTTGGTATTGGTGGTTGCGACGAGCACGGTGAACGTCAATGATTTCGGTTTTGCGTCAGTAACAATTGATTCCGGTGTGCGCGTTCGAGTGATTCCGGCTGCGAACGAATGTATCGACGTCTCGCCACCCAGCTCGGCGACAGTCGCAGCGGGAGAATCGTTCGCGATGTTTGCGTGTGTGACCGGTACCCAGAACTCGGCAGTCACGTGGGCAGTGAACGACATCGCTGGCGGAAACGCTACCGACGGCTTCATCACGCCCGGTGGCGTCTATACCGCGCCGGCGGTTACTCCCGGGGCCATCAAGATCACGGCGACCTCGCAGCAGGATCCTTCGGAGTCGGGGACATTCAATATCACTGTTGGAGCGGCTCAAGTCCCGGCCATTTCCGCGCTCTCGCCCCAAGTGGCGGCGCAGGGTTCTCTTTTTCAGGACGTGTATATCGAAGGGACCGGGTTCTTCTCCACCAGCAGCGTGCTCATCAACGGAATCGCCGATCCCAACGCTTCGACTACATTCTTGAGCAGCAGTACCGTGCGAGTTCGTTTGCAGGCGCCATTGCTCACGTCCACGGCGCCGATTTCTCTCACCGTGCAATCGCAGTGTCCGCCGGATTGCAGCACTTCGAACGCGATGAGCCTGAACGTGATCGCGGTCCGGCCCGGGCTGATTTCCGAGTCGCCGGTGAGCGTGCCTCAGGCTTCGCCGGGGACCACCAGCATTTCCTTGACCGGCGGATTTTATTCGCCTTCCACTTCACTGACGTTTGGAGGGAATTCGCGCCCGGCTACGATTCAGAATAGCCGGCAGATCAATGCCGTGCTTTCGAGTTCGGATTTTGGGGCGGCCGGGTTGGTGCCGCTCGAGTTGCAGAACGCGGGAGTTGCTGCCGGCACATCTCCATTCGCGGCGATAAATCTTGCGGTATCTCCTCTGACGGGAATTCCTACTGCCGCGAACTCGACGATTGCAGTGGGCGGGGGACCGACGGCTCTGGCCATCAACACGGCGACAGATACCGCAGTGGTGGCGAATACCGCAGATGGCACCGTAACGCTCGTGAATTTGCACGCGGGCACTGCATCGCCGGCGATCGCGGTGGGCGGAAGTCCCACGGGGGTTGCGGTCGATAATATTTTGAACGTAGCGGTGGTGGTAAACAGCGCGGACAACACATTCTCGGTAGTAAATCTGGCCACCGGCACCGCGGCCGCCGCCGTGCCGCTGCCCGCGAATTTTGTGCCGTTTTCCGTGGGCGTAAATCCACTCACGCATCGCGGGATCATCGCCAACGAATCCACGAACGAAGCGACGATCATTGATATATCCACGAATCCCGCCACAGTGGTGCAGCAGATTGGCGGAACATCGAATCCCATCAGCACGGGAGCTACGCCGCAGATCGCTGTTGATCCGCCTTTGAATTGGGCGGTGGTGACGCCCGGCGGGGCTGGCACGATTTCGATCGTGGATCTGGGGCAGCCTGCGAGCCAGGGAACCGGGGCGCGAGTTCCTAATCTGGTGGCGACGTTTACTCTCACTACGACCGTGAACGGAGTGAGCGTGAATACGGAAACGCATCAGGCAATCTTCACTGATCCGGCGAATCTTGCTGTGACCAGCTTCAGCATGCTGGATCAATCGGTGAGTTTTATTTCGTATCAGAAGGGCCAGCTGGCTTCGGCGGTGAATCCGCTGACGAACATCGGGCTCACTGTGGACAATCTTTCGGGGCTGGTGAGCGTCTTTAATTTGGGCACGCAGCAATTCGTGCAGACGGTGACTGTGGGGAATAATCCGCGGGCGATTGCTGTCGATCCGACTAGCGATGTCGCGGTAGTGGTAAATCAGAATGACAATGCCGTGTCTCTGATCAATCTTGGCGCACTGCGGCCGGTGCAGATCACCGAGACGAGTCCGATGAATACTCTTTCTTCGGCTACGCCGCTTTCCTTCACAGTGATTGGCGATGGATTTCAGCCCGGCGCGGTCGTGCGCTTCGATGGCGCGGCCTTGGCCACTTCGTTGGTGCCGACGGCTTGTCCAGCATCGCCGATCTGCCGCGAGTTAGTTGCCTCGGTGCCTGCGAATTTGCTGGGGAGCGCGCGGCGCTTCGTGGTGGATGTCCTCAATCCCGACAATTCGACCTCGAATGTGTCGTCCTTCTCTGTGATCCAACCGGTGGCCGTGGGAACTGCGCCGGTCGGAGTGGCGATTGATACGGATCGCGATGTGGCCATTGTGGCGAATTCGGGATCGAATGACGTTTCGTTCGTGGACCTCGCCACCGGCACTTCCAGCGCCCCGCTGACCGTAGGCAGCACGCCGATCGGCGTGGCGGTCATTCCTCGGCTCGGGCGCGCGGTGGTGACCAACAGCGGGAGCAACAACGTCTCCGTGATTGACGAGATCAATCAGCTGGTGCTTTCGACGATTCCCTCGTGCAATTCCTGCCTGGGGCCCACGGGCGTGGCGATCAACCAGGACACAGCGCAGGCCGTGGTGGCGAATACACAGTCGAATAACGTCTCGTTGATTGACGTACAGACCCTGGCCGGCGGAGCTACGATTACGGTAGATCAGCAGCCCTTGGCGGTGGCCATCGATCCGCTGCGCAATTTCGCCGCCGTCACAGCCGCGCCGCCACCGCAATTCTCCCCGACGAATACAGTGGATATCGTCAATCTCGCTCTTAATTCCGTGGTGCAACGCTTGACCGGCTTCTCCGATCCCACCGGCGCGGTTTACGATCCAGCTGCCGATCATTTCCTGATCGCCGACAGCTTGAACAACAACATCGTGATGATCGATCCGACCACTCTGATCGGCACGCGCGTGCGCGTGGGCATCAATCCCACCTCGCTCGATTACGATTTCCAGACCAGCACATTGCTGACCGTGAATTCCGCGAGCAACACGATTTCGGTGACCGACCTCGTGAACCAAAAAACACAAGTGATCCTGGCGATCGCCGGCTCGCAGCAATTTTCCGTAGCCATCGACGCGAAACTGAGCATCGCCGTGGTTGTGGATCAGAATAACCAGCGCGTCCTGCTGGTGCCCATCCCGAGGTAATCGCCATTGCGCGGCGGCGGTTGCGGAGCGCGATGCATCTCGATGTGCCGCGGGCCGCATCGCATACCTATCAAGCCACCCCGCGGCGGGCTTGATTCCATTTGACCCGCCGCGAAAACAGCAGATATAATCGCGGTTTTGCACAAGGCTGAATTTTTGAATTGAAGGAGTTGGAGCTAATGAAGATTCGATTCGCACTACCGGCGCTTCTCGCGCTGCTCATCACTTCCGCAGCTTGGGGCCAGGCGGGCGCCGCGCCTGGAGGCAAAGTTGCCGTGATCAATATTCAGTCGGCGATCACCGGCACGTCCGAAGGCAAGCAGGCCGCGGCCGAATTGCAATCGCAATTCACCCCGCGCCAGAACGAGCTCGATACGTTGCGCAAAAAGATCGACGATCTGCAGAATCGCATGCGCAACGGCGCCACCACTCTCAGTGACGAAGAGAAGGCCCGCCTGCAGCGTGAGGGCGAATCCTCCACGCGCGTTTTCCAGCGCAAGCAGCAGGAGATGCAGGACGACGCCAACGACGCGCAGCGCGAAGTGGTCGATCGCATCGGCCGTAAAATGCTCGAAGTGATCGACAAATACTCGAAGGAAAACGGTTACTCCGTAGTGTTCGACATCTCCGCTCAGAACACTCCGGTAGTTTACGCCGCCAACCAGAACGACATCACTCAGGAAATCGTCAAGCTCTTTGACCAGGCTTACCCCGTGAAGGCATCGGCCACGCCGCGTCCTGCCGCCCCGAAGCCGGCGCCGGCGGCTCCGAAGCCGCAACAGTAATCAGCTTTAGCAGCAATCTGAAAGGCATCGAGAAGCCCCGGGGCCAGCGCCTCGGGGCTTCGATTTTTGCGGCAGCCCGCTCGCTTGCCTTTTCGCTTCGCGCCCGGCTATACTGAGGCGTTTCCAGTAAGGTCGAAAGACTGAGTGGGCGCGAGCCCACTTTTTTGTTGGTCGGGAATCTGCCGGGCGGTGGTCCCGCTTGGCACATGCGGTCGGGGTGCCTCTGGGCGTTTTTCCGATTCCTAGCCCGGGAGGCTCGCCCGAAATAACGGCAATGGTTGATTTGGAGAAGATTCGCGCAGCAGCCGAGCGGGTGGCCCGTTCGGAAGGCGTCGAGATTTTCGACATCGAGTGGCTGGTCGGCAAGGAGCGCTTCTTGCGTGTCTATCTTGACCGGCCCCCGACGGAAGCCGAGCCTCAAGGCGGCAAGATTACGCATCAGGATTGCGAGCGCGTAAGCCAGCAATTGAGCGTGATTTTGGATGTCGAGGATCTGGTTCCCGGGCCGGCTTACGTGCTGGAAGTAAGTTCGCCGGGGCTGGACCGCAAGCTCTTGAAGCCGGCGGATTATCAGCGATTCACCGGGCGCCTGGCGAAAATTTGGTTGAAAGAGCCGGTTGCGAACACGAAATTTTTTGAGGGACGCCTGGCAGGTTTCACGGAAGGCACCGTGAAGTTAGCCGTGCGCGACAAGGAAGTAGCCGTCCCCTTCGCCGGAATCAAGAAGGCGAACCTGGTGGTAGAGATTTAGCGTGGTTACCCGGGCCCAGTCAACGGAGCGATAGAAATGGCAAGTCTGCTGTTCCAGACAATCGAGCAGATCAGCCGCGAAAAGCACATCGAACCCGATGTGATCGTCGCGGCGATCGAAGACGCTATGGTTGTCGCCGCTCGGAAGTATTACAAGACCGAGGAAGATCTGCGCTCGAAATTCAACGCGGAAACCGGACACGTGGACGTGTTTTCCGTCCGCACCGTCGTGGAAGAAGTCGCAGATCCTCTGCGCGAAATTTCGCTCACCGACGCTCGCAAGCAGCAGCCGGGAATCGAGGCGGGCGGCGAAATTTTCCAGAATAAGCCCACGGAAGTGCTCGGACGCATCGCCGCGCAGACTGCCAAGCAAGTCATTTTGCAGAAAGTGCGCGAGGCCGAGCGCGACACGATCTACAACGAATATCACACGCGCGTCGGCGAGCTGGTGAATGGAATTGTGAAGCGCGTGGAGGGCCCGGACGTAATCGTGGACATGGGCCGCACAGAAGCGCGCATGCCCAAGCGCGAGCAATCGCGCCTGGAAACTTACAATGTGGGCGAGCGCCTGCGCGTGACCATTCGCGCCGTGGAACGGGCGGCAAAGGGTCCGCAAGTGGTGGTATCGCGCGCCGATCCCGCTTTGGTGCAGCGCTTGTTTGAAATGGAAGTGCCGGAAATTTATGACGGCACGGTGCAGATTCGCGCCGTGGCTCGCGAAGCCGGCGAGCGCACGAAGATTGCCGTCGAAAGTCGCGACAAGGAAGTTGATCCGGTGGGTGCCTGCGTCGGTATGAAGGGCATGCGCGTGCAGTCCATCATTCGCGAATTGCGCGGCGAAAAAATCGACATCATTCCTTACAACGAGGACACGCTCACCTTTGCACAGAAATCGCTGAGCCCCGCGAAAGTTACGCGCGTGCAAGTGGTGGATGTGGAGGAAAAGCGCCTCGAAGTGATCGTCGAGGATACACAACTCTCCTTGGCCATCGGCAAGAAGGGCCAGAATGTCCGCCTCGCCAGCAAATTGATTGGCTGGAATATCGATATTAAGAGCGAGGAAGAGAAGCGCCGCGAAATTGAAGATCAGATGACCGCGCTCACTTCGCCCGGCACTCCACTGACGGAGCTGGCCGGTGTGGGGCCCAAGACCGTCGAGAAGCTCGAGGCCCACGGCGTGACTTCGATCGAGCGCCTGGCCGATATGACGCCGGAGCAGTTGGTGGAAATTCCGGGCATCGGTGAGAAAATGGTGGAGAAGATCCGCCAGTCTGTCGGAACCTATTTCGAGGAACTCGAAGCGCGGCAGGCTGCCGAGGCCAGCGCGGAGGCTGCTGCCGCGACGGAGGCGGAAGTCACTGCCTCGTCTGCTGCTGAGGCTCCTGTTGCCGAAGATGCGGCCGCCGCCGGATCCGAGACGGGCGAAGCAGGCGCCGTTACGGAAGAGTTGGCGGGCGACGAAGATGAAACGACAGAGATCGCCGCGGTGGTTGATGAACCGGCCGGCGAGGCCACGAGCGACGTCGGCGTAAATCAAGCCGGCGAGGAAGCTGGATCTGCGGGCGAAGTTGAATCCACGGAATCGTCGGCGCCCGAATCGGAAACTCCGGACGCCGCGTCGGAAACGCCGAAAGAAGAAGAGAACTCAGAGAACAGCGACAAGAAAGAATAAACGGAGGCTATGTCGGACCCGAATCAAATTCGAATTAATGAGTTGGCGCGCGAGCTGGAGATCAAGGCGAAAGTACTGATCGACTATCTCCCGGAAATCGGCGTCGCCGAAAAGAAGACCCACTCGAGTTCTCTCGACCTCGATCACGCCGAACTCGTCCGCAAGCATTTCCTCGGCCTCGCTGAAGCGGAAGCTGCCGCTGAAGCCGATAAGCAGGCGAAGGCTGCCGCTGCGAAAGTGCGTCCCGCCGCAAAGCCTGCCGCCGCGCCGCCTCCTGCAGCGCGTCCGGCTGCGCCCGCAGCGCCCGTTGCGCCGGCTGTACCTGTTGCCTCGAAGCCCGCAGCGCCACCGGCCTCGGCCGCGCCGCCTGCGATCGCGCCTGCGCCGCCAGTTCCCACTGGACCGCGTCCGCCTCTTCCCGCGCGTCCGCCGATTTCTGCGCCTTCAACGCCGAGCACCGCGGCTGCACGTCCGCCCGCGCCGGCTCCGACGACTCATCCCGTAGCTGCGAAGCCCGTGACTGCAGCACCGCCGCCGGCTGCGCCACCCGCTCGTCCTGCAGCCACGATTCCTTCGAGGACGCCCATTGGCGCACGTCCCGCGGCTTCCGCGTCAACCACGCCCTCAGCACGCCCCGCTCCTCCGCCGAAGCCGGTTCTCGGCCCCATGCCGAAACTTCCGCAGCGGCCGATGATCCAGGCACCGTCCAGTTCGCAGCGCGAAGGACAATCAGGATTGCGTCCTGCAGCAGCCGGGCGTCCCGGCACCGCCCAGGGCGAACGCCCCGGCGGCGCATCGCGCTTTCCGGCACGTCCCGGCGGAAGGTCTGGCGGCGGCATCCGCCCGACGTCTGCAGGTCCCGGTGCAAAGCCCTCTGGCGGCGCTGCCCCTGCCGGTAAAGCTGAGCCCGGCAAGCCGCTTTATGCGCGCAAGCCTACGCCATCGCGCGGCCGTCCACTGATCGAAAAGCGCTTCGCCGAAGGCGAGCGCAAACTGCATCCCGTGCGCACGCGTCCGGGAGTGGGCGCAGGCCGCTCGACGCAAGCGGAGATCATGCCCGCGCCGGTGCAGCGCGAACCGCGCGCCGTGATTGTGACGGAAGGCATCACCGTCCGCGAACTCGCCGAGAAACTCGACATCCGCGCCAAGGAATTGCTGAAGTCCCTGATGGATAAAGGCATGTTCGCGAGCATCAATCAGGCGCTCGACGTGCAGACTGCGACGCAACTCGCGGAATCTTTCAACGGCATCGTGCAGGTGGTTTCTTTCGAACAGCAGATGGTTCAGGAAGAGACCAAGCACGAGGAGCAGACCGGTAATCTCACCCCGCGCGCTCCGGTGGTCACCGTGATGGGCCATGTGGACCACGGCAAGACCAGCTTGCTCGACGCCATTCGCGAAACCGATGTTGCTGCCGGAGAATCCGGCGGCATCACCCAGCATATCGGCGCTTACGAAGTGCGCATCAATGACCGCCGCATCGTCTTCATCGATACGCCGGGCCACGAAGCGTTCACGCGCATGCGCGCACGCGGCGCAAAAGTAACGGATATCGTCGTGCTGGTCGTCGGCGCGGATGACGGCGTAATGCCGCAGACCGAGGAAGCCATCGATCATGCCCGCGCCGCGAAAGTTCCCATCATCGTGGCGATCAACAAGATCGACATTCCCGATGCGCAGCCCGAGCGCGTCAAGCGCCAGCTCGCCGACCGCAACCTGATGCCCGAAGAATGGGGCGGCGATACCGTCATGGTCGAAGTCTCCGCCAAGACCAAGAAAAATCTTCCGCGGCTGCTCGAAATGATTTTGCTCGTCGGCGATTTGCGCGAATTGAAAGCAAATGCCGATGCCGCCGCCGCCGGCACGGTGCTCGAATCGCGCGTGGATAAGGGTCGCGGTCCGGTGGCAACTGTTCTCGTTCAGAACGGCACCCTGCACGTCGGCGATTTCTTTGTTTGCGGCGCGGTTTACGGAAAAGTGCGCGCGCTCTTCAACGATCGCGGCCAGCCGGTGAAAGAAGCCGGTCCGGCGACGCCGGTCGAGGTTCTCGGACTGCAAGGCGTGCCCGACGCAGGCGATCAATTCCAGGTGGCCGATGAAGCCAAGGCGCGCCACATCGTCGAATACCGCCAGGGCAAGCTGCGCGAAGCTACGCTGGCAAGATCTTCGAGCGGCCGCCTCACTCTCGATCAATTGCACGAGCAATTGCGCGCCGGCGAAGTGAAGGAATTGCCCGTCGTGATCAAGGCGGACGTGCAAGGCTCCGTGGAAGTGCTCAGCGAAATGCTCCCGAAGCTGGCCACCGATCAGGTCAAGCTGAAGATCATTCACGCCAGCGTCGGCGCTGTTTCGGAAACGGACGTCCTGCTGGCCTCCGCTTCCAATGCCATCATCATCGGCTTCGGCGTCCGTCCGGAACGAAAAGCGGCTGACCTCGCCCAGCAAGAAGGCGTGGACATCCGCCTCTACACCATCATCTACGAATTGACCGACGAGCTGAAGAAAGCCATGGCCGGTCTGCTTACGCCGGTGATAAAGGAAGTTTATCTGGGCCGCGCCGAAGTGCGGGACACCTTCCGCGTGAAAGGCTCCGGCATGATCGCCGGCTCCTACGTGCAGGATGGCATCATCAAACGCGACGCCGATATTCGCGTGCTGCGCGATAACGTGGTGATTTACACGGGCAGAGTCGTGTCGCTGCGGCGCTTCAAGGACGATGTCAATGAAGTTCGCACGGGCTTCGAGTGCGGCATCGGCATTTCGAATTTCGCCGACGTGAAGGTCGGCGACGTTCTGGAGTGTTTCAGCATCGATCGCAAGGCTGCGGCGACGGCTTAGACGCCGCGCGCCACCGATTCGACGCCGTTTTTTGCAGTAGACGGCTGCCCGGCTAAGCCCGGCGCTAAATTTTGTGCGCCGCGAGAAATCGCTCAGGCCCATCGGCTCGGAGCGCAATATGCCAATCGGCCTCCTCACCCTGAAAATCTACATTCCGGACGCGCAATCGCTGAAGGATAAGCGCCAGGTGCTTCGCAGCCTGAAGGATAAGCTGCGCGGCCATTTCAATGTGGCCGTCGCCGAGCTCGAGCATCAGGAGCTCTGGCAGCGCTCCGTTGTGGGCGTGGTGAGCATCTCAAATGATGACAAGCATCTGGAAGAATTCATGCGCGCTGTGGCCGATGAATCCGAGCGCCTGCTGGGCCGCGATCTGATCGGCCAGGAAATAGAATATTTTTGAGGAAGAGCTATTATGACGGTCGCTGGACATCGCCCCGAACGCATCGCCGAGGAAATACGCAACGAAATCAGCCTGATGCTCGCCGGTGAGCTGAAAGATCCGCGGCTCGCGGTGCCGCTGAGCGTCACGGAAGTGCGCCTCTCGCCGGATATGCGCCACGCGCGCGTCTACGTCGGCATCATGACCGATCCGGTGGAACGCGCCGCGGCATTGAAGGGCTTGGCGGCCGCCGCGGGGTTCGTTCGCCACGAACTCGTGGAGCGGCTGCAGCTTCGCCGCGCGCCCGAAATTGTATTCGTGCCGGACGAATCCGAAGAATACGGCCAGCGCATCGAAGATCTGCTCCGCAGAAGTAAAGACGCGGAGGGAAGCTAGCCGCGCGCCAGAGGAACCGCACCAACTCCGGAACCCTCTCAGCGCGTTGACGAATCCCGCTTTGATTTTGGCAATAGCCTGAAAATGCCGAGAACTCCACAACCGCCGCCGCTCGATGGCGCGCTCGTGATCAATAAGCCGCGCGGAAAGACTTCGCACGACGTGGTGGAATCCGTTCGCCGCATCGCGGGATTCCGGCAGATCGGGCATTTGGGCACGCTCGATCCACTGGCGACGGGCGTGCTCGTGCTGCTGCTTGGCCGCGCCACCAGGCTGATGCGCTTTTACTCCAGCAGGCGAAAGCGTTACACGTGCGCCGCGCGATTTGGATTCGCCACCGACACCTACGACGCCGAGGGCGAAGCCGCTGGGCCGGACTCAGCGCCGGTGATTGATCGCGCGCGCGTGGAATCGCTCGCGGCGGAATTTGTGGGCCGCATTTTGCAGATGCCGCCGGCATTTTCCGCGAAAAAAATTCACGGAAAATCGGCGCACGAATTGGCGCGCAAGAAAAAGCCGGTGGAACTGAAAGCCGTTGAAGTGGATGTTTACGAATTTCGGATCACGTCCGTCGAGGGATCGCTCGCTCGATTCGACGTGGAGTGCGGCTCGGGAACTTACGTTCGCTCGCTGGCTCACGATTTGGGGCAGCGTTACGGTTGCGGCGCGCACCTCGCGGAAATTGTGCGCACCGCCGTGGGAGAATTCACGCTCGATCAGGCGTCCACGCTCGAAGATTTGCAGGCGGCAGCCAGAAGCGGGCGGCTTGCGGAGCGCGTGATTCGCCTCGAAGGATTGCTGCCGGAACTCCCGCGCGCGACCGTGCTGCCGATCATCGAGCGCCGCGTGCGACATGGCGCAAAGTTCAGTCTGCCCCTGGCGCAAATTCATGCGGGCCAATCCGTGACCGCGCCGGGCGCGACGGCAGGATTGAATTCCGGCGACTGGCAGCCCGCGCGACTGCGCGTTTTCAATCAGCAGCAACAATTGATCGCCATTGCGGAAGCGGTTGTGCCGCGCACCTATCAGCCGGTGCTGGTACTCGACGCTCTCGACGGCAAGCCCTAATTTCAAAAATCCGCACTGAAAATTTGGATTTTTTACGGATGTGGCTGCGGCCGCGGCGGAGGCTGTTGCTGCTGCGGTGGCAGCGGCACGACGATCGGCTGCGGCTGTTCCTCTTGCTGCGGCGGAGCCACGAGCGGCCGCTCCGCCGGCGAGTGCTGCTCGTCGAAAGTGGGGCCGAGCGAGCCGCCGCCCTGCGAGGGCGCGTGGCCGGCATAGAGCATGCGCTCGACGCGCGGCGCGGGATTCAGGCGGCGCGGCGTGATGAGTACGAGCACTTCGTCCGTGTTGACATCGCTCACGTGATCGCCGGTGAGGTAATTGATTCCTTCGAGATCGGAAAGTCCCGGCAAGCCATTCAAAGTGCGCGTGGCCTGCACGATCGAGAAATCCGGCGAGAAGAGTGGTTTCATTTTCTTTGAGGCGCACGGTTTGCTCGATGGTTCTATTGCTGATCACCGGCAATTGATTGAGTGAAACGCCGGTGAGGCTGCGGACTTCCAGAGCGGCCTGCAAAGTGACTTCGTTATTCGGGTGCATGCGCGGAGTAACTTTGAGCTTTACGCCGAGGTCGAGATATTCCACGCCGGGATACGGCGGGCCAAATCCGTTCGCAGCGTTTTGGGCATTGGCGATGCGGCCGCGGCTGCGCTGGAATTCAGAATTACCGTGGCGGTGTCCGAGCCTTGATTGGCAATCACGAGATCGGGTAGGCCATCGGAATTGAAATCGGTTCGGCGATGGATGCTGGGCTTGTGCCCACCGGGAGATCAACGGGGGGCGAAAGTTCCACTCCTAGCCGAGGAGGAAGCGAGATGAATTCGAGGCTTGCTCGGCGACGGCTAGATCGGGGCGGCCATCGATGTTGTAGTCAGCGATCGTGATGGAGACGGGCCGGAAGTCGTTTGATACGGGTTTGCCGGCCGAATGTGCCGTCGCCATTGCCGAGAAGGACGGAAATCGGTGTCGTCGGTTTTGTTGGCGACCGCTAGATCGAGGACTCCGTCGCCATTCAGATCGCCGGTGGCTAAGAGGATGGGGTCGGCGCCGGTGGGGTAATCGGTGCGCGTAGAAGAATGTGCCGTCACCTTTGCCCAGATAGATGGAGACGGTGTTGAGATTTTGATTTACGACGGCGATGTCGACTTTTCCGTCGGCGTTGAAATCGCCGGTGATGACTTGGGTGGGCGCCGCGGCCGTGGCCGATTGTGGTTTGCGGCTGGAAGGTGCCGTCGCCATTGCCGAGAAGGATCGAGATGGTGTTGTCGGTCTGATTGGCGACCACGAGATCCGGATTTGCCATCGTGTTGAAATCCGCGACCGCGACTGAAGTGGGGTTTTGCCGACAGGGAAGTCCTGCTTGGCTGCCAGAGTGCCGTCGCCATTGCCGAGTAGTACCGAAACCGTGTCGTCCGTTTGGTTCGTCACCACCACGTCGAGATTGCGTCGGCATTGAAATTGCCGGTGGCAATCGAGCTCGGCCCGTTGCCGGTCGTGAAATCGGTGTTCATGCCGAATGTGCCGTCGCCATTGCCGAGGAAGACGGAGACGGTGTTGTCGCCATTATTCGCGACGATCAAATCCTGGAATAAACTCGGATTCGGGTTGGCCGTGGTGCTGCTGCGCAGGATTCCGGTGGCTACGGAAATCGGGCTCGCGCCGGTGGCCAGCGTGGAAATCGGGAAATTGCTGCCGCCACGCCGGGAATATTCAGCGCGCTGGTGAGGCTGTGAGGAATATTGCGCGAACGAGACGGGGATGCGGTCGCCGACGAAGAACGTCGGCGGGTGTCCGTCTTCAGCGCGCAGGCGGACGCGTCGGCCATTGCGAATGGTGGAGAGCATCGAAGAGAAATTTGCAGTAGCACCGGGCAGGTCGACAGAAAAGTGGAAGTGCCGCCGCCGAACACGATCAGCGGCGGGATCAGACGCTCCGAGGGCAAGCTGGCCGCCATTAATCAGGCCGCCGACTTGCGAGCTGGTGAGGCCTGACAGACCGGACGGAGTCCCGAACACCTGCTCGAGGACCGCGACTAGATCCGGCGAGCCCGCTTTGCGCCTGCTCGATTTCCTGGCGGTTGGAGCGTGAAGAGACTTTGCCGGACTGCGGCGGAGTGATGCCGAGATTGCGGGCGTTGTCGCGATTCGACTTCGAGGATGTCCACGTCGAGAATCAGTTGGCCGCGGGGCTTTTCGAGATCTTCGATCAGCGCCGTGGCGAGGGCGACGGCCTGCGGCGTGGCGCGCAAAGTGATGGTGCGATCGCGCGAATCGAGTTGCGTGCGCGTGATCCCGGTCACGTCCCGGAGCACGCGCACGATTTCCGTGACGTCTTCCGGCGTGCTCGAGGCGGGAAGAATGATCGTGCGGACGACAGAAGCGTCGTAGTCCTTGCGCTTTTGCGCGTTGTCTTCGGCGACGAAGAAAAGATCCTTGCTCAGCGGGCGCCAGAACGTGTCCGTCATCGGGCCGAGGACTTTCATCGCGGTGGCAAAGGTGGCGTCAGCGAGGCGCAGTTTGACGTTGCGCGAGCGGAGGTCCACGTCGAAGCTCACGCGCACGCCGAATTGCTTGGCGACTTCCTGGTAGGCCTGCTGCGTAGTGCCTTTGAAATTGAACGTGCGCGTGCCGGGTTGCGGTTCGAGGTGCATGGGACCGGCGAGCGTGTCTTCATGCTCGTCCTTGATGATCGTCTCCTGCGGGCTCAATTGGTTCCAGCGCTCGCGCGCGGTGACGTCGCCGGGGTCGAGCGCGATGGCGGCGCTGAGTTCGGCGCGGGCCTGCATCATGCGATCGGCGATAGCATCTCGCTCTGCGCGATCAACGTAGTCCTGCACTAGGCGGCTGCGCGCGATGGCGCGGCGCAGCGCGTATTCCTTGTTGTCCGGCGATTGGCGGATGGCTTCGGAATAAGATTCGTAGGCGGCGCGCCAGTCGTTTGATTTTTCGCTCTCGCGGCCACGCAGGTACGCTTGCTTGGCGCGCTTGGCATCGAGAGCAGGCTTTGCGTCGGTATCGCCGGCCGCGAATCCGGCGCGGGCTTGCACAGATTGTTGCGACGATTGTTGCGCGCGCAAGGAGTCTGAAGACGCGAGAGTGAGGAAAATCGCCAGCAACACGTGTGCGGCGCATTGGAATCTGCCGGATTGGAATCGCAACAGCTTCATTTAATGGCGAACATGCTCTTGAAACGGACTGCTATCGGGTATTCCGAAGGCCTCGGATTCGGGGCCGCCTGTGAATAATTGTACAGGTAGTGAGATGCAGTTTTGCGGCCAGTCGTGCTTGTGGTGCGGACTCTCGAAAGTGCTGTTTTGTGACGATTAGAAATGACTCGCATCCTTTATTTTCAATGAGTTACGGTGATTTCTAATCGCCGGGTGTGACGATTAGGAATCACGTTCGCGATTGAGTTGCCGGGTAGGATCATCCTTGGCGCGGGAGCCTAGCGCCCGGGCACATCTGACCCGCCACCGCTGCTTGCTTTCGCAGTGCCAGCATCCACTCGCTCCTGTAACGACCGTAGCATGAAAATCGGAAAAATACAGTGGGTCGAATGGGTGGGGTAGACATTCGACGGGAGGTGCGGGGAGTGAGCGGGGGGCGTGGTGTGCTTGACGAGGCGAGGTGCGGCGGGGTACACTCGAAGCCTAGTTGAGAACGTGTATCAACTGGCAAAACTATGCTTTCTGCGTTTCTTGTTGCTCTGCGTGAGGGTGTCGAAGCCGCGCTGGTCGTCGGTATTGTACTCGTTTATTTAAATCGAACCGGAAGACGCGCTCTGGCGGCCTACGTGTGGGCAGGTGTGGCCGCGGCGGCGGCTTGCAGTTTTGTAGCGGCGGTGCTGCTGCAACGATTGAGCGTGAATGAGGACGGGTTCGAAGGGTTGATGATGATCGTCGCGGCGGCGCTGGTCGTAACCATGATCATCTGGATGAACCGCATCGCGCGGAGCTTGAAAAAGGAAATCGAGCAGCGCGTGGAAGGATACGCGTCGCGGACGACGCGGGCAGCGGGAATCGGGATTGCGATATTTGTTTTTACGATGGTGCTGCGCGAGGGAGCGGAGCTTGTATTGATTCTGCGCGCGGTGGAACTTTCGAGCGCCGGGACTGAAGTGTGGATTGGGACGGGCATTGGAATTCTGCTCTCGGTGCTGGTGGGCCTCTTCTTTTTTCAGGGGACGCTCAAGATTCCTTTGGGGCGATTCTTTGCGGTGACCAGCACGATTTTGATGGTGGTGGCGTTTCAGCTTGCGTTGACGGGCGTGCACGAATTGAGCGAGGCGCAGTGGATCCGCTCGAGCAAGTTCGAGATGGCTACGATTGGGCCGATCGTGCGCAATGAAGTTTTCTTTTTTGTGGTGATTCTGGGAGTGGCGGCGCTGGCTGTGCTGCGCGAATGGTTTGCAGCGTCGAAGCCGGGAGAAGCGGCGGAATTGAATCCTGCCGAGAAGCGGCGGCGCGATTGGGAGTTCCGGAAGCAGCGGCGCTGGAGTTTTGCGGCGGCGTTTTTGTGCATCGCGGTGATTTTGATGTTCACGGCGGAATTTGTTTACGCGCGCACGGCCGCGGCGCCGCCGGCGGCAACGCGGTTGGAAGCTACGGGCGGTCAGGTGGAAATTCCGGTGAGCGATCTTGTGGATGCGAATCTGCATTTTTATACCGCGGATGCGAACGGAACGCTTTTGAGATTTCTGGTGATCCGCAAAGGGAACGGAGATTACGCGGTGGCGCTGGACGCCTGCCAGATTTGCGGATGGTCGGGATACCGTCAGCAGGGGCAGAACGTGATTTGCCGGAATTGCGGAGCGGCGATTTACGTGCCGTCGATCGGGCAGGCCGGCGGATGCAATCCAGTGGCGGTGAAGGCGCGCGTGGATGCGGGGAAAATCTTGGTTGATCTTTCGGCGCTGGCCAATTCTGCCTCGACGGTGCATCCGTAATGCCGGTTTTGGCGATGGAGATCGCGGTCTAAATGTTTGCCCGCCTTGTCGGTGAATCCTTTGTAAGAAATCCGCGGCGGATACTCCTTGCGGCGGCGGCTCTCGCCGTGGGCATGGCGGTGACGACGGCGACGTTGAGCGTGGCGCTTGATGTGGGCGATCGATTGGCGCGGGAGTTTCGCAGCCTGGGCGCGAATCTGCTGGTCACGCCGGAGTCGGATACGCTGCCGCTGCAGATTGGCGGCGTGGATTACCGCCCGGTGGATGAAGGCGCGTATTTGAGCGAGGCGGATCTTCCGAAATTGAAGACGATTTTTTGGCGGCATAACATTGTCGGCTTCACGCCGTTTCTGGAAGTTCCGCAACATATTTTTGCCGGCAACGACTCGGTTTCCGCGAGCGTGCTAGGGACCTGGTACGACCACGACGTGGCGGTGCCCGATGGTTCCAGTTTTCGCACGGGAGCGAAACTGACTCACCCGTGGTGGAAAATTCAAGGCCGATGGTTCGCGGAAAACGGGCGGGAATGTGTGTTGGGCGAGGCACTCGCGGCGCGTCTCGCGGCTCGCGGTGCCGGAGCGATAGGACAGGAAATTCAAGTCCACCGTAGTGAAAATCCGACTGCGGCACTTTCCCTATCGCAACCTGTAATCCCGCTCGAGGTGACCGGAGTAGTTTCGACCGGCGGGCCCGAAGACGATGCCGTGCTCGTGCCGCTTTCGCTGGCGCAAGAAATTTCGGGGCATGCGGGACAATTCCGGCAGCTTTTCGTGAGCGCCTTGACGAAACCAGAGGACACATTCTCAGAGCGCGATCCGAACACAATGACGCCAGTGGAATTCGACCGCTGGTACTGCTCGCCGTACATTTCTTCCATTGGGCATCAGATCGAACAGGTGCTGCCCGGCTCAAACGCGCGCGCAATCCGCCGCGTGGCGGAAACCGAAGGCCGCGTGCTGACGCGCGTGAGCGGGCTCTTGTGGCTGGTGACGATTGCGGCGCTGGTGGCGGCGGCTTTGGCGGTGGCTGCGACGTCAGCGGCCACAGTGATCGAGCGCCGCTCGGAAATTGGACTGATGAAAGCGCTGGGCGCAACGAACTTGATGGTTGGCGGAATATTTTTGGCCGAGCAATTCGTGCTGGCGATCACCGGCGGCGCGATCGGATTCGT
This sequence comes from uncultured Acidobacteriota bacterium, assembly GCA_963838545.1. Taxonomy (GTDB): domain Bacteria; phylum Acidobacteriota; class Terriglobia; order Acidiferrales; family UBA7541; genus Palsa-147. The sequence goes on from CAWIRL010000015.1 coordinate 246,996, forward strand.
GCTGGGTATTTTGTTGGCGCGGGTATTAGGCGCGAGCGTGTTTGGCACGCCTGCTAGTTTGAGAATAGTGCTCTTGCCGATCGTGCTGGGGCTGGCGGCGGCAGTGGTGCTGCTCGGAAGCGTGATTCCATTGCGTCGAGCAGCGCGATTCGAGCCTGCGCCGATCTTGAGGGGCGAGTAATGTTCTGGCGTCTGCTCTGGCGGCTCTTGCGCGGGAATCGCGGGCGGCTCGCGGTCGCGTTGGTAGCGATGGCCAGCGGCGCCGCGGTGATTTCGGCTCTCTTCAATATGCAATTCGACGTGCAGCGAAAAATGACGCAGGAATTTCGGGCGCTGGGAGCGAATATCGTAATCGCGCCGGCGAAAAGTTTCGGCGATGGCGCGACGCTCGACCTGAATTCGCTGCATGGCGTCGAGTCGATTGCCGGCGCAGATGCGCTGAAAGCGCCGTATCTCTATATCGTCGCGCGCGCCGATGCGCATCGTTCGGTGGTGGTCGCCGGAACGTGGTTGAATTCGGCGCCGGCGCTCAGCCCGTATTGGAAGATCGAAGGCCAGCACGCTCCGTTTTCTTCCGAAGCGAAGGCCTGCCTGGTCGGCGCAAACGTCGCGAAGCAATTTGGATTGACGCCGGGCAGCGAGCTGCAGTTGCGCTACGGAGCGAATGAAGCGCGGCTGATGGTGGCCGGAATCATCACCGCCGGCGGCGCAGAAGATAATCAAGTGCTGGCGAGTTTGCCGGCGGTGCAATCCCTGGCTTCGCTGCCAGGAAGAATTTCCTTGCTGCAATTGCGCGTGACGGGAACCGCGCGAGACATCGAAGCCGCTGCGGTGCGAATGCAGGCGGCGACCCCGGAAGTGCGCGTGGAGCCGCTCCGGCAGATTTCAGAAACCGAGGGCGCGTTGCTGGGCCGCGTGCGGCTGCTGATTTTTTCCATGGCCGCGCTGATCTTCGTGCTCACGGCGCTGAGCGTGCTGGCGACGATGACAGCGCTGGCGATGGAGCGCCGCGCGGATGTGGGATTGATGAAGGCGCTGGGCGGGTCCATCGGGCGCATCGTCGGATTATTTTTGGCAGAAGTCAGCGTGCTGGGCGCACTGGGCGGCGCGATCGGATATTTAATTGGCGCAGCGTTGACCGTGTGGATCGGCCGAAGCGTGTTCGGCGCAGCGATCTCGCCGCGATGGGAAGTATTGCCGCTGATCGTGGCGTTGATGGTAGGCGTGGCGTTGGCCGGCGCTCTGCCGCTGCGTTTATTGGGCGGCGTGAAGCCTGCCGTGATTTTGCGAGGCGAGTGATGGCGCGGTTGGTCCAAGTCGAAGGATTGACGAAACAATTCGGCGGAGTGCGCGCGCTCGACGGGCTGTCGTTCGAGGTCGAAGCCGGCGAGTGGATCGCCATCATGGGCCCATCGGGATCGGGCAAGACCACGCTCATCAATATTCTCGGCGGACTCGACACGCCGACTTCCGGGCGCGCAATGGTGGAGGATGTGGATGTGGCGCGCCTCGATGAAGCCGGGCTCACACGTTATCGCGCCGACAAAGTCGGATTTATCTTCCAGCAATTTCACCTGGTGCCCTATCTGACCGCTCTCGAAAACGTGATGCTCGCGCAATATTTCCACAGCACCACTGATGAGAGCGAAGCGCGCGAAGCGCTCACGCGCGTCGGGCTGGCGCATCGCTTGACGCATCTCCCCGCGCAGCTTTCCGGCGGCGAGCAGCAGCGCGTGGCCGTGGCCCGCGCATTGATCAATCATCCGAAAATAATTTTGGCCGATGAGCCCACAGGAAACCTCGATGAAGAGAACGAGCGCCTGGTGATTGATTTAATCCGCGAACTCCATACCAGCGGCCACACAATTCTAATGGTGACGCACGATCCCTCGATCGCGCAGATGGCCGACCGCCGGATCGAATTGGCGCACGGGCGTCTGGTGCAGGTGACCACCTTCACCGCCGAAGACGAAGAACGCTTCGATCATTTGCTCGAGCAGATTTGGATTTGCGGTGAGGAAGGAGTGCCGGCGCGACTCGAGCGCGTGCGTTCGCGCGGTGTGATGGACGCGATGCGCATGGTCGGGCGCTTGAGCGATCGCGGGCTGGTGGTTGTCGGCGATAGCATTGTCAATCTCACGCCGCAAGGAGAGAATCGCGCACGCGACGTGATCCGCCGCCATCGCCTGGCCGAGCGGCTTTTCACCGATACTTTTGCTATCGTGGGATCGGAAGCGGATACGCACGCTTGCAAGTTCGAGCATATTATCAGCCCGGATTTGGAGCAGAAGATTTGCACTTTCCTCGGGCATCCCGCGACTTGCCCGCATGGGAATCCGATTCCGGCGGGCACTTGCTGCCCGCGTCATGCCAACTAAATATGCCGATACCGATTGATGTGCGGAAAAAGCCGATGGACGTGAAGGTGCACGTGTCTACGGGCGCCGGCGTGGACGTCACTTGGTCCGACGGGCACACGAGCCACTACGATTTTCCTTATTTGCGCGAGGAATGTCCTTGCGCGCTTTGCAATGATGAGCGCGAGAAAAAAGGCAAATTTTCGAATGCCACCGGCGGATCGCCGCTGCCGATGTTCAAGCCGAAGATCACGGCGAAGGGCGCCAACGCGGTGGGAAACTACGCGCTGCAGATCCAATTTTCGGATGGGCACGCCACCGGAATTTACAGCTTCGAGCATTTGCGCGAAATCTGCCCATGCGAGCGTTGCACCGCGGAATTTCGTCCTGAGTCGCCGCGCGCGGTGAAGAACTAGCGCCCCGCGAGACGATGCGAATCCAGCGCAGGCCCGCCGCGGCGGCAAGTTTCCATTGGCGCCCCGCCTCGGTTTCGCTCAGGACACCCCTGCGAACGCTCAACACACCCCGCGCCACCTACGCCTTTCCTTTCCGTGATTTTAATAATATAGTCAATGCCCGCGTCTCAAGACCCCATGGCATCCGACCCAAGTCTCATTCCAAAACCGCCCGTTAAAGTTCGCCGTTCTGCTCAGGTGATCGTGGCTACCACGGCCATGCTTACGTTCATTTCGTTCTGGCGGGCCGCGGCGGTGGTGCTGAACGATCTGGCTTCTTCGGCGTATTACGCGGGCGGCGAGGCGGAGCAATTCATCGGCAAGACGGCCCCGTGGTTCATCCTCGCGATCATGGTGTTTTCGTACGCGGTGCGCGCGGTGTATGTCGAAAGCTGCAGCATGTTCGTGCGTGGCGGCGTGTATCGCGTGGTGAAAGAAGCGCTGGGCAGCACCATGGCGAAGATTTCTGTGTCGGCGCTGATGTTCGATTACGTGCTGACGGGGCCGATCAGCGGCGTTTCTGCGGGGCAATATCTGGCCGGCGTGTTGAACGAATTGCTGGTGTACGCGCACATCAACCGGCAGTTGAATGCGAATTCGGCGGCGGCGTTTTTCGCGATTCTGGTGACGCTATATTTTTGGTGGCAGAACGTGAAGGGCGTGCATGAATCGAGCGACAAGGCGCTCCGTATCATGCAGCTCACGACCGTGATGGTGGTGGTGCTGATTGCGTGGTGCGGCTACACACTATGGGTTCGCGGCGGGCAGTTGCCTCCGGCGCCGATTCCGCGAAACATGCACCTGGGAAAAAGCGCCCTGGGCTGGCTCTATGGCAGCCACTTTGCGCAGACCTGCACGTTGCTCATTGTCTTTGTGGGCCTGGGGCATTCGGTGCTGGCGATGAGCGGCGAAGAAACGCTGGCGCAGGTCTATCGCGAAATCGAGCATCCCAAGCTGCCAAATTTGAAGAAGACCGGGCTGGTGATTTTTATTTATAGCCTGGTGTTCACGTCGCTGGTCTCGTTTTTCGCGGTGATGATTATTCCGGATTCGGTGCGTGGCCAGTTTACTGAGAATCTGATCGGCGGACTGGCGATGCACCTGGTTGGGGCGCCCCAGGTGAAGCTGGCGTTTCATGTGTTCGTGGTGGTGGTGGGCACGTTGATCCTTTCGGGCGCGGTGAATACAGCGATTGTGGGTTCGAACGGCGTGCTGAACCGCGTCTCGGAAGATGGCGTGCTCACGGATTGGTTCCGCCATCCGCATAAGAGATTCGGAACGTCGCACCGGATTATAAATCTGGTGGTGGCCGCGCAAATACTCGCCATTCTCATCAGCCGCGGCGACGTCACGTTTCTCGCCAACCTGTACGCATTCGGCGTGATTTGGAGTTTTGCGCTGAAGGGCGTGGGCGTGCTCGTCCTGCGCTATACGCATCCGCAGGACCGCGAATATCGCGTGCCGTTGAACTTCACCGTATTCGGAAAAGAAATCCCGCTGGGATTGGGATTAATCACGCTGGTTCTGGTGGGGATTGCGATCGTGAATCTGTTCACCAAGCCCGACGCGACGATTACCGGGCTGGTATTTACGGCGGCATTGTTCACCGTGTTTGAAGTTTCCGAGTATTTAGTGCACCGCAAGCAAGTGGGCGCGGGGCACGTGGAACTGGATCAATTCAATCTCGCGCAAGAGGGAGATTTGACGGCGAAGTCCGTGGGCGCGGAGCCGGGAAATATTTTGGTGCCGGTGAGCACTTACTATGCGCTGTATCACTTACAGTCGGTTCTGAAGAGCGCGCGCTCTTCTCAGGACGTAGTAGTGCTGCACGTACGATTGCTGCGCCGCGCGGCTTCGGGCGAATACGATCTGACGCCGGACCAGCTTTTCAGCACCATCGAGCAGTTATTGTTCACGAAGGTGCTCTCGATGGCCGAGGCCGAAGGGCGGCCGGTGCGGCTGGCGGTGGCCTCGGCAAACGATCTCTGGGATGGTATTTTGCGCGCGGCGGTGAATTTGGAATCGTCGGCGATCGCCGTGGGCAGTTCGGCGAAGCGCTCGATCAATGATCAGGCCGTGGAAGTGGGGCTCGCCTGGGAGCGCATGCCGGAACCGCGCCCGCATGTCTCGCTGGAAATTTTCACGCCCGCGGGCTCGGAGCAGATTTTTTATCTTGGTCCGCACGCTCCGCGGCTGACGCCAAAGGAAATCGACTTGTTGCACAAAATTTGGCTGGGACTGAGCGAGAAATTGGGCCACGAGGAACTGCATCATCACGATATCGTGCATTTTGCTCTCGATGAATTGGAGCGGGAATTGGCGATGGGGCAGGAGGCGGATGTGGTCGAGAGGCTGCGCAAGCATCTTCACTACATCAAGGATCACCGCTCGGAGATCAAGCCTTGAGAATTAGTTTTGCCGCAGGCGAACCGAGCCCACGGCTCCCACAAGACCGCGCAGAGCGAGAATCGCGCCGGCAACTGCGAGTATGACTGGGCCGTAGCGCATCGGAGCTCTGGCGAGGCTCGCCACCAGAATTCCTGCGCAAATCAGCGACGCGGCTCGCAGCCGCTCGTACCAGCGAGTGGCTTGCGGGCTGACGCGCATTCCGGTTCTTGCTCCCCAGTAAAACAGCAGCACTCCCAGCAGCAACCAGACCACGGGTTTATCCGCCGGGTGAAGCGCGTGCGAGAGAGCCAGCACCACGAGCAGCGCGCCGAGAAGAAATACCACGAATTCGTTGAGCAAGCGGAAGAGAGGCACGGATGCGGCCATGATTTTTCCCAAATGCTCCGGCAGCGCGAGATTATCCTCCACGATTTCGCCGGAAGCAAATCCCGCGGTGGCCGCGGAGGGATTCGCGCGTGAGACGCCACGCCGCGGAGATGCTACAATGCTGCTTCTTTGCCCTGAATCGCCGCGACCGGTTACCGAATCTAAACGATTGGAATTGAGGAGCCTGCAGTGCACAAGGTCATTATTATCGGCAGTGGCTGCGCGGGTTTGACGGCGGCCATTTATGCGGCGCGCGCAGATTTGCAGCCGCTGGTGCTCGATGGGCACGAGCCGGGCGGGCAGCTTTCGTTGACCACGATGGTGGAGAATTTTCCCGGATTTCCGGACGGAATTCTGGGGCCGCAGCTGATTGAGAATACGCGCAAGCAAGCGGAGAGATTCGGTGCGCAGTTTCGCGTCGGCGCGGTGGCCAGCGTGGATTTGAGCAAGCGGCCGTTCAAAGTTGTGATCGCCACGGAGACGCTGGAATGTGAAACGCTCATTGTGGCCTCGGGCGCATCGGCGCGCACGCTGGGGCTGCCTGGCGAACGCGAGCTGCTCGGCCATGGGCTTTCCACTTGCGCCACTTGCGATGGATTCTTCTTCCGCGACAAGGAAATCGTGGTCGTGGGCGGCGGCGATTCGGCCATGGAAGAAGCCACGTTTCTCACCAAATTTGCCAGCAAAGTCACGATCATGCATCGGCGGAACGATTTCCGCGCTTCGAAGATCATGTTGGACCGCGCGCGGACAAATCCCAAAATCAAATTCCTGACGCCGTTTGTGATTGAGGACTTGCACGACGTACAGAAGAAAAATTTGGAAGCCATCCAAATCCGCAATACGGAAACGCAGGAAGTCTCGAAAATGCACACCGACGGCGTGTTTCTGGGCATCGGGCACGATCCGAATACCGCGGTATTCAAAGGCCAGCTCGATTTGGATGAAAACGGATATCTCAAAGTACACGATGGCAGCCGCACGAACGTCGAGGGAGTCTTTGCCGCGGGCGATGTTCACGATCACATTTACCGCCAGGCAATTACGGCTGCGGGCGCCGGCTGCATGGCGGCGATTGATGCCGAGAAGTTCCTCGCTGGGCACAAGCTCTAGCTAAGCGCTGCGCGCGCGTGCATAATTCTCCGCGCATGATTGGCTGCCGGAGAATCCCCAGGCTGTCGCGAAATCACCCCTGATGCTGCGGACTATCCTCCTCAAATTATCGGAAAACAAAGCCCTGGCGCGCTGGTCCATGAAAAATGGCGTGAGCCGGCGCGTGTCGCAGCGGTTCGTAGCCGGGGAAACGCTCGATCAAGCCATCGCGGCGGCGCGCACCTTGAACGCGGCGGGATTTCCGGTCTCGCTCGATTTGCTTGGTGAAAACGTGCTCGATCGCGAGGGGGCCACGCGCGCTGCGGACACTTACGTAGCCATGTTTGATCGCATCGCGGCGGACAAACTGGACGGCAATATTTCGCTGAAATTGACGCAGCTCGGGCTGGATCTCGATCCCGAGCTTTGCGAGGCGTCGCTGCTGCGAATTGCGGATTGCGCGGCGGGGCGCCGCAACTTCGTTCGCGTGGATATGGAAGGATCGCCGTACACGCAGCGGACGGTTGATCTGGTGCGGCGCGTGCGCGCGCACACGGACGCCGTGGGCACCGTGATTCAGTCCTATCTTTTTCGCAGCGAGCAGGACGTGCGCGATTTGATCGCCGCGCAGTGCCGCATCCGCCTGGTGAAAGGCGCGTACAAGGAACCCGCGGAAATCGCGTTTCCCGCAAAGTCGGATGTGGACGCGAATTTTGTGAGTCTGATGAAGATCCTTCTGCCGAGCGGAATCTATCACGCCATTGCCACCCACGATTCGCGCATGATCCAGGCGACGAAGGATTTCGCCAACGCCCAGGGAATCGGCAAAGATAAATTTGAATTTCAGATGCTCTATGGGATTCGCACGGATTTGCAGAAATCGTTGCGCGCGGAAGGCTATCGCGTGCGCGTCTATATTCCCTTCGGCACGGATTGGTATCCCTATTTCATGCGGCGTCTGGCCGAGCGCCCGGCGAATCTGACGTTCTTCCTCCGCAATTTCTTCCGCTAGTGCCGGTTTACCCTGAGCCAGCCTACGCGGGCCGAAGGGCGTCCCTGTTTACCCTCATTCGAAGCGCCACCATCCGACGTCCGCAGAATTCAGGAACACGCATGTTCGAACCGCGTAAGGGGCAGAAGGGGCCTTCCACGACTTTCGCTATTTCTTCGAAGATTTGAGCTGCAAACTGCGGCAAACCTTTAATAATCTGAGCTTTACGCTGGAATCGGCACCAAAACCGAGTTTCTCTCAAAAAGTCCCAAATTTCTCCCGTAACCAACTATATTTCTATATGTTACAGAGATACTTAAAGTATTACTTTCACTAATGTTACACGTGTAACGTTTTGTCGTAAATGACACTTTCCGTCCGCTTTTCTAGAGCTTTTGGGCTACGCTCACCCCGTCACGCAGCGGGACGATCACCGGGTAGAGGGTGGGCTTAGCGTAAGTTCTGCGGTTGAATTCCTGGATCGTGCGGGTGCTTTCGTCTCCTGAGCGGTTGGCCACGCGACCGTACCAGAGCGCATTATCCGTAATGAGCAGCCCGCCGCGGCGAAGTTTGGGCAGGGCAATATTGAGGGCATTGACGTATTGCGGCTTGTCCACGTCGATCAAGATGATGTCGAATTTTCCCGGTGTTTTTTCGAGGCTCTTCAGCGCGTCGCCGATCATCACTTTCACGCGGCGTTCCACGCCCGCGCGGGCGAAATATTCGCGGGCGCGCCGGGCATTCGATGCGTCGCTATCCGTGTAATAGACTTCGCCGCGCGGCCCGATGGCGCGCGCGAACCAGATCGTGGAATAGCCGATCGCCGAACCCATTTCGAAAACGCGCTTCGCGCCGGAAATTTTCGCCAGCAGATAAAGCAGTCGGCCGCAGGCGGGACCGATGATGGGGATGTCGCGGCGGCGCGCGAGCTTTTCCATTTCGTTGAGCAGAGAATCGCGTTTGGGAAGAAGCTCATCCAGATATGCTTCAATTTTTGGATTTAGAATTTCACCGCTCATGAGTTGATCCCCCGTCAGCGTTCTGTGTGTTCGAGTTGCGCGTCGTTGCGCGGCGGCCGATTTCGCCGAAGTGCAACCGGATGGCGCGAGGATTACATCAGGTGTGGTCTCGAGATGTACAGCGATTTCTGAATTATTCGATGGAGTCGCCGGGTTTCAGCGCGTGGATTTCAAGTCCGGCAATGTCCTGCGTCAATTCGCGCAGGCGTTCCGGACAGCCTGTTAGCGCAGGAAAAGTGCCGTAATGCATGGGCACAACGTGCTTGACGTTGAGCAGCCGGATCGCCAGCGCCGCTTCGCGCGGGCCCATGGTGTAAAGATCGCCGATGGGAAGCAACGCAAGCTCGGGAGCGTAGAGCTCGCCGATGAGTTTCATATCGCCGAAGACCGCCGTATCTCCCGCGTGATAAATCGTGAGGCCGCCGGGAAATTTCACGACGAAACCCGCGGGATCGCCGGCGTAAACGATTCTTCCCTCATCCTGGATCGCGCTGGAATGCAGGGCGTTGACCATGGTGACTTCGAGTTCGCCGACGGTTTGTGTGCCGCCCTTGTTCATGCCGTGAAGTTTTTCTTTTTCGATGCCTTTTGAACCCAGCCACACTCCGATTTCATGCATGGCGATAATTTCCGGATGGAATTGCCGGGCGAGCGAAAGGGCGTCAGCGAAATGATCCGAATGGCCATGAGAAATCAGCATGAAATCGAGCGCGGCGGGCTTTTTCAGCGTGTCCGGACAAGCAGGATTTCCGGCGAGCCACGGATCGAAGAGAGCGACTTTGCCCGACGAAGTGGTGACCTGGAAAGTAGCGTGGCCCAGCCACGTCAGGCGGTTTCCGCGCATGCGGAGCATAATTACTCCTGGCGCTTTGCCGAGCGAGCCGGAATTCCGGCGGAATTTAGCGAAGCGCGATGAAATCGGGCCGCCGGTGCTGCGCGGCCATTCGTTCGATGCTGGCAAATTATTTCCGATGCATTCTACCCGCCGGCAGGAAAGCGATTCAATGGGCGGCGGAAACATCCTGGAGCGGCAGTTCTGCTAGTCTTGTGCATCGCGCGGATTGATGATATAAAAAATTTGAGTAGATTATTCAGCTTGATTGGCTGACACCCGTTAGAGCTGTCTTCAGAGGAGAGGCCTCATGGCATATGTAATCGCCGAACCGTGTATCGGAACCAAGGACACCGCGTGCGTTGACGTGTGTCCGGTGGACTGCATCCACCCGCGCAAAGACGAACCCGAGTATGAAGCCGAGAAAATGCTCTATATCAGTCCCGATGAATGTATTGATTGCGGCGCGTGCGTGCCGGTGTGTCCGGTGACGGCCATCTTCGCGCTCGAAGATCTGCCGGAGAAATGGAACAGCTTTACGCCCATCAACGCGGATTGGTACAAGAACAAGAAGGCGTAATTTTCGGAGAGCGCGCCGGAGCCGGCGCCCGGAATTTTCGCGAAGGATCATGCGGCGGGCCAAATGGCCCGCCGTTTTTTTGGTTCGATAGGTTCGATGGGGTGCGTGAAAGCGGGGAGTGCATTGCGACGATGGAAATTCGAATCCAATTGCCGGGAGTAATTCTGGGCGTGCTGGAAATCGATGCGGTGACGACTGCTGCCGCGGACGAAGCGCTCGCCGAAGAAATGCGGCTCGCCTGCGAAAAAATTCAGCGCCAGTTTACGCCGGAGCAAATCATGGAGCTCGATGCGGTGCGGGCTGTACGCGGAATGTTTCGCACCTGGGGAATCGACCCTGCGCGCTACCGCCCGTCTTCGGAAGCGTTGCTGAGGCGAGTGGCGCAAGGAAAGGGACTCTATCGAGTTTCAAACGTGGTGGATGCCGGAAATCTCGGCTCGCTCGAGACCGGCTGGCCCTACGGAATCTACGATCGCTCGCGCATTTCTCCTCCGGTGACTTTTCGCGAGGGAGCGGTTAGCGAAACGTACGAAGGAATCGGGAAGCAGACGTGGCATCTCGCGGGGCGGCCGGTGCTGGCGGATGCGGCCGGCGCGTTTGGCAGTCCGATCAGCGATTCTACGCGCACGATGGTAACGGACGCGGCGCGGGATATCCTCGCGGTGATCTATGTGCCGTCGAGCGCGCCACGAGAGAAGATCGAGCAAGCGTTGAATGTGCTTTCGCGCCGATTGAGCGATTCCGCAACAGGCCGCGACGCCCGCAGCTCGATCGTGAGTGCCTAGCAGATTTTTTGAAGCTTCCGCGAGATTTGGCCGATGGGTTCCAAGGGGAGTTAGCTCCGGGTGCGCATCCCTCATGTGTTGCCGGCGGCTAAGCTCTTTTCCCGAAAATGTTGGAGCGGGCCGCGCACGACAATTCTTCGAACTCACGGTATTCTTATTAGGGAGCATCAGGATCACCCGTGGCGAAATTCCAACTCGTTCTTCTGATTCATGGCCACCAGCCGGTCGGAAACTTCGATAACGTAATCGAGCAGGCCTATGCACATTCCTATCTTCCGTTTGTGCAGTTGCTCGAGAAGCATCCGAAGATCCGCGTGGGAATGCATTTGTCCGGCTGCTTGCTGGAATGGATCGAAGGGGCGCATCCGGAATATTTCGAGCTGCTGCGAAAGCTGACCACGCGCGGCCAAATCGAAATGGTGGGCGGCGGATTTTACGAGCCGATTCTGATTTCCATTCCGCCGGAAGATCGCCGCGAGCAAATCGAGCGGCTGGGGAATTATGTCGAAGAACATTTCGGCCAGCGCCCGGTGGGAGGCTGGCTCACGGAGCGAGTGTGGGAACCGCAGTTACCTTCGACGCTTGCTGCAGCGGGATTGCAATACACGCTGGTGGACGACAATCATTTTCTCGGCGCGGGCTTCGATTCCAAGCAGCTGCGCGGGAATTACATCGCCGAGGACATGGGCGCGTGCATCCGCTTAATTCCCGGACTGAAGCTGCTGCGTTACCTGATTCCATTTCGAGATACGAGCGAGACGATCGCATTTCTCCGCGCCGCCGCTTCCGATCATCCCGGTGGATTCGCGGCCATGGGCGACGATTGCGAAAAATTCGGCGTCTGGCCCGGCACTTACGAACACTGCTATCAGAACGGCTGGCTCGAGCGATTTTATACCGCCATCGAAGCCGAGCACGAATGGCTGGAGACCGCGACGCCTGGCGACGCGGTTCGCGCGCATGCGGCGCTGGGCCGCGCGGATCTTCCGACTGCTTCCTACACGGAAATGATGGAGTGGGCGCTGCCTACGCCGGCGCGCCAGCAATTTGACGCGCTGGACGAGGAATTTTCCTCGCGACCGGACGTGCAGCCGTTCTTCCGCGGCGGAATCTGGCGCGGTTTTTCATGGCGAAGTATGCGGAAGCGAATTTGCTGCAGAAGAAAATGCTGCACGTTTCGGCGAAAATCCGGCGGCTGGCGTTGAGCCGGCGACGCGGCGGGAATTTCAGAGTCGCGCACCAAGGCGGACACGCTCCTGCTGCGCTCGCAATGCAACGATCCCTACTGGCACGGAATTTTTGGCGGACTTTATTCACCGCATCTGCGGACGGCGCCGTGGCGCGCTTTAGCGGAAGCCGAAGCGCTGGCCGACGGCCTGGCGCATCGCGATGGCGCCTGGGCGGAATCGAAGCAATGCGATTTTGATTCCGACGGGCGCGAAGAAATTTGTTTCACGTCCGGCGCGTATTCGGCGGTGCTGTGCCCGGCCGATGGCGGCACGATTTGCGCGCTGGATTTCCGGCCATCGAAGATGACGTTGATCAATTCGATCGGCCGGCGAGTGGAAGCCTATCATGCGCGACTGAAAACTCTTGCGGCGAGCGCGTCGCATGGCGCCGCCTCGATTCACGAGCAAATGAAAGCGAAGGAGCCCGGACTCGAGAAATTGCTGCGCTACGATCGTTGGGCGCGGCATTGTTTTCGCGCGCTGGTGTTTCCCGCAAACCAGACGTTTGATGATTACGAGCATCTGCGACTTGATGCCAACACGGAAATCGCCGCGGGGCGCTATTCTGCCAGTGATTTGAGCGAAGCCAGCGTGACGCTCTGCCACAAGGCGGCGGACGGAATGCGCGCGCGAAAGAAAATTTCGTTCACATCGCAGGAAGAGACGTTTGAGGTCGCCAGCGAATTGGAGCTTCTGGATGCCGCGGGAGCAAATCTGCTAGTGGGCATTGAAACTGTCCTGAACTTCCTTGCGCCTGGCGCGGAGGATCGCTACTTCGAAGCAGGCAAGGAACGGCATCCGTTACGCTGGAGCGCCGTCGTGCCGGGAAACGAATTGCGCGTCGTAGATCGCTATCAGGATGCCGCTGTCACGCTCTCAGCTCCGGGCGCGCGCGAATTTTGGATTTCGCCAATTGAAACAGTCTCGGATTCTGAAGAAGGATTCGAGCGCGTTTATCAAGGATCGCAAATCCTCGCGGTCTGGCCGCTGGAGATGAGCGGAGGCGCGTGGCATGGCAAACTTTCGCTGAAAGTTTCTCGCGCGCTCTGAAGTTTCGTTTCCTCTGTGGCGAGGTTGCTCCGCACAGTGGCCGTTTGTTACAGTGCTGCGCTGGAGGTCGCCCATGGCAGTTTCCCTGGAGCTTCTCGAAATTCTCGCCTGCCCGGCGTGCATCGCGCCGGTGAAGCTCACCGCCGATAAGCAGGGTTTGTGCTGCGAGAAATGCCGGCGAGTCTATCCTATCCGCAATGACATCCCCGTGATGCTCGTGGACGAAGCGCGCATTGAATCCGCGTGAGCCAGCTGCACTTCTGCCCAGCCTTCCGCCGGGCGCGGAAATTCTGATTATTCGATTGCGGTCGCTGGGAGACGTAGTGTTGCTGACGCCTGCGCTCGCGGCGGTGCATGCGTGGCGGCCGGATTTGCGATTGTCGGTGCTTGTGGAGCCGGAGTGGCGCGCGGCGCTGGAGGGAAACGCGGCGATTTCGGAAGTGATGGTCGCGCGGGGATTTTTGGCGACGGCTGCGGAATTGCGGCGGCGAAAATTTCCGGTGGTATTCAATCAGCACGGCGGCCCGACCAGCGCGTTTCTGACTGCTGCGTCGGGAGCGGCGGCGCGAGTCTGCTGGAAGGGCAAGCAGTTTGGATTTTTGTACAATGTGCTCGCGCCGGATGCGGTGGAGTTCTACGGAACGCTGCAAGTGCACACTGTCGAGCAGCGCATGACGCAATTTTATTGGACAGGATTGCCGCGCGGGCCGATTCCGCGCGCGGAAATATTTCCGCAGGTTCCGGCGCGAGCGAAAATCGCGGAGATTCTTGCGGGGCGGGGAATTGGTGCGCCGGAAAATTACGCGGTGATTCAGCCGGGCGCCCGCTATTTCACGAAGCGCTGGTCGCTGCAAAATTTTGACGAGCTTGCGCGGTGGCTGGCGCAGTCGCGGGGAATCCGGCCGGTGATCATTCTTGGACCGGGAGAGCGTGAGATGGCGGCGGCGGTGGGCGAGAAGTTTGCATCCGACGCGATTGTGTTGGACTCGCTCGAACTGCCGTTACTGATCGCACTGATCGCGGGAGCGCGCATTTTCGTGGGAAATGATGCCGGGCCGGCTCATGTCGCTGCTGCCGCGGGAACGCCGGCTGCGATTATATTTGGTTCCAGCAGTTCGGTGCACTGGCGGCCGTGGAAAGTGGAGCATCGCGTGGTGCAGAATGACTTCCCCTGCAATCCGTGCGCGGGCGATCGCTGCTACGCTTTCGATGAGCCGAAATGTATTTTGACGGTCACGTTTGAGCAAGTCCGCGATGCGTGCGAGGCGCTGCTTGCGGAAACAGGGCGCGGCGTTCGCGGCAACGAGCAAGCGCCATTGAAAATGGAAGGGCTTCGAACAAATTAATATGACGCGCGTCTCGAGAACCGAATTCTCCGCCGGCCGCTTGGAATCGCTGATCAAGCGGTTTCATGGCAGACGCATCGCTGTTGTCGGCGATTGGATGCTCGACCGGTACATTTGGGGAACGGCCAGCCGGCTTTCGCCGGAAGCTGCCGTGCCGATCGTGGATTACACGAAAGAGAGCGAGTGCCTGGGCGGCGCCGGAAATGTGGCAGCGAATCTGGTGGCGCTGGGTGCGCGCGTGGAAGCTTTCGGAGTGGCGGGCGAAGATGAAGCCGGGGGGGCTCTACGGTCGTGTTTGCGCGCGCTGCAGATTTCGGGGAAGGGAATTCTCGCGGACAGCCGGCGCCCGACAACTTTGAAAACGCGAGTGATCGCGCGGAACCAGCAGATTGTTCGCGTGGATCGAGAATCTCGAGAGCCGCTTCATCCGGCGATCGAGAAAAAACTCGCGGCATCAATCGTTGCTTCGTTTGGCGGGCTCGACGGCGTGATTCTATCCGACTACGACAAAGGCGTTGTGACGGATGGGTTGGTGGACCGAGTGCTTTCCGCCTGCTCGAAAAAGAAAATTCCGGCGCTGGTGAAACCCAAATGGTCGCGATTGCCGATCTACCGCGGAGCGTCCGCGATTGTATGCAATCGTAAGGAAGCGGAATTTCTGGTGACGCGTTCGCTGCGCGATGATGATTCCATCGCCGACGCGGGCCGCCGCCTTCTCGCGCATTTCGGCTGTCCTTCGGCGGTGATCACTCGCGGCGAGCAGGGCATGAGCGTCTTTGAAGAGGAATCGCGGGGAATGTTTCAGATTCCGGCGACGAGCCTGGACCAGCCGATCGGATCTCACGGCGCGACGCAGACGCAGCAGGGCCGGCAAGTTTTCGACGTGACGGGAGCGGGCGATACGGTGCTGGCGACTCTGGCGCTGGCAATTGCCGCCGGCGGCGGGATCCGCGAAGGCGCGATTCTTGGCAATGCTGCTGCCGGTGTGGTTGTGAGCAAACTGGGAACCGCAACTCTTTCGCTCGAGGAGCTGCGTGCCGCGGTCCGCGAACTTCCGCTGAAGGCGCGCGGAGGCCGTTAGCAGTGCTCGGGTCCGATGCGCGGGAATCTGCCGAGCGCGAATCCGAATGGATCGCCGCGGCGCGGTATGCGATCGCATGGTTCGTTCCCGCGCTGTTCTGCATTCTGGTGAAATTCCTGATTCTCGGAAACGGCCGGGGATTTCGAGTAGTGGCGAGATTCCTTGGCCGGTCGGAAGGTCCGGGAAATCCGGGGCTGACGGTTGCGGAGCGCCTGACATTTTTCCGCAGTGAAATTCTGTGGTTGTTCGTGATTGTTCCAGTGCTGCTTGTTGTGTCGGTGCGTTACCTCCATCGTGCGTGGCGGATCGTGATCGTCGCGCTGCTCTCCCTGGCTGCATCGCTGATAATTTTTGTGCAGGCTCGATCGCTCGAGGAAATGGGCGATTTCGTTTCGTTTGCGATGCTGCGAATCGGGCTTACGTGGGGAATTCATAATCCTGGAGCGAATAAAACGTATCTGCTCGGGCGGGAGTTTTACGCGCTGATGGGTGGTTTTGCCGTCGTTGCGGCGATTCTAATTTGGTCGGCGCGGGCGGATTCGCGCGAGGAACCGGCGGAGCGATCGCGTGGGATTTGGCGAGCGAGCGGTGCGGCCTACTTCGGCGGCATTGTTCTGGTGTGCGCAGCGGCGTGGTGGCCGCGGATGGCGGCGACGCCATTTCATGCAAATATTCTGGCGCGATCGATCTCGTCGCTATGGGCCAGCGAGACGATGGACACGCGCGAATTCGAGGGTCTATCTACTTCTGCGCTGGCGGAGCGCTACCGGCAAATGGTCGCGGCGCCGGCGCCGAGCGTTGATCCGCGATATTTCGGCGCGATGCGCGGCGGGAACGTGATTATCTTCGTGCTGGAAACGACGCCCGATCGTTTTCTTCCCGCCAATGATTCGCTGGACGAATTTCCAACGCTCAAGCGCCTCGCGGCGAACTCATTCATTGCCGAGCAGCACTTCACTACCTATCCTTATACGAACCCGGCGCTATTTTCCGTGTTTGCGTCCTGCTATCCATCGGACGGCACGTCGAGCTTCGGCGAGCAGCATCCCGATGTGAAAATTCCTGGGCTCGTGGCGGCGCTCGAAGCGGCGGGGTATCAAACGGGAATTTATTTGCCGGCGGCGCTTCACGGCGACGCCGATCGAATGACGTTCCGTTCATTTGGATTCGAGCACGCAGTGACGCCGGATGCGGCGCAGTTGCGGCCGTTCTGGCCTGCCGATCTTTCACCGGATTGGAAAGCGGAACGGATGGCGCGCGATCGCGCGGCGCTCACGCTGGCGAAAGCGGATATTGAGCGATGGCTTTCATCGCAGCAAGCGTTTGCCATCGCCATCGCGCCACAGATTGCACATTTGCCGTGGCCGGATAAATTCGCGGAGGACACGACCGTGGACATCCGCACACGCGGCCGCGCGATTCTGGCCATCGAAGATGCCTGGCTCGGAGAGCTCACTCGCGTTCTCGAGGAACATCATCAACTGGAGAACACCATCATCGCGGTTTTCGGCGACCACGGGATTCGCACGCGCCATGAAGATCCGAATTTTGCCGGCGGCACGCTGGACGAATATTCATTCCACGTTCCGCTGCGGATCTATGCGGCGAGGGCGCTCGCGGCGCCGATGAAGATTTCCTGGCTGACTTCGCACATCGATATCGCGCCGACTCTGCTCGACCTTCTTGGCGTGGAACGCTCGCGCGATTTGGAAGAGGGCTCGCCGGTCTGGAATCCAGGAATCGCCAATCGCACTACGTTCTTTCTTGCGCGGCAGGCGTTTGGCGCCGATGGATATCGAGCGGGCGATCGTTTCTACATGTGGAACCAGGTTTCGGATTCGGTTTCGGTGAGCGGTGAGCCGCATTTTGAGCCCGGCAACGTGATGCTACGAGATTCTTCCGCGTCACGCGAAGTGATTGCGCGAATTCGGCGGCTCGTGGCGTTCGGGCAGGTTTGGCTGGAAAAATTGAGCGAAAAGAAAACGGCGGCCCGCGAGTAATTTGCGGCGGAGAGCCGCGCACGGCGCGCGGGCTTCAGGGTTGAAACGCGATCGATTGGTCGCTGAATTCCACTACCAGGCGCACTTCTTTTGTCTTGCTTTGGCGGATGCTGTCGTTGGCATCGGGAAAAGTAGTTTCGGGGCTGACATCGACCACGATCAACGCGCCCGAGCCACTTCGCGGCAAGCGTTCGGCGTGCTCGAAATGATAGCTGCGCACCGGGCCGTAGTATCCGTTCGATCCCCAGTCCTCGAGAAAATCCTTGTAGGAATAAGTCGCGGAAGGTTTCCAGATTTTATACGCGTCTTCGAGGCGGCCCGACGCGACCGCTTCCAGAAAATGGTGCGCGGTAATTTTTTCCTGATGAAATCGCAGCGCTCCCGGCCAAAGCCACAAATATCCGGCCGCGATGGCGACGAAAACCACCGTCGAGATCAAATAACGCAGCATCTTGGAATGCGGATGCTCTTCGGTGGTATCGAATAAACCCAAGCTTTCCTCCGCCATCACAATTGCCGCTTGAAAAGCGCGAAACATCCCAGGATGTTGAGCGCCGCGAAACCACTCAAAGCTAACACGTCCACGTAAATTCCTTCAATGCCCGTGGACTTCAGCGTCAGATTGCGCAGAGCATGCACGGTGTAAGTGAAAGGATCGATCACCGCGATCCAGCGCAGCCACCAGGGAAACGCGGCGATGGGATAAACCGCGCCGGAAGGGAAGAAGAGCAGCGTATTCAGCACGCCGAAGATGGCGCGCGGCACGAGCGGATCGTCGACGCGGACCATCAGCAGAAACATGAAGCTGATCATGGCCGTGGAAGCGATCGCGATCACGAGAATGAGGTAGAACAATTGGACGGGATTCCAGATTCCGGTGATGCCGGAAATAAGCGAGCCGGTGATCGCGAGCGCCATGCCCGCCATAATGCCTTTGATCGTGCCGGCGCCGATGAGTCCGAGAACGAGTTCGGCTTTGCTGATCGGCGTGACGAGATAGCCTTCGTGCAGGCCGCGCGATTTGTCGTCGATGAAAGTGATGCCGCCGCCGATCATCGCCACGACGAAAATGCACAGCGATACGGAGCCGGCCAGCAGATATTTGATGTACTCGATGTACGGATACATTTCCACGACGTTGAGTTCGACTGCGCCGGGGAGGCTCGAGGCAACTGCCGGCGAATTCAGCTGGTCGACCATTTGCTGGACGCGTTGCAGGAGCTCGCTGGAAATGAATTGGTCGGTGTTGTCTTCGGCGAGCGCGATGTGCGGGCGGTCGTGCTGGTAAAAACGCCGCGAAAAATCGTGTGGGATTGAAATCACGCCGCGAACGAACCCGGATTTCAGATCATCGAGCGCGTCGGGAAGGGAATTATATTCGCGGACGTTGAAAGTTTGCGGACCCTGGCGGATCCCGGCGATCATTTCCTTCACCTGGCGCGATTCGGTGGTGCGATCCTGGTCCACCACGGCGATCGTGACGCCTTTGATGTGCCCGCCGAAGGCATAGCCGAGCACCACGAGCTGCAGGAGCGGGAAGACCATTGACGCCATCATCTGCGCCGGACTGCGCAGAAATTTGCGCATGTCCCGCTCGATGAGCGCCGCGATGCGATAGAGTTTCATTTTCGGCCAATCCTCATCGAGCTC
Organism: uncultured Acidobacteriota bacterium; assembly: GCA_963838545.1. GTDB lineage: Bacteria > Acidobacteriota > Terriglobia > Acidiferrales > UBA7541 > Palsa-147. The sequence goes on from CAWIRL010000015.1 coordinate 266,238, forward strand.
CGCCGCGCTTACCGCTGATACAAATGGCTAACGTCGAGCCGCGCCGCGGGCGCCGCGGTGTCGCGCAATTCGCTGCCGGTGAAATGCAAGAAGACGTCATCGAGCGTGGTGCCCTGCACCGCGACTCGATGCACCGTCACGCCCTTCGCGCGGGCCAGGTCCATTAGCGCGGCTACCGTTGACGGCCCGTCATTCGATGCGATGTGGACGACGTGGTCATGCTGCGTGACGCTGGCCACATGCGAGAGCTTCTGTAGCTGCGCGATCCAATCCGCCGGCGCATTCTCAAACTCCGCTTCGACCGTATCTGTACCCGGAATGCTGTCCTTCAGATTCGTCGGCGTGTCCAGCGCAGCGAGCCGGCCGTGATCCACGATCGCGATGCGGTCGCAGAGCTTATCGGCCTCGTCCATGTAGTGCGTGGTGAGGACGATCGTCAGCTTCGATTGCTCGCGCAGACGGCGGATCATTTCCCAGACGTTGGTTCGCGAGACGGGATCGAGGCCTGTCGTGGGCTCGTCGAGAAAAAGAATTTTCGGCGAATGCACCAGCCCTCTGGCGATTTCCAGGCGCCGGCGCATTCCGCCTGAAAAATTTCGCACGAAAGTCTTCGCGAATTTCGAAAGATCGACTTCGTCCAAAAGCCGCGCAATCAGTTCGCGCCGCTGCGGGGCCGGAACGCCGAAGAGCTTCGCGTGTAGCTGCATATTTTCTTCAGCGGTCAATTCGGGGTCGGACGTTAGCGCCTGCGGTATCACGCCAATCACCAGGCGCACGCCATTCGCGTCTTTCACGATGTCGTGCCCCGCGATTCGCGCGGTTCCCGACGTCGGCGGCGAAAGCGTGGTGAGCATGCGAATCAGAGTAGTCTTGCCAGCGCCATTCGGGCCCAGCAAACCGAAAAGTTCGCGTTCGGCGACGGAAAAACTAATGTCGTTCACCGCGGTCAAGTCACCGAACTTCTTCACGAGGTGCTCGGCTTCGATGGCATTGCCGGCCGGATTTGGAGTTGCGTCAGTCATGGGCAGATTTTCAGGAATTTTCCGAAGTGCGAAATCTAAAGTCGCGCGAACCAGCTGCGTCGCGGTTGCGGCAGTAGCACGGTGGCGGTCATGCCGGTAAATAGCCGCCGTGCGGAATTCGGCACGGAGACTTTGATGGCGAAAGTTTTGATGTCCCGCTTCGTCCGGCTCACGTCACGCTGAGTGGCGAAATCGCTCTCCACTCCTTTGAAAAAAACTTTACCCTCGATAATGTCGCCCGAAGGAAGCTGCACTTTCATCGTCTGGCCGAACTGAATGGCGTCGATGTAAGTTTCCTCCACGTCCGCACGGACCCATAGATGGTCCACGTCCACGATCACAACAATCGGCCCGCCTTGCGCGACCATTTCTCCTTGCCGCGCCACGCGCACGGAAACAATTCCGTCGAGCGGCGAATAGATCTTCGTGTAGCCGAGCTGTGTCGCGGCCTGATCGCGCTGGGCTTTGGCCTGCTGCACTTGCGCGCGCGTCGAAATCAAGTCCGCTTGCTGCACGCCGACCTGTTTGCGATTTGCCTGCGCCACCGCCAGCGCCGATTGCTGCGCCTTTACCTGATCTTCGAGCGAATTTACGTTCGCGCGCGCCGCCTTCAGCGTAGATTCGGCTGTATCGCGATCCTGCGCCGTGCTCACGCCCGCTTGAAAAAGCGCGATAGTGCGCTTGTAATTCGATTCATCGAGCTCGAGCGTTGCCTGTGCTTGCTCCAGTTGCGCACGCGCCGAAGTCAGCGTCGCTTCCGCCTGGCTCAACGCCGCGGACGTTTGCTCATCCATCCAGCCAAGCGTCTGCCCGGACTGATTCACTTTTGCCTGCAGGCTTCCGATGTTCGCGTCGTCCTGCGCGAGCGCCGCTTGCAACTCCGAAGGATCGAGCTCGGCGATCAAATCGCCCTTCTTCACTTGCGATCCCTCGTCCACGTTCAAGCGGACCATGCGTCCCGCGATCTGCGGACTTATGATTACTTCGTTTCCGTCCACCACTCCGATCAGCGGGACATCGCTGCCATGAGGTGTAAACGCAAAATAGACCGCTGCTGAAATGAGCAGCACGAAGCCGAGGACTATGAAAAACTTCTTTCCGGTCATGGCCGCCTCGCGTGGGGCAGCAGCAGCCCGTTCATCAGCAAATCGAGCATGGCTTTCTTTCGCTGCGCCAAGGCTTTTGGCGACATGGCGTCGCCCTCGAAGAGTTGCGGAAATCTGCGCGCCGCCAGGAAATAAAAAATCGTCATGCCCAGAAGCGAGAAAACGGCGTGCCGCGCGTCCACGCGGCGGAATTCCCGCGCCTTCACGCCCGCTTCGATGGTCTGCTGCAGCGCGGCCTGAAACGGGCCGAGAAACTCGCGGAAGATCCATTCGAAATTGGGGCTCGATTCCATCGCTTCGCGCTGCACCAGGCGCGAATAATTCGGATGGCTGGCCAGAAAATCCATGTAACCGTGCAGCAGATTTTCCAGGCGCACTCGCGGCGAGACTTTCGACCGTTGGAGTTCGTCGAAAATTACGCGCAACTGCCGCAGCAGATTTTCCAGCACCGCGCGATGCAGCCGGCGCTTATCGCCGAAATAGTAGAAGAGCATCGCCTTGTTGGCGTGCGCGGCGGCGGCAATTTCTTCGGTGCGCGCGCCGGCAAGGCCGCGGGCTGCGAATTGATTCTCAGCGGCGGCAAGAATCCGGCGCGCGGTCTCCGGATTTTCAGATCTTTTTCGGCCCCGTCTCATATGTGGTATACCCGGCCACTCTCCGATCGGCGCGAAGGTTCGCCGCTTTGCAGGCATATCTTCAACTAACTGGTTAGTTTGATTGGGTGAAGTCCGGCTGTCAACCCGCGCGGAGGGCCGCCCGCCAAAAGCCGATGGACGAGATTTCGCGGTTCCGTCAAAGCTCGGAATGCTTGCTGACTGGGGCTTGGGACGCTTGCTGACGGCAATAGCGGCCGGGCCGACTTCGCGGTATGATTGCGTTGTTTGCAGCTCGCTGGCGCATCTCTCCTGCGAAATCTCGATCAAGTTCCGGGCAACACCGGAAACTTCGCAGGCATGCCGGCACGCTGCAGCGATCCGCGCGCCCGTAGCTCAGCTGGATAGAGCGTGTGCCTCCGGAGCACAAGGTCGGGGGTTCGAACCCCTCCGGGCGCGCCATTTCTAACGTTTTGTCTCCGTGTCCGAACGGATCAATCGCAAACCCACCTTCCGATACCGCGAACGCATGCAGCAGCTTTGCGAAATCCGCATAGATGCCCGGAGCACGTAAACGCGCCCCCTATGGTGCTGCTTCGTGCACGCGCCGCTACGAACGCATTTGGGCGAGATCCCGCGCCATCTAATCGGCCCACGCCTCGTCGCTCCGCGGTTAGGCGTGGCCAAACGGCACGATTGTTTTCCGGGGCAGAGAGCGGTACTTTACTCGCGCGGAATCCACGATGGAAACTAAAGCTACGGCCCAAGCGCCCGACCGTTCCGAATCCTGGCCGGTGCTGCACCTTTCCGATTGGGCCGATACCTGTGCGACTCTGCACATGTGGTCGCAGATTGTGGGCAAAGTTCGCCTGGCGCTAAGCCCGAGAACCAATCACTGGTGGGAAGTTCCGCTCTACGTCACTGCGCGCGGCCTCACGACTTCTCCGATTCCCTATGATGGCGGGGTTTTCGAAGCCGAATTTGATTTCACCGATCATCAACTTACGCTCGCTACTTGCAACAACGACGTCGCGATCATTCCGCTTTCCCCCCGCAGCGTGGCGGATTTTTATGCGGAGTTCAGACGCGCTCTCAACGAACTCGGCATCGCCGTGAAAATCTGGCCAATGCCCGTGGAAGTCCCGAATCCCATTCGCTTCGATGAGGATCGCACGCACGCGTCGTACGATCCTGAATATGCGCATCGTTTCTGGCGCATCCTGGTAAGCGTCGATTCCGTCTTCAAGGAATTTCGCGCGCGTTTTCTCGGAAAGGTCAGCCCGGTGCATTTCTTCTGGGGCAGTTTCGATCTGGCCGTCACGCGCTTCTCCGGCAAGCGCGCTCCCGACCGTCCCGGCGCAGACAGTATTACGCGCGAGGCCTATTCCCACGAAGTGATCAGCGTCGGATTCTGGCCCGGCGGAGGCGCCGTCAGCGACACAGCCTTTTACGCCTACGCCGCGCCGGAGCCGTCCGGCTACGGCCAGCGAGCCGTACGCCCCGCAAAAGCCTTCTACGACGAACAGATGCACGAATTTTTTCTGCCGTACGAAGAAGTGCGCGCGGCTGCGTCCCCACGCGATGCTCTTCTCGATTTCTGTCAGAGCACCTACGAATCCGCCGCCGATCTCGCCGGATGGGATCGCGCCAATCTCGAACGCCCGGAATAGCCTGATCCCTATTCCAAGAAACGCCCCCGTACTACTGCCCAAAAACGGTACTGGTGGTACTCACAACGTGCCTTTTATCCCAAATTTTTCTTGTAGTCGCTTGACGACGGCGTAGAATCCTAGTGCCTTCCGTCACCCGGAGGCTGCAGGTTCACCACTTCTGAGGTCAGCTCAGGCGGTTCAGGTTTACACGGAGAAACGATGATTTGCTCTCTGCTTGGACGAGTTATGTTCACACGGCGATTGATTCCCATGGCACGCGCGTGCCGCTCCATCGCGGGAATTTGTCTGGCAATTTTCGGCGCGCTACTTTCGTCTGCGCAGCCAGCGCGCGCGCAATCCGTGACGAAGGCCTTCAATCTCGATACGAACTTCCCGGGGCTGGAAGTTGATGCCATCGCCGTGAACACGGAGACGAATAAGATTTATATCGCGACGCAAGCTACGGCAGGTCCCGGCAATTCCGGAAGAATCTTCGTACTCGACGGCGTGACCAATCAGACTCTCACCAGCTTCAGCGATACCAGCTCGAATGCGTTTCAGCCTTTCGCCATCGCCATCAATCCAGTTACAAATATCATTTACGTCGCCAATACCGGCGGCGGTTCCACTTTCGGCAGCGTCACGGTCATCGATGGCGCCACGGACACCTACGTCACCACCATGAACGACGGCAACTCCGATGCACCGCAAGCCATCGTGGTGAACTCGGAGACGAACATCGTTTACGTTGCGAATAACGTCAGTGGAAACGTGACTCAATACAGCGGCAGCACGCGCAATCCTAACGGCACGATCACCGTAGGCAGCTCTCTCGGAACGATAGGCGTCGGCACCGGCCCAGCAGCTCTGGCGCTCAATCCGGGCGCGAATCTGCTCTACGTGGTGAATTCCGGCGTGGTAAACGGATCGCAAATCAATCACGGCGGGATTTCCGTGATCAACACCACAAGCAACTCTGTCACTGCGGTTACCGACACGTCCGGCGCACTGGACCCGGTCGCCGTCGCGGTAGATGTCTCGAGCCCGAACGGGCTCGCTTACGTCGCGGAAAATACTCCGCCGAGCCTGACGGTTATCAACGGTTCCACCTATTTGATGACTATTCACGATGACAGCGGTGCTACGACGCCGCGGTCCGTGGCCGTCAATCCTTTGACTCATCGCGTCTACCTCGCGGACATTGGAGGTGGGCCGGGCACGGTGAGCATCTTTCACGGCACCGCTTACCAGGCAACGGTAGCCATGGGCACCGGACCGAATGTCGTCGCCGTGGATACGGCAACGGACATTGCCTATGCGCCGAACGATGATGGCATCATTTCCGTAATCAGCGGCGCGACAGGAATGCAGATCACCACTGCCAGCTCTTCCGCCGGGCTTGAGGTGATTTCCGTCAATCCGATCACGCACAAAGCCTACGTCGCCATCGACAACCTCGGCAACGAAGCCGCGATTGCCGTCATTGACGGAGCTACGAACACATCGGCTACGATCCCCGCGCCGGCGCAGCCGTTTGCCGTGGCCGTGAATCCGGTGACGAACACAATTTACGTAGCGAATAACGCTTCGAGCGATGTCTCTGTAATCGACGGCGTGACGGATACTGTCAGCGGAACTGTGAATGCCGGCACGAGTCCCGACGCGATTGTCATCGATCCGATGAACAATCTGATTTACGTCGCCAACCACGACGACAATTCCGTGACGGTAATTGACGGCTCGACGAACGATGGCCGCCACACCATAACGTTTAATACGCCGATCACGCCTGACTCGCTCGCGTTTAATCCCATCAGAAACACGGTCTATGGCGCCAGCAGCGCCGCAAGTCTGGGCTTTGCTTTCCCGTCATTTTTTGGAGATCAGGGCGCATTCGCCGGCGGTTACGCATTTGGCGGGATGCATGGGATAGCGGTTGCAGCGGATCCCGCGAGCGGCATGTCCCACACACTTTTGCTTACGGGCGACTTCGGAGTTCCGTTCCTGACCGTGGACGATGGTGCGGCGCCGTTTGGATTCTACTTGGACGCTTGCTTTACTCCGTCCACTTCAGCGCCCATCGCGATGGACGTAAACACGGCGAATAACACGGTGTTCGTTGCTTGCAGCGACGGCCATATCAACGCTTTTCAGGGCGCGAGTGGATTCACGTCCGGAAATTTTACGAATATTCCTCCGCCGGATGCGTACGCCGGCCCGTACACCGCCGTGGCTGTAAATCCCTACACGAATTTGGCCTATATCACCGACTCGGGCATCACCGACTCGGGCAGTTCGAACCTGATTGTAATCGACGGCGCGACGAATACATTTAGCACCGCCGTCCCCGTGGCAGCCCACCCCGTATCGGTCGCCGTCAATATCGCCATGAACAAGATTTACGTGCTGTCTCTGGGTGATCCTTCGGCCTTGCCGACGCCTGTCCCACCGACTGTCACCATCATAGACGGAGCCACGAATTGGCCTCTCGCGTCGATACCAGCGGGCACTACCGGCCAAGTGGACAATCAGAAACATGAAATAGCGGTGAATCCGGCCACCGGAAAAATCTACGCGCTCGCGCGCAATGCTGACAGCGTATTGCGGGTTACCGAGAACGCGCTCGTAAACGTCTGCGACCCACTCAATCCGATCAATTGCCTGCTGACGACGATCAATCCTCTTCCGAGCAACACCACCTTGACTTCCGTGCCCACTTTTACGTTCTCGGCGGCGAATCATCTCTCGTCTGCTCCGGTGACCGGCGTCTATTTCCAAGTGGACACGATGCAGGGCAAATGGACTTCGGCGACTCCGAGTGGCGGAGGCTTTTCGGGCAAAGCGCCCAGCATTACGCCGGGCTTCCACATGCTCTATGCCTACGCGACGGCGGCGGACGATGCGAACACGTCCTCATTCAACGGCCTGCAAGCCAGCCCGATGACCGGCGCAATCGCGTCTTATGGTTTTCTGTCCGCGCCGCAGATTGCGAACGCGCAGCCGAGCCTGTTTTTCGGAAACGTGGCGCAGGGCGGGAGTTTCACGCAAGGCGCCTATCTTGCGAACGAAGGCGGAGCGCCGCTGAATTATTCCTATGTAATCACCGGGCCGGATGCGGCGGATTTCGTCGTAGATACGAATGTATCTAACGCTTGCGATAACAGCGGCAGCATCGCCCCTGGAAGCTACTGCACGTTTAATATTAATTTCCAGCCCTCGGGTTCGTTCAACGAAACGGCGACCATTACTTGGACCGATGATTCTTTGGCCATCCCCAATTCTGTCCAGACTGTAATTCTCAACGGCGCAGGGACGGCCCCGGTGCCGACATTGACAGAAGAGCCGACGAATCCCAGCTTCTTGACCACCGCGACTTTCGGCTTCACTGATTCCGAAGCCGGCGTCAATTTCAAATGCTCGCTCGACTCTGCGCCCTTCACTTCGTGCACCTCACCCGTCAACTATTCGGAGTTGTCCGAATCCGCGCATACCTGGTCGGTGACGGCGTCGGACGAGACGACCACGAGTCCGCCGCTCACGGTTAATTGGACGATCGAACCGTCGCAAGTAAGCGTCACTCTTGCGGGCACCGGTAGCGGCACGGTGACTTCGGTTCCGGTCGGCATCTCTTGCCCAACTGGCAACTGTACCGCGCCGTTTAATGGCGTTCCGGTCGCTCTGACAGCGACGCCGGATGCCGGCTCGACGTTCGTGGGTTGGACCACGATCGGAAATGTCTGCCCCGGAACCGGTCAGTGCACGGTCGATACCGGCGCCGCGATGCAACCGGTGACCGCCACATTCAACTCTACGGCCACCAGTTTTCCGTTCACCGTCACGCTGATCGGTCTCGGCAGCGGCGGCGTCAACGATGACGCAGGGATCGCTTGCGATGAAGCCAATGGCCTTATCACGCATACGCCGTGCAGCAAGAACGACGCGCCGGGCACTCCGGAATCTTTGCTCGCTACGCCCGATCCCGGTTCGACATTCGGAGGCTGGGGCGGCGACGCCGCTATCTGCGGCATGAATCCATCGTGCCCGATTACCACCGGAAGCGCGCCCACCTCGGTCACCGCGTCCTTCGTGCCTGGGCCGACGACGATCAATGTGGTCTTCACCCCATCCACCACTCCGCAGACGCAAATGGCTACTTACGACTGCCCGTCGAATCCGAATCCGACTCCTACGAATCCGTGTCCGGATCCCAACGCGCATGCTCTGGCGCTCACAGTTCCCACGGTCTCTACGGGATTCACCATGTCCGTCGTCGCGCACGAAGTTTCTCCCTTCGAAGCGAACGGCGATTGCGCGAGCGGCCATACGGTCGCCAACGATTTCGATTGCCGCTTCGTTAGCTTCTTCACCTTCGACTCCGACGGCAGTGGCGGCCAAATTGTTCCGCTCTGCGATCCTTATTCGAATGGCAACTGCATTTTCTACAGCGTGGAATATTGCGTGCCGCAGATGAGCGGTCCGTGCGTACCCACGCCCGGCGCCGAGCCTCCTTCAAACTTCTACACGGGGCCAATCAACTGGTTCATCACCTGGAACAACGATGCGACTCCGCCGCCCTCGCCATACTTGACGATTCCGCGGCTCTATGACGATCCCGATTCGCAGGTGAACAACACTGATCCCTACGGGACCAGTTGCACGACCGCGATGCAGATCAACGGCTCACCGACGAGCCCGGCGATTTTCTGCCAGTTCGTCTACGACATCACCACCATCTTCGACGGCACCAAGAAAGTCGATTCCGGGATCGGCGGCACCACGCGCCAATTCAATGACGTGGTCGTCTCGTTCCCCGTGACGCTCTCGCCAAACTTCCTTAATAGCTCGGATGCCGGCACGGTGGATATTTTCGGCAACATCGGCTTCACCGACGCCGTCACCAATCCGGTGACAAATTCCATCAACATCACCAATGTAACTCTCAGCGATCCGCTTCCCGCCGGCCCCGGCACTCCAGTCCACTGGACGATTAACCCAGCCTATACCGGCCCCGGCACCTGCACGCTCGCTGGAGCGGATGGAAGTCAGGTATTGAGTTGTTCGTTCGGGGATTTTGTTCCAGGTGCGGGCGCAACTGTACATGTGTTGGCGGCGAACGCCGGGGCGGGGCAGTACCTGAACGCAGCGACGATTACGTCGAACAATGGAGGGCAGAAGAATCAGACGTTGCTCTCGATCGCGACGGTTATCGTGCAGCTGGCGCCTTCGGAATTCGGATCGCTGAGTGGATCGCAATCAGCGACTTTCGGGAATCCGGTGAATTTGACCGGAACCATTTTTGCTAATGATCCGATCTTTCCGCCGGCGGGAGAGAGCGTAACGATCACCATCGCGGGCATCGTGCAGAAAGCCACGATCGGGACCAGCGGCGTGTTCAGAGCGACTTTCACGAACATTCCGGCCTCGTCGCAGCCCTACACCATCACCTATCAGTACCCCGGCGATGCCAACTTCGCGCCGGCCACCGACACGAGCACAACATTGACCGTCAGCAAAGCCAATCAGACCATTACTTTCAACGGAACCCCGGCGTCAGCCGTTTACAACACCACCTTCGCGGTCTCGGCGACGGCCAGTTCCGGTCTCACCGTGACGATCACGCCCTCGGGAGGATGCACGATCAGCGCCGGCACGGTCACGATGACCAGCGGCACCACTACCTGCACGCTTACGGCGTCGCAGTTGGGAAATGGAAACTACAACGCGGCGGCGAACGTGGTCCGAACCGTGACCGCGCAGAAGGCCAACAGCACGACGACAATTACGTCGAATTCGCCGAATCCGTCCACGACGGCGCAGTCTGTCACTGTCGGATTCAAAGTTACGGGCACGACGACACCTACGGGCAGCGTGACCGTTTCGGCGAAGCTCGGCGCGACTACGGTGACTTGCTCCGCACCGCTTGCGTCTGGCGTAGGCAGCTGTTCCGTCACGCTCACCACCGCGGGCGCATGGACGCTTACGGCCGCCTACGGCGGCGACACGAACTTCAACACCAGCACGTCCACAGGGACTCCGCAGACCGTGAATGGAGTGGGTTCGACGCTGAAGTTCACGCCGACCGCACTGAATTTCGGCACCGTCTACACCGGCACGACTACGCTCCAGAGCTTGCTGCTGACGAACACGGGAACTTCCATGATCACGTTCTCGAACTTCAGCATAGCGGCGATCTCGGGCGATGATTCGTCCGGATTCCTGGGAATCGCGTTCTGCCCGAGGACGCTGAACGCGGGGAAGAGCTGCACGATCATCATGAGTTTCACCGCGGATTCGAAGGTCACGCAGACGCACGCGGCGAATCTCGTGGTTGCGGACAACGCAGCCGGCAGCCCGCAAATGGTGCTGATGACTGCGACGGTGATCAATCCGGTGGCGAGCGTTAGCCCGAACAGCTTGAATTTCGGCAATCAGAAAACGAACACCACCAGCGCGCCGAAGACCGTCACGGTGACGAACTCGGGCACCACGCCGCTGACGTTATCGAACGTCACCATCAGCGGCAATTTCGCGATTGCCTCGGGAACCACGTGCGCGCACGGCACGGTTCTCGCGCCGTCTGCGCATTGCGTCATCAATGTCACGTTCAAGCCGACTTCGAAAGACTCGAAGAGCGGCACGTTGACGGTGACGGACAACGCGCTGCACGGGACATCCACCGTCAGCCTCTCCGGCAAGGGGAACTAACAGGCCGGCGAAACATCCGGCGCGGGAGCAGAGCCGTTCGCGGCTGTGCTCCCCGCCGTTCCTCTCTGCAATTCATCCCATTCCGCACGGTGCCCGCGCCCCAAGCGCCGAATCACACGCGTCCAGCGAAGTGCAATCTCGCCCGTGTACCGCCGGTATACAAATAGAATTCTCTTGACGTACACATGCACGCACGATACGCTCCGCTCACGAATTGTGGGGCTTTTCCGGAGGCTTGACGTGAAACACATGCTGGCACCTCGTTTTCTGCTCGCTGCTCTCTGTCTCATTCTTTTCAGCGCTGGCACGGCATCCGCGCAGTCGTTCCCGGGCCGCATCAGCGGCGCCGTTCGGGACACGCAGGGCGCTGCCGTCCCGGGCGCAAACGTGAAGCTCACCAACCCCTCCACGGGCCTCGAGCGCTCGGAGATCAGCGATGCGAACGGCGAGTTCAACTTTCCCCAGCTGGCGCTCGGCACCTATACGCTCACCGTCACCAAAGAAGGATTCAGCACCACGGTGATGAAGGACATCACCACCTCCGAAGCCCAGGTCAACACCGTCACGGCCGTTCTCACCGTCGGCGCCGTCAGCTCGGAGATTCAGGTCACCACTGCTTCGCCATTGATTCAGACGGAGACGAACTACACCGGCGGGCAGCTCGATCAGGAGCAAGTCGAATCGCTGCCGATCGGGAACAGCGATTACACGCGGCTCGCCCTTGTGCTCCCCGGCGTCACGCAAAACAGCAACTTCGCTTTCGCGCAATACACGATCAACGGCTCGCGCTCGCGCTCGAATGGTTTCAATATTGACGGCGCATCGGACACTGACCCTTCCACCTACTTGCCCTCCATCAATGAAGGCGGAAACTCGGCCACTGCTGCCACGCGACTGCCGCTCGATGCCGTTCAGGAAGTCAGCGTAGTCGCCGCAGGCGGCGCAGACTCTGGCCAGAATTCCGGCAGCGTGATGAACGTGATCATCCGCAGCGGAACGAACGAGCTGCACGGATCGCTCTATGAATTGCACCGCGACGCAGCGCTCGATGCCGCCAATTTTTTTGAAAATCGCGGCGGCGTGCAGAAGGCGCCATTTGACTGGAATGAATTTGGCGGAACCGTAAGCGGGCCGATTTATATCCCGCACGTCTACGACGGCCGCAACCGTACATTCTTTCTTGCGGGCTATGACGGCAGCCGTCTGAAACTCGGCACCACGCTCAATGGCAACTCTCCGACGGCATCGCAGATCGATGAAGCCACGAACCTGGTGATCGGGCAGGGCATTACGCCAAATACATTGGGACTCAACATTTTAGCGGAATACTCAATGCTGGGGCTTTCGGGTCCGTTTGTGGTCGACAATCGCGGTCGGCAATCGCCGAATAGCTACGTCTTCAAATTCGATCACAAGATTTCGGACTCCGACTCGATTTCGACTCGGTTCCTCCATGGGACCGGAGAGGACGAGTTTCCGACAGGCGGACCGGGTCCCGGAGGCGGCTCGCAATTGAGCCCGTGGTTCGGCGTAACGCCCACGGTGGCGGACAATTACGCGATCAGCGAAGTGCACATCTTCAATTCCAATCTGATCAATACCCTGCGTCTCGGCTGGAACCGTTTTTTCCAGTTTCAGAAGGGCCGCGACGCTGACTTCGATGCTTCCACGGTCGGGTTTAACACCGGCGTCGGTCCGGAGAGCTTCGGTTTTCCGGAAGTTGATATCGGTGGCTCGTCGCCGGACCGTTTCTCGAATCTTGGTCTGACAAGAGGAGCCGGTGGCCGCGTGGCGACCAGCTATCAGATTGCCGACGACTTCAATTGGACGCGCGGCTCTCACGCGTTCCGATTCGGATTCAATTTCCTGCACAATTATTCGGACTACACACTCTCGGGTTCGCGCGGAATTTTTTCATTCGACGGAACTCAACTGGGCGACACGCTTACTGCAGACGGCGGCCTGGCGGGATTGGTCGATTTGATTGCGGGACTGCCCACGCCGGGGCCCGGCAAAACGGAAATCGACCGGGTGGGCAGCGGCCGCGCCAACATCGATCAAAATGTGATCAGCGGTTTTGTCATGGACACATGGAAAATCACGCCGCGACTCACGCTGATCGGCGGCCTGCGCTACGATTTCTTTACAACGGTGAAGGAATCGCGCGGGCGTTTCTCGGCATTCGATCCGAATCTGGGCTTGGTGCCGGCCTCGCAATTGCCCGGCGGCAAACTCTACGACGCACCTAAGAACAACTGGGGACCGCGCATTTCACTGGCGTGGGCGCCGCCGATCACGATCATTCCCGGGCGGCAGACCATCTTCCGTGGCGGCTTCGGGATCTATTACGACACGATTCCGCTGACCAATTACGAGGAAGGACTGGCGCAAAATCCGGTGGGGCCGACCGCGGGCTTTGCGATTGTACCCAGCGCGCCGATACCATTTGATGCCGGCGTCCCGATCTTCGGCACCGGCGCCCCGCAACCTCCGTTCAACGTCACGAGCATCGATCATAATCTCAAGACCCCAAATACGATGCTGTGGAACTTCAACGTTCAACAGGAGCTGGCGCAGAAGGTGGTATTACAGATCGGCTATGTCGGAAACAGAAGCGTCCATCAGCTGCAGCTTCTGGACATCAACCAGCCACCTCTCGGCGCGGGATTTGCACCGGGTTGCACGGCACCGGGAGAGACCCAGGGAAATCCCGACTGCGAGCAGATTGCGCGGCCGTTCTTCGCCCAGTTTCCGGACCTTTCGCAGATCAACACCATTTCGACCCCGGGATTCGCCACATACCACTCCCTTCAAGTAACTCTGCGTGGAAACGACTTCCACGGCCTGACAACGCAGGTCTCCTTCACGTGGTCGCACAATCTGGACACCGCATCTGAGGTCGAGGATTTCTTCGGTACCAGCGGTTACGTGCCGCAGGACTCGTCGAATCTGAAGGGCAGCTACGGCAACTCGGAATTCGACCAGCGCCGCGCGCTGATCTTCACGTATGTTTACAGGCTCCCCTACCCGAAGATCGACAATGCCTTCGGCTACGTGCTCAAGGACTGGCAGATTGCCGGCACGACCACGATGCGTGATGGACTCGCCGCCCCGCTGCTGACTTTCGGCGACGAGAGCGGCGTCGGAAACTTCCACACGCGCTTCGATTGCATCGGGCCGATTCATTACCAGTTGTCCGATTTCTCGCAGCCCTACGCATCGCAAAGCTCGTTCGCGACTCCGAGTCCTGGCACGTTCGGAAATTGCCCGCGCGATCCACTCGTCGCTCCGGGTCTGCACGCCTGGGACTTCTCCATCCAGCGAACCTTTAAATTCAAGGAGCGCTTCGGATTCGAATTCCGAACCAGCTTCTTCAACTTTTTCAATCACCCGAACTTTGCCGAGCCTTCGCCCGACCTGAGCACCACGATCAGCGCGACGGCCGACGACGGCAGCTTCGACTCGCACTTCGGAGTGGGCGGTCCTCGCAACATTCAATTCATGGGCAAGTTCAGCTGGTGAAGCGCAGCTCGGCTTTCACCGCGTGAACCCGATGCTTTCCATCGACTGCTCCGGAGCAACTGCTCCGGAGCAGTTTTTTTCAATGCCACGATGGTCCGGCTCATTCCAGTGATAGAAGTGTATCGGCGCACGGAGGCAATATGACCAACAAGCGTGGAATCCGCATAGGCTCGCTCATTTTTTGCCTCGCCGTATCGCTCGTGTGCAGCAGGCCCGCGCGCGGCCAGCAAGCCGCCGCGCCGATCGGTCCGATCGGGATCGCCGTAGATGCCACCGACGTGCCTCGCCGCATCCTCCACGCGAAATTGCAATTTCCCGTTCAACCGGGGCCGCTCACGCTTAGCTATCCGAAATGGATGCCGGCCGATCACTCGCCCGACGGGCCAATCTGGAATCTCGCCGGCCTCCATTTCACCGCGGGCGGAAAAGAAATTTCCTGGGAGCAGGATGATGTAGACATGTTCTCGTTCAATCTGCACGTGCCGGCGGGAACGAACACACTCGATGTCTCGCTCGACTTTCTGCTTTCGCCACCGGGGCCGACGATTGACTTCAGCGCATCCGGCGCGGCGAATCTTTTCATTTTGATGTGGAATCAAGTGGCGCTTTCTCCGAAGGGCGCCCGCGCGGCGGATTTGACTTACAACCCATCGCTCACGCTCCCGAGCGGATGGAAATTCAATACCGCGCTCCCGGTAGCCGGACAATCCGGCAACACGATCACGTTCAAGCCCGTGGCGTTTGATCTGCTGATCGATTCACCGGTGCAGGGCGGGGAATTCACGCGTGTCTTTCCGCTGGCGCCCGGAATCAAGCCGGCGCATGAGCTCGACGTCCTTTCCGATGACGCTTGGGCGCTCGATGTCCCGCCGGCGCTGCTAGAAAATTATTCGCGTCTCGTGGCGGAAGCAGACGCCCTTTATCGCTCGCATCACTATCGCGGATATCATTTTCTGCTGACGCTCAGCGACAACACCATGGGCCTCGGTCAGGAGCACCACGAAAGCAGCGACGATCGCGTTCCGCAGCGCACGTTGATTGATCCCAGCGCGCGCCTGCTGGAGGCGGGACTTTTCCCCCACGAATTCACGCACTCCTGGAACGGGCAATTCCGCCGCCCGAAAGGTTTGGCCACGCCGGATTTCCAGCAACCGATGAAGGGCGAGTTGCTGTGGGTTTACGAAGGCTTGACGGAATTTTTGGGAACGCTTTTGAGCGCGAGAAGCGGGCTGGTAACGCCCGAGCAAACGCATGAGCACATCGCCGAGACCGCGTCCACACTCGAGCATCGCGCCGGACGCCGCTGGCGCTCGCTGCAAAACACCGCGAATGCCGCCCAGATTCTCTATTTTTCGGTGAGCGAGTGGAGCGGCTACCGGCGCAGCGTTGATTTTTATCCCGAAGCAGTGCTGATTTGGCTGGATGTGGACGCGACTCTGCGCAAGCTGACGAACGATCGGCGCTCGATGGATGATTTCTGCCACGCGTTTTATGCTCCGCCGGACGGCAAGCCGGAAATCAAGACGTACACTTTCGATGATGTGGTCTCGACGCTCAACGCCATCGCGCCTAACGATTGGCGTGGATTTCTTCGCGAGCGTCTCGATTCAATTAGCGCGAATGCGCCGCTCGGCGGAATCACCGGCGGCGGCTGGCGGCTCGTCTACGACGACGAGCCCAATCAATTCATCTCCGCAGGCGACGATGTTTCCGGCGGCGCGGATTTCACTTCATCGATCGGCTTGAGAGTGAAGGGCGATGGTTCCGTGCTCGACGCGATTCCGGGGATGCCGGCATTTGAAGCCGGCGTGAGTCCTTATTTCAAAATCGTCGCTGTCAACGGCCGGCAATTTTCCGTCGACGAATTGAAACGCGCGGTGCGCGAATCGAAAACGAATTCCGGGCCGATCAAGCTGACTACGGCGGCTGCCGGTTTGCTCGCCGATCACGATATCCAATACCATGGCGGAAATCATTACCCGCATCTGGAACGCGTGGAAAGCAGCCCGAATTATTTGGATGAGGCGCTGAAGTCGTTAACGCCGGTGAGCGCTCGCTGAAAAGTTGGCGCGTACGGCCGCTGCGAGGCGGCGCGTCGAGGCCTCGAGATTTCAGGAATAAATCAGCCGCGCCGGGACGCGAATCCCGTCAACCCGAGAACTTTGTCCTTCGACTGAATGATGTGCTCGTACATTTGCTGCCGCGCGCCTTCAGGATCGCGCTCCTGAATCGCTTTCAAAATTTCGCGATGCTCACGTCCGGGAGCTTCGCCATAATAATTAATGTCGATCGCGGCGAACATGATGCGCTCCATCTGGCTGCGCGCTTCGCCTACCGCTTGCACCAGCATCTGATTGCGTGAAAGCCGCGCGACGGTGACGTGAAATGCGGTGTCCGACTCGATGAATCGCACGCAGCTCTCGCGATCATCGGGGCTGCAAGTCACTTGCGAAAGTTCGGCGAGCTTGCGCAGCGATTCCGCGTCCACGCCCTTCATCGCCGCGAGCTCCGCAGCGGCGCATTCCACAGCGCACCGAAATTCGTAAATATCATTTAGAACTTGCAGCGTGATTTGCGCCACGAAGTAGCCGCGGTTCGGCACGATGCGCAGCAAGCGCTCGTTCTGCAGGCGCACGGCTGCTTCGCGCACGGGAGTGCGGCTGCCTTTATAGCGATCCGCGAGCGCTTTTTCGCTGAGCGCCTCGCCGGGCTGATAGACGCTGTGAATAATGTCGCGCTTGAATGCGCGATAAACTTTCTCGCTGAGCGTGGAAGCAGCGGCGGCGACTGGGGACCCGGGAGAGAAAAGCGGAGAGACCGAAGCCGCCAGGCGCCGTTGCGATTTGCCGCGCGTTGCCGTTTTTGCCAAGATGCCTCCGGGGTACGGGACTGTTAGAACAGCATTCTTAACGAGAACGCCGCCGCTGTCAAACGTATACCAACGGCATACAAGAACCATTCTCTTGACATGCCATCGGCGGCGTTATAGCGTTTGCCTTACGCTCATTCTCTGCCGCCAAGCGCCCCCGGCTTGCCGCGTTGCGTCTGGATTGCCGCAAAGCGCTTTGGGGCGGGCTCGGGCACGGCAAAAGTTGAGCTGCAGGCGGCAAAGTTCGTCCCCGCGAAAATGGAGCCCGGCAACCCATGCAAAGCGCCCTCGGCGGCAGGCCCGCAAATGAAATTCAATCCAAGTTCCCCATCGAATCGGTTCGCGCGCAATTCCCCGCGCTCAAGCACGCCGCCCCCTTCGTATTTTTCGACAACGCCGCTGGCGCGCAAATTCCTCAGCTCGTTTTTGATGCCGTAAATCATCATTTGCTGGTCTGCAATGTGCAGCGCGGTGGCCGTTACCCTCAGAGCCAGGAAGTGGACGCGACGATTGATGCCGGCCGGCGCAGCGTTGCGGATCTGTTGAACGCGCGCGACCCGAGCGAAGTTGCCTTTGGCATGAACGCCACGTCGTTTATCCGCTTGGTGAGCCTAGCAATCGGCCAGACTCTCGCGGATCGAGACGAAATTATTGTCACCGATATGGACCACGAGGCAAACGTGGCCACTTGGCTGGCCCTCGAGCTGGCCGGCGCAAAATTTCGCTGGTGGAAGATGCGCGAAGACGGCAACCTTCACGCCGAAGATTTGTGGCCGCTGCTTTCGGCGCGCACGCGTCTGGTGGCCTGTACCGTCACTTCCAACGCTCTCGGCTCGATTGTGGATGTTCCCGCCGTCGCGAAATTCGCGCATGACGCGGGCGCGGAACTTTTTCTCGATTGCGTCCACTACGGCCCGCACGGCTTGATCGACGTGCAATCGTGGGGCTGCGATTATCTCGTCTGCTCTGGCTACAAGATTTTTTCTCCGCACATGGGCTTCCTCTGGGGCCGCCGCGAGCTTCTCGAGAAATTGCCTACCTTCCGGGAGGATTTCATCCCCAACGCGCCGCCCGGCAAGATCGAAGCGGGCACTTTCGTCTACGAAAATGTGGCCGGCATGACCGCCGCGATCGCGTATCTTGAATCGCTCGGAAAGCAGGTCGGAGGAAACGGCGGCGCCAATTCGCGCCGCGCCAGTCTGGTTAAGGCACTGGCCGCTATTCGCGAATATGAAGAAGCGCTCTCGATCGAAGTCTTGGACGCGCTCGAAAAAGCCGGCGCGGCGATCTACGGCGTTCGCCAGAAGGAACGTGTCGGCGAGCGCGTGCCTACTTTCTGTTTCAATATGCCCGGCAGTTCCGCGCAGGAGGTGACCGACGAATTCGCGCGCGCGGGAATTGGTGTCCGCGATGGCCACATGTATTCGCCGCGGCTGATGAAGCGCCTCTCGTTAACCATGGAAAGCGGCGCGGTGCGCGCCTCGCTCGTGCATTACAACACCTCCGAAGAAATTCAACGCTTCAGCGCAGTGCTGCAAAAGCTGAGCAAACATGGATAGTTCCCGCGCGGCCGCCGATTCCGTGACATTGAACGGTCCGGCGAGCGACGGCGCCCCGGCCGCATCTGGCGCCGACGAGCTTCGCCGCCGACTCAGCCAACGTCAACTGACGATGCTGGCCATCGGCGGCGCTATTGGCGTCGGATTATTTTTGGGTAGCGGGGTCACGATCCGTCTCGCAGGCCCAGGCGTAATTGTCAGCTACCTGATGGGAGCGGTGATCGCGCTGATCGTTGCGTACGCGCTCGCCGAAATGGCCGTCGTGCATCCCGATGCCGGTTCGTTCGGCGTCTACGCAGAAAAATATCTCAGCCGCTGGGCAGGCTTTGCGGTGCGGACCACTTACGGCCTGGTGCAAATGATCGCCATCGGCGCCGAAGTCACCGCCGTGGCGATTTATTTCTCGTTCTGGTTTCCAAATGTGCCGCAGTGGATCTGGGTCGTCGCGGTTTCCGCCGGATTGGTAGGCCTGAATACGCTTCACGTCGGACGCTTCGGCGAAATCGAATACTGGTTCGCGCTGATCAAGGTCGTCGCCATCCTCGTTTTTATCGGAGTGGGCGCGGCGCTGATTTTCGGCATCGGAACGCAACATGCCATCGGTCTGAAAAATCTTACCGCCTACGGCGGATTCCTTCCGCACGGCTGGCTCGGCGTCTGGCTTGCTCTTACGCTCGTCGTCACGAGCTACATGGGCGTCGAGGTGATCGCCGTCACCGCGGGCGAAGCCGAAAATCCGGAAAAGTCCATTCCCAAAGCCATGCGCACCATCGTCTTTCGCCTGATTTTTTTCTACGTTTTGGCGATTACCGTCATGCTGGCGATGAGTCCCTGGAATCAGACCGGCGCCGGCACGGGCCTGACGGCGAGCCCATTTGTTCGCGCTTTTTCCACCGTCGGAATTCCTTTCGCCGCGACGATCATGAATATCGTCGTAATCACCGCGGCTCTTTCCAGTTGCAACACCGATCTCTACCTCACCACGCGCATGCTCTTCTCTCTCGCTCGCGGCAAATATGTTCCCGCATCTCTCGCCAATCTCGCCAAGAACGGTGTCCCACGGCGCGCGCTCGCCGTCTCTTCCGGCGGAATGGTCGCCGCGATCCTCCTCGCCATTTACGCTCCCGGAAAAGCGTTCCTCGCGCTTTATGGCGTAGCCGTCGCGGGAATGTTCTTCGTCTGGGTGGTCATTCTTCTCACGCACATCAAGTTTCGCCGCGCCCTTGGTCCGGAGCGCGTCGCAAAATTTCCCATGCGCATTCGTTTCTTCCCATACTCCACGATTCTCGGCATTGTCGCTCTCGTGGGAATCACGGTCAGCACTTTTTTCGTGGATGGATTGCAATACACGGTCCCAGGTTTCGCGCCGTTCCTCGTGCTCATTACCATCGCGTATTTCTTCGCGCGTCGCGGAGCGCGGAGTGGTCCAGCATTGAACCCGGCTGCCAGCTCCGAGGCCGGAAAATAGTCCCATCATTTGCACGCGAGGAGGTCACAGGATGAAACGCTTCATTCTTGGCGCAATTTTCGTAATCAGTTCCTGCGCGCTCGCATTTGGACAGGGCGGCGCCACCGGCGCCATCAACGGCTCGATCGAAGATTCCAGCGCTGCCGCGGTGCCCGGCGCCGAAATCCGGATCATCGATCAGGTCTCGGGCAATCAAATCCGCACGCTCTTCGCCGACGACCACGGTGACTTCACCGCGCTCCTGCTTCCCGTCGGCACTTACACCATCGAAGTTCACGCGAAAGGTTTCGCCGAGCAGAAAGCGACGAACGTCGAAGTCCGCGTCACAGAAACCACGCGCGTGAAGCTCACGGTCCGCGTTGGCCAGGTCGAGCAGACCGTCGAAGTCCGCTCCGGCGTCGCCGCAGTCGAAACCACTTCGCCCACCACCGGCGAATCCATTGGCGGCCAAACCCTCGAAAATCTTCCGCTGCCCACGCGCAACGTGCAGCAACTCCTCACGCTTTCCACCGGCGCCTCATCCGATCTCAACGCCGCTGGTCAACTCGGCCGCGGCGACATCCGCATGAACGTCAATGGCCAACGCGAAGGCTACAACAACGTGCAGATCGAAGGAATCAGCGTCAGCGACAACAACGTCGGCGAGCTCACCAACACTCCGCTTCCGAATCCCGACGTCATCGAGGAATTCAAAGTTCAAACCAGCCTCTACGATGCCACTCAAGGCCGCAGCGGCGGCGGCAATATCAACGCGGTCCTCCGCGGCGGCACGCAGAATTTCCGCGGCTCCGCTTACGAGTTTTTCCGCAATGACGCGCTCGACGCCAACGATTATTTCGCCAACTCCATCGGCGAGCCGCGCGGCGCTTTGCGTCAAAACGTCTTCGGCGGCAGCCTCGGCGGCCCGCTCGGCCCTCGCGCGTCGCAAGGATTTTTCTTCGTCAACTATCAAGGCACCCGGCAAGCCAACGGAATTTCTCCCGGCACTTTCATCAGCACGTTTATTCCCACGATTCCTTCGCAGCGCGATCCGGCCAGCCTCGCGCTGATGCTTCCGCCGGGATCGCAAGACCTTGCCAATCTCGATCCCGTCGTCGTGAACCTTCTAAATCTCAAAAGCAATCAGTTCGGCGGCGCAGGTGGCGGCTGGCTGCTTCCGTCTTTGCCGCCGATCGATCCGAGCCTGCCGCTCGATCAGCAGCAATCGCGTCTTTTCGTCAGCCGCGCGGGCACTTTCAATGACGATCAATTCACCACCAGCTGGGACCGCAATTTCAACGGCGGCACCGACGTCCTGCGCGCGCGATTCTTCTTCTCGAATTTCCATTCCGAGTTGCCCTTCGGCGCCGGCGCTCTCGGTTCGCAATTCGGCGCGGCCATCAGCCCGGGCGATCTCGATTTCCCCGTATTCCTGCCGGTGCACGACCGCTTCGTCACCGTTTCCGAAACGCACACGTTTTCTTCGCGCTTCATCAATGACTTTCGCTTCGGCTTTGTGCGCATCGCTAACGACACGGACAACGTTCCAGTCGTCAGCCTCAGCGATATCGGCATCAATCGCCCCAATAGCAACGTGGATACGAATATTCCGCGGTTTGAACTCGCCAGCTTTCAGTTCGGCCCGACGCCTGCCGCGAATGTCTCCTCGCAGCAAAGCAATTTCACTCTCGTCGATACGGTGGCCGTGAATCTCGGCGCGCATCTGCTGCGATTTGGCGGTCAGGCCGATCGAAGCTATCTGAACAAAGACTATCCCCAGCTTTTCAACGGCCTCATGGTCTTCGTTCCATTCCCGCCGCCTCCGGATGGCGACGGCTTCTCCGATTTTCAGAATTTGCTGCGCGGCTTGCCCGTGGTGACCGGCAGCGGCAGCGGAGTTTCGAATCACGAATACCGCATCAATAATTTCGCCCTGTTCGCGCAAGACGATTTCAAGATTCGCAAGAATCTCACGTTGAATCTCGGCGTGCGGTGGGAACTCGACGGCGCAGTTTCCGATAACACCAGCCAAATCGCCAATCTCGTTCCAAGCCTCGCTGTCGCCGGGCAAGAGCCGTGGATTTTTCCGAAAGGTGTAAACAAACTGAACATTCCCGGTCTCACCGGGACCGCGTCTTCGACGCTGCGCAACAACGGCTATGCTTCGGATTGGGGGCCGCGCATCGGATTCGCTTGGGATCCTTTCAGCGACGGCAAAATGGCGGTGCGCGGCGGTTACGGGATTTACTACGAGCGCGAAGACAACGGAACCGTTGACAATTTCGGATTCTCTTCGCCATTCCTCGCCGGATCTTTTGGTCCCGCGCCGCCGGGTAGCCTGGCGAATCTCCCCGCGTTTTCGATTTTGCCTCCCGCGGGCGTGATTAGCCCGGATTTCGTGCCGCAGCTTGGCGTGTTCCAGGGTTTCATCGACAACGTAACCGGCCTTCCGACTCTGGACACCACACAGACGCCGATCTTCAGCGGCAACAGCGAATTCCTCATCGCTCTCGAAGCACCGCTGCATTTCATTTCGCCCAGCGCGCAACAATGGAATCTGACTGTGGAGCGCGAACTTACGTACGGCTGGATCTTCAACATCGGCTATGTCGGCACAAAGGGCACGCATCTCCGCGAAGTCAGCACGCCGATTCAACCGTTCCTCGTTGACGATCAGCATCCCGTTACACTCACGGATCCGGGCGGCACGACGTACACGATCACGCAGAACACTGTGTCCAATTCGCCGGCGCGGTCGCGCGTGCTCGGTCTTGGCCCGGCGGGCATGCAGTGTTTCTGCAACGACGCGACGTCCATTTACCATTCTTTCCAAACTTCCGTAACGCGCCGCTTCCGCGCCATGTACTTCCAGGCGGCCTACACATTCTCGCGCTCGATCGACGAAGTCTCGAACGACACGACGGCGTTCAACACGGTGATTAACGATCAGACTAATCTGAAGGCCGGGCGCGGTCTCTCTGACTTCGATCGCACGCATCGCTTCATCGTCAGCTACGCGTACCAGCTGCCGTTCTTCTCGAAGGAGACCGGCTTCAAGAAAGCTGCGCTGGCAGGATGGAGCGTCGATGGAATAGATACGTTCCAATCCGGACGTCCATTCACGATCGTCGATTCGGCGGGCGGCTCCGCGTTCACTCCGATTGGCCCGGACCAATCGACCGCGAGCATCGCGCCGGGGTTCAACGCGCACAAGGCTTACACGTCCGGCAGCACTGAATCGCGCTTGAATGCTTACGTGAATATCAATGCGTTCATTCCGGCTCCAGTTGTCGGTCCAGATGGCTCAACCGGTTATGGCGATCTCGGCCGTAATATTTTCCGCGGACCGTTCGAACAGAACTGGGATTTCTCCATCGGCAAAACGTTCTCATTCACGGAGAATCAGAGATTGGAATTCCGGACGGAGTTCTTCAACCTTTGGAACCATCCCAACTTCAACAATCCGTCGTTTGTGGATGTGAGCGGCCCGAACTTCGGCGCGATTACCACGATGGCGGGCACGCCGCGCGTGATTCAGTTCATGCTGCGCTACGCATTCTAAACGCGGGACCTTCGATCGGGAGAATGGATTGAACCATCTGCGACGTTGGATCGTGGCGGTGAGCGTTGCTGGCTTGTTCGGCGCGTTCACTGCTACGCCGGCGCGAGCGCAGGCTCAGCCTTTCCCCGGACCCGACGTAAGAGAAATCTACAATCGCCTTCTGCCGCAGATCGAAGCGATCCGCGCTTTCGACAATCACGGACATCCCGGCTTCGCGGACGATCCGAACGTGGACGCGATGGCCATTCCGCCGGATAGCGCGGCGCCTCTGCGATTGCGGGACGAGAATGCCGAAATTCTCGACGCGGTGAAGTTTCTCTTCAACTATCCGTATTCCGATTTTTCTCCCGAACATCAGCGCTGGCTGGTGGAGCATAAAGCCGCGGCGAAATCGAAGCTCGGCGCGGGCTATTTTTCCCGCATTCTCGATCAGGTGGGAATCGAGACTGCAGTTGCGAATCGCGTCTCCATGCCTTCGTATCTCGATCCGGCGCGGTTTCGTTGGGCCTTCTTCGCCGATAATTTCCTTTTTCCCTTTGATACACAGCAACTCGAGGCGCGCAATCCCGATCAGAAGTTGAATCTGCCGCTGGAACGGAAATTGCTTGCTCGCAATCTCAAGCAAGCCAACCTCGAAAAGCTGCCGGAAGATTTCGTCAGCTATCTGACGTTCGTTACCGCAATCGTGGAAGCGGATAAGGCGGCTGGCGGTGCGGGCATGAAATTCGAGATCGCTTATTTCCGCACGCTGCATTTCGATGATCCGGATGAATCGCGCGCCGCGGCGATTTACGCGAAGTACCGCGGCGGCGGCGTTCCGGCTTCGGCTGAGTACCGTGATTTCCAGGATTTTGTGTTTCGCTACCTGCTGCGAGACGCGGCGCGCTTGCATCTGCCGGTGCAAATTCACACTTCGGTCGGCGGCGGCGACTTTTACATGATCGAGGAAAGCAGCGTGATGGGCCTCGAGAATATTCTCAAAGATTCGCGCTACGAGAATGTGAATTTTGTGCTGCTTCATGGCGGTTATCCGCATCAGAGCGAAGCGATCTGGCTTACGGCGAGGAAGAATGTGTATCTCGACTCTTCGCTGATGGGAATTGTCGTTTATCCCGCGGAACTGCATCGCACGCTGAAACAGTGGCTGGAACTTTTTCCCGACAAAATCGTATTCGGCTCGGACACATTTCCCTTGAGCGATGCAAACGGGGCGGAAGAAGGGTACTGGCTGGCTTTGAAATCGGCGCGACTCGCTGTTGCCGCGGCGCTGGCTGAAATGATTTCTGAAAAAGAAATCACTGAAGCGCAGGCGATTCAGATGGCGCGCGCCTATTTGCACGACACAGCCGCGAAGATTTACGCGCCGGCGAAATAAATCCGGCCGAAGATTCAGGCGCGGCGCGCTATCGCAACTTCCTATTCGTTTGTTTTAAATATCGCCGGGTCACGTCGAGAAGCGCATCGACGTCCGCTTCGCTATTCGATTCGTGTAGCCCGGTGCGAATTCCTCCGATTCCAGTTACGTACCGCAGCGAGGCGAAGACTCGCGCTTTCTTCATTTCCTCCAAAAGTTTTTTCTCTTGCGCTGCGCCTCCCGGCAAACAGAATGTGAGCATGCCCGCGTATGAATTTTCGGGCGGATCGGGGCCGCCCAGAAATTCGAGGCCGAGTTCCTCCAAGCCTTTCACCAGCCGCGCGCGCAGGTTTTTGATTTTCTTCCAGGTTCGCTGCGGGCCTAGTTTCTGAAAACCTTCGATCGCGGCGTCGAGCCCCATCGCGCCGAGCCAGTTCGGGTATCCGCCCGTGTCCATGCGGCCGGCGTCCCTTCGATCCGGCGGCAAATCGAACGGAGTGCGATCGGCCAACTCCATGTAGCGATCCCAGCCGACTTCGGGCTCGCCGAGCGCAAGATAGCCTTGAGACGCCGGCTCAAGGACTTCGAGAAGACGCGGGCCGAGGCATGCGAATCCCGCGCCGAAAGGACTGCGCAGCCATTTGTGTCCGCCGGCGCAATAGGCATCGACGCCGAGTTCGCGAAAGTTTACCGGTCGCGCGCCGGCCTCCTGAATTCCGTCGGCGATGACGAAGGCTCCTGATTTCACGGCGACGTCGCTAATCGCGCGCAAATCCGCGCGCCAACCGGTGATTTCCTGCACCGAAGCGATCAGAATGGCGCGAGTGCGTGAATTCGCGCGCTCAGCGAATTGTTCCGCTAGAACTTTCCCGGCGGTTGTTTTTACGGGAACAATCTCCACGCCCGCGCGCCGGCAGGCGCCGCGCCAGGCTACCGTCGCGCCCATGAATTCAATATCGGCCATTAGAATATTGTCGCCGCGCGACATCGGCAGTGCGGTGGCGATCAATCCGAGAGCTTGAGAGGTATTGCCGACGAGCAAAATATTCTCCAAGTCGGCGTGGATGAATTGCGCCACGCGTTTGCGGGCGCGCTCGACGGCGTCGAACTGGTTCAGGGTCTCGATGGTGCCTGTGGAGGCGAAGGAACCGAGCCGCGAGAGGGCAGTGCGCAGGCGATTGAGCGTGTGCAGCGTCGGCCGGCCCATGGAAGCGTGATCGAGATAGTGAAAACGCGTTTTGGTTTTCATGCTGCCCTTGGAAAATAGTTTTCTATTTGGGACCGCGCAGGAGACAGAACCAGCAATCGCGCGCCGGGGAATTCTTTCCAATGGGGGCGCGCCTGTCAACCAAATTGGAATGGTATACAATAAATATGCTCTTGACATAGCATTTGTGTGCGTTATACGGTCAAGTTGGCTGGAGGCCTGCCAGGGCGCCACGACCACCCCACCCTGGCGCGGTCGCTCTACGCACGTTCCAGCACGACGTAAATTGTCGGATCGACTCAGCATCCCGACCCGTACCGTGGGAATAGGGAGCGCGACCTGACGGCTGCGCTCCTGGTACGGTTTCTTCGTCACAGAGTCACAGAGAGTCTGATACGCTCCTTCAGTAACGAGGACCTTAACTTGCCTACGAATTCTGATTTGCAATCGGCTCGCTCGCGTTTTCCCGTCTTCAAAAAGAAAATCTACTTGAATTCGTGCTCGCAGGGCGCGCTGAGTGACGCCGTCGAAGCCTCGCTGCAGGAGCATATTCGCAGCTGGCACGAGCAAGGGTCGGCTTGGGAAGCCTGGGTGGAGCAATACGAGGCCGCGCGGACGGCGTTTGCGCGATTTATCGGCGCGGAGCCGGATGAAGTGGCCATCGTGCCGAGTGCGTCGGTGGGAATCAGCGCCGTGGCCAGCGCGCTTGATTTTGGCAAGCGCAAGAAAGTGGTGATGGGCGAATTTGAATTTCCGACGATGGGGCAGATCTGGCTGGCGCAGCAAAAGCGCGGCGCGGAGATCCGTTTTTTGGCGGCAAAAGGCGGACGCATCCCAGCGGAAGCCTACGCAGGCACCGTAGACGAGCAGACGTTGATTGTGCCGATCACGCACATCTGTTTTATGAACGGATTCCGCTCCGACCCCGGCGCGGTGGCGAAAATCGCGCATGATCGCGGCGCGCTGGTGATGTTGGACGATTACCAGGACTGCGGAACACGTCCTGTGGACGTGAAGGCGCTGGATTTGGATTTCTATGTTACGGGCGCGCTGAAGTATTTGCTTTCTCCTTCGGGAATCGCGTTTTTGTATGTGCGCAAGGAACTGATCAGGTCGCTTACGCCGACGATTACCGGTTGGTTCGGGCAGCAGAATCCTTTTGCGTTCGACGTGAAGCATTTTGATCCGTCCAGTTCCGCGCGGCGATTTGAAGCCGGGTCGCCGCCGGTGCCAAACGTGTATGCGGTGCCTGCCGCCTTGAGCGTGCTGGAAAGCGTGGGCATCGACAAAATCTCGGCGCATGTGGGCAGCCTTGCGCAAGCGCTGCTCGAAGGAGCTCGAAAACTGAAGATCAAGACCAAGACGCCCTCCGATTCGCGCGGGCCGCTGGTGGTGCTGCAAATGAAGGATTCGGAAGCGATGGTGAAGAAGCTTGCGGCCAGCCAAATCGTGTGTTCGAATCGCATGGACGGGCTGCGGGTATCATTTCATCTATACAATTCGCTCGAGGATGTGAACACGGTGCTCGCCATGCTCGAGAAGAATCTGGATTTGACCGTTCGCGATTGAAATCGCTCTGCGCCACAGTGAAATTTCTCCAAGCTCCAGCTCGCCGGGCCAGAAATTCATGAGCACAGCCATTCACGAGCTTTTCGGAGCACTCCGCGGAAAATTTAAGGGCGATCTGGTGCGTCCGGAGGATCCGGAGTACGCCGAGGCGAGGAAAATCTGGAACGCGATGGTGGAGCGCCGGCCGGGATTGATCGCGCGTTGTGCCGACGTGGCCGATGTGCAACTCGCGGTGCGTGCCGCGGCCGCGGCGGGAGTTTTGACAGCGGTTCGGTGCGGTGGACATAGCCTCGCGGGATTCAGCAGTTGCGACGGCGGCTTGGTGATCGATCTCGCGCGATTGCGATCGACTTCCGTGAATGCGAAGGCGCGGCGCGCGAGATTTGAGGGAGGTTCGCTGCTCGGCACCGTGGATACGGAGACGCAGCGGGCGGGGCTGGTGTTTCCATCGGGCGTGGTGTCGCATACGGGCGCGGGCGGATTGGTGCTGGGCGGCGGCACAGGATGGCTGACGCGGAAGTTCGGGCTTTCCTGCGACAACGTCGAAGGATTTACTTTGGTGACCGCAGAAGGATCGATGGTGCGCGCGAACGCGGGCGAAAATTCGGAACTGTTTTGGGCGTTGCGCGGAGGCGGTGGAAATTTTGGCGTCGTGACCGAGTTTGAAGTGCGGTTGCATCCGCTCACTTCGGTGCTGCTGGCGAGTTCGTATTGCGTCGGCGATGACATCGTTCGCATTTTGCGGGACTGGCGCGAATTCATGCCCGGCGCGCCGGACGCTTTGAAATGGAATATTTCGCTGCGGCTCGCGCCCGCCGCAGATCCGATTCCCGCAGAAATTCGCAGCGCGCCGGCGGCGAGTATTTCGCTGGCCTGGATCGGCGACGAAGAGGAAGGGAATCGCTGCATCGAGCGTGTCTTTTCGATAGGCAGGCACTACGCGCGGACGAAGGAAACGATGTCTTTCCTCCAATTGCAGACTATGGCCGACGATCATTTTCCGCACGGGCGGCGCTATTACACGAAGTCCGGATTTTTTGCGGCGCTCGACGATCGCAGCGTGCAGATCATGATTGATGCGCTGCCTTCGATTCCTTCGCCGAATACGCAGATTGAGCTGGCGTATCTGGGCGGCGCGGCTGGTCGGGTGGGCGCGTCGGAAACGGCATTCGGCGATCGTAGCGCGCCATTCATCATGAACCTGCTCGCGGATTGGGCTGACCCGGCGGAGGATGCAGCGAACGTCGCCTGGGTGCGCGGACTTTTTTCCTCGCTGCGGCCGGCGATGAAGCCGGGCGTGTACGTGAATTTCATGAGCGGCGACGAGCAAGAGCGGGTGCCGGAGGCCTACCACGAACGCTGGGAGCGGATGGTGAAGGTGAAGAGCCACTACGACCCGGCGAATTTTTTTCGCTTGAATCAGAACGTCCTGCCGGCAGGTGCTGCGTGGAAAAGCTAGCGAATTGGCCGGGTGAGAAATTCCTTCCTTCGAGGAGTGCTGCAGCGAATTTGTGGTTTCGAACGCCCTCTGCGGGGGGTGCCTTTTTGTCTCGGGTAGAAAATGCCTCCGTCCTTTGTTTTCAGTGACTTACGGCGATTTCTATTCGTTTCCGTGTATCGAGTAGAAATCCGGTTTTTGGCTATTGGCTGGCCGGTGGTTCCTCGTTTTTGTGATGACGCTCATTTGCAAATTCCCAGCATGAAGTAGCAAGTGTCTCTGCAGAAGTAAATAGTACTTTATATGGTACTGCCAAGGCGAAGGACGCGAAATGTCGCAGCATTGGTGCATGTCTCACGCGGCGGAGCTTCTCTACCGCGGCGATTTTATGCGGCGCGGCGATGGCGTTGGCGGATGCGGGCGGCTTTCATGGCGGCCTGGTGCATGCGATGCAGCGAATCTCTGAGAAATGGGGCGGGTGAGATCGCCGTTTACCATGGCTTTTCGGTAAGATAGGCGCGGACCGGCGGCGGAGCCGGGCAGAGACGGCAGGGCTTTGCGGCTGGTCCGCGCATTTTTTGTGAGTCGAAATAATTCCTGGAGCGGCGATGACAAAAAACAGGCAGGTAATTTTGAAGGCGCGTCCCTCGGGCGAGCCTACAGTTGGAAATTTTGAAATTGTAGAGAGAGATGTTCCGGAGCCGAAAGACGGCGAGGTTTTGCTGCGAACAATTTTTCTTTCGCTCGATCCTTACATGCGTGGACGGATGAATGAGGGGCGATCGTACGCCGCATCGGTGGAAGTGGGCGCAGTGATGGTGGGGCAAAGCGTGGGGGAAGTGGTGGAATCGCGCGCCGAAGGATTCGCGAAAGGCGATATGGTGCTGGGATTCGGCGGGTGGCAAGAATATGTGGTGCTGGCGGCGAAAGGGCTGCGGAAACTGGATGCGAAGGCGGCGCCGATTTCTTACGCGCTGGGCGTGTTGGGAATGCCGGGGATGACGGCTTATGTCGGTTTGCTCGATTTGGGGCAGCCGAAGGCGGGGGAGACGGTGGTCGTATCGTCGGCGGCAGGAGCGGTGGGCTCGGTGGTGGGGCAGATTGCAAAGATCAAGGGCTGCCGGGCGGTGGGAATTGCGGGCGGAGCGGCGAAGTGCGATTACGTGGTGAAAGAATTGGGATTCGACGCGTGCGTGGATCATCGCGATGCGGAAATGGCGAAAAAATTAAAAGCGGCCTGTCCAAATGGAGTTGACGTGAATTTCGAGAACGTGGGCGGGGCGGTACTGCAGGCGGTGTGGCCGTTGATGAATGAATTTGGGCGAGTGCCGCTGTGCGGATTGATCTCGCATTACAGCGACACGTCGCTACCCGCCGGGCCAAGCTGGCTTTATATTTTGGCGCGACGATTAACGGTGCGCGGATTCATCGTTTCCGATCATGTGGCGCGGATGGGAGATTTTCTGCGGGACGTATCGGGGTGGTTGCGCGAGGGGAAGATCAAATATCGCGAAGACGTGGTGGATGGATTGGAGAATGCGCCCGAGGCGTTCCTGGGGCTTTTGCACGGAAAGAATTTCGGAAAGATGGTCGTCAGAGTGGGGAAATAATCCGCGTTTCGGCCGGCTAGCCGGCTGCGTAGATGGGAGCGAGATCGCTGCGCTTGGAGATGGAATCGATCTTGGCTTCCTTTTGGATGTCGTCGATGAGTTGGCGGGCTTGTTTGAGGTGGGCCGTGGCGTCGGAGGTTTTGCCGGAAAGCTGCAGCGTACGGCCGAGGAGAAATTGGCTTTGTGCCAGCAACGCTTTCAGGCCGAGTTTATCGCTGCGGCTAATGGCGCTTTGCAGCTCTTGCTGCGCGTGAGCGTAATCTTTCATATTCATCAGCGCTTCAGCGCGATAGACGGAACATTCGACGGCCAAATATTTCAGCCCGATGGAATTCGCGTCGTCGGAAAGTTTTTGGAGCGATGACGCCGCGGCGGGATAACGGGCCTGCTTGACCGCGAGCCTGGCGATATTGATTTTGGCTTGCAGCGAGAGATGAGCGTCGGAATTGTGCTGCGCAGCTTGCAGTGCTTGATCGTAGAGCGTGGCGGCGGATTTGTAATCACCGCGATAGAACTGATTGTCACCGAGCAAATTCTGCGCCGCGGCGACGCGGGCATCGTTCTTCAATTCGCGGGCGACGCTGAGGGATTCTTCGAGGGCTTTCTGCGCATCATCGAAGCGGCCCACTTGCGCCAACGAGTTGCCGTAATCTCCGAGAATTTCGGAGAGCCAGAGGCTGTGGTCCTTTAGGTCGCGGAAAGTCTTTACGGCTTCTTCTTCGGAGCTGAGCGCGGGGCCGAGGCGTCCCTGATATCCATAAAGAACGCCGAGGCTGGCGGATTCGATGGCGGCGCCGCGCTTGTCGGAAGTTTTGCGGCGCAGTTCCAGTGCGCTGAGATATTGCTGGACGCCTTGATCGTATTGGCCGAGGCCGGTGAAAGTGTCGCCGAGATTGTGCTTGGTATCGGCGATATCGGGCGGGAAATTGAGTTTCTCGCGGATCTGCAGGGCCTGCGAGAAAAAGATGCGCGCGTTCTCGTAGTCGGCTTTGAAGAGATAAGTGTTGCCGATATTGTTGAGCGCCAGGCCCTGCTGATTTTCGTCGCCAACGTCCACTTCCACTTGCAGCGCTTCCTTGAAAAGCTTCAGCGCCTGATCGTATTGGCCACGGTCGCTATAGAATTGGCCTAGATCGTTGAGCACATCGCCGGTGCCGGCCTTATCGCCGATTTCTTTTCGGACGGCGAGAGCATCGTTGTAATTTTTCAGCGCGAGATCGGATTTTCCAAGAGCAAGTTCGGTGGAACCGATCATTTCGAGGCTGTCCGCGATTCCTCGCTTCATGCCCAGCTTCTTTTTGAGATCGAGAGAATCCTGGAGGCTGCGGAGCGCGTCATCGAGTTTGCCGAGTACGGAATAAGCGACGCCCATCGCTTGCAGGATTTCGGCTTTTTCTTCTTCGTTGCCCAGCTCATTGGCGAGAGTCTGCGCGTGCGTCAGATCGTCCAGTCCAGCTTGAGGATTTCCACTTTCGATTTGCGCGCGGCCTTTGGCGCGAATGCCGCTGATACGCTTGGGGTCGAGCTCGACGACTTTCGTGAACTGCGTGAGCGCTTTGTCATAGGCGCCGATTTTTTCGTACATGCCGCCGAGATCGAAAAGCACGTCGGCGTTGTTCGGCGAAACTTTGGCAAGGTTTTCGTACGCCTCTATGGCTTTCGGATAGTCCTTCAGAATGCGGTCGTGGCCGGCTTGGATCAGGAATTTTTCCGGAGCGGGGAGTGCGTCGCTGAGCGCGACAGCTTTTCTGGAGGCGTCTTCGGCTTCATTGTCCTGGCCGAGCTTGGAATAGGTCTGAGCGAGCTGCGAAAAGGCGAGCGCGAAATTCGGATCTTCGGTACCGGCGGCTTCGAATTGCTTAACGGCATCGAGAAGTCTGCCCTGGCGCTGGAGCTGCAGGCCCTGGTTGTAATCACGCAGAGCCGGCACGGACGAAGTGGAAGGCTTGAAGGATTGCGCCTGCAATTCCTTCACGCTGCTGCTGGAAAGCGAGAGATTTTTGCGAATGTCTGCGGCGAGATGATCGAGCGTAACTTGAATATCTTTTTCAGCGCCAGATTCGGCGAGCTTGGTAGCGTGGCCGCTTTTGATATTTTGCACCGTAGCGTCGATGCGAATTTGATCTCCGAGGCGCGCGTATTGGCCCCAGACGACATTATCGGATTTGCTGAGATCGGCGAGGCTTTGGATGGTGGGCGGATCGAGCGAAGTCTCCGGAGAAATCTTCAAATCGTGAAGCATCTGGCTGACGCGTTCGGAAGACACCATGCGCAAGCTGGCAGATTCGCCGACATCGGTGCTGAGAACTTCGGCGACGGTCGAGCCGAGCCAGTCGAGCGTTGCGTCGCCGGAAGCGTTGTGAAAAGGAATGATGGCCAGGGAGACGGCGGGCGGACCGTTTGCCGGTGCGCGCGAACTCGAGCGCGTGACAACGAGAACGATCGCGGCAATGACGACGAGCCCGGCGACAATTGCGCTGATCGTTTTCCACGAAAGAGCAATTCCCGGCGGGCGCTGGAAGGCAATCGTTTGCGCGGGTTTTGCGCCGCCGCGCCAGGCATCGAAATCCTGCAAAATTTCGCGCGCGGATTGATAGCGAAGTTTCGGGTCGATTTCGAGGCACTTGGACGAGATATCGCTGAGGATGCGCGGAATTTCAGGATTCACTTCAATGGGAGGCTTGGCGCGCTCGCGCGTGCGCTTGAACATCGTGCCCTGCACAGAATCCGCTTTGTACGGAGTGGCGCCGGTGAGCAGTTCGTAAAGAATCACGCCGAACGTAAAAATATCCGAGCGAACGTCAACGCGTTCGCCCATTACTTGCTCGGGCGACATGTAATCGGGCGTGCCGACGAGCATGCCGGTCTGAGTCATGGTCATCGCGCCGGGCTCGATCGAGCGGGCGATGCCGAAATCCATCACCGCGGCTTTGCCCGACGTATCGACCATGATGTTCTGCGGCTTCAAATCGCGATGGACGACGCCTTCCGCGTGCGCGGCTTCCAGCGCGAGGGCAACTTGCTCCATGATGCGAACGATTTCTTCATACGGGAGCTTGCCGGAGGCGATGACAAGATTTTTGAGATCCTGCCCCTCGATAAACTCCATGGTGATGAACTTGATGCCGTCGGCTTCGCCGAGATCGAAAATGCGAATGACGTTTTTGTGAGTGATCTGGCGCGCGAGGATCAGTTCCTGCTTGAAACGATGCAGCGTCTCCGGCTGTGCGGCAAATTCCGGACGGATCACTTTGAGAGCCACGAGGCGGTCAAGTTCGCGATCTTTGGCGCGATATACGGCGCCCATCCCGCCCTGTCCAAGAAGATTGATGATTTCGTAGCGCGTGCCGAGAACAGTGCCGGCACTGATCTGCGCCGCGTTGCCGGCGGCGACCGCTGGATTCGCAATCGACCAGCCAGAAGGAACGCCGGTGGCCGGAGTGGTTATGCCCGCAGTCAATCCTTGTGTCGCGTCAGAGGAAGGAGACGCCATCGGCGCGGTGACGCCCATGGTCACGTCGTCGAGGCCGAACGAAGCGTTACATTTTTGGCAGTGAGACGCCGTCGCAGGATTCGTGGAATGGCACTGGGGACATTCCAGAGTGTTCGGCGTCATGCTGAGAAACTAGCCTTCCAGCCGGGCGCGGGTTTCGGGAGAGGCGCGATGCAGCCGGCTATTTTCGGGAACACGCCATATTACACCAGTGTACGGAGGGGATACACGGGATACGCGGGCGGGAGTTTCGTTGCGGGCTATGGGGGCTATGAATTGGAGCTTATGGCTTGGAAGCGAGATAGAGAAAGCGGGAAAGGCGCTGTTTGCTCGTGAGCGTGTGAACGGTGAGGAGGAAGCGCTGCAGGCCTTCGAAATTGGATTCGCCTTCGATTGCGGCGACTGCGGATTTTCGTTTGGCGCGGGCGTCGTGCCATTTTTTTGAAATTGCAATGGCGCTGGAGCTGGTGTCCTGGCTGCGTATCACTTGAAAACCGGAATTTATCAGGAGCCGTTCGTTTTCGCCGGGCGGGACGAAAACGAAATGGCCGATGGAAGTGCGTGATGCGATGTCATCGTGGGAGATCGCGCCGGTGATCACGAGCGCGTCGCTGTAGATGATGCGGCCGTTGGGCTTCAAGACGCGGTGACACTCGCTGAGTAACGCGGCTCGATCGGGGATGTGGCAGATCGCGTCGTTGGAATAGATTGCGTCGAGGCTTTGCGGTTCGAAGGGCAGCCCGCTCGAAACGTCGTGTTGGAGGAAATGGATCTGATTCGTCAGATCCCGCGAGGATGCCGCGGTGGTGGCGCTTTTGACTGCTTCTCGATTTACGTCCAGCCCTGTGATCCGGCAGCCTACGCTCTCCGCGAAGTGAATGGCGCAGCCGCCGGCGCCGGAGCCGATTTCCAGGAGGTTTGAATCGCTACGCAGTTGGAGAGCGTCGATGATGTCGCGAAATTCTTCGAGCGTGGTCCAACTGGTCTGGCCGAAGTCCTGGCCGTAGGTTTCCAGGCGCACTTCACGGTAAGGCTCAGCGGCGGAATTTCCGTAATTCGTATTGTAGAGATCGACTTTTGGCACGGCTTGAATCCTACCACGGGCCGGAAAATCGGCTTAAAAGGTGACGACGGGGCGAGAGGCTCGCGACGGTTGTGGCGTTGGCTTGTAGCGGGGGCGCGTGGCGCAATCTGCCGTTGCGCGGAACGCGAACACGTGTGATAACTGCGGTCCACAATGACATTCACGGCGCTCGATTGGCTGGCGATCCTTGCCTACTTCGTAATCACGCTGCTGCTCGGATTATATTTCCGGCGACGCGCGGGAACGAGCACGGAGGATTACTTTGTCTCCGGGCGAAAAGTTTCGTGGTGGCTTGCGGGAACGTCGATGGTGGCGACGACGTTTGCGGCGGACACGCCGTTGGTGGTGGCGGGGCTCGTTTACTCGCAAGGAATCGCCGGAAACTGGATTTGGTGGGCGTTTCTGCTTTCGGGAATGATGACGGTTTTCTTTTTTGCGCGATTGTGGCGCCGCTCGGAACTGATGACCGACGTGCAATTCGCGGAAATGCGTTACGCGGGCAAGCCGGCGGCATTCTTGCGGGGATTTCGCGCGGTGTACTTGGGATTGCTGATGAATTGCCTGATTTTGGGATGGGTGACGAGGGCGATGACGAGCATCGTCTCGACGACGATGGGAGCGACGATGTCGGGGTGGCCGTGGCTCACGGCATTTTCGGATTTTTTGAGCCGGATTTTTGGCGTGGCATTTGCGGGAGCGGATGGGCAGGCGCTTGTGGTCTGCATTTTCTTTCTAATTCCATTCACGGGACTCTACGTTTCGCTCGGAGGCTTGTGGGGAGTTCTTTGGACCGATCTTTTTCAATTTGTGCTGAAGATGGGGATTGTGATCGCGGTTGCGTATTACGCGGTGCGCTCGGCGGGTGGATTGTCGCTGATGACGGCGAAGCTCGAAGCGATGCGCTCGGCGAGCGGCGCTTCCGATCCGCTGGCTTTTTTTCCTGATTTTTCGCGCGGATGGACGAGCGAGGCGCTCTGGACTCTGCCGGCGATTACTTTCATCGTTTATCTCGGCGTGCAATGGTGGGCGTTTTGGTATCCAGGATCGGAACCGGGAGGCGGGGGATATATCGCGCAGAGAATATTCAGCGCGCGGAGCGAGCGCGAAGGGCTTTTCTCCGTGCTGTGGTTCAATATCGCGCATTTCGCGCTGCGTCCGTGGCCGTGGATTCTGACGGCGCTGGCGGCGATCGTGCTTTATCCGGGGCTGGCGCATCCGGAGTCGAGCTACATGATGATCGTGAACGAGCACGTGCCGCATGCGTTGCGCGGCGTGATCCTCGCGGGATTCTTGGCGGCGTTTATGTCCACCATCGCGACGCAATTGAATTGGGGCAGTTCGTATCTGGTGGCGGATTTTTACCGGCGATTTTTGCGGCGGAACGAAAGCGAGCGGCACTACGTGCATGCCTCGCAGGTCGTGACGCTGCTATTGGTTGTGGCGACGGGTTACGTTTCGGCGCAGCTTGCCTCGATTCGCACGGGCTGGCAGGTGGTGCTGGAATTGAGCGCGGGAAGTTGCAGCGTTTATTTGCTGCGATGGTATTGGTGGCGGATTAATGCGTGGAGTGAAATTTCGGCGATGGGGACGTCACTGGTGATCGCGGTGCTACTGCGCTGGAATGGATTTTGGGCGGCGCTGCTGCACCGGCCGCATTTGTTTGAAGGATCGAGCACGGTGGTTTTTGCGAAGAGCGCGCTGACCACTACGCTGATTACGACTGTGGTGTGGATCGTGGTGACATTTTTGACCAAGCCCGAGCCGGAAGCGACGCTCGAGTCTTTCTATCGCAAGGCGCGGCCGGATTCGACGGGGTGGCGGCGAATCGCTGCGCGGATGCCGGACGTGCCGGAAACGCACGATCTGGCGCGGAATTTTCGTTGCTGGATACTGGGATGCGTGATGGTCTATTGCGCGCTTTTTGGCGTGGGGAAATTATTGCTGGGGCATCCCGGGCTCGGCACGTTGCTATCCGCGGTGTCAATTGCGTGCGCGTTGGAATTGTGGCGTGAGTTGAGATGAAGCGTCAGCCGCCACGGAGCGCGCTCGCCCTGATTAGAGATATTTTCCCGATGAGCGGCGTTCGGCCGCAACTGCTTCGAGAAGCTTCTCGCTTGTGGGCATCATTGCCGGCGGGACGCTCAGTTTTATCTTGATGCGCGTGGCGATTTGCTCCGCCATGCGAAAGCGCACGTCGGGCGGAAGCGCGCTGCGGCGATTGAGAAAACTTTCGACCAACGCAAATTCCTCCCGGCTGAGTTGGTCGGCGCCATAGCTGATCGTTGTTGCGGGAGCCGCCGGCGTTTGCCAGAGCGGACGAAAATCCTGCAGCTCCTGTTCGTGCACCACGATCGTGCCAGCGACGAAATCTCCGAGCCGTTTGTTCTGACGGCTGAGCAACGCGCTGACGATTCCAATTCCGTATAAAATTCCCGGCATTTGGTCGACGAGCCGCAGAAGATTTCGCGCGACCGCTTCGTAGGGCGCGATCGGCCGGCCGGTATCCTTGATCACGCGAATGCGAATGATGCGCTTGCCGGGCGTCTGCCCGTTCCAAACCGCTTCGAAGATTGCGAAATAACCGATGAAAATTAGAAACAGCAGCACCCACACGAGCGCCAGCGCCCAAGTTGCGCCGGAAGAAAAGGGAAGCAATGTGCGAAAAATCACCGCGCCGCCGATCACGAAAACAAGCGTGGCCACAATTTGAAATAAAGTATCGAGCGCCAACGCCAGAAACCTGCTGCCGACTCCGGCAATGTCGAATTCCAGCGCCGTTTGCTCGGGAGTTTCAATGGTAAGCTTGTCGGCAAATGGATCCGAGTAAGGCGCCGAAGATGGCGGAAGCGACGACATGATCTCTACTCGCTGGCTGGAAAAGCGGAAACCATATTGGTCGCGGCTTGAGCAGCTCGTGAATCAATCGCGGGCGCGCGGAATTTCGGCGCTGAGTCACCGCGAATTGCAGGAACTCGGACTATTATATCGCCAGACGGCATCGGACCTGGCGTCAGTGCGCGAGGATGTTACCACCGCGCAACTTGCCGCGTATCTGAATCAGCTGCTCGGCCGGGCTCACAATCTCATCTATATGGGCCACAAGGCAAAAATCAGCGGAATCGTGCGATTTTATACGCGGACTTATCCGCAGGTGTTTCGCGAGACGCTGCCGCAGATTACAGTCGCGTTTTTGATATTCGCGGTGGCCGGAGTGGCGGCGTGCGCGGTTACATTGCGCGATCCCGCGTTCGCCCATCGAGTGCTCGGCGCGAAAATGATGGAGACGATCGAGCGCCGCGAGATGTGGACTCATTCGATAGTGGCGAT
Organism: uncultured Acidobacteriota bacterium; assembly: GCA_963838545.1. GTDB lineage: Bacteria > Acidobacteriota > Terriglobia > Acidiferrales > UBA7541 > Palsa-147. The sequence goes on from CAWIRL010000015.1 coordinate 305,357, forward strand.
GAAGCCGCTGGCGGCTTCCGCGATCATGACCAACAACCTCGTGGTTTCTTTCGCGGCGTTTGCTTACGGCGTTACCGCGGGAATCGGCACGGCATGGATGATGCTTCTGAACGGTTTGATGATCGGCGTGATCGGCGCTGCCACCTGGCGCGCGGGAATGGCGGAACAGCTGTGGAGTTTCGTCGCCCCGCATGGAGTGCTTGAGTTGCCGGCGATTTTTATTGCCGGCGGAGCGGGATTGGAAATTGCGCGCGGGATGCTATTTCCGGGGTTGTTGCCGCGGCGCGAATCGATCGCGAGAGCCGGAGGCCGCGCGTCCAAATTGCTGCTGGGAACGATTCCGATGCTCTTTGTCGCCGGAATCATCGAGGGGTTTCTTTCGCCTTCGGAGATGCCGGCGTGGTCGAAATTTGTTTTCGCGGGAGTGATGTTCACGGCGCTTGCGGTGTACCTGAACATGGCGCGGAAATCGAAGCCCAACCCGGCGCTCTAACAGTTGCGTTACAGAAGATTTCGTTCCTTGATATCGAGATATTGATTCACGATCGAGCTGGCCAGCATTCCCGGCATAACTTCAAGCGTCAAAACTCCGCGTTGCCGCAGGCTGCGCAAAAGCAGGTCGCGGCGTTGCGCGATTTCGAGCGCAGCTGCGTGGCGATACATTTCATCTTTCGATTGCGGGACGGCGGCAGCGAGCGCATTCAAATCGGGCTGGGCCATGGCGGCGAAAAGCACCAGGTGGCGCGAGGTGAGATGCATGGCGTACTCGATCACGTCGGGCACCGTCGCGGTCTCAGCGAAATCGGTGAGCCAGACGACCAGGCTGCGACGCGTCTGAGCGGTCATCAATGCCTGCGCGGCGCGTCCGTGATCGGCTTCGAGAGCTTCTCCCTTGACGCGCGCGAGTGATTCGAGAATGGCTCGCACCTGGCGCACGCCGCGCGCGGCGTTTACGTTTTGCTGAATCCGCCGGCCATAGGCGAGAAGTCCGACGCGATCGCCGCAATGCAGCGCCACTTGCGCGAGAGAAAGAGCGCCGGTGACGGCGTAATCGAGTTTCGATAGCCGCAGCTCGCGGCCCGGCTCCTGCACTTTCGCTCGCAGCAAACGCCCGGCATCCACCACGAGCCAGACCGCCTGGCTTCGTTCGATTTGAAACACGCGAGTGACGAGATGATTGCGCCGCGCCGTGGCCGTCCAGGAGATGTCGCGAATTTCGTCGCCCTCGCGATATTCGCGCATGCTCTCGAATTCGCGGCCGAGCCCGCGTTGATGGCGGCGCCGCTTTTCGAGTTCCACTTGGCGGCTGCGAATCAGATACAGCGTATGCTTTTTTGCTTCTTCAATATTCGGTAGCACGCACACGATCTGCGAAGTTTCGGCGACGGCCCAGCGCTCAGCGAGATGCATCGCGCTTTGATAACGAAGAAAAGTGCGGCCCAGGCGGACATCGCCGCGCTCGCTCGGCAGAATCGAGTATTCGGCGGCGCCGGTGCGCTTGCTACGTGCAAATAAATCGAGCGACGGCGGCTCGAGCCGCAATTGCGGCGGCGTTTCATCCACGATCTGCGCATGAATCGCAATCGCGCCGGTGTTGCGCAGCTCGATGGTCACCTTCGCCGGAACGGCGAGAGCCGGCCGAAGTCTCCAAATGCGGCGCACTTCGAGCTGGCCTGTACGCGGCAACGCCTGCAAATCCCAAAACCAAGCGGCCAGCAAAAGCGCGTCCCAGAAAAACATCGCCACGATCAATCGCGGAATCCACCACGCCGGCACGAGCCACGCGAGACCCAGCAGCAGCGCGACAAAAAATCGCGAGCCGAATCCAATCGCGAGCCGCCCGTTATTCCGCGCCGTTGCTACGGCCGGCGGCGGGACAAACGGAGCCTCGACCATTATTTCGGCACCTGCACGGCCGCGAGCACTTCCGAAATGGCGCGATCGGTGGTCAGCCCTTCGAGATCGGCTTCCGGCTTGAGCAGAATACGATGGCGAAGCACGGCAGGCACGGCGGATTTCACGTCATCGGGAATCAGAAAATCGCGGCCTTCCATTCCGGCGAACGCGCGGGCGACGGTGAAAAGCCCGATCGCGGCGCGCGGGCTGGCGCCCAGCGAAATGGCGGGGAAGTCGCGGGTGCGGCGAACCAGATTGACGAGGTAACTATAGAGCGCGGGCTCGACGCGCACTTGCGCAACTTCCTGGCGCGCAGCATCGAGCACAGCTCGATCGATGGGAGTAATGGGAATTTCATCGAGCCGCCGCGGATCGAAACCAAGCTCGAAGCGCGCGAGAATTTCCGCTTCTTCCTTTTCGGATGGATACCCGACGCGAATCTTCAGAAGGAAACGATCGAGTTGCGCCTCGGGAAGCGGATAAGTGCCTTCGAACTCGATGGGATTTTGCGTCGCAAGCACGGTGAAATTTTCGGAGAGCGGATAGCGCGTGCCATCGATGGTGACCTGGCGCTCTTCCATCGACTCCAGCAACGCAGCTTGCGTGCGCGGGGAAGTGCGGTTGATTTCGTCCACCAGCAGCAGATCGGTGAACACCGGCCCGCGATGCAGCGAGAACGTGCTCGTGGCCATATTAAATATGCTCGTGCCGATCACGTCGGCTGGCATCAAATCGGCGGTGCATTGCACGCGCTGAAATCCGAGGCCGCAGATGCGCGCCAGAGTTTTCACCGCGAGTGTCTTTCCGATGCCGGGCACGCCTTCCATCAGCGCGTGGCCGCCGCAAACGAGGACCAGCACGAGCTGATCGATCACTTCGCGCTGCCCGATCATCACTTTAGAAAATTCGCCGCGAATGTGCGCGGCCAGACGTGACAGATTTTCCACGGTCAGCTCTTCTCCTGTAGAAAGCGGCGCTTCAAACCAAATTGCACTTCATAATCCTCGAGGTTGCGGACGATCTGATACGCTTCGGCTGCGGAAACTGTTGCGGCTCGGCTTGCGGCAGCGGCGCGCTGCATGGTGCGCACAAACTCGACTCCGTTCGCGCCCATCCGTTGCGATACGGCTTGTCCCAAGTCAGTGTCCGAGCTTGCGGAAGAGAGCCGCAATTGCCGGGTGAGCGCGGAGCGCAAACGCTGATAGACGATTCCAACTACAGCGGGCTCAGCGTGCGCGTGCTGATAGAGGCCCGCAAGCGTATCCACGAATTCGAGCGGCGAGAGGCGCGAAACAACCGCAGGAACCGAAATCGGTCCGCTGCGGCGGGAAAAAGTCAGCAGCACCGCGACGCCCAGGAGTCCAACTTGCAGAATTCCCCACGGTAGCGGAGTTTTCCCGATATACGCTGAAAGCGAGCTGCGCTCGCCGTGAAAATATTCATCCCAATAAATATCCGGCTGCTCATCGGCCGGGCTATCCGGATCGCTCACGGCATCGAGAAAAAACTCGAGATTATTTTCGAGCAGCAAGCCGGCGTTCGTCAGCGGCGTCGCACCGGCCCACCACAAAATTACGCCTTTTCCGACGCGCCAGGAAATCACGGATGGATTTTCGGCGCTGCCGTAAAGCGACATTTGCGTTTCGGTGAGCGCCAGCCATTGCGCGGAAGGAACCATACTGATTTTCGGCGCGCCGCGCGTGTAGCCGCTGGGGAAGTTTGCTTCGAAGGTCTCGGATTTCGCAAATTCCGCCGGCTCATCCGTGTTTGCGTCTGTAAAAAACGCGCCTGCCGCCGGGCCGGTAAATAAAATCCGTCCGCCGGCTTTGACGAAGTTCAGCAGCGCGGTTTGCTCAGCGGTCGTGGGAGTCTGCGTGGGATCCGCGATGATCAAGACGGCGAGTCCTGTGCCGGTGGGAAGCTCATCGGGGGGAGATTCCCAGCGCGAGACGCTGCGATTCAGTTCTCGTAGCAGCGAGTAAGCCGCGTATGCGCCGCCGGAATCCGAAGCATAGGACGATGGCGTAGTCTCGCCGCGCTGCGTGGCTTGCGGCGACACGAGCGATACGAGCACCACCAACACAAGCAGCACGACGCCCGTGATCAAAAGCAGCTTGCGATCCGATGCGGCCACTACACCCGGCATCCCAGCTCCTCGGCTTTGCGCAAACAATCTTGAAAATCGCTCGCCGCAGCGGCGCGCCGGCCGTACCAGACGCGCTCGAGGCTGGCCGTGAGCGCCGCCAGAGATTCGCGCTGCTGCGCGGACGCCGCAATCGCGCTCGAAGAGGGCTCGTCGAGAACGCGAAGCGACTCACGCGGCGTCCGGGCTGGATCGGGAGCGAGCGCGCCGATCGTTTCCAAACGAGTAACGCCGGCCCAATATGTGGAGTGCACGGCTTCGCGAAAATCGCCGCGCGCGGCGGCTTCTCGAGCGGCGCGAATCCATTCCTGCCAGGGGCGATGAAAAGCCACGCTGGAGATTTTTTCGATCGATTCCAGTTTCGCGCCGCGCGCCCAATGTCGGAAAAGCATCGTAGCGAGCCACGCCACGACCAAAGCGACGATCAGCCAAAAAAAAGTCCGCGTCGCGATCGGATGCCGGCCGATCCCGCCGAAGAGCCAGGCGAAGAAACGCATCAGCATTTCATTTATTTTCTGGCGCAGCAGATTCCCCGGGTTTTGAGCCGCGACGCCGGCAAATTCGCGGCGGGAAAGAATGTCCTGGGCCTTCGCGCGCGCAGAGGAATCTTCCGCCCCTTGCTGGGCCGAGTATGCTTCCACCTGCCTTTGCAAATCGGAAAGCCAGGCGCTCGCAGCTTCGAGTTTATCCGCTCGAGCAGAAGGGTTGGTCTCCGCGACGCGCAAAAGCATAATCAGAGGTCGGCTGGGAATAGAGTAGTGGCGGTCCGGAGTATTGATTTCCCAGGTTTCGGGAATCGCCGCGCGCGCAGCGCCAATTTGTGCGGTGGTCGCGTGTTTCGGATCCAGCCGGCGAATCAATTGGCGCAGCTCGACGGCAAAAGTTGCCGGCGTGAAAGAAATATCCTGAGCGGAAGCGGAGGTGTCTTGCGCGCGCAAAACCGCCGGCAGCAAGAGCAACGCAAAAACAATCCATGCCAGCGGGACTTGAAATCGTTTCATCGAGCGTGCCGGTTTCTTCCGGTGAATTGCGGAACTCGCGTCAGGAGAGCACCGTCGGGACGCCGCCGGTCGTGCGGGCCAAGCTGCTGCCGGGAACATTCATCAGCATCTGCAAATCGAATGCTTCTTTCCTGACGCGCAAGTCATAGTAAAACACCGCGCTGGCAATGGTCACCACCGGCGTCACCAGTACATTCGCGACGAATGCGCCAACTTGCGTCATCGCCTGCCAAAGCGTCATCAGCCCTGGATTATTTCTCGAGAGCACCGCCCCCACTTGGAACGGCATCGCGAAAAGAAAACCCGCGCCCATGGATAGCGCCACGTACAGCAGCAGAATCACAAATGCCCGCCCGGCGTTGTCCGTTGTGAGCGACCAACTTCTCTCCAGCGCTTCCGTGGGTCCGAGATTTTCAGAAAGCGCCGCGGGTACGGAAACCAGCAAGCGGCACGCGATGTAGACTCCCGGAACGATCAGGAAAATAAATCCGGCGACGACGGCAAGCACATTCAGGATCAGCAGGCCGAGTAACATTCCCAATTGACTGCGAACGCGCAGGAATGATTCCGAAATGGTGATCGAGCGCCCGAGATAAAGCTCGGAAACCGCGATGATCGTCGCGCCCTGCGTGAGCAAAATTACCAGCAGGCTGACGATGAACGTTATTCCTCCGATGATTAAAAAAACCGCCACCCATTTTAGGATATCTTCGGGCGCGCTGGGCGCCCGGGACGTGCCGGTACCTGAGGTGAAGCCCATGGGAGTGAGAACGAAAACCTGAGCGAGATTCAAAATGAGCACCAGCACGCGAGGAATTGCGGAAATGCCGATGAACAGCCAAAAATACCCGCGGTAAAGCGTGAAGGTGCGATCCAGAATTTCCCCGAGCGAAAGAGGACGTAGATCGAAAGAGCTCATCGCAGTCTCCGCGGAGCCGCGTTGCGGGGGTTGGCTCGCCGGGCACTTTATCAGAGATTTAGCAAAAACAAAATTGCGCGGCGCGCATGCGTTGCTCCACCTGAAATGCGGCTTTTTAGTCCGTAAGGCGCGTGACCAGCAGCCGAAGGAATCGCTCGGCATCGACGTCGACGGCAACTTTCGCGTTCGGATGAAATGTCTCATCCGCGGCGAGAGGCTGCCGGCCGGCTGCCTCGGATTCGAGCGGGGCAGAATGCCGAATTGGAGCGCGGCGATAGCCGACGGATTCTCCGGCGGTGATTTCGCCTGACGTTTCGATATCCACGAAATAGTCCTGCAGCGTGACCACGCCCGGATCGATCATGCTCGCGAGCGCCAGCGGATCATGCATGGTCGGGCCGCCAGCGAAGCCGGTTTTGCGATAGCGCTCCATTGTGCTGCGCATAATCCGGCCTGCGGCTTGGCTCGAGGGATTTTTGCCGGCTTCGAGCGCCGCGACGTGCTCCTCCCGAAGCTGGACTTTGCGCGTGACGTCCAGACCCACCATGGTGATCGGAATTCCCGAATGAAAGACGATCCGCGCTGCCTCCGGATCGACATAGAAATTGAATTCAGCAGCCGGTGTCACGTTGCCGCCGGAAAGCGAGCCGCCCATCAGCACGATCGCCGGAATCATCCGCGCGAGCTCGGGATCGGCGCGCAACGCGGTGGCCACATTCGTGAGCGGGCCGATAGCTACGATGGAAATCTCGCCCGGATTTGCGCGTACGATGCGGCGAATAATCTCTGTGGCGCTTTCATTCACCGGCTTTATTTTCGGCGCCGGGAATTCCACGCCGCCGAGGCCATTTTCGCCGTGCGCGTATGTCGCGGTGATCAGATTGCGCACGAGCGGAACGCTGGAGCCGGCCGCGACGGGAATATCAGTGCGTCCGGCAATTTCCACGAGGCGCAGCGCGTTCGGCAGCGTCAATTCGAGCGGCACGTTACCGGAGACGGGAGTGATCGCCTCGATTTTTATTTCCGGGGAGCGCAGCGTGAGAAGAATCGCCATCGCGTCGTCGATTCCGGGATCGGTATCTAGGATGATGCGTCGCGGCGCGGCCGGACTGGATGAAACCGGCGCCGCGAGCGAATGGGAGGCGCGAGGGCCGGCCTCGGCGATCGGCAACGTACTGAGCAGGCCGCCAACCAACATTCCCGTTGACGTCGCTATAAATTCGCGGCGATTCGTGGCCGCCGTCTTTTTCGTTTCAGTCATGTGCTTTCTCCATGCCGCCTGCGAGTAAGTCTAATTCTTCACATTCTGAACCGGGAATCCTACCTCTTTTCGCGCCAATTCCAGTGCGCCGTTTTGGGTGCGGCAATTGCTTTCTTCGGTGCCGCGCGAGAAAATGTCGCCGCCGAGGAATCGAATCAGTGCCCGGCCGCGCACTGCCGTCCCGGGAAAAAATGCTGGAGGTATCGGTGGATGACAAGAAACGGGATCTTGAACTCGGAATGGGCCGTGATATTACGCGGCGTGATTTTCTAAACGGTTTCAGCGTCGCCGTTGGCGGCTCCCTCGTTCTGCCGCACTCCCGTTGGTTTGACGCATTTGGCCTTCCGCAATCTCCATTCGATCCGGAAAAAGATCCGCACTATTACCCGCCATCGCTGACCGGCATGCGCGGCAGCCACGATGGCTCGTTCGAAGTGGGGCATGCCGTCCGTGATGGCGAAGAGTTCGCCGCGCCAACTCCGGACAATGAAAAATACGATCTGATCATCGTGGGAGGCGGGCTTAGCGGCCTTGCCGCGGCCTATTTCTACCGCAAGCAGGCGGGAGCGAGCGCACGCGTGCTGATCATCGAAAATCATGATGATTTTGGCGGGCACGCCAAGCGCAACGAATTTCAATCCGGCGAGCGCTTCCTGATCGGCTATGGCGGCACTCAATCCATCGCGGCCCCGAAAACTTACAGCGCGGAGTCCATGGGTCTGCTGCGTGAGCTCGGCGTTGAAACCGAGCGCTTCGCTAAATATTTCGACACGAAATTCTTTTCATCCCGCGGATTGAGCCGCGGAGTTTTTTTCTCCAAGGAAGTGTTCGGCGCGGACAAACTCGTGCCCGGCGCCGGCAAGCCTTCCTGGCCGGAATTTCTGGCGAAGACGCCTCTCTCAGCCGAAGCGCAAAAAGATATCGCGCGGTTGCAAACGGAGAAAGCTGATTACTTGCCGGGAATGAATCGCGAGCAGAAAAAAGAGCACCTGGCACGTACCAGCCTCAAGGATTTTTACCTCAAAGACGCGAAGGTTCATCCCGACGTGATTCCATATTTCCAAACTTCGACGTACGGGCTCTATGGCGTGGGCATCGATGCCGTGCCCGCAGGCGATGTAGCGTTTCTGGGCGCGCCGGGATTCTCGGGAATGGATCTTTCGGGCGCTCCCGGACCGGGACTGGGCTACGAAGTCACCAAGCAAGATTACTCGGCGCCTTACGTCTATCATTTTCCCGACGGCAACGCTTCTCTCGCGCGCCTTCTCGTTCGCGCATTGATTCCCGGATCCGCGCCGGGGCGCTCGATGGAAGACATCGTTCTCGCGCGCATGGATTACGCGAAACTCGATGACGCCGCATCGCCGGTACGCATCCGGCTAAACTCGACGGCGATCCACGCGAAGAACGTCGGCGATCCGGCGGCCCCGCGCGAAGTGGAAGTCACTTATGTGCGCGGCGGAAAAGTCCGCTCGGTGCGAGCGGGCGCGTGCGTGCTGGCCTGCTGGAACACGGTGATTCCGTATATTTGCCCGGAACTTTCCGACAAGCAGAAGGAAGCGCTCGCTTACGGAGTAAAAATTCCGCTCGTCTATACGAACGTGGCGATTCGAAATTGGACGGCGTTCGACAAACTGAAAATCAACGCGGCGGATTGTCCCGGATCATTCTTCAGCGACGTAACGCTGGATTTTCCGGTGAGCATCGGCGATTACAAATACCCGGCGCATCCGGAAGAGCCCTGCGTCCTGCATCTCGAATACGTGCCCTGCAAGCCGGGATTGCCGGCTCGCGAACAGCAGCGCGCGGGACGCACCGTGCTGCTGCGCACGAAATTCGAAACATTCGAGAGAAATGTTCGCGATCAACTCGGCCGCATACTGTCGGCCGGCGGCTTCGATCCCGCTCGCGATATTCTAGCGATAACCGTCAATCGGTGGCCGCACGGCTACGCTTACGAATACAATTCGCTCTTCGATCCGGATTTCGCACCCGATCAACAGCCTTGCGTAATCGGCCGGCAGGCCTTCGGCCGGATCCATATCGCCAATTCGGATGCAGGCGCCTTCGCCTACACGAACGAGGCGTTCGATCAAGCCTTTCGAGCGGTAAGGGAAATTACCGGTAAGCCCGCATAAATAGTTGAGATAAATGAAGTTGAGCCGTGCGGCCACCCCATACGCCCGCCCAGCCAGCCACAGCAAAGTCCTAGTACTCTGGCATTTCGATAGTCATTTTTGGTAAGAAAGACACACTTTCGGAGTTACGTTCCACGTGTAACGTTTTCTCGTAAATTAGCGTCTATCGCTGCTTCCCGGCGGATATCGCAGAACGACGGGCGCTAGAAGCGAATGATCACGCCGCCCGTGAAGTTTCCCCGATTCAAGAAATTCCGCTGATTGGCCGTGAAGCAATTCCCGAACGAATCGCAGAACTGCTGCGGCGATGAATTTTCGTAGGTCGGAACGTAGCGAAGGTCTGCGCGGAAACCCAAATGTTTGAGCGCGTAGTACTTAACGCCACCGCCGACGCCGTAGGAGAATTGGTTGGCGTTCGCGTTCATCCCGCTATTTTCGAAGTGCGAAAACCCAATCCCGCCCGCCGCATACGGCCGCAGTTTCTTCTCCGGGCTGCGGAACATGTATAGGATGCCGAAATGAAATTGATCGATATCGGAATTGTAGGCATTGATGTACTGGTTCGCGATGATGTCGTGCTCGGCGAATTTCGTTCGATTGCTGTTCCACATGAATTCAAACTGGAAATTTTCGGTGAGCGATCGATCGATGAAGGTGCCAAAGCTCAAGGAGTTATTCACGCGAAGCCGGTCCACGGTGGGCGAGCTCAGCACCGGAAACGATCCGCCGGTCTCAAATCCGGCGAAAGGCGTCACCTCCCATTTATAATAGGGGGCTCCATAACTGTAGCTTTGGGCCTGCGCGACTCCGGCAAATGCCACCAAGCCCAAGACCATTAAACCCAATCGCAATCTCATTATTCCTCCCCATTTAGAGTTACTTTCGTGCCGCCCGTGCCCCTGCAGACTAAGATGCGCGCTGCAGCCCCTCCGGTTACGTCCGACTTGGCGGCGTTTGGCCATAGACCGGCCTTTGTGATAGCAATCTTCTCAAAATGGCACCATCTAGCGCTCACCTTAAAGCGCCCACTTGCCGATAAGGAAGCTCAGAGGCTGAGCACACTGGTGGCCTGCCGTACATATGTACCCGCCGCCCTGTTCTCTGCATCTGATGAGACGAATCGAGTTAGGGCTTTAACAGAACTTTAACAATTCAATAACCTTGCTTTCACCCCGGGTCTATAGTTTCTCGTACTCTGTGGCTACGAGTTGATCTTAAGAAGTCCTCTCGGTTCCGGAATCCTACCGCTGTCTATGGGGCGCGTGAGGTTCTGTGCATTGCCGGGTAGTGGGGGAATTTCTCCAGATGGCGTGTCCAGGCTTAGTGGTGTTCAAGGGCGGGCGCAAGCTCGCGAACGGCGATCGCACTTTATGAACATCCGGCCATTTCCCGGTTTCCCGCATTTTTTCCAAGAGTTTCAGCGGCAGCAAGTTTCCGCTTCTCTCGCGCGCGGCGTCAGGGGCGGCACGATTTCCATCAGTTCGAATTTGAATCTTTAAGGAGGAATTACATGCGATTGTTCGTGACGTGTTTACTGGTCCTCGGTCTGGCCTCAGGGCCGGCGTGGGCTGGGGACGACGGCAAGAAAGCACCGGCGAATGCAGGTTCGTCGGACAAGACCGCCGCCTCCGGCAATCCGGGCGACGACTCGAAGAAGGCGACGAGCGAATCGAATCCGGCGATCGAGACGGAACTTCAGCAGATGCGAGACCTGATGAAGGCGCAGGCCGATCAACTCGCGCAGCAGACCGCCGCTTTGGCGCGCGAAGAGCAAAAGATTCAGGAGCTCGAGTCGCGGCTGCACGCAACCGAGACGAATGGCGACGGCGCGACGGGCGTCGCTTCGAACGGTCCGATCGTAACTCCATCCGCGGAAGCGGCACTCGCTGCTCCCGGACAGGCGGAAGCGAAGAAGCCTTCGGAAGACGGTCCGTCTTCGATCAAATTTAAGGGCATCACGCTCACGCCGGGCGGCTTCGTCGCTGCGGAATCCGTTACCCGCACGCACGCCACCAGCGCCGACATCAACACGCCGTTCAACGCCATTCCCTATCCCGGCAACGCGCTCAGCAAAGTCTCCGAAAATTATTTTACGGGGCGGCAGAGCCGGCTATCCCTTCTTGCGGAAAGCAAGATCGGCGATGTCAAGTTGACCGGTTACTACGAAGCGGACTGGCTGGGCACTGGCGTAACTTCCAACAATCGCCAGAGCAACAGCTATGTGATGCGCCAGCGCCAAATCTTCGCGCAGGCGAAGCTGGATAGCGGCTGGAGCTTCACCGGCGGCCAGATGTGGAGTTTGGCGACCGAGAACAAGAAGGGAATTGATAATCGAGGAGAAGCGGTTCCTCTGACCATTGACCCGCAATATAACGTCGGATTCACGTGGGCGCGGCAGTACGGCTTCCGCGTGGTGAAAAGTTTCGGCGATAAGTTCTCGCTCGCGGTCGCAGTGGAAGGTCCGCAGGCGACAATCGGTGGACGCGGGTTCTCGCTCGTGACCACTACTACCGTCGGAACTGCATCGGTCTCGACTTCCGGCAATACCTTCATCAATGCTCCGGGCGCAGGCGGCGGCTTGTTCAACTTCATTGACACGTCCGGCTACACCGTGAACAAGACTCCAGACATCGTCATCAAGGCGGCTGCCGATCCTGGCTTCGGACACTACGAAGTGTTCGGAATCATCAGCACCTTCCGCAATCGCATTTATCCTTGCGGGGTGGTGGGAACGAACGGAAACGACACCGCGCCTCCGGCCACGCCGACGACCTTGCCGTGCCCGGTGGATGGTTCGCTCGCGCCCAGCTCCCTCGGTGCATTCAATGATACGCGCACCGGCGGAGGCGTCGGCGCCAGCATGCGACTGCCTTTGCTCTCGAAGAAATTGGACTTCGGGCTCAAGGTTGTTGCCGGCGACGGCATCGGCCGCTACGGAACCGCGCAGCTTGCGGATTTGACTTTCCGTCCCGATGGCTCGGAAGCGCTGATTCGCACCGGCCACGGGATCGGCGAGCTCGAATGGCACGCAACGCCCATGTTCGACTTCTACGCCTACTTCGGCGCGGAGTATGCATGGCGCGCGGCGTATCAGGGATACAACAGCATCGCCGTAACGAAAACGCCGGCGATTCCTGCGACGGCCGGTTCGCCCGCAATTCCGGGAACAACCACCACCGCATTCAAGCTCAACCAGATCGGCGGCTACGGTTCGCCATTTGCGAACAACACCGGTTGCAGCGTTGAGAACGCGCCTTCGAATCAATTGACGCCATCGGGCGGCGGCACTTGCGCCGGCGACACGCGCGTCATCATGGAAGGCACGCTCGGGTTCTGGCACAAAATTTACCAGGGACCGAAGGGCGGATTGCGCTGGGGAATTCAGTATTCCTATTTCACGCGTGATGGCTGGTCGGGGAATAATGCCGGAGCAGTTCCGGGCACGTCACCGAAGGCCGTTGAGAATATCGTCCTGACCTCGTTCCGTTACTACATTCCGTAGAAGCAGTTGCTGCGAAATGAATGGCTCAGCGCTTTTGGACTGGGCATCACGAGGTTGTTGTCGCGAACAGACGAAGGCCCGGCGGGATTTTCCGCCGGGCCTTTTTTATTTTGTGGAGGCTCGGATTTCGGCGTGCAAAATCGCGCGAGTTCGTTATCATTCTTTCAAACGAGATGGCTGCTCGATCGAAAATCTGGATGAGGCGAGGCCTGAAAATTGGTGCCGGAATTTTGGCCGTATGGCTGCTCTTTTCAGCCGCGCTTTTCGTGGTGATGTGCCAGCCGCCGATCAAGTTCAATCGCGTGATGGCCAGAACGCCGATGGTTGCGTTCTTCGTACTACCATTCGAGACGCTGTGGCTGCAAGCGCGCCGCGGCACTTTGCATGAGGGCGATCTCGCGCAGGATTTCAATTTGAAAACCGCAGATCGCACGGCAGAAGTTCGCCTTTCGTCATTTCGCGGGCAGCGGCCGGTGGTGCTGATTTTCGGCAGCCATACTTGACCGCCATTTCGCCGGGAGGTTCCCGCGCTCAACCAACTTTACGAGCAGTACAAGGATCGAGTGGCGTTTTACGTGGTGTACATTCAAGAAGCGCATCCCACCGATGGCTGGCAGATGCCGAGCAATCTAACTGACGGCGCGCTGGTGGCCACCACGCATACATTCGACGAACGCGACTCCGCCGCGAAAATGTGCGTCGTGAAATTGGGAATCAAAATTCCGTCGTTGGTTGATGACGCCGATGATTCCACCGAAACGGCTTATACCGGTTGGCCGGATCGCCTTTACGTAATCGATCAAGCCGGCCGCGTTGCTTACAAAAGCAAAGCGGGGCCATTTGGCTTCCATCCTGACGAAATGGCGAAACGGTTGGAGCAAATCGCCGGGCCAGCGACGCCTCCGCCGCCCGCTTCGCCTGCACAGCAATAGTTCGCGCTGCTATTTTGATGATCTGCGATCTGAATTTCTCCTGCGGGATTTCCGAAGATCTACTTTCCAGAGAAGATCTACTTTCCAGCGGCAGGGGCGCCCGCGGCTTCGACGAGCTTCTCCACGGCAGGCGCAATCATCAAAAGCAAATCAGCTTGCGGTTTTTTCGCTTCCTGAATGAAAGCCGTCTGCGCTGAGGTCCATTCGGCTGGAGCAATTTCGCCCTTGACGCGATAATCGAGCGCCTGCAATCCTGCGTGGCCGAGTTGCGCCAGTTCGTGCGAAAGCGGAGCGAGCTCTTTCAGCAAATAGGATTGCTGCACAAACGGTTCAAGCCGCGGCTCATTGTCTCGCCACGCCGCAAGCGTCGCACGAATTTCCGGCTCCACCGCGATGCCACGCGGATCTCCTGCCAGAAAATGATCGACCGCGCTCGAGAATCGCCGCGCAGCATCGCTCTCTGGCGGCACGGCATCCACCAGGCGATTCAGCGCGTCATCGCTCGAGAGCGTCACCCCCGCCTTTTTCGCCAATTCCTCACGCACATACTCCTTCACCGGCTCGACCACATTCGCAAGCACCAGCAGCGCCGCGATGTCATCCGTGCCTGCCATGCGCCGCAACATGCGCCGCTCGCTCGTCCGATGTGCGAGGCCAATTTCGTCCAGCTCGCGGCTCACGGCTTCCACGCGCTCGTACATCGCATCCACATCCTGCACATCTTGCGGCGACCATAGCCGTTCGGCCACCACTGCCGTGCGCGGCCAAATTCGCGAATCAATATTTTCCGGCAAGGCATACTCCGTCCACATGCACGCCTCGCCGCCAAGAATCGATTTTCGTTCTTCCGCGCTGAGCGCTTCCGACTCGTTTACGCCGAGCGGATCGACTCCGTAATGCTGAAACGCCGGCTGCATCAAATCGAGGTAATAGCCGAACGAAAGTATTCCGCTGTACCCTTGTTTTGCGGCGGCGGCCAGCGATTTCTGCCCGCGCCACGATTGAATCACGATGTCTTTCGGCAAACTGGGATTAAAAATTTCATCCCAGCCGACCATACGCTTGTGATGCTTGCTCACGATTTTTGAAACCCGCAAATTGAAATACGCTTGCAGGTCGCCTTTCGTTTTGAATCCGTGCTCCTGCATGAATCGCTGAATTGTGGGATTTGCCTCCCACTGCGTTCCTTTCACTTCGTCGCCGCCGATATGAAAATACGCATCTGGAAAAAGACCGGCCATCTCGCCGATAAATTTATCGAGGAACTTATAGGTTTCCTCCCGAGTGGGATCCATCTCCGGCTCGAAAATTCCCCAGCGATGCTCCACTTGATATGGTCCGGGCGCGCTCGCGAGTTCCGGATAGCCAACGAACCAGGCGGTCGCGTGACCAGGCATATCGAATTCGGGAACAACGCGAATTCCGCGGTCGCGAGCGTATTCGATCAGTTCGCGCGCTTCATCCTGCGTGTAGTACAGCCCGTCCGAGCCCAATTCTTGCAGCTTGAGAAATTTCTTGCTCTCGATTCGGAAGCCCTGATTTTCCGAAAGATGCCAGTGAAACACATTCAGCTTCACGGCTTCCATTCCGTCGAGATTGCGCTTCAGCGTTTCGAGCGGCATGAAATGCCGGCCGACATCAATCATCAGCCCGCGCCAGGGAAATCGCGGCTTGTCTTCGATTTTTACGGCCGGCGCCGCGAATCCTTCGGGAGTCAGTTCCACAAGCTGCAGAAAAGTCTGCAAGCCTCGCAGCGCTCCGAGGGGATTCGGCGCCGTGAGTTTCGCGCGCTGTGAAGTCACTTCGAGCGCATAGCTTTCGTCTTCGCCCACTTCCTGTACGGAGTGGCTGGCCTTTTCCACCTGCATCAAAAGCGTCGCGCTCTTCGGATCGCCGGGTTGCGATGCGATCGGCAGGCCTGTCTGGCGAGAAAGATTGCGGATGAATCTCTGCGCCGCGCGCTCGAGGCGCGCTTCCTTGTATCCAGCGAATCCCACGGAGAAAGTTCGCTTGACGATCAAGCGGCCGTCGCCGAGCTGCAAGCTGGCCGGCACGGGCATCAACTGGAAATTTGGAGATGGCATATCCGCAACCGCCGGACTCAGCGCCAAGCCGGAAAAAATCAGCGCGGAAACGATTCGCAGCAGCGGGCCGGAGATACACCGGCGATCGATTCGGCCGTCCGTCATGAACGGCGCAGCATAGTACACGGAACCCGGCCCGACAAACGATTTCCCGCGTGTAGTTCATGCGGCAGGCGACTGCCGCCGCGCGTTGACAGAGCCGCCCCGCCTCGACGCAGCCGCCGCGCTTGTGGCAAGATAAGAATGTAATTTATTAAGACTATTTTTGGCTTGGGGGGAAGCAGATGGCCAAGGCCACGTTCGCGGCGGGTTGTTTTTGGGGCGTCGAAACGGAGTTCCGCCGCCGAAAGGGCGTCACCGCAACTCAAGTCGGCTACACTGGCGGACACACGGAAAATCCGGATTACAAGCTGGTTTGCACCGATGGCACAGGGCACGCGGAAGTAGTGGAAGTGGATTTCGATCCCGCGCAAATTTCCTACGACGCTTTACTCAACGCCTTTTGGGCCATGCACGATCCCACCACGATGAACCGCCAGGGACCCGACGTCGGCACGCAATACCGCTCCGCGATTTTTTTCCACTCGCCCGAGCAGGAAGCCGCTGCGAAGGAGTCGCGTGACAAACTCGCCGCTTCCGGCAAATACAAGCAGCCCATCGTTACCGAAATCAAGCCGGCGCCGAAATTCTGGCGCGCCGAAGAATACCACCAGCAATATCTCGAGAAGCGCGGCGAGGCGTCCTGTCATTTGCCGGGATGATTTTCGCTCCCGGCACGGACCGGCGCGGACCTCGCTTTACGAAAATATTCGGAACGCGCAGAAGCCGAGCCCCGCTCCAATCATCGAACCGGCGACGACGTCACTCAAGAAGTGCATTCCAAGAATAATTCGCGACGCCGCCACGCACACGGCGATGAACAGCAGCAAATCCTGAACCTGCGGATAGAAAAGTCCGATGCAGACGGTCACCGCGAAGGCTGTTATCGAATGGCCGGACGGAAACGAGAAACGATCCGGCGGAAGAATTGCCGCCCAGCAATGCGGCTCGAGATGGCACGGCCGCGCGCGATGACTCGCGTTCTTCAGCAGCTTGAATAATAAAATTCCCACGGCAACTGCCGACAGCGCCGAGCCCACCGCCAAATATCTTTGCGGCCCGCCAAAGAGCAGAAGAATCGCGCCGAGCAAATACCAGAGCCAGCCGTCGCCGCAGCGCGTGGCCAGCACCATCCAGACCCGAATCCACTTCGGCGCGCGCCAGCGGTGTACCCGGCGCATCAGCCGGTGGTCCCGAGACTCGATGTAGCCCCAGACCGCTCGCGCGACAGTCATCTCGCTCACTCCATCGCCGATTCCATCGCCAACAGTGGAATGTTCCGGCGCTCACGGCGGCCGGGAATTACCTGCGCCGCCCAGCGCCGTACGAACAAACTTTCTGCGGCGTAATTTCCGAGCATGTAGACGGGAATAAGAAGTCCGAGCGGCGCCAGGATGGTTTTCCAGTGCGACTCGCGCATCATTTCTCCCGCGATCAGAAAAACGTCGCGCGTCAGTTTCCAATAGCCGCCAGATTGTCCGCGCGGCTTGCCGAGGCCCTGGCGCAGCGCGCCGAAGAAATCATCTTTAGTCGTCGCGCACAAAATTTCCGTGTAGGCAGTACCCGCCGACGCCAATGTGTGCGCATCGCTGCCGCCCAGCGCAATTTTTCGCGTTCGACGCGCCAGGCGCACCGCCTGGCGGTTATTTTCGGCCGCCATCAGTCCATTCAGCGTCTCCATCGCCGGAAAATACTCGTCGAACCATCCGAAATCCTCGCGCACGCGCCGCCCGGTGAGCGCGGAGAAAACGTGATTCACGGCGAAGAACAAGCGATGCTCGGTGAGATACATCAGCAGCGCGACCAAATCGTCGCGGCGGCGCTGGATTTCGATGTGCTGCCGCTCGGTGATGTCGTAAACGCCGACGTGAATCCGCGTGCCGCTCGGCATCCGGCAAGTCGCTTCCACGCTCACGAAAAAATCCGGATAGCGCCGTAGCGGTTCGCAGCCTTCGATCGAATCGTGATCCGTCAACGTGATCAAATTCATCCCGCGGCGCTTCAGCGTGGCGTACAAATCCTCCGGCCGGCTGTAACATTCGCGGCAAAGCGCGCCCATCATCGCGTCTTGTGCGCGGCCCGAGTAGTAAGAGTGAACGTGTAAATCGCAGCGCATGAAAAAATTGTAAAGAACTTGCGTTACACTGCGATGAAGTCCGCGCAAAAGTTTGATAACGCTGGACTTATAACTCACACGACATCTGTAACCATCTTTTAACAGAGCTGACACGGGGCGGCGCCGGTCCGGTTGCCACAATCGGCCCGTCCATGCGACGTATCGAGTTTGTTTTCTTCGACGCAGGCGGCGGTCATCGCAGCGCTGCCACGTCTCTACAGATGGCGGTCCAATCCGCCGGCTTGCCGTGGGATGTACATCTCATGAATTTACAGGAGGTACTGGACCGGTTGGATATCCTGCGCCGGTTCACCGGAATTAGAATTCAGGATTTTTACAACAAGATGCTCGCGTCCGGCTGGACGCTGGGCAGCGCCCAATTATTGCGCGTGTTGCAGTTCACGATCGCGGCGTACCACGGGCCCTGCGTGCGCATGCTCGAGGAATGTTGGCGCGCCGCCGATCCGGATATGGTGGTGTCGTTCGTTCCGCACTTCAATAGCGAGCTGTGCGAAAGCCTGCAGCGAGTTTATCCCGGACGTCCTCTTGTTACGGTGCTCACCGATCTCGCGAACTATCCGCCGCGCTTTTGGATCGAGCCGCGCCAGAAGCAGGAGCAGGATTTCATTTGCGGCACCACGAGGGCGCTGGCGCAGGCCCTTGCCGCCGGACATTTCCCGGAGCACGTGCACGCCGCCTCGGGAATGATTCTTCATCCGCGATTTTATGAGCCGATCGAAATTACCCGCGATGCCGGCCGCGCTGCACTCGGCCTTTCGCCCGATCTTCCCACCGGGCTCATTCTTTTCGGCGGGCATGGATCCAACGTTATCGGCGATATCGTTGCGGCGCTCGATCAATCGGATCTCGATCTTCAGCTCGTCGCCATTTGCGGCCGCAACGACAAACTCGCGCAATCGCTTCGCGATCGCCGCTGGCGCATTCCGCTGCACGTCGAAGGATTCACGAAGCAGATTCCCAATTTCATGCACCTCGCCGATTTTTTTATCGGCAAGCCCGGGCCCGGTAGCCTGAGCGAAGCGGTGGCGATGCACTTGCCGGTCATCACGGAGTGCAATTCGTGGACGTTGCCGCAAGAGCGTTATAACGCAGACTGGATTCGTGAGAAGGAAATCGGATTAGTGGTGCGCAGCTTTCGCCAGATTGAGCCGGCGGTGCGCGAGTTGCTTCAGCCGGCCACACTGGCACGATTCAAGCGCAATACCGCCGCCATGCCGAACCGCGCGGTTTTCGAAATTCCCGGCATCCTGGAGAAAATCCTGAGCCGCTGCCCGCCGGGCTCGGGCCGTTGCTAACCCGCAACGAATTTGACGTCTCTGCTCTGAGGCGCCTGCGAAGTGCGATTCAGCCTTTCGGCTCAAGCACCGCCCGAATCTGCGTTTGGCTGTCGCGAATCACGCTCAAGTTTCTCTCCCACGGTTTCTTCCCATCCGATTTCACCACTACATAATGCGTGCCTGTGCCGAGCGGCAAAACCGAAGGCGTATCGCCCACAAACTTGCCGTCCACAAAAATTTCCGCGCCCTCGGGATCCGAGCTTACCGAGACCGTTCCGATTCCATCCATCTCCCGGCTTTCAGGCACAATCCCGAGCGCCGCTTCCGGCACTTCGCGATTCATCACATTGATCAAATCCTGCGCACTCAAAGCGAAATTCAACCCTTCAAGCTTCGCGCCATCCGGCCCCACGCGCTTGAACGTGGCGATCCCCACGACTTCACCCGCTGCATCCACCAGCGGCCCGCCGCTATTGCCGGGATTGATCGCCGCGTCGGTCTGAATCCATGTCCCTTCGTGTTTTTCCACGTGCCCGATTCCGCTCACGATTCCGCGCGTCACCGATTCCGGCAAGCCGCCGCCGGGATTGCCGATGGCATAAACGGTCGCTCCCGGACGCACCAACGCCAGATCGGCCAGCGGCAGTCGCGGATATCCGCTTCCTTCCACTTTCACCAGCGCCAAATCCACGCTGGGATCTGAATAAACGATCTTCCCGAGCAAACGAGCACCCGTCGCCGTCACCACAAAAAGGCTCGCCTCGCCATCCGCAACGTGCCGGTTCGTCGCGATGATTCCATTCTCAGTAAGAAAAAATCCACTCCCCTGGGAATGTTCGCCATCAAGCCGCACCACCGCGGGTACCGCCCGCCGCATGATCTCTTCCGCCGAAAGCTCGTTTCGCAGCGCAACCCGCCGCGGCGGAAGCGGCGCGGACACAGGCACCACGTTTCCGCCGCGAAGCACCGTACCGGATTGCAGCGAGACCTCCACGTGCTTCGTCTTCAGCAAATAATATGTCGCCTGATTCCTGCCCATCGCCGACGTCCATTTATACGGCCCTTGCGTGAGCACGAATTCCTGCGCCGCGTATCCATCCTTATATATACGCACTACCATCGGGTGCTCCAGCCGGTCGCTGAAGACGGAATGAACGCGATGGTAGTAGCCGCCAGGCACCTTCATTTCGTAGGGCGTCGTCCCGACGACCACGCCATCGAGTTCCACGGTGGCCCCCGCAGGATTGCTTGAGATGCTGAACGTGTCCGCGCCCGCGGCCTTGGCGATGATGAGGCCCCACGCGACGCAGATGCACACCCATACGCCGGCTCGACGAATCGTCATCTTCGTCAGCCTCCTTCCCCAAGTTCAAGGGCTCGCAAACTCTCATTCCTGAGCGTGGCAGTCAATTGTGGGAATTACGGAAGGCACCGCTGCGTATTTTCCGCGCGACCGGGAAGATGCGGATTCTAAGGGGGTCCAAACGAACGGCACGTATTGTGCTGCGTAAAAAATTCAATGTGGACATTTTCGCGATTCAATAATCCATCCGAAATACTCCGAAACCTGCCCGATTTCGCCCAAATTGCGACCATCGCCGGATTTTGACCCTCGCCTCGCCGCCCGCGATGCTAAAATTCGCCGCTTGGCGGCCCGAATCCGACCAGATGCCGATCTCCTCCATTCACATTGACACGCGCCCTGACTGGCGCGGCGGACAGAACCAAGTGCTCCTCACCGTGCGCGGCCTCAAAGCCCGTGGACACGCCGTGGAGCTTCTCGCTCTGAGCGGGGGCGCCCTCGAACGCCGCGCTCACGACGAAGGTTTCCGCGTTCACTCGATTCCGGCGGGCAGCGTCCGCTGGGATGGCTCGATGCTCCTGCGCAAACTGATGCAAGAGCGCAATTACGATATCGTTCACGCTCACGATCCCCACGCACTGACACTCGCCTGGCTCGCCAAAGCTCACCGCCGCTGCGTACTCATCGTCCAGCGCCGCGTCGCGAATCCGCTAAGCCGCGGCCCTTTTGCGCTCGCCCGCTATCGCGCTGCGAAACGCATTTTTGCCGTCTCGAAATTCATCGCAGAGAGCGTCACGCGCTCCGGCATCCCAGCAAATCAAGTGGACGTGATCTACGAAGGCACCAAGCTGCCCGACCCTACGACAGTCGGCGAGCGCACCTCTTCCCGCGATCGCTTCAAAGTCGCCGCCACAGAAACATTGCTCGGCTGCGTGGGCTATCTGCTCCCGGAAAAAGGCCAGGAAGTCTTGATACGCGCGATGCCCGCGATCGTAAAAGATTTTCCCGCGTGCCGCTTGCTCCTCGCCGGGGACGGCCCCAGCCGCCCCGCGCTCGAAAAGCTCACGCGCGACCTCAATCTCGCGCGTTCCGTGATTTTCGCCGGCTTCATCGAACGCATCGCCACCGTTTACCACGCTCTAGATATTTTTCTCTTTCCGTCGCTCGCCGAGCCGTTAGGCACCTCGATGCTCGCCGCTATGTCCTATGGCCTGCCGGTCGTCGGCGTCGCGAGCGGCGGCGTTCCGGAAATCGTCGCGTCGGAAAAAAATGGCCTGCTCGTGCCGTCGTCCGATCCCGCCGCGTTCGTCTCGTGTGTCGGGCGTCTCATGCGCGATCGTGAGGAATCCGCCCGCTTCGGCGCCGCTGCCCGCGCCACCATCGCCGAAAAATTCACCGACGACCTCATGGTCGAAAACACCCTCGCCCGATACCAAGCCCTCACCGGCAAACATTAAAGTTTGCCAGGCATCGCCAGCCGCGCGCCCCGCATCCCATTCAATCAAGCATCTGTATTTCGGATGCGTGCCCCGTTCACTCGATCCGGTCTCTTGAACCTCTTCCGGGACAAACAACAGGGAGGATCACGGCCAATGAAGATTCGTTACTCCGATTTATTGTTTGCCGCGGCGGTGCTCACCATGGCAGCACCCGCCTGGGCGCACACGGACACTGCCACGCTGACTTTTGACAAGTCGGTGCACATCGGTTCCACCATGCTCGACCCGGGCAGCTACAAAGTCCGCGGCGAGGAAAACTCCGCGCAACTCGAAGTCGAGCGAAACGGCAAGGTCATCGCTCAGGTGCCTTGCCACTGGATTCAGCTGGATAAAAAGTCACCGGGCGATGAAGCGCTGCTCAACAACGGCACGATCCAACAAATTCGTTTCGGAGGACGCCTCGCCGCCGCGCAGTTCAATTAACCCCGGGAAGGGGCGGCCGATTGGCAAACAATGAGCCGCCTCTTCCTGATTTATTTCGCGCAAATCGCCGCGCAAAGTTACTTCAAGGACGTTACTTCAGGTAGGTTGCCAGCCAATCTAGAAAAGTCTTGTACCAAAATTCGCTATTTTGCGGTTTCAAAATCCAGTGGCCTTCATCGGGGAAAATTACCAGCTTCGATGGAACTCCCTGCCGCTGCAGCGCCGAGAAAAATTCCAGTTCCTGCGAATAGGGAATTCGGAAATCAAGTTCTCCGCCAGTTACCAGCGTCGGCGTCTTGAATTTTCCCAGCGCGCCGGCAAAATTCGCCGGAGACCATTTGTCGTAAAGCTCCGGATGCTCCCACGGCGTCCCGCCGTACTCCCATTCCTGAAACCAAAGTTCCTCGGTGGCGTACATGCCTCGCGCACTGTACGGCCCCGCGTGGCTGATGATGCATTTGAACCGGCCAGTGTGCGTATCCATCCAGTCCATCATAAATCCGCCGTAGGAGGCGCCCGCGGCGCACGCCTTCGAGCCGTCAATGAACGGATATTTCGCGATCGCCGCGTCAAGTCCGTTCATCAAGTCCGTATAAACTTTTCCGCCCCAATCTTTGCTGATCTCCGCGGTAAATTTTTGCCCGTAGCCCGTCGAGCCGCGCGGATTCACCATCACCACCACGTATCCCGGCGCGGCCATCACTTGCGGATTCCAGCGATATCCCCATTCATCGTCCCACGCGCCCTGCGGCCCGCCATGCACCAGAAAAAGTAGCGGATATTTTTTCGCCGCGTCAAAATTCGGCGGACGCACAAGCAGTGCGTTTACCTTCGCCCCTTCCGCGCCCGTAAACCAGAAAGATTCCGCCTTCGAAATATCCACCTTCGCAAGTATTTCGGCGTTGTGATGCGTGAGCTGGCGCACATCGCTGCCATCCGTGTTCGCCACGAAAACTTCCGGCGGCAAAATCAAGCTCGTCCGCGTAAATGCAATCGTCCGTCCGTCGCGGCTCAAATCGAAATCCATGTTGAAGCCGTCGGCGATCACCTTCACCGGCATTTTCCCCGGCTCAGCGGCCACCGAATAAATCGGCATCTGCGCCTGGTCTTCCGCCTTGAGCAAAATCGCTTTGCTGTCCGGCGTCCATTCGTAGCCATCTACATTGCGGTCGAATTTCTCGGCCAGCTCGGTGCTCTTTCCCCCAGAGCGCTCGTAAAGCATCAGCCGCCAACGATCCGCCTCGTCCGCCGGCGTCTCCTGCGAGCGATATGCGATCCATTTCCCATCCGGCGAATATACCGGCCCCCAATCGTCGCCGTGATTTTCAGTAATGCGCTTCGGCGCGCTCGCGCCGCTCACCGGCACGGTGAAAATATCGCCGTTCGTGCTGATCGCTTCGTCCTTATCCGTGTTCGCGGTAAATCCGATTTCCGCGCTGTCCGGCGATATTCCAATCGCCTCCGGCGCGCCCAGATTGAAAGGCGGCACATCGTAATCCGCGCTGGGCGTAAGATCGCGCGCCTTGCCTCCATCGGCCGAAATCGCAAAAAGATGGCTGCGTTTGCCGTCTGACCACGCCGTCCAATGCCGGTAGAGAAGTTTCGTCGAAACATGCGCCTTCACCTTGCTCTTCTGCTTCTCGGCGTCGCGCTTCACATTGCATTCGTCGTCCGCGCAATCGGGATAAACGCTTGACACAAACACGATCGTCTTCCCATCCGGCGACCACAATTCATTATCCGCGCCGCCCGAGAGGGAAGTGAGCCGCGTCGCCTCGCCGCCCGCGAGCGAAATCCAGTAGACCTGCTCATTACCGTCGCGCCCCGATAGAAACGCGAGCTTCGTGCCGTCCGGCGACCATCGCGGCCGCTGATCGCTTCCGCCGCGCGTCAATTGCCGCGGCTCGCCGCCCGCCGTCGGCACCACCCAGATATTCGGCGCCACGCGATTCGCCTCGCGATCCGGCGTCGCCACCGTGTACGCCACGGTGCGCCCATCCGGCGACATTTGCGGATCGCTCACGCGATGCAGCGAAATCAAATCATCAAACGTCATCGGCCGCCGCTCGCTCTGCCCCGATGCCACTGCGGCGGCGCAAATTCCGCCGAGAATGAAAACTCCCAATCCTCGAAAAAATCGCGACATCATTCCTCCCGCCCACCGCTCGCCGCAGCACGCCAGCAAGTCACTTCGGCATCCCCACAGCCCACGCATACCCATCCGGGTCCTCGACGATCACGTCCCGCCAGCCATGCGGCTTCTCCTGCGTCGGCTGCAAAATCCTCGCGCCCGCCGCTCTCGCTCGTTCCTCCAGCGCATCCGGATCAATGTGAAATAGCCGCAGCTCCGCGCCCAATCCGCGCCGCTCCCCGCCGGTCAATTCCGAATGCCACGCATGCTGATCGTAAGTGTGGTCCGCGTGAATCATGAAATCCACGCGCCCCATGCGCAGCGCCGCAAAATCCGGATCGGCATGATGTACCACCGCGCCAAAAACTTCGCGGTAGAAATCCGCGGACCTCGCCACATCCTTCACCAGCAAATTCACGGTGAAATCCGGCAGCCCGCGGCCATAATCGTCCGCGGTCATCCACGGCTCGTTCGTGCGTTTCATCGCCATGATGCGAATGATGCGAATGATGCGATAGCAATCCTGCGTCGAGCGGCGCCAACGGCCCCGCGCTACTTCGCCTGCGCCTTAATAATGTCGCTCAGCAAATCCGGCTGCGATTCCACGCGCGCCAAATGCGGATAGCGCAAGCCGCCGTGATAATCGAGCGCGTAGGTTTTGAAGTACGTTCCGTTCGCCGCCAGCAATTCAATCGCTCGCGCCGAAGTTTTCGCATGCTCCACAACTTCATGAAACACATCCTGCGAAAATTGCTGCCCATTCACCGCCGCAATCTTCATTCCCGGCGCCAACCCGGCGCTGTACGCCGCGCTTTCGTGAACCACGTCCACCACCACGCCGTCATCCGAAAGCAGCACTCCCGCCGATGCCCGGTAGTCCGCGCGATGCGCTGCTTCATTGGCCGCGACGTCGATCACGTTCGGCGTCTCGCTGTACACCAATTTCCATCCGCCGTTCTCAATTCCGCCGAGCGGCGCGTGCGCATCCAGCGAAGTGAGCCGCGCCTTCAAAAGCGCCGCCCAATCATTCGGCGCCACGGAATTCAACGCTGCCACCACATCCTCGAATGTATACGTCTTCAATTCCGGCTTTCCGCCCGGCCCGCCGTGAAATAATTTGCAGAAATCATCCAGCGATTTTTTATTTCCGGTAAGTTGACGAATGCGCGTGTCCACTTCCAGCCACACCAATTCACCTTCGCCATAATAATCCGTGCTGCGCCGCCAATTTTCCCAATTGCCGCCGGAAAAATAGAGCAGCTGCGCCGCGTCGGCCGTATCCTGCAGCGGACGCCACGTTCGTCCCGTCGTATATTCGAAATCCCGCGCGTCGGCCGCGAGATGCTCGCGATATTCTTCCGGGGTGTAAAGTCCGCTGCGCGGCGTCAAGATATTTCCGATGTATTCCGTCAACCCCTCGTAGACCCACAGCAAATCATCTTTCATCGGCTGCTGATAATCCGGCGTCGCCAGGCCGGCGGGACGCCGGAATTTTCCGTTCCACGAATGTGTATATTCATGCGGCAGCAATCCCGCGGTATCCAATCGCAGCGCTTCATCAATCAACGACCGCTCCGGAATGCGATCGTCGCTCGATTCATGATGCTCCAGCCCGAAATGCGCCGTGTCGTCGCTCAACGTCAGCAAGAAATGATAATCGCGATAATGCCGCGACCCGAAAAGCGCGTAGGCCTCCGCGATCAAATTCTTGAAATGCTTTTCCAGTTCCGGCGGCATGTTCAAAGCCGCCTCGCTGTCCGCCGCCACGTCAATTTCATGCGAAGGCGTCTGCCCCGGCGTCAAATCAAACGCGCGATAAAATCGCCCCGAAATCACCGGCGCATCCACCAGCATCTCCAGTGACACCGGCTGAAAATGAATCTCGCCTCCCGATTCCACCACCACCGGCAGCGCCGTTCCGTATTTCCATCCCTCGGGCAGCCGCAAACTCGGCTCAAACATGATTTCGCTCGCGCTCTGGCCCTTCGGATAGAGCAGCACCTGATTCCAGCTCAATAAATCCAGCTGCCCGGTGGCCGAAGCTCCCGCCGAAAATCCCGAGGCCGGCGCGGAAAGCAGAAAATCGAGCTGCACGTCCAGCGAGCTCGCGCCCTCCGGCACGTTGAGATGAAACGAAAACATATCCACCAAATCGCGCCGCCACGTTATTTCCTTCCCGCCCGCGCTGAATTTCATTCCTGCCAGGTCGGTGATCGGCCCATCCGGCGCGTGCTCGCCGGGAATCCACGACGGGTAATACAAAGTCAACTCTCCAGCCTTCACCGGTATCGTTTCTTTGATATGCAGAATTTTCTGCGGCGCCGAAGTCGCATCCACCGCCAGCCGGATCACGCCTCCCGATCCTTCCGCGCGTGCCGCTCCGCACCACAAGCAAGCGGCCGCCCCAAGCAGAATCGCACCGCGCACCGCCCGTCCAATCCCTCGAATCATTTTTTCTCCCTTGGCTTCACAATCTATCCCGAGCCGCCGATCTCGCAATTAATCCGCAGCTACTCCCAATTCCAAGCACAGAAAACTCAAAATATCCGTGCGCTCCTCGATTTCCTTGTTTCGCGGACGCCCGCCCGAATGTCCCGACTTCGTATCGTAGAGCAGCAAAATCGGATGATTCGATCCATTCGCCGCCTGCAGTCGCGCCGCCATTTTCCGCGCATGCAGCGGCGCCACGCGCGTATCCCCATCGCCGGTGATAAAAAGCACCGGCGGATATTTCGTTCCATCCTTCACGTTCTGATAAGGCGAGTAAGCCAGCAAATATTTGAATTGCGTCTCATCGTCCGCCGAACCGTATTCCGCCACCCACAGTGGCCCGTCCTCAAATTTTTGAAATCGCAGCATGTCCAGCAGCGGATAGGTGCAAATCACCGCGCCGTAAAGATCCGGCCGCTGCGTGATCGCCGCGCCCATCAGCAATCCGCCGTTGCTGCCGCCATAAATCGCCAGTTTTTCGCGGCTGGTGTATTTGTTCGCGATCAACCATTCCCCCGCAGCAAAAAAATCATCGAACACATTCTGCTTTTTCTCGCGCATCCCGGCCTTGTGCCAGGCCTCGCCGAATTCGCCGCCGCCGCGCAGATTGGCGATCGCAAATATTCCGCCGTGATCGGCCCACACCACCGCCGACTCCGCGAATTCCGGGCTTTCATTCACGTCGAAGCCGCCATACGCCGTCAACCAGATCGGCCGCGCGCCATCCCGCGCCAATCCTTTCTTGTAAAAAAGGAACATCGGAATTTTTGTTCCGTCCTTCGACGCGTACCACACCTGCTCCACCGCGTACTCATCGCTCGCGATCGGCACGTTCGGCCGCGCCCAAACTTCCGTCGCGCCGCTTTTCGCATCGAAGCGGTAAATCGTGTTGGGCACATTAAACGACTCGAACGAAAAGAAAACCTCACTCGATCCCCAGCTTCCGCCGAGTCCGCCGATGGCTCCGAGCGAAGGAGTCTTCACCTCGCCCACCGGCTTTCCATTCGCGTCGAAATACTTGAGCTGAGAGGACGCGTTGTGGCTGTATTGCACGAACAATTTCCCGCCGAACGCTCCGAATCCCTCGATCGCATCCTTCGCTTCCGGCACAACTTCCTTCCACGATTCGCGCGCCGGATTCGCGGGATCCACTTTCATCACGTGCCAGTGCGGCGTTTTCCAATTTGTGTTGATGTAAAGCTGCCCGCTCGAAATATCTCCGAAGAAGAGCGCCTCGGTATCGTTCACCACCGGCCGCACCGGCCCGCCGCCGCGCAGATCTTTCAGATATAAATCCGAGCGCGTGCTGCCCGATCCATACGATAGCGTGATCAGCAGGTAGCGCCCGTCGTCAGAAAGGCTCGTCGAAACTTCGTTGTCGCTGCTGAGTCCTTCGCCGAAGATAAGTTCATCCGCGGTCGTGGCCGTGCCCATCACGTGATGAAACAACCGCCCGCCCTTCGGCGTCAGCACCGAGTAATACACTCCGTGGTCAGAAGGCTCGATCGCCACCGACTCGTAGTCGGCGCGAGGCAATCGATCGGGCAATTCCTCGCGCGTCCCCGTATCGATGAAATGGAGTTCGTACTCGTCCTGGCCGCCGGCGCGAACGCCATACGCCGCGAGCGCGCCGTCGTGCGAAAGATCGGCGATCACCACGCTCGTCGAGTGATCCGCGCTCAACGAGTGCGGATCGACGAGCACTTCATCTTTTCCATCGCGGCCATGCCGCACGTTGAGCACGAAAAGATCCTGCTCCGCGCGCCGCTTCTCGAAGATATAAATTCCATTGCGCCCAATGGGCGGATGCAACGCATCCACTTTCATCAGTTGCGTCAGCCGCGCGGTTATCTTCGCGCGGCCCGGCACGGCCTTCAGCACTGCCTCCGTGCACGCATCCTCGGCCTCAATCCACGCCCGCGTTTCCGGGCTGTTCTGATCCTCGAGCCAGCGGTAGGGATCGGCGATCTTCACCCCATGCAGCGTATCCACCACATCGTCCTTGCGCGTCTCCGGCGGGCATTTGCCGTCCGCGAATTTTCCGCCGAGCCCGTCGGCCAATGCGGCGGGTGCGCTCGCGCCAAAAAATATCGCGGCAAAGAGTGCGAGGAAAAGTGGCTGGATGCGGAATTTCGCGCGCGAACTAAGGGGCAACGTCGCCGCGCCCTCGCAGCGACAACCGAATCTTCGACAGATCATCTTTGCCTTTCTGTTCGCGGCGGCGGCCGCCCCCGATCGCCGCTACGTGATGGGCGTCGCCATTTTTCGCGGGGGATTGAAGAACGGCAATTCGTGCACCGTCGCTCGCACTTTTTGCCGCACCGCTTCCACCGTCAATTCAATCTGCAGTTCCGTGCCTGCGGCGGCGTGCTCGCGATTGAGTGTCGCCAACGCGATCATTTTCTTCAGCGTTGGCGACCACGTCGTCGAAGTCGCTTTCCCTACTTGTAGCCCGCCGCGATACACCGGCACGGCCACGCGCGAAGCCGCGCTCGGAATCTGCGGCGCCAGGCCCGCGGTTTCGAATTGCCGCTCGATGTCCGGCCAGTTCACGTCCAGCCCCATCAACACGCGCTTCGGCCCGCGTTTGCTTTCTTCTTCCAGCGCCGCCCGCCCGATGAAATGTTCTTTCTTCAAATCCACCAGCCGGCCCAGCCCGATTTCGTTCGGCGAATATTTCTGCGAATCGATCAGCGATTTCTTACTGCTGAAATAATCCACTTCGATCAAAATCAGGCCCGCTTCGATGCGCGCTACGTCCAGCGCCAGCATTCCCGCGGGATGAATATCGAATTCGCCGCCCGCGGCCATCAACGCGTCCCACACGCGCCCCGCATCGCTCCACGGAATCCAGATTTCGTAGCCCAGATCGCCGGTGTAGCCCGTGCGCGAAATATCCACTTCCACGCCGCCGATTTTTCCGTGCGTCCAGCGAAAATATTTCAGATTGGTGATGTCCGCCTCCGCCGCCCGCTGCAGCAGTCGCCCTGAAGTCGGGCCTTGCAGCGCCAGCGCCGCCACTTTGTCGGAAATATCTTCGATCTGTACTTCCAGGCCGAGCGCATTCTGCTTGAACCAGCGCAGGCTCGGATCGGCCGCCGTCCAGCGATATTTATTTTCTTCAAGACGTGTGATCGTCCCGTCGTCAATCACTTTGCCGGCTTCGTCGCACCAGCAGCAATAAATTACCTGACCCACCTTCACCTTATTAATGTCGCGCGTGATCACGCGATTCACCAGTTTCGTCGCGTCGCGCCCGGTCACCAGGTACTTGAAGAGCGGCGAGACATCGATCAGCGCCGCCGCGTTGCGGATCGCGTTGTACTCATGCTCGTGGTGCATCTCATAAACGCTCACCGCGTAATATCCCGACCACTCGCGATAATTCAAACTCTCGCAAAGTGGAAATGTCCGGTCATGTACAGCTGTCCCGATCGGCACGTTTTCTCCTGCCTTGTAGGGGCGGGGGTTCACACCCGCCCGGTTTACGGTTGGGTTTTCGTCCCGCATTTCAACCGCATTTTTTCAGCGCGCGAATTATAGTTCCGCGACACACGCCCCGCAACCCTTCACACGCGATCCACGCGTCGGTGCCGGCCGCGGCAACCGAACTAATTTGAGTGGGAATCGGGCTGCTGATGGGTCACGCGGTTTTAAATTCGTCGCCGTGCGAAGGTGGGCGAATTCGAAGACGCGACGCTCTACAAAAAAATTGAGGGCGCAACAGCGCTTGCGCGTGTTGCGCCCTCTAAATCGACCCGTAAGTTTACAGGCGTCCCGGCCAATCCGGCGACCCAACAGCCTTGCGGCTAATCGCGTCTTCCAAACTGTGTCGTGCAACCTGCGAGCTTCTTGATTCCGTTCAGCGCCGCAAAAGCCGTGAAGCCTTCGCGACCTCATCACCGAATCCCGAAACCTCCGAGATTTCGGATGCAGCCGGTGCTGCAACAGCGGTGAAGCTATTGCCGCGTCCGAACTGCACCGTCATTTCCCCGAGCTTCACGCTTCAACTTGGCCCCGCACTCGCCTTGCGGCTCCTGCAAAGCCTTCGCTGCCTCGCGAAGTCTTACAACTTCCCGTTCCGGTCGGTCCCGCAAAAACGGTTAAGTGTTCGCTAAGTCCCGACCGAACCGTTAAGTCTTCAAGCTTCCGGCTCAATCTGCGCGCAAAATAAATCTTCCTGCATGCAGCGTCAACAAAAATCGTGCGCCAAGCCTGTGGAAGCCTGTGCACGCCTGTGGAAAAAATCGCGTGAAAATCTGGCGGCGTTCGCGTTTCCAGGAGTTCTCAATCATCGACACGCGCATCTGGTTGCGCTAGTAACCGCCGCTGCTCGGCGGAAGATGAATGTCGAGAGCTACGTCGAAAGCTTTGTAAGTAACCACGGTGATTGGATCGTTGCGCTCGCCTTCCACGTATTTTCGGGGCAAGTGGTCGTCGGTCGCAATCCAGATGCTGTTTGCGCGATCGAAAGAGGCTGAGTGGTGGATCGTCCAGATCTCGCACTGAACGTCGTCAACCACTTCGTCGCCGTCGTGCGTAATTGTCGCGCCTTGATCATTGGCGAAGGCAGAAAAGCTGGGTAGCGCTATCGATTGATCCGCGGAGATGAGCCGGGTGTTCGGCACGTTCTGAAGACTTGGAGTTTTCAGCCGATCGCAAACGCCGGGATCAATCTGCCTGCGGTTACGGTTCCAGTTCGACTCTTCCGGAGCCAGCGAGCGAGTAAAAATAAAATGGGTGGTTTGTGCGTATTCGCTCTTTCGCGGGGGAAGATTGGTGAGCCATGTCGTCGTTTCGTACCACGAAATGTCCTGGTCGCACGCAGATTTTGCCTCGGTGATTGTTGCAGCCGCACCTTTGCGTTCAATGTGCATCTGGAATTTATGCACGCTGTCCAGCGCCGTTTCGGATTGCAGGAAAACTTGGACGCCGCTTGGAGCCTTGGGCGCGGTCGTGCCGTGCTGACAGCCGATGGGCAGAACGAGACCGACCGCGAGGCAAAAGATCGCGAATCTTCGCGCAACTGATTTTCTCACGGTCAATTCACCTTATACCGATGCTATCCCGCCGTTCGTCCCGCCAGCAATCCGTTACGGCAAGTATTGCCGTAATGGTCAGCCAATTCAAAAGCCTGGGCGCAGTCAACATGAGAATCGCCTCGAGACTGAAGCACTCCACTTGTGCGTGACTGGAGGTCACGCCGCAGCGTGGGCGTTCGTCCTTGTGCGTGGCGGCAACGCTCTGTAAAATGTCCGCGCTCTGGGCCTGCCGCTTTGATTCTGAGCGATGCCCGGCCTCGAAAGAATCCGCACTCATCGCATGGCTTCGTCTTACGACGCAATCATAATTGGCGGCGGCCACAATGGCTTGGTGACCGCGGCGTACCTCGCGCGGGCCGGGCGCAAAGTGCTGGTGCTCGAGAAGCGTCACGTCCTCGGCGGGGCTGCCGTCACTGAAGAAATTATTCCCGGCTTCAAATTTTCCGTTTTCTCCTACGTCGTCTCGCTGCTGCGCCCGGAAATCATTCGCGATCTCGATCTGCCGCGCCACGGCCTGGAAATTCTGCCGCTCGATGGCACGTTCACGCCGATGCCCAGCGGCGATTATCTTTGGCGCGTGAACGATCACGGAAAAACGCGCCGCGAAATCGCGCGCCACTCGAAAGTGGATGCGGAAGCCTACGAAGAATTCGGTAAAGAAATGGTGCAGATGTGCCGTTTCGTGAAGCCGATTCTGGCAATGGTGCCGCCCGATCCCACAACGCTCGATCCCCGCGATCTGAAAAAACTTTATTTCCTCGGCCAGCGCTTCCGCGCACTCGCTCCCGACGATCGCTACAACCTCGTGCAGCTCATGACCATGAGCGCCACCGATTTTCTCGACCAGTGGTTTGAGACCGACGTGCTCAAGGCCACCATGTCCGCCTCGGGCATCATCGGCACTTTTCTCGGTGTGCGTTCGCCGGGCACCGCCTACGTCCTCCTGCATCATTACATGGGCGAAATTGACGGCGCATTCCGCTCCTGGGGATTCAGCCGCGGCGGCACCGGCATGATTTCGAATTCCATAGCCGACGCGGCGCGTGAAGCCGGCGCGGAAATTCGCACCGAAGCCATCGTCTCGAAAATCCTGATCAAGGACGGCCGCGCGGAAGGCGTGGTGCTCGATCGCGGCGAAGAAATTCGCGCCAGCGTGGTTTCCTCGAGCGTCGATCCCAATCTCACGTTTCTCAAATTCATGGACCCCAAAGATTTGCCGGCGGAATTCGTCGAGGAAGTGCGCCGCTACAAATACCGCGGCTCGTCCGGCAAAGTGAATTTCGCGCTCGATGGCCTGCCGGATTTCAAGTGCCTGCCGGGGCCGGGCCGCCATCTGCGCGGCGCCATGTCCATTTCGCCGAGCGTCGAATATATGGAGCGCGCCTACGATCAGGCCAAGTACGGCGAATTTTCGCAGCGGCCCTACATTGATATGGTCATTCCCAGCCTCACCGATCCTTCTGTCGCGCCGCCGGGAAAGCACGTGCTCTCCTGCTTCGTGCAATATGCGCCTTATAAACTCAAGCCCGGCCTCAACTGGGACAATCAGAAGGAAGCGTTCGGCGACGCCGTGGTGAACACGATCGCCGAATACGCGCCGAACATCAAAAACATCATCATCGGCCGCCAGGTGCAGACGCCGCTCGATATCGAGCGCAGCATCGGCCTCACCGAGGGAAATATTTTTCAAGGCGAGCTTTCGCTCGAACAACTTTTCTTCCTGCGTCCGGTTGCCGGCTGGGCGCGTTACAAAACTCCCATTCGTAATCTTTATATGTGCGGCTCCGCGACGCACCCCGGCGGCGGAATCATGGGCGCTCCGGGCCGACTCGCGGCGCTGGAAATTTTGAAAGACAAGGGAGCGCGTTAGTTGGCCGCCGGACGCGACATCGCCATTCTCGGAGCGGGGCACAATGGCCTCGTTACTGCCTTCTATCTCGCCAAGGCCGGCTATAAGCCGCTGGTCATCGAGCGCCGCGCCGTAGTAGGCGGCGCCGCGATCACCGATGATTTTCATCCCGGCTTCAAATGCTCCACGCTCGCTTACGCCGATGGCCCGCTGATTCCCGAAATCGTTCGCGATATGGAACTCGAGCAGCACGGGCTTTCGATGATCCATCCGCATATTCGCCTCTTCGCGCTTTCGCCCGATGGCCACGGCATTTTGCTTTTCTCGAATCCTTCGGACACTGCGGCGCACCTCTCGCGAATTTCGCGGCACGACTCCACCAGCTACGTGGAATTTTCCGAAGCGCTCGAGCGCTACGGCGCGGTGCTGCGCCAGTTGCTCACCATGGCGCCGCCGGATATTGACAAGCCTTCCACCGATGAAGTCTGGAAGCTCCTGAAAGTCGGCCGCAACGTCCGCAATCTCGGCAAGAAAGACATGATGCGGCTGCTGCGCTGGGGGCCGATGGCCGTTGCAGACCTCGCCTCGGAATTTTTCGAGACCGAATTGCTGCGCGCCGCGATTGCCGCGCGCGGAATTTTCGGCGCGGCGATGGGACCGTGGTCGGCAGGCAGCACGGCGCTGCTGCTGCTCCGCGCGGCGGCCGATCCGCATCCGGCGGGTTCGTCTTCCTTCCCGCGCGGCGGCATGGGCGCGATGACGCAGGCGATGGCCGCGGCCGCGACCAAAGCCGGCGCTGAAATTCGCACCGGCGCGGCCGTGGAGCGAATTCTGATCAAGGACGGCGCTGCAGCCGGGCTGGTCCTTGCCGGCGGCGAGGAAATTTCCGCCAGTACCGTGATTTCGAACGCTGATCCGCGCCGCACTTTTCTGAACCTCATCGATCCCGTGCACCTGCCGCCCGGCTTCGTGGTGAAGATGCGGAATTTCCGCGCCAACGGCACCGTGGCGAAAATTAATTTGGCGCTCGACCGCCTGCCGAATTTCACCGCGCTGCAGGACGTCTCCACCGCCGCGGCGCTCTCGATGAACGATCCCACCGCGGCGCTCAGCGGGCGGATCCACATCGGCCCGGACATCGATTATCTCGAGCGCGCGTTCGATGCATCGAAGTACGGTGAATTTTCGCCCAAGCCCTATCTCGATATTTCGATTCCTTCCATCCTTGATCCTTCGCTCGCCCCGCGCGGCAAGCACGTGATGTCGATCCACGCGCAATTTGCGCCGTTCAAATTGCGCAATGGCGATTGGAACTCCAATCGCGACATTTTCGGCGACAACGTGGTCAGTACTCTCGCGCAATATGCGCCCGATCTGCCGGAGCTGATTCTCGGCGGCCACGTGATCACTCCCGCGGACCTCGAGGAAACTTACGGGCTCACCGGTGGGCATCCATTCCACGGCGAAATGTCGCTCGATCAGATTTTCACCATGCGGCCGCTGCTCGGTTCGGCGCGTTATCGCACGCCGATTCGCGGCCTGTATCTTTGCGGCTCGGGGACGCATCCCGGCAATGGTGTAACGGGCGCGTCTGGATTCAACGCCGCGCGCGAAATTTTGAAAGATTTGCGCTAGCCGTTCGAGTCCCCGCGATTTTTTTCGAGGCGTCCAGGAATGAGTTCTCCGATGCAATCCTCTTCTGCATTGCACTCCATCCAGCGCGATCGGCTGGCTGAATTGACCGCGCGCGAAGAAAAACGCTTCGCGGCGGAGCGGCCGAAATCGAAAGCGCTCTTCGACCGCGCGCGTGCTTCGCTGCTCGATGGCGTGCCGATGAACTGGATGGCGAAGTGGGCCGGGCCATTTCCGGTTTTTGTGGCGGAAGCCCGCGGCAGCCATTTCGTTGACGTGGACGGCATCGAGTACGTTGATCTCTGCCTCGGCGATACCGGCGCGATGACCGGACATTCTCCCGAAGCTTCGGCGAACGCCATCGCGGCGCAAGCGCATCGCGGGCTTACGTTCATGCTGCCCACCGAGGATTCGATTTGGGTGGGCGAAGAACTCGTCCGGCGATTTGCGATGCCGTACTGGCAATTCACGTTGACCGCGACGGATGCGAATCGCTTTTCGATTCGCCTGGCGCGGCTGATTACCGAGCGGCCGTTCGTGCTGGTTTTCAATTATTGCTATCACGGAACGGTGGATGAATCCTTCGCCACTTTGCTTGCCGATGGATCGGTGGGGCCGCGCCGCGGAAACGTGGGGCCGCCGGTGAATCCCGCGGCAACGACTAAGGTCGTGGAATTCAACGATCTTGTCGCGCTCGAAAAAGCGCTGGCGTCGCACGACGTGGCCTGCGTGCTGGCCGAGCCGGTGATGACCAATGTCGGGATCATCCATCCCGATGCGGGCTATCACGCCGCGCTGCGCGAAATGACGCGCCGCTCCGGCACGCTGCTGATTCTCGATGAGACGCACACAATCTGCGCCGGGCCCGGCGGATATTCCCGCGAGCACTCGCTCGAGCCGGACCTGTTTGTGGTTGGCAAGCCGCTCGCCAGCGGAATTCCGGCGGCGGTTTACGGCTTCACGCGCGATGTGGCCGAGCGCGTCGCGCAGCGCATTCGCCTCGAGGATTGCGACACGGGTGGGATCGGCGGGACGCTCGCGGGGAACGCGATGTCCATCGCCGCGATGCGCGCCACGCTCGAGCATGTGCTGACGGCGAATGCGTTCACGCGCATGATTCCCATGGCCGAGCGCTTCGAGCGCGGCGTGGCCGCGACGATTGCCGGCGCCAGGCTGCCGTGGCATGTAACGCGGCTGGGTTGCCGCGCCGAGTACCAATTCCGCGCCACGCCGCCGCGCAATGGCGCCGAGGCCGCTGCGGCGATGGATCTTGCCCTGGAGCAATTTTTGCATCTTCATGCGCTCAATCGCGGCATTCTGATGACGCCGTTTCACAATATGGCGCTGATGTCCCCCGCAACCTCGGAAGCCGATGTGGATCTGCATACGAGGGCGTTCGGCGAGGCGGTGAAGGAATTGACTGCGTAATCGGTGCAATTCCGCTTTGATGTCGTTTAGTACTACCCGGGCCTTGCGCGTTTTCTCCTGTAACTTGTTCATTATGCGTGGCTTCCAGAGATTTAACCTGAAATTGGGCACTGTCGATTAGAAATTGGGTTTGGCGTTTGTTTTCAGCGATTTACGAGAAATTCTAATCGGTTTGACTGTCGATTAGAATCCGGTTGATTCTAAAGGGTTTAACCTTTCAGGGCGGGCCTTACCGCCGATTAGAACGGAGGCCTCAGTCGGGCGGGGCGCGGGGGCCGTGGGAACCCTCCTTGATCTCAATTTTGGCGCGGACAATATTGGCGTCGGGGCTGCCCGGCTGCCGGGCTGCGGAGCAGCACATCCTGAGTATCGTTAGAGTTAACGTAAGTCAATGGTACTGGGGTAACGAATTTGTGGTGGTACGCTCGACCGCTGGGAGGCTCTATGCCAAATTTCGAGGATCGTGGAGCGGTTAGCCGCGTTTCTTTGCGGCTTTGACTGCGTTGCGTCCGAGCTCTTCCGCGGAGGCGTTAAAGGCTTTCATCATGCCTTCTCGCCAGGCGGGGGTTCGCATGCTGGCTAGTAGGGCGTCGAATTCTGCGCTTAGGGGGTGGCGAGGTTGGGATTTCTGCGCTCGGTTTCGGCGTTTGGGGCGAACGGATTTTCGGCGTGCTGCCATGTTTGGTTCTCCGCAAAGACATTCTAGCTGACATGCGTAAAGAAAAAGCAACCCACAGTTTGGCTCTCTCGTAATTCTCGTTCTGCTGCGTTTATTGACTTGCCTACGTCTGCAACCTAACATTGCGGCCGATGGTGGATTCCTCCTCTTTGATCGGCCGGAGCATTTCCCACTACCGCATCGTAGAGAAGCTGGGTGGCGGCGGAATGGGCGTGGTGTACAAGGCTCAGGACGCGCGTCTCGACCGCGCCGTAGCCCTGAAATTCCTCCCCGAAAATCTCTCTCACGACGCGCAAGCTCTTGAGCGGTTCAAGCGCGAGGCCAAAGCGGCCTCGGGTCTCAATCATCCCGGCATTTGCACGATCTACGACATCGGCGAAGAGGACGGCCGCGCCTATATCGCCATGGAATTTCTCGATGGCGTGACGCTCAAACATCTGATTGCCGGGCGGCCCATGGAGCTTGAGCCGCTGCTCGCCCTGGCCATCGAAATTGCCGACGCGCTTGACGCCGCGCACGCCGAAGGCATCGTCCATCGCGATATCAAGCCCGCCAACATTTTCGTCACCAAGCGCGGGCACGCGAAAATTCTCGATTTCGGGCTCGCCAAAGTCAGCCTCAAGAAAGGCGCGGACGCCGCGGAAACTCTGGCCACGCAAGCCGTCGAAGCCGAGGAGCTCACGAGCCCTGGCAGCACGCTCGGCACTGTCGCCTATATGTCGCCCGAGCAAGTGCGCGCCAAAACGCTCGACGCGCGCACCGATCTTTTTTCTTTCGGCGCGGTGCTCTACGAAATGGCCACGGGCCAAATGCCGTTCCGCGGCGAAAGCTCCGGCGTCACCTTCAACGCCATTCTCGAACGCGCGCCGGTTCCCGCCGTGCGCTTGAATCCCGAATTGCCCGCGAAGCTCGAGGAAATCATCAATAAGGCGCTCGAGAAGGATCGCAATCTGCGCTATCAGCACGCCGCGGATATGCGCACGGATTTGCAGCGGCTCAAGCGCGATACGGACACGAGCCGCTCAGCTGTCGTTGTGGATTCCTCGTCCAGCGCAGCGCAATCGGCCGCGCAATCGGCAATTTTATCGGCGAGTGCAGGATCTGCGTCCGCCGCGCAAGCCACCAGCGCGTCACGATCTGCGAGTGCAGTTCACGCTTCCGATTCGCAAGTCGTCGCCGGATTATTGGCTCGGCACAAGAAAGGAGCTTTGCTCGGCGCCGCTGCCGCCATCATCGCCATCGTCGTACTCGGCTTCGCCGCTTACCGCTTCCTCTCACCCGCCGCCGGCACAAACATCGATTCCCTCGCCGTCCTGCCGTTCACCAACGTCACCGGCGACGCCAATGCCGATTATCTGAGCGACGGCATCACCGAAAGCCTCATCGGCAGCCTCTCGCGCTTGCCCAATCTCGTGGTGCGCCCGCGCGGCTCGGTGATGCGCTACAAATCGAAAGATCCCGACGTGCAAAAAGCCGCCGGCGAGCTGCAGGTCGTCGCCATCGTCACCGGACGCGTCACGCAGCACGGCGATTCGCTGCTCATCAGCGCCGAGCTTACCGACACACGCAACAACCGCAGCCTCTGGACCGAACAGTACGACCGCAAAGTTTCCGATGCGCTCGCCGTGCAACGCGAAATTTCGGACGAGATCTCCGCGCGCCTCCGCGAGAAACTAACCGGCGACCAAAAAACCAAGCTGGTCCAGGGCGGCACCAACGATCCCGAAGCCTACGGCCTCTTCCTCAAAGGCCGCTACTATTGGGACAAGCGCTCTCCCGAGAGCCTCGCCAAATCGAAAGATTTTTTCCAGCAAGCCATCGATCGAGATCCTAACTACGCGCAGGCTTACGTCGGCCTCGCGGAGTACTACAGCGTTCTTCCCGTCTATACTCCCGCAAAATCCGCCGATGCTAATCCGCTCGCAAAAGCCGCCGCCGCAAAAGCCGTCGCCATCGATGATTCGCTGCCCGAGGGCCATGCCGTACTCGCGGCCGCGGACGACGCCAATTGGGAGTGGTCCGCCGCGGAAAGCGAATTCCATCGCGCCCTCGAGTTGAATCCGAATATCGCGCGGACCCATGTTCTCTATGGCCTGCATCTCGAGTTCCTGGGAAAACCGAACGAAGCCGTTGCCAACTTCCAGCGCGCCGTCAGTCTCGATCCCACGAATCTGAACGGCCTCGACAATCTTGCCGAGGTCCGCCTTTACACCGGCGAATTTGAGGAGTCCGTCGCGCAAGGAAAAAAGAATCTCGAGCTCGACCCCAACTTTGCCAATGCTTACATTCATCTCGCGCAAGCATACTTTTTCCTCGGTAAGTACGATCTGTGGCTCGATAGTTGGGACAAATGGGCCACGCTCAACAATGACGAGTACGCCATCGCGCAGGGGAAAGCCGCCAGAGAGGGTTACGCCAAGTCAGGCTTTCGCGGTGCGCTGCAACGGGTGGTGGAAGCGCAGGAACAGCAATCCAAGCAGATTTATTTCGATCCGGCCTTACTCGCCTCAGACTACGCGCTTCTCGGCGAAAAGGACAAAGCCTTCGCCAAGCTCGAACTCGCCTACGCCGAAAAAAGCTCCTTCAGCAGTTACATCAAGGTTGATCCCGCGTATCGCTCCCTGCGCAGCGACCCGCGCTACGCCGATCTACTGCGCCGCATGAATCTGCCGCAGTAGCGCGGGAGTCTCGGAGTCTTGCGGCGCGGGTGGCTCATCTTATTCTGGTGGCCCGTTGTGGTAGTCTGCCTGCCGGATGTTGCGGCTGATTTTTGCGAGCAAAAAACGGGAGGGGAGAAAAGCATGGGAACGCTGGGTGAGGGTGCGCCGGTCTCGAAGGGGAAACTCTGGACCGGACGGATTTTGAGCGGGTTGGTGGTGGCGCTGTTGTTGTTCGATTCAGGGACGAAGGTGATGAAGACGCCGTCGTTCATGGCCATGGCCGTGAAGATGGGATTCGCGGAGCATGAAGTTGTGGTGGTGGGATGGACGCTATTGTGCTGCATCGTGGTGTACCTGATACCGCAGACGGCGGTGCTCGGGGCGACGCTGCTGACGGCGTATCTGGGCGGGGCAGTTGCGATCCAGTTGCATATGGGTTTAGTGCATGGGGAAATGGCGTTTCCGGTGATTGTTGCGATACTGGCGTGGCTGGGAATTTATTTGCGGGAGCCGCGGTTGAGCGCGTTGCTGCCGTTGCGGTCGCGGTGATAGCACGTGGGAGATGCGCAGATGCGCGGGAGATTTAGATTCGCAGGTTGAAGGCCGCTACGAGGAAAGGCCTGGCGGCATTCACCGCGGCAATCGCGAGCTCTTTCGGAGAAGCATCGAATGCGGCCTTCATGGCTTCGTGCGCGCCGGGGGCTTGCATGCGGGCCAGCAGGGCATCGAATTCCGCGCTCAGGGTGTTGATTTTTGTCCTGGCGGGGGAGGCGAGAGCGTCGAAATCCTCCACGGAAATTATGACGGCTTTGGGAGAATCGTGCCGGGTGATGTAGACGCGTTCGCCTTTGATTACGCGTTCGAGAAGGCGTCCAAATTCATTTTTGGCGGCGGTGGCGGAAATAGACGACGAGGCTATTCTGCGAGTCTGCGAACGTGGCGCGCTCTTGCGGCGTTTGGGTCGATGAGGTTTTGTCGGGGCAGCCATGGCCAGTCCTCCAATTGGCCATAATAGCTGATTTAGCTATTTTAGTCAATTTCAATGACGGGCGAGTGGAGCGACGCGACATATAAGGCGAAGGGTTCCGGGATTGCTTATTTGAATTGGTCGCGGATATAGTCCTGCCTACGAAGTTTCCTTCCATTTGGCAGAGCGGTTACCGGAATTTCGAAAATGTTGGCGGGGGCGAACGACATGATCTTCAAGCAGTTCTATCTGAATTGTTTGGCGCACGCTTCGTACCTGATTGGCGACGAGGAGACGCGCGCGGCCGTGGTGATTGATCCGCAGCGCGATATCGAGCGCTATTTGGAATTTGCGGCAGAGCAGAAACTGCAGATCAAGCATGTGATTTTGACGCACCTGCACGCGGATTTTATTGCCGGCCATTTGGAATTGCGGGATCGCGTGGGTGCGACGATTTATCTGGGGGCACGAGCGCAGGCGGAATATCGCTTCACGCCGTTGGGCGACGGCAGCGTGCTTGAGTTTGGGCGCGTGCGATTGAAAGCGCTGGAGACGCCGGGGCATACGCCGGAGTCCATTTCGATTTTGGTTTACGATCTGGCGCGCGGCGGCGAGGAACCGTATGCCGTGCTCACCGGCGATACTTTATTTATCGGCGATGTGGGTCGGCCGGATTTGCGCGCGTCGCTGGGCTGGTCGGCAACGGATTTGGGCGGGATGCTCTACGATTCGTTGCAATCGAAATTGCTGAAATTGCCGGACGCGAGTTTGGTTTATCCCGCGCATGGAGCGGGATCGCTTTGCGGGCGGGCGATCAGCAAGGAGACGGTTTCGACCATCGGAGATCAGCGGCGCGTGAATTATGCGCTGCAGCCGATGAGCAAGCAGGCGTTCATCGAGCTGGTGACCGCGGATCAGCCGGAGGCGCCGGCCTATTTCACTTACGACGCGGTGCTGAACAGCAAGGAGCGCCCGACTCTCGATGCGGCGCTGGAGCGGCAACTGAAGCCGTTGACGCTCGATGCGCTGCTGGCGTTGCAGGCCGAGGGCGCGCAGATTCTGGATACCCGCGATGCCGACGAATTTGGCGCGGCGCATTTGAAGGGCAGCATCAATATTGGATTGGGCGGCCAGTATGCGACGTGGGTCGGAACGATTCTCGATCGCGTGCATCCGATCGTAATTATTGCCGCGCCGGGGCGGGAGAATGAATCGGCGCTGCGCTTGGGGCGCATCGGCTTCGACCACATTGCCGGATATTTGCAGAATGGATTGCAGGCGCTCGATGCGCGGCCGGAATTGATCGAGTTTGTGGAGCGGCTCAGCCCGCAATACGTGGCGGAATTG
This sequence comes from uncultured Acidobacteriota bacterium, assembly GCA_963838545.1. Lineage (GTDB taxonomy): Bacteria > Acidobacteriota > Terriglobia > Acidiferrales > UBA7541 > Palsa-147. Next base: position 348,196 of record CAWIRL010000015.1, read on the forward strand.
CTGGCGTCGCGCGAGGCGCCGGTGATGGTGGATGTGCGCGGGCCGCGCGAGCGCGAGCAGAAGAGCATCGCCGGCAGCGTGAACATTCCTTTGAATCATTTGGCGGAGGATATGAAGACGCTGCCGAAAGACCGGCCGGTGCTGGTTTATTGCGCGGGGGGATACCGGTCGTCGATTGCGGCGAGTCTGTTGAAGCGCGGCGGATTTGCATCTGTGAGCGAAATTGCCGGCGGGATCGCGGCTTGGGAGACGGCAAGTCTGCCGGTGCTGACGGCGGGCGTTTAGGGCGCGCGCAGCGATTTCGGCAGCGCGCAAATCATCTTTCACGGCCGGTCTTGAAGACGTTGGAATCGGGCGTGATTAGGTCTTCTGTGATTTGCAGCTTGCCTACGGTGAGGCGCTTTACTTCAAGGTGGTCGATTTCCAGTTTGCGGATGCGGGATTTTTTGATCGTGAGTCGGCCGATAACGAGGCGGCCGATGGCGAGCGCGCCGATCGCGACGGCGCCGATGGCTAGCGCGCCCACAGCTTGTGCGCCGATGGAGAGAGCGCCGGCGGACGCTTTTTTGGCGGCGACGAGATCGAACTGCGCGGCGGCGTCGGAAGCTTGCAATTCCGTGGATGGCTTTTTCCTCATAAGATCTCTTTTCGCGTTCGCTCCGGCCCCGCGCGACAATTTGGCGGCGACGGGCGACTGGGCTTGTTTGCGTCGAGAGTAGCAGGATAAAATTCCAGATTCAAAGTGAACGTCGGGTAGTGCGAGGAGGCTAGGCTATGACAGCGTCGGCGACAACGATTGCGCATCGCGGGGATTTCAAGAACGAGCCATTCATCGATTTCACCAAAGCGGATAACCGCAAGGCCATGGAGGCGGCGCTGGCTTCGGTGCGCTCGCAATTTGGGCGCGAGTATCCTTTGACCATCGGCGGGGAGAAAATTTTCACCAAGGAAAAATTGCAATCCACGAATCCTTCGAAGCCCAGCGAAGTGCTCGGGATTTTTCAGAAAGCTACCGTGGAGATGGCCAATCAGGCGGTGGAAGCGGCGCATCGCGCGTTCCAGCAATGGAAAAAAGTATCGGTGGAAGAGCGCGTGGCGTGTTTGTACCGCACCGCGGACGCTTTGCGGAAGCAGCGATTTGAATTGATGGCGTGGTTGACTTTTGAAATTGGCAAGACGTGGCCGGAAGCGGATGCGGATATCGCGGAGCTGATCGATTTCTGCGAATACTACGGGCGCGAAGCGTTGCGTTTGGCCGCGCCGCAGACTCTGACGCCGATGCGCGGCGAGAAAAATTATCTGCGTTACATTCCTCTGGGCGTGGGCGTGGTGATTCCACCGTGGAATTTCGCGGCGGCGATTATGGGCGGGATGACGCTGGCATCGATCGTGACGGGAAATACGGCCATCGTGAAGCCGTCGAGCGATTCGCCGACGATCGCGGCGATTTTCGTGGATATTTTGTACGAGTCGGGAGTGCCGCCGGAGGTGGTGAGTTTCTTCACCGGGCCGGGAGCGACGGCAGGCGAAGCGCTGGTGACGCATCCGAAGACGCGCTACATCGCGTTTACGGGATCGAAGGAAGCGGGGCTGCGGATTGCGGAGCAGGCGTCGAAGGCGCAGCCGGGGCAAGTGTGGATCAAGCGCACGGTGCTGGAAATGGGCGGCAAGGACGCCATCATCGTGGACGACGAAGCGGATTTGGACGCGGCAGTGGAGGGCGTGGCGCTATCGGCGTTCGGTTATCAAGGGCAGAAATGCTCGGCGTGCTCGCGGGCGATTGTGACGGAGAAAATCTACGACAAGTTTCTGGAGAAATTGGTGCCGCGAGTGAAATCAATCAAGGTAGGCTCGCCGGAGGATCCGGCGAATTATATGGGTCCGGTGATCAACAAGGGCTCGAAGAAATCGATCCTGGAATATATCGAAGTGGGGAAGAAGGAAGGGCGGCTGGTGGCCGGCGGGAATGCGATCGGGGACGATGGATATTTTATCGAGCCGACGGTGATCGCGGACATTTCGCCCAAGGCGCGGATTTTTCAAGAGGAGATTTTCGGGCCGGTGCTGGCGGTGACGAAAGCCAAGGATTTTGATGACGCTTTGAAGATGGCCAATGACAGTGAGTTTGGTTTGACCGGCGCGGTTTATTCGAAGAACCCGAAAAAGATCGAGCGCGCGGCTGAGGAATTTCACGTGGGAAATTTGTACATGAATCGCAAGTGTACGGGGGCGATGGTGGGAGCACATCCGTTTGGCGGATTTAATATGTCGGGGACGGATTCGAAATCGGGCGGGGCGGATTATTTGTTGCTGTTCACGCAGGCGAAGACGATAGCGGAGAAAGTCGGGTAGGACCGGCTGCCTTGGTGGATGGAATTGCCGCCGAAGATGCCGGGCTGAAGCCCGGCGCACTATTTACGGTTGCGACGATGGACGGTTTGGTGTGAGGCCGAAGGCGTAACGCAAGACCACGTAGGCGATCGGTCCCAGGGATAGCAGCACTGGAGCCCAATGCAGCACTAGCGGCTCGCTGTAGTACACCTTCACGGCACACAGGATCGCCGGAAGAATTACCACGCAGAGTACACCGAAATTTCCCATTGGAATTTTGAAGTTGCGTTTGGCGTCGGGCATTTTGCGGCGCAGCTGCCAGCTTGCCAGGACGGTCATCATGGAAGTGGCGATGCGCGTCCAGATATAAATATTCACCAGATCGCTGACCGGAAATCTTGCCAGGACGCAGAAGACGATCGTGGAGACGGCGATGGCGCGCGCAGGGGTGCCGTAACGTGGATGGATTTTTCCCAGCCAGGCGGGCAGATAGCCGTCTTCGGCCATGGCCGCGGGGATGCGCGTGGTGTAGAGAATCGTGCCGTTCGAAAGCGAAGCCACGCCGATGATCGAAGCCACCAACATTCCGACGCCCAGCGCGGAGCCGCCAATCAGCCGCGAGGCGGTGACGATGTAGCCGGTCTGCCAATCCTGCCAGTTGCCGAGAACCGCAAGCGCCAGAGTTGCGGGCAGCGTGTAAGTGAGGATGTTCATCGGCGTATTCCACGCCAGAACGCGCACGAAAGTGCGCTGCGGATCTTTCATCTCCGCCGTGCAACTGGAGAGTTGCTCGTAGCCGGCGTAATCCCACATGGCCAAAGCGAGGCCTTTGCCGAAAACGCTGCCCAGCGGATGGCCGGGGGGAACGAACGGAAGTATGGGATTGTAGTGCCAGTGAAATAACGAGACCACGCACAGCCACACCACGGGAATGAAAATCACCACTTGCAGCGCGATCGCCAGCCATCCCGCTACTTGAATGCCGCGCGCGTTCAGCGCTGATATTACGATCAGCACCAGCGCGGCCCCAGCCCATTTTTCGTTGGGCGTCAGCGTGGGGATGTAGTCCTTCAGATAATCCATGAACAGCACGCCATAGAGAGAATTCAGCAGGAACGTGCCCGTCCAATTCCACCAGCCGCATTGAAAGCCCCAGAAATCGCCGAACGCCGCGCGCGACCAGCGATAGAAGCCGCCTTGCACCGGCAGGATGCTGTTCATTTCCGCGGACGCGAAGGAGATGGGGATGCTCCAGAAGAACGGCACGAACGTGAGGAAGAGCAGGGCCATGCCGGGGCCGGAGCCGGAGAAGATTTCTTCGTAGCCGAAAGGGCCGCTGGCGGTGTAGCCGTAAAAAATGGCCAGCAGCGGCAGGAAGCCGATCTGGCGGACGGCGCCGGAAGAGAGGCCGGAAGCGGGGCGGGATGTGGCGTCGGCCATGGGTCGGGTGAGAGAGGCCGCATGATAGTGAAGGGTCGCTGGCAATGCAATTGGAAAGGGAAATGGTGGAGGCGCGCGAAGGCGAATACAGGGTGCTGACGGATGGCGTGGCGGAGGGGGCAGTAATGGTAGCGCTGTGAGTCCGGAGCCGGCGGCGCAACAATTTATTTCTAGCGGGGGTGGGAGCGAGAATCCGTAGCCTTTTGGCCGAGAATCTACTTGACCGCAAGTCGGGCACAGCGGAGAATCGCAGCCCTGATTTTCTTCATTCCCGGGTGTGTGTTTCCGGCAGGAGTGTCGTCCATGCGTGTCATTCGATTCGCTTTTATAGCGGTCTTGCTGTCGGTTACCTGCGCGCAGGCGCAACAACATGTGCCGGTGCGTAGAAAGGGAGACCGCAGCGCGATACTGCGCAAGAAGCTCAAGCTCGCCAGCCTGATTCATCCAGATGGAACGCCTCCTCCGCCGCCCACACCCGCGTCGCTGGTCAATCCTGCCGGGCTGGCATTTGATCCATCCGGAAATCTCTATATCGCCGCGCCGGCGCGCCTGGAAATCTTGAAGATGACGCCGCAGGGACAGCTATCGGTGTTCGCCGGCAATGGAAACGCCGGCTTGACGGGAGATGGCGGTCCGGCCACCGATGCGACGCTCGAGGATCCGTTTGGCGTGACCGTGGATGCGAGCGGAAATGTATTTATCGCCGATACGGTCAACAATGTGATTCGCGAAGTAACGACCAATGGAATCATCAACACCGTGGCCGGCGGCGGCGTGGCTTGCGCTGGCGCGACGGATGCGTTTGGCGATGGGTGTCCGGCGCTGCAGGCGACTTTGAATCGGCCGGAAGCCGTGGCGATCGACGTCAACGGGAACCTGCTCATTGCCGATACGAATGACGCGTTGGTGCGCCGCGTGTCGAAAACTACCGGCGTGATTTCGGTGGTGGCCGGAGGCGCCGCGAGCCTTTGCCCCGGTGCGTTGAACAACATTGGCGACGGTTGCCCGGCCACGAGCGCATTTCTCGACGCGCCGCTCAGCGTGACCGCGGACGCATCCGGAAATATTTTCATCACCGATGCGGGATTTTCTGTGGTGCGCGTGGTCAATTCGCAGGGCGTGATTTCGGCGTATGCAGGGAACTATGGATTTGGATTCACTGCCAACGGCGTGGCGGCCACCTCCACCACGCTCGATCAGCCGGAAAATGTGGCGGTGGATGCCAGCGGCAATCTATATGTCGCCGATAACACCACCAACGAAGTGCGCGAAGTGAATGCGGGGACGAAGATCATCAGCGATGTAGCCGGGAACGTATTCGGGCCGGACGCCTATGGCGGCGACGGCGGTCCGGCGACGCAGGCGACATTTTTCAGCGTGTGGGGCGTGGCGATTTCGCCCACGAACGGGAACCTCTACGTTTCTGATTTCTTAAACAGCCAGGTGCGTGTGGTGAATCGCACTACGGGCGTGATCAGCACGTTTGTGGCGCCGGATGTGACTTCGCCGCAGGCCATCGTGCAGTTCGACAAACAAATCGTCAACACCATCAGCACGCAGACCATCAATCTGACGAATACCAGCGGCGCAACGCTGACGATTTCGGAGATCCTCATCCAGGGACCGTACACGGAAACCGACAGTTGCGTGGCTGTGCCATTGTCGCAGGGCCAAAGCTGCCAGGTCTTTGTGACCTTCGCGCCCACCTTGGTATGCGAAACCGACGCGCAAGGCACAGGCGTGAACGATGGCGCGATCGAATACTTCCACAATGGGCCGGGCGGCGCCAACGTCCTTTCGTTTACCGGCAACGGCGCATCGGCGGGCGGGCTTAGCGTTACGGATTTGACGGGCGCCATCACCGCCTCGAGCGTGGCGCAATCTTTGGTGGGCAGCGGCGTGAGCATCAGCAACGTGACTTTCACGGGCGCGCCGCAGGCCGCGGGTATTTTTTCCGGCGGCGGCAACATCGTGGGATTCAGCAGCGGCGCGCTGCTGACTGCCGGAAGCCTGGCGAATACGGTGGGCCCAAATTGCCAGACAGGAATCCTGCGCGACAACGGATTGCCGGGCGATACTGATTTGCAATCGCTGCTGCCGCCCGGCTCGGCGGCCACCATGGACGCCGCGGCGCTTGAATTTGATTTCGTGCCGGTGGGCAACGTGCTGAATTTCAAATACGTTTTCGCTTCCGACGAATACAACGAGGAAGTGGGATTCTTCAACGACGTATTCGGCTTCTTCGTGAACGGCGCGAACGCCGCGCTGGTGCCCGGGACGAACACTCCGGTGTCAGTCAATACCGTGAACAACGGCAATTCGGACGATCCAGACATTCCGGCAACCAACCCGGCTTTCTTCGTCAACAATGACCTGCAATTCCCGAACGCCGCGCCGCTGAATACGGAAATGGACGGATTGACGCAGGTGCTTTCCGTGAACGTTGCCGTGAATCCCGGAGTGACGAATCACATCAAGCTGGCCATCGCCGATACCGGCGACCACATTTTCGATTCCGCGGTGTTTATCGCCAGTGGAAGCTTGAATAGCTCGCCGCTGGAATTGTCGGTGGGCACTTTGGCATTTGGAAACGAAGCGGTGAACGCGGTCAGCCCGCCGCAGATCGTGTCTATCACGAATTCCGGCGCGGGCACGGTGAACATCGCCAGCATTACGGCTTCGACTGGTTACACGCGCACGACCACTTGCGGCGCGTCCTTGGCTTCCTCGCAGAGTTGCAACGTGAGCGTGAGCTTTGCGCCGACTGTGGCGGGACTTATAGAAGGAACGTTGACGGTGACGAGCAACGCGGACGGCCCGAACACCGTGCAGACGGTGACGTTGTCGGGCACCGGCGTTTCGCCGCTCACAATTTCGCTGCCGGCCAGCATTACGTTTCCGGCGCAGGCCATCAACACCACGGGACAGCCCATGGCAGTGACGGTGACGAATAATCCGGCGAGCGCGGCGAATGCAGTGATCGCCAGCGCCTCAACCAGCGGACCGTTCGCGATTTCGCCCGGCGGAACCTGCTTCTTCGGCGGCGCGGGTATTACGCCAGACAACTCGTGCACGATTCTGGTGAGCTTCACGCCCACTGGTACGGCGCCGAGTTCCGGCACGCTGACAATTCTGGATAACGCGACGGGGAATCCGCACAGCGTGGCGCTGAGCGGGACGACTTCGGCAGCGCAGATCACGGTGCAAGTCTCGCCGCCAAGCGTGACGTTCCCTCAGCAGGCATTGAATACGACGAGCGGCGCGATGACCGTGACCGTGCTGAACAACAGCCCGTCAGCGACAAACGTGACGTTCTCGAATATTTCTGCGACTGGGCCGTTCGCGGTGGCCAGTGGCGGAACTTGTTCGACTACCGGCGCAGGCATCGCCCAGAACGCCAGCTGCACGATCCACGTAACGTTCACGCCGACGGGCACCGCGCCCAGCAGCGGCACGCTTTCGATCACCGACAACGCCGCAGGCAGCCCGCAATCGGTCACATTGAACGGCACGACCACTCCGCCGGCGATCACTCTTCAAGTGGCGCCGCCGAGTTTGACGTTCCCGGCGCAGGCGTTGAACACCACGAGTGCTGCGATGACCGTGACGGTAACGAACAACAGCGCCACGGCTACGAATGTGACTTTCTCGAGCATTTCCACGACTGGTCCGTTCGCGGTCGCCGGCGGCGGAACTTGCTCGACGGTGGGAGCAGGCATCGCGCAGAACGCGAGTTGCACAATTAAAATTACGTTTACGCCTACTGGGACTGCTGCGAGCAGCGGCACGCTTTCGATTGCCGACAACGCTACCGGCAGCCCGCAGAGCGTGACTTTGAGCGGGACCACGGCCGCGCAAGTAACCACGGTGATGGTGACTCCTACGACGGTGACATTCCCGGCGCAGGCGCAGAACACCACCAGCGCGCCCATGACCGTGACGGTGAAGAACGTCAGCACCGGGTCGGAGACGGTCACGTTCTCCGCAATCTCGGCAAGCGGGCCATTTGCGGTTTCGGGCGGTACGTGCGTGGTGGATGGTGCGCCGCTCGCTCCGAACGCGAGCTGCACGATTACTGTGACGTTCACGCCGACCGGAACCGCGGCGAGCAGCGGCACTCTTTCGATTGCCGACGATGCTTCGGGCAGTCCGCAGACGGTTACGTTGAATGGCACGACGCTCGGGCCGCCGGCGGTCACGGTGACGCCGGGTCAGCTAACTTTCCCGGCCACACTTCAGAACACCACCAGCTCCGCGATGACCGTGACGGTGAAAAATACCAGCACCGGTGCGCAGACGATCACGTTCTCGAATATTTCCATCACGGGACCGTTTGCAATTTCCGGCGGCACTTGCTCCACGGATGCTTCGCCGCTGGCAGTGAATGCGAGCTGCACGATTTCGGTCACGTTCACGCCCACGGGAACTGCTGCGAGCAGCGGGACTCTGACGATTGCGGATAATGCCACTGGTAGCCCGCAGATCGTGCCTTTGAACGGGACCACCCTCGTGCCGCAAATTTCCGTGCAGATTACGCCCACCAGCGTGACCTTCCCGGCGACTTTGCAGAACACCACGAGCGCCCCGATGACCGTCACGGTGAAAAATACCAGCACCGGCGGCGGCACGATTACGTTCTCGAGTATTTCCACCGGGGAAAGCCCGTTCGCGGTCTCCGGCGGCACTTGCTCCACGGACGCGTCGCCGCTCGCTGCCAACGCCAGCTGCACGATTACAGTTACATTCACTCCGACCGGCACCGCTCCCAGCAGCGGATCGCTTTCAATCGCCGACAATGCACTGAACAGTCCGCAAAGCGTGCCGTCTGAACGGAACCACGCTCGTACCGCAGACGCTCGTTTCCATCACCCCGCCGAGCTTGACGTTCCCCGCGACCACGCAGGGCGAAACCAGCGCCGCGATGACCGTCACAGTAAAGAACACCAGCACGAACGACGCGACCGTCTCGTTCTCGAGCATCGCCGCCAGCGGACCCTTCGCTGTCTCCGGCGGTACGTGCCAGGCCGATTCCGACGTTGGAATTTCAGTGGGCGCGACTTGCACCATTACGGTGACGTTTACGCCGACAGGAACGGATGCGAGCAGCGGCAGCCTGACCATTACCGACAACGCGGTAGACAGCCCGCAGACCGTCCCGCTCAGCGGCACCACGCTGATCCCGCAGACATTCACACTGGGCATCGGCGGCAACGGCGGCGGCAGCGCTACCGTGAGTCCCGGCGACACTGCGGTCTTTCCGATCGTGCTCACCGGCACGGAAGGCACCACCGGCACGGTGAACTTGACCTGCACGCCGAGCACGCCGACGATTACTTGCACGGTCGAGCCGACTAGCGTGACGCTCGATGGCACCACTTCGGTGAACACGGGAATTTCGGTGGTCACGTTCTGCAGTTGGACGCCGCCGGCCGGCGGACCTTCCGGGCCTTGGGGCGGACGGCCGCGGCAGTTGGCAATTCCGATCGCGTCGCTGATCGGGCTGCTCTTGATGCTGCTGCTCGCCGCGCGTACGCAGCGTCGCCGTTGGATGCCGGCAATGGCGGCAGTGGTGCTGCTTGCGGTAGGCGTCGCAGGCTGCAAGAGCCTGGCGAAGGGGCCGGCAGGAAAAACTCCGGCGGGAACTTACACGCTGACGCTGACCGGCACGCTGGGCGAGCAGTCGCAGAGTTTGCCGCTCACATTGATCGTGAAATAAAAAAAAGTGCCGCGAGACCCGCGGCACTCCGCGCCTATGTAGCGCCATCCTTTTTCGGGTGGCAAACGCACACTCGGCGAGATCGATAGCGCTCGGCGCCAGCCGCGCGCGCCCTTACTGGAACTACCTTGCCGCGCGAGCCGTGCGCATCACCCGAACTAACTCGCCTTCGCGATATCGAAAAGATGCGCGTGAAACGGCTCGAGCCGCACGTACAACCCCGGTCCACGAAGCTCATCTCCGCCCCGCGGATAGATCACCTGATTCAGTTGATCATTGAACCGGTAATTCTGCCCCGCCACGATGCGCTCGCCCAGGTGCAAGTGCGCCTGCGACGCGACGCTCCCGAGATTCATCGCCACCAGCTTCCACGTATTTTCCGTTTGCCAATCGTAGACGATTAAATTCCCAGCGGTGCCATCGCCGAGATCCTCAGCGTCAATCCGCCGCCACGCCCCCGCATGAAACACATTCTCATTCGAAATTTGCAGCACTTGGCGATAGATGGCCTCGATCGCCGGATCAATGGACTCGGCCGCCGCGTGGCTGAGCGCGATCGGAAAATGAATGCGGCGCCCTTCGAGCTGCCCCTGATGATAAAAGCGCAGCCCGGGAAGCGTGGCGACAAGAATCGCGGCGGTGTAAAGCTGCTCGCCCTGGAATATGGCCGCGCTACGATCTTCATCATGATTTTCGAGGAAGCGCGCCAGGTGGCTTTGCTGCTCAAAATCGCCGCTGAGGCACGCGCTCACGCGGGCCGGATCTTCGCCGCGCAGCGCGTCGTATAAATCTTTGTCGTAGGTGAAATCAAATCCCAATTCCCTCAGCCGCGGCCCTGTCTCCCAGTAAGCTTCCGCGAGCAGCAGTGCATCGGGAATCGCCGCGCGGGCGTCCTGCCAGAATTCCCGCGCGGGCGGTGCGGCGCCGCCGAGCTTGTCCGCCCAGGTACGCGCGAAAATATCATTCAGCACCAGCATGGCCATGTCGCAGCGGAATCCGTCGCAATGCTTGGCAATTGACGTAAGCTCCGCGATGAGCGCCGTGCGCATCGCCGGCTCGAAATGATTGAGCTGTGCCACGTCTCGCCACGCCGGAAAATAAGGATCCTTCGCGCGGGCGATGAAGCGCGTGCCCAAATAAGTTTCCGCGCGGAAAAAAGCGGCCGGATCGCGCTCGAAATCTTCCGCCGATCCCTGAATGAAATATTCCGGATGCTCCAGAATCCAGGGATGGTCGAGCGCCACGTGATTCGGAACGAAGTCGAGAATCAGGCGCAGCCCGCGCGCGTGCAGTTTATCGCGAGTGGCATCGAGCGCGGCCCAATCGCCGATGCGCGCGTCGGGCTGATAGCGGTGGATGGAATAAGGCGAGCCGACCACATCATCGAGCGTCGCTCCCGGCAGCGCCCGGCGGAAGCCGGCGAACGCCGCGACGTCTCCGCGAAATTCCCGCCGCGATTCCGCGCTGCGTTCCCACACTCCCATCAGCCAGATCAAATCGAAGCCCAGTCCCGCGAGGCGGTTCCATTCCGAATCCGGCACGTCGCCCAACCCCAGGCGTTTGCCGATCCGCCGCGAAAGCTCTTCGAGCCTCGCCCAGGTATTGATTTCAAATAAATGTGGATGCGACCGCAGTGTGTTCATCGAGCAGCGCGAAACAAATTCAATTTGTCAGCAGACATAAGTCGCCGCTATGCGGCCGCATGAGAATCGAACCGCTTCGCGGCCGCGGATAAATCAGACCACTTCGCGGCCGCACAGGAATCCTAGCGCTTCGCAGCCTCGCTCATATGATGATGCCACTATTCATAACGGAGCGCGACGATTGGATCCACGCGCGTGGCCCGCCGCGCGGGAAAATAACATGCGAGGAATGCCACCACAAGCAGCATGGCCGCGACCCCGAAAAACGTGAGCGGATCGCCGGCATGAACGCCGAAGAGGAATTGATTGATCAATCTGGAAAGCAGCCACGCGGCGATGCCGCCGATTAAGATCCCAATCCCGACCAGCGCGAAGCCGCGGGAAACAATCAGCGAGAAAACGTCGCGCCACTGCGCGCCGAGCGCCACGCGAATCCCGATTTCCTGCGTGCGCAGATTCACCGAATACGACATCACCCCGTAGACGCCGATGGCCGAAAGCGCCAGCGCCAATCCCGCCAGCAAGCCCAGCAGCAGCGTGCGGAAGCGCTGCGCGTCCAGCGAATTGGAAATGGATTGCTCCATGGTGCGCACGTTCACCAGCGGCTGATTTTTATCCACGTCCAAAATGGCGCTGCGCAAGGCCGAAGTCATCGCCCCTGGATCCTGGTTGGTGCGCAAGGCCACCGTGAGTGCAAAAAGCGGCAGCACCGGCTGCATGTAGGGAACGTACATTTCCTCCTGCGCGTCGGATTCCAGCTTTTGCTTCACGTTGCCGACGATGCCGACCACTTCCATCATCGGAATGGAATTGTCCGGCGTCTCGCCGATCTGCAGGCGCTTGCCCAAGGGATTTTCGCCGGGGAAAAATTTCTTGGCCATGGCTTGATTGAGCACCACCACGGATGGCGCCGTCAGCGCGTCGCGCTGCTCGATGGAGCGGCCGGCGATCAACGGAATTCCCAACGTCTCGAAATAGCCGGGGCCCACCACGCGATAGCCGGCCATGATGTAGTCGCTCGGAGTCTTCGGCGCGCGGCCCTGGATATTGAAATGGATGATCGCGCCCTGGCCGGAAACCGGCATCGTTGATGCGGCGCTCGCCGATTTCACGCCGGGTAATGCGCGCACGCGTTCCAGCAGGCGATCGAAGAAAGCCACTTGCTGCTCGGGGCGGGCATAGACCGTCAGAGAAATCGGCACATCCGTGAGCAGAATGTGATCGGGATGAAAGCCGGGCTGCACGGCTTGCAAGCGCGCGAAGCTGCGAATTAAAAGTCCCGCGCCGATTAGCAGCACCATGGAGATCGCCACTTCCGCCACCACAAGCACGCTGCGCAGCCTTTGCTGATGCCCGCTGGAGCTCGAGCCGCGGCTGCTTTGATTCAATTGATCGCGAATATCCAGGCGCGAAGATTGAAACGCCGGCGCGAGGCCGAAAAGTATTCCCGTGAGAAGGGCGAGGCCCGCGGTAAAGGCGAGAACGGTGGTATCGAGGCCGATGCCTTCGGCGCGCGGAACGCTGGCCACCGCGAGGCGCAGCAGGGAATCAAGTCCCAGCGCCGCCAGCGCCAGGCCGAGTGCGCCGCCGGCGAGTGAAAGCAGCACGCTCTCCGTCAGCAATTGGCGGATGATGCGCGCGCGGCTGGCGCCCAGAGCCGTGCGGATGGCCACTTCTTTTTCGCGTTGCGTGGCGCGCGCCAGCAGCAGATTGGCGACATTGGCGCAGGCGATCAGCAGCACCAGGCCCACGGCGATCAGCAGCGTGAGCAGCGCGGGGCGCACGTTCGACACCAATTGATCGTGCAGCGGGAGCACCAGCGCGCCAACGTCCGTATTCGTCTCCGGATATTGCTGCTCCAGGCGCTTGGCAATCGTCTGCAACTCGTTGCGCGCTTGCTGCAGCGTCGCCCCGCTTTTGAGGCGCGCGATGGGACGAATCCCCGTATGCCAGCTGCGATCATCGGGCAGCGTGTGCGCCCAGGGCTCGAACGGAACGTAGACATCCGCGTTTCTTAGAATCTGGAATCCGGCGGGGAGCACGCCGATCACGGTGTAGGGATTGTTGTCGAGCGTGATGGACTTGCCCAGAATGTCGCGGCTGCCGGAAAACCGGCGCTGCCAGAGCGAGTAGCTGATCAAAGTTACCGGAGCCCCGCCCACGCGATCGTCGTCCGCCGAGAAAGTGCGGCCGAGCATCGGTTGCACTCCCAGCATCGGCAAGAGTGAATCGGTGATCACCATGCTATCCACGCGCTCGGGATCGCCCGAACCGGTCATGGTGAAGCTCAGAACCTGCAGCGCCCCGACAGTCTCGTAAGAAGTGCTCTGCGCACCGAAGTCGCGATAGTTGGCGCAGGAGACGGAAAGGATCGGGAACGCCGGCCAATGCTCCGCCAGTAGCACCAGGCGGTCGGGATTCGAATACGGCAAGGGGCGCAGCAGGACCGCGTTGATCACCGAGAAAATGGTGGTGTTGGCCCCAATGCCCAGCGCCAGCGTGAGAATCGCCACCAAAGTGAACCCGGGTGACTGCCGAAGCGTGCGAAGCGCATAGCGAATGTCCTGGCTGAGCGTCTGAAACACGAAGCCTCCTCGCAAGCTACGCCGGACAGACAGAAAGCACAGGGAGTTCCATTATCGGATTCTGTTAAGGTGTCTATTTTCAGAGACTTAAGGGCATGATGGGGAATAGGCATCGGCAGTTGTGAGCGGTTTCGGGACGGCTCTGTTCGCCCGCGCAACTCCCGCACACAAGCCCTTAGCCTCTCGAATCTCAGGGCAAGTCGGAGCTACGGATGGCGTCTTACCCCCCTCATTTTTTCACGGTTAGAAAATAAGATTTCTGTTTGTTTTGTTGGAGTTGCGGCGATTTCTAACCGTTTTCGTGTATCGATTAGAAATGGGCTCTTGATACTATGTCCCGACCCCCTGTTTTTGTCTCGGCCTAAAACTGAGATTTGCGTTTGTTTTGTTGGAGTTGCGGCGATTTCTGGCCGTTTGCGTATATCGACCTGTGGGGGCTGTTTGGCGGCGTCCTGGATATTGGCCTGAGGTTGGTGCACGGTCATAACGCTTCTTGGATAGCATGGAATTTCTGATACCTGCAAGAGTACGACTATGGGAACTACTGATCATCGCAACTCGAATAAACGTGGGATGTGCATTCCTCCGAAATTAATCCGTGCCGGCTGGGGACTCCGTTACAATCACGCGCGATGAAAACCAATCGTCTCGGTATCGGGGTGGTCGGCAGCGGCTTCATGGCTCGATTCCATCTGCAAGGGTTCGTCGGGGTTCGCGACGCCGACGTTCTCGGCGTGTGGAGTCCGAATCAAGAGCACGCTGCGGAGACGGCCGCGCTGGCCCGGTCGCTGGGCGTCGGAAATGCGCGAGCGTTCCCCTCGATCGCGGCGATGGTGGCCGACCCGCAAATCGAGGCGCTGTGGATCTGCGGGCCGAATTTTTCGCGCGTGGAAAATATGGAAGAGATCGTTCACGCCGTCAAGCGCGGCGAAGGAACGCTGAAGGGCATCGCCTGCGAAAAGCCGCTGGCGCGCAACGTCCGCGAGGCCAAACGGATTGCAGCGTTGGTCAAGCGCGCAGGCATCGCGAGCGGATATCTCGAGAATCAGATTTTTGCTCCGGCGATCGCGGCGGCGCGCGAAATTCTGTGGAAGCGCGGCGCCGCGCTCACCGGCCGGCCGTATCTTGCGCGCGCCGCGGAGGAACACAGCGGGCCGCACATGCCCTGGTTCTGGCAGGGTAATTTGCAGGGCGGCGGGGTATTGAACGACATGATGTGCCACTCGGTAATGGTCGTGCGCCATTTGTTGACCAAGCCCGGAGCGCCGGCTTCCTCGCTGCGGCCGCTGCGAGTGACGGCGAGGATTGCCAGCTTGAAGTGGTCGCGGCCTGCGTATGCGAAAAAATTGGCGCAGGCGATGGGCAAGGATGTGGATTACCGCAAAAGCCCGGCGGAAGATTTCGCCAGCGCGAGCATTGAATTTCGAGGCGAGGATGGCGCGGTGGTGATCGGCGAGGCGACCACTTCGTGGAGTTTTGTCGGTCCGGGATTGCGGCTTTCGGCGGATTTGCTCGGGCCGGAATATTCGATGTCGTGGAATTCACTCGATAGCGGGCTGAAATTATTTTTCAGCCGCGAAGTGAGCGAGAAGCGCGGCGAGGATTTGGTGGAAAAGCAGAACGCGGAATCCGGGCAGATGCCGATGGTGGCCGATGAAGCGGCGGCGTACGGCTATGAAGCGGAGAACCGCCATTTCGTGCGTGCGTTTTTGCGCGGCGAGCGGCCGGCGTTGACGTTTGACGACGGACTCGAAGTGGTGAAAATCTTGATGACCGCGTATCAGAGCGCGGAGCTGGGGCGGACTTTGGAATTTCCGCCGAAAGGATTGGATGATTTCGTTCCGGCTGTGGCGCGTGGGAGATGGACGGGAAAACCGGGGAAGCGGAAATAGCTAGCTGGGCGTCCAGTGCGGATGGCTGGTGAAAAGGCCGCTGACGAATCCGATTTGATAGGCGAGGAACAGCCCGAAGCCGAGGCTGATCAGGCCGGAAGCGACGCGAATACCCCAATTCAGGCGCGAAGAAGTTTTTCCTGCGTACGCGAAAGGCACACCGATCGCCGCGGTAATCAGCATCATTCCTGCGATCGTTCCCACGCCGAAGACGGCTAGGTAAGCCGTGGCCCACAGGGGATCGCGGATGGTAGTAAGAACCAGCAGAGCGACGGCAGCAGAGCCGGCGAGACCGTGAACCAGCCCGACGACCAGCGGGCGCACGAGCTGATAGAAACCGATGCCGCTGAAATGGCGATCGAGCCAGTTGAGCGGAGCGTGGCTGGAGTCGTGAGAATGAGAATCGGAATCGTGCGAGTGCGTGTGGCTGTGGCTATGAACGACGTCGCCGTGACTGTGCGCGTGGGAATGAACTTCGCCGGCGCTCGCTGCGGGGATTGAGAAATTTGAATTGATCCATTGCATCATGCCGGTGAGATTCAGGATGCCGAGCAGGATCAGCATCAGGCCGACGGAAAATTCCATCGAGAGGCCGACGCGCGTGGGAATCACCCAGCCGAGGAGAATGATCGCGCCGCCGACGGCGAGGATCGTGAGCGTGTGGCCGACGCCCCAGAGCCCGCCGATGAGTGCGGCGTGTTTTACGCTGCGATGGCGGGCGACGATGGTGGTGACGGCGATGACGTGATCGGGATCGGTGGCGTGGCGCATGCCGAGGAAGAAGCCCAGGGCGATTACGGAGAATAGGCTGACGAGGTGCACGCGGTCATTCTAATACAGCGACATCGAAGATGCGCTCCGACGAAGATTGCGCTTCTGGCGTTCCCTCGCGCTCGCAAGATGCCGGCCCTTCGAAGCTCAGAGTAAACAGGGACGCCGGCGCTACTTGAGGCGACCCGACGATGACACCGGCGGGCTGCGGGTGAAAATCAGATTCGTTTTTGGGCGAGACGCCACTGGATGGCGTGCTGCACGAGTTCGCGCGCATTGCGCAGCGACAATTTCTCCTTGATGTGCGCCTGATATGTTTCGACGGTCTTCACGCTCAGCTGAAGCTTCTCGGCGATCTGGCGCGTGCCGTGTCCTTCGCCGAGGAGCCGGAAAACTTCCATCTCACGAACCGAAAGATCGGCGACGGGGGAAAGCGGAGCGGTGATTGAGCCTCGTAGATCAGTTGCAGCGGCGGTGCCTCTGCTGGTCATTGTGCGCAGCCTGCGGATTGTATATTTTTCATCTGCCAGGGCTCCCGTTTCGTTTGATGCAGCAAGTTGAATAACGATGTGTTGCGCGTGGGGAATTGGAGTGCGTTGTTCGCTGCTTGCTGCGCGATGCGACAAAGATCTGCCGCGGCGGATTTGCGAGGAGGAAATATGTTGAAGATGCGTGTGCGCCCGAGTGGCGCGGTTGTGGTGATGGGAGCGGCATCGTTCGTGCTGCTCGTAGCGGTTGTGGCGGCGCTGCCAATTTTTGCGCGGGGGTTGCGCGCTTCGGCTGCGACGCAGAATTCCGCATCCGCCAGTCCCGATCCCGCGGTGCTGGCTTACAAATTGCCGGATCAGATTCAGTGGGTGGACGACCCGATCGGCGCGAAGACGGCGATCCTGGAAGGCGATCCCACCAAGCCGGGACTTTACATCATGCTGGTGAAATGGACGCCGCATCACATGAGCCATCCGCACTGGCATCCGAATGCGCGCTACATCACGGTGATTTCGGGAACGTGGTGGGTGGGCACCGGCGCGAAATTCGATGCGGAAAAAACGATGCCGGTTCCGGCGGGCAGCTACGTCACGCACTTCGCAAAACAGATTCACTACGATGGCGCAAAAGAGACGGAAGCGGTGCTGGAAATTGTAGGCGAAGGCCCGGCGACGGCAACGCCGGCGGAAACGAAGTAAGCGATTCGAGTTTAAAAGGAAAAACGCAGGCTCGCAGAAAAATTGGGGTGAGCGATGGGATTTGAACCCACGACCCTCGGTGCCACAGACCGATGCTCTACCAGCTGAGCTACGCTCACCGCTGTGAAATCACCTTTATTTTAGGGCACGTTTCGCCCGGCGTAAAGTGCGAGTTGGAGTGCGACGCGGAGTGCGCGGGGGTTTGTTTGGCGTCGCGTGAACTTCAGCGCGGGGCGGCGCCGTGGCGAGCTCTGTGTTTTTTGCCCCACGCGGACATGGATTTCAGGATTGGCCGCAGGCTCATTCCGTGGCGCGTCAGGGAATATTCCACGCGCGGCGGCACCTGGGCATAGACCTTCCGGTGAATAATCTCATCGCGCTCCAGTTCGCGCAGATGTTTTGTGAGCATCTTCTTATTGGTGCCGGGAATCAGGCGCTGCAATTCGCTGAAGCGGCGCGTGCCGCCTTCGAGATAAAATAAAATCAACGGCTTCCATTTGCCGCCGATCAAAGCGGCGGTAAGCCTCACGGGACATTCAGAGTGGTCCATGCTCGCCTCTGCCAGATACCAGGTAACCATAAGGTGCCTACTACCAGAAGAGAGACTTTAGTCTAAGAATTGCGGCTGCGGCTAGAGGAAAAGATCGTAGACACTCAGGAGGCTTTCCGTGGCGGAAAAACGGCAGGTCCTAATTTATGGCGCGAGTGGATTCTCGGGGCGTCTGGTGGCGGAATTTTTGCGTGAATACAACGTGCCATTCATTGCCGCGGGCCGCAGCGCGGAAAAAATCAAAGCGGTAATGGCCGCGGTGCCGGGCATCGAGACGGCGGATTACGAAGTCGTTGAAACCGGAGGAACGGTCGAACAACTGACGAAGACGTTTGACGGCGCCGAAGTGGTGTGCAATTGCGTCGGGCCATTTATTTATCACGGGCCGACGGTGGCCGAGGCTTGCTGGCGCGCCGGCTGCCACTACATTGATATCGGCGGGGAACAGCACTGGCATCGCGAGGCCGCGGAGAAGTGGAGCGGAAAATTCGCGGAGCGCAGCCTGCTGATCGCGCCGGCGACGGCGTTCATGTCCACGCCTAGCGATATCGCCGCGCGAGTCTGCTTGGAATCGGCGGCCGTTGATACGCTGGAAATACTGACGATGTTCAAAGGCATTCCGACATTTGGTTCGACGCAAACCATTTTTGCCGGAATCCGCACCGACGCTTATTACCTGGAGCAGAACCGCTTCAAGCCCTGGCCGCGCGCCACGGCTTACGACGTCACCGTTCCCGGCTCAGTGCAAACGCAACTGGCGCTGACGTGGGGAGGATTTCCGCATCCGGTGTGGTACAAGGATCATCCGCAAATCGCGAATGTGCGCACGATGGGAGGCATTCTCGACCGGCAATTGATGGAAGGCGTATTCGCCACGGAAAAACATTTCGAAGCCAACATCCGCCCCTTGCCGCAAGCCGAGCAGGAGAAAAAACTATCGGAGATGGCCAGCAGCGTACAGGCGGGAATGCCGCCGCGAGAAAATACGCACGTGCACCGGACCATTGATGTTGTGGAAGCGCGCGGTTCGACGGAATATTTGAAATGCATCGTGGTGGGCACGTGCGCGTACCGGCAGACGGGATTGATTCAGGCGTACGTGGCGCAAAGTTTGACGCGGCGGGCGCCGCTGAAAGTCGGATACGCATCCGCGGCGGAGGCAATCGGCCACCGGGAAATTTTGAGGGCGCTCGAGAGCCATGGATTATCCAAGCTGAAGCTTTTCGCGTAAGCCGCGATTGGCGTGCTGTGCAGCTTTACGGCGCGCGCCGCGGCGACGGCAATTTTTCCAATCTCATGCGAGCGATCGATTATTTCGACAAAGGCGCGGAAGCGAATCCGGATCGAATCGCAATTCTGGACGGAGCGCTGAGCTATTCCTACTCGCAGGTGCGCGCGCTGACGCAGCAAATTGCCGGCGCAATGCGCGCCGAGGGGCTGGGCGACGAAGATCGCGCTGCGATTTATTCTCCAAACGATGCACGCGTGCTGATTTGCATGTTCGGATTGATGCGCGCGGGCGCGGCGTGGGTGCCGCTGAATTTCCGGAATGCCACGGACGCGAGCGTGGAATACATGAACTACGTGGCGACGCGGTGGCTTTTCTATCACAGCAGTTTTCGCGCACAGGTGCAGGAATTCAAGGAACGAGTGCCATCGCTGCGGCATCTGGTTTGCATTGATGCCGAGGACGGCGGAGATCCTTCGCTGGAGGCGTTCCTGAAACGCGGCGGCGATGCCGCGCTCGAAGATTGGGGCGACGCATACGGCAACAACGAGCGGCTCGTTGGGCTGGTGCCGACCGGCGGCACAACGGGACCGGCGAAGGGCGTGCGCGTAACGAGCCTGGCGTGGGGAACGATGCTGGAAATGGCGTCGCACTATTGGCGCGGCGATACGAATGACGCCGGTGTGCCTCAATGTGGCGCCGCTTTCGCATGCAGCCGGCGTGGTGGCGTTTGCGGCTGCTTCCATCGGCGCGACGAACGTGGTGCTGCCGGGATTTGACGCGTTGGAAGTTGCCCGAGCGATCGAGCAGCATCGCGTGACACATCTATTTTTGCCGCCAACCGCGCTTTATAAATTGCTCGGCGCTTCCGGGTGTGGACAAATTCGACTACTCCAGCTTGCGGGTTTTTCTGCTGGCGGGCTCGCCCGTCTCACCGGACAAATTAAAGCGAGCGGTGGAAATGTTCGGGCCGTGTATGTGCCAGAGCTACGGGCAAACGGAAGCGCCGATGCTTTTGACGTTTCTCGATCAGGCAACGATTGCTGCGGCTGCGACGGGCGATCATCCGCAGCGGTTGAGCAGTTGCGGGAAAGAGAACTTCCGCGGTGCGGTTGGCGAATCATGGACGACGGCGGCAAAATTCTGGCCGAGAACCAGGCCGGAGAAATTGTCGCGCGCGGCACGCTGGTCTGCGGCGGCTATTACAATCTTCCGGAAGCGACCGCGGAAATTCGAAAATTCGGATGGCATCACACGGGCGATGTGGGCTACCGCGACAGCGACGGCTTCTTCTACATCGTCGATCGCAAGAAAGACATGATCATCACCGGCGGCTTCAATGTTTTTTCCGCGGAAGTGGAAGCGGGGATCATGTCGCTGCCGCAAGTGCGTGAATGCGCGGTAATTGGAGTGCCGGATGATACCTGGGGCGAGGCGGTAAAGGCTTTTATGGTAGCGGAGGACGGCGCGACGCTTTCCGCCGCGGAAGTGATCGAGCACTGCCGGGAAAAGCTGGGCGGGATGAAATCACCGAAGTCGGTGGAATTTCGCGATGAAATTCCGAAGACACCGGCGGGGAAAATCGATCGAAAGAGTTTGCGCGCGGCGTATTGGGCGGGCAAGGATCGCGCGGTGCACTGAGCCGGCACTGCAGCTCAGATTTATTTCGTCGCGGCGGATTTCTCTTGCGCCAGCGATTGGTTGGCCCGGGCGATTACATAGGCGCGAATGGCTTCGGCATCGTGTCGCGACAATTCTTTCTCGAATGAGACCATTCCATTCGCCTTCAGCAATCCGCCCAGCACGATCTGAAACCAATGATCATCGCCAAGCGCGCTCGAATAGCGCAGATCGGGAAGAATCCCGCCGCTAACGGCCACATCGCCATGACACATCGAGCAGTATTGCTGATATTTTTCCGCGCCTTGCGCAACTTCCGCGGCGCTGGCCGTGGCAGCCGGCGGACGCAGCACCGGCTTCTGAATTTCCGGGAGCGCGGGCAGACTGGAATGCCCGCCGATCTTGAACGCCAACATGCGGACTCACATTGCGGATGGGCCCCGCCTTCAGCGCCACTTCGCCGGTGGCCAGCGGAAAAACGCCGCCCCAGCCCGCGAGCACGGCAATATATTCCTCGCCGTTCACTTGATACGCGATCGGGCCGGCCATCACCCCGGTTTGCGCAGCCACGGACCAAAGTTTTTCTCCGGTCGCCGCGCGATACGCTTCAAAATTTCCGATGGCCGTGCCTTCGAAAACCAAATTGCCGGCAGTCGAAAGCACTCCGCCATTCCACGGCTCGGCGCGCTTGATAGACCACGCTTCTTTTTGTTGAAGCGGATCCCAGGCGATCAGCCGTCCGCCAATGCTTCCGAGGATCGCTTTTTTCACATTCGGATCTTGCGGCATTCCCGCGGCGACCATGTCGAGCCCATAATTCGCGGCCATCTGCTTCTGCTGAAATTGCGCACCGGTCTTGTAAAAAAATCCGGTGTCCTGCGCGGGAATGTAAACGAGCCCGGTAAGCGGGCTGTACGACATCGGCTGCCAGCTATGCGCGCCGAGCGGCCCGGGAGCCACCGGCGAAGGCTTGCTCGCGGAAACGTAGCGCGCCGCGGGATTATCGATGGGGCGTCCGCTCTTCAAATCAATACCCGACGCCCAATTCACAAACGTAAACGGCTTCGCGGAAATCAATTCGCCGGTGGCGCGATCGAGAACGTAAAAAAATCCATTCTTCGGCGCGTGCAAAATTACCTTTCGCGGGCTTCCATTGAAATTCAGATCGGCGAGAATGATTTGCTCGTCGGAGTCATAATCCCAATCGTCGTTCGGATCTTCCTGGTAATGCCAGACGTATTTGCCGGTATCGGGATTGAGGGCGACGATCGAGCAGGTCAGCAAATTGTCGCCGCCGCGCGGGCTGCGATATTTTCCGGCCCACGGTCCGCCATTCCCGACGCCGATGTAAACCAGATCCAGTTCCGGGTCGTAGACGATGGCGTCCCAAACCGTGCCACCGCCGCCGAGTTTCCACCACTCGCCGCTCCAGGTCTTCGCGGCTTTCGCCAAGATCGGAGCTTCGAAGGGCTTCGAGGGATCGCCGGGCACGGTGAAGAATCGCCACGAAAGTGTGCCCGTCCCCGTGTCGTAAGCGGAAACGTAGCCGCGCACTCCCATTTCCGCGCCGCCGTTGCCGATCAGCACTTTGCCTTTCACCACGCGCGGAGCACCGGTGATGGTGTAGCGCTTGGCGGGGTCCGTCGTCTGCGTTTCCCAAATTTTCTTGCCCGTGGCGGCGTCGAGCGCGATGAGCCGGCCGTCCAGCGTTCCGAAGAAAATTTTTCCGCGCCAAACTGCGACTCCGCGATTCACCACATCGCAGCAAGCGTTGACGGCCGTCTCGGGCGGCACTTTCGGATCGTAAGACCACAGGAACGCGCCGGTAGCCGCGTTCAATGCGAAAGCCTTGCTCCAGGCGCTGGTGAAATACATCACGCCGTCAACAACGATGGGCGTAGCCTCTTGCCCGCGATGAGTGTCGAGATCAAAGTGCCACGCAAATGCCAATTGGTTTACGTTGCGCTCATCGATTTGTTTGAGCGGGCTGAAGCGCTGCTCGGTGTACGTGCGGCCATAGGACATCCAATTTCCCGATTCTCGATCGGCGTCGCTCAGCCGCGCGGCATCCACGTCCGCGGGCTTCGGATGTTCGCCCGATTTCGCGCCGTCGATCGAAGGGCGGCTCATGCGATCGCATCCGGCGGGGATGGCGATTAAAATCGTGAGGAGCAAGAAACGTGGAAGCGATAATCGCACGATAGTTTTTCCGTTCTGCAGCGGTTGAGAAACAAATTCGCGGTGGATAGTATCATCGGTTGGCCTCAGGTGCTCCTGCAGGCCGGAAGCGAGAAGGAGGCTTGAACTCATGGCTGCGAAATATCGCGCCGATCATGTCGGCAGTTTTCTGCGCCCCGCCGAAATCCTGGAAGCGCGGCGGAATGGAAATGCGGACGCCGCGCGGCTCAGAGAGCTCGAGGATAAAAATATCCGCCGCGCTCTCGAAAAACAAAAAGAGGTTGGATTCGAAATTTTCACCGATGGCGAGCTGCGGCGGCGGAATTTCATGAGCGACTTTACGGATGCCGTCGAAGGCTTCGATCTCGGCGATGCAGTCGCGCGCTCGTGGAAGGCGGGGGAGAAGGAAGCGGCGCCGGTGAGCAGCGTTACGGGGATCGTCACAACGAAATTGCGCGCGGTGCGACCGCTTACAGGCCACGAATTGCCGTTCCTGAAAGCGCATAGCTCCGGCGCAATCAAAATGACGCTGCCCAGCGCCACGCAATTTCCGGCGATTTCGTTCAAGCGCGGAGTTACCGATAAAGTTTACGCGAATCATTCCGCGCTGCTCTGGGATATCGTTGAAATCATGAAGCAGGAATTGGCGCGGCTGGCGTCCGAAGGCGTGAGTTATATACAAATCGATGCGCCGCGTTACAGCTATTTCATGGATCCGAAATGGCGCGAGTGGATTCGCAAGGAAATGAATGCGGAGCCGGATGCGCTGCTTGACGAATCGATCAAAGCGGATAACGCGTGCTTCGCCGCGGCCCGCCGGCCGGGCGTGACCTTGGCGATTCACCTGTGCCGCGGCAATAATCGCAGCCACTGGTACGCCGAGGGCGGCTACGACGCGATCGCCGAGAAAATGTTCGCGACGCTCGACGTGGATCGCTTTCTGCTGGAGTATGACGATGAAAGATCGGGAACTTTCGAGCCGTTGCGATTTGTGCCGAAGGGCAAGACGGTGGTTCTCGGATTGGTGAGCTCAAAATTGCCGGAACTGGAGAGCGCCGAGGCTTTGCGCAAGCGAATCCATGATGCTGAGAAATTCGTGCCACTTGAAAATCTCGCGTTGAGCCCGCAATGCGGATTTGCCTCGACGATGGAAGGGAATTTGGTTACGGAAGACGTGCAGTGGGCGAAATTACGGTTGGTTGCGGATACGGCGCGAAGCGTTTGGAATTAGCGCTGGCGATCGCTGCGCAGCAATCATGCGCGCTCAGCAGCAACCGTCGCAAGCGAGCGAGGCAGCTAGCGTTTCTTCCGCCGCTTTGATTTTCGTGCGCTTTTCGATGCGGCCAAGGCCTCCTCGGCAATATGAAAAGCGGAATTCGCCGCGGGCACTCCGCAATAAATTGCTGTTTGCAGAATCACTTCCTTGATTTCCTCGCGGCTGACTCCGCAATTGACGGCGGCGCGCACGTGCATGCGGAATTCGTCACCGCGATTCAACGCCACCATCATTGCCAGCGTGATTAAACTTCGAGTTTTTCGCGGCAGCCCAGGCCGCGACCAAATTTCTCCCCACGCATAACGCGTAATCAAATCCTGAAACGCGTCATTGAATTCATTTCGATTCTTCAAAGAGCGATCCACATGCGCGTCCCCGAGCACGCCGCGGCGCACACTCATTCCCTGGCGATAGCGTTGGCGTTCATCCATCTCACCCATCCGCAAACCTCCTCAGCTCGAAAGGAATCCGATCAGCCCGGCGGTAAATTCCTCCGCGGCTTCGATGTTGGAAATGTGCGCGGCAGCGAGTTCGATGTAGCGCGCGGCCGGAATTTGGTTCGCGAGGAAGCGGCCGTCCGCGGGCGGAGTGGACGGGTCGCTCGTGCCGGAAATCACCAGAGTGCGCGCGTGAATTTGGGAGAGGCGGCTGCGAGCGTCGAAATCGCGCACCGCCGCGCAATTGGCCACGTAGCCTTCCGGAGAGCACTCTTCGAGCATTTGCAGCGCGGATTGCGCGGCCTGCGGGGAGCGGGCGCGAAACTCCGGCGTGAACCATTTCTCGATCACGCCGGAGGCGATTGCTTTCATTCCGTCGCGGCGGATTTTTTCGATGCGCGCGTTCCAGAATTCCGGCGTGCCGATTTTCGCGGCGGTATTGCTGAGAACGAGTTTTTCGATGCGCGCCGGGAAGTCGAGACCGAGGGACATGCCCGTCATCCCGCCCATGGAAAGTCCGCAAAAATTGGCTCGCTCGATTTTCAGGCCGTCGAGCAGGGTAATCACATCGCGAGCCAGCTGTTCGATCGAGTATGGGCCGGGAGTGACGGAGGACTGGCCGTGGCCGCGCGTGTCGTAGCGCAAGACGCGGAATTTCTTCTCAAGCTCCGGAACTTGCGGGTCCCACATGGAGAAATTCGTGCCCAGGGAATTCGAAAACACGACGACAGGGGAGGTTGCGGCGCCGGTCAGCGCGTAGTGAAGTTTGCAGCCGTCTTTTTCGAGGAAGGGCATGCGGTCACTCGCCGTTTGCCGCGCCGGAATTTGATTTTCCGGAGGCGTGGGATTCCAAGACGCGCGCGGTGAATTCGTCCGCCACGCCCAGATACGCAGCAGGATCGAAGAGGCGCGCGATTTCTTTGGGTTTCAGATGTTTCGAGATTTCTTTGTCACTCTTCAGCGCGTCACGAAGATGGATTTTCTTTTTCACTGCGAGCTTGCCCGCTTTTTGGACGCACTCGTGGGCGGCGCTGCGGCCGATTTTTTCCGCCAACGCCATTTGCGCGGCTTCGGCGAAAATCAGGCCGCGAGTCACTTCCAGATTCTCGCGCATTTTGACGACGTCGATTTCGAGATGCGGAATGATTTCCGCGAGATGATGCAGAGCGCCGCCGGCAAGGCCAATCAGCTCCGGCATGATTTCCCATTCCGCGTGCCAGCCGCCGAGGCCGCGTTCTTCTTCCTGCACCATGGCAGAGAGCATGGAACTGACCAGCGGGGGAATGCGCGTCGCGGCCGCCAGCACAATCGCGGAGGTGACGGGATTGCGTTTGTGCGGCATCGTAGAAGAACCGCCGCGGCCCGCGCCAGCAGGCTCGAAGAGCTCGGCGATTTCGGTTTGGGAGTGCAGCGAAATGTCGCGGGCGATTTTCCCGAGGGTGCCGGCGCAGAGGCCGAGCGTCGCGGCCACTTCGGCGACGCGATCGCGGTGGCTATGCCAGGAAATTTGCGGGACGGGAATTTTCAGCTCTGCGCCGAGCGCCTTCGCGACATCGAGGCCGCGATCGCCGAGCGCCGCCAAAGTGCCCGCGGCGCCGCCGAATTGGAGAGCGATGGCGCGCCGGGTTGTCTCGCGCAGGCGTTCGCGATGGCGCAAAATCGCGTCGAGCCACCCGGCAACAATGAAGCCGAAAGTTGTGGGCAGCGCCTGCTGCATCCAGGTGCGCGCAGGAAGCGGAGTGCGGCGATATTTTTTCGCCAGCGTGGCGAGCGAGCCGGCCATGCGCTCCAATTCGGAATCGATTTTCTGCAGCGCCGGTTTCAACTGCAGCACGAAGCCGGTGTCAATGGCATCCTGGCTAGTGGATCCCCAATGGACGTACCTCGCAGCGTCAGGATCTTTTTTCGCGACCAGATGTGCAAGTTGCTTGACGAGCGGGATGGCGAGATTTCCGGCTCGCGCGGCATCGCTCGCAAGCGCGGACATATCCGTGAAATCGGCGCGGCATTTCGCGGAGATCGCCGGTCCCGCCGCTTTCGGAATTATTCCCAGGCCAGATTCGACGCGGGCCAGAGCCGCTTCGAAATCGAGCATGCCCTGAAGGCGAGCGCGATCGGAAAATATTTCCTCGATCGCTTCCCAGCGGAAGAGCGGGAGGAGCAGGCTCATGCCGGTAGTCTTATCATTCTCAGCAGTCGAAGAAAACGGTTTCTTCGGATCCTTGCAAGGCAATATTCCATTCGAAGGCGCCGGCATTGCCCTCGCGTTTCTTTGCGATCAGCGTGCCGCGGCGATCGGGAGGCACCTGGCTCAGAGCAAAATCTTCGGCGTTGGCTGCTTCGTCCGGGAAATAAATGCGGGTGACCAGGCGGCGCAGCAGCCCGCGCGCAAAAAACGAAACGACGATATGCGGCGCCTGCAGTTTTTCGCCGGGGCCAGGGACGCGGCCGGGTTTGATGGTCGCGAAGTGAAAGCAACCGCGGTCGTCGGTTGGTACCCGCGCGTAGTCCGGTGAACCCAGGCTCAAGAGCTTTGTTCTGCGTGTCGTCCGGGTGAGCGTATTTTCCATGCGCATTGGCCTGCCAGATTTCCAGCACCGCGTCCGGGACGAATTTTCCATCGCCATCGAGCACGCGACCTTCAATGGCGATGCGTTCTCCGGCGACTCCCGGGCCGGCAAGATTGTCGCTATCCATCCAGTCCATGCCCAGCTTAAAGAATGGCCCGACGGTCTGCGACGTGGTCATCTGTAAACTCATGCTATTCCTCCATGGGCGTGGCTTCGCGTCCGCTCAAGACGATATCGAAGCGATAGCCGAGCGACCATTCGGGGTGCGTGGTTTCCCAATCGAAATTGGCAATCAGCCGGTTGCGGGCTTTTTCATCCGCGGTGCAATTGAAAACGGGATCGAAAGGGATCAGCGGATCGCCGGGAAAATACATTTGCGTCACCAAGCGCGTGGCGAAGGCCGGTCCGAAGATCGAAAAGTGAATGTGCGCGGGACGCCAGGCATTGACGTGATTGCGCCAGGGATATTCGCCGGGCTTGATGGTCACGAAGCGGTAGCGCCCGTCATCGTCGGTGAGCGTGTAGCCACTCCCCGTGAAATTTGGATCGAGCGGCGCGTCATGCTGGTCGCGTTTGTGCAGGTAACGCCCCGCCGCATTTGCCTGCCAAATTTCCACGAGCGTGCGCGGGACCGGCCGGCCGTCTTCATCGATCACGCGGCCGCTGACGATGATGCGCTCGCCGACCGGCGCGCCGGAATGTTGCCTGGTCAAGTCGCACGATTTGGCGGTAACTATTTCGGGGCTAAACGACGGCCCGGTGATCTCCGAAATCGTGTGCGGCAAATAGATTAGCGGCTGGAGGGGAGCGCGTTTTATCGAGGAGCGGTAGGGTGGATGCAGGTGATTCGGCTGTGTCCCGGGGAATGGCCGGCGATACCCGGCAACGGGTGCCATCGAAAATTTCTCCTCTGTTATTCCGGCCGGGTGACGTCCGGCTGGTTCAGCGCCGTCGTGGTTCCGCGGCCGTTCTGCCCGCGCGTCAGGATTCCGAACCGCGGGCTCATGATAACCGGAGGAGGCCGCGAAATCGAGATCTTCGACGAGGGCGCGCCGGACGATTATCGAATCTGCGTGCGTATATCGGCCAAATTCGGTATTCTGCACCCGCTGTCCGGACTCCGATGAGGAGAATTCTGGTGCCGCGCGCCGATATTCGAACCAAGTCTCCGCGAGCCGCCAGCCCGCCCGTCGCCAGAACGATTCCGCAGCCGCTTGAAAATCCTGCGACGCCTTCCGCGAAGATTAGCGCCCTTACCGGTGATCCGAATTTCATGACTTCGCTGGCGCGAGGGCTGGCGGTCATTCAGGCGTTTACGGATCGCAAGAACCAGCTCACGATTTCGCAGCTTAGCGTGCGAACCGCGCTTTCGCGCGCGGCGGTGCGGCGCTGCCTTTACACTTTGAAGCAACTGGGATTCGCGGCTTCCGATGACGGGCGTCATTTTTATCTGCGGCCGCGCATACTTTCGCTGGGACATTCCTACATCAGCTCGATGCCGATCGCATCGTCCGTTCAGCCGGTGCTGGAACACGTGAGCCACGTGCTGCACGAATCGAGTTCCATCGCCACATTGGATGGACTCGAAATTATTTACGTGGCGCGCGCGAGCGTGACGCGCATCATGTCCATCGATTTGGGCATCGGCAGCCGGCTGCCGGCGTATTGCACTTCGATGGGCCGCGTGCTGCTCGCGAGCCTCCCGGCGGAGGAACTCGAATCGGCGCTGGCGCGCATCGAGTTCAAGCCGTACACCGACCGCAGCGTCGCGAGCGTTGATAAGCTGCGGCAGATTTTGCGGCAGGTGAGCCGCAGCGGCCATGCCATTGTGGACCAGGAGCTGGAGCTGGGACTGCGCTCGATGGCCGTGCCGATTCAGAGTCCTTCCGGACGAGTTGTGGCCGCGCTCAATGTGGGCGCGCACGCGCAGCGCGTCTCGATTCAGTTGATGCAGACCAGATTTCTTCCTCAGCTGCAGGCCGCGGCGCAAGAGATCTGCATGCTATTGCGCTGACGCGCTCCATCCCGAATGTGCAAGGGAGAACGATTGGAATGATGGATCGAGCGCGTGGCTACGAGAACAGGCTGCTGGCGATTCTTTTTTTCGCGTGGGGCACGGTTTTTCTGGACCGCATGTCCCAGTTTTATCTGGCGCCGTATTTCGCGCCTGAGTTTCAGCTTTCCCACGAACAGATTGGAGTTCTCGCTTCCGTTCTCGCCATTTCCTGGGCCTTCTCGACTCTTTTCTTCGGTGCACTATCCGATCGCATCGGGCGCCGACGAATTTTGATCCCGTCAATTTTCGCATTCTCGCTGCTTTCGTGGGTCACGGGAGTGGTGCACAGCTATCATCAATTGTTGCTGGTGCGCATGCTGATGGGGATCGCGGAGGGGCCGACGTGGTCGATCATCACCGCGCTGATCGAGGAATCTTCGCCGAACGAGCGGCGCGGCAGGAATATCGGAATCGTGGTGAGCGCCGCGGCTTTAGTGGGACTTGCCGCGGCTCCGATTCTCACCACGCAAGTCGCGGCGCGATTCGGCTGGCGTTGGGCATTCGTGGTGGCGGGAGCGCCAGGCCTGCTCCTCGGAGTTCTCATCTGGCTGTTTGTGAAAGAGCCGCAGTCCGAATCGCGCGGCGAATTTCACGGCCACAAGATTGGGTTTCGCGATTATTTTTCAATTCTGCGATATCGCAACGTGTGGCTCTGCTGCATCGGCGCCGCCGGCTTCATGGGCTGGCTGTTTCTGGAAAATGTGTTCGCGCCGCTCTACATCACCGAGGTGGCGCATCAATCTCCTACGACGGCCGGGTTTCTGCTGGGCGCGACGGGGCTAGGCAGCTTTATTCTCGGCTTCATGCTTCCGGGGCTTTCCGATCGGTGGGGGCGCAAGCCGGTACTTTTTTTCATGACGGCGCTTTGCATGTTGGTTCCGCTGGAACTTCTGATCGGGCCGCTTTATCAGCATCCGTGGGTTTTGGCGGCGGTGCTGTTTGCGACGAACGCGGGCCAGGGAGTGCCGGCGTTGATTTTGGTGCTGGTGCCGACGGAAAGCGTGCCGCCGCAATTTGCGGCGACGTCCATTGGATTGGCAACCTTGATTGGTGAGGTTTTTGGCGCGACGGTGGCGCCGGCCGTCGGCGGGGCGATGGCGCAGGCGCATGGACTGGCGGCGCCGCTGTGGATGTCCGCTGGCGGGATGCTGCTGGTATTCATCGTGACGATATTTTTGCGCGAGACCGCGCATGAGCGGGCGGCGCGGCCATCGGCAGCAGTTTTGTCGCAGCATTGAGCTGAAGCTGAGCCGAAGCTGATCCGAGGCTGCGCGTCGTTGCACCTGCGGTGACTGGTGATCTGGATTTCACTCGAAGCCTTGCGATTGCGGATTCCGCAAATTTAATTGAGGAGCACAATCTTGGCGACATTTGTGCTGGTGCATGGCGCGTGGCATGAGGGCGGGGCGTGGCGCGAGACGATCCGCCATCTGGAAAGCAAGGGACACTCGGCTTTCGCGCCCACCATTGCCGGGCAGGGCAAAGGCGCAAAGCGAGACGTGAACCATGCGGTCTGCACGAAATCTATCGTTGACGCCATCGTGGGAAAAGATTTTCGCGATTTTGTGCTGGTGGGACATAGTTTCGGCGGCACGATCATCGCTAAAGTGGCCGAGGCCATTCCCGAAAGAATTCGGCGCCTGGTTTTTCTGACCGCATTTGTGCTCGGCGATGGAAAAAGCCTCGTAGACGAATTACCGCCGGAGACGGCAAAGGCTTTCGCGCATCTGGCGCAGGCGAGCGGGGACAACACGGTGACGCTTCCGTTTGTGGTTTTTCGCGAGCAATTTATTAATGATGTGTCGCTCGAAACGGCGCAGAGAGTCTACGAGGAATTGGCGCCGCAGCCGTATCAGCCGCTGATCGACCGATTGGAAATGAAGAAGTTTTACTCGCTTCCCACGCCGAAAAGCTATATCAATTGCAGCGAAGATATAGCGCTGCCGCCGGGCGAATTTGGGTGGCATCCGCGGATGTCGAACCGACTGGGGCTTTACCGGTTCGTGCAAATGCCGGGCAGCCATGAAGTGATGTACAGCAATCCGGCGGGGCTGGCCGAGAAGATCGTGGAAGCAGGACGAGATTGACCGGCGCGGGCGAGTGAACGCCGCGCAAAATTAACGCCGGACCGCAGCGCATACAGGAAATGCCGAAACTGAACGCGAAACCGGAAGCTATTGATGTGGCCATCGAGCGCTCGGTGATCGTGGTGGTGGATATGCAGAATGCGTTTGCGAGCGCGGGTGGAACGCTGGATATAGCCGGAGTGGATCTGAGCGATGCGCCGCGGGTGGTGCGAACGATTCGGTCGGTGATTGACTCGGGGCGGGCGGCGGGAGTCCCGATTGTCTATTTGCATCCCAGCCGGTAGCGCCCGTGACATCTTCTGTCCCGTTACCCTGGTAGGAATACCATCGTAACTCGCCGTTGGGCGATATACCGAAGATAACGTTTCCGCTGCAGAACAGCCTCATCGTTTGCCAGCCATTGCCGATCCGGTTTCCGGAATTGCTGACCCATCCTTTGCTTCCGGTTGGGTCGCTCTCGCCTTGGCCGGTGTACGAGTGCCAAACCATATCGCCGTTAGGCAGAACGCCATAGATCACCATAGGTGTCGCGTACGCGTCGCTCCTCGGTTGAACGACAAGCTGGTTGAAGCCGTTCCATCCCTGCCCGATCTGATTGCCGGAGTTCGCGTACCAACCCGTGTTGCCTTCTATATTGCTCTCGCCGTTGCCAATATAGCGGTACCAGCGCATGTCGCCGTTGGGCTCCACGCCGAGGATGACGCCGTCGCCTGCGCCGAGCAAAAACCTGAAATTGTTCCAGCCTTTTCCGATCGGGTTGCCGGAATTGGCGTTCCAGCCGGTTTTGCCGGACGGATCGCTTGCACCGACGCCCTCGTATTTATACCAATAAAGAATTCCGTCGACCGACGCCTGATAGAACACGCCGTAACTAAACGGCCCGCCCGAGACCGGTTGGCCGTTGCCACTATGGAAGGGAGCCGGGATAGGAGGCTGGAGTGCAATTTCCAGTCGTCCCGCGAACTGGAGCATCTTGGAGTACCCCGTCGCGTCTTCGACCCTGTACCGCCACCAAGTTGTTATCGTTTTGGCGTTTTGAACAACAGTGGGCCAGTCTCGAGTACTATTTGGGAGCATCTGGCCGGGTGGATATGGACGGTTTCCAAGGTCGTGGGGCGCCAAACGGGTGTCGAACTCGCCGGCGATAAAATATCCGCCATATATATCCGCTACTGCAATAGCGATCGAGGAGTTGAGGGGGTTCGAAGGCGGAGAACTGGGTGGTTCGAGATACTTGATTCCATTATACATCCGTTGGCAGACTTCGGCGATGAAGTTATTGTATTGGTTCACCTCCCGAAGAATGGCCGCCTGGTCCCACCCGATCAGGCGCAACACGACGAGGCGAGCCGTGATGGCGTATACCGTCGCCGGCAGTCCCCAACGATAATCCCACACAGTGTTGTCATTGTCTTTCGGGGCTCGATCCGTAAGATAACTCATCCAGCCATTGTACCCATCA
The DNA here is from genome assembly GCA_963838545.1 of uncultured Acidobacteriota bacterium. GTDB lineage: Bacteria > Acidobacteriota > Terriglobia > Acidiferrales > UBA7541 > Palsa-147. The sequence goes on from CAWIRL010000015.1 coordinate 381,225, forward strand.
GTGGGATCGCCGTCCTGCGAAATCGCCTTGATGCTGTAGGGCCGCCGCCAATAGCCCGAGTCGAGGCCGGCCCCCGCAAATGTTTGAACTGCTACAAGCGAATTCGTCTGAGCCGAAGCAATATTGCTAGCCCATTCGGGGCTCGATGCATCCTTGCCGCTCTGCATGAAATCGTAGGCGATTTGCAGCGCAGCCGTCGAGTTGGCGGCGAGGAAGGCGAGATTGTCCCGCCGCGCGGTCACCCAGCCCGCCAGCGCTTCGTCCTGAAGCTCCCCCAAAGCAGCATCCACACTCGCCAGCGAGGCAATAATCGGATCCGATGCCGCCGGCGCTTGCGAAAACCATTTTATGACGTCCCCGGCGAGGCTCACCGCGGGAAGAACGACGCCGAGAATGTCAGCGGCGTGGCCAATGACATCAAGGAACGCAGACGTATCGTCGTCGGCCATGGCGTTGCTCCCCTTCGACGGCGCCCTCGCGCATTGGCCGCAGTGACGGCAACAATGGCAGGCGCTACTGCTCTAATGTGCGCCGACTTAGACGATTGGTTCAAGGCCGATTTTGGCTTCGGTCCGGACGAAGGGCCTGGGGCCGCGATTGGTGGCGCTGATTAGGCCGAATTGGAACGGCAATTTCTTGCGATAATCCGAAATGCCTGTTAGGTTGAATGCGTCGAAGGAATTGCAGGCCCGTCCCGGTTTTTTTTCGGCCGCGACTCAATGTTGAGCCGGAGAGGAGCGCGTTCCTAGCCTAAGTCATTGAATAATCTGGACAATCAGCCAGAAAAGCCATTTTGTTTTCGTTGCGCCGGGTTTGGTTTTTGTTGCGCCGGGTTTTGATTCCGTTGCCGCGGATTTGGTTTTTGTTGCGCCCGGCTTTGATTTCGTTGCGCGAGGCCCCTACCCCCCGGCCGTCGCCAGCTGGACGCCGCCGGCGGGCCGGCGATAGAGCGCGAGCGTCGCGATCAGGCCGCACAGCGCCGCGAAGCTCATCCAGTACCCGGGCGCCGCCTTGTCGCCGGTGTGCTCAATGAGCCAGGTCGAGATGAGCAGCGACGAGCCGCCGAGCGTCGTCGCCAGGCTGTAGGCAAGCGAGAAGCCGGACGTGCGCACCGAGGCCGGGATGAGCTCGGTCAGCGCGACGACCATCGCGCCGTTGTACCAGGCGTAGATCAGCGACAGCCACAGTTCGACCGCGAGCATCTTGCCGAAGCTCGGCTCCCGCACCAGCCAGGCGAGCGCCGGATAGGCGGTGAGAAGCGCGAGAACCGTGAAGCCGACCAGGATCGGCTTGCGGCCGATGCGGTCGGAAACCGCGCCCGAGATCGGCAGCCAGATGAAGTTCGAGACCGCGATCGCCATGGTCGCCAGCAGAACCTGGGACTCGGTGAGATTGAGCACGCGGCGGCCGAAGGTCGGCGTGTAGATGGTGATGAGATAGAACGAGACGGTGGTCATGATCACCAACGCCACGCCGCCGAGCACGAGATACCAATCAGCGGCCAGGGTGGCGAATATCTGGCGTGTCGTCGGATGGACTTTGCGCGCTGCGAACTCCTTCGTTTCCTGCAGCGACCGGCGAAGGATGTAGAGCATCGGGATGATCGCGCAGCCGATGAAGAACGGGATGCGCCAGCCCCAGCCGGCGGCCGCTTCGGGCGCCATCAGGTTGGCGATCGCATAGCCGAGCAGCGCGGCGAATACGACCGCGACCTGCTGGCTCGCCGATTGCCAGCTGACATAGAAGCCCTTGTCGCCGGGCGTCGCCATCTCCGACAGATAGACCGAGACCCCGCCGAGCTCGACGCCGGCCGAGAATCCCTGCAGCAAACGCCCGAGCACCACCAGCATGGGCGCAAGCACGCCGATGGTCGCGTAGCCCGGCACGAACGCGATCAGGATCGTGCCGCAGGCCATGATCGACAGCGTGACGAGCAGGCCCTGGCGGCGGCCGATGCGGTCGATATAAGGTCCGAGCACCAGCGCGCCGATCGGGCGCATGGCAAACCCGGCGGTGAAGCTGAGGAACGTCGCCATCAGCGAAGCATAGGGATCGTCGCTCGGGAAGAACGTGGCCGCGATCTGCCGGGCATAGATGCCGAACAGAAAGAAGTCATACATTTCGAGGAAATTGCCGCTCGTGACCCTGAGAACGGTCTTGACCTTGTCCAATCCGGCCTCGGCCATTTCGGCGTCTCCTCGTTGGCGCGCCGCAATCGGAGCGTCCGCGCGCGTCCCCCCGGTCAGGCACAGTACGCGCGGCGCCGCCGTCGACACAATGGCCGCGGCGCGACGCATCGCGGAGGAGGCTCGTGAGCGACGCCGCCGATTTCCGCCGGATCGCGCTCGCCCTTCCCGGCGTCGCCGAATACCCGCATTTCGACCGCCGCGCGTTCAAGGCGCGGGTCACGTTCGCGACGCTTGCGCCGGACGAATTGAGCGCCAACTTCAAATTCGCCCCGGACGAGCAGGCGCTCAAATGCGCGGTTCATCCCGACGCCTTCGCCCCGCTCGACAACGCCTGGGGCCGGCAGGGCTGGACCCGGGCGACGCTCGCCGCGCTCAGCGAGCCGGAGCTCAGCGCTGCGCTCGAGATGGCCTGGCGCCGTGGCGCGGCGAAGGCGAAGCGGCGTTAGCCCGTCGCGAGCGCCTTCGGCGATCGATCGCCGGCAAGCGCTTCGCTCGCCTCCCAGAGCCTTTTCGCCGCCGCGTCGTCCCGCGCCGCCGCGGACGGCTTGGCGATCTTGCGGTTGACGAAATACTCGCCCGTCGTCCCCGCCACATCCGGCGACGAGGCGAGGTAGACGATGGTGTCGGCGCCCTTGGCCGGCGAAGTGAAGAACGGCCTGATTATTGGGATCAGAAGGCCGGCGAAGCCGCCGCTCGAAGAGCCGAATCGGGTCGCGACGACGCCTGGATGGAGGCAATTGGCGGTCACCCCCGTTCCGGCGAGGCGCCGGGCGAGCTCCCGGGTGAACAGAATATTGGCGAGCTTGGACCGGCCGTAGACCTTGAGCCCGCCGTAGCCTCTGGCGCTCTGCAGGTCGTTGAAATCGAGGCTCATGCGCCTGGTGGGCAGTCGAGGAGGTGGAGACGATCCGCGCCGGCGCCGAGGCGACGAGCTTATCGCGCAGCGCTTCGGTCAGCACGAAATAGGCCATGTGGTTGAGCGCGAAGGTCAGCTCGAGGCCTTCGGGCGTCACCCGCCGCTCGGAGAACAGGGCGCCGGCGTTATTGATCAGGACGTCGATGCGCGGCTCGGCGGCCGCGATCGTCGCTCCGACCTTGCGCGTCTCGGCCATGCTCGAGAGATCCGCCAGATGCATGCGATGGCCGAGCCCGGGCGCCTTCGCCTGCGAGCTTCAGCATCGTCGCCTGTGCGCGAGCCTCGTCGCGAGCGATGAACACGATGCGCGCGCCCATGCCTGCGAGTTCCAGGACCGCGGCTTCGCCGATGCCCGACGTCGCGCCGGTGGCGACGATGGTCTTGCCTTTCATCGAGCGATCCTTTGATCGAGACCCGATGCCGTGGCATCTAGTCGCGCTCCGGCCAGTCCAAAAGAGGATGCGCCGTCAAATCGCCATCGAACGCGCGCTACGTGCGCATTGGATTCGAGCGCGATTTGCTCGCGTGTTATCTTGAGACAAGCCGCCGAAGGATTCACGTATGGCCAAAGACCAGCAGGGCCTTGCGCTTGCCGGCGCGACCGAGTTGGCGGCGGCGTTCGATCGGGCGATCGCCGACTATTATGGGCTGACCGGCGATCCAGTCGGGATTCTCAAGCAGGCGCTCGCGCGCGATCCTGGTTTCGCCCT